>NZ_CANMIR010000001.1 GCF_947498015.1 uncultured Neptuniibacter sp.
GGAGAGACTCGAACTCTCACACATTGCTGCACCAGAACCTAAATCTGGCGTGTCTACCAATTCCACCACGTCCGCATCTTAATTGAGAAATGGGGTGGATAATGGGGCTCGAACCCACGACCGCCGGAATCACAATCCGGAGCTCTACCAACTGAGCTATACCCACCATAATTCTCAATTCTGACAAATGGCACGCCCACCAGGACTCGAACCTGGAACCTACGCCTTAGAAGGGCGTTGCTCTATCCAGTTGAGCTATAGGCGCCCGACTCACTTGTCAGACCTTGAAGCCAGAATCACTTAAACAGATAGCCGTTTTTAGTGCCTCGCCTTAAGGAGGTGCGCATAATATACACCCCTTTTTTCAGCGTCAACACTTTTTTTTATCTTTTAAAATAAAAGAGTTAGATTGATCAAGGAGTATTCAGCACTGAATATTTTACGCGCAAATACCCTATCAACCTCTATCTTATTGATCCCATTAATTGTTTCCTGCTTAATCCTTCAGCAATGTCACCTTTCAACTCATTTTTACGGCGTAATAACCTAATTATTAAAAGGCGCTTGGCGCTCTACCCCAACCATGAGAGAATTCACACCAGTTAATTTTACTAAAGGAATCTCCCTTTAATATGAGCGCGCAGATTATTGACGGCAAGCAGATAGCCGCAGATGTTCGCCGTCGTGTTGCTGAAGGTGTACAGCAACGAGTGAATGACGGAAAAAAAGCCCCCTGCCTGGCAGTTATACTGGTAGGTTTAGATCCAGCCTCTCAGGTTTACGTACGGAATAAAAAGAATGCCTGCAGTGAAGTAGGATTCGAATCACGCTCGTTTGACCTACCTGCAGAAACCACACAACAGGAACTTTTAGACCTGGTCGATGAGCTGAACAGTGACAGTTCAGTTAACGGCATTCTGGTTCAGCTACCGCTTCCTGATCATCTTGATGGTAATGAGATTCTAGAAAGAATTCTTCCTGAGAAAGATGTTGATGGTTTCCACGCTTTCAATTTAGGTCGTCTAGCTCAACGGATGCCTGTGCTTCGCCCCTGCACTCCGAAAGGCGTTATGACGCTGCTGGAATCTACTGGCCAGGATCTTCATGGTATGGAGGCGGTTGTTGTAGGTGCATCTAATATTGTTGGCCGCCCTATGACTCTGGAGCTGCTCCTTGCTGGTTGTACAGTAACTACTACCCACCGCTTCACTATCGATCTTGAAAAACATGTAAGACGTGCAGATCTCGTCGTAGTCGGTGTAGGCATCCCTGGCCTGGTAAAAGGCGAATGGATTAAAGAGGGCGCTACCGTAATTGATGTAGGCATAAACCGTCTTGAAGATGGCCGCCTTGTCGGTGACGTTGGCTTTGAAGAAGCTGAAAAGCGTGCCGGGTTTATCACACCGGTTCCTGGTGGTGTTGGCCCGATGACAGTGGCTACCCTAATGGAAAACACATTGGAAGCTGCCAACAAACAGGAAGCTTAACGCCTGCATTATCCATTAAAAAAGGCGGCCTATAGGCCGCCTTTTTTAATATCTTATCGCGGTTAAGACTCCCTGAACCAGGTCGTCCCCTCTCTGCTATCTTTGAGAATAATCCCCTGCTCAGCCAGTTCATCGCGGATACGGTCTGATTCAGCGAAATCACGCATCTTCTTCGCTTCAGCACGCTGACTGATTAGCAACTCGATGTCAGCACTGCTCAATTCACCCTCTTTATCCTCTCCCTTCAGAAAAGCATCTGCATCCTGCTGGAAAAGTCCCAGAATACCACCCAGGCGTTTCAACTGAGCCGCCAGATGCCCTGCTGACTCAGAGCCTTCACGACTGGCTTTATTCAACTCATTAACCAATTCAAAGAGGACAGATACCGCCTTCGGCGTATTAAAGTCATCATTCATCGCATCAACGAATCGCTGATCAAAGTCGTTATCGACCTCACCTACGACAGCATCAACACCACGCAGGGCCTGATAGAAACGCTCTAACATTACCCGCGCTTCTTTAAGGCTATCTTCACTGTAATCTATGTAGGTACGGTAGTGCACGCGCGCAAGGAAAAAGCGTACAACTTCAGCATTATACTTATCCAAAACATCACGAATCGTGAAGAAATTCCCCAGAGATTTTGACATTTTCTCAGAGTTCACCCGAACAGGTCCTGCATGCATCCAGGTGTTCACATAGGTACAGCCATTAGCTGCTTCAGATTGAGCGATCTCATTTTCATGATGCGGAAATGGCAGGTCAGGGCCTCCACCGTGAATATCAAAGGTATCACCCAAGCAGCATTTAGACATTGCTGAACACTCTATGTGCCAACCAGGACGCCCGGCGCCCCAAGGAGAATCCCAGCTAACCTCTCCCTCTTTCGCCGACTTCCACAGGACAAAGTCCAGCGGACTTTCCTTGGCTTCATCAACCTCTACACGCGCGCCTGAACGCAGCTCATCAACGTTTTTATTGGTTAACTTTCCATACTCAGCAAATTTCTCTACCCGATAGTAAACATCCCCATTACTCGCCGGATAAGCGAAACCTTTCTCAATCAGGGTTTCTACAAGAGAGATAATATCGCCGATAAATGCTGTCGCTCTCGGCTCCTGATCCGGACGCAATACGGATAACGCGGCCTCATCTTCATGCATTGCTGCAATGATACGCTCAGTCAGCTGATGAGGTTCCTCACCATTCTCTGCTGCTCGTTTAATAATTTTATCATCGACATCGGTGATGTTACGTACATAATCTACATCCCACCCCTGAGATCTGAGGAAACGGGTAATCACATCAAACGCGACCATTACACGGGCGTGACCAATATGACAAAGGTCATAGACCGTCACCCCACAAACGTACATTTTGATTTTCCCCTCTTCCAGAGGTGTGAAAGGTGCTTTTTCTTTGGTCAGTGTGTTGTAGATCTGCAACATGATTCGTAACTTAATAATTAGAAAGCGTAAAAAGGATCGCCATTATAGATGAATACTGGATTGGCTGCTAACGACTCCATACCTGATCGGTTAATTCTCAGATAACCGAAGGATACCGATTCCAACATCCAATAGAGGATTTTTCTCGCTTGTCAGCAAAAGCTCCCCATCTTTACCTTTGGGATCCCACAAAATCGCTTCCCATTGCGCGAAAGGTTTCAAAACAACTTTTTTAGCATGATCCCAACCAGGCAATCCATTGACCGGCATCGTCCAGATAAATGACTGCCCGAGAATAACGCCTTTCTGATACCCCAATAAGACTAAGCGCTTCCGCTGGTGATCATAATCTGCTGCGGTTATTAATCCCTCAACCGGATAGGATGCAACAGGTGAAATTTCCTGCTCGACGCTCTTAGTGTCCAGCAGATACAGCTTGGTTTGTTTATCACCTCTATTTTTAGTGAAAAGCCATAATTTACCGTTAACGATTGTTAAAGCTTCACAGTCAAAGTTATGCGCATACTTGTTCACCTCACCCTCTTTGTCTGCGTAGCTAAATACAATTTTTTCAGATGGGACCGAACCCCCAGTTACTACCTGCCTGAGCTCCGACCACAACACTTTATATATCTGAAGACGGTCACGATCTCCTCTATTGTTACCGCAATCCGCGATATAAAGGTAATGCTCATCCTGAGCCAACTCTTCCCAATCAATGTTTTCAGCACCCTCTACATGGACAACTTTGCTCACCTGATTCTTTTTATCGATGCCATATAAGATTGGCCCATCTCCGCTATCATTGATGGTCCATAGCTGACCCGCCCCATATGACAAACCTGAAGTTTCTTTAACCTGATCTGGCCAATGAACAAACGCCTCAATATCCCCTTCAGTGCGCTGTTTTGTGTCTACCTGCTTCAAAGAAGAAGGCTCCAGAGAACCACACCCAGCAAGCGACAAC
Source organism: uncultured Neptuniibacter sp. (assembly GCF_947498015.1). GTDB lineage: Bacteria > Pseudomonadota > Gammaproteobacteria > Pseudomonadales > Balneatricaceae > Neptuniibacter. The sequence continues at coordinate 3,903 of NZ_CANMIR010000001.1, forward strand.
CCCATAAACAACATAATTAAACGCTTCATACCTATCTTTACACCTATTTCCAAACCCTGCGGTATATACAATAGCCAACGCTATTCAAAAAATTATAAGAAGCATGTTTTAACAACATTTCCATGCCTATTGAACGCCATTAGCTGAATTTTTTTAGACCATGGCGAAATACAGATGAATAAAAATCAGTCAGCTACCGTTAATTTGTTCAATACTTAATGTGATGGAGAGCCCCCTCAAATTGTGGAGGTATTTATGGATAGACGACTTTCCAAACAACAAGCTAATAAGGTAATGGCTGCACCTAAAAAAAGCTCGACTATTATGACTACTACAACCACACACCGAAACACTTCCGCAGCAGCACTCATACCGGCAGATCAGGACAATGAACCTGATAGTAGTCACCAGGCATTAGAACTGCTTCACGAACTAACAATCGATCAACTCAATGAAATTTTTATGATCGAATGCAGTCATCTAAACATAGAAGGAAGTTTAGATCCGGTCGTCGACCGATCACCCGTATGCATAGCTGATCAACTTACGGCTTCAGCAACCGGGTTATATCTCATATTTTCTGAGCAACACCCACAATTAAGCGAACAGACTCTACTTGAACGCTTTTCCAATATGTTGCTGGAAAGCTTCACCGCAGGCTACACAGTCACACGCGAAGTACTCGACAATCTCAATTTATTAGATGATGAAGAGGTTACAGGCGCGCTTGAACACTGTTATGAACAGTCCATCGATAATATTAACGAATTCTGTATCAGCTTTGGATTCGCCTATGATGAGGAGCATGAGACAGACAATATCCCTATCCCAATAAGCGCTGATGAGTTTCTTGAAGAGGAATCACTCGAGGAATTAATGATTTAGTCTAAAACGACAATGCCGCTGAAAAGCGGCATTGTAGGTTTTGAAACTGAATTAGTTCAATGTAGTTCATCGTATTTCTTACGAATAGCGATCAGTTTGGGCTGGATATCTAATGGCGCATAATTCATCGCCTGTTCGAAGAGTTCTTTATTCTCTTCGGATAAACGCTCCTCCTCACTCATTGCAGTTAACTTCTCCATGGCCTCAATAAATTTGGGATGGGTTTTATCTGTATCAGTCATGGTGAGCCCTCCATAAATTTTCTGTTTAACAAACAGAAATACGAGTTAGTTAAAACAGCAACAAGCTCTGCTTACGCTTATTCTATCAATCGATTTGGCCGACATCAGCAAATTTTATAATTGATTCTAAATCAAGTCAGATTCCGCTTCAGGGGGGCAAATAAAGAATTCTAAAGATCTACCTCCTGTTATAGATAGACTGCTCTTTAGCCCTTCTAGAATCATCCTGATCGATCTGACATTGTAGGCTGCATAGGAACTCCAAATACCCCTCATGAAAACCTGCCCGCTTAGCACCAAACAGAACGTGCTGGTGATACCAGTCAAACGGGAGAAGACTACGGTCGATATGCAATGCAACATAGGTAAATGCTTCTACCTGAGCACCATCCTCTCCTGAGATAAGTACAGATTTTGACTCGTAGCCAATACCTTCATCCTCAATAGCTGAGAGGATAGGCCTGTCTGGAGGTGAGATCCGGTAGATCACACCCATAATCTGGTCAGTATCACGCCCGGTGAACAATGCATCGGCCTTAGCAGATCCATCCTTACCCTTTTTATGATAGCGAAACTGATGCTGCGCCAGACAGCCGGTTCCGATAAATTGAGCGCCGGGTATACGCGCCTTTAATCTCGGAACACTTAGATTTGAGCCATACGCAAAATACAACATGACCACCACCTGACAAATTTACGGTATAAGTATAGTGCGCTCATAACAAAGGCCAAACCGGACTAAAAACGCTAAGCTATCTCGGTTTTAACGAGCGCTGACGTTTTTTAGCTTTACTTTTGCCCGGCTTCTTAAATGTTGGAGAAGTGGATGTTTTTGAACGCGCCCCAGCGGTTTTCCTCTGCTGACCACGACCACTACTCTCCTGCCTTCTTGCTCCTTTTTTTCCTTTAGGTTGCACACCCTCTTCCGCAGGGACAAGACAGTTTTCTCCCTCCCCGATCAGATTAGCGTAGCCCAACTGGGGTAGTTTTTCTCGAAGCAGTGGCCAGTTTTCAGCATCATGATAGCGTAGCAACGCTTTTTGAATTTTACGCTGCTCCGTATTCTTCGGGGTGTATAGCTTCTCACTCTTATATGTCACCTTTTTCAGCGGATTCTTATCTGAGTGGTACATCGCTGTCGCCAGAGACATAGGTGAAGGGTAGAAGGTTTGCACCTGATCCACCTTAAACTCGTTACGCTTTAACCACTGCGCAAGCTTAACCATATCGCCATCTTCACAGCCTGGATGAGCAGCGATAAAGTAGGGAATCAGGTACTGTTTTTTGCCCGCTTCACGGGAGAAACGGTCAAACATTTTTTTGAAGCTGTCATAAGTACCCATCCCCGGTTTCATCATTTTGGTGAGGGTACCCTCCTCACTATGCTCAGGAGCGATTTTCAGATACCCACCTACATGGTAAGTCACTAGCTCCCGAACATATTCCGGATCCTCAACAGCCAGGTCATAACGCAACCCAGAGGAGATCGATACTGTATGGACCCCTTTGACCTTGCGCGCCTTACGATATAACTCAGTAGTTGGGCTATGGTCTGTATCCAGATTCTTACAGATCGTCGGATAGACGCAGGACAACTTCCTGCAAGATGCCTGAATCTCAGGATCATTGCAGTTAAGATGATACATATTCGAAGTAGGCCCACCCAGATCGGAGATAGCTCCTGTAAACCCAGGCACTTTATCTCTAATCTCCTCTATCTCATTGATAACAGATTCGTGGGACCGACTCTGAATGATACGCCCTTCATGCTCGGTGATTGAGCAGAAGGTACAGCCCCCAAAACACCCTCGCATGATATTGATCGAAAACTTAATCATATCGAATGCCGGTATTTTGGCCTGCCCATATCGAGGATGAGGAATTCGCTGATAAGGTAGCCCAAAGACCTTGTCCATCTCCTCTGTCGACAGAGGTATCGGCGGTGGATTCACCCACAACTCCCGGTTTCCATGCTTCTGCACTAACACTCTGGCGTTATGCGGGTTTGATTCCTGATGCAACACTCTGGAAGCATGGGCATAAAGCGCCGGATCTTTAGACACCTTTTCAAATGAAGGCAATCGAATATAGGTTGATTCCGGTAGCTTCTCTTTGCCTTTAAGCGGGGCTGGAATAATTTTCAGCGGCTGCACATCCGTCGCTGAAGAATCCTTCTTATCACAGCTCTCTACATCGTGATACTCGTAGGGATTCGGAAGCTGATCGATATAGCCCGGCCAGTCAATACGGCTTGAATCAACTTCAACATAATCTGCCGGAAGTGAGGACTTCAGGATCGTAGTACCTCGCAGATCCTGTATCTGCTCAATCTTTTCGCCGCCTGCCAATCGGTGAGTTAACTCAACAATTGCCCGTTCAGCATTACCGTAAAGCAATACATCAGCGGTAGCATCCATCAGCACGGAGCGACGCACCTTATCACTCCAGTAATCATATTGAGCAATACGTCGCAGGCTAGCCTCAATCCCCCCCAGAACAACCGGTGTTTCTCTGAACGCTTCTTTACAACGCTGGCTATATACGATGACCGCCCTGTCAGGTCGCTTTCCACCCATGCCACCTGCTGTATAGGCATCATCATGTCGCATACGCTTATCAGCGGTATAACGATTGATCAGTGAATCCATATTACCTGCGGTCACGCCAAAATAGAGGTTCGGCTCCCCCAGCGCCATAAAGTCAGTGGTATCAGTCCAGTCCGGCTGACTGATGATTCCAACCCGGTATCCCTGAGCTTCCAAAACACGACCAATGACTGCCATCCCGAAACTGGGATGATCGATATAGGCATCACCGGTCACAATGATCACATCACAACTGTCCCAGCCCAAAGCATCCATCTCCTCCCTGCTCGTAGGGAGAAACGGTGCAGGGGCGTAACATTCCGCCCAATATTTAGGAAAGGAGAAAAGATCTGGAGATTTACGGATCATAAAGCTGGCTAACTCAGGAATAGAATGAGCTGCCATTTTCCCAGAAAGCCGGTGGGTCGCCCAGTGAAAAATGCTCACCCGCTTTAAAAGGTGCCCTTATACGCCCGATAGGCCCTACGTCTCAGAGGGTTAATCGCTTAGAACTGATCATAAATGGCAGGAAATCGAGAAAGAGGGGTATGGCATGGTGCGGTTAGAAAGAGTTACAAATAAAAACCGGAGTTTTTACATTTAAAAACTCCGGTTTCAACAACCTATCTCATCGGATCAGATATCAGCAACATCAAACTCTGCTACTGGATTAACATCTGCATCATAATCGATGCCTTCAACACCGAAACCAAACAGCTTTAGAAACTCATCTTTATAAAGCTGGTAATCGGTCAGATCGAACAGGTTTTCAGAGGTTACCTGCGGCCAGATCTCACGGCACGCATTCTGAACCTCCTCTTTAAGCTCCCAGTCATCCATGCGGAAACGGTTACTCTCATCCATCTGCGCAGCATCACCATAAAGGCCTGTCGCAAACAGGCGCTGAACCTGTTCCATACAACCTTCATGCAGACCTTTCTCACGCATGACTTTAAAGCACATAGCCAGATAAAGCGGCATAACCGGAATAGCAGAACTCGCCTGAGTAACAACCGATTTAAGAACACCTATATTCGCCTGACCACCTTTGGCACCCAGATTGGTATCAATCGCTTTAGCTGCCCGATCAAGATCCTGTTTAGCTTTACCTAAAGCACCATCCCAGTAGATCGGCCATGTAATATCAGATCCGATGTAGGAGTACGCAACAGACTTACATCCGTCAGCCAGCACGTCCGCGTCTCCCAACGCGCTCATCCACAGCTCCCAATCTTCACCGCCCATTACGGTAACCGTTGCATCGATCTCTTCCTGAGTAGCAGGCTCAATCTCAGCATCGATGATCACATCTTTATTCGTATCGATCGCGGTAGACTTGTATGGCTCACCGATCGGCTTAAGGCAGGAGCGAATCACTTCACCACTATCCGGCATCTTACGAACCGGTGAAGCCAGTGAGTAGACCACCAGATCAACCTGACCCATCTCCTCTTTAATCAGCTCGATCGTTTTCTCTTTTGCTGTATGAGAAAACGCATCTCCATTCAGACTTTTAGAGTACAGACCTGCGGCTTTCGCTTCTGCATCAAAAGCTGCTGCATTATACCAACCCGCTGTACCTGGCTTACGCTCTGTACCTGGCTTCTCAAAGAAAACACCGATCGTAGCAGCACCTGAACCGAAAGCTGCCGCAATACGGGATGAGAGTCCGTAACCACTAGATGCGCCTACAACCAGAACACGCTTAGGACCGTTCTCAATCGGACCCTTTTTCTGAGTGTATTCGATTTGTTCACGAACATTTGCCGCACACCCCTGTGGGTGAGTCGTAGTACAGATAAAACCGCGAATTTTTGGCTTGATAATCATGGTTAAACGGGTCTCAAATCCATTAGAAAAAATTAGCCCTGTAAGATACAGGAAATAGCGCCAAGTTGACAGTTCAGCTGTAAAAACAAAGCGCTTTACTCGCCAAATCAACTCCAGATTGATGCATAAAAAAATCTTACAAATTGTTACGTAACAGGGAATCAGATAGCTATGTAATATCGGTTTACGTATCATGCGCAGATCAATCAGTATGACTAAGGTGCCCCCGATGCAGGAACTACACGGCTACTATCTTGAAGATCTTGAAGTAGGCATGAGCGACAGCTTTGCTAAAACCATCACTGATGCAGATGTCTGCCTTTTTGCTGGCGTTTCCGGTGATACAAACCCCGTGCATATCAATGATGATTACGCAAAAACAACGCAGTTTGAAAAGCGTATCGTCCATGGCATGTTCAGTGCTGCCCTGATCTCAACCGTAGCAGGAACCAAGCTGCCGGGACCCGGTGCCATCTACATCGATCAGCAGATCAAATTCCGCGCTCCAGTCTTCATCGGAGATACGGCGAAAGCGACCCTTACTGTTGAAGAGATCGATACACGCCGCCGTCGCGTAAAATGCAAAACCGATGTTACCGTTGCCGATAAACTGGTAGCCACTGGTTCTGCTACGTTTATGGTCGATTCCAAGGCATAAGCGCATTAAAACGGGATCCATTCAGATCCCGTTTTCCCCTACCCCTTAACAGAAACATTTCCCCGCTCACCCGCTTCCCTGTATGATCCTTCGATCCATCTTTTTGCCTGAAATCCGATCACCTTAAGGCGGTTAGCAGCGCTGAAGAATAAATATTTAGTTCACATGCTAATTAGTTGACCGACTGCCCTATATGAATATTTCCAAAATCCATTATGCCTGGATCATTATTCTTTCCGGCATTTTCACCCTGTTCTCCTGCTTAGGGCTGGGCCGCTTTGCACTCGGCATGCTGCTTCCCTCTATGGGTGATGACCTGACCCTTAGCTACACACAGATGGGATTCATCAGCACGGGAAATTTCATCGGCTATCTATTTGCCGTCTTAATTTGCGGCCAGATGATCAAACGCCTGGGTGAACGCAGATCGATCGTCACCGGCCTGCTGATGGTTGGTATCAGCATGCTGTTTGTCAGCCAGAGTGAACACTATCTCATCATTACCGCTCTCTACTTTATCACCGGCATCGGCAGTGGTGCGGCCAACATTACCGCGATGAGTCTGGTCGCTCACTGGTTTGCACCAAAATACAGAGGCCGTGCTGCGGGTTACATGATCATTGGTAACGGAATGGGTATTGTTACCAGTGGCCTGCTGATCCCCTGGTTAAACCAACACTGGCTGCAAGATGGATGGCGTTATGGCTGGGGATTATTTGGGATAGCGATCATCGTTGCGGCACTCATCACCGCTGCACTTATCCGGAACAATCCACAGGAACTCGGATTAAAAGCCTTCGGCCATCAGGAGAAAAATGATGGCGCTCCCGGCGCCGCCGAAAAGCGTGCTCCCGCTAATATGCGCAGATTGATTATGCATATCGGCTCAATCTATTTTATGTTCGGTTTCACCTACGTGATCTACGCAACATTTATCGTCACGACACTGGTTGAACAATATCAGTTCACGCAGGCAAAAGCGGGCTTTCTCTGGATGGCTATCGGTGTCTTAAGTATCTTCTCCGGTGCTCTTTTTGGCTGGGTTTCTGATCACTTTGGACGTAAAGCCGGTCTGGCTTCTGTCTTTGCCCTGCAAACCTGCTCCTACCTGCTGGCGGCGTCAGAGATGGGACAACTCTCCCTGTTCGCCTCAATGGTTTTGTTTGGTCTCACCGCTTTCAGTATTCCAGCCATTATCGCAGCGACCGTCAGTGACCTGCTCCCGCCGATCGAAGCTGGAAAAGTTTTTGGTTACGTTACTTTTTTCTTTGGTATCGGCCAGATTACCGGACCGACCATCGCAGGGTACCTGGCCGAACAGAGTCACTCCTTCTCTAATAGCTACCTGATGGCAGGAATCATGACCGCTGCAGCGATCATTCTGACCGCCAGACTGAGAATGCAGCGATCCAATTAACCCCTCACCCTGACCGATAATGCCACTATCATTTATGGTATTGGTTAATATATTATTTATTCAACTTACGTCTTAAGAAGTAAGTATTAAAAATAATAATAACGGCTTAGTGTTAGGGGAAATCTAATGAATATATCAATTGGTGCCCGCGTGGGTATCGGTTTCATCACCATGCTTGTCATACTCGTCGCCTGTGGCGCAGCAGGGATATACGGGGTCAACAAAGTTTCAGAATCACTGCTCTTTGTCTCAGGCGATGCACGCACCACTTCAGACGGCGGTATGCGTACCACCATTAACCTTCAGGGCGAAATGCTGCTGACCGAGCGGATACTCTCTAACGACATCTCAAAACAGGAGAGTCGTAAGATGATGCGCGCCTATCAGAAGGAATCAAAAGCCGCCCTTAAAGCGATCAAAGAGACAGGTCTGATCGATGAAAAAACCTTAAAACAGACCGATTCTGCTATCCGCCGGTATCGCGGTGCGCGACTCTCTATTCTCTCCAGCCATGAAGAGCTAAAAGGGCAAAAGTCTGAACTGCAGCAGAACATACAGACACTGTTGAATGACACGACAGCCACTCAGGATAAGATCCAGGAGTTAATCAGCAACAACATTTATGACGTCAACTATGTCTCACAAATGGAGCAGATCGAAAGCCAGCTAGATCTGGTTCGGTTGAACATCATCCTGGCAAGCACCTCTCTTCAGGATCTATTCTCTGCCAATGATATGAGCACCCAGCTCAAGAAGATCAAAACAGACAGAGAACTGCTGGCACAGATCGTCGAACAAACCTATCAGGCGATGTCAGACCCATCTCTGAGCAAATCTGCAGACACCCTGAAAAAACATTACGGCAGCTTCGATCAACGTGCCAGCCAGATGATCGTTGATTACATGACCTTTCGTGAAGAGCGAAACAATCTCAGCCAGATCGTAGATCACCTGATCAAAACATTGGCCATTATGGAAACCCAAAGTGGCGAACTCGTGAATGCAGAAGTCTCCAAGGTAGATGAACTGGTCACAACCTCATCAATGCTCATCGCTGTCGCAGCCGGTGCCGGAATTCTGGTAGCCCTGCTGGCACTGGGGGTGATCATCTTCACCGTGGTCTACCCTATCCGCCATGTTGCAGAGAACCTACAGCTGATCGGTCAGGGCGACGGCGACCTTAGCGTATCACTTAAGGAATCAGGCGCTTCTGAGCTTGTTACCCTTGCATCAGGTTTTAATGCCTTTGTCAGCAAGATCAGGGTAACGGTAACTGGGGTTAACCGCTCCATCGCTGAACTTAACCACTCAGCAGAGCAGATGCGGCTGATCAGTACGAGTGCTGCAGAATCGATTGAACTCCAGTCAGCGGAAACAGAACAAGCCGCCGCGGCTATCAATGAGATGACGGCAACAGCCAATGAAGTGGCTTCTCACGCCCAGGAAGCCGCCAAAGCAGCAGGTACAGCCGATAGCTCTGCCGCTCAAGGCAATATAGAGGTCAATAACACGATCGAGACAATCGGCACCCAAGTCGGAGAGCTGGAACGCGCAGCAACCGTGGTGGAACAGCTGGCTCAGGACAGTGAAAGCATCGGAACAGTTCTAAATGTTATTAACGATATAGCGGAGCAAACCAATCTGCTTGCCCTGAATGCAGCCATTGAAGCCGCCCGCGCCGGCGATGCAGGCAGAGGCTTTGCGGTAGTTGCTGATGAGGTGCGTCAACTGGCCAGCAGAACCCAGTCAGCAACCACAGAGATTCAAGAGGTGGTGACTAAACTGCAGAGCGCTGCCGAAAATGCAGTCAATGCAATGGAACACAGTCGTGACGCTGCGAACAAAAGTGCTCATCAGGCTGAGCTTTCAGGAAACTCCCTACGCTCAATCACGCAGGAATCCAACACCATTTCACAGATGAACCTGCAGATAGCCAGTGCAGCTGAGCAGCAAGCGGTGGTAGCGGATACGATCAACCAGAATGTGATCTCTATCTCTGAAAAAGCTAAAGATACTCAGAGTGCTTCGCACGAGATTCAGCAAGCAAGTCAGCAGTTAACAGAGCTGTCACATAGACTTCAGACGCTGATGGCAGGTTTCCGGCACTGAGACCGGCAGATAGTGCAACTTGAAGAGGTGGGATGATTCAAAAGAGATAGGGTTATCTTACACCGCCGGGAAGGCTGGCTCTCTTAACGATGAGCCAGTGGTCCCGGAATAAACTTCGGCAGTTCAACCTGCAACAATGATTTCACTGTTTTGAACAGATTACGGATCATCTGAGCTGTAAACTCGCGACGTAACTGACGTGCTTCTTCAATGTAAGGGCCTGTACCTAGGTTATGCATACTCTATATTCCTTAGTGATATCCTGTAAATTTCAGGCTGTATACTAAAGTCTATATCGCTTAACCACAAACGAACTATCTTCAGTTGATAGGTGAATTTATTTCACCCATCAACCGGATAACCACTCATTAAAACTAAGCGAGCTACTGTCGTTTTTCGTAATAGATAAAACTTAATCAGACAGAATAAATCCGCTTTTGAACCTAAAGCGGATATTAACGCCTAGCTCACCGGGAAAATGCGAGCGCAGCGAGTATTTTGTCCGGTGGAGCTACTTGTTATGCGATTTTTCATTTTGATAGTACTCAGTTAGCTGTTTAGGCTCTAACACTCCAAGTGCTACAAGCATAATTAGCAACCCAGCAAAGATAATTGCACCGGCCCCCCAAGCTGTTTTAAAACGGATATGTACACAAACTGCTAGCCATACACTTGATGCAAACCCGGACAAAAACAGTACAACTTTTGTTTTTGAGTAGTCATCTCCAACAAGTGCTAACAGTACAAATGAAGCAACAAACAGCAGTGCCGGAATGATAAGCCATCTGGTTTGTAACGAAGATTCTGGCTTTTCAAAATAATCTAATGGGTTGAGTCCATTATTTTGAAAGAAGTTGTTTACCTCTTCCGGTGTTCCTTCTACTGGGCCTATTTTCATTTTGAGGCCCTCTGAGAATTAGATATTAGTGCTGATACTTCTCTCTCGGCTGCGGAATCACTCCATTCATTAGGATTGGCTTCCTTAATGTAAATTATTCGATCGTTTTCAAGGATTGTGTTTGTACCACCAAATGAAAAACCTTCTAGATTTCCACCAAATGCTCTTTGTTCGATATTTGATAATGCTGCCCCTAAGGTCTTACTGCTTTCCTTATAAAGGTCATCATTCTCGGTATTAACGCCAATAACGAACTCAAGAATTGCGCCGCCATCATCTGAAGGATAAACATTGCATAGTAAGCCAATGCCAGGCTTTAGATATTGCGCCAATCTTCTTCTGAAGTTGTTTATGTAACCTTGGTATTTCTTTTTATCCATAATCAGCTCGATGTGATGATCTTTTTACGCATAACATTTTAATAACGAGCGTGCGCGTTTTTCTGCCAAGAGAAAAAGGATGAAATGCTGCAATATATTGAATCTAAATAGTTTTTAGACAGCACCGTCATTTTCCTCCGATAAAAACGAGCATGCGCGCTTTGATGACTGGCTGTGCGCGTTATTCCACACAGCGAATTCCCTAAGTGATTAATATCTAATCGTTTTGGCTGAATTGCAAGGATAAAAACGAGCGCTTCTAAGCAGTAAAACGAGCCATAAAATCAAACTTATTCAAATAAACTGTATGGATAGTCAGTTGGAAGGGGGTTTGTATCCACAGTCATCCAGATTACGGATCTCCGTTTTATGCCGTTAGCTGACCTCCTTGGCTACAACCACACCTATTCTCCGCTGGCGCAAGTTGAAGGGCCTTCATCTGCCTGACAGAGCGGCAATGCATTGCCACTTTGTTTTGTATAAGGATAACTGCCGCACTACTACTGTACATAAATTCAACAAGTTACAACCGATGGCACTGAGATTGCTTTATCTATTATTCTCGTATTTCAGGGGACCATCATGTTTTCGTTAGATCCAGCAGTTGAAAAATACGATGCTTTAACTCAAGTGTTGATTGATGAACCGATCAGGAAACAGCTTGACCTTATCGATAAAGCCTCCTCACCGTATCAGTTGGAGAAGTTTTATCTCGAGATGCTCAAACAGTACCAACCTGAAAGGCTCCATGCGCTCTATACCCAGCGGATGCAGAGAAGAATCAGAACCCTCTACCGGATTGATAATCATCTGGTTGCTGTCCTGTTTGTGAATGGAACGGTTAAGTGCTATCGGCCGGATATTACTGAGATGGTAGAATCACTCTCTACTGCCCCTCTCAGCCACCAGCGTTTGAGTGCTCTGATGATGCAATACTGTTCAGAAAAGCTCAGCATCGATATGTACGCTAACAACATGCCGACCTTTGCTGATCTGGTTAGCGGTGAACTCTCTACAGCAGAGGATCGGAAAGCAGATCTGTTTGCCGATGAGAAAAGTATCGAAACACTCAAACAGGAGTGGGAGCGAAACTACCAACACTGGCAACATGAGTATCTCTGCCTGAGTCTGGCGATCGTCAGTCTTGAACCGGGTAGCCGTGCAAGTTCATCCCCCCACGGATTTGGCTATACCCCGACTCGCAAGATCAGCGCCACACGCTGATGGCGCACGGTTTATATTACTCAATCATCGCCCTGACTGAATCAGGTAAAGGAACAGATTTTTCTGTCCGGTGATCGATCCAAACGACCTTAGCATAACCCTCACTGACAGGATTTTCAGGGTCAGATGCGCTGAACACCTCATAAGTGGTCATAAAGCTGGAGCGTCCGGGGTCTTTGACGTAGCAATCGATTCGAAGCTGATCGGGGTATACCACCGGTTTGAAGAACGAGCAACCAACATTGATCACCACAGGTGCCAGACCGTTAGGGTCCATCACTACATTCATCTTCTCGATCAACTGGACTCGCGCTTCTTCCAGATACCTCAGATACATCGCATTGTTAACATGTCCATAGGCATCCATATCCCCCCAACGAACAGGCATCTCACAACTGTGTATTAACTTCCCTTTGTCACTACTCATAATCACTCCAAACACGTATATGCGTGATACCTTAAATTGAAGCGCGTTTGTTTGGAATAACAAAATTAGTCAAATATCCCTCAGACACCATCGATCAGAGAAAATAGCAGCTCCCCTCTCCGCCCATAGCGACACCTTTAGCCTCTTACCGCATCTGTTGCGGCTTCGGCCTCAGGGAGACGGCAGACCGGTATCCTCTCTTAAGCAGAGCATTATCCAGTTCACAAGCCATTAGATCTCTCCCCTGTCCAGGGCACCCAAGATCACCTGTAATCCCTGGCGCCAGACGGCCAGTTGCTGAGCATGAACACACTCCACTGATACAGAAAGATAGGGATGGAGCTGATTTAGATAGAGCAAGCGCTCCTCTGTCATCTCCTCTGGGTCACACACCGCAACGTTTATGACATCTCCTCCCGCCTGAAGATCCAGATCAGCGTAGTACTGCAGTGCAATCGCATATTCCAGATCAGCGATCGATGCCACCCATCTCCATTGCACCTGATCACCACGAGGTCCTTGCGCCTGTGCCCGCAGAAACTCCGAAAACCGTTCACCAAAACGATTCAGATCCCACAAGCTGGCTGGATAATGCTGCGCATAAACGCGGGTTAAAGCGGCAAAAACAGGTTCATCTAGCAACGCTTTGACCATTAAAAATGTGTTTTCAAGCGCTGCGGCATGTACCCCAATATAGTTATTGGTGTAGGGCGCTACGCAGGGATCACCAATCAGAACCCTCTCTGCGAACTGATTCAGACTCTTTATATAGCTCGTCTGTTTCATAGCACCGCCCGCTGATCTTGAGAGGCCTGATCCAGTATCTGCTGGGCCTTTGATCGCTCTAGCTCAAGCGAGCTAAAGTCAGGTAGATTATTATCCCTCTCAATCAGGGTTGGGATATTGGGCCTGAGCTGCACAAACTGCTCAAAAATATCCCAAACCTCATTACAGATTGCACTGCCATGTGTATCGATCAATACCCCATCCTGCTCAGCAAATCCGGCGAGATGAATCTCTCCTACCCGATCAAGAGGAAGCTCTTTCAACAGATCTTCGACTGATTCACCCAGATTACGCTGATTGACATAAGCGTTATTCAGATCCAATAGCAAGCCACAATCTGCCTCTGAGCACACTGCTGCCATGAACTGCCCTTCGGTCAGTTCACTCTCCTCATAGACAAAGTAGCGTGACAGATTTTCGATCATTATCTGACGGCCTAACAGATCCTGAACCTGCCTGATACGTGCTGCCAGATGCAGCACTGCTGCTTCAGTAAACGGCACCGGCAGCAGATCATGAAAGAGATGTCCCTGATGGCTGGTGAAACAGGCGTGCTCCGATACCATGACAGGGTTATATCGATCCACCCTCTGCTTCAGGCGCTTCAGATAGTCAGGATCAAAAGGCTCGACCCCGGCCAGATTCAGATTTACCCCATGAAAACTCAAGGGGTAGCGCTCCTGAATCTGCTCAAAGAGTGCGTGGCTTAAACCGCCGCCCAAATAATTACAGATATGGACTTCAAACCAGGGAACATCAGGCTGGTCTCTGATGACATCCCTGAGGTGAGGTGTGCGCAGGCCTAAGCCTGCGCCATGACAACCACGAACAGTCATTGTCACTACCGCGATTATTTGGCGGGTTTTATTTTTGCGACAACACCGCCGGTAATTTTGGCACACTGCCCTTCAGGCACATACACCCACTCAGTAGCCAAATCGTCAGACTTCGCCTGCCCTGCACAACCGTGGGAACCATCCAGCGCACCACAATCATTCATACCGGCTTTTGCAATACCAGCACATTTCTCCCAGTTTTTGGGTGCTTCTGGCACTGCATTAGCCGTGGTTGCGACCGCTGTTAAGCCGATAAACGTTGCTGTAATCAGAGTTTTGCTATTCATTTTTCTTTCCCCCGCATAAAGCGATAGTTAGGTATGCCACACGCTTCATTGCATGCGGCACATATGAGCGGCCACTCAATAATTACGACGTATATTTAGTCAGTCTGATTGCAAAATAGTTGAATATATTTTCAATTAATTTTTCACCCCGTTCCTAACTAGCTGTTTTATAGGAAATAGTTTTTAATAACCCAATCATCTAAAAAGCATTAAGGAACCCCGTATGGTTAAGATCATCCTCGCGCTACTGGTTATTGGCATCATCGCTCTACTGTTTAAAAACCAGCAAACGGCAAAAAAACAGGCTGTACTGAACCTGCAAAGCGGTGAGAACTTTCTCAGCGAGAACATGCACAAAGAGGGGGTCATAACGACAGAATCCGGTCTACAGTATCTGGTATTGGAGCAGGGTCACGGCGAAGAACATCCTAACGCCACCTCTAAAGTTAAAGTGCACTATCATGGCACCCTGCTTGATGGCACCGTGTTTGATAGTTCAGTAGACCGAGGTGAACCGATAGAGTTTGGTCTTAATCAGGTTATTAAAGGTTGGACCGAAGGATTACAACTGATGGTAGTCGGAGAAAAGACCCGCTTTTTTATCCCTGCTGACCTGGCATATGGTAACGGTTCCGCAGGCGTGATCACGCCGGGGTCCACCCTGATCTTTGATGTTGAGCTACTGGATTTTCAATAACAGTTTGCTTAAGAGCAATGAGGCTGTTGTGATCGAGATAAGGTAGGTGATATCCAGAGGCTGGCACTGCCAGCCTCATTGCCCTCAGCCGGGCTGAGAGGATCTGTTTGTCAGGCTTTTTTCACAAACTTGGCGGTTACCATCATCTCACCGGCACCATCAACTTTACAGTCCAGCTCATGATCTTTCCCTTCAACTATTCGTCTGATCATCGCTTTGGTACCAATTTTCAGTACCAGGGAACTACCCTTCACTTTAAGATCTTTTGCCAAGGTAACCTTATCACCTGCTTCTAACAGGGTGCCGTTGGCATCTTTGACCTTCAGGCTCTCCTCTTCAGCGTCAGCCTCAGAGGGGTTCCACTCATGTGCACACTCTGGGCAGATCAGGAGTTCCTGATCCTGATAAACAAACTCTGAATTGCATTTCGGGCAGGATGGAAGTGGCATAGGGTAGTTCTTCTATAGATGATTTTGCAGTGCATGGTAATGGCAAAGCCACGTTTTGGCGAGTATTTTGCGTATTTCTATCCTCTCTATAGGACAAAACAGATCCACCGTGTCATTTCTCATTTGAAATGAAATGGGAACTGAAAAATCAGCCGATTGGCTGCTTTGTGCCAAGAGCAGACCAAAACACTAGACCCCTTATTGAACGTAACTGTTCAGAACCTAAGCAACAGAAATGCAATACAAGTTTCACAGAAGCTTAATCTTATCCGCAATCTAGCTGTCATAAATCCAGCCTAAAGTTCCCTCATTAAATTGAGGTTGTCTAGATGTCTGCACTAATGATTAATCGTGGAAGTGGTTCTTTGCCTGTTTACAAACAGATTAGCGAATCCCTGCGTCAGGAAGTTCAAAACCTTTACAAAGCTGGAGATATTCTTCCAACTGAAGCTGAGTTGGCAAAACGTTACAACGTCAACCGTCACACTCTGCGTCACGCTGTGGATGAGCTAGTTGAGGATGGGTTAGTCATTCGTCAGCATGGTAAAGGCACTTTTGTTCTGGCGCCTTCTATTGATTACGTCATCGGTGCCAACACTCGTTTTACCGAAAACCTTGAGAGCCTGGGCGTTACAACTCAAAGTCGCGTCTTACGCAAACAGATCATCCCCGCTAGGGGGGGAGTCGCTGAAAAGCTTCAGATCGAAGAAGGTACAGAGGTTATTTTTCTTGAAACGTTGCGAGAAGTGGATAGCAAACCTTTCTGCATCAGTTCACATTTCCTGCCTCTGGAACAAGTCCCGGAAGTTTTCGAAAGCTACCAAAGCAGTTCCCTGCATGCATTTCTGGAAACAAAATGCTCAGTAAAAATCAAACGTACAGAAAGTCTGATCAGTGCTGTTAGCCCTCTGGCTGACGATGCTCTGCAGTTGCAAATGCCCCGCAATATGCCGGCATTGAGAGTAAAAAGTTTGAACGTGGAAATGGATAGCCAAAAGCCAATTGAATATGTGGTAACGCGCTTTAGAGGCGATACCGCACAGTTATCAATCCAACCCTAAAGCATTACCTAACTGTCGAGGAAACGTAATGAAATTTAGCAAACTGATTACTGCGGGTATCTCCGCACTAATTCTATCAAACACGACTATCGCTGCAAATTTACCAGATGGTTCAAAAGAAAACCCACTACGTGTATTGATGGTTCCAGCAGATACTGGCACCAACGATATTACTGCGGACTATGCGCCTGTTTTTAACGGTATTACTAAGAACTACGGCATTCACTTCGAACTTCGTGCAGGTGCAAGCTATGCAGCAGTTGTAGAGGGTATGTGTAACGATCAGGCAGATATCGCTTGGTACGGCGCTGTTACTTTTGGTCAGGCTAATGAGAAATGTGGTGTTGATCTGCTGGCCGTTGACGTTAAGAAAGGTAATGCATCTTACCATTCCGGTATTTTTGTTCGTAAAGACAGCGGTATCGAAAGCATTGCTGACCTGAAAGGAAAAGGCATGGCGTTTGGTAGCCCGAACTCTACATCATCTTTCAATTTTCCTGTTGCGATGCTGATCGCTGATGGCGTAGATCCAGTTAAAGATCTGTCCAAAGTAATCATTGCAGGCTCTCACTCTGCTTCTATCGCTGCTCTTGCAGAAGGTAAAGTTGATGCAGCAGCTGCGTCATACAACTCTTTTGGTAAAGCGGTTAAGAAAGGCGCTATTGATCCGGAAAACTTCAAACCTCTGGCTAAGTCCCAGCCAATTCCAAACCCTCCTCTGGCCATGAACAAAGGCCTACCTGCAGAGATGAAAGCTAAGCTGCGCAAAGCTTTCGGTGAGATTCACACGAAGATAGACCCAGCCAAAATTCGTGGTTATGGCGGTAAAAAAGTAGACAGCTACGACACGAATTTTGACGTTCAGAAAATCTTCGATGCACTGAGCAAACTGTCTGCTGTAACGAAAGAAGTTAAAGCAGAAATGATCGACAAAGCCGGTCAGCGTTAATCGCTCATAGCACCCTGCAAGTAACAACACAGGGGGTATTAAAACCCCCTGAATTAACTCTTGTGAGAATTTAGAATGCTTCAGTTTAACTCTGTATCCCGCGTATTTGATGACGGTACACGTGCTGTAAATAACGTCAGCTTACGCGTAGAAAAAGGTGAATTTTGTGTTCTCCTTGGCCCGTCAGGTGCGGGAAAAACCACTCTGATGAATATGGTCAACGGCGTTGTCATACCAGACAGCGGAGATCTGAGTATCGGTGGCGTAAATCTCAGCCGTAAAACCCGAAGTGCGATTCAGCGCAAAGTGGGAATGATCCACCAGCAACTGAACCTGATCCCACGCCTGTCTGTTCTGCATAACGTGCTGACTGGAATTCTCCCACAAGCTGGCTTTCTCAGCAGCCTGATCAAAATATTCCCGCAGGAACAACAGCGCAAAGCTTGCCAGTTACTTCATGAAGTAGGCTTAGAAGAGAGGCATCTTTACCGCCGAGCATCCAACTTGTCCGGTGGTCAACAGCAGCGTGTCGCTATTGCCCGGGCATTTATGTCCAGCCCTGAAGTCGTGCTTGCCGATGAACCGGTTGCCAGCCTTGATCCTGCAATGAGCAGAAGCGTTTTGCAGAGTTTGAAATCCGCAGCTCAACATCATGATGTAGCGGTATTGTGCACATTACACCAGATGGATTATGCCCTTGAGTTTGCCGATCGCATCATTGCGTTACGTGCAGGAGAGGTCTTTTTTGACGGTCGCCCGGACCAGATGGATAAAGCCACTCAGGAAGAACTGTATAAGTTGGCGAAGCCTACTCAGCCAAATGCTGACAATGCAGAGCAGGTGGCCGCATGAATAACGTGACAAACCGTTCCTGGGAACAGTGGGAGCTTCACCGGGCCATCACCCCTAAAAAAATCTTAATTGCATTCGTTGCGATGATCCTGCTTTCCTTCTCAGCTCACAACACCGAGATGGATAAAGCCTTTATGGAAACCGTTAAAGCGGGATTGTCTGTTTTCGGAATTGGTGAATCACAGGTACTGGATGGTGCGGTTAGGTTTGGTGGCAAAGCTTTTCCACTGCAGATTTCTCAGCAAACAGATGTGAACCGCCTGGAAGATTATGATCCTGATAATCTACCCTGGTTCTCGTATGTCGAAGTACTGGAAAACCGTGAATACGACGCTTTAACGGATTCCTGGACTGTAGAAGAAACCGAGTTTCTGATTGAACCAATAGGTTACCTCACCCGTGTACTAAGCAAGATGTGGGAAACCATTGAGATGGGTTTCTGGGGCACGCTGATCTCTGTCATGATTTCCTTACCTCTTGGCATTCTTTCCAGCCGCAATTACACCCCTCATAAACTGGTTTACACCCTTGCACGTGGAATTTTAAGTTTTCATCGTGCTATGCCAGAACTGATTGTCGCCCTGTTTTTGGTACTGATGTACGGCTTCGGCCCAATCGCTGGTGTTCTGGCATTGGCGATTCACACCAGCGGTGTACTGGGTAAGTTTTTTGCCGACGAAATTGAAAACGCCCCACCAGGCCCACAAACAGCCCTTGCTGCATCGGGTGCCAACTCAATGAAAGTGCTGCGTTACGCAGTGCTACCTCATGTGCTTCCGGCTTGGATCGCTTACGTTCAATACATTTTCGAGCGCAACATTCGTACCGCAACAGTGCTCGGTATTGTGGGAGCAGGCGGTATAGGCATGGAGCTCAAGGGGCGTTGGGACCTGTTCGATTATGGTCATGTATCCACCATCTTACTGGTGATTTTTATCACAGTGATCATTCTCGAAATTTTTTCCCAGAAGTTGAGAAATAAGACGTTGTAACCCTAACTCCCCCGTTTGTTTTGCATCCGGGCTTATATAGACATCTACAACAATGACTGAATTAGAACGTGAAGAGTGGATCAGCGTACTTAACCTCGTACCTGATGAAGCACTAAGGGCAGTGATAGATAACTTTCCAGCAGACTGGATTATCAAACCCAAAGCTCTGCCACAGGCTGGCCTTGGCTTATTAAAAATGCGAGACAGCGCCTTGGGAGAGCCATTTTATCTGGGTGAATTTCCGCTATCCACCTGCTGGTTATCCATTAGCACTCAGGATGGAAAAACCGCAGAAGGTGCAGCCCTGATCATGGATGACCGTATTGAACAGGCTGAACAACTGGCCATTTGTGATGCGGTTCTCTCTGCGAAATTACCGGGTTGGGAATCTGTTGCACAGCTTGTATCTCTGGGTGCCGAACGTAAACAGATTATCGAAAAGGAACGCAAAGCTATTCTGGCACGTACCCGGGTGGATTTTTCATTGTTAGATGACGCCGGAGACGATGATGCTTGAGTTAGCCTCCATCTGGAAACCTGAAGTGCAGCAACAAAATTACAGATCCATTCTGGAAGCAATGTCGCGCCCCGGCCGCATTCAGAACATCACGTTTTCACAGAGTGATTCCGATGCTATGACAGCCATTCTGGCAACATTACTGGATGGCGAAGTATCACTGAGCGACCCGGACAAACTGTTAAATATTGATGACTGGCCGATGCTACAAGCCACTAAAGCTGAACCAGACTGTGCTGACTACATTGTCTGTAAAGGCAGCAGCTCGCCAGACTTTGAACCTAAGCAGGGAACGCTCTCCAGCCCTGAATATTCTGCAACGCTGCTGTTACAAGTTGAATCATTAACATCAGGTTCTTCAAAAATACGATTACAAGGTCCGGGGATTGAGACCTCTGAGGAAGTTTCTATATCGGGTCTTAGTGATGACTGGCTCACCAGACGGGAGGATTGGGTTTACGCCTTCCCTCTTGGGGTCGACATGATTCTGGTAGCTCAGGACATGATTCTTGCCCTGCCTCGTACAACACGATTGGAGGTGATCTGATGGGTTATGTAGCCATTAAAGGTGGGCGAGATGCTATCGAAGGTAGTAAAACAGCTTTCGATTTTCTTCGTACTCAACAGGCCGAAAACGAACAACCTCTGCAAGCAGGAGCTATCGAAAATCAGTTGCGTTTACTGCATAGCAGAGTGATTTCTGAGGGCGGTTTATACCACCCGGAACTGGCTTCTCTGGCTATTAAGCAGGCGCAAGGGGATTCCCTTGAAGCCGCATTTATCCTACGTGCACACCGCTCTACTGTACCTCGCATTGCAGAAACAGAAGCGTTGGACACATCTAAGATGCGGGTTACAAGACGTATTTCGTCTGCGTTTAAAGATATTCCAGGCGGTCAGATGCTGGGGGCCGCCACAGACTATCACCTGCGTCTATTTAAAATGGAGCTATTAAACGAGTCGCCTGAAGCATTCCGTGCGGTAAGTAAGCAATGGATGGATGAACTGGATCTGGACACCATTCCAGACAGTTTCCCGAAAGTGGTTGAGGTGTTGCGAAACGAAAATCTGCTCGCCCCTATAAAACAATCACGCCATGATCAGGTGCCCTTTGATATCACCCGTGAACCGCTGGTTTTGCCACTGCCACGTTCAGCTGCACTTGCAACCATGGCACGTGGTGAGCAGGGAGGTTTGTTATCAATCGCCTATTCCAACATGCGCGGTTACGGTGATATCCACCCAACGGTGGCTGAACTTCGCGTAGGGTATGTGCCAGTCATGCTGCCTCATCCAATTACAGGTAAACCGATGGAAGTCGGCGAAGTGCAAGTGACTGAATGCGAGGTCGTCGCTATGTACGAAGAGCAGGATGGCAAACCCATGTTTACGCTTGGTTACGGTGCCTGCTTCGGACATAACGAAGTGAAAGCGATCAGCATGGCTATTTTGGATCGAGCCCTACAGAAAGGTGAGCAGCACGGTCCATCCCACCCATCTGAAGATGCGGAATTTGTATTACTCCACGTAGATGGCATCGACTCCATGGGCTTCTGTAGCCACTACAAAATGCCCCATTACGTCACATTCCAGTCCGATATGGACAGACTGCGTACGACACAGGATAAACAAGCTCAGGAGGAAGCCAAATGAGCTCCCAGCAACAATTCGGCTTTCTCGATGAACACGCCAAGAAAGAGATTCGTCGTACAGCGTTAAAAGCAGTTGCCATCCCAGGTTATCAGGTTCCCTACTCTAGCCGCGAAATGCCGATGGGGCGCGGATTTGGTACCGGCGGTTTGCAGCTGACACTGGCGCTGATCGGCAAAGGTGAAACCTTAAAAGTCATCGATCAGGGCGCTGATGACTCGGTAAATGCGGTAAATCTGCGTGACTTTATTCAGATGACTTGTCCCGGCATTGATACCACTTCCTTTACTGAAGAAGCGGACCTGATTCAATCCCGTCACCGTATTCCGGAAAAACCACTGCGCGAAGATCAGCTGCTGGTACTGCAGGTGCCTTACCCAGATGCATTGGTGATCGTTGAATCGTCTGAAGCGAAACGTAAAGTGCTTCACGGTGAAGCAGATTATTCACGCCTGCTGGTCAAGTTGTACGAAGATATCGTCAAATTTAAAGAGATCACTATCGCACATCGCTATCCAACACGAATTAATAATCACTATGTGATAGACCCTTCACCGATACCCCGTTGGGATGTGCCTAAACTGCACAATTCCAAAGCGCTTACGCTACTTGGTGCGGGTCGGGAAAAGAAGATCTATGCAGTCCCACCTTATACCCAAGCAATCCCGTTGGCGTTTGAAGATATGCCGTTCAGGGTAGAAAACTTTGACGATGAAAACGGTCAGCGCCGGGCCTGTGAACGTTGCGGCTGTACTGACAGTTTTCTGGATGAATACATCGACTCTGAAACCGGAAATAAGATCTATCGCTGTTCAGACTCAGACTGGTGTGAAGAGCAGATGGGCTTCCCCCGTTCTGACACTGCTGACTACCTTCCAGAAACCACCGTTACAAATGTGAAAAGTTCTAAGGAGTTGGTTAATGCGTAAGGTACTTGAAGTCAGCAGGCTATCAAAAATCTATGGTCCGGGTTGTCCATCCTGCATTGAAAAAACCGGACCTGAATACGAAACCAATATCTGTCCGGACTGTAACAGCGTGGTAGCGGCTCATGATATGTCATTTGATCTCTATCAAGGGGAAATTCTGGGCATTATGGGCGAATCCGGTTCGGGTAAATCAACTGCGGTTAAATGTCTGTTCTTCGATCAGGAACCCACTTCTGGCTCCGCTACATTTTATGATCAGGGCCAGACACATTCCTTGTTTGATCTAAATAAGGCACAGCAACGCCGCTTATCCAACCATCGCTTTGGCATGGTTTATCAAAACCCTCATCTGGGACTGAACTTTGATATTACCGCAGGCGGCAATATCGCAGAACGCTTGCTAATGTCAGGGCTGGATCACTACGGCGACATCCGCGAACGAGCCATTGAACTGCTCGCACGTACCGAAGTGCTGACCCAACGTATGGATGAGCTACCCAGAAACTTTTCTGGCGGTATGCAGCAGCGCGTTCAGATTGCCAAAGCGCTGGCAACCAACCCTCCTCTCCTATTTCTGGATGAGGTAACAACGGGGTTGGACCTGTCTGTACAAGCCGCCATTCTTGACCTGATTCTTGAGATCCAGCAGCAGGAAAAAACCTCAATGATTGTGGTGACCCATGATCTTGGGGTCATTCGTTTACTCGCTGACCGTACTCTGGTGATGAAATACGGCCGTGTCATAGAGTCTGGATTAACCGATCAAATTCTTGAAGACCCTCAGCACGCCTACACCCAGCGTCTTGTTGCGTCGGCGTTGTAAGGAGCAGATGATGAATCCGAAAACCGTACTTCGTGTAGAAGATTTTGCCAAACAATTTTTTATTCACGAACAACAGAAAGTTATTCCTTCATCAAGCAATGTGAACCTTACAGTTGAGAGTGGCTGTTTGACCGCTCTGGTAGGCCCTACGGGCTCCGGTAAATCCTCCGTATTAAAAGGCATTTACCGCAGTTACCTACCTAGTGAAGGTTCCATATTCTTTACCACCAGCTTAGGTGACACACTCGATCTGGCAAAGGCTGATGAACACCAGATTCTGGACCTTAGACGCAACGAAATCAGCTTTGTAACGCAGTTTTTACACTGCCTGCCGCGTCAGAAAACCGAGGATATTGTCGCGCAACCGTTAATCAGTAGAGGTGTAAAACCCTCTGCGGCCATCGAAAAAGCACGACAGACGCTGGATGCTTTGAATATTCCGGAGCGTCTGTGGGGTATATCCCCCGCGACATTCTCGGGCGGAGAAAAGCAAAGAGTTAATTTGGCACGCGGGTTGATCGCAAAACCTCGCCTTTTATTGCTGGATGAACCGAC
This sequence comes from uncultured Neptuniibacter sp., assembly GCF_947498015.1. Classification (GTDB taxonomy): domain Bacteria; phylum Pseudomonadota; class Gammaproteobacteria; order Pseudomonadales; family Balneatricaceae; genus Neptuniibacter. The sequence goes on from NZ_CANMIR010000001.1 coordinate 27,941, forward strand.
GGCCAGCTTAGATCCTGTCACCACTAACAGAGTGCTTGAGATGATTGAAGCACTGAAACACGAGAACACAGCCATTCTGGCCATATTTCATCACATGGAACTGGTCGAGCGTGTGGCTGATCAGGTCGTTACTTTAGAACCACCCGTGCTGACTGAATCAATTTTGGAGAACATTGCATGAGCAAGAAATATCTAACCAATGCCCGCATTATTCTGGAAGATGAGATCCTGAATGGTGGCTCTCTGCTGATTGAAGACGGAAAAATAAGTGCAATCAATCCTGAATCCGTTGCCGATGCCGAAGAGATTGATCTGGCTGGCCGCCTATTGATGCCGGGGATGATTGACCTGCATTGCGACGCACTGGAAAAAGAGGTTGAACCCAGACCCGGTGTGCATTTTCCGCTGGATTTTGCTTGTGCTCAGGCAGACAAGCGTAACGCCTGTGCCGGTATTACGACCGTCTACCACTCCCTTTCATTTGCCAATGAAGAGTTAGGCGTACGTAACAACCAGTTCGCAGCCGAAATTGCCCGTGCCGTGCATGAATGGCACCCACACGGTCTGGTGGATAACCGCGTTCATTGTCGCTACGAGATTACCGATGAAACCGGTGTTCCCATCCTAAAAGAGTTGCTGTCTGAACGCTCTATGCACCTTATCTCGATGATGGACCATACACCGGGACAAGGGCAGTTCAAGAATATGGCGGCATACCGTGATTATCTGACCCGAACTTACAAAAAATCCGCTGAAGAAGTGGATGTTATTGTAGAGCGTAAAATTGAAGCGGCCTCCGGTGCATACGACCGCATGCGGGAGCTTGCCCAGGCAGCACATGCAGCAGGTATCTCAGTAGCCAGCCATGATGACGACTCGGCTGAAAGGGTGACAACTATGCACAGTATTGGAGCCGACATCTCTGAGTTCCCAATTACTCTGGAAGCGGCAAAAGCAGCAAAAGAAGCGGGCATGTCCACTATATTTGGCGCACCGAACATCCTGCGTGGCAAAAGCCAGTCCGGTTCTATGAAAGCGATTGAAGCCATACACGAAGGCGTGGCGGATTGCCTGTGTGCAGATTACACGCCCGCCTCCCTGATAGTGGCGGTGATGCGTATTCCGGAACTGTCTGATCTGGACCTGCCAGCAGCGGTGCGTTTAGTGACTTCCAATCCGGCCAAAGCTGCAAAACTGCATGATCGTGGTTCTATTGCGGTGGGTAAACGCGCTGATCTGATCGCTATTGGCGAACCTGGCGGATTACCGCAAGTGAGCGATGTCTGGGTAAACGGGCATTCAGCCTATAGAGTTCGCTACGATCATGGCTAAGCTGTTTTACGTGATAGGTGCATCTGGGGTCGGTAAAGACAGCCTTCTTCAGTATGCGCGGGAAACTATGTCAGAAAAGGCACCTGTGGTTTTCACCCACCGCTATATCACCCGCCCGGCGGATGCCGGTGGCGAGAATCATGTTGCCCTGAGTCGGGATGAGTTCGAACGCCGCCATGAACAAGGCTGCTTCGCTATGAGCTGGCAGAGCCACCAAAACCGCTATGGCATTGGCATTGAAATAGATCAGTGGCTGGAATTGGGTTTAAACGTAGTCATTAATGGTTCGCGTAAATATCTACCAGAAGCCGAAAAGCGCTATCCCAACCTCATTCCGGTGTTGATCTCCACCTCCTCCACGCTGTTAAGGGAACGTTTGACGGCGAGAGGACGTGAAACTCAACCTCAAATTGAAGCACGTTTAGCTCAGGCCGAATCATTGGATAAGCAGCTCAGCCACCCGGATCTGATTAAGATCATGAATGATGGTGCTTTATCCGATGCGGGTGATCAGCTGTTGGCAGTCATTCAGGAGAAGGAGCTATTGGTATGCGCCTAACCCTGCTTGGCACAGGAAACGCGGCAGGAATGCCGCTTTATGGCTGTCATTGTCACTACTGTTTCTCTGCTCGAAACAACCAGGATTTAAGACGTACAGCCTGCAGTGCACGACTGGATATGGGAAATAGCACCATTCTGCTGGATGCCGGACAACTTCATCTTTCGGATTCTTATCCATCCGGCACGCTTGATGCTATTTTATTGACCCATTTCCATCCGGATCATGTGCAGGGTTTGTTTCATCTGCGTTGGGGCATCGGCGATAAAATCCCGGTTTATTGCCCACCTGATGATGAGGGTTGTGCCGATCTGTACAAACACCCTGGCATTCTGGACTTTATACCTAAAAATGAATTCTCCAGTTTCAGCCTTGGCGACATGGAAATCACGCCTCTGCCGCTGAATCATTCGAAAAACACGCACGGCTACTTTTTTCAGGGCGATGGCCATGCCATGGCTTATCTAACCGACACCAAAGGTCTGCCATTAGCCACTGAACAATTTTTAAGATCAAGAGATGTGGACCTGATGGTTATTGACTGCAGTTATGTACCAAACAGCAATAAAGGTGGCCATAACAATCTGAATGAAGTGATTGAAATTGCCTCCTGTACTCAGCCTGAAAAGGTGGTGCTAACACACATAGGCCATGATCTGGATATATGGTTGCAACAAAACTCCGCGGAGCTGCCCCCCAATATTGTCGTAGGTCATGATGGTATGGCGCTGCAACTGGGACCTTCAGATGGATAATGCTTATCTGTTAATTGGTTTGTCTGTAATAATGCACGTTGCCTGGAACCTGCTGGCTCGTCATGTGGACAGTAAAGCAAACTACCTCTGGTGGGGTTTGTTAGCTCATTGCCTTATTTTGGGGCCTTATAGCCTCTGGCAACTCTACGAAAATGCCTTGTGGCATCAGTCACTCACCTTTGCAATAGTCATCACCGCAATTGCAAACTCTCTGTATTTTATTTCACTCAGGCGCGCATACCACTACGCCCCCGTTTCTCTGGTTTACCCGTTGGCGCGCAGCTCCCCGCTGCTTATTGCCATCTGGTCACTGCTTTTTTTTGGAACCGATTTCTCCGGCATTGAACTTATCGCGATTCTGGTCAGCGTCGCAGGATTGTGGGTTGTTGCGTCATCATCTGGTATTGGTGATAGCAAAAGAGCCTTGCCCTGGACACTTGCTGCCGCTGTATGTACCAGCATCTATTCCCTGAGCGATAAAGTCGCCGTGAGTTACCTGCCTGGTTTTGCAGAACAATTAGGTTTCATCACTATCGGTTATACCTGTTCATTTATCGTTTTGAGCCTTTTACAAAAGCGATCAACGGGTAACTGGGTTCCTCCGATAAGACCACCCCTACAATACATTGTTTTGGGGGGCTGCTTTATCGGGACGGCCTATGCACTGGTTGTAAGAGCCATGAACGAACTACCTGCCGCACATGTGGTGTCTTTTACCAATGCAGGCATCATTCTCGCTGTAGTGCTATCTGTATTTGTTTTTCGGGAACGCGAGCATTGGAAACAAAGGATATTAGGAGCCTTGGTTGTCAGTTCTGGATTACTGCTTCTTTTTTGGAGCGGAACCTAAATATCTCTAATTGCCACATAGAAATAAGTATGAGGTAATTAAGCCAATTAGTGTTTCATTATGTACATTCCCAGTATGTGAGTTCATATTTCTAAAGCATTTTTGATATCAGTTACTGGCACGAAGCTGCCATTAAGGGAGTGCTTGGAATTCCCTGCCCTTCAGTCTGTTCTGTGCCACCAGCAGACTAAACACACTGGATTCTTAATTACCACGGTGGTTGTTGCGAGATGTACCAATCAAAAGGTCGAGCGCACTTTTCAAGCAAGCACCTTATCAAGATAAGCATCAATCTCGCTTTTAATTTCTTCTGACGTAGGAATTTCGCTTAGCTGTATAACCAATTTTGAACAATCATTGTAATTAAGTTCTCTGATAAGCTTTTTTATCCTCGGTAATTGTGCTGCACCAAGGCTCAATTTCTTGATCCCCATACCGATCAAAATAACTACTGTCCTTGGATCAGAAGCCATCTCACCACATAAGCAGATATCAAGCGATGCTTTCTCTGCAAACTGCACTATGCGTTTAATTTCATGCAGAATCGCAGGATGAGTTGAATCAAATAGAGACGCGACACGAGGGTTATTTCTATCAACAGAGAGCAGATACTGGCAGAGGTCGTTGGAACCAATTGAAATAAAGTCCAGCTCCTGAGCCCATATAGGTATTTGTGAGATAACTGCGGGCACTTCAATCATACAGCCGACTTTGGGTCTTTTTATTTCATGTCCCTTCTCCTGAAGGAGAGCTATAGATTCACCAATCAAACTTTTGAAACTTCTGATCTGTTCCAGACTAGATACCATAGGAGCGAGTATATGGAGGCCTTGATATCCCTCGGATGCTTGTAAAATGGCAATAAGCTGACTACGAAATATCGCAGTATTATCCAAACAGAACCTTACCCCCCTCCAACCAAGGGCAGGGTTTTGTTCATCATTTATGGGGAAATAAGGAAGCTGTTTATCCCCACCTATATCCAAGACACGCATATAGACTGGCAGATCACCAAAAGTTGAAAACAACTCTCTATAGATAGCTGCCTGCTCTTGTTCAGATGGAAATTCTAAATGAAGTAGAACTTAAACCAGAAACATCACTGCAACCAGTCGAGTAGCTTCGTGTTTTGAAAGTTCTTTTGTTATTTGAGCATGACGCTCATTTGGACCTTCTTGCTAGAGATCTGCTTTTGTCACGAAGCTGCCATTAGAAGACTGCTAGACATTGTCCAGCCCAACTTCTGTTTCATGCCTGTGCTGACCTTTGAGGTCGTTTCATTCTATATGAGAGTTCCAACCGAATTTTTCATGCTTTATGAGATTCAGCCCCTTCTTCTCGTTCTCACATCGAGTGAGATTAGATAAACCGGAAACATGATGTTCAGATCTGTTCTCACACTCATCAACTGATCTTGTTTTCCGCCAATGAAACCTAAAGCAGGTCAAGGCAGGCATTAAAATCGGACGCTATTACCAAATCTAATAGTCGATTTCATCGATCATATCCAGCTATAGTGGATTATCTCCACTCAGCCGGGTGTTCACATGATCAACTATTTTGAGGTATTAAAAAAAATAACAGAAAACTGCGATATGGTTTTCAGTGAAGCGGCGTCTCGATCTCACCACCTGGGGCACCCCACTGTTGGGTAGGATAAGAAAACACGTCAGGTCGTCAAAACGTGGCCAGATGGCAGAAAAGAGATTGTAGAAAACGCACAGCAATAACATCTCTTACTCGCTATTAGGTAATAGTAACGGCCTTATCAAACCTGCCAGATCAACCCGTAGTAAAGCGTTTCGACAGCAGCGGTAACTCAAATTGATTAAGAAAAATAGCTCGCTGCAATAAGTAGCCCCCTTCTCACCACGCCCAGACAGAGCATTGCGATAAAAAAGGGCGGAGAAACTCTCCGCCCAACGCGGTTTCGACAGAATTAACCACGAGTGGAGACATTTTGCCGAGAGGAAAGGAGCAAAATGCCAGGGTGAAATCCTGCTCTGCCAGAACGTTGATAAGAGCCTGTTCAAACGGCAGATAAGATCTCGGGGTATGTTGAAAGATCACCAACCTGCCCGTTGAAGGGGGACCGGCAAGTTGCTGGGTTAAACCCTAGCCTTAAAAAAGGTTGGTTTTGTAATCGATGATAAAGCGAATATCACTGATACGTGGTACTACCGCTTCATCACCATCGACATGAGCAACACGCAAGCGCATTTTCAGCCCTTTAGCCGCACCACTCTGCAGGGTATAGCTGGCATCAAAGTTGGTCTCATGACGCTGACCATCGTCACCACCGCTATGATCGATATCCCAACTTTCTGTGTGACGAGCCATCAGGTGAAGCCCCGGAATTGAGGCCACATCGTAATCGATACGTGCCTGCAGAGACTGTTCATCCTTAGCATTGAAATCCAGCAGCTGGACGGCGCCCCATGTGAAGAACTGGGTGTTATCATCACCTCCCCACTGCTGATCATATGCGTTGTTGCCACCCACAGTCTGATAAGCCAGTGTGTAGGCCAGATTTCCTTTCGAAAGTCGTGCTGTCAGACCTGTCAGATGGCTATCATAATCACTGCCATAAAGAGCCCCATCGTCTTCACCCCGCATATGAGCAAGATCCAGCATCAGATCATAGTCACCGAGTTGGGTTGGGTAGTTGAGGTTGAAGAAACTCTGCTTCTGATAGTCATCAGCGACTGCGTACTGCAGATGGGTATTCAGGCCATTTTCGAATTTATAGGTTCCGCCCAGAGAGACAATCTCATACTCTTCACCATTAGCTTCATAGGGAACAAAACCCTCTTCATTATTCATTGAAGCTTCATCAGAGTAGATCGCGTAGAGTTCACCACTACCCAGACCTAATTTTGCATAGACCCCTTGCGTACTGGGAGCAGAGATACGTGAGGTCAGGTCGTTCAGCAAAGGGGTCATCAGTACCATACGCCCTGCTTTGATCTCAAGATTATCCAGCGGTTTAAAACGGATATACGCCTGCTCCAGAGATGTATAGCCCTTTCCACCCGGAGCCAGAACATCTGAGGAGTTCACAGTTTTATCATCCAATAGCTCGGCCACATGCACCGCGCCCAAACCAAAACCGATAGTGTCATTCCACATAGGTGAAGTGATATCCAGACGGAAAGCCTGCCCCGCCGCATGTGTATCCGGAATACCCTGATCAAAATCCCGGTTCATATAGAAAGTGCGGAAGCCCAGATCAACGTTGAATTTATCATCCCCTTCTGCAGCCCATACCGGAGTCGTCGTTACTGCAGTCAGCGCGATTACCGCCGCACTTAACTTTTTAAGCGTCATGTTATGTTCCTGTTCTGTTTTTTATTGTTGTTTATCAAACGCGTTAATTAACACCGCGTAGAGATCAGACAAACACCTCCCCTCACCTGTGGCGTCAGGTGTGGGATACCTGAGAGTTCAGGGAGGTGGATATCTGAATAGGGTTACCCTGCTGGTTACGCCCCCAGCAGTAGTTTGTCATCGTCAAGTTCCTCACCATCACCTCTGGCTTTAGCAAACAGGTTAAGCAGATCTTTGACTTCGTAGTTACTACGCTCACTGCCCTTGAGATCGAACATCACCTTACCTTCATGCATCATGATCGTACGCGTACCATGATCCAGTGCCTGTCGCATTGAGTGGGTCACCATCATCACCGTGAGTTTTTTCTCCTCAACAATCTGATCTGTAATGTCCATCACCAATGCTGCAGTTTTGGGATCCAGTGCCGCCGTATGTTCATCCAGCAGGAGGATCTTGCTTGGTTGCAGTGCCGACATCAGCAGGCTGACCGACTGACGCTGACCACCTGACAAAAGTCCCATCTCTGCATCGAGACGGTTCTCAAGCCCAAGGTTGAGCCGTTTAAGCTGCTCACGGAACAGCACGCGCAGGTCATCATTGAGCGCTGGTAATAGCCCTCCCCGTTTACCTCGACCGTATGCCAGTGCCATATTTTCTTCGACTGTCATATTGCCGCAGGTACCCGCAAGCGGATCCTGGAAAACACGAGCCACATCGGCTGTACGTCCCGCAGCAGACACTTTGGTGACATCCCAGGCATCAAACAACAAACGACCACTAGAGGCTGAGATATCACCTGCAATGGTATTCAGCAGGGTTGATTTGCCCGCACCGTTTGAGCCAATTACAGTCACAAACTCACCCTGTGGAATCTCCAGATCTACACCACGCAGTGCCCGCTTTTCAGTGGCCAGACCTGCGTTGAAGGTGACCTTAATATCTTTACAACTGATCATGCTTCACCCCCTAGTGCCGCTGCTTTACGCGCTTTCTGTTCACGGCGGATATGCGGCACGATCAATGCCAGACCAACTAATAAAGCCGTTATCAGGTTCAGATCGGATGTGGTGAATCCGAGGAAATCTGCATTCAGTGCTACAGAGACAGCCAGACGGTAGAGCAACGAACCGATGATGCAGCTGAAGATAATCACCAGCATGGAGCGACTGCCAAACAGACTTTCGCCGACAATCACCGCAGCCAAACCGACCACGATTGTCCCGATACCCATAGTCGAATCAGCAAAACCGTTGGTCTGTGCAAACAGCGCCCCCGCCAGTGCTACAAGACCATTTGAGAGCGCTAGACCCGCATAGATCTTCTGCTTGATCACGATACCGTTAGCCTGTGCCATACGAGGATTAGCACCCGTTGCACGCATCCCCATGCCGTACTGTGTATTGAGGAAATAGGCGATCGCCAGTCCGATCATCACCACAACGACAGCCACAAAGATCAGCTTCAGGTACATATTAGAGAGACCCAACGCCTCAAAGGGTGAGAGTACTGTCGGCTCCATAATCAGCGCCACATTGGGCTTACCCATAATCCTCAGGTTGATGGTGTACAGCGCCGTCATCGTCAGGATACTGGCGAGCAGGTGGAGAATGTTAAAACGTAGATTAAGCCACGCTGTTACCATCCCAGCCGCTGCCCCGCCGATCACAGCACAGACCGTGGCAATATAGGGATTGATACCGGAAACGATCATAGCAGCCGCGATCGCAGCGCCCATTGTGAAACTGCCATCAACAGTCAGATCGGGAAAATCCAGCACACGAAATGTCAGGTATACACCGATGGCGACCAGACCAAATATCAGGCCGATCTCCAGCGTACCCAGAAAAGAGAATAAAGACATAGGAGTCACCTCAGCCCAGGATTACTGAACAACCTTAGTTGCACGTTCCATAACAGAAGCCGGGATCTCAACACCCATCCGTGCTGCCATTTTCGGGTTCACATGCAGTTCAGAACCATCCGCCACACGCACCGGGATATCACCGGCTTTTTCACCCTTCAGGATACGTACAACCACTTCACCGGTCTGGCGGCCAATGTTTTCATAATCAAAACCCAGCGCAGCCACAGCGCCACGTTCAACCGCATTAGTTTCTGCAGCAAATACAGGCAGGCGCCCATCGATACCCGCTTTGACCACGGACTCGAGCGCAGTCAGGATTGTGTTGTCGGTCGGGCAGTAGATAGCATCGACTTCACCGATCAGCTTCTGGGTCGCAATCATCACATCCGATGATTTCGGTGACGGGGCTTCAACAATTTCGATACCCATCTTGAACGCTTCAATCTTAAGTAGTTCAACCAGCGCAACTGCATTCGGCTCACCCGGATTGTACGGCACCCCCACTTTCGTCAACTCAGGCAAGAACTCCTGAATCAGTTCAAGGTGCTGCTGTACTGGTGACATATCAGATAAACCCGTTACGTTCCGGCCTGGTTTTTCAAAATTACTGACCAGCTTGGCACTTAACGGGTCAGTCACAGCTGAGAAAACCACCGGAATATCCTGCGTAGCACTCACCGCACTCTGCGCAGAGGGGGTAGAGATCGCAACAATCACATCGGGTGCTTCACCCACCAGCTTACGTGCAATCTGAGACGCGATAGCGGGGTTACCCTGCGCACTCTCATAGGTAAATTTCAGATCACTCTCACTGTAGCCTCGCTCTTTCAATACACTCTTCATGCCGTCACGAACCGCATCCAGTGCCGGATGTTCCACAATCGCAGTTGCAGCAACATGTACCGGCTCAGCCTGAACAGTCATAGAAGTAGTCATAGAAAAAGTTGCAGCAGTAACAGCTGCTGCCAGGAAGTTACGTAGTTTCATTTTGGCACTCCATTTATTTTTATAGTTAGAGCTGAGGAGCCGTGCATTGCTCCAGAGCCCTTTTTCGAGCCATATTTGGCCGGGTTAAATTCGCTGCAGATTAGGCTGCAGGCGCTTGTCGAATGGGGTTATTGCGCTCATGTTTCTGATCAAAAGCATCGATACGCGCTTTACCGATCTGATCGGCTGCATCACTGGTTGCAATCTCATCGCGATCAGCCAGCGTAAACACTTCATGCAGAGTTGCTGAGATCTCATTGACCTTATTCCAGACCCAACTCTCATCACTTTTTTCCAGATCACTGGCAACGGCCAGCAGACCACCACAGTTTGAGATGTAGTCCGGCACATAGAGAATGTCCTTCTCTGCCAGTGCGACGCCGTGTTCCGGGCGGGTAAGCTGATTATTTGCGGCTCCGGCTACGATGCCGGCGGAGATTTGGTTAATACTGATATCATTGACCACCATGCCAAGCGCACAGGGGCTGTAGATATCGACCTCCTGAGCATGAATAACGGAGGGATCAACAATCTCGATGTTGTGAAGATCACGCGCCTTAGCGACCGCCTCGCGATTAACTTCAGCTCCGATCACGCGAGCACCTCGCTCCAGAAGTAGCTCAACCAGCTTAAATCCGACCTTCCCCAGCCCCTGAACAGCGACAGAAAGGCCCTGAAGATCATCACTACCGCGACGGTGTTTAACTGCTGCGAGAATGGAGGTAAGAACTCCATGAGCGGTGACCAGGTCCGGTGCCAGTGCACCACGGCCACCCAGGTAGGAGGTACGCTCACCCATAATTTCGACATCAGCAGCACTCAGGCCAACATCGACACCCGTTGAGATTTTACCGCCCAGGCTCTCCACAAAATCACCCATGGCCAGAAAGGTTTCACGACGGTTCATGGTTTCGGGATTAGCAATCATCACCGATTTGGAACCACCATAATCGAGCCCGGAGAGCACAGATTTGTAAGTCATCCCCTTAGAGAGACGCAGAACATCAGTAAACGCTTCTTCAGCGCTGCGGTAGTTACGCAGGCGACAGCCGCCTACCGCGGGTTTTCCATGCCAGGCGCGATGAACAGCACTGATCGCTTTCAGACCGGTTTTCTCATCAAAGTGGGCATAGAGATTCACGTGACCATCAAACTCAGGATGGTCGAATAGAACTGTCTTCATTGTGTTGTACTCTTAATTATTTTTATTGAGCGTATTGTTATGGTTGTGAGTTTTGCGTCAGGTTCGGTTCAACACCTCACCCAATGCAGCTACAAAATAATCCATGCATTGATCATTGAGCCCAGCGACATTCATGCGGCTGGAATCGATCATATAGATACTGTGTGCTTGCCGAAGTTGCTCTACCTGCTCCGGGGAAATTCCCAGGAAAGAGAACATTCCAAACTGCTGCTGAATAAAGCTGAAATCACCCTCAATATCGGATGCTTCTATTTTCTGAACCAGGGAGTGGCGCAGCCCCTGAATGCGCTGGCGCATCTGTGCTAATTCGTTCTGCCAACTTTGGTTGAGTGCTTCATCACCTAATATGGTTTCAACAATGGCAGCACCATGAGCCGGCGGCATTGAGTAGTGGCTACGGATCTTACTGAACAGCTGGCTGCCTGCATTGGCAGCGGTTGCAGCACTTTCGGCAACAATAAACAGCGTTCCGGTACGCTCACGATATAAGCCAAAGTTTTTGGAACAGGAGGTCGCTGCGATCATCTCAGGGAAGCGTTCAGCAAGCAGGCGCAGACCATATGCATCTTCATCCAGCCCTGAACCCAACCCCTGATAGGCCATATCGACAAATGGGATCAGCCCTTTTCTTGCCATCAGCTCCGCCACTGCCAGCCATTGATCCTGTGTCAGATCCGCACCACTTGGATTGTGGCAACAACCGTGCAAGAGGACGAAATCACCCTTATCAGCCTGAGACAGGGCATCCAGCATCGCATCAAACTGAATGTTTTTGTTACTGTGGTCGTAATAGGGATACATGCAGATTTCGAGCCCTGCACCACCGAGTAGCGGCATATGGTTTGCCCAGGTCGGAGTGCTTACCCAGACTTTGCTTTCAGAGCTGCAACCACGAAGGAACTCTGCTGCCATTCGAAGCGCACCACAACCACCCGGAGTCTGTGCCGAAACCACGCGGCCTTCAGTCAGAACCGGATGGTTCTCACCGAATACCAGTTTGGCAACCCGCTGGTTATAGAGCGGAGATCCTGCAGGCGCGGTATAGCTCTTAGTCGTTTCACTCTCTAGCAACAGAGCTTCAGCCTGTTGCACCGCTTGCATGATCGGTGTATCACCCTGATCATTTTTATACACGCCAATACCCAGATCGATCTTCTGTGGATGCGTATCCTCACGATAGCTGGCAAGCATCGCCAGAATCGGATCCTGTGGAACGGGGTTTAATAACTCAAACATCACTTTTCCTGAATAAATACAGAGACGGTTGGGAGAAAACGTTTACCGACAATCGCGATTAAAATCGCTCATAAGCTGTTCAGCTCTGAGCTGAGCCGCTTTGATCGCTTTCTCTTTGACCGGTCCAAAACCTCGTACCTCTGCAGGCACCTCAGCCAGAGTGATCGCTGTGTCGTAGTTATTGGCATTAAGCGCAGTACTGATCTGTTCGATCTGAGCGATGTACTGATCCCTGATATGGCGTTCAAGCTTACGGTCAGCGTGATAACCAAATGGATCCAGTTTCGTTCCCCGAAGTTTGCGGAATCCGGCAACAAAGCCGAGAGCTTTCAGCATCCAGGGGCCAAACTGCATCTTCTTGGGACGACCTCTACCATCCAGCGCACGGGCCAACAGCGGAGGGGCCATATGGAATTTGATCCGGTAATCCCCTTCAAATGTGTCATCAACCTGCTGTAGGAAATCGGAATCGGTATAGAGGCGCGCGACCTCATACTCATCTTTGTAGGCCATCAGGCGGTGAAGCTGAGTGGCAACAGCTTCTGTCAGCCCTCTCTCTTGACCCACTCGTGCTTCAGCCGCTTCAACCTGTTCAATGAGCTTGCGGTACTGATCGGCATAGGCATGATCCTGATACTTAACCAGTGACTGAATATTGCGTTCAATCTGCTCGGCCAGGGTTAACTCTGGAGCGGATTGATGCCCACCGGCAGCATGCTCAACAAATTCTGGATTAACCGCCGCAATACGTCCCCAATTGAATGCAGTGATATTCTTCTCAATCGCAACACCGTTAAGTTCAATCGCACGCAGTAGTGAACTCAGTGATACCGGTACCAGCCCGTTCTGCCATGCATAACCCAACATCATGACGTTAGAGAAAACCGTATCGCCCAGCAGGGATTCAGCCAGTCGGTTTGCATCAATTGAGGCCAGACGATCATCACCCATCGCCTCATTCAGGATTCGAACACGACGGGTCGACTCCATATCCGCATCGCGGTACAGAACGTTATCCGCTGTCGCGATCTCTGCCAGATTCAACACAGCACGACTGTGATCTTTACGCAGCACGCTCAGCGCCTTATCTGTTGTAGCTACGACCATGTCGCAGGCGATCATCGCATCCGCCTGAGCGGTCTCGATCCGCACCTGATGAATATCATTCGGGTTGGGTGCCAGACGAACATAACTCAATACCGTCCCGCCCTTCTGAGCAAACCCCATGAAGTCGAGCACCGAAGCACCCTTGGATTCCAGATGGGCCGCCATCGTTATCAGTGCCCCAACGGTCACAATGCCGGTACCACCCACACCGCCAACCAGCAGGTTGTAGTGACTATTCAAGACCGGCAGCTGCGGTTGTGGCAGTGCTGACAACTTCTGATTGAAAGCTTCTCCGATAGCGACACCTGCGCCCTTACGCAGTTTGCCACCTTCAATCGTGACAAAACTTGGGCAGAAACCTTTGACGCAGGAGAAATCCTTATTACAAGATGATTGATCCACCCGGCGTTTACGCCCCTGCTCCGTTTCCAGCGGAACAATGGAGAGGCAGTTTGATTGCTCTGAGCAATCACCGCAGCCTTCACACACATTGTGGTTGATAAAGGCACGTTTCTGAGGATCTGGGAACTGACCGCGTTTACGGCGGCGACGTTTCTCAGCCGCACAGGTTTGATCGTAGATCAGAACGGTTACACCCTCGATCTCACGAAGTTCGCGCTGGACCCGATCCATCTCATCTCGATCATGGAAAGTAACCGATGCCGGGAAGATACTTTTATCGCTGTATTTCTCAATTTCATCACTGAGAATTGCAACCCGCTTAGCACCTTCAGAGTAAACCTGGTTAGCGATTGCAGGAACCGTAATCACTCCATCTACCGGCTGACCACCGGTCATCGCAACGGCATCATTGAAGAGGATTTTGAACGTAATATTAGTCTCAGCTGCGATCGCCTGACGGATCGCCAATGAACCTGAGTGAAAGTAGGTACCCTCACCCAAATTCTGGAAAATATGTTTATTTTTCAGATAGATAGACTTAGATGCCCAGTTAACGCCCTCACCACCCATCTGAGTCAGTGATTCTGTATTACGGTCCATCCAGGATGCCATTACATGGCAACCGATACCGGCTTGCGCTTTACTGCCTTCAGGCACTTTAGTGGAGGTGTTGTGCGGACAACCGGAACAAAAATAGGGTAAACGGCGCACACCCTGCGGGTCGCATACTGAACTGCCGCGCACACCGATCTGCTCCAGCTGTTCCCGGAACTCAGCACCCAATAGCTGGGTGATACGATCCGCCACTACTTTGGCCAACATATTGGGGCTCAACTCACCAACGTAAGGAACCAGAGGCTCACCCTGTTCATCATGTTTGCCGACAACACGTACTTTGATCGTTTCATCCGGGGCGGACAGATGTTCTTTAATCTGGCTTTCGATGATGCCGCGCTTCTCTTCGATAACGAGCACCTCCTCCTTGCCACGGATGAAGTCCATCGCGCCCGTTTTTTCCAGCGGCCACACCAGACCCACTTTGTAGATATCGATCCCCAGAGCCCGGAGTTTATCTTCATCCAAGCCAAGCAGCTCAAGTGCAGCAAGCAGATCAAGATGCGCTTTACCAGTTGTGACAATACCCATCCGGGCATCTTTCAGGTTATAGAGGCACTTATCTAAACGATTGGCACGGGCGAAAGCTGCTACAGCTTCCAGCTTTTTCTCGATACGAGTTTCCATCTGCGGCCCTGGCAGATCAGGCCAGCGATAATGTAAGCCATCAGCAGGCGCTGTAAAATCAGACGGAATCGTAAATTCCGGCAGCTCATCGATCTCAACGGAAGCTGCACTTTCCACGGTCTCAGAGATCGCTTTAAACCCAACCCAGGTTCCACTGAAACGAGACAGCGCAATTCCCCAGAGGCCAAACTCAAAATACTCTGAGATATTCGCCGGATTGATCGTCGGCATAAAGAACGACATAAACACGACATCTGACTGGTGAGGCATACTTGATGAAACACAACCGTGGTCATCTCCAGCAACCACCAGTACACCACCGGTTGGCGAGCTACCAAACGCATTACCATGTTTCAGTGCATCGGCAGCACGATCTACACCGGGGCCTTTGCCGTACCAGATGCCGAAGACACCATCGACGTTTTTATCTTCTGCAGTCTCAACCTGCTGCGTACCCAATACCAGAGTTGCACCCAGCTCCTCGTTAACTGCTGGAACAAAATCGATCTGATGCTCTTTAAGTAGTGTCTTTGCCTGCCATAACGCCTGATCATAGCCGCCCAGAGGTGAACCACGGTAGCCACTGATAAAACCTGCGGTATTCAGGTTATTTTTGCGATCCAACTGGCGCTGCATCATAGGGAGACGCACTAATGCCTGAGTACCTGTCAGAAATACACGACCGGTTTCACGCGTATAGCGGTCCTGAAGCAGATAATTATCGAGCGTGGTTTCGGGAGAGTGGGTTGTACTGCCAGCGGCGCTGCTATTTAAAGCAGCATTATCCTGTATAGAACTGTTCGTAGGCACTTGCTCTAAATGCTTATCATAATGGCCCATGCCATACACCTCAGATGTTAATTTTTATTGTTATGAAGGCAATTGTGACGGCACCGAAGTACCTGTTTGTCGATCAGCTGTCGCTTACCCGCGCATTGATCCAGATCAATTGCTCTAAGTTATGGAGCAACAGTTTATGAGCTTTTTTGAGAAAGGTGCTTGCAAATTGACCACTGAATTTGCATATTTAGTAAATATTATTTACTCATTTCTTTAATTTAAGAAATATCCTTTCATTTAAAAGATAAAAAGTGAATACATGTCAGAAGCACTCGATCGTTATGACCGACAGATCCTAACCATCCTTCAGCAGGATGGTCGCATCTCAAACCAACAGCTGGCTGATCTGGTAGGACTCTCCACAGCGGCATGTTGGCGGCGGGTGAAATCACTGGATGAACGTGGTGTTTTGCAAAAACACACAACATTAATCAATCCGGAAGCGTTGGGGTTTGATCTCTGTGTCATCATTATGGTCACACTGATCCGTCATCAGCAGGATCATGCAACCGAGTTTCAGGCGATCGTGAAAGAGTACCCCGAAGTCCTGCAATGTTACGCAGTCACCGGGGATGCAGACTATATGCTCAGGGTTATCATCCAAAACATGGCCGCCTACGATAAATTTCTTAATGAGAAGATCTTCTCCCTGCCTGGTGTCAATCAGGTGAAGTCTAACTTTATACTGCGTGAGGTTAAGTACGAGACTGCCATACCCGTTGAGTAGGTTTACATTTACCCCCCCACATGACTGGAAAAAAACGAACAGCTTTACTTAGGTTCCTCTTACCCGCTATATTCTTGAACCTCGTTTAAATCATACGGTCGTTTGATTCTATTCAAACGCCCCTTTAATCATCACAACGCAGTACTGAGAATCATGGATAGTTCCGAGATCATTGCGTCACTGAAAGCTGAAATTGAGTCTTTAAAATCCCGCTGCGAACGTGCCGAGCGTTCAGAGCAGAACTTTCTGGATGCTCTCCGGCTCAGTCCGATGGCACTGTGTCATCACGATAGGGCGCTAAAATACACCTGGCTTTACAACGGCCATATGGGCTTCGTTCAGGAAGATGTTCTCGGTAAAACGGACTGGGATATTCTCGATAAAGATCTCGCTGACCGGATGGGGGTGATCAAACGTCGGGTTCTGAGGACCGGTGTTGGTGAACGGGTCGAAATGCCGACTAAGATCGATGATGAAAATTGTGAATACTTTGATCTTGCTGTAGAGCCCCTGCATAACCAGCAGGGTGAGATTACAGGATTAGCTTGCAGCGGCATTGATGTGACTGAAGACCGGCGTTTACGCGAACGCTATAAAACCAGTGAGGAAAATCTACGCTTTATCTTCAACGCATCTCCCCTGCCCATCATGGTGATTAATCTCAGTGACGGGGATTATATGTTTTTCAATCCTGCCGCTGATCAGCTATTCGACATTCAGATGCGTCAGCATACCGGATTTAATAGCAATTTTTTTGCAACGTTTAAGCTCACGGCATGGGTACAGGATTCTCTATCCAAAGGAGAGCCAATCCAGGATCATCGCTTTGAATTTATAAAGGAGGGCGCTCTCTTCCACCTTGCCCTGCAGGCTAAACAGATCCGTTACCACGGTGAACCGGCTATGTTAGCGACCTTTATAGACCTGACCCATCAGGTCGAGCAACACAAACGACTGGAGCAGGCGCGTGTCCGCGCTGAGAAACTGGCCCATACCGATATGATGACTGGCCTTGATAACCGTCGTTCACTCTTCAGTAAATGTGAAAAATTGCTGGAATTCCACAACCGCTCAACTGATCATATCTGCGCTCTGGTAATCGATATCGATTACTTCAAGAAGATCAACGACAGCTTAGGGCACTATGCCGGTGACCAGGCGATCAAACAACTAGGTCAACTCCTGAAAAGTACGATTCGCCACACCGATATCGCCGCACGCTACGGAGGCGAAGAGTTCGCTCTGATTCTGCCGGAAACCACGCTGGAACAAGCAGAGCTGTTCGCTGAAAAGCTAAGGAAAGCAACACAGTCACTGGATATAGAAACCGACAATGAAACCATTAATATCACTGCCAGCTTTGGAGTTGCTGAGTTTAATCCTCACATGAGCTCTGTGGGTGACCTGCTAAATGCCGCTGACATTGCTCTATATCAGGCCAAAAGTGCAGGCCGTAACTGTGTTAAAACCGCCGAAGATCATCCTCCTCTGACCAACTAGGCGCTTACCATCATCTACCAGGGTGCAGCCTTGGCAAATTTGGTAAATGCCTCAACCTCCTCCTGATTAGCACCATTTATTGCCCACCGAAAACCGATCGTTCTATGGAACGCACCCTCAGCCAACGGGCGCTGAACCAGACGTGAGGAGCTATAGTGTTCCGGTACTATTGCGATTCCGACCTCAGCTTCGACAAGTGCCAATGCGCGATCATCCTGATTTGTGATGTAGGTCAGATCCAGTTTCACATCATGTTGTTTCAGCAGATCCTGAACTATTCTTCGGTGCTCGCAATGGGAACGCGCGATAAAGGGTTCATCATGTAACTCTTTAACACTGATGGCCGGTGAGTGACTGAGATGATGATTCTTAGGCAATATCACCACATAGGGTTCGGTGAACAGTTCCATACTGGTCAGTGGCTCCCCCTGCTTAGAGCGCTCAGGAATCAGAGTCAAAGCCAGATCAATCCGCCCCTCTCGCTCAAGCAATGCCAGATCAGCAGCCGTGGCATCAACTACTTCGAGCTTTAAACCCGGTTGTTCACGTCGATACTGTTCAATCAGGGTTGCAACCCGGGTAATAGAGAGTGTGTTGATCACACCAAGTCGCAGAGAGCGCTGAGTTTCGTGTTGTTTCAGCTCCCCTTTCGCCTGAGCACACTCGCTAACGATCAACCGGGCCCGCTTAATCAGCTTTCTCCCTGCCGGCGTGAGCACAACATTACGCTTATTCCTGATGAAGAGCTGAGTACCCAGCTCCGCCTCAAGTTTGGAGATCGATGCAGAGAGTGCGGGTTGTGAGACAAACGCCCTCTCCGCACCACGCGTAAAACTCTCTGATTCAGCCGCAGCGATAAACAGGCGAAGTTGTTGCAACTCCATATCATAACCTTTGCTTATTATTTTAATTAATATAATCGATTTAATTTATTCTTAAGATTGCCATAGACTGAATCTGCTGAACAGGGTCATCTCTAATACCAAACGGAGGAGCACTATGGACTATGCATCATCCAAGCCTGTCGCCTTAATTGTGGGGGCCGGTGACCATCTGGGCTCCGCAATCGCCAAGCGCTTTGCCCGTGAAGGCTATCATGTGGTGGCATCGAGAAGACGTGGAGATCTGGAGTCTCTGATCCATGAGATTGAAGCGCTCGGTCACTCGGCAACAGGAATCCACTCCGATGCACGCGATGAAGAACAGGTTATCTCTCTGATTGAAAAGACTGAGTCTGAGTTCGGACCCATCGGCGTCGCCATCTTTAACGTAGGCGGAAATGTCCAATTCAGTTTGACTGAGACCTCATCCAGGGTTTATCGGAAAGTTTGGGAGATGTGCGCCTTTGCTGGTTTTCTGTTTGGCCGTGAGATAGCCAAGAAGATGCTACCCCGCCATCAGGGAAGCATTCTCTTTACCGGTGCCTCTGCCAGTCTGAGAGGTGGTTCCGGATTTTGTGCATTTTCCGGTGGCAAACATGCACTGAGAGCGTTGGCCCAGAGTATGGCACGGGAACTCGGTCCCGAAGGGATTCACGTGGCACATATCATTGTTGATGGTCTGATTGAGAATAGATCAACCGCAAACCTATTTCCGGATCTTTACCAGAGCAAAGGCCAGGACGGCATTATTAATCCTGATGCTCTGGCCGAAGTCTATTGGCAGATCCATAAACAACCCAGGTCAAGCTGGACCTTTGAACAGGATATACGCCCCTACGCAGAACCCTGGTAATCCAACTATCTAAAGTAACGTGGAGACGAATATGAGTAAAACGGTCGATTTCTATTATGATTTCATCAGCCCGGCATCCTATCTCGCATGGACACAACTTATTCCTTTGTGTGAACGTGAAGGAGCCACTATAAACTACAAGCCGATGCTACTGGGAGGTGTGTTTAAGGCAACAGACAACACCAGTCCGATTACAAACCCCGCCAAATGGCGCTGGTTACAGGATGACTTTTCCCGCTTCGCAAAACACTATGCGGTCCCTTATCAGCTGAACCCACACTTTATCTTTAATACGATTCAAGCGATGCGCGGCGCTATCTGGGCGAAATCGACCAACCAAATTGAGGTTTACAACCGGGCAATGTTTACTGCTGCCTGGACAGAGGGAAAAGATCTGTCAGATCAGAACACCTTCTGTGAGATTCTTACCCTCGCGGATATAGACCCAGACGATCTGCTCCATGCAACCTCTCAACCCGAGATCAAAAAAGCCCTGATCGACGCCACACAGGAAGCAGTCGAACAAGGTGTATTTGGTGCGCCTACTTTTATTGTGGATGGAGAGCTGTTTTTCGGTCAGGATCGTTTACTCTGGGTCGAGCAAGCATTACAAGCTTAAAAGGAAACCGGCACTGCCCCACAAAGGTCATTTGAAGGCCCAAAGGTGCAGTGCTAACGACGGATCCGCTTCACAAGCCATACGGCGATCAGTATCAACGAATAACTCATCAGATAGCACCAGGTTGAAGGGCCGGAATGCCCGATTGATTCGATCCCTGTCAGACCCTCAAACCAACGCCATAGAGGCACCAGCAACAGTGTCACACCCAGTGATATAAGTGCTAACAGAACCAGTCCGGTCAAATAGGAAATCCATCTCATTGAAACGCCTTTTGTGCCTGATGAAGCGGGTACCATTACGCTGAGATGACGGAATAACCAAGCAACCCTAACCATAATATCAGCAGAAGCAACAGGGTATAGATCCAGGAGCGTAGGAACCATCGGCTCAATTGCGTCTCTCTTCGCCACAACACCACGCCAATCAACAGAAAGATGATCGAACTGATTCCCCAGAGAAATCCCCAGAGCAGGTCTTTCTCACCCGCACCGAAATCCAACACACCCTCACCGATTAAATACAGAAGGGGCAGTGTCAGTCCCAGAGGTAAAAACAGCAGTAGAAGTTTCAGCAACATAAAATGCTATCGATTAGCGGCCCTTTTGATCTGTTTTATCATTAATTCCCAATCACCACCATGTAACGCTCCCGGGTAGGTAATAACAGGTAAGGACGCCTCGACCTCGTAGCCTAATTTCAGATAGAGCCTCCGTGCTCCTCTGTTTTCTGAAGCAACGATAAGACTTGCATGAGAATACCCTGACTCGATGGCCTGCTTTTCTGCTTCTTCGATGAGCCGGCATGCAACCCCTTGGTTGCGGTACGCACTGAATGTTGCCACCGCATTGATATACCAGCTTCCCGGAGCCTTAGCCTCCAAATGAACTAATGGCTGAACAATATCTGGATAATTTTCAAGATCTGAAAGGTCGTAGGGATCGGGTTGGCCGTATGCAATGATCATCCCCGCCAGAGTGTCCTCAACAAGACACACCCGCGCATTTTTATAACTAAAACCACCCTCATCACGCGCAGCCCGTTCGGTCCCGAATGAAAGCGCAGACTGACCCGGAGGTGCCATTCCCTGCCAGAGGTACAGGGGAATACCCTCTCCTGCCAAATTGATCAACTCAGCAAGTTGCTGCGCATCGGATCTACGTGCATCAATAATACGCACGACACACCCCCATTGAAATTTAAGGACAGTTAAGTGGTTGTCCCGCCTGGCGACGAAGGCCTGCCAGACTGAGGGTCACCCACACTCCCTCATCAGAGCGATACCGGACCAGATCAAGACCCTGCCATCTACTGCCAGAACGGTTCATAGCCTTAACTGCCAGATTAAAACTCTCTATCTCATCCCCGTTTTCGCACAGACACTCCCGATGAGATGAGCCCTGATCCATGCACGTCATAACTAAATCAGATACGTTATTCAGTTGATTACTGATCTCTCTTAACTGCGCAACCTCTGCAGGACCTTCAATAAGCTGTTCTGCAGCTATTGAACTACAGGATAAAAAGACAAGAGAGCTTATCAGTATCGATCTGTACATATGAGCTCCAAATTGCAGGTAATGGCAGGTTTAGAACCTCTTTTGAGAGCACCAGATCATGATAAAGTTCACATAGCCACAGAGAGATAGATGCTGCAATCACCGCTATCTTATTCAGTAACCCTCATCAAGAAGGTGTCGAACTCATCTGCTGTTTCACACACTGTTTAAGGGCGATGATTTCACGATTCAATTTCGGGTAAAGCTGTGTGATCAGGGCTGCATCACCCTCTTTTCCTGCCTGCTCCAGTTCAAATGCGGTGGTTGAAACCGGCAGACTGCAGATGTTGGCTGCAGCACCTTTAATCGCATGAGCACGTAGCGCGACTTTACCGCAATCTGAATCGTCTACTGCCGACTCAAGAAGTGCATGTTGCTGGTCTAACTCTCGCTGAAAAGCCTCCAGCGTTTCGCAGATAGCGCCGCTGTTATGCAATAATCTTTTTGATAAGGCCGCAAAATCAAACAGCTCATATTGGGTACTCTCTACCGATTCTGGGTTGCTAGGGGGATAGTGCAAGCTTTGATGCTTTGGCTCCTCCAACTCTTCCGATTCCACCGAAGTATCTGACGCTGATGATTGGCCAGGCTCATTTACCACTTTTGCCTCAGGTGGCAACCACTTTTCAAGCATCTCATAGAGCTCTTCTGGGAGTATTGGTTTGGATATATAATCATCCATACCGACCTGTAAACAGTGCTCTCGCTCACCCGATTTGATATTCGCCGTCATAGCAACAATCGGGATCTGTGTATTCACAGCTGATTTATCAGACGCTCGAATCTGCTTAGTCGCTTCATAACCGTCCAACACCGGCATCTGGCAATCCATAAAGATCAGATCATAACCACCAATACTCTCCATCTGATGCAACGCTTCCAGCCCATTATTAGCCCTGTCCACAGTGATTCCATAATTCTCCAGCATCGATTTGATAACAATCTGGTTTGTTGCCAGATCATCAACAATCAGAATTGAGGCGTGGAATTGGGCATCTTTAACGATCGCCCCCTGATTCAAATCATGGGCCTGCGGGGCTACAAAATCACTCTGGCTGATTCTGAGCAGGTTGCTTAATAACTCAGATTGTCGGATCGGTTTTGTCATGTTTGCTTTAATGCCTAACGCCTTAGTCTCATCGACATCTAACACGTGCGAGACTGACGACAACAATACAATATCCACCCCTTTATGTTTCTTATTTGTTTGAATCTGTTCAGCCAGTTCCAGACCATCTAATCCAGGCATATGGTAATCCAGCAGGCAGATATCAAACGATCTCGCACCATTATAGGCACCCTCCATCTCCTTAAGGGCTTCAACTCCATCTGCAGCCAGGCGGTGATCGATTCCCCAATTAGTAAGAATCTGCGCCAACAGCTCCCGGTTGATATGATTGTCATCTACAACCAAAATGCGTTTATTTTTTAAACCATTGAGGTCAAACGGAGCAATGTTTGTACCATCCGCTTTTGCCAGCTCCAGCGTAAACCAGAAGGTGGATCCCTCACCGATCTGACTCTCAACCCCTATCTCCCCTCCCATCATCTCAACCAGCTTTTTACAGATAGAGAGACCGAGCCCTGTACCACCATACTTCCGGGTTGTTGAACTATCCGCCTGAGTAAATGTTTTAAAAAGTTCATCCAACTTGTCTGCTTCAATCCCAATACCGGTGTCTTGTACCTCACATCTCAACTGAACTCGCGCTGTACCCTCTTTTGCGACTGAAACATAGACAGCGACATGACCCTCTTCTGTAAACTTAATGGCATTGCTGATCAGATTGGTGAAGATCTGACGAATTCGGCTTGAATCCGCGTTTAACCAGATATCTTCTATTGGGCTTGCTGGGCAGACCAACTGTATGGACCGATTTTCAGCACTGACCGAAAGTGAAGAAGCCACATCCTCCAGCATCAGGCCAAGATTGAAATCGGTCTCTTCCAGCTGAACTTTACCCGCTTCAATTTTTGAAAAATCGAGGATGTCATTGATGATACCGAGCAGGGATTCAGCACTCTCTTTTGCGATATTGGTGAACTGAAGCTGTTTATCATCTAAACGGGTATCCAAAAGTAGATTTGTCATACCCAAAACACCATTCATCGGTGTTCTGATCTCGTGACTCATTGTCGAGAGGAAATCACCTTTAGCTTTGGCGGCCTGTTCAGCTTGCTCAATAGCCATTTGCAGCTTAATACTGTGCTCTTCCGCTAGGAGGCGTTGCTGTTCCAGTTTGGTAGCCATCTCGTTGAAAGAGATGCTTACCTCACCTAATTCATCTTTGGTCAGGTAGGGTTCGGATACTAAGGCATTCATTTGCCCACTGGACATTTTTCTTGTCGCATTTAGTAACTGTGTCATCCTCTCAACGACATTTCGGGATATTAAAAAGGCTAAGAGAACCGAAACACACAACACGACAAAACCGCCCAATATAATTGTTTGGGTAGTCTTTTCTGCAGAATGGTGAGAGCTTTCGGTTCTTGTAACCACTAACGCCTGCTCATGTGCGACAAACTCTAAGAGATCCGCTTTAAGCTGCCCAATAAGCTCTTCGCTCCCCGCCTCACGCATAAACTGCCTGATAGCCTGTTCAGGAGCATCCCCCTGATTGACCCGGCGCCGTAATTCAATCGCAGGCGTGTAAGTCTCTAATGTCCACTGACTATAGATTTTTGCAATTTTGTCCAGCCGGGCAAGCTGTACGGGGTTATCACTCACATGTTCCTTGAGTGCAGAGTGTTTTGAAAGCCAATTTCGGATACTGACTCTGGCAGGTTTGAGCAGTTCTTCATTTCCGGTAATAAGGTAACCGCGTTTACTCGATTCCAGATCCAGGATTAACGTTTCCAGCTCATAACCTAATGCGATGGCATGATGGGTATGCTCAACCCAATAGCTAGCCTTATCCATCGCCTTAGTATTGTCATAGATGATGATGAAGGTGATAAGACTAAGAAAAGCCGGTAGACCAAAGCCGAGTAGTAACTTACGGCGTACTTTTAAATTTGCAAGAAAACGACCAACTGGGTTCATAGGGACCTGATTCCTACTGCATTCCTGCCTTAGTGTAGTTCAGAAGCATGTAAAAGGAAGCGGATATCTTATTACCACAAAAGATTATGGCAAGACGGGCCTTGTCCGTACAATTCACAACCAGATATGTGAGCCTAACCTCACTCAAACTGGACAATCATGCGGTTCAGGTTTCCACTAATCGCAACCAGATTACTCGCATAGTGTTTATTATTTTCCGCTTCACTGAGACTGTTATTAGCCAGATCCATATTTTTTGCCATCACGGTTACAATATCATTTGCCAAGTAGGACTGTTGCTCTGTCGCAGTGGCAATCTGTGTGCTCATATCATTGACACTGCTGATCGCTTCCTCAATCTCAACAATGGCATTTTCGGCATCCTGAGTAATCTCTACTGTTTTCACGGTCCGCGCCATTAATAACTGTGTTCGCTCAACCACCGCCCCGGTTGTTTGATCGAGTTGATTCGTCAATTTTTTGATATCACTTGCGGCACGAGAAGTATTGCCAGCCAGGTTTCGAACCTCATCAGCCACCACGGCAAAACCTCTACCCATCTCCCCTGCACGGGCTGCTTCAATAGAGGCATTGAGTGCTAACAAGTTAGTTTGCTCTGAAAACTCTTCGATCACAAACAGTGCCTGTTGAATCGATTCTGTATCACGTTTCAGAGACAACAACGCATCATTTGCCCCCGCGACAACTTCCGACAGGGAACTCACATTCCTACTAGTGTCTTTCATCAAGCCGCTTCCCTTCGCTGTCAGGCTTCTGGCATGGGCCGTATATTCGCTGGTTTTGCCTGCTCGTTGTGCGACCTCGTCAAAGGAACATTTCAGTTGCTCCATCTGAGCGGATGTATTACGCGTACTCTCCTGCTGCTTTTGGATGATCTGGCTTAGATTGGTGGCACTGGTATTCATATTGTTCTCCAGCTCATGCAGAACTCGTGTTTCACTTTGAATATTTGCCAGCAGGTCTGAAAAATAGGCTTTCAGATTATTGATAGCCATACGCAGCGTGGATACTTCGCTGATCTTACTGGGTAACTCCATCCGAAGCTTCAAATCGCCTTCAGATAGTCGACTCAAATAACCACTTGCCCGTTGCAGGATCTGTGCAAGACGATATTTAATCATCGACATAATTGCAGCGGTCACAATGATCAAGAAAACACAGATCGCTAATAGCAGATAGACATCAGATAAGATCGATTGGTAGTTATCCTCTAAGACTTGCTCAAGTTGAGAAAGCGAAGCTTCCAGCTGTTCGATCTGTGCATACGCAGCCAGCTCTCCCTGCTCTTTTTCCTGAGAGAACTTTGAAACATTTTTAAGCTCTTTTGGATAGCGACTTGCCAATGACCGGATATTTTCCAGGAGCTCCACGCCCCTATCTACACGTGCATTCTGCTTCGTCTGATCCCAGCCCATCAGCTCTGCGAGACCATCCTCCTCTTCCAGCTCACTATAAACACCTAAAGGCTGTAATGAGCTTAACTGATCGGCTGCTGTCTGCATCCCGTCCAAATACGCTTTTGCGCGCTGCTGCAGTGTGCTATCTGCGTGCTGCTGTCGAAGGTAGCTTAGAGATACAAGATCACTCTGCAGGCTTGAAACGCCAATGAGATAACTCTGTTTAAGCGTTGCATCAGCTTCTGTTGCATCCCCCACATAACTGATGAGTGATTGAAGATCAGAAAACAGCTCACGTTCGTTATTGATCAGCAACGCAGCTGGATCAGGCAGTTTTCCCGCCTCTCTCAGGCTCACTAAAGCATTCTCACGCACAGCCACCATCTGATCGATCGCCACCTGCTTAATGGCATCTGGCAAAAAGTGGTTCTGTTGAGTCTCATCAATCAAAGCATCAACATCCTTCTGAATCTTTGTCAGCAGCGAAGCATTCCCTGTCAGAAGGTACTCTTTAATCGGTTCTTCGACGGTTTTGCGCGTTTGCGCTTCATAGGTGTAATAGGTTTGACTGGTTTTATACGCCCTGTTGAGGCGATCCAGAGACCAGATGATAGAAGTTGTCAGTACAATTAATATCAGTACGAGAGATACAGATGTTAGTTTAGTCAGCAGCGAGATTTTCATAGACAGCCATCATGATTAATCCATAAAGGCTTTCAGAGAGTAAGAGCCTGCAGGATATTAATACTATTTTTGATAGTCTGTATTTAACGCCTGCTCTATTTCAGGTTGATGACAAGATGAAAATTCAGTTTACACCTCACTGTAACGTCGCATGGCGGATGGTGTGATTGGCAGATGAACAGCCGCAGCAACCACGCCAAGTCCGGCACTCACGATGAGGGCCAGCTCGTAGCTGCCAAACTGGTCAAACACAATCCCACCCCACCAGCTGCCAACAAAAGCACCAATCTGATGGCTGAACATTACAAACCCAAACAGAGACGCCAGATTCTGAGTTCCAAAAATCTGCGCAACCGCTCCACTGGTTAAAGGCACCGTTGAGAGCCAGAGAACGCCCATAATGACTGAGAAAAGGTAAAAAAGTTGTGAATTGATCGGCACAAAAACAAGCATCATCAACAAACAGGCTCGGAGCCAGTAGATCAACAATAATAGCCAGGGTTTATGCCAGCGATCCCCCGCCCAGCCAACCAGAATAACTCCAACAACATTAGCCAGACCGATCACTGCCAGCGAGTTTGCAGCCATCTCAGGTGGAAGGCCGCAATAGCTAACAACACCCGCCATATGGACGGTCATCATGGAGATATGAAATCCACAGACAAAAAATCCGATATTCAGAAGTTGATAATCACGGTTTTTAAACGCTGTTACCACCGCGTTCCAGTTAAATAGTTTTTCTGGTAACGGATGCGTTGTCTCCTGCCGATGATCTCGCATAAACCAACACGCAATCACAATGGCGAAGAGAGAGACACCAAATAGGATGAAGATCTCTGACCAGTTCAGGGAGGAGCGGCTCTGTCCCAAAGCAAAAGCATAGATAAACTGGCCTAAAGATCCACCTGCACTGGTAACTCCAAGCGCAAGCGTACGACTTTTCGCCGGAAAGCGTTTTCCAACCGCGCCCAGCACAATGGGAAAGGTCGTCGCCCCGATACCCACACCGATCAGAACCGCATTGGCGATGAAAAAACCCATTGCACTCTCAGTCAGAGCAGCCCAGATCATTCCACCAATAAAAAGGCCCGCCCCCATTAACAAAATCTTAGCGGTTCCATAACGCTCAGCCATCATACCGGCCAGTGGGGATACAGCTCCCCACAAGAGGTTCTGCACACCAAAACCAAAAGCAAGTTCTGAGGTTGGGATCGAGAGATCCTGACTGATATCAGGTAACAGCAGTCCTGTCGTCAGACGCACTCCCATATTGCAGCCCAATATGATGAATGCTGCGGCGACAATCCACCAGGGGTTAAACTGACGTTGAAACATATGGGGGTGTCCACTCTCATATAAGATGAAGCCGGCATATTAGATATAAATGAATAAACATCAATCTTATATTGCTTATGTTTAGATAAATTAATCCATGCCCTTATTTTCAATACGCCTTCACTCCTCCTGGCTGACGCCATGAAACCGTACGCTAGCCATTCAAAAACAATAAGTTGCATGAAATAATTGATAACAACTCCTATGCAGTAGGAAATATGTTTTAATGATGGCAGCAGAATCAGAATGGCTTCAGCAACAATGGCCAATAAACCACAGTGCTGAGAATCACCTTTAAACGCGGCATTAAGCATTGACGATGATGAATGAAATCGACCTGCTGAAAAGAAGACTTGATAGAGAAAAACGCAGTCGTGAAGCCGCTGAGGATATTGCTGAGGATCGGCTTAGAGAAGCCTATGTTGCTAATCAGCAACTACTCGAAGTTAAAGAAGCCCTTCATAATAGCAACGTTGAGCTGGAGAAGTCCTTAAAGGTAAAGGACCAGTTCCTGCAGACTATGAGCCATGAACTCAGAACCCCACTTAACGGCATTATGGGGATGGCAGAGCTATTATCGATGACCATCGTCAGTGGGCAGGAACAAAAATACCTGAGCATGTTGAAGGATTGTAGTGCCAGCTTGTTAAAGATGGTGAGTGCAATCCTGTATTATTCCGAACTTAGTTCTGGACAGATCAAAGCAGTACCAACTGCTGTCAGCCTCTCCCACTTTCAAACAGAACTGAATACCCTACTGTCAGTTAATGAAAGTACAGCTATCCATACTGATGTTTCAGTGCAGGGTGACCTACCATCACTGTTATATTTTGATGCAGATCTGGTAAAAAAAGCGTTACAGCCCTTAATTGATAACGCCTTTAAATTTACTACAGCGGGTTATGTTCATCTGTCTGTCCGGGGAAAAACAGTTGCAGCGGACCTGATCGAACTAACATTTGAAGTAGCAGATACAGGTATCGGTATTGCCAACCCGGTCATTGAAGAGCTGGTTGATAGATTCAAACAACAGGATGCATCATCTACAAGGGAACATGGCGGCATCGGCTTGGGCCTGTCCTTAGTGAAGGAGCTGTTGGGTATTATGAACAGTCACGTAGCGGTTAAACCGAATACACCCCAGGGTTCAATCTTCTACTTTTCCATACAGTGCGCTATTAAAGAATAAATTGGAGTGAGCGATGAAAGGCCATATTTTTAATCTGTTAGAGAAGTTTATCATCGAAGTTTCAGATGAGATGGTTTACGAAGAGATCCTCGATAGCTGCAACTTCATCACTCAGGAACCCTTCGTTCGTCCAGGCACCTATCCCGATGAAGATCTGAATGAACTGGTTGAAAAAACGGTTGAAAGGTTGGGTTTGACACCTAAAGATGCGCACTTTGCCTTTGGTAAATGGGTATTTCCCCATCTGGTAAAAATCGCTCCACCTGAGGCTTTAAACCACGATAACCCTAAAGACCTGTTATTGGCGCTGGATCATATTCATACAGTTGAGCTAAAGAAAGTCATACCTGATGCCCAACCACCCCGTTTTTATTGCACAGATACAGGCCCAGATAGCCTTGATATGATCTATAGCTCCGCCAGAGGGATGTTCGACCTTGTCGATGGCGTCCTTGCGAGTGTTGAAGAGTATTACTCAACCAAGATCGAATATATTAAGGAATTTGATCACAGTGGCGACTTTACTACCTGTACTTATAAACTAACTTTTGCCACACACTAAAACTCCGCATTGAGGTGAATAACCGGGTACTGAACCAGGTGACAAACTTTTAACACCTTCTTAAGGCATTGATGATGAATCCACTGCTTGAAAAAATTGCCATCGCTCTCTTCGTAGGCTCTCTTGGAGTGCTAACAGGGGTGATAGCCTGGTGGTTTCTAACACCCGCGTTAGATATACCTCTGGTCGTTTTTAAGTTCACCTCATTCTGTCTCGGCGCACTTTTTTTTGGGTACGGACTGTTCAAACCGGACAGCGCCATCGAAATATTGGGAGCGATCTGGAAATTTCTCTGGCGCCTCTCAAGCGAAGTCCTGAGATACATCAATCTCTTCCGGAGATAGCCCATGCTGGATTTGGTGATCTGTAGATGTCCACATTGCGGTAAACGAGGGATCGGTCTGTTAGATAAATTGCTGGCAAGTACGGTCTATCCAGCTAAGTGCCGGTTGTGCAAGCGAAACTCAACCACCCGTGCGGCCGTGATCTATGGCATTCTCGGCGTTTCAGCCGTTTTTTTAGCCATCGTCCCCAACCTGTTAAGCGCAAGTGCTCAGGATGAGGCTGCGATCCTTGCAACTATTTTAGCCATTACATTGAAGATGATCGGATCTTTAACCCGATACGATCAATAAAGCAGAAAGAAAGTTCGCCCAAATCATCACAATTTGGGCGAGCTATCATTAAAACCGCTTAGCAGAGTGCTTTCGGATCAGATAGATCAGTCCACCTGCCACCGCAAACATCACCAAGAGATGATCCGGTTCGGTTAAAAAGTGCACCAAACCACTCATCACACTCGCCTGCTCAGAACCATCATGTGCCATTGCAGGCAGAACGACAGCCATAGTGCTCAACAGCACTGATAATTTTGTCACAATAGATTTCAACATTTTTATACCCTTCAATTAATCACACCACAGCCTTTGCGGGCGGTAACGACCGCTCTTCCAGCATCCCCTCTGTGATGATGAACTGGATAATATCATCAAGTCCCTTTGCCTGCTTCAGATTTGAGAATACAAATGGACGCTCGCCCCGCATCTTTTTCGCATCATGATCCATCACATCCAGCGAGGCCCCGACCAACGGTGCAAGATCCGTTTTGTTAATAATCAACAGATCAGATTTAGTGATGCCCGGGCCCCCTTTACGGGGAATTTTGTCTCCGGCTGAAACATCAATCACATAGATTGTCAGATCAGAAAGTTCCGGGCTGAATGTCGCACTCAGATTGTCCCCACCACTTTCGACAAATACCAGATCCAACTGCCCATGACGATCAATCAACTGGTCAATCGCAGCCAGATTCATCGACGCATCTTCGCGGATGGCCGTATGCGGACACCCCCCGGTCTCCACACCGATAATCCGATCCGCATCCAGTACCTCATGACGGGTCAGGAACTTTGCATCTTCCTGGGTGTAGATGTCATTGGTCACCACAGCCAGATCATAGTGATGTCGCATCGCTGCACATAATGAGCGTAGCAACGCGGTTTTTCCCGACCCAACCGGACCACCGACACCAACTCGTAAAGTCTGTTTTGGTTTACTCATCTCTTACCTCCTGCTATCCCGCTCAGGAACGGAACAGTCGTGAATACTGTTGTTCATGCAATGCACTGGCGATCGCTAACGCCGGTAAGCCTGCACCTATCTGATCTTCTTCAACTTGATCTGCTGCTTTAATCGCCTCACTGATCACAGGCTGCAGCTGACCTAATAAAATTTGTGACTGGGTCTGCCCCAAGGGGACTAACTTAGTCGCAGCAGCTACCTGATTCTCAAGCCAGGCCCAACTGAAACCTAGCTTGGCTGTTTTGGTACTTATCCCCCAATAAACAGCGGCAATCGCAAACAGGGAGACAAAACTGACATCTTCAGCGCGCGGCCCATGCGCAAAAGGCTGAGGAACCTCCAGGCTGTTCAATAGCCGTACTAACGCCTCCCCCATTGCGGTATCCGTTAGGCGCAGCTCCTTAGTTTCACGACACGCCAGTGCCAGATCATTCAACCGGTAAATTTCTTTCTGATCCTGCCTCTCTGCCGCTTCCATCAGCAGCTGTAGCAGCGGCAGATCAACCTGAGCAACAGAGTGCAATAACTGCATCTCCAGCCAGTCATAAACCTGCTCCTGTCTGCGTAACCAACCACAATCAATGGCGTATTCCATTCCCTGAGAGAAGGAGTAACCTCCCACCGGCAAGCTAACGCTACTCAGCTGTAATAACCGGATGAGGCTAGCTTCAGTGGTGATGATGTCCATGGCTATAAGCTCCGGATTCAGGGACAAACACTGCAGTTTCATGGCTGACAACCAGTCCGAGCTGGACAAGCATCTCCTCCAGCACATGATCAGGTTTAATGCGTAACCAGCGTTCGCCCACCTCGATCTTGGTGTGACGATTGCCCAAGTGGTAACAAGCTCGTGCAAAGGTATGCCAGTCTGCACAAGAAGCGTGAGCAACCATTTCCTCAGCCCCCTCCACCTTTACCAGACGGCCGCAGCTGGTTTTCAGATATTCACCCACCAATAAAGGCTTACCCCGATCCAAAAAGACTCTGACCTCTTCACCGGTCTCACTGGTCAGACGTAAACGGCCGCGATCGCGCTGCTCATGATCCAGCACGACAACACTGTCAGCCTCTTCGTGGCAGTGAGTACCTAAACGTTCGTAAACTTCTAACATCACACGCGCTCCGCTAAAAAAGTGTATAGAGTTGTGCCAAGGGCAGTTTATCTGCAGGCTCGCAAGTAAGCAGCTCCCCATCGGCACGCACCTCATAGGTTTGTGGATCAACCGTAATCTCGGGCATCCAGTCATTCAACACCATGTCTGACTTGGAAATATTGCGGGTATTCTTACAGGCAACCAGACGACGTTTTAGGCCCAAAGCTCCCCCCACATCATTGTCCAATGCGGCCTGACTGACAAAAGTTACTGAGGTCTGAGCAGACGCGGATCCATACGCAGCAAACATCGGTCGATAGTGCACCGGCTGTGGTGTGGGGATGGAAGCATTCGGATCACCCATCGGGGCCGCTGCGATCATGCCACCTTTGATAATCATCGACGGTTTCACCCCAAAGAAAGCAGGCTTCCAGAGCACAAGATCTGCCAGTTTTCCCGCCTCTATTGAACCAACCTCATGGGATACCCCATGGGTAATCGCCGGGTTGATAGTGTATTTTGCGATATAACGTTTGGCGCGAAAGTTGTCAGCGCCGCATGCTTTGTCTTCATCTAAGAGACCAAACTGCACCTTCATCTTATGCGCAGTCTGCCAGGTACGGGTTACCACCTCACCCACACGCCCCATCGCCTGTGAATCAGATGAGATCATGCTAAACGCACCACGATCATGAAAGATATCTTCCGCAGCGATGGTCTCTTTGCGAATACGCGAATCTGCGAAGGCCACATCCTCCGGGATATTACTGTCCAGATGATGACAAACCATCAGCATATCCAGATGCTCATCCACGGTATTGTTCGTATAGGGGCGGGTTGGATTGGTTGAAGAGGGCATCACATTTGGGTAAGCACAGGCACGGATAATATCCGGCGCATGCCCACCACCAGCCCCCTCTGTATGGTAGGTGTGGATGACACGGTCTTTGAAAGCACCGATGGTATCATCGACAAAGCCGGACTCATTCAACGTGTCAGTATGGATCGCCACCTGCACGTCGAATCTCTCAGCAACACTCAGGCAGTTATCGATAGAAGCCGGGGTTGTTCCCCAATCCTCATGCAGTTTCAGGCCACAAGCTCCGGCATTGAGCTGCTCCTCCAAAGCATCCGGCAGGCTGGCATTGCCTTTACCAAGAAACCCAAGGTTCATCGGCATATCATCGGTCGCCTGTAGCATCTTCCCCATATACCACGGGCCTGGTGTACAGGTGGTCGCATTGGTTCCGGTTGCTGGGCCTGTGCCCCCACCGATCATCGTGGTCACACCAGACATCAGTGCTTCTTCAATCTGCTGCGGACAGATAAAGTGAATATGTGCATCGATACCACCGGCGGTCAGGATGGAGCCTTCACCTGCAATGATCTCGGTGCCCGGTCCGATAACAATATCCACGTTATCCTGCACATCCGGGTTTCCCGCTTTTCCGATCCGGTCAATTCGCCCCGCTTTAACTCCTACATCGGCTTTGACAATGCCCCAGTGGTCCAGAATCAGTGCGTTGGTAATCACCAGATCCATTGCGATCTCATTGGTGCACTGGCTCTGCCCCATCCCATCGCGGATCACTTTACCGCCACCAAACTTAACCTCATCTCCGTAGGTTGTATGATCCTTTTCAACCTCAATCCATAGCTCGGTATCCCCTAAACGCACACGGTCACCAACAGTCGGTCCAAACATCTGTGCATAGCTCGTGCGATCTATCTGACTCATTGCGAACCTCCATTGTCTTTCAGTGGCCCCATCACCTCACCACGAAACCCATAGATAGTTTTTGAACCGGCAAATTCTACCAACTCTACCTCACGCCCCTGCCCCGGCTCGAAGCGCACAGCGGTGCCGGATGCGATATTTAACCGGTACCCCCGAGTCATCTCACGATCAAAATTCAGCGCGGGATTAACCTCATAAAAGTGATAATGGGACCCCACCTGAACTGGGCGGTCACCTTGGTTTTCAACTCGCAGCCGCACTGTCTTGCGACCTGGATTTAGTTCAATACTGCCGTCAGCAGCCTGTACCTCTCCTGGAATCATTCTGGCCACCTCAGCTAATCGGGTTATGTACGGTGACCAACTTGGTCCCGTCCGGGAATGTTGCTTCAACCTGAACTTCGTGAATCAGTTCAGGCACCCCCGCCATCACCTGATCAGCACTCAGCAGCTCTTTTCCAAAGCTCATAAGTTCTGCCACGGTTTTACCGTCACGAGCGCCCTCAATGATCTCCATGGTGATATAGGCCATCGCTTCCGGATAGTTCAGTGTCAGACCCCGGTTGAGGCGCCGTTCGGCCAGAAGCGCGGCGGTAAACACCAGTAGCTTATCTTTCTCTCTTGGTAACAGTTCCATAATGATTCCTTTACGCCCTCAGATTCAGGTCGCCCAAATTCTGGGTTCGCAGCCATCACGGCCGAGTAGTTTTGGCCGGATCAGTTTCCAGCAGCGGGTAAACAGAAGGCGCGCGGCTTCTGAGCAGTTCCCCAGATAACGCACCTGTATAAATTCATCGTTAAGGCTGATCCCTGCCAACTCTGCAGCGTCATCACAACATGCACGCAGCTGCTCCATCAGCTCTTCAGTATCACTATCAGGCAGAAACGGACCTGCAACCATTAAACCGTTCACAGAGCAGCCATTCAGCCCTGCCCGGCTCTGCATTAATCTGTTTGATTCGGGTTGTAACCGCAGAACTTCACGAAGCTTCAAGCGCTCCTGTCGATAAAGCTGCAAGCGCTGATCAACCTGTCCGCGGTCAAACGGCTCATTGCTGGCTTGAAGCCCTAAGCAGGTGATCTCCCAGAAGATCACCGATGCGGCCTCTTCCAGTTCAATGTCGATCGAGAGTTCAGTGCAGGCATCAGGAAAAATGATGTTCTCTAACGGCAACCATTCCAGAGAACTGTGAGCGCCCACCTTCAGCTTTATCTGCTGTTTCTGCAGTGAACGATCGGGGCGAGCACGGTATACCCGACCCGCGCCCGGCGTGGTGACCAGAGCCTGCGCATGCGATGCAGTTTCCACATTGATTTTCAGATCATCCCCCGAAACCATCCCTCCCGGTGGATGGAGCAGGTAGAGATGCGCCAGTTCACGCCCCTCGGGGTAAAACGGCTTTTGCACATAGAGCGGACCTTTATGGCGACAACGGCGCAACACAGTGCCACGCGCCGTGTTCACCAGGCCCAGATTTAGCTCAGCCTGCCATCTGCTGGCAGTATCAATTGGGGTCACCTTAACCGGAGTGATCGCGTTCATCTCCCCTCCTATACCGCCAGATACTGCTTAATCAGATCTTCACTGAGATTTGCCATCTGATCACTCGCAACCACGCGCCCCTTCTCCATGAGTCGGAACTCTTTACCCACACGTCGGGCAAACCCCAGCTTCTGCTCAACAAGAATGACCGTGAGGCCCTCTTCCTCGTTGAGTTTTAGGATCACATCGCCGATCTGCTGAACAATGTTAGGTTGAATCCCCTCATTGGGTTCATCCAGAATCAGCACCTTAGGTTCAATTACCAAAGCACGGCCGATCGCCAACTGCTGTTGCTGACCACCCGACAGATCCCCGCCACGGCGGTGAAGCATCTCTTTCAGTACCGGGAACAGCTCAAAGATCTTCTCGGGGATCTCTTTAGCTTTGTCCTTGCGGATAGGCAAACCGATACGCAGGTTCTCTTCGACGGTCAGCATCGGGAAGATATCTCGACCCTGAGGCACATAACCGATACCCGCGGGTGCACGATATTCAGCGGGCTTACTATGCAGCGGTTCCCCCTCCAGCAGGATCTCACCGTTCTGAATCGGTAACAGTCCCATCAGACACTTCAGCAGTGTGGTTTTACCCACGCCATTTCGACCCATGATGCAGGTGCAGGAACCCGGCTTTATCTCCAGATCCAGATCCCAGAGGATCTGCGTGCCACCGTAACGCTGATTTACTTTAGAGATCTCAATCATGGTGCTTCCCCCAGATAAACTTCGATCACATCAGGGTTATTCTGCACCTGGTCCATTGTCCCCTCTGCCAGTACCGATCCCTGATGCAGTACTGTCACTGTGCGGGCGATACTGCGGACGAACTCCATATCATGCTCAACCACAATCACCGTGTGCTCCCCTGCCAACGATGTCAGAAGCTCAGCTGTGCGTTCAGTCTCCTGAGCGGTCATCCCGGCTACCGGCTCATCCACCAGTAGCAAGCGGGGTTCAGCCATCAGTAACATGCCGATCTCCAGCCACTGCTTCTGCCCATGGGAGAGTGCACCTGCCAACATAAAACGGTGCTCTTTCAGGCCAATAATGCCCAGAACCTCATCGATCCGATCGATTTCAGACGGGGTTAATCGCGCAAACAGTGTCGGAATCACACCCTTTTGCTGTTTCAATGAGAGTTCGAGATTGTCGAACACCGTATGTGCTTCAAATACAGTCGGTTTCTGGAACTTACGACCGATACCCAAATTGGCGATATCTGCCTCATCATGCTGCAACAGATTCAGGGTCTGTCCGAAATACACCGTGCCAGTGTCCGGTGCAGTCTTGCCGGTGATAACATCCATCAACGTCGTTTTACCGGCACCGTTTGCTCCGATCAGACAGCGCAGCTCACCATCATTGACGTAGAGATTGAGATCATTCAATGCCTTAAAACCATCAAAGCTGAGGTTCAGGCCCTCAACGTAGAGAATCACATCGTGAGAGACATCAACCTCTTTCTGATCCTCCTGAAGGAAAGACCAGACCCGATCACGGCGCATCACTTCGCGTACATCTGTGAGAGCGTTCATGCTTTGGCCTCCTGAGCCTGCGTCGTTTCTACCGGCTTCGCTGTTTCCTTGTCACCTCTGATCTTCTGTAACAACCCCATCAGGCCCTGTGGCAGATAGAGGGTGACCAGCACAAACATCGCGCCCAGTGCGAACAACCAGCCATCTGGCATAATCGCGGTGAATTTAGTTTTTGCGTAGTTCACCAGCAGCGCACCGATAATCGCGCCAATCAATGTTCCACGACCACCAACAGCGACCCAGATCACAATCTCTATCGAGTTAAGCGGTGAAAATTCACCCGGATTGATGATCCCCACTTGTGGTACATAGAGCGCTCCGGCAATCCCTGCGATCATCGCTGAATAAACAAACAACCAAACTTTATAGCGCTCCGTGCGATAGCCCATAAAACGAGCACGGCTCTCACCATCACGAATCGCTACAATAACTTTGCCCATTCTCGATTTCAGAATTTTATGGCTGGTGATAAAGGTCAGTCCCAGCAACAGTGCCGTCATCCCAAACAGAGCCACTCGGGTCTTGTCTGACTGCAGATCAAAGCCGAGGATATCTTTAAAGTCTGTGAGCCCGTTGTTTCCCCCAAAGCCCATCTCGTTACGGAAGAACGCCAGCAGCAAGGCATAGGTCAGTGCCTGCGTCATAATCGACAGATACACACCGGTGACACGTGATCGGAACGCCAACCACCCGAAGATAAAGGCCAGCAGACCGGGTACCAGCAGTACCATCAGCATGGCAAACCAAAATTGATCGAAGCCGTACCAGAACCAGGGCAGCTCTGACCAGTTAAGGAACACCATAAAGTCCGGTAGTTCAGGGTTTCCATAAACACCTCGATCACCGATCTGACGCATCAGGTACATCCCCATGGCATAACCACCCAACGCAAAAAACGCGCCGTGGCCAAGACTGAGAATGCCGCAGTACCCCCAGATCACATCCACCGCCAGAGCCAACATCGCATAGCAGAGATACTTACCCAGCAAAGTAATCGTGTAAGTACTGACATAGAAGATCGAATCCTGCGGCATCAGCAGGTTGCCCAGTGATGCCAGTGCAGTCAGAATCACCAGAACCGCCACAAATGGCGCTACTTTGCTATCACCGTGTAAACGGGTAAAACGCATTAACTGATTCATTCTGCAGCCCTCCCTTTCTGCGGGAACAGACCCTTAGGCTTTTTCTGTATGAACAGGATGATGAACACCAGCACCAGAATACTGGCCAGTACAGCACCGGTAACCGGCTCAAGAAACTTGTTCGCCACACCCAGTGAAAACGCTGCAACTAAAGTGCCCCAGAGGTTTCCAACGCCACCAAATACCACAACCATAAAGGAATCGATGATGTAGGACTGTCCCAGATTAGGCCCTACGTTTGTAAGCTGGCTCAGCGCAACCCCGGCGATACCGGCGATACCGGAACCCAGGCCAAAGGTCATCGCATCAACCCAGTCAGTACGGATCCCCATCGCTTTCGCCATGCTGCGGTTCTGCGATACAGCACGCACGTTCAAGCCCAGCGAGGTTTTACGCAGGATCAGTAACAATA
Organism: uncultured Neptuniibacter sp.; assembly: GCF_947498015.1. Taxonomy (GTDB): domain Bacteria; phylum Pseudomonadota; class Gammaproteobacteria; order Pseudomonadales; family Balneatricaceae; genus Neptuniibacter. The sequence continues at coordinate 67,062 of NZ_CANMIR010000001.1, forward strand.
GCCCGAACACCAGTAGCGCAAAGGCCAGAATATAGAGGCGGTTAAATGTAAGACTCAAAACCGGATTGATCTCCAGCGAGCCACTCATCCATAACGGTGATTCAACCTGTCGGTTCAGTGGGGAGAACACCGTACGCACTAACTGCTGCAAAATGAGGCTGATGCCGAAGGTAGCCAGCAGAGTTTCCAGCGGGCGCCCATGCAGGTGGCGAATCACGCCACGCTCAATCAGGATGCCAAACAGTCCGGATACCACAAATGCAGCTGGAATCGCCACCCAGAGGGAGTACTCGATATACTCTGGCATCATCAACTGCACGACGTAGGTGGTGTAGGCACCCAACATGATCATCTCGCCATGCGCCATATTGATTACGCCCATCACACCAAAGGTGATCGCTAGACCGATCGCCGCTAACAACAACACCGATCCCAGGCTCAAACCAAAAAAGAGCTGATCGACAAAGTCATAAAACTCGATTCTTTCATTAATTTTTTTCAGGGCAACCTCAGCCGCCTGCTTCACTTGGGTGTCAGGATCGCTCTCTGCCATCACATTGAGCCGGTTACGGGAGTCACTCTCAAGACTGTCACCCAGTACTGTTACTGCCGCCAGACGCTTCTCTGGAATCGGGCTCCGGCTCAGATCAAGCGCCAGTGCCAGATCAATCATGGCAAGTACATGCTCATCACTTTCGGTGTTACGGATCGCTTCCAGAGTGTTCAAAGTCGAACTATCCAGGCTGGTAAGCAGCGCTTTTACAGCCGCAAGTCGTTTATCCGCATCGGGGTGCTTCAGATCCAAACGGGCAATAGCTCCACGGAGGAAAACCCGGAGTTTGTTATTCACCCGGATCTTTTTAATCTGCTTCTTGTTCATCATGCCCAGCGTTTCACCACTGAACAGATCAAAAAGCTGGTAATCGCTACCGGTCTTATCCGCAGCCACAACCTGTTTAGTTGATTTAATAAAGTAAAGGCGCCCCTCTAACAGGGTCTTAAATAGGGGTAGTAGTTCAGTTCCCCCCTCTGCTTCCAACCGCTCTAACAGCGGCAGAGATTTGGACAGTTTCACCTCAACCAGTTGCTGGATCAGCATGCTGGTACTGGGCGCAACTGCCGTCGATATTTGAGAATCCGAAATTGTCTGCTCGTTGGCCTGTACGGAGACAGAAAACACAGCAAAATAGCAGCAAAATACGGCTAACAGGTGTCTCACGTAATCTCTCCTGCAGTGATGATCAGCCTGTTCATTATCGTTATGTGGCGTGTTCATCAGGAATGAAACGGTGACAACAGGTCAGCTGTCACCGGTGTAGAAAAAGGGAGTCGTCAATGATTAGACGCTCCCTCTAACGGGATCAGGAACCCGTACACTCTTTAGTTTTAGTGTTGTAATTGCCGCACTTGATCGGAGCGGTCCAGTCAGCCACCAGATCCTTGGAGCCCGGCAGGTAGTCGGACCAGGCATCACCCATAACGATGTTCTCTGTCTCCCATACGACTTCGAACTGGCCATCATCCTGAATCTCACCAATCAGTACGGGCTTACTCAGATGATGGTTCTTATTCATCATCGCCATACCACCGGTCAGGTTTGGTGTGGTTTGTCCAATCATCGCCTGTTCAACAGCATCGACTTCGGTAGTACCCGCCTGCTTAACCGCGTTAGCCCACATGTTGAAGCCGATATAGGTGGCTTCCATCGGGTCGTTAGTCACACGCTCTTCGCTTGTGTACGCTTTCCACTTCTCGATGAACGCTTCGTTGGCATCATTATCAACACTCTGGAAGTAGTTCCATGCAGCAAGATGGCCTACCAGCGGTTTCGTATCGATACCGGAGAGTTCCTCTTCACCCACAGAGAAGGCAACCACCGGGATATCTTCAGAGGAGACACCCTGATTACCCAGTTCTTTATAGAAAGGAACATTCGCGTCACCATTGATCGTAGATACCACTGCAGTTTTCTTACCCGCACTACCAAACTTCTTCACATCCGATACGATCGACTGCCAGTCAGAGTGACCAAACGGCGTGTAGTTGACCATGATATCTTCAGCAGCAACCCCTTTAGACTTCAGATAGGCTTCCAGAATTTTGTTGGTGGTGCGCGGATAAACATAGTCCGTACCCGCCAGTACCCAACGCTCAACACCCAGTTCATTCATCAGGTAGTCAACCGCAGGAACCGCCTGCTGGTTTGGCGCAGCACCGGTGTAGAATACGTTTTTAGAGGACTCCTCACCCTCATACTGAACCGGGTAGAACATCAGACCGTTCAGCTCTTCGATGACCGGCAGAACTGATTTACGAGACACCGAAGTCCAGCAGCCGAAGATTACATCCACACCCTCTTTGGTGATCAGCTCACGAGTTTTCTCAGCAAACAACGGCCAGTTTGAAGCCGGATCCACAACAACCGGTTCCAGTTTCTTACCCAGCAGACCGCCCTTCTTGTTCTGCTCCTCGATCATCATCAGAACAGTGTCTTTCAACGTCGTTTCAGAGATAGCCATGGTGCCGGAAAGTGAGTGCAGTACACCGACCTTAATCGTGTCATCTGCTGCCACTGCATTAAAGCTCATCACCGATGCGCCCATCGAAAGTGCGATACCTGCTGCTAAGGTTTTCAGTTTCATTGTGTGCCCTTCCCTTTAATTTAAACGTTCATCGCCGTGCATCTCAGATGCCGCATGGCGATCCGTTGTGCATTGCAATAAGGGTATTGGAAACAGCTGAAAGCAGGTATTCGGTGATTGACGCAGTAAGGTACGTCATTTGACGTATAGAGGGGTTAAAAACTCCAAATAGGTTTAAGGCTTATCGAACATAACCCGTTCACCTGGCAGTATTTTCCGGCAGTATGATCGATGTTCAGGAACCATCTTTTCGGATCGCTTTTATACGCTTAATCCCAACATATGCGAGAGACAAACCAGCAACTCCGACAACTATGCCCAGAAACAGTATGGGGAGGTACCAAAAGAGCAGTGATTGATCGGGCTCACCTATACGGGAGATCACTGCACTCCAAATATAGAGTCCGATAAAGGTGCCGCCCACAGTGGTCATCAGCGCCCCGAACAGGGTGAGAAGACCAGCTTGCCACTTCTTCAATCCTCAACCCTCCCGGTTCTTATCCGCTCACATGCGGACACTCGGTTGTGCAAACGACTAGCTACTGTTTTTGGAGAAGTAGCCGGCAATCCAGTCATAGAGCAACTGCGTGTTGATCTCACTGAAAGCGATAGTTTGAAAAGCACCCTCCGGGTCTTTATCCATAAAAGAGAACTGATAATTGACCAGATCAGGTTGCTGATCATGCAGGATAATAATGATCCGCTTCCGGCTTCGTAGACAATCAACGGTCATCGCATCAGCAGGTATCCCCTGCTTTCTCATATTCTGGCTAACACCGATGATCGGATCGATCTCCTCAAAATCACGCTGAATAGCGGCATGGGCATCGGAGGCCATCTCCCAAAGCTTTTCTAATTGTTCACTTAGCAAAATACACACTCTTGATCTGTTTTGTGCAGATATAGTTACACAGAAACATAAGAAAGCAACCACAGATCATGATCTCTGTACTGGCGAAATAGAGGAATATCTCTCACTATTAACAGATGGATAGTAGTTTATTTACCTTTGAAAACAATCTGTTCTGGCATCTTGTCATAGCCCTGATGATCGGGATGATTATCGGAATTCAACGTGGCTGGTCGCAACGACACAGCGCGGAGGGTAGCCGTGTTGCCGGGATCCGTACCTTTTCACTGGTTGGTTTCTTTGGCGGATTGACCGCTGCACTGGCGCAGCATCTTACTCCCTGGCTGATCGGGTTTGGCATGCTTGCCCTGATAATCATCATGGCCGTCGCCTTTATCCGTAGCCAGCGCAGTAATCATGATGTCAGCATCACCGGCATTATCGGCCTGCTGATAACCTATGTGTTGGGGTGCCTCGCTGTGATCGGAGACCCTGTGATAGCGGTCTCGGCTGCTGTGATCACCGCACTGATTCTAGACAGCAAACCAGAACTGCATGGCGCTCTGCAGCGTTTACGCGAGTATGAACTAGACGCTGGCCTACGCCTCCTTCTGATCTCAGTGGTACTACTTCCCCTACTCCCAGATGAAGGTTATGGGCCCTGGAACGCGATCAATCCATATGAGATCTGGTGGATGGTGGTTCTGATCGCCAGCATCTCTTTTCTTGGCTATTTTGCGATCCGCATTGGGGGCGCCCGCCGAGGTATTCTGTTCACCTCTATCTTTGCAGGGCTCAGTTCATCGACAGCACTCACCCTGCAGTTTTCTCACCTGTCTAAAAATTCACCCGCACTGAGTCACCTTCTGGCCAGCGGAATTCTGGTGAGCTGTGGCACGATGTTCCCGCGAATCATTCTGGTACTGATGGTGCTCAATCAACCGCTCGCGATGATGCTTTGGCCTGTAATGCTATTGATGATGGCTGGGTTCTACCTACCGGCCCTCTGGTTCTGGCGTCAGCACCAGGATGGTGCTCCCCATAATATTGAGAAGAACCATAATCCACTGGCATTGAGTTCAGCATTTGTCTTTGGTTTTCTACTAATGATTATCATGCTGCTGTCACAGGCACTATCCAACTGGTTTGGCGATACCGGCACACTGGTCCTGTCGGCGCTATCTGGTCTCTCTGATGTTGACCCGATCACACTGACTCTGGGCCGCCAAAGCCCTGAGTATCTCAGCCTGAATACAGCAGCACTGGGGATTGTCATCGCTGCATCCGTTAACAGTCTGGTTAAGATGTCGATGACGATCTTTATCGGCCATAAAAACCTATCACGAAAGGTCGCATTTCCAATGCTGGGCTCAGTTATTGCCGGAGCCCTTCTGATGACCTTCGGTTCCCCCCTTCTCTGAATCAGAGCAGATCTTCAATAAACCAAGCCGCCAGAACATGTCGTCCTGCCAGTCCTGATTTCTGGTAGATGGAGGAGGCTTGCTGACGGATTGTTTTCTCAGCAGTTCCGCGCAACAGGGCGATCTCTTTCAAACTAAAACCTTTTATCAGCAGCAGTCCGACATCACGTTCACTCTGGCTCAGTTTCCACTCAGTAAACTGGGTATTGATCGCTTCACCTAGCTGTTTTCTCGCCGTCACTAACTCAGCACTTTGTGGGGTTGGCAGCGTCTGGACAGATTCCAGTTCCGCCTTGAGGTTTGCGATCTCACGCTTCTTATGCACGTTTTCTACGAATAACCAGATAAGAATGGTGAAGGCAAAACTCAGAAGGATCGTTTCCTGAATCAGGTGGATTCGGCTGGCACCCTGAGATAGATCCGTCAGCAGATCGGCCCCGCTGGCCACAACAACCAATGATAGAAACGCAACAATCAGTTTCTCACGACTCACACTAAAAATAAAAATAACTCCTTGATTTATATGAATAGTACATATGTCCTAAGATCAGAAAGGTACAGATGTCTGATGAATATACCGTCTATTTCCGGATGATTGACCCGATCACACCTTTTTACTTTTTAAGCTTAAGGAAACACTGAGATGGATACCGATAACCGCATCTATGTATGGGACAAATTTGTCCGATTGTTCCACTGGTCACTCGTTTTACTTTTTATGCTCTGCTATATCAGCGGTGATGAGATTGAGTGGGTGCATGTCAATGCAGGATATATTATCACCGGTTTAATCTCGCTTAGAATAATATGGGGATTGATCGGCAGCCGCTATGCAAAATTTCACCAATTTATCTACTCCCCCCGGTCAATCCTTAACTACACCAAGTCGCTATTTGGTGGAAAGCCGAAACACTATCTCGGCCATAACCCGCTCGGCGGAGTGATGGTACTGACGATGCTTCTGACATTAACGACAATTACCTTTAGTGGACTAAAACTCTATGCCGTTGAAGAGGGGCTTGGGCCGTTTGCATCGGTATCTGAACAATCTCTATCGATTATCAGCTCTGCATATGGCGATGATGAATGGGACTTCAAGGAAAGGGACCACGATGATCATGAAGAGGATTTTTGGGAAGATATTCATGAAGCCTCTGCCAACCTTATGCTGTTTCTTATAATCCTCCACATTGCCGGAGTGATCATATCAAGTAGAGTGCATGATGAATCGTTGGTAAAAGCGATGATCAATGGCTATAAATCGCCTTCAACAGAGGAGTAAAACGGGGTTTAAGCAGGTCAGTAGGTACTCTTCTCAGGCTGCCCTAACAGCGCTGTGATCTGGGCTGCGGGAATCGGTTTGGAGTAGAGATAGCCCTGGAAGCAGTGGCATCCCAGTGCCAGGAGTGTCTCTTTCTCCTTCTCGGTTTCAACCCCCTCTGCAATCACCACCAGTGCAAGCCGGTCTGCGGTTGCAATGATAACCTCTACGATGGCAGCCAACTCTGAGTGCGGATGTAGATCGGTCACAAACGAGCGATCTATTTTCAGGATATCCAGAGGAAGGTGGCGCAGATATTTCAGAGAGGAGTAACCGGTACCAAAATCATCGATCGCAAATGAGACCCCCTTCTGCTTGAGCAGCTTCATCTTATTGCAAGCAACTTCGAAATTGTTAAGCAGCATATTTTCGGTAATTTCCAACTCAACCATATGCCCCGGAAGCGCGTATTTATCCAATAGATTGTTAACCCGCTCAACAAAATCAACCTGCATAAACTGTAACGGGCTGATATTGATTGCCAGACGATGGAAAGATTTAGGAAGCGGTTGTTGCAGCCATATAGAGAGCTGTTGGATCGATTGCTCAAGTACCCAGTTGCCAATCTCTATGATCTGACCACTCTCCTCTGCTACAGAGATGAACTCCCCGGGTGCGATAATGCCCTTCTCTGGGTGGCGCCAGCGGATAAGTGCTTCTAAACCGATAATGTTATCGTGTTCATCCACCTGAGGCTGATACCAAAGCTCAAACTCCTCATTCTCATAAGCCTGATGGAGCCCTTTTTCCAGTTCCATACGTAGCTGAGCCGATGACTGCATCTCAGTGTCAAAGAACTGGTAGCCATTACGTCCCAGCGCCTTGGCTCTGTAAAGCGCCGTATCGGCCTGTCTTAATATGTCAGCCGCATTCTCGTTCACCTCTGGGAACACCGAGATACCGATGCTGGCGGTGCAGTACAAGGAATTATTATCTACCTCAAACGGAATAGCCATCAGACTCACTAGAGTCTCCGCGAGATGAGCCGCATATTCAGCTGCTGCAACATCGTTACTGCCAACCTCTGGTAGAAGTACAACAAATTCATCACCTCCCAGACGCCCGCAGGTCGCCTCGGCGGGAAGCTGGTCCTGCAACCGTCTGGCGATCTGCCGCAAGAGCTGATCCCCAATCGGATGCCCTAATGAGTCATTAATAGTTTTAAACCGATCAAGATCCAGATACAGCACCGCTCCACTGTTCTTTTTGGCGCGGTGAAGGTCAACAGAAGAGGTAAGGCGATCGATGAACAATCGTCGGTTAGCCAAGCCGGTCAGGGTATCAAAGTAGGCAAGTTCATAGATCTGCTCTTCTGCCGCTTTTCGTGCAGTGATATCTCTGGCCAGAATCAGCAGGTAACTCTGCTCTTCAAGAAAAACCTTAATTCCACGCGCTTCTATCGGAAAACTATCAGCTTCAGCACGTTGAATATCTTCAAAGGTCGTGACCCTCTTTTCTGACAGAGAATCAAACAACTGACTTAATTCATCGTGGGAATAGGATTGGCTATAGTCTGAAAGACGAGTACCTACGATCTGCTGACTACCCACTCCCAAAGATTCACAGGCCTGGCGATTAGCCATGACGATGGAGGTATCATCACTACAGAGAAACATCGCATCACCGGCATTCTCCATAAGCGTACGGGAAAAATGTTCACTTCGGGTCAATTCACGGATACTGCTATTTAGCTGCTCAGTCATTGCCTGCTTTTCCTGCCACAAGCTGTCAAAGCTTCTGACAAGATCACCAATCTCATCCCGCTCCAGATAGGGGATATCTCCCGTTTTCTTCTCAGAACGTAGAGAATTGATCCACTCAGAAATATGCACAATAGGTCGGGAGAGATAACGATAAAATAGCCACAGCAGTATGAACGCAAGCGCAACATCCCGAACGATACCAATTACCAAACTTCTCACAGCACGTTGCACAAATTCGCTAACGATAAAGGGACGATCCAGTTCAACGGATAATATAGCGGGTCGGCTACTCTCTGCTCCAACCTGCAACTCCATTTTGATCTCAGGCTCTATTTCGAAGAGATACAAGCCTATCTGAGTCAACCACTCTCTCTCATCTGAGCGGTTACGGATACTACTTGCCAGCTGATCTCCAAAATCATCTTCAAGTCGAGCCATGTATATAGCCGGATGAGAGATCAGGGAATCTGTTGTTTCCTTTGCTTGCAGTAGATCAAGGTTATAAATTGAACGAGAAGCTGATTCCTGGTGGAGTTGAATGACGCGCTGAATATCCGAGGCACTATTGAGGCGCTCCTGTTCCAGATCTTGATGCAACTGCCAGACCGTAAAGACCAACCCTAACAGTACAGAGATCAACAGGACTGATTTAGCCTGTTTGAATGCGATCTTATGTCTGAACTCAAAAACCATCCCTGAACCCTTTCTCTATAGATATCGGTTATATATCTCAGTAAATTCGCCACTTTCCTTAATTTTTCTCAACCCCTGGTTAAACAGATCGGCCAATTTATCAGAACCAGAGAAACGTTTACTCAAACAGAGATAAAACGGTGTACTCTCCTGATCTGAAAAATGGATATATTTGAGATTGAGCGACTGACCATTTTGACGTGCAATATAACGGGTTGTCAGTTCACCGTTATAAAACAGATCGATATCCCTATGCAAAACTGCATTAATGCCCGCTTCAATTGATGGAACCTGTGTGTGCGCAATATCCAAACGTTCAAGCTGCTTCTGAATTCCCCAGCCTTCAACAGCCGTAACACTGTATTGGTGCATATCTGAGATACGGATCAATGCTTTTGAAGATGTCTGTTTTGCCATAACAGCAACCTGTGTGGCAGAACTCAGTTGCTCACTGAAAAGAATAAACTCATCCCGCCCCGGTCGTTTAGAGCAAGATAGCGTTCCAGCAATACGGCCATGCTTTAAGCTCTTCAAGATACGCTTCCAAGGTGCAGTTTTAATCACTGCATCAACATTCACAGCCGCAAATGCAGCTTTGGTGACATCAACATCGATCCCGGTTATCTCGGTATCAGAACGGACGATCATATAGGGACGATAATCGATAGCATAGAGTGTTACTAGACGGATTGAGTCGTCAGCATAGAGGCTGCTGCTTAACAGGAAACTGATGATCAGACTTACAAGTGATCGATTAATCTTCACAACCCTCTCCCTAAAAGCTATCAATAATCACCCACACATTAGGCATAGCATAAAATAATGACAATCAAATTAACCATACAAATAAAATGGCTATATGATCTTCCTCTGAAGCCCCCTGCTGAACAAGTATACAGATCAAACTTGTTACAACTATTGTTCTGCCAAGGCACGAATAGCAATCCCTGCAGCCGCAGTTCTGTTTTCAACGCCGAGCTTTGGGAATATCTGTTCCAGGTGCTTGTTAACAGTACGAGGGCTCATCTCAAGAATCTCAGCGATCTCACGGTTTGTTTTGCCATTAGCCACCCAATGGAGTACCTCTGATTCCCGTTCTGTCACTGCAAGTTTATCGCGCAATAGCTCAGCACCCTGCAACCTATTCCCATCAACTAGTCTGACCAAAAACTCTCCATTAGCGTGAAAAGTGACCATCTCCAGCTCAAGTGGATAGGCCAGATGAAGAAGTTTTAGTGGCTTCCCATCTGCCTGTTCATGTAAAACAACCCACTGACTAAGCTGTTCAGGTAGAAATTTCTCACGCCAGCGCTCGTCAGCCCCCGCTTTGGCTAACAGGGCATATACCTGGGGAGTTCCCCAGATCAGCTCTCCTTGCTGGTTGAGCGTCATCAGGTACTGTCCACTGCTATCGAGTGCCGACTGTACACTAACTGCCTGGCGCGCATTATTCAGGTGAACCTTCATACGTGCGAGTAACTCACTCGGATTAATCGGTTTAGTCAGATAATCGACCCCACCAACCTCTAGTCCGCGAACCAGATCAGAGGTATCAGTCAGCCCGGTCATGAAAATTACCGGTATAGTTGCCAGTGCAGGATCTGCTTTCAAGGCCCTACAGGTTTCAAAGCCATCCATATTGGGCATAATCGCATCTAACAGAATGATATCCGGACGGATACGGTTAGCGATCGTCAAAGCCTGCTTCCCCTCTAAAGCGACAAGTACATCCATCCCCGCCCCTTCCAGTGCATCGTTGATCAGACTTAGTGCATCCGGAGAATCATCCACCACCAGCACAATGTCGTTGCTTACCACCGCCTTCATCAGATCCTTTCCTCAATGGTTGCTGCTAATTTTTCAAACTGAAACCCTGCACAGAGATGCTGTAAATAACGCTGCGTGTCACTACAGATCAGATCTTCACACTCAATCTTTCTCAGACTTTCAACGACCCCTTTCTGATAGCCCATCTCGGCGTATGCCTTTAATTCAAGGATCAGGTTATGACGAGGAATTGAGAGCCCTTCCGGGGACTGAAACTGAAGATCACTACCTGTCAGCTCCGAAATATCTGTCTCATATTCGCCTTCAGAAAGTGGCTGAGAGTCGGTGTGATGACCATAGACCCACTCCAGTTCAAGATGATGAGCGATCCGTTCAAGCAGATACTGATTGCTCACCGGTTTCACCAGATAGTCATCATAATCCTGTCGATAGATACTCTGCTGACTGTCATCTTCCACATTAGCTGAGAGCATAAGGATCGGCTGTGAAAAGCCCTGTTCTTTCAACTGATGTGCCAGTTCCAGACCACTCATTCCGGGCATGGAAATATCAAGAATAAAGAGATCAGGGCGGATCTGGTTAACCAGTTGAAGACAACTTTCTCCACTGTGTGCCTCAACCGTTTTGAAGCCCAAAGGGGTTAACAGATCGGCGAGCAGTCCTCTTAGCACCGGATCATCATCAACAAGACAGAGAGTTCTCTGATACCCCTCATAACCAGCAGGCTGCTTAGCTCGGGGGTCATCCGCAGCAGGCTGATCCACCCAGGGAAGCAGTAAACTCACTCGGAACTCTGAACCTTTCCCTGGCACGCTCTTAACCTGAAGGTCCCCTCCCATAATCTCAGTGAGGAGTTTCACGATGGTCAATCCCAACCCAGTCCCAGGCAAACTGGCTGTGTCCTGATTGCGTACACGCTCAAAGGGATCAAAAATACGCTTAAGATTCAGTTCATCGATTCCCGGTCCGGTATCCCTGATAATAAATTCAGCAACCTGATTACGGTACCGCATCTCGAAGTCTATCTGCCCTTGCGGGGTATATTTAACAGCATTAGACAGAAGATTGATTAGGATCTGTCGCAACCGTTTTTCATCTGTCATCACAATATCGGGGAGTGGATCATACACTTTGCAGTTCAAATTCAGCTGTTTCTGCTCCGCCTGCATACTGAACATTAAAGAGAGCTGTTCCACCAGTTCGGGTAGTTGGACCTGACTTCGAAACAGCTCCAATCTGCCTGCTTCAATTTTTGAGATATCCAGTAACCCCTCAATCAGATCCGTCAGGTACTGACCACTGCGATGAATAATTTTAAGGCCACGCTTATGCTCATCGGCAATCGCCTCCCGCTCTGATAAGAGCTGCGCATACCCGAGAATTGATTGCAGAGGAGTCCTTAACTCATGGCTAATACCGGTGAGATAACGGCTTTTCGCTTCGTTAGCCCGTTCAGCAAACTCCTTTGCCTCCTGAAGCTCACGGTCGGTCTGCTCATGCGCATCAATCTCCCGGGTCAACTTGAGGCTTTGTCGGTTAGACTCTCGCTGCGCGGTTATCCTGCTTTCATGGGCCAGCAGGAACAACCAGACAATCACCCCTGATGCGATAAAAAGCACAATTGATAGCGCAATGAACGTATCTGTCAGCAGAGCAACTTCCGCCTCATTGATCGGTTTCATCTGATTGAAGATGAGAAGCAGCAAGGCCCCTATCAGAAGATTTACGCTGACTACCAATCCAATAAAGCGTCCAAGCCGGGAGTAGAGCATACGTACAGTATAAACGGGAAGATAACGGTATAAATTTCTTAGAATCCGATCAGACACACCGGTTTTGGGCTTACAACTGTCCAGACAACGCACATCGAGAGAGCAACAGAGTGAGCAGATAGGCTGCTGGTAGGCAGGACAATAACTCATATCCTCCTGTTCAAAACTGTTTTCACAGACACCACACTTGATCAGACTTTGGCCTGCGGGATGAATATGCCCTCTCCCATCACTGAACTGCGCCATACAACCTGAGCTACGCGCAATGTAGTAACGCCCCCCTGTTATCCAGGCGATCAGTGGCACACTGATAAAGCAGCTCAGCAGTGTCAGAAAATGACATAGATGATGTGCCCCTTCGCCAAACACACCTAAATAACTCAGAACACCGACCAGCGTTGAGATCGCCATTGAACCAACCCCGACCGGGTTGATGTCATAGAGATGCGCACGTTTAAACTCAATATCCTTTGGACTTAACCCCAGCGGCTTATTGATCAGGAGATCGGCAGATAATGAACCCAGCCATGCCAATGCCAGAATCGCAAAACTCCCCAGAATCGCTTCAAGCGCCTGATAGATACCTAGCTCCATCAGCAACAGGGCAATTGAGACATTGAAGATCAGCCACACAACACGCCCGGGATGACTGTGGGTTAAACGTGAAAAGAAATTCGACCAGGCGATTGAACCCGCATATGCATTAGTCACGTTGATCTTCATCTGACAGAGGATCACCATCACAGCAGCCAGTATAAGCGCGAACGCAGGAGATTGTGTCAACGTCAAAAACACCTGCTGATACATATAGGTAGGATCAACAGCCTGGTCAAAGGGTACCAGTTGAGTAAATGCCAGATAGGCAAGAAAGGAGCCCAACAACATCTTAATAAAACCAACCCAGACCCACCCCGGCCCTGAGAGTACCAGCCAGAACCACCACTGTTTCCGGTTTTCCCGTGTTTTAGGTGGCATAAAACGTAGGTAATCAGCCTGCTCACCAATCTGCGCTACCAATGCGATCAGTACGGAAACTGCTGCTCCAAAGAGTGCCAGATCAAATCCACTCCCTACCGGGTACTCTGGCGCCGTAAACTCCATCCACCCCTGAAGATGGTCATACTCATAGATCAACACAACAGCCAGTGCAGCACCTTGAAGCAGCAACCAGATAAACTGTGTGCCTACCTGAAAACGACTGATCGCGGTAATTCCGTGGGTCACGATAGGAATCACTGCAACCGCGCAGATGATATATCCGATAAAGAGGGGGATGCCCAGTAGAGCATGGAGCGCAGAGGCAAGAATAGCAGCTTCAATAGCGAAAAATATAAAGGTAAAAGTGGCGTAGATCAGCGAGGTTAGCGTTGAACCTAAATACCCAAACCCGGCACCACGAGTCAGCAGGTCAATATCCAGACCATAGCGTGCGCAGTAATAGGCGATTGGGAAACCGGTGATAAACAACACCACACAGACCGCAATCATCGCCCAGAGGGTGTTGGTGAACCCATAACTTAATGTCACCGCTGCCGCTAACCCTTCCAGTGCAAGAAAAGAAGCTGCACCCAGGGCTGTCGCACCCACTTTGGCGATGCTCATATGACGCCCACTCACAGCAGTGAACCTGAGGGCGTAATCCTCAAGCGTCTGATTAGCCACCCATCGATTGTAATGACGGCGCTCTTTCAGAATTCGTTGAGATGCACTCATTAAGACCCGACCTCCATCCATTTGCACCAAAGAGATGCACAAAGCACCATAAAAGCGCACAAAGAGAGAGCCCGCCCACATGTATTTCCAACATATTGGCTACAGCCCCTGTGTTACGTAAATGCACCGATAAAGCGCTTCAACTCTTTCCGCTGACAGAATTCAGTGCATCGTTCATGCCAAACATGGCATCACTAGTCGAAAAGGAATGTTAGGAGAGTAAACGGGGATATTCTGGCGATCAGGCCATATTGAAAAAGATAATGCGATAGCGTTCCAGTTTAATTTAGCTGGTTTAACGAATCATTCCTGCTCTGAATACTTCCAGTCAATGTGTGCAGCCAGTAGGTTTCCTCTACATAGCCCAGCGATCTATGCTCAATCAGGAAAACTCTGCGTATTGATCATGGCCTGAATACCTGAAACATGGTTAAGTCATCTTTTTGGTGTTAGTTTGCTTAAAATTATCTATTTCTTAAGTATCTCTGTTCGCTTTAATCGTGGTTTATAAGAACGTTTATCTATGCACAATAATGATTCCAACTTTCCTGATATCTTAAATCAGCTCTGTTTACTGATTATGGTAATTTGGGGATGTAATGTTCATGCTGCTCCCCTCCTGACTGAACGAGAACAGGCTTTCTTAGCCGCTAACCCTAGAGTTGTTTTAGGTGTTGGAGAGTCTTTTGAACCCTTTGTTATAAAGAACCTGGATGGCACCTACAGTGGCTATGATATCCAGATCGCAAGATTGATCTCTAAACATACAGGCTTAGAGATCGACTTCGAAATGGGTACATGGAAAGAGATACAAGAGAGGGCCAAACGCAGAGAAGTTGATGGCTTATTAACCGCTATTTTTAATGAAGAGCGTGCTGCCCATTTTGTTCCGTCATTCCCTTATTTTTCCACAACCAGCCTTATAGTCGTCAAAAAAGGGAATCCTGAAGAGATTACAGACAGTTCAGATATCGAAGGCAAGAAGGTCGCCATGCAAAGGGGCAATGTTCTGTTTGAAGGAGTTCTTAACGCTATAACGAACAACGTAGATATCGTTTACTTCGATCATATACATGAAATTATTAGCGCGGTTGCTTCAGGCCATGCTGATCTTTGCATTCTTGATGAAACAACCCCCTATATAGCCAAGAAAACGGGGTTAGAGGACTATATAGAAGTCGCTTTTGCTGTTGGAAAACCAGAAAATATTCACATTTTGATCAGAAAAGACCAACCTGAACTACAGAGCATCATCAATAAGGGATTAAGTCTCATAAAAGAGGAGCAGCTGCTTGAGATTCGGAATCAATGGTTTTCTTTACCGGAAAAATCTATCAATTGGCCTTTTTTAATAAAAATCGTCCTCTCAATGACAGCCCTCTTAGGTATTGTTTTGTACTGGAGTTACACATTAAAAGTAGCCCGAGGTAGAGCTGAAGCAGCGCTAGCTGAACTTGAAAAGAAAGACAGGGAGCTTGAAGCAGCCAATAGAATTCTTTCACAGCTATCGATTACAGATCCCCTGACACATCTATACAACAGAGAGAAGCTGAACAAGGTTCTTGACCAAGAACTAAATCGCGCCTCTCGATATGGGACTCCCTTCGGAGTAATCATGGCCGATGTCGATCATTTCAAAAAAGTTAATGATGAATATGGTCACCCCGTAGGGGATAGTGTCCTGATAGAGATCGCTCATATTTTACAAGCGAATACACGCTCTGTAGATATTGTTGGAAGATGGGGTGGTGAAGAGTTTTTGATCATCTCTCCCCAAATCGGCCACAGTGAACTTACTTCAATGGCTGAAAAGCTCAGAGCCTTAATCGAGCAGCACACTTTCCCAACAGCTGAATCTCAAACTGCCAGCTTTGGTATTACAATTTATCTGCCAGATGACAGTGCTGAACAGATGATCACAAGAGCTGACCAAGCCCTGTATTTATCAAAAGGGAAAGGAAGAAATCAGGTTCAGGCCGTTCTGACTGACTCAACCAGATCCCCGACACTGTAGTCCGCAACATAGCGACCAGCTGCCTCCCAATGTATCAAAAGCGGGTTCACTGGATACAATGGCCGCCCTAAGTAGATTCGATCTGATTCAGTTAACCCCTTGATTGCTGAATGGCTCTCGCGCCATAAGCTGCTGCCATTCAGTCTCAATCACCGATGCCGCATCAATAATCCAATCTCTGAATAAAGCCACTTTCGGGCGATTGAAGTGCGCTGACGGTGCCACTAGGTAGTAACTGAAAGGCGAATCCCAATAGACATTCAATGGGCACACCAGCTGCCCTCTTCTGATGTGCTCATAAGCAAGACTAAAACGTACCGCCGCAACTCCCTGCCCATTCAGAGCGGCATCGATCAGGATGTAGGCATCCTGCATTTTCAGTGTGACATTGGATTCACCACTAAAGCGTTGGATAAATGCCCTATTCACGATCTTCAGGTCATCGGAGTCATCGATCAGCAGTGGCAGATCCGACAAGTTCAGCTCTCGTTGCTCCAACTGCTGTTTTAGCTGCGGGTGACACAGCGGCACAATATAGTCATCGGCGATAAGTCTCTCTTCAAGCCCCGACAGACCTGCCCGTGTGAATCGTATCGCCAGATCCTGACTGTCATCAGAAAAATCATGTCGCTCGAGCGTTGTCGATACAAAGCTTTTGATCTCGGGGTGCAGCTGTTGAAACGCGGCTAATCTCGGGATCAACCATCGTGCAGCAAACGAAGCGATGGTGGTTATCTTAAGTTGATCGGGTTCCGGGTCCTCTCCCAACGCACGACTCCCCTCCTCAATTAACGAGAAAGCCTGCTGGATAAAGGGAAGCAACCGGATCGCCTCAGGGGTTAGCTGCACTTCACGATTAAGCCGAATAAATAACGGTACTGCAAAGTACTCTTCGAGCAAACGTATCTGCTGACTAACCGCGGCTTGCGTAACATAGAGTTTTTCTGAAGCCTCTTTAAAACTGCCGCATTCAGCCGCCAGTTGGAACACCCGCAGCGCCTTTAATGGCGGTAATCGATCCACATTCACTTAAGCATTCCTTAACCATTTCTAAAAATTACTCGTTTGTCACTATAGCTAAAAACCCCTGAAAATCTATCTAAATGCACACAAAACGAGACAATTACGATGAATTACTCACAAGCACTCGAAAAGCAAGACAAACCTCAGTTAAGAACTCCTTCTCATAATAGCATTATCACACTACAACGGTTTTGGGCTTTAATCAGCCGCTGGAGACAGAACTATACTGGTCGCCGACAGCTGAAGCAGCTTGACCACTCACAACTAAAAGATATTGGCATCTCCCGAAGTGAGGCCCTGTCAGAGGCTAATAAGCCCTTCTGGAGACGGTAAATCACCAAAGATCAGAGAGAGCTGCAGATTCAATTAAAAATCTGATATAACCCTCATTAATCCAGATCGTTTGCAGGAAGGGACCTGATGAGTGGAAAGTTGTTTTATCTGATGGGCGCCTCTGGCTCTGGCAAGGATTCATTACTGCAGGGGTGCCGTAGCCTTTTACATCCTGAGGACCGAACACTGATCGCGCATCGATTCATCACCCGGTCGGCAGGAGCAGGCGGTGAGAACCATATTCATCTCACTGAAACTGAATTTAGAATGAGGCTAAAATCGGGATTATTTGCGCTCCACTGGGCCTCTCATGGGCACCTCTACGGCATCAGCAGTGAGATCAACAGCTGGTTGGCTGCCAATCATAACGTCATTATTAATGGCTCAAGGGAATACCTGAATAGAGCCTCTGAGCAATATCAGCAGTTGGTACCTGTTATGGTGAATGTGGATGAGAACCTCCTGCGTCAACGATTGGTTCAGCGTGGACGTGAGAATGAAGCAGAGATCGAAAAACGTCTCACTCGACATCACACCCTGCTTCATGCCATGCCACCTCAAACACTCTTTATCGATAACAGCAGCTCACTTGAAGATGGCGTTCAGGCGCTGCTACGTATAATTAAACAACACTGAGCGGATCCTAATTAGGTCTAAGGAATCAAAGATGCATTGTTCTGTTTTTATTGCGACCAGCGCTGATGGGTTTATAGCGACCCCCGAAGGCGATGTCGACTGGCTTTACTCGGCAGGAGATCAGAGTGCTGATCTGGGTGATCATCAGGATATGGGCTTTAACCAGTTCATCAAAACGGTGGATTGCATAGTAATGGCCGCAAATGTATGGAGAAGATCTCCTCCATGCAGCTGACACCGGAACAGTGGCCTTATGGTGATATACCGATCATCGTAATAAGCCACACCTTAACGACAGCGCCTGTAAACCTGAAAGACAAAGTTGAGCTTTATTCGGGCACGATTACACAACTGATAGCACAGCTAAAACAATCGGGTTATAAGCATCTCTATGTTGATGGCGGCTCGACCATCACTTCATTTCTCAACCTTAAACTGATCAATCAGATTACGATCACCCAGGCTCCTGTTCTACTTGGCGCCGGCATCCCTCTTTTTGGTGAACTAGAGACGACCATCGCTTTAGAAGAGAGCAAAGTCACTCGGTTTGAAAATGACTTTGTTCAATTCAGTTACCGTGTTAACTACACATAAACCAGCTTAGCAAACGGCCATGCCTGATATACAAAAAGCAGACCCGAAAAGCCGTAAATTAGCGCTATTATTGGTGGCGGGACTGATCTTGCTCTGTTTGACCCTCTTAGCTAATGGAGCCAAGGTTAAGGCATGGACCGAAACACTCACGACAAAACTTATCGATCATCCCGTTTACATCCCATTGATCACCTTTATTGCCGCACTGCCTGTTCTTGCTGCCTCATTCTACTTTTACCGAATGGGTCGTGAAGTCGTAAAACAGGCTCGCTTCCCTCTATCTGGACAACCGGTGATTAAAGATACTCCGATTAAGAGAGGAGATTCAGCAGTTCGCTTAGGGAATCTAATACAGGTCATGAGCATCATAATCATCACAACAGCAATGATACTGCCTCTGCTTATCGGCTATCTGCTTCATACAATGCTGGGTTGATTACCTCTCTGAAGATTAAATACGGGTCAAGTTGCATCACCGCTACCCGCCCCCTTTGCAGAGCTCTGCATTATGAGCAGGGATCAGGCGGCTGACTACCCGAACTGGGAGGAATTTGAAATAAATGGCATGGAGCTATCAGATCAGAAATCCGATCTATTGTGCGAAATGGATCTTCTGTTTCAGATCGACTCTGAGGATAACCTTCCCTATATGTTTGGCGATGCAGGCAGCGCCCATATCACGCAATGCCCTAACCACCCTGAAACTCTGACCATCGCCCGGGCTTGCTGTTAAATAATTCAATCATCCCAGATATCCGCCAGCGTGTAGTACCCATCCTCCACCAGCCAGAACTCACCGCTGATATAACGCCTTGCCAGATCTAACTGCTCCAGCTTCTGGAGCATTTCAGCACTCAGAACGACCGATTCAGCTGCAAGATTCTCTTTTAGACGCGCCTCAGTGACCGATTTCGGTATACAACTGATACCCAGATGAATCGCCCAGCTGAGTAGTACCTGAGCCGGTGTAGCATTAAGCTGCTTAGCTAATTCAAGTACAACAGGGTCCTGTAGAAGCTGAGGCTCCCCTTCCATTTTCAATGCTCTGGGCCTATCACCTGATCCTAACGGAGAGTAGGCTGTAAGATGGATATCGTTTTCCCGACAGAAGGCTCTTAACGTTGGTTGCTGCAGATAGGGATGTAGCTCAACCTGATTCAGTTCGGGCCCGATATCTGCCTGAGCCATTAAAGCCCCCAATTTTTTTACCGTAAAGTTACTGACGCCGATATGCCTGACCTGCCCCTGTCCTACCAAAGCTTCCAAAGCGCGCCAGGTCTCAATGATCGGCTGTTTTTTGGGATCGACAAAATCAGCCGCAGTTCTCATACCCTGCCCTCGCTTAAGCGGGATTGGCCAGTGCAGCAGGTATAGATCAAGATAATCCAGCTGCAGATCTAAGAGAGTTTTCTCAAAAGCCGGTGTCACATCTTCTGGTGCAAAACTGTCGCACCAGAGCTTAGAGGTGATCCAAAGCTCCTCACGTTTCACAATACCCGTATTCATACACTGCCTGAGAGCCTGACCAATCTCGGCCTCATTACCATACACGGCAGCACAATCGATATGACGATAACCCAACTCAAGCGCGCTGATCACTGCGTCATACACCTCCCCCGGTTTAGATTTCCAGGTTCCCAGTCCAATGACAGGCATACGGTCATGTCGGGAAAAGGTCAGTGTTTTCATCGGTACTATCCTTCAGCTAAGGCCGTTTGTAGACGGAAAGGTAATTTTTATACGTAAAGCGGAGGTTTTTTGAAAGCGGCATCTATAGAAAAATCACAGCTGATAAGTAAGCTGATATAATTGCCCTCCACTCTCGGGATTAATATCACTCAATGTTCGCCATCAGTGCCGCCCCCCTTCATCATAAACAACACTTTTCACCGGTTGGTCAACACGCATGTTAGCTGGTATCGCCTTTGGCGTGGGCGCTGCACTTATGCAAGCTGTCTCCTACCTGCTCTCCGCTTTTTTTATTAAGCGCTACCAAACCAGTGCGGCCAAGCATCTCATTCTGGTTCATATTGTGATTGGCTTTGTATCACTACTGATACTGCCTATGGTGTGGCACCCGCATGCCACACAACTGAATTCATACGTGCTCCCTCTGATTAGTGCAGCATGCTCCTATATGTTCGGGCAATACTCTCTTTATCAGGCGATTCATCACTCGGCGGCTTCCCGTGTGAGTCCGCTATTAGGGCTTAAAATCATTGTTCTCGCGCTAATTGGCGCCCTATATTTTGGAGAGAGCTATCATGCGCTCCAGTGGGGAGCGGTGCTTCTTTGTGTCATTGGTGCCATCTGGTTGAGTGCCAGCGGCGGCACGATTAGTGGACCTGCATTACTCTGGGTGATCGCTGCGTGCTGTGGGTATGCAATCTCAGACCTCTCTGTGTTGAAATTGATGCAGTATTTTTCTGCTCTGCCCCTTACCCAGGCAGCAATACTGAGCGCCAGCCTCTGCTACCTGCTATGTGGCTCAATATGCTTACTCTTCTGGCCACGGATTAAGAGTTATTCTCAGCTCATCGCCAGCACTCCGGCAGCACTGAGCTGGCTGATTGCGATGTTCTTCCTGTTTGCCTGTTTTTCCGAGATCGGTGTTGTTTTCGGAGGTATTGTGCAATCCAGCCGGGGCTTGATCTCAATACTGCTTGCAATCATCCTCGCACTGATAGGGATGAGCTTTGCTGATCCAATCCCTAAAACCCGGGTACTTGTTCAGCGGATAATCGCGGCAATTCTGATGATGTGTGCTATTGTCCTCTTCTCGTTGGGCGATGGTTCGTACACCTGAAGATCAACACAGCTGCCCCCCCCTCTACGGGATGGTTTCCTAATATTTTTACTAAGTCGTTGTTATGTTATCTGAGCTGATCATTCTGTTTGTTGCTGGTTTTTTTGGCGGGATGCTAAATTCGATCGCCGGGGGCGGAAGCTTCATCACGTTTCCCGCACTGCTTTTTGTGGGTATCCCTCCCATTATCGCCAACGCAACCAACACCTTCTCAGCATGCGCAGGCTACATGAGCGGTGCTTACGCCTTCAGAAAAGATATTCTCAAAGATCGGGAAAATCTGACAAAACTCACGTTACTGAGTTTAATCGGTGGAACGATCGGGGCCTGGCTCCTTCTACAAACCCCAGAAGCACTTTTTATGGAAGCCGTGCCCTGGTTGCTGCTGTTTGCATCGGTTCTGTTTATCTTTGGAAGTCAGCTGAACCAGCAGCTAAAAGAAATTGCATCCGGTCATAAGCGTGCGGGGCAAGCCGGAGCCATTCTCCTTCTGCTACTACTTCTCTGTGTATGTATCTATGGGGGGTTCTTTAATGCGGGGCTGGGTATCATTACCCTCAGCTATCTGGCACTGGCAGGCTATAGGGATATCAACACGATGAATGGCATCAAACTGCTGGTCTCATCTTGCGTGTCGCTGATCGCCATTGCGGTTTTTGTGATGGAGGGAGCTATTGATTGGTACTCCGGTACTATCGTGCTGACCGGCACTCTCGCAGGCGGCTATTTTGCAGCTCACTATTCTCGCAAGCTGCCACAGCATCTGGTCAAACACTTTGTTAGTGTCGCCAGCTGCTGTATCACCGCCTACTTTTTCTATTCCATTTACGGCTAGCTCAGTATCAGCCGCTGGCCTTTATTCAAGCAACTCAGCCAACTGCTGTTTCAGCACTGCCACCTCTGCCTCGAGCACAGCCACCCTTGATTCCAGCTCGCCGCTTGAACTGGTCGCTGGCCGCTGCTCAATAGGTTCCTGAGCGGCAGCGAGATCAATCTCACCGCTAAATTGATGCGCATAACGGGATTCCCGCTTACCCGGCTCTCGCGGTAAACGAACAACCAGAGGTACACCCTCCCGCTGTGACAGCTTAGTCAGAACCGCTTCAACCTCATGGACATCACTAAAGCTGCACAACCTGTTAGTTCGACTACGCAGTTCTCCAGGGGTTTGTGGTCCACGGAGGAACAACGTGCAGATAATTCCGAGCTCTTGTTGCGAGAGCTGCAGATCACTGAACTCGGTATTACAAAAACGGTGTTTAAACTTCACCACCCGGCTTCCAAAACCCGACTCTTCACGGATCAACCTTTTATCGCGTAACTCATCTAACACCGATTGAACATCGATATCACTCAGTGCCATAACTGGCTCACGATTACTTTTTTGATTACAGGCAAGTGTCAGGGCATTCAGGGAGAGAGGGTACTGATCAGGCGTGGTGATCTCTTTTTCGATCAAACAGCCTATCACGCGGGTTTGGTGCAAACTCAGATCCATATCCACGGTATTTTCCTTATAGACAACAGACTATGCATCAAACATATCATAGCTCGATAAAAGCGAAAGAGGTTTCCGCAGATCTGACTGGGTCAGGCTCAAAAATGACATCAGATCACCAGAAAGATCTGCGAGGCACATCAAATGATCTATAGCACAGGTCAATTAGAGTCAGCGGGATTCTGAATTGTGTTGATACTCCTCCAGCACCTCTTTAGCCGCACGAAATGCTTCCTGAGCTGCTGGCGCACCGCAATAAACGATCGAATGCAACAATACCTCTTTGATCTCATCGGGTGTACAACCGTTATTCAGTGCACCACGGATATGCCCCTTTAACTCGGTTGGCGCTTTCAGAGCAGCCAGCATCGCGATAGTGACCAGAGAGCGTGTACTGCGAGGCAATCCCTGACGCTGCCAGGTACTCCCCCATGCATGTTCATTGATCCAGTCCTGCAGTTCCTGAGTAGTTTCAGTGGTGTTATCGATAGCCGCCTGAACAAACTTATCCCCCATAACCTCGGTACGTACTCTCAAACCATTTTCATAATCATCTCGTGACATCTACAGACCCTTATCCAAATTATCTGACTCATACAATAAGGCCAGAGCGGTAAAAATACTCAGGATGTTAGCTGATAAGCAGAACTCTCAGCTGGTGCATGGTTAGTATGGATTATAAGCAGTGATAAACCATGCACTCGAAGGTGCCCAGAAAGAGCCATCCTCTTTTTCAAATTGACCGATCACAGCTTCCAGTGCAACCTGAACCTCACCCTTCAACCGCTCTCCCTCCTCGCCCGCCAGACGAATAATCTCACCTGCTGGACCTATCTCAAGGGCAAACTGTACCGCCTCTTCCATGTTTCGGCCAATACATATGTCTGTATCAAAGCGTTCAAATTGGACTTTCTCAAACCCCGTGGCCTGCAGCATATCGCTTACCATATCAGGCCCCGCCATCGAAAAGGGACCGGGACCACAGTGCACCGCGTCTGTATCATCATGTGAGATAACAGGGACAATCTCTTTCACACAACACTCAGCATCATGTAACCATGGATTGGCTTCACGTTTACGCCAAACCACCTGCGTAAATTTCCCACCGGGCTTCAGAGCTGAGCGAATATTTTTCATCGCTAAACCAGGCATATTGAAAAACATTGTCCCAAAACGAGCAAAAGCCTCATCATAAGGCCCCCTGAGATCATCCACTTCAACGTCGGCGACGAAAAAATGCGCGTTGCCTATGCCTTTATCTTTGGCACTGCACTCACATTCATCGATAAAGTTGCTGGCACAATCCACGCCGGTTGCTACACCCTGCTCCCCAAGAAAGCGAGCGAGTTCTAAAGTACAATCACCAAAACCACATCCCACATCAAGTACCTTCGAACCTTCCGGAGGGCGATGCCGTTTTAATGCCTCTTCACTGATTGATGCATAACCTTCGATAAAAAGGTATTTGAAGCGTGAGAATTTCTCAAAAAGTACGGTATTCCACGCTTCAATCACAATATCATTACTCATGCTTCACCTCCTGGAGAAGTTCCACAAGCAGGCCATTCAGCCCTTCATCAGATTTCGATATATCACTAAGTCTAGTCAAACTGGCAGCAACAAGATCCTCACCCACGAAAGCCGTCATCATCGTTAGAAGAAGTAGATGAGACAGATCGGACAATCTGCGAAGAACACCATAGATATCAACATGCTAACAGCAGGGAAAATTGGAGTGTTCCGGTAGGAGTAATACCACGGGCAGATCGTGTGAGAAGCGTAACGCCACATATTCTATGTGGCTCACGTGTGATGCTGTACTGAGTAGGCAGATAATCAGGGTTAAACAGCTTTGCCCGCCGCAAAACCTGATGCCCAGGCCCATTGGAAGTTATGCCCACCCAGGTGGCCGGTAACATCCAGGCATTCACCGATAAAGTACAAACCCGGTGCTTTTTTGGCTTCCATAGTTTTCTGATTGATCTCGTTGGTATCAATTCCACCGATGGTGACTTCCGCCGTTCGATAACCTTCAGTACCTGAGGGTTTAACCCTCCACTCACGGAAGGCTTTATTAATCGCTTCCAGATCTTTGTTGGACTGGTTGCCCATAATGCCGCTAAAGCCAAACATCTGGCAGAGGATCTGCGCCATACGTTTACTCATCTGCTGCGCCATGATAGTGGTGATCTCGGCTTTAGGACGTGCTTCACGTTGCTCTTTCAACCAGCTCAGCAGAGCAAATTCTGGGAACAGGTCTATCTCAACCTCGCCGCCCGGCTGCCAGTAGGAGGAGATCTGTAGAATCGCAGGGCCGCTCAGTCCACGATGGGTAAAGAGCATGCTTTCAACGAAGTTGTGCATACCAATAGTCGCTTTAACTCGATGTGAAACACCCGATAGCTCTTTTAAAAGCTCTTTATCTTTTGGCTGCAGGGTAAAAGGCACCAACGCAGCTGAACGAGGTAACACCTGCAAACCATATTGCGCTGCTACATCATAGGCAAAGCTGGTCGCACCACCATTAGGAATGGAAAGACCGCCCGTAGCAATGACAACAGATTCCGCCTGAATATCACCGCTACTGGTTTTTAATAGATAACCAGATGCTTGTGGCTCGACCTTCTCCAGGGATGTTTCAGTACGGATCTCGTTTCCTGCCCATTCTGATTCGGTTAACAGGACACGCAGAATCTCTTTACTGCTTTCATTACAAAACAGCTGACCTAAGGTTTTTTCGTGATACTCAACACCATGGCGGTCAACCAGATCGATAAAATCCTGAACCCGGTAACTGCTCAGTGCGGATTTACAGAAATGGGGGTTTTCAGATAGAAAATTGGCTGGGGAGTTATGCAGATTGGTGAAGTTACAGCGCCCTCCACCCGACATCAGGATCTTTCGCCCAATTTTGGCGGTATGCTCTATTACCAGAACTGAACGGCCGCGGTAGCCAGCCGTTGCAGCACACATCAGACCGGAAGCACCCGCTCCGACAATTACGACGTCAAACTGTTCCACTTAATGCGCTCCAGCCATTTGGAAAGCGCGCTATCTTACCACATGCCTATTTGGATTCAGCGCAGTTTTTATGGCTGCCATCGCATAAGGGGGGATTACCTGTTTGCTTACACATGCAGAGCCAGACTTCGCTGTTTTCCTCGGCTTCAAAAACAATAGGATCTAGTCCAGTTCCCTGATGAGACCCATCGCAAAATGGCTGGCTGGCGGAGCGCCCACATGCACACCATGCGTAGGTTTGCCCTGCTTTCAACTCAACTTTAACCGGCGCATCACCAGCCCGGTGAACGGGTGAATGAGACATGGAATACACTCCTCTGCTGAAGGTTCCACTTTTCACTAACCGTAGAAGAGCTTTTGCGATAGTACAAATTTCGGGATAGATCTTATCTAAGTCAGCCCCCCCCCTACGAGGAGATCAATCCCAGATAGGGTCATCGATTACAGAGAATATGGGGGCGATATGAATTTTAGTCATGCCGAGTGTCAGGGGTTTCAACCGATGACAAAAAAGCCGAACCCCGTTAAGGGCTCGGCTTATCAGATATACCTTTCGCTTAATCCTGCTCTTTCTTGTCCTGATTAAGCTTTTTTATCTTTTCAGCAAGACGTGTTTTCCGCTCTGCTGCCGTCTCATTGCCTGATGTGTTTATCTCCTGCTGACGAAGCTTTTCATAAACGGATGGCTTCTTTTTCTTTTTTTCCTGTGATTTACGACGACGACTATCGTAGCTTTCAGGATCAGCCAGGCGCTCTTTACGACTTGGACCGCTATCATCAATAAAACCTTTGGCTTTACGACTTTTCTTTAATCGTGACATTTACTCTTTACCTTCGCTTTCTTCTGCAGCGGCAGCCTCAGCTGCTAAACGTTCCTGCTCAGCAATGCGGCGTTTTTCATCCCATTCCTCAACAGTTTCAAAACTTATTTTACCTAATTTTCCGGATCTGATCTCATTTAATAACAGAGTCGATGCTTTATTCCGATCAACAATCCCACCCGGACGTAAGCATCCCCTCCGACGTCCTATTTCATCTAAAACTGCTTCAGATGTATCGGGCACCTCTTTGATTTTAAAGCGTTCAATTAAACGATCAGGATAATCTGACTTCATAAATCCAGCGGCAAATATCGCAACATCCTCATGCTCAATCGCGGTATCTTTAATCGCTCCACTGGCGGCAAGACGATAGCCTGAATCGATATCTTCAATTTTTGGCCATAGGATTCCCGGAGTATCCGACAAGGCCATACCATTTCGGGTGGTAAAACGTTGCTGACTTTTTGTAACGGCTGGCTCATTTCCAACCTTTGCGATCTTCCGCCCCAACAGCGCATTGATCAATGTTGACTTACCTACATTAGGAATCCCCATGATCATGGCACGTACTGGTCTACCCGCCTCGAAGCGGGAGGGCATCATCTGTTTACACAGTTCAGCGATACGATTGATCTGCTTTTTCTGAGTATGATCCAGAGCGACAGCACGAGTTTCTGGCAGGCCGTTAAAATATTCTAACCATTCAGAGGTACGTTGATCATCTGCCAGATCACTCTTATTCAGTAACTTAAGTGTTGGCTTTCCTTTGCGAAGTGAATCCACCAGCGGATTCTCACTGGATTGTGGCAGACGGGCGTCCAGAACCTCGATGATGACATCCACCTCATCCATTACTTTTGCAATCTCTTTCCGCGCTTTGTGCATATGGCCCGGAAACCAGTTAATACTCATTGGTAAGCCCTGAACAGATAAAAGTGCACTATTATACTGCAAGGCAGAAAGCATTGCTGAAGAAGTAAAGCCAAATTAAATGATCATTAAAAAAATGGACACAGGCCCTTTTTCAATAGCCAGTTGATGGTAGACTTGGCGATGTTCTGCTTCTTCACCTGTACAAGGACACTGTATTCAATCATGGATCAATCAGATAACTCACAAATTCTGATGGCTCGGCAGCCTATCTTCGACCGTAACCAAAAAGTGGTTGCATATGAGCTGTTATATCGCACGGAAGATGCACAGGGGCATGCGCTGTTTTCTAATTCGGAAGCAACCAGTGAAGTATTGCTGAATGCATACACAAGTATCTCCGATGCTGGCCAGTTAAAACAGGTCCCGGCATTTATCAATCTGACACGCGATATTCTCGTAGAGCAGAGGCTTCCGGAAGTTCCTAAGAAACATATTGTTCTGGAAATTCTTGAAGATATAGAACCGGATGAAGAAGTTGTCAGCGCTGTAGAGAAACTGCATAAGCAGGGTTACCGTATTGCGCTGGATGATTTTGTTTATGACTCTAAGTTCTCGGGTTTGCTCGATCTCTGTCAGATTGTCAAAGTTGATGTGCTTGAGCACACCTCTGAAGAGCTTAAAGAGCAGGTTGCCGCTCTACGGAAACATAAAGTGACCCTGCTGGCGGAAAAGATCGAAAACCACCAGAAGCTGGAAGAGTGTGTCGATCTCGGCTTTAAGTTGTTCCAGGGGCACTTCCTGAGTAAGCCTAAAGTCATTAAGGGCAAAAAGATTCAGGGCAGCCAGGTTGCACTGATGCAGTTGATTCAAGAGTTACAGAACCCAAAAGCAACCCCTGAAAAACTGGAAGAGATGATCATCCGTGATCCTGCTCTGACATACAAACTTCTCCGCATCGTTAACTCTGCGGGTTACAGCCTTGTCCGTCAGGTGGAATCCGTTGCCGAGGCGATTGTTCTTCTCGGACTTGAGCAGGTTAAGAAGTGGGCCACGCTTATCGCGATGTCCTCCAGCCAGGAAAAACCAGAGGAGCTTTCTCGCAGTTTGCTGATTCGCGGACGTATGTGCGAACAGATTGCACAGGAGAAGAAACTCAGCAACTACGGCAGCTATTTCATGGCAGGCATGATGTCTGGCCTACATGCTTTGCTGGATATCGAACGAGATACAATGCTGGAACAGGTTCCCCTTGGTGATGATATTAAAAATGCAGTAAGCATGGGTCAGGGCCCGATTGGCGAAGTTCTGAGAAATGTTGTCAATTATGAGAACGGTGACTGGGATTTACTCCCCTCCGATCTCGATGGAAATCTCTATGATTCAGCATATCGCAGCAGCCTGGAGTGGACTCAGGAATCGATGCAGGCGATGTACGAGTAGGCGTATCAGCAAAGATTGGATAAGGGGCGGCTTAGGCTGCCCTTTTTTATTAGATACTGCGCACATATTTTAGACTGTTTAATATTTGGGAATATCTTTAAAATAGCGCTTTCCTATTTTCAAGGCAGGCATAAGACCTGCCCAGACAATGAATAGATTCTATGCCACTACCTACACCAACCAGCAGAACGTTAAAGCATACCCGCCGTGTTATATGCGAAGGGTTTAAACGCGATGATGGATTATGGGATATCGAAGCCTATCTGATCGATACCAAGACCTTCAACATGAAAAACCATGACCGGGATAGCGGACAGATTACTGCCGGTGAACCTCTTCATGGCATGTCGATCCGTATCACCGTGGATCTCTCATTGAATATTCTTGATGCTGTAACTTCCATGGATTACACACCTTTTACGGCATGTAAATCGATCACTGAAGCCTACAAGCAGCTGATTGGACTACAGATCAAACCGGGATTCACAAAACAGACTAAAGAGCTGTTTTCTGGTCGACTGGGCTGCACTCACCTGCTTGAACTACTGGGGCCACTGGCAACGGCAGCATTCCAATCAACACATCAGGAACGTGAGGAGCAGGCAAATTACTGGCAGGATGGTGATGTGAAACCTCCAATGCTGGACACCTGCCACTCTCTTGCTTCTAATGGACCTATAGTGAAAACGCTCTGGCCTTTACACTATGAAGAGGATGAGAGCTTAGATACTCATCTCTCAGCACAAGCTCTGGAACATACGAAGTGTTGCAATGAGCATGAACCCGCATAGAGAAGGATTATTGTTATGCTACTCCATCCAAATAAATCATGCCTGTTGGTGGTAGATATTCAGGGCAATCTTGTACCTGCTATTCATGAACATGAAGCCCTGGTCAGCAACTCTCGCTGGTTGATTGAGATTGCAAATAAACTCAATGTTCCCGTCCTTACCAGTGAGCAATATCCTAAAGGGCTGGGTCATACCATCCCCACAATTGCGGAAGTTGTACCTACTGAAGGTGTGATGGAAAAGGTTCACTTTTCCTGTATGTCCGAACCGGCATGTAATGAAAAAATCAACGCCCTTCGGCCCAATCAGGTCGTCGTTATCGGAATGGAAGCACATGTCTGTGTCCTCCAGACAGTGATTCAGCTTAAACAGCAAGCACGTGAAGTATATGTGGTCGAAGATTGCGTCTCATCACGCAATCCTAAAGACAAAGAACTGGCGCTTGAACGTATGCGTCAGTGCGGTATCTACATTGTCAGTCGTGAAATGGTTGCCTTTGAATGGCTGCAAAAAGCCGGTACTGATACATTCCGCGACATCAGCCAGAACTATATCCGTTAATTTCCCTTCGAGATCCACCGCAAAGCCGGTGGATCTTCCGCTCAATGAGCTTGCCCTAAAGTTTCCGTTTACGTAAACTACCCTGTACAGGAATACCCTTATTGTTTATCATCTCAGTTCGAATGATAGGTAGATGTAATACGTAAACTTTTCAATAATAATTAGAATGGTAACGATTATGAGCAATCCGCTGTGGAGCCCATCACAACAACAAATTGAACAGAGTCAGATCCATCAGTTTATGCAGCGCGTCAATCAACAGCATAAGCAGAAACTGGACTCCTACTCAGCCCTTCATCAATGGTCAGTCAACAATCCTGAAACCTTCTGGAATGAGATCTGGGATCAGTGCGGTGTCATCGGCCAGAAAGGAAGCGGACCCTACCTTCTCAATGCCAACAAGATGCCGGGCGCACAATGGTTCCCGGAAGCAAAACTGAATTTTGCCGAGAATTTGTTGAAATACCGCGATGAGCGAACAGCCATCGTGTTCCGCAATGAAACCGATCACCGCGTTGAACTAAGCTACTCAGAGTTATATACCAGAGTTGCTCAGTTTGCAGCGGGGTTAAAGCAGCGCGGCGTTACTCAAGGTGATGTTGTCGCTGGCTTTATGCCCAATCTTGCCGATACCTTGATCGCAATGTTAGCGACCACCTCAATGGGTGCTATCTGGACCTCATGCTCACCTGATTTTGGTATTCAGGGGGTAATGGACCGTTTCGGACAGGTTAAACCGAAGGTTCTGTTCACAATTCCGGCTTACCTCTACAACGGTAAAACCGTCGACTGTGTTGAAAAAGTCACTCAGATTGCCGAACGATTAGAGTCCACTGAGCAGATCGTCTTTGTTCCCTATCTGGGGAATGATGCGGACATCTCTGAGATAAGCAAAGCATGCTGGCTGGAAGAGTTTATCGATCCCGATGCTAAAGAAGTCTCGTTTACACCGGTTTCATTTGATGCACCTCTGTATGTCATGTATTCATCAGGCACAACAGGCACCCCTAAATGCATCGTTCACAGCGTCGGTGGAACACTGATTCAACACCTGAAAGAGCACCAACTGCACACAGATATTCAACGTGATGATTGTCTGTTCTATTACACCACTTGCGGCTGGATGATGTGGAACTGGCTGGTTAGTGGCCTCGCATGCGGATGCACCGTGCTGCTGTTTGATGGCTCCCCTTTTGCCCCATCTCCGAAAGTGCTGTGGGATATCGCCGAAGAGGAAAAAGTCAGCGTATTCGGGACTAGCGCCAAATATATCGCAGCACTGGAAAAAGCGGGCACCAAACCCCGTGAAAGCCATAAGCTAGAGCCTTTACGCGCAGTTCTCTCTACCGGATCACCTCTGGCACATGAAAGCTTTGAATATGTCTACCGTGATATTAAAGAGGACCTGTTGCTGGCATCTATCTCGGGTGGTACCGATATTCTCTCCTGTTTTGCATTAGGTAACCCGATCCTGCCGGTTCATACCGGTGAGTTGCAATGCAGAGGCCTCGGGATGGATGTAGCGATCTACAATGATCAGGGCGAAGAGATCAGAGAGCAGAAAGGCGAGTTGATTTGCCGCACCCCCTTCCCATCAATGCCCATCTACTTCTGGGATGATGCCAACGGCGAAAAGTATCAGAGCGCTTACTTTGCACAGTTCGATAATATCTGGGCACATGGTGATTATGGTGAACTTACTGCTCACGAAGGCGTTATCATCCATGGTCGTTCCGATGCAGTCCTGAATCCAGGTGGCGTTCGAATTGGCACCGCCGAGATCTATCGACAGGTAGAGAAAGTCTCTCAGGTTCAGGAATCGATCTGTATCGGTCAGCCATGGAAAGATGATACCCGAGTCGTACTGTTTGTTGTTTTAAAAGAGGGGTTCACGCTGGATGAATCTCTTAAGACAGAGATAAAACAGACGATCCGCGCAAATACAACGCCTCGCCATGTTCCCTCTGTCATCATTCAAGTGGCAGATATCCCTCGAACTATCAGTGGTAAGATCGTTGAACTAGCGGTCAGGAAGGTAGTTTTGGGCGAGTCCGTTACCAACAAAGATGCTTTGGCTAACCCTGAGGCGCTATCACTATTTGAGAACCTGCCAGAACTGCAGGGCTGATAGACTGGCCAAGTCTGCAGTGATTCACTCTGCAGGCTTGGCACGCCAAACAGCTGAAAAAAATCTTGCAGCGGGCTTTAAATATTAACAGACATAGCTGCATATCTGTTCAATAGGCAACAAACCGACTTCCGATCAGTTCTGAGATCCCCTCAGCTCGCGCTCTGTTAATCCCAAAATCTGAATACCCGACCCTAGACGCAGAGCGGAAATAGAGACGATGCTCGTCCCAATCGACCCGCACCTCAAAGTCATCAGCAAAGCCCAGGAACCGGCTTTCAAATACTGCAGAGATATAGACTCTGGACTCAATCTGAACCTTCCCCCCCGCCTCTAAAATCGCAGCAACAACGATTGAGACAATCTGATCGGCTGAGTAGCTATCCGCCGGTATAGATAAAGGTTCCAGGTAGTGTTTCTGATCCTCTGGGTATTCCGAACAGATACAGTTGGGACGATCAGGACAACTCGCCAGTCGACCATTAACCAACCCTACCGCACGCCCCTCTTTTGATAGCACAGCCATAAAGATAAGCATCAAAAACAGTGCGCAAGGAACTATAACAATTAGATATTCCACTTTAATCTTTATCATCCCAGTAAATTCAATATTTCATTGAGCTGTTTATCTGACAATGGAGTGATGCAGAAAGTAACATAGGAAAGCTGAACTGAAACTTCACAGCTCGAGATTCAAACAAAAAAGGGCGTATGACTCGCATCATACGCCCTTTCAAATTTACAAAACCAGGCTTAGTCTTCTCGACTAGTCACTTCCAACAAGTGGTAGCCAAACTGAGTCTGGATAGGCCCCTGAACCACCCCTACTTCACCTGTAAACACAGCCTTATCAAATTCCGGTACCATCTGACCCCGCCCGAAGGAGCCAAGATCGCCTCCCTGACCGCCCGATGGACAACTAGAATGTTGCTTCGCAGCCTCAGCAAAATCCAAACCATTTTCAATATCTGTTTTAAGCTGAATACACTGAGCTTCAGTATCTACCAGAATATGTCGGGCCGTTGCACGTGCCATCAGATAACTCCTCTTATAAAATGAGATCACACCCTAACGGGCCTGATAGTTAAGGTCCAGTGCTTAACAGCATCCGGTCCGAAATTTTATTTTGTCTGGGCAAGCCATAGGAGCCGTCTCCTCTGGCATGCAACATCGCCAGTACCTGCACATCTGGCGGAGAGGGCTCCAAATACCCCTTCTGGTAGCACCAACCCACATAGATTGCAGCACGAGCAACCTGCCCATAGATAAAGCTTTCATTAAAATAGCTACATGCATCTACAAAGTTACTCTTAGCAAGTTCAATCTGCCCCAGAGGGAAATTTGCAAAGAGATCCCCCCTCTGAAGGCGCTCTAAATAAGCAGTCTCAATTCTGGATGAGTAGTAATCCTCTATATCCTGAT
This sequence comes from uncultured Neptuniibacter sp., assembly GCF_947498015.1. Lineage (GTDB taxonomy): Bacteria > Pseudomonadota > Gammaproteobacteria > Pseudomonadales > Balneatricaceae > Neptuniibacter. Next base: position 100,926 of record NZ_CANMIR010000001.1, read on the forward strand.
CCAGCCTGCGACAAAACTTTTTATCACTCAAGAATTCAGCATCTTCACACAGGGCGGGGAGTTGCGACGAAACCCAAGGCAAGATTCGCGGATAGAAATGATCGTCAGACAGCGTTGCCCAACGATCCTGCTCAAAAATATACCCGATCACGATTAATCGTCCGATCGATTCACTTCTATTTAAAAAGACCTGCTTGATATGATCTGCCCAACTGTCCGCAAGTTTTTCGCTCGCCTCAATCATATATTGGTTTGCCCGATGATGATAAAACGCATTCTTAACATGATGCCCCAACTCATGCAGGAGAATATCAAGTACAACCGCTTCAAATAGCGTGCTCTTTTGTGCCAAAAATAGCTGTTCATCACCTGAAACATGCCAGCGTTTACTTGGCAGATACGGCTCTATACCCTGTGAACTAGGGTGATGGCTCCAGAAATACTCACTAAAATATTGTTCGATGAGGATGGGGTTATTAAGTGCTACAGATAATAGATACGCCTCGATATAGGCCTCTACTCCCTGAAGGAAAGTATGACTGATAAGCACTTTGGGGGTGGTTTCATCGATAGAGAGCGCCATAGCATTAGGGCTAAATTGCCTCTCGACCGAAACAACAACATCCTCAAGCGCTTGTTGTTGCTTTATGGGAAGTCGCGAAATAAAAGGCCGAACGCTCTGGTCAACCACCTTCTCTACAAGAGATAAGTATTGATCCTGAGAATATTTAACCTCTACTGCACCGGTTGATGGTGGATACAGGGCGAGGCATAAAACAGCGACAGAAAAAACGAGGAGGAATCGCATATCGACCTCCCTGCGGTTGACCTGTAGTCATTAACGATAATTAGCCGACGATATAATCACTATAGGTCATTTTTTGAGCGGCCGTTTAAATATGAAAAATCATCAATCAGACAGACCCCACTGATCTGTATAGATAAGATCATCCAATTCTGCCCGCTTCTCCCACTGTGCCAGCTCTAATTCCGGTTTTTTAAGAAATTCACGTACATAACCAACACACAGATAAGCGATTGGTACAACGTGATCTGGCAGTTTGAGCAGTGAGGCCAGTTTATCCCGATCAATGATTGATACCCAGCCCACCCCAATATTCTCCGAACGCGCAGCTAACCAGAAGTTTTGTACTGCACAGACCGTACTATAGAGGTCCATCTCAGGTTGATGCGTTTTACCCAGAACCACAGGCCCTCCCCTCTCCCGATCACAGGTGATACAGACATTGAGAGGAGAATCCAGAATTCCCTGTAGTTTAAGTTTTTGGTATCTCAGTTTACGTTCATCGGAAAACATCTCAGCCGCTTCAGTGTTAGCTTCTTCGAAGGCACTGAAGATCTGCTTACGCTTTTCTTCACTTCGGATAAGGATGAAATTCCAGGGCTGAGAAAGCCCTACGGAGGGAGCATGATGCGCAGCATGGAGTATATTGATCAGAACATCATCAGGCAGCTCATCAGGTAGGAACTGACCACGAACATCACGACGACCATACAACACTTTGTAAAAACTCTCGCGAGTCTGATCATCAATATCAAGCTGGGGAGTAGTAGAACTTGAGGTATCCATAAACAAAACCTGAACAGTGAGCAGGCTAGTCTACCTTCTGCTAAGCAAGCACAACAACCTCTCTTGCAGGTTTTTAGGCTGAGCGAAAAACGGCAGGTAACTTTCCCGAAAGATAAGGTAGCCTGCCATTTTGAAGCTGGGATTAAGCGCGCTCACCCAGTACATCTGACAATGTGCCACGTGATAAACGTCCGGTCAGATTACCCGCGTCATCGACAACCGGCAGAGGGAAATCTGCTTCAAGAGTGCAAGGAATGACAGATTCCAAAACAGCTCCCTCTTCAAGAGGATCTACCTCCTCCATGATATCTTCAGTCAGATCGGCTGTTTTATCATCGGCATAAGCCTCCTTAAGCGCCTCCTCTGTTACAACACCCTGATAGCCATCAGCATTGACCACATAACCGTAATCCTGCTTAAAGCCTTTCATCTGCTTCAACGCTTCTTCGATGGTTTCTGCAGTGATTCGACATGCCGGGTCCTTCATCACCGTTTCGACCGTCAAGGCACGAGCACGGTTCACATCCCTGACAAAGGCCTCTACATATTCAGTAGCAGGGTTAAGCAGTATATCTTCAGGCTCTCCCTGCTGTACGATCTCGCCATCTTTGAGAATCGCGATACGATCCCCCAACCGTAGTGCTTCATCCAGATCATGGGTGATGAACACGATTGTTTTATGAAGCGTTTCCTGCAGTTTAATCAGCTGATCCTGCATCTCTGAGCGGATCAGCGGATCCAAGGCTGAAAAGGCCTCATCCATTAGCAAAATTTCAGCATCAGTGCACAATGCTCTCGCCAAACCTACACGCTGCTGCTGCCCACCTGAAAGCTGAGAAGGATATTGGTCTTCGTAGCCTGACAGCCCAACCGTTTCCAGCCACTCTTTGGCTTTTGCTTTAGCCTCATTAGACGAGACTTTCTGAATCTGAAGCCCATAAGCCACGTTATCAATAACGCTTTTATGGGGTAACAACCCAAACCGCTGAAAGACCATCGACATTTTATGACGCCGGAAGTGCTGCAGTTCCTTCTTATCGAACTGCATCACATCGGAACCTTCAACTCGAATAACACCCTCTGTCGGATCTATCAGGCGGTTAAAATGTCGGATTAAGGTTGATTTTCCAGAACCCGACAACCCCATGATGACAAAAATTTCACCACGCTTGATCTGCAGATTTATATCTTTAAGACCCAGGGTATGACCGGTTTCAGCCAGGATCTCATCTTTACTTTTCCCAGCATGAACCAAGGGCATATACTTGGCCGGAGATCGACCAAAAAGCTTATACAGGTTTTCTATCTCAATAAGTACATCAGCCATTTTCAAGCCCCTTCATATGCTCCTGAGCTCGTTTAGCATAGGCTTGAGAGACACGATCAAAAATAATTGCCAACGCTACAATGGCCAATCCATTGAGCAAACCTAAGGTAAAATATTGATTGGTGATAGATTTTAGAACCGGTTGCCCAAGCCCTTTTACACCTATCATCGAAGCAATAACCACCATCGAAAGTGACATCATGATGGTCTGGTTTATTCCCGCCATAATGGTCGGCATCGCCAACGGCAATTGAACTCCCATCAGACGTTGAAGAGGACTTGCCCCATAGGCAGTAGCCGCTTCCATAACATCTTTATCAACCAATCTGATCCCCAGATTGGTTAACCGGATTACCGGAGGAATCGCATAAATAATCACGGCAATCACACCTGGGATTTTGCCAATCCCCAGCAACATCACAACAGGTATCAGATAAACAAAGGCAGGCATGGTCTGCATCACGTCAAGTATCGGCGTAACCAGTGACTGAGTCCGGTCAGACCGCGCCATACCGATCCCAATAGGTACGCCAAGGGCTATAGCCATCAATGTACAGACCAGAATGATACTCATCGTCCTCATGGTGTTATCCCACATGCCAAAATAACCAATCAGCATAAATGAAATAACAACCCCCAGACCGAGCTTCCAGGAGCGGCTGGCAAAGTATGCCAGGCCAGCAATCACCGCAATAACGAGCCACCATGGCGTTGCTAGTAGTAACTTCTCAAACCACACAAGAAAGGTCAGCAACGGATCAAAGAAAGACTCGATTAACTCACCATATTCTCTGGAAAACTCCCTGTAACCTGCATCGAGAGATTTACGAATATCCCGTAAATCTGCTCTCTCTAGCTGCGGAAACTCTGTCAGCCAGCTGGACTCTGCCATTATAAACCTCTAAATATCTACCAGATTATTGCTTTGGATGCCGGGCAAGCTATTGTTAGCCTGCCCAATTTTTTATCCCTTACAGCGCAGCTTTTACTTTCTCTGCAACTTCCGGAGTTAGCCATTGCGTCCAGATCGCTTCATGCTCTGCAAGGAAATACTCCATCGCTACTTCACCATCAGCCTGATTGTCTTCCATCCAGGCAAGGAGCGCGTTCATCTGTTTATTAGTGAATGAGCGATTAGCGAAATACTCATAAGCGGCCGGGCTTTTTGCAGCAAAAGCTTCAGTTGTTACCGTTTGTACCGGTGAAGGTGGATACATATTTGGCTTAGGCTCAAGGCAATCCTCTTTGGTGATACATTCGAGGTGGTGAGCAATATCAACACCCACTCCAAAGTCGACTTTAACCATCTCATACTTGCCCAGTACCGAAGTTGGAGCCCAGTAATAACCGAACCATGGTTCCTGACGCTCGTAAGCCTTAGCAATAGAACCGGAAAGACCTGCGCCTGAACCCGGGTCAATCATTTCAAATCCAGCTTCTTCAAGCTTAAGAGCTTTAAACAAGTTGCCTGCACTGATCTGACAGTTCCAACCTGCCGGGCAGCCATAGAAAGCACCTACTTCTGGATCTTCAGGGTGCTCAAATAGTTTTGCACTCTTTCTGACACCCTCAATCGTTGCCAGACTAGGATCCTTCTTCACCATATAGGCCGGAACCCAGAACCCCTCTTCACCACCATCCGATAGAGAATGTCCAGCATAACGAAGGCGTTTCTCTGCAACACCTTTATCCAGTGCATCCTTCAGGGAGTTACTCCACATCTCTGGCGCAACATCCGGCTCACTTTTCTCAATCATTGAGGCACCCGTTGGCATCGTATCACCAGGTACCAGTTCAGCCTCACAGCCAAACCCATGCTCCAGAATAAAGCGATCCACATTTGCCATTAGCGTTGCGGAGCTCCAGTTCATATCAGCAATCGTCACCTTACCGCAATCTTCAGCAGCCATCGCAACTGAGCCGGCAAACATAAGAGGAAGAATCGCCAGTTGTACCTTTCTCATGGAGGTTTCCTTATTTGTATTTGTTATTTCCTATCTCGGTTAGAGCAAATGCCCAAGCCTTTTTAACAGCTCTAAATACAATATATGATAGGAGTGAATTAAGGTTGTTAATATATTGCCGCAGCATGTAACGGCGAAAAAACTTAGCAATACAAAATAATTTTCAGCATTGCTTAGCAGAGAATACTATAGGGGGGAAATTAGGGGCCGGGCCAATATCTGGCGCGTGAAAGCGCCTCTTTTCTTGCCGGCTTTGCAGGTAATTCAAGTTGTATAAAAAACAAAACTTGGCGCCCAGATACGAAAGTTACTTAGCATATTAAATCATTAGCAATGCTAAGTAAAATTAACCGCTTACAAGATTTTTTCAATTAAAAGCTTAGTTAGAAAATCTGAGCCTATGCTGTCAAAAACAACTATTCCGTTGCATCAAATCAAGAGCGGTCTCATCCTTTGTACTCAGACGAGTTTGTTACTTTAATTAAACTTATTGGCTTCAAAAAAAAACCCGCATACGCGGGTTTTTCCTCAGATAACAGCAGCCACCTCAGGCAGCAGAGTCGATACCCTGATCGCCACCCTGCTCAATCAACGCAGCATGCAGTGCGATCACAGCTTTTTCATAATCATCTTCAGAGACTACACACTGCATCTCTACCTGACGGATAGACTGGTGCAGCGCCATGACATTAATATCAGCAGCCGCCAGTGCCGTCACGGTACGTGCCAGGATGCCCTTAACTTTCATATGCGAACCAATTGCCGATACGATTGCAAGGTTGTGGAGTCTGATCTGACCCTCAGGGTACATCTCCTCCATCAAACGCGCTGCACGATTAACCATCTTGCGAGATCCGCCGACATAGTAGGTAATACTATTTGCATCTGCATCTTTATTGATAACGTACAATTTAAGCTGAGAGAGCAGTTTTGAGATCTCAATGTCGTATTCAGCATCTCCTAGCATCTCCTGATCGAAAATTTCGATACCGAATACATCTTTACGACCTGCAATAATCTCAACCCGCGGTGTACCGCTGTGATAATCCTGACTGATCACAGTACCTTCATGATCAGGTTCGAACGCATTCTTGACACGCAGCTTCACACCGTTACGGCGTAAGCCTTTAGCCGCTTTTGGATGGATCGCTTCCATACCCAGATTTGAAAGCTGATCCGCAACGTCATAGTTGGTAGCTCCAATAGTAACGACATTATCTGTACCCACCAGCATAGGATCTGCGGAGCTCAGGTGATACTCTTTATGAATAATCGCTTCAGCTGCACCAGTAACGGTAGCAATCATACTGAAGGTCATCTCGCTGTACCCACGATCAAAGGTCTTCATCAAACCCTCTTCACAATGTGTATACCCGGTCGCGATGACCATCTCTTTATCTATTTCTACACCCGCAAACTGCTGCTGCACCATCTCTTCGAACGGCAACGGCTGATCCAGATGCCAACCGGTCAGATCTACGAATCGCGCATTGATACCGGCTTTGCGTAGGGCTAGCACAGAGTTATACGCACTATGCGCTTCACCAATAGATGCCAGCATCTCACGCACCTTCATCAGATGCTCTTCCAATTGGAAATGGCCATATGTACACAAGTGATGCAGGCTCTTCATACAATCACGCACATCGTTAAGACGCTCAATCACAAAGCTGTCAGCCGCATTTCGTTCAAATTCAGCATCAACAAAGAGCTCTGCATTAATCTCTTCCATACGAGCCTGAACCTTGTTCAGCTCTTCCACCCAGGCCTCTTCTGTTTCTGCATTTGCAAAGCGAGCATAAACACCTGGCTCACCTGTTTTCTTATGCTCAAGCAGATAGTTGGTAATGCCACCATAAGCAGACACAACAAAAATTCGGTTATACAGTTCCTCTGGTGACGTACGTTTCCCCACCAGGATGGTGCTCATCAACTCCTCAAAGCGGCTCATGGATGTGCCGCCGATTTTCTCAACTGTATGCATCTTCGTTCCGGTTCAAACTGAATTAGCCTCTGGAGGTCCAGAGTAAAAAATTGGGCACAAATTTTACACGAACATGATGAATTTGTGACCATTTATTTATTTTAAGCAGAAAAAAGCCCTGCATTCGTGAAAATACAGGGCTTTTTGACTTAAAAAGGGTCCAGCTAGCTGAATATACCTTTAAACATAAAGAAGAACATAATCGCAAGGCCCGCACCCGCAGGCAGTGTTACAACCCACGAGACGAATATCGTACCAACAATGCGCAGGTTAAGCGCTGCCATGCCTCGCGCAATACCCACGCCCAAAACAGCACCAACAAGCGTGTGTGTCGTTGAGATTGGCAAACCTGTACCAGATGCCACCACCACTGTAGCTGCTGCAGCCAGTGTTGCAGCAAAGCCGCGGCTTGGTGTCAGCTCAGTGATATTGGTACCGACTGTTGCAATTACCTTGTGTCCATACATCACCAGGCCAGCAACGATACCGCCACCGCCAAGCAGCAAAATCCATGCAGGCATCGCAGTTTTCTGTGCGACTTCACCACCTGCACTTACAACGCCCACAATAGCCGCCAACGGCCCTACAGCATTTGCTACATCGTTAGATCCGTGAGCAAACGCCATTGCACACGCCGTAAACATCATCAAAATACCAAACAGTTTTTCAACACTGGTGAAGTGATGCTCACGATCTGCCTCTGGAGAGGGCTGAATCTTCTTAAGCATCTGAACACCTATCAGCATAATCACAACGCCAATAGCGATTGATGCAAGTGCGCTCTGCCCCCAGCTCATATCGAGACCAACGTGCTTAAGCCCTTTCGTGAAGGTTACCATCGCGATGATAAAACCAACCAGAAAGATATAGCCCGGGATATAACGTTTAGCATTCTCGAAAGGTCGGTCAGTGTCCAACACAAGTTTTTGAACACTTCGGAAAAGGAAGAACGCGATAAATCCGGCTGTAACAGGTGAAACGACCCAACTTGCTACAATCTTGGAGACCTTACCCCAGTTAACCGCATCAACTGAGATCCCAACCGCAGCAAAACCAACGATGGCCCCCACTATGGAGTGAGTCGTGGAGACAGGCCAGCCAAAATGAGTCGCAATAAGTAACCAGATACCGGCAGCCAGTAACGCAGCCATCATACCAAACACCAGTAATTCCGGTGTCCCGGCCAACAAGCCAGGGTCGATAATCCCTTTACGGATGGTAGAAGTTACCGCACCACCCGCGAGATAAGCCCCTAGAAACTCAAAAATGATAGCGATCATGATCGCCTGCTTCAGAGTCAGAGCTTTAGAACCTACAGAGGTTCCCATCGCATTGGCTACATCATTTGCACCAACACCCCAAGCCATAAAGAAGCCAAATACACAGGCAAGAATGACGATGATTTCGCCGTACTGAGCAATTATTTCCATTGTTCTTTACCGAATGAATTAACGAGCAACAAGTAGCTGAAGACGGCTACCAACCTGTTGAGCGCGGTCTGCAAGATCTCCAATCAGAGCGATCACCTGGTAGAGGAACATAACATCTACAGGTGGCAACTCTTTTTCGATACCAAACAGTTTTGCGCGAATAGCACGTTCATGTTCATCCGTGGAGTGCTCTAGGGTATCTAACTGATCCAGCATTTTTTCGATCACATCGATCTCATGACCACCAAAACCACTGTTAACGAGCTCATCCAGCTCTTTCAGTGCAGTTAGTGCCTGTTCTGAAGTTGTAAGTGCAACACGTACATACTCTTTCATATCCGGCTGCATAGACTCAGGTACGCTCATCTGGCGCCCCAGCATTAAACCGGCAATATCTTTAGCGCGGTTAGCAATTTTGTCTTGCATGCGGACTACTTCAAGCAGATCGGTACGAGGCACTGGCAAGAAAATACTTTTCGGCAGATTTTGTCGAATCTCTTTCTTCATTGCATCAGCTTCACCTTCCAGAATAGCGATCTTCGCTTGGACGTTTGCAGCTTCCTGCCAGTTACCAGCGATCACAGCATCAAAGAAAGGGATTAATTCAACAGCACATTCCTGCGCTTTAGCAATGTGCTCCTGCATAGGTTTGAACGGGGAACGTGCAAACATCTGCAGAAATGGGTTATTGGTTGCAACCATACAACGCACCTTGAAATATTTAGGATCAGTAATGAACCAGAAACGCTGTAGGTTTCTGAATTGTTCAGGCGGGCGAATTATGACCGATTTATTACGTGGAGTAATTACAGATTTGTTACAAAATGGTCATTTTTCCGTAAAAAATCTGAAATATTTGATCTTGCACCAACAGGCGATATACCTGGAATATTCGTTGTCGTGCCAATGCAATACTTTGTATATACAGACTTTTTATTAAGGTGTTAATTTTTTAAACAGATAAGAGTCCATCGCCATGTCCAGCTGATCGATCTCACTCTGTATCAACTGTAGTTCAGGAAATTTCTCAATATATTCATTAGGCTGAAGACAGAAACGTAAAGGGAAGCCTGTACGATCATGATGACGATGATTGAACGTCGTAATCATCAAAGTACCCTCGGGCTTCAGAGCTGATACCAGTTGAGGCCAAAGAGTATTAACCGGCTTATAGCGTGAGATAACAATGGCATCAAAACTGCCTAACACTGAAAGGTCAGCACTCTCTGCTTCAAGGTCCATCACCACCGAATCAAAAGTAACAGGCATGGGTGCAATATTAGATTGAAGGATCTCTAATCCTACTGTAGAGATATCGACTGCACAGATCGAGAACCCCTTTTCTGCAAGAAAAAGGCTAACAGCACCATCCCCCGCCCCCAGATCCAATACTCTGGATTTACTCAGTGCACTCCAGTGCCGAATCAGAAAATCAGGGGGGTGCGGTTTAGTTGATTGATCCGACTTCTGAAGTTTGTTGCGGTATCGCTGATCCCACTTTTGCTCTGCTTTAGACATTCCAGTACCGTAATCTATTTAAGAGGCATTGAGTTTAACGCAACAGCCCCAATCACCTCATAGGACCTGAATCCAAGTTGTCGCCAAAATTGGTCTGATGCGGTATTACCCGGATGCCAGCCAGCCTGAACGGATTGTATATCCCGCTCTTCCAACCACGCTCTTGCATGCTGATAGAGTAAAGTTGCCACACCGTTGCGGCGAAACAGCGGATCAACCCAAAGGTTAAACAGGACCGCACTTTCCGGCTTTTCATAGCCGGTTTGGTAGTTTTCTATCGCAGCCAGAGTACCTATTAACTGCTCTGCTTCTGCTACATATATCACCGCATCATCTCGCTGATAGCAATGATCTAAAACCTCAGTTAACTGCTGCTGTTGCTGACAATCAACTGGCGCGCCGAAAGGCTGAAAGTGATGACCAGGAAGCTCTTTCTTAAGCTGCGCCCACAGATGCTGAATTGAGGCTAAATCCCTCTTCTTCGCAATGCGGATATTTATTGAAGCTGTCATTCACCCTACTCCCCCAAACAAAGGCGGCCTTATTTAAAACTTTCGATTATGGCTGAAACTATCAGCTAAGCACCACTGTAAAAATTTTCTAGTAAGAGAGTTAGATGGAACCTAATCAGAAAAGCGTTCTTTGAAAACAATAATGCCCGGTAGATACCGGGCATTATTAGCAGGATAGGGTCTTATCAAGCCAGGTCATAGGCCTCTTCAGGCTCAACCTCTGGTTCAACGTTGGCAGCAGGTTTCTGAGAACCTTTTTTACTTACCTGTTTCTGGTGAATCTTATCCAACTGACGATCAATTTTATCTGATAACCCATCCAACGCAGCGTACAGATTATCTGCAGATGCTTTTGCAAAGATATCTTTACCTGCTATGTGAACAGTTGCTTCAGCGATGTCCTCTCGGTCATTTTTTTCAATAATGACATGGGCACTAGTAATAACTTCGTAACGCTCCTGGCTATTGTTCAACCAGGCTTCAACCTTCTCTTTTACACTGTCAGAAACTTTAGCATTGCGGTTAGTGATTTTAATATTCATGTGCAAATCCTTAATGCCTTATTGCTGTTAGAGCACCTTGTAATAAATTCTTTTAAAGTGCCCCTCACACCTACAGTAGTACCATTCTGAGACATGATTACAAGTACTTTTTGCATTCACTGAGGAAAAATTGATATTGCAGAATACTGACTGGTCAGTTCTCAAACAAAGGTTAAGCTTTCTGTACTTCCCTTTTTGTAGATAGAGACAAAAAACCCGCGCCCATAATCAGAATAATCCCCAACCAGCTGTTAACACCGAGCACCTCATCCCAGAGCCACCAGCCAAACAAAGCAGCAAATATCACTGACGCATAGGTGTAAACCCCAAGCTGCCCAGCGGGGGCCAATGAGTAGCCACGGCTCAGAAGTAACTGCGCTGCGGTAGAAGTGGCCGCCATGAGAATCAGCCACAGTAGTTGCGAAGCTGTTGGCGTCTGCCAACTTAAAAGAGCAGGTATAGCTGCGAGGACACTACTAATCAATGCAAAATAGAAGACTACACGCTGAGCAGGTTCAGTTGCGCTCATTCTGCGGATAATCACTTTAGCCAGCGCACCCAGCATCGCTCCACTCAAGGCGATAAAGACCGCAAAGTTTATTTGCTCCCCACCGGGATTAAGAACGAGAAAAACACCCGAGAAACCGACTATCACAGCCAATTTTGTCATCATTGATACTTTCTCCCCCAGCCACAGAAAAGCAAGCAGGGGAATAAAAAAGGGAGAGGTCTGTTTTAACAACGCCGCTTCCGCCAATGGCAGATGTCCCCATGAATAATAGAGACACATCATCGCCGTCACACCGACAGACGCCCGCAAAATATGAAATCCAATATACTCTGTTTGGATAGCGACCCATCCATGACGTAATAACCAGGGCAACAGCATGATTAATGCAAAAAAATTGCGCGCAAATACAATAATCTCAGTTGGAAGCTCACCGGTTAACTGCTTCACAACCATGCCTGATAAAACCAGAAACAGCTCTGATAGCAAGATAAGTATCGCGCCCTGATAGAGAGCAGATTTTGCCATGTTTATAGCCTTATACAAAAGAGCCCCTGAGTTAAACCACCCAGAGGCTCAGTATCAGTGATGAGATGATTTAAACGTCTATCACTTCATAGCTATCACTTAACGCGCTCGCCTGCTCTTTACTTGTGACAACAGCCTCACTCGCTCCGCCCTGTTGTAGATAGGTTGCCGCTACTCGCTTCAGGTCCTCAATCGTAACCTGAAGAATACGAGAGCGGAACTGCTTACGCTGCTCAGCCGTTCGTCCAAAGAGCGTGCTATGGTAAGCCTGTTTTGCTTCACCTGCTGGAGAACCGGGTTTATCAATTGAGCTGATAACCCCTAAGATTGCCTCTTCGAGCTTTTGCTCCTCATGCTCATTCTCAAGTAACCAGGTTACTGAAGCGTCAAAATCTTCCAGCGTCTCAGCTAACCTTGGGTCACGATAAGAGAAGAATCGGAATACTGCATCACCAGAATCTTGTCCTGCGCCTGAACCATAGGCACCACCACGTTCACGTATTGCCCTATGCAGGAATCCATTTCTCAGGAAATCACCTAAAATGGTTAGCGGTGCTGCATCTGGATGCTCCACCGTAACCGTTGGAAATGCCTTGGCGCAGAAATTAACCTGTGTACTGGTAACCCAGGCTTGCTGCACCCGATCTCGCACAGAAGCAAGCTCAAATTCACTTTGGGACTCACTCACCTGACCAGACCATAGCTGCTCAAGATGCTGCTGTATCCCCTGCTGATACTCCTCTTCAGCCACCACCAAAAACTGTTTAGCCGAAGCGCTGATTTTCCTATGAATCTGCTGCAAGCGATCCGAGAGAGACTGTAGTTCAGATTCATCATTAAGTTGATCATCCAACTGTTTAAAAAATCTGATTGACTCCAGTCCCTTTGTTGCCTGAGCGAGCGCTGCGGCTGGGCTCATTCTTGAACTTGCAGCCATCATGGCTAGAGAGTGACCACTCCCGGTAATACTCTGCTCTTTACGCGTCCGTAGCTGAGCCACCACCTCCCGGATGCGCCCTATTTCATCAAACCTAGCCCGCTCCAGGGTCTCTTTTAACAGATCCATTAGCTCTTTCTGTTTACTAACGAGCGCCTTACCAGAGAGTGTAAAGAAACCTTTTACATCCTGCTCATCAGATGGCATCCCGCGTATCGAGGCAAACGCATGAATCCCGCCTGTAACCTCAGTCTGATATTGCTGGTTTTCCTGATAGCTTCTGTCGGAACACCCAAGTTCTGTCAGGAGATGACTGTAAAGAGGAAGCAGGCACTTTTCCTCATCACTTAATGAAGGCAAGTTAACAACAATTTGCTGATAGATGAGACCATTCGTACCTCGATCATAACGGGTAAGCGGTAGCGTAGAGTTAACCTCAGTCGCTTCCGGTACACTCATCTCATCAGGCACATCCTCCAATGTTACCTTTGGCAGGATTGATTCATCATCTTCCTGATTTTGGCGCGCTTCCAGTTCAGCTGCACGCTGAATGATCTGCTGCTTTTCTGACGCACTCAGACCCTCTTTAATAGCCTCCAACTTAGCTTTTTCAGCGGCATCACGGTGCTGGGCAAGCTGATTGTCAGGTCGCAGTGTCAGGCGAACACGATGGGGATTATCCAGAAGCTCTTTCACCATTTTCTGAACAAAATCGGGCTGTTTAATCTCTTCACGTAGCTGATCCAGCACAGGATCCAGATTGAGTAGTGCGATGGGATCGCCATGGTTGACGGCAGCACCCAATGAAGACATGATCAAACTGAGTCCATAAGGGTAACCGTCCCCATTCACTTCCCTCTGCTGAAGCTCTAACTGATGTAACTGAGCCTCAAGCATTGATTGTGGAACACCATTCTCAGCGACATCTTTCAGCACATCCAATACAAGCGTTTCAAAAGCCGCAGCAGATTCAGGCTCACTTCCCTCAATACCACACATGAAGCTCATCTCACGGTTAGAATCTTCCAATCCACAGAGGGGTGATGGCGCGCTACCCAGTGCGGTTGATTCAAGGGCGTGGCGTAGCGGCGAAGCACTATTATCTAACAGTACCCGTGACATTAAATGCGCTTTCAATTGCGCTTCAAGATCGTTGGAGTGTCCCAATAACCAGGCAAGAACATGATGCGTTTTTCCATCAAGTTCCTCCTGGTCGAGATCATATCCCTCCTCAACCCGAATAGGTGAGTGATAACGCTTTTCATCCAGGATATCGATCGTTGTACCTAATTTCTCAAAACGAGAGAGCGCTTTCTCTTCGAAAAATTCCTGAAGCTCAGAAACAGAGATATCACCAAAGGTCATAATGACAGCGTTACTTGGATGGTAATGCGTTTTATAGAACTCAATCAGCTCGTCGTAACTAAGATCTGGGATGGATTCAGGTTCACCCCCACTGTTGTGATGGTAAGTCGTTGTAGGAAACAGGTATTTAGTAACCGATTGCCACAAACGAGAAACAGGTGAGCTCATCGCACCTTTCATCTCATTGTAAACAACCCCCTTATATTCGAGATCAGAATCAGGATTTTCAGGTTCAGCGAATTCAATACGATGCCCCTCCTGTTCAAAATCCAAAGGGTCCAGCCGACTGAAAAATACCGCATCCAGATACACATCCAAAAGATTGAAAAAATCTTTTCGGTTCTGGCTGGCAAATGGATAGGAGGTCCAGTCACTGCTGGTCATCGCATTCATGAAGGTATTGAGAGAGCGTCGTGTCATCATGAAAAACGGATCCCTGACAGGGAAGCGTTCACTACCACACAAAGCGGTATGCTCAAGAATATGTGCAACCCCCTTAGAATCCTCCGGGACAGTCCGCAGCCCAACCAGAAATACGTTCTCAGTATGGTCAGCGGCGATATGATAATGAGCCAGCCCAGTTTTCTTATGGGTATATTCAGAAACGTCTATACCTAAAGACTCGATTTTTTCACTGCGTACAAAATCAAATGAAGAATGAGCCGCTAGGGATGGTTGCTTATGTGTCATGAAATTATCAGTTCCTGTTACAAACGAGCATCAAATGAACTTATCCATTAAACCATGCAATGGCGTGAGTTCGTGCATTAAAGGAATTGTAATGAGAATTTCACTAGATGAACAATGCCGGTTGTAGATACAGAGCATTTATCTCTATATCCGGTTTTAAAAAAGGTTCAACAGGATAAAGATGGTAAAAATTAGCCCTAATCACGCAGGAGAATCTTGTTGCTGATTCCAACTCATTGTATTTCAAGCAATTAAAACCTGTTCAATTTCCAGGGAAACACCATTGTGCATTGCACAAAAAAATATTTGACAGGTTATTTATTAACCACTATATTGAGACCAAATGCTGCAACGCACAAAACAATTTTTTAAGATTCTCAGAGGGATTGATAATGTACGATGATCTGATGAAAGATGTTCAGGAAAAAATGCAACCAGCGATCGATGTAGCTGAAGTGAACAAAAAAGCACTGGAAACTCTGTTCTCTCTGCAGTCTGAATATGTAACAGACTTCGTAGACTCTAGTGTTGCTCAGCTGAAAGCCCTGTCTGAAGTAAAAGAACCAAAAGAAGCGGTTGATCTTCAGGTTCAGTTCTTTAAGTCGCTCGAAACCAAGATGACTGAAACAGCTGAAAAAGAGCTAGCAGCTTTGACTACTGCGAAAGAAGAGATCTCTGAAATCGTAGAAAAAAGCCTATCAGAGATCAGCGAAATCCCATACATGACTGATTTTAATAAGTTTTTATCAGAAGCTGCTGAAGCAACCTCGGCTGCAGTTGCCAATGCTGTACCTGCTAAAGAAGCAGCACCTAAAGCAGAAGCTGCTCCTGCACCCGCTAAAAAAGCTCCGGCCAAAAAAGCTCCGGCTAAGCGTAAGCCTGCAGCAAAAGCAACGACTGAAACAGACGCTGCTAAATAATTCTCGTTGGGGGTCACGTTACGACCCCACTTCTCTACTCTGGCTGGTTAATTCAGCCTTTATCCTTTGCCGGTCTCCCAGACCGGCTTTTTTTATCCCTTAAATATTTTCCAACCGCGCCAAAGCCGGAAGCGGCCCCTCTAAGCCCATCGCAAACTCCATCACCCGATTTTTCGCAGGTGCAACACGACCGGCAACGCCTAATCCAATATTCCTCAGCAGCTTCAGGGGCATACTCTTATTACTGAAAACACGATAAAAAGTATCCATAGTCTGCATCATCAGTAAATTATGCTGACGCCTCTGCTTCTCATACTCCTTGAGCAATTGTGTCTCTGTTATATCTTCACCTAAGCGCGCAGCGCTCATAATAACCTCAGCTAATGCAGCAGCATCAAGCAGGCCAATATTCACCCCCTGCCCAGCTAAAGGATGAATCATGTGCGCAGAATCACCGGCCAGAGCCACACCCTCCAAAACATATTGATGCGCATGTTGACGACGCAAAGGGAAAAAACCGCGCTCTAATAGCTGATCTATCTTCCCTAATGCTGGAGGAAAAGCAGTTTGTAGCTCCTGCATAAACTGGTCAGAATCAAGACCCATCAATCTCCTGACATTATCAGGCGTGTTGTACCATACCAGTGAGGCATGAGCTCCGGAAAGCGGCAAAAAAGCCAATGGCCCTGTCGGAGTAAACTGCTGCCAGGTAATATCCTGTTGGGGATATGCGGTCGTTACTGATGCCACGAGCGCTGCCTGCTCGTAGTCCCATTTCGTAACACCGATACCTGCAGCTTGCCTGACTTTCGACTCACCACCGTCTGCAGCAATCATCAATTTAGCTACAATTTCACGATCATTGCTCAATCGTATCAGACTACTACCGGGTGCATAATCGATCTCCTGTACCCCGGCTGGACAGATAAGATCAATATTCTCAAACGTTTTTATGCGCTCCAAAAGTGACAACTGAATCACACGATTTTCTACAATATGCCCTAGATATTCATGCCCGATATGATCAGAGACAAACTCTGTAGCAGCATTCTCCTCACTCGTCTCCCACACCTTCATACGACGATATCGGCAGCTACGCCGTGACAGAATCCCCTCCCAGGCCCCTACCATGCGCAAGATATTCTCCGAGGCTAAACTGATCGCCGATACACGAAGATCATTTGGCTGGGTTGTTTCGAATTCAGTGGGGTAGACGTTTTCCAGAACCGCAACAGAGAGAGGGCTATCCCCGAGTGCACAAGCAATGGTGGCCCCGACCATGCCTCCCCCGACAATCACAACATCGTAACGTGTCTTCATTCTTCCCAACCAGATCACTGCAATAAGATGTGTTGGAGTATACGAAAAAAACAGCCCGATTACCTTGCAAAGATCCGGTATAATCCCTCTCTTTCTATCTATCCAATGAGCCCACCGTGACTGATTTCAGCTTTAGTACCCTGCCATTACCTCAGCCTCTACTGACAAACCTGGATCGACTTGGTTATAAAGAGATGACAGCAATCCAGCAGCAAGCGTTACCTGAAGTGCTGGCAGGCAGAGACCTCATCGCTAAAGCTAAGACGGGCAGCGGTAAAACCGCCGCATTTGGAATTGGGCTGCTTCTCAAGTTACGTAGCCGTAATTTCGCAACCCAATCTCTTGTTTTATGTCCGACCCGCGAACTGGCATCACAGGTCGCAACAGAACTAAGAAAGCTTGCGCGATTCACTGACAATCTAAAGATTCTCACTATCTGTGGTGGCCAGCCCATAGGACCACAGATCGGTTCACTGGAGCATGGAGCCCACGTAGTCGTAGGCACACCAGGACGAATTAAAGATCACCTGCGCAAGAACACACTCAAGCTTGATCAGGTACACACTGTAGTCCTTGATGAGGCGGACAGAATGCTGGATATGGGGTTTTCAGATGATATCAAACATATCATCAGCCATACGCCAAGCAAGAGACAAACTCTGCTCTTCTCAGCTACCTACCCTAAAACAATTGCCGCTCTCAGCGCTGATATCCTAAACGCACCTGTGACTGTGGAGGTTGAAGCAACCCACTCCCAAAATCAGATTGAGCAACACTTTTTTGAGTTTGATAAAGAAGAGAAGCTTCAGGGATTAGGTAAAGTACTACAGCATTACCAACCCGAGTTTGCTGTCATTTTTTGTAACATGAAGCAGACATGCAATGATGTACAACAGTATCTTCGTTCACTGGGTTACAGTGCAAAAGCGATCCATGGAGACCTTGACCAGAGAGATCGTGATCAAATTCTGGTGCAGTTTGCCAATCGAAGCTGCGCCTTCCTGATTGCTACCGATGTAGCGGCCAGGGGGCTTGATATTGAAGAGCTACCCTGTGTGATCAATTATGATCTTACACGCGATGCAGAGGTCCATACCCACCGCATTGGACGAACTGGCCGCGCGGGGAAACAGGGTCTTGCGCTTAATCTATACCAGCCATCTGAAGCCTACAAAGTCACGGCAATTGAACGCAATTTTGAAACAGAATTTGAGAATACAGATCTACCCGGAACGCTACCAGCGATTGAAGCACCACCTCCTCCAATGGTAACGCTATCCATCGGAGGCGGTAAGAAGAATAAAGTCCGCCCAGGTGACATTCTCGGCGCATTAACCGGAGATGCCGGTATTCCCGGTAACCAGGTTGGAAAAATCAACGTTTATGATTTTGTCACCTATGTTGCCGTCGAAAGAAGTTCAGCCAGAAAAGCTGAAGATCGCCTCAATAAAGGCAAGATTAAGGGGCGGAAGTTCAAAGTTCGAAGACTTTCTTAAGCGGGCTTAGCCACCTGCATGATTACGTCACGATACTGATCGGCCAGTGCAGCCCAGCTCAGGTGCTGCACATCCACTGAAGGCAGCTCCCCCTGCTGCTGTTTCACCAGGGTCAGATCATAAAGTTTATTTGCAAGTATCTTTGACTCAGGCTCGCCGGTGTAGCGGCACTCGACAGGAAACAGCTCCTGGTAAGCCAGGCGATCTGGCACGATTGGATACGCACCTGCTGCAGCCCCCTCCAGAACAGCAATCCCCTGATAATCATGCAACGCCGTTGACAGTACAACATCTGAGCTATGTAACAATTTCTGATACGCAGCTCTGCTCTCCATGTACCCCCACTCCCCACAATGATTGCCCAATAGCGTTTTTAATTTGATAAATGCTTCTGGAATCTGTCTAAATTGCTGACCAACCACATGCACCCGGAACTGATCAGTCAGCTCTTTTAATTGGGTGATAGCATCTAATAGGAGTTGCGGATTCTTATCAAACTCCCAACGATGGTTCCAGACAATATTTAAGCGGTTACCGTCCACAGAAATAGTTGAGCGATCAAGAAAACTGTCCGTTTTGAGTGGTACCGGCAAGACCTGTGACTGCATGCGAATTTTATCAATCAATCCATCTGGAACATGATCAGGTAATTTTTTTAATAGTCGTGTGGCGCCGTCAAGTAAGGTTCTACGATTATACTCACTGTTAAACAGACAGTAGTCTGCTGCCAAAGCGGTATAGAGATTCAATATGCAGGGCTCCACACTTTTGAATTCTTTACCAGACTGAGGGTATGCAAACTGATTCTCATGGAAATAAACAAGTGTTGGCGTACAAGCCAAAGAGGGGACAAACCCTTTTAACGCAGAGAGATCTGTCATAGAGGTTGCCACTATAAGATCATATGGCTGCTCCAGCACCTCCCTGTTGGAAAAAGCCCAGCTAAGGCTGTTACCCCTCATTCGCCAGCTAAAATACCGCCCAGGAAGCGATAACACTGTCCACTCATGCTCAGGCAGGTGCTCAACCAGGCTCTTACGCCAATAGACATGACTTTCAGCATCATAAGCTGAAAGTAGTAAAATTCTCATTAATTAACCTACTCTTCACAGCAGCTATTTTATCTAGTTCTGGCAGCTCATCAGAACTCGTCCTATTTTAACGAGTCGAACAAATAAGGTCTCATAGTATTATTCTGTAATACTTAGCACAGCCGAATAGATCACTTTGTTCACAACAACGACACTGCCCTTATTAAAAGTAAGGAGTCAGCTATGTCCACTGAGAATATTACGTATAACCAATTTCTACCCCTGATCGAAGAGGGAGATATCATTTTTATCTCGATCAACAGCTTCCTCTACAGGCAGGTAGCTCAAGGAACTGGCAGTTGGAGCTCGCATGTCGGTTTTATAGTAAAAGATAATAATGAATGGGTAGTTTTGGAGAGCGCCGTACCTCGAGTTCGTCGCACCCCACTACGCGATTTCTTTAATCGCACAACCAACAACCAAGTCAGTATTTCACGTCTGAAACAACGATTAACACCGGCACAGATCACCAAGCTAAAAAAGGTTGCTAATAATCGGATGGGGCGATTTTACCATCTCGGATTTAAGTTTGAGTCTGAGAGACAATTTTGCTCAAAATTTGTGTATCTAACATTTAAAGAAGCACTGGGTATTGAGCTTGGCAAACTGCAAACCCTCAGAGAACTGGTAGAAGAAAATCCACAAGCCAGTCTTAATTTTTGGCGGTGCTGGTATTTTGGTGTGATTCCCTGGAAAAGAATCACCATTACCCCTGCCAGTCAGCTCTGTGACGAACAACTGGAAACCGTTTTCTCGTCTGTTGATGCAGTTGGACACTATTGATACTGTGCTGCCGTAATAAACTCAGAAAAGGTTTCACACCAAACAACCACATTGCTATAGGCTGATATATCAATGTGGTTAGGAACGTCTAATAAAAAACCATTAAATGACTTAATATCACCAACAAGAACCATCTGAGGTTTAATTCTAAGAAAAGCCTCCTCGGTTTCGACATACTTGGGAGAAAGGTAGAGTTTATAATCGGGCCCTGGAGCCAGCTCTCCTTGGAAAACGATCTTATCGGCTTTCAATGAGATCACGCCCTCTCCCCAGTGCAGAAAATCACTCCCCTCTAGTTCCCGTGTAAACTTTGAAGTGAAGAGTGAATTAGCACTAGCCATGCTCATTTCAGAGTCTGTTGGAGGAGCTTGAGCGATCAGTATTGGAAGGAGATAGATACCTAAAGCAAACCCAGCAAACCCCACACCTGCATGTGTTAGCAGTAACAATAGCCACTTCATCACCTTTCCTCTTTTTACATTAACCTTAGAAGACTAGCTCAAAACCACACCTGTCATCTCAGATCATTAGAACAAAAAAAACCACCCGAAGGTGGTTTTTTTAAGACATAAGCTCAAAGCTTTTCTATTTCAGCTTTCTCTTTTAGACGATTAACATGATCTTGGTAGTCCTGCTGGCCTTTACGGTTGCTGAGCATCATACCCATAAACCGTAGTTCATCACCCTGAAGCTGGACCTCCTGAGTCTCTACAGCATCCAGTGCAACAATCACTTTACTACCATCTAACATATCAACAGCACTGTAACTTGAGGAGCCTTCAACAGGTTTAGGCATCTTGAATACAGCTAAACGTAGCGCTTGAGGTAAATTTTCCTGGCTACGGGTAATACCCTGCTCCACACTGATTGAATCAGACGGTACCAGAGACTCTAACGCCTCACCCTGCTTAAGCTGAGAGATAACCTTTTCAGCCTGCAAGTTAAGTTCAGCCTCTACATTCTGATCAATCAGCAGCTGAGTAATCTGTTCAGCTACCTCATCGAAAGTTTTCTCACGTGGCAGCTTATGCTCAGAAACTCTTAATACGACTGAGCGACCAGAGTCCAGTTCAACCGGCGTACTGTTCAATCCTTCCTTAACAAGCTCAGGATCGAAGGCTACAGCCAACACTTTAGGATTGGATGTAATATCATCTTCATTGCCGCTACGCGAGAAGGGACCAGCCTTTTGGATGGTCAAATCAAGTGCTTCTGCAGGCTCCACCAGATCACCGGAAGAAAATGAAATATCCGCAAGACGCTCAAGCGCGCCTACATATTCCTCTTCAGATTTCTGACTCAAAATATCCTTACGCAATCCCATTTGAGCTTGCTCAAACGTAGGCACTTCAGTTTCGACAACGTCTAACAATTTGATCAGGTGATAACCAAATTCGGTTCTAACAGGTGCAGAAACTTCGCCTTTTTCCAAGGCATAAAGCGCTTCTTCAAACTCAGGAGAAAATACGCCTTTTTCATTAACACCGAGATCACCACCTAACTCAGCAGAGGCAGGATCAGCAGACTCAGTCCTAGCCAGCTCTTCAAATGATTCGCCGGAAACAACCCGTTCCGCTATCTTCTCGATTTTAGCGAAGGCCGCCGCATCGTTCTGATCTTCAGAAATATCGATCAGAATATGTGCTGCATGACGCTGTTCATCCGCCTGGAAAGTATCTACCAGCTGTTGATATGCAGACTCAATTTCTTCGTCTGTCACTTCTAGCTTTTCAGCAAGTACATCTCTATCCAGTAATAGATATTCTATCGCCACCTGCTCTTCAGTCATAAAGCGGCTCTGATTGCTCTCATAGTACTCAGCAATCTGATCTTCTGATACGACAATTGATGCGCGTACCGGCTCAGCCGACAATGAGAAATATCTGATATCCCTGGTCTGGCCATCTAACTGAGCAATCTCTTTGATTTCAGACGGCAGTGTAAAGGCCGAAAGCAAATAGGCGATTCTTTCCTGCTCTGTAACTTTTTCCTTACGAATCAAGCTGCGATAGCTGAGTGGAGTAAGACCGGCATTACGAAGAACAGCTTCAAAAGTTGCACGATCAAATTTTCCATCCTGCTGAAACTCTGCAGAAGAGAGAATGAGCTGATCAACCATTGCATCAGAAAAGGTTAATTCCTGATTTTCAGCTGACTGAACAAGCACCGACTGTTCAATCAACCCTTCCAGCACCATATTGCTGATCAGGTTTTCATCAAGTAGCGCAGGGTCAGCATTTTCACCCATCTGAGACAGCATCTGACGACGCTGTAGCTGCACGCCCTGATAGAGCTCCTGCTGACTGATTTCAACACCGTTAACTGTAGCTGGAGCATTACTACCTGATGTTAAACTTACGAGTGACTCGACACCAAATAGCGCAAAGGTCACGGCAATCAAGCCAACAATAATCTTGGCAACGATCCCCTGAGAGTTATCACGAATGGACTGTAACATTATGCCTTCTAAACCCCTGGCAATTCTTTGACACATAAAAAAAGCGCATTCCATCAAGAAAGCGCCTTTCTAGAATTTTTTGCCTGACCAACCTTAGGTTCTGGCTGGTCATCTATAAATGAGAATATCGAATAGATTCTCTTATAGTTGGCGGAACGGACGGGACTCGAACCCGCGACCCCCTGCGTGACAGGCAGGTATTCTAACCAACTGAACTACCGCTCCTTAACGGGATTTGAACCCGCGACCTTCAGCTTCACAGAAGAGAAGGTCGGGTAGTTCCTGACAGAACTACCACTCCCAAAAGTAAGATCGTGACGCGATCAGATCTTACTTATTAACTGCGTCTTTCAGAGCCTTACCAGGCTTGAAAGTTGGCAGAGTAGCAGCAGCAATCTCAATTGGCTTGCCAGTCTGCGGGTTTCGACCTGTACGAGCTGCACGCTCTTTTACAGAAAATGTACCGAAACCTACAAGTGCAACAGAATCTCCACTCTGTAGTGCACCAGTTACCGCTTCCAGTGTAGCATCAAGCGCGCGACCCGCGGCTGCTTTTGGAATGTCGGCTGAAGCTGCGATAGCGTCGATCAGTTCAGACTTATTCACGTTGTTCCCCTTTAATAGATCGTTATTTTTAGTTGTTCCGTTATCCATGCCCAGCAAGATGGTCAGGCATTTATACCAAGGGGTAGAAAGGAGTGTCAAGATAACTTAACCACCTTTCTACCCCTGATGAATACTAATGTGGCTTTATTTGCTCAGGCTCAGTATTTCCTGATTTATCCTTAGAAGACACCACTTCTTTTTCATCTTTGTCAATTGGTTTGGGTTGATATTTCAGCGCAATCTCAAGCACCTCATCAATCCACTTAACCGCTTTTATATCGAGATCTGCCTTAATATTATCCGGAATTTCTTTTAAATCGCGCTCATTCTCTTTTGGAATGATGACGGTTTTAATTCCACCACGGTGTGCTGCTAACAGCTTTTCCTTCAAACCACCGATCGGTAATACCTGGCCTCGAAGTGTGATTTCACCCGTCATTGCAACATCTGCACGCACCGGAATCTCGGTTAACACTGAGACTAAAGCAGTACACATTCCTATGCCTGCACTTGGACCATCTTTCGGTGTAGCCCCTTCAGGAACGTGAATATGAATATCCTGCTTCTCGTGAAAGTCACGTGGAACACCAAGAGAATCTGCACGATTTCGGACAACCGTCAGGGCAGCCTGAATCGACTCTTTCATCACATCGCCCAGGCTACCGGTTGTCACTTGACGCCCCTTACCTGGAACTACCGCAGTCTCAATACTTAGGATATCCCCGCCAACCTGAGTCCAGGCCAAGCCAGTTACAAGACCGATCTGATCCTGCTCTTCAGCGATTCCGAAGTTGTGTTTACGGACTCCACTGTATTTTTCCAGCTGATCTGCATCGATTACAACAGGCTTATCCGCAGCATCCGCTAGAGCTAGCTCTTTCACGACCTTTCGGCAGATCTTCGCAATCTCACGCTCAAGGCCACGAACACCGGCCTCACGGGTATAATAACGAATCAAGCCAGTAATCGCACTATCTGCAATCTCGACTTCGCCTGTTTTCAAGCCATTATTTTTAAACTGTTTATCAACAAGGTAGTTACGAGCGATATTCAACTTTTCATCTTCGGTATACCCCGGAATCCGGATAATCTCCATACGATCCAGCAGAGGCCCGGGTATATTCATCGAATTCGATGTACAGACAAACATAACGTCAGAAAGGTCATAATCGACCTCGAGATAATGGTCGTTAAAGCTGTTGTTCTGCTCAGGATCAAGCACCTCAAGCAGGGCTGAAGCAGGATCACCGCGCTGATCCATTCCCATCTTGTCAATTTCATCGAGCAGGAACAATGGGTTACGCACACCAACTTTTGCCATTTTCTGTAAAAGCTTACCTGGCATAGATCCGATGTATGTACGTCTATGACCACGGATCTCCGCCTCATCACGAACCCCGCCAAGGGCCATTCTCACGTACTCACGGTTCGTCGCACGTGCCACAGACCGCCCCAGAGAAGTTTTACCAACACCAGGAGGACCCACAAGGCACAGGATAGGACCCTTCAATTTTTTTACACGCTTCTGTACTGCAAGATATTCGAGAATGCGATCTTTCACCTCTTCAAGACCATAATGATCCTGATTTAAGATTTTTTCCGCTCGCTTCATATCATGTCGTACTTTTGAACGCTTAGCCCAAGGTATCTGAAGCATCCAGTCAATATAGCCACGCACAACGGTTGCTTCAGCTGACATCGGTGACATCATTTTCAGCTTGTTGTACTCACTCATGGTTTTATCAAATGCTTCCTGAGGCATTTTAGCTTCAGCGATACGCTTCTTAAGCTCATCCATATCGTTGGTGCCGGATTCATCCATATCCCCCAACTCTTTCTGGATCGCTTTCATCTGTTCATTCAGATAATACTCACGCTGACTCTTTTCCATCTGTTTCTTAACCCGGCCGCGGATACGCTTCTCCACTTCAACCAGATCAATTTCAGACTCCATCAGAGCCATCAGATGTTCAAGACGTTCTTTGTTGCATAACATCTCAAGAATCTGCTGCTTCTCTTCGAGCTTAAGAGACATATGCGCAGCAATCGTATCAGCCAGACGGCCAACTTCATCAATATTCTGAAGGGATGACAACACTTCAGAAGGGATCTTTTTATTCACCTGCACAAAGCGTTCAAACTGCTCAAGCACAGTTCGCTTGTAGAGTTCTTCCTCCGCTTCGTTCAACTCTTCGATCTGAAGCTGGGAGGCCTGAGCGGTAAAGAAGCCCTCCTCCACTTTCAGACTTTCAATGGTAGCTCGATAATCACCCTCTACCAGTACTTTCACTGTCCCATCTGGAAGCTTGAGCATCTGTAGAACGCTCGCAACAGTGCCTACATTGAACAGATCTTCAGCCGTTGGCTCATCATCTGATGCATTCTTCTGAGCGACCAGGAGAATCTCTTTTTCACCTGACATGGCTGCTTCAAGAGCGTCGATAGACTTTTCTCTACCTACAAATAGAGGGATTACCATATGTG
Source organism: uncultured Neptuniibacter sp. (assembly GCF_947498015.1). Taxonomy (GTDB): domain Bacteria; phylum Pseudomonadota; class Gammaproteobacteria; order Pseudomonadales; family Balneatricaceae; genus Neptuniibacter. The sequence continues at coordinate 126,980 of NZ_CANMIR010000001.1, forward strand.
GATACACCACAACATCCCTCAGAGGTAATACGGGTAACTCAAGCAGTTGAGTTTGAGTGTCTTCATGTTGCGTCATGATGCAAAAGCCTCATCAAACCGGTCCGCGATGCACTGCGGAGAAATTCAAAAAATACACGATTCTGGTTACATGGGGGCCATATCCCCAAATGCAACCGATATGAAACAAAAAAATGCTTTCGTATGGGAGTTACTATTCTTTTTGCGGGAGTCTTTAAGCTTATAGCAGTATCTATTTCCTCAGACAATTAAAAAAGGGGAAATAACATTCCCCTTTCTTGTACAGGTAAGCATAAGGCTACTTGTAATAGGCCTGATCGGTCACACTATGGTCGGTGATATCTCTTACACCAATCACTGACTCAATTCGCTCAACCAACGTTGCTTCAACACCATCTTTAAGCGTCATATCAACAGCACTACAACCCTGACAGCCACCACCAAATTGCAACACCGCAATATGCCCATTCTCCTCTTCAACCACTTCCATCAACTTAACCTCACCGCCATGTGATGCAAGACCTGGATTGACTTCAGAATAGAGAATGTAGTTTATCTGTTCTTCCACCGGACTATCAGCTGATACCTTAGGCACTTTTGCATTTGGTGCTTTAATGGTGAGCTGCCCACCCATACGGTCTTTTGCAAAATCGACCAATGCCTCTTCGAGATATGGGACACTCGTGTTTTCAATGTAAAAACGAAGCGTCGGTAGCTCCAGAATCTCATCATCTTCGATCACTTCATCTGGTCGACAGTACGCCAGGCAAGTTTCAGCATAAGACGTACCAGGCTGAGTAACAAACATGCGTACAGCCATGCCTTCAACATCCTGCTTTGACAGGAGTTCAACTAAATATTCTTCTGCCGTTTCAGTGACGGTAATGTTCATACTTTGCCCTGTAATAAATAGCTCAAAATAATCTTGCTAATAGGATACACTCAAAATAATCCCGAGTAAATTGATCAACTATTAAACAACAAACTTAGTTTTTAAGAAGCGCGTCAACCTGACAACCCTCTCAAATCCCCACACAGGGTCATATTTTCTGCTAGAATCTCGCTTTTTGTCGTAGCTAATATGCCTGTACTCAGCCGTCAAAAAACCATTCTGGCAATCGGCCTGCCGATTATTGCGGGGATGCTATCTCAAAGCGTATTGAATCTGATCGATGCAGCCCTTGTTGGTCAACTAGGTGAGGCCTCACTAGCGGGCGTTGGAATTGGAAGCTACGCCAATTTTGTCGTCATCAGTCTTATTCTGGGAATTTCCTCTGCTGTACAGACTCTGGTAGCCCGCCATCGCGGGGCGGGTGATTTAAAATATGCGGCTACCCCTGTTAACTGGGGCGTTCTCCTTTCTTTTCTAATCGCATTGCCACTGAGTGTTTTATTTATCAGCTATTCAGAAAGCATTGTCAGCACCATGTCTGATAATTCTGCTGTACAAGATATTGCTGCGTCCTATTTCGATTACCGTACCATCGCAATGCTTGCCGTGGGCCTGAACTTATCATTCAGAGGTTGGTGGAATGGAACAAAACGCCCGGTCATTTATTTTAAAGTTCTCCTCTTCACACACCTTCTGAATGTCATTGTCAGTTATTGTCTGATCTTTGGTGAATTTGGGCTACCTCGCTTAGGAGCTCCCGGAGCAGGACTCGGTAGCGCCATCGCGCTTTATTCCGGCGCCATACTCAATGCAATTCTGGTCTACAGAGATGCTAAGACTGAGGGATTACTGCAGTTCAATTTAACCCGGCCTTATGCCCTACGCCGCGTAATCAGACTCGCGCTGCCACACTCCCTGCAACAGCTATTCCTCTCCCTGGCGATCTGTATTCTTATCTGGATCATCGGACAACTCGGCACAGATGAACAAGCGATAGCTCATGTACTGATAAACCTGTCACTTTTTTTAATCTTGCCAGCCGTCGGTCTTGGCGTAGCCTCAACATCACTCGTCAGCCATGCCCTCGGAGAAGGTAGCCTGCAAGAGGCCAAACGATGGGGCTGGGATGTGGTTAAAACAGCCATGGGGGTTATGCTATTTCTCAGCCTACCACTCTGGCTATTCCCTGAAATAATCCTAAGTATATTTCTGCAATCAACCAGCTTGATAGAACAAGCCTCTCTACCCCTTCAGTTAACTGCATTAGCGATCTCTCTGGACGCAGCTGCGATCGTGCTGACCCAATCACTGTTAGGGGTGGGCGCCAATAAAACAGTTTTAATGATTTCAACAATTGGCCAATGGGCATTCTTCCTGCCTTTAGCCTGGTTATTTGGACCCGTTCTCGGCTTTGGCTTACTGGGAATTTGGATCGTTCAGGTTATTCACAGATCACTCTCTTCTGTAATTTTTGTCCGAATCTGGTCACAACAACACTGGCAGAAAATTAAAGTTTAAGATTCTTTAGATAACCACTGGAATTGAATCTCAATCAGAGATATTGGTATATTGGTTTAAACACTTGCAGGGATATATAAATGGCTGATCAGTCACTGGTTTTTTCATTCTTCTTGATCTTCACCGGTGCAGCTATTGTTGCCTCACTAGCTTTGTACACTCGTCAACCCCTCCTAGTCGCATACATTGCTCTGGGCGCCCTGTTAGGCCCCTATGGCATGACGATGGTTTCAGACACACAACTACTCTCTGAGATCTCACATATAGGTATTATCTTTTTGCTGTTTCTGCTCGGACTGGATATGCAACCGTCCCATCTGCTGCATATGCTGAAAAAAGCCACTTTGGTGGCAATAGGTAGTTCGTTAATCTTTTTTGCATTGGGCTACTTTGTCGGGCTGGCATTCGGTTACACCCAAACTGAGAACATGATCATCGGTATAGCCGTTATGTTCTCCAGTACCATCATCGGCATAAAACTGCTTCCCACTACAGTGCTGCACCACCGCCATACTGGGGAGCTGGTCGTAGGACTTCTTCTGTTACAGGATATTATCGCCATTATGGTTCTGCTGTTTCTTTACAGCGGAACAGGTGAAGGTAGCAGTAGTGATGCGATGGCGCAATTTGCAAAAACTGTTGCAGCACTTCCCATCATCATTCTGGGCGCATTTGTATTTGTGAAGTATGTATTACTGAAACTGATTCAAAAATTTGACCGGTTCCATGAGTACATTTTTCTCTTAGCCATTGGCTGGTGTCTGGGCTTAGCTGAAATTGCTAACCTGTCGGGTCTCTCTGCTGAAATAGGTGCTTTCGTCGCTGGCGTATCGATCGCGACCAGCCCGATAGCGCAATATATCGCAACCAGCCTCAAGCCTCTGCGAGACTTTTTCCTGATTCTGTTTTTCTTCTCTATTGGGGCCAGTTTCAATCTGGGACTGGTAGGAGAGATCGCTGTTCCAGCGGTAATCCTTGCGCTGCTTGTGCTGATCGTGAAACCTGTTGTGTTCCGCTTTTTACTCAGTCGAATCAGTGAATCACCATCTCTTGGATGGGAGGTTGGATTTCGATTAGGGCAGATCAGTGAGTTTTCACTCCTGATAGCCTATATCGCCACAAGTGCTTTAATGATCGGTGAAGAGGCCTCACATGTCATTCAAGCCACTGCCATCCTAACCTTCCTTCTTTCAAGCTATGTAGTGATCTTCAACTTCCCATCGCCTATAGCCGTTTCAGACAAACTAAGACGAGATTGATCCGCACCAATCAATATTACGGCGATCCCATAGCTGGCGAGCTTTATTAAGCAGCCCTTTTGGATCGCCCTCCTCTCCCAACAGTCTGAGCACTACCGCCATCGTTGAGATAATAGCCTGTACACCATATTCATGCGTTGACTCACCCCTCCACACTTGCACCAGCACCTGTGGATCCAACTGTTCCTCTTTTACAAAGCGTTTTTCAACAACACGCTGCCATTCATATTCGTTCAAGACCTCTCCCTCCACCCATTGAAGCAAGCATTCAGCATCTGGTCTTATCTCTGCCTCCCCTCCGTCCCCTTTCATTGTCAGGTTACGTTGAATACCGAGCAACTGAGCTGCTTTCTGATGCATCGGGCCATAGGGTGGATGGAATACTCCATCTATACTTGCAGGCGCCTGAGCAGGATTGAGCATTCGACAGAGCGTATGCACAGGTGATCTGAGCCCAAGTACAGGCCTAAGCTGAATAATGTCACCCAATGGCGGGCAAAAACTATCAACCGACATATAAGCAAAATTTATCCGTTCAAGCTCCGTTTCAACCCGTGCCCAGGAATCACAAGGTGTCAGACTGAATAGCGACAACATATCCTCTACATAGATCCGCCCCGGAGTATGGCCTTTAGAACCATGCATAAATATTCGATAACCATGGCTTGCCAGGCAGAATGCTACTAACAGAAACCAGGTATGACGTCGTTTTTTGCCAGCATAGGTTGACCAGTCAAGATCTACATGGATCTCTCTCCCCACTGCATACCGGCTTTTCACTGCATCAGCAAAGCCTGCCAGCTCCTCGGGTGCTTCCTCTTTAACACGCAACAGCATCAGAAAAGCGCCTAACTGCTCGGGTCGCACCTGCCCATCCAGGATCATACCCATCGCTTCCTCAGCCTCTGCTCGACTTAATGAACGGGTACCATTCTTTCCTTTCCCCAGAATACGTACAAAAGGGGCGAATTTATGCTCTTCAATCATGGGTAGAATTAACCTTGTCCTTAGCTTAAGGAATCAATAGAGTAACGGCTTATCATCATCGGATATCAAGTTTAATGAAATCACACCCTCATCAGCTACATCTTTTTTTAAATGCGTTAGCCTATTTCACACGCATTAAGGTACCTGAGTGGGTTGAATTCTCTGTAGAGAATCAGGCAAATTCACTAAAGTATCTACCCTGGGTCGGCCTTATCGTCGGCCTACTATCAGCGACGGCCTATATTCTTTGCTCATTCCTGTTTACTCACGAAATTGCCATTATCTTAGCGATGGTAACCTGCATATTGATTACCGGTGCGCTTCATGAAGATGGCTTAGCGGATTGTTGTGATGGTTTTGGTGGGGGGTGGGATAAGTCGCAGGTCCTCAAAATCATGAAGGACTCACGCATTGGAACCTATGGCACCCTGAGCCTAATTGCAGTATTCGCACTGAAGTACCAGTCCCTGTCTTCAATTGAAGATACAGTCAGCATTCTGATCACCGCTCAAGTTATCAGCAGGATATTTCCTCTTTGGATTGTCTCGCAGAACATTTATGCAGGACGACAGGAACAGAGTAAATCAGCTGAGATAATCAGTCGATTTAATACCTCAGACCTTATGATTGCGAGCATTCCAGGGATCTTTTGTCTTTTATTACTGCCAATCAGTTTCATAAGCGTTCTATTACCCTGCTTCCTTCTCAATCTGTGGCTTAGTCATTATTTTAAGAAACGGATTGGAGGCTATACTGGGGACTGCCTGGGTTGCAGCCAGCAACTAACTGAAGTCACCCTCTACCTCTGGATCTGCTTACCACTGTTTACTCCTCTCATTCATTAACACGCGCTCAACTACACTTAAAAGTCCGCTTTCTGATAATATTGCGCCCTAATTCCTCCGGTAGCCCGTTATGAAAAAAAGCAAAAGCCTCTTCGCTCGCCCTATCAAGTCAAAAAGCAGGTCCAATAAATCTTTCGAGTATCCAGAACTACTAAACATCGAAGGGATGAGCCATGAAGGACGTGGTATTGCGAAGCACGAAGGCAAAACCATTTTCGTCGCCGGAGCCCTACCTGATGAGCAAGTAAAGTATCAGGTCGAGACAAAACACAGGCGTTTTGATGAAGCCACCTGCATAGAAGTGATAAAAGCTTCTCCAGACAGAACAGACCCTAAATGCAAACATTATGATCAGTGTGGAGGGTGTGACCTCCAACACTATGATCACAATGTACAGATCACAACAAAGGAAAAACTGGTACTAGATCAGCTATCCAGATTAGGTAAGTTTTCACCTAAAACGATCGAAAGAGCAATAACCAGCCCTAGTTGGCAGTATCGACGCAGCTGCCGTCTCGGTATTAACCAACTCAAACGTGATGGCAGCCCCATTGTTGGTTTTCGCCGGCGCGGCAGCAATAAACTAACATCAATCACAGACTGCCCCGTACTTGCCGAACCTCTCAACAAAGTTCTTAAGGGCTTACCACCGCTTCTAGAATCTGCAGAGTCCTTCAAAGAGATCACCCATGCCGAACTTAGCTTAGGTGATCATGAGGGCGCGATGACACTAAGAGTTAAGAAACAACCTTCGAAAGAGCTGTGCGAACAACTCAACACCCTGGCAACTAATCTGGGTTTTAAACTCTACCTGGATTTTGGCGATCACTCAGAGGCGTTCGAAGAGGAAGCTACACTAGGCTATACCCATCAAACGTCTGGGACGCAGATCCGGTTCCAGCCTGGTGACTTCATACAGGTTAACGCCAGTGTAAACCAGCAGATGATTGATCGCGCTATCGAGTGGCTCGAACTGACAGAATCCGATCGCGTGCTTGACCTTTTCAGTGGCATCGGCAATTTCACCCTGCCGATCGCTACCACCGCGGCCTCCGTTGTCGGTGTTGAAGGCGTTGAAGATATGGTTGAACGTTCCAGAGAGAATGCAGAGCTTAATCAGTTGCCTAACTGTAGTTTCTATCGTGCTGACCTGAGCAAAGACCTCACAGCAATGCCCTGGTATAAACAGGGGTTTAACAAGATCCTTCTTGACCCTCCGAGAACGGGCGCATTAGAGATCATCCAACAACTGGAACAGCATAAAGCGGAATATATCCTTTACGTTTCCTGCAACCCCGCCGCGCTGGCGCGTGATGGCGCAGAACTTATCCGGCAGGGATACACCGCTGAACGCTTTTGTGTGATGGACATGTTTCCACAGACATCACATGTTGAATCGCTCATCCTATTCAGAAAAGCCTAATATGATTGAGATTGTCTACAGCGATGACAACCTTGTGATCGCCAATAAACCCTACGATATGTTATCTGTCCCCGGACGGGGAGAAGAGAAGCAAGACTGTTTGTGGCGTCGCGTTCAACAGCAATTTCCCACCGCACGCATTGTTCACCGATTGGATTATGCAACCTCAGGGCTGATTGTGCTGGCACTCACACTTGAGGACCAACGCTCTTTGAGCAGAAGCTTTCAGGAGCGGCTGACTGAGAAACGTTATCAGGCGATTATTAGCGGCACCCCAGATAATACCAAAGGAAGCATAGAGCTCCCTCTACGTTGCGATTGGGAGAACCGGCCACTGCAGATCGTTGACTTTGAACAGGGCAAATCTGCACTGACCCACTGGGAAGTCATCGGTCAGGACACGCATGGAACGCGTGTTGCGCTAACACCAGTAACGGGACGGTCACACCAACTTCGAGTTCACATGCAAGCGATGGGTCACCCGATCGTTGGTGATCGCTTTTACGCGCCAGAGAAAATTGTCTCACTCTCACCACGACTACTGCTTCACGCCGAAACCTTATCACTCCCCCACCCAAAAACAGGAGAGATAATGACGTTTAAGGCAAGCAGCCCATTCTGATCTGGAATATTATCAAACCGTACGAACCGTTTCTCCATGACAGAACGCCGAAATATTTTCTGCGGTCTGAGCAATCACTCGGGTACGCGCTTCTACGCTCCCCCACGCGATATGAGGTGTAATCAGAAGATTGGGGAGTGATGCATCGATAAGAACATTTCCCTCTTTAGGCGGTTCGGTTGTGAGCACGTCTGTCGCAGCAGCAGCGATCTCCCCATCGGTCAACGCTTCTACTAAGGCGGGCTCATTGACGATCCCACCACGGGCCGCATTAATGAGAAAAGCACTGCTCTTCATATGCTTAAAAACATCACGGTCAAATAAGTTCTCAGTTTTCTCAGTAAGCGGGCAGTGGAGTGAAATTACATCGGCCTGCTGAATTAACTGCTCAAATGTCACTCGACCTTTTTGAGGTACCCCTTCACTCCCAATTCGCTGCGAAACGATCACATCCATGCCAAAAGCCTCGGCAATTCGGGCAACGCCTCGACCCAAATTACCATAACCAACAATACCTAGTGTACGACCTTTAAGCTCTGCTATCGGATGATTAAAAAAACAAAACTGATCAGAGCGCTGCCACTCACCCTGCCTTACATCTTGTACATAACCCAACAGGTTCGTATGAAGAGCGAGGATCAGTGACCAGACATGCTGAACAACTGAATCAACGCCATAGGCCACACAGTTCGAGACCGGTACTCCCCGTTTAAGGGCAGCGTCCTTATCGACAACATTGGTCCCTGTTGCGAGCACACAGATGTACTGCAACCGGTCCGCATTAAGAATGACATCTTCAGAAAGCGCTGTCTTATTCGTAATAACGATATCAAACCCACGGATGCGGTCAGCCACATCATCTTCTGAGGTCAACTCATAACAAACAAGTTCAGAAACAACATGTTCAATCGGTGAAAGATCCAGTGTTTCCAGACCTTTCAAATCAAGAATTACGGCACGCATAATCGATCCCAAAAAAAGAAAAAGGGCCTAAAAAGGCCCTTGATTAAAAGCAGTATGGTTAACCTCTTGGAAGGTTCTCTTTAACCTCCCAGAGAATCTCCTCAGCTACAATCGCAGGTGCTGAAACACCATCCGCGGTCAACACACTCAGGAAAATACCATTACGTGTTCTGATCATCTTCAGCTGATACTGGCCGGTATGCTCAAACTTACCTGTTGACTGGTTGTAGACACCGGAATCACCTTCCCCGAAGACGTAGATCGCTTTGCCCGCAAACCAGATCTTATAGCCCTGCTTGTTACCCTCATCTTCTGGATCGATCAGGGAATCCTTAACATCCCCCTCTTTGACCCCCTGAAGGTAAGCAGCCGTTTTTCCAGAGGTGTACTTAATGCCATTAGGATCTTCATCCCCCAACCCCAAAGCTGCCGAGATAGAACTGGTATCTAATGTAATTTCACCACGATCAGAGTGCAGCCATTCAAAGAAACCCATCTCTTCAACATTCTCAAAAGGTGTCGAGGTAGTGTAGGTCATATAGAAATAGCCGGTATCTGGGTTACGTGTTCCCACATCCATATCCGCCTTATCCAAGGCACGACTTACTTCGTTCCAGGCGGTTTCGATATCTGCATCAAGCTTTAATACAGGATTACCACGGGAATCACGCCCCAGCTGGTTGCCTACGCGACGCTTCTCTTTGAAGGCCATCAGAGTCTGTGCACTCCGCTCACCCGAAGATTTACCCAGATAGCGAAGCATCTCAAACATCATGTCTGATTTATAACTAACATCACGAGAGCTTTCACTCCAATCAATAGCAGCTACATCATCATCTGCAGCAAAGCGAACATGCTGCATAGATATCGCAGTACGGCCGTCTTCGCCGACAACCGGCTTGAGGCTAACCTTAAGCTTGTCCTTAGTTGGTCCGGGGATATCCTGGAATGTCAGGCGCTTAACCCAAGTATCTATAAAACTAAACTCTTTCGCTTCGTGGTAGATCCACTGAGTTTCCATCTGCCCCTGACGCGGATCAGATTTGGCAATATCAATACCATTAAACTGCCAAAACTCCTGAAGTTTTACCCAAACGCTGGTGATACCTTCATCCACAACGATCAGCTTTTCACCCGCTTCACGCTTTAAACTAACTGATTCGCTACCCGCTTCTGCGTAAAAGAACTCGGGTCTCGGCACGATAAAATCACCAGTCCGTGCGGTAGCAACCTGACTAATTTCAGGTACTTTCAATGTATCTTCAGTGCGCTTAGCATCCAGGTGAGTCGGAATTTCCAGGCGCTTACCCTGTTCTGCCAACTCATAGTCCTGGCTACGGTCACGAACAATACCTTGCTCCCCATAGATTGGGTTATCTTCAATGACACTGCAGCCGGAAATCAGCGTGCCTGTTACAACTGTTACAGATACAATTTTTTTCATTTCTAGAATCGCTTAGATAATTTCACAGCTACGCATTGCATCACGAACTACATCGTGACATTCATCAGCCAATACCGTTAATGGAAGACGAATACCTAATCCCATAAGACCCATTTCAGCCATCGCCCATTTAACAGGGATCGGATTGGCCTCAACAAACAGTTTCTCATGCAGTGGCATCATTCGATTATTCAATGCTCGTGCCTCATCCGCTTTACCGGACATAGCAAGGTCACACAACTCAGACATTTCAGCTGGCGCAACATTGGCAGTCACAGAAATATTGCCTTTACCACCACCGATCATCAGCTCAACAGCCGTTGCGTCATCACCCGAATAAACCGCAAAATCTGCCGGTACTTTTGCAATCAGATCCAATCCTCTGGGTACATCACCCGTTGCCTCTTTTATTCCGACAATATTAGGCAGTGCAGTCAGACGAACCACAGTCTCAGTCTGCATATCACAAGCAGTTCGACCCGGAACGTTATAAAGAACCTGTGGAATATCCACCGCTTCAGCAATTGCTTTGAAATGCTGATACAAACCTTCCTGGGTAGGCTTGTTGTAATAAGGAGTAACCAACAGGCAGGCATCAGCACCTACTTTTTTAGCTTCAGCCGTTAATTCAATCGCTTCTGATGTCGAATTCGCACCAGTACCGGCGATAACTGGAATACGTCCAGCAACACGCTCCACAACACGTTTGATAACCTGGCAGTGCTCATCGCAGTTAAGAGTTGCGGATTCACCGGTGGTGCCCACAGCGACGATAGAATCAGTGCCCTTCGCCAGATGCATATCGACCAGTTTGTCGAGATTTTCCCAATCGACTTCACCGTTAGAATGCATAGGGGTAACGAGAGCAACAATGCTGCCAGTAATCATTTTATTCTCCATGAGATATATATCAGGTTGAGCAAAGGACAAAACTACTCTGCCCTATCACTTATTACAACCTTAAAACTTGTCTAATACCGCTCTAGCTATATGAAATCACTGTTTTTTTGCTGAAAACTATAACTGTATATCAGCACCAGCAATGGATTCATACAGACCGATCAATCTGCTTTATTTCGATAATACCGACTCACTTAAAATCTAAATCAGATCTGGTATCGTATTTAGGGTCGTTATTCTATACGATTTTGCACTTTGTTGAGTAGCCATCATCACTAAGGAATTACTATGAGCAGCGTTTCTATCAATCAAACGGTACCCTCTTTTACCGCGCAGGCCACAAGTGAACACACGGTTTCCCTTGAAGAACTGAGGGGAAAGAATGTTGTTATCTATTTCTATCCAAAGGACAGCACACCAGGATGTACGACGGAGGGACAGAACTTCCGCGACAGCATTGATCAGTTTCAGGACGCTAACACAGTCATATATGGCGTTTCCAGAGACAGCTTACGTGCGCATGAAAACTTTAAAACGAAACAATCCTTTCCTTTTGAGCTGATCAGCGACCCTGAAGAGGAACTTTGTAAGTTGTTTGATGTGATCAAACTTAAAAAGAACTACGGTCGTGAGTATATGGGGATCGAACGCTCCACCTTCCTGATTGATAGCGAAGGCGTTCTCAAACAGGAATGGAGAGGCGTTAAGGTTAAAGGCCACGTGGATGAGGTGCTTACAGCAGCTCAGGCCCTTTAACTATAAAGGCGGTGTTAAGCACCGCCCTCTTCTGCCGTAACCTGTTGCACCTTTGGCCAGGCGCTAACAATCGCTTTGAACAGTGTTGCCAGAGGGATCGCAAAGAACACTCCCCAAAACCCCCATAACCCCCCAAAAACTAAAACAGCCACAATAATTGCAACAGGGTGGAGGTTAACCGCTTCAGAAAAGAGCAATGGCACCAACACATTACCGTCAAGCGCCTGAATAATGCCATACGCAATCATCAGGTACATGAACTCACCGCTCCAACCCCACTGAAAAAAGGCGATCAATGCGACAGGCAGAGTTACCAGCGCAGCCCCTATGTAAGGGATCAAAACCGACAGTCCCACCAAAATCCCAAGCAGCGCAGCGTAGTTAATACCCAGAAAGATAAACGTTACATAGGTAACCGCACCCACCACGACGATCTCAATCACCTTGCCACGGATATAGTTAGCGATCTGATCATCCATCTCAGTCCAGACTTTTGTCATCATCTCCCTTTTTTCGGGCAGGAATGACACCCACCAATGGGTTAAAGAAGCACCATCTTTCAAAAAGAAGAAAACAAGGATAGGCACCAACACCAGATAGATAAGCAGGGCGATAATGCTAGTAATTGAGTTGAGGGAGAACGTTAAAACCCACTGTCCCATCTGCGACAGTTCAGCCGCCGCAAGATTGATTAGCTCCAGAATTCGCGCCTCAGAGATAAATTCGGGGTAGCGCTCCGGCAACAGTAGCAGCACTGCCTGAATCTCAGAGAGAATCCGGGGTAACTCATTAAACAGTGTCGCCGCCTGCTTCCACGCCAAGGGCATTACGATCAGCAAAAGAGCTGCCAATGCGCCAACAAAACCCACAAAGACCAGAACGACTGATAGCAGGTGCGGCACTTTGAGCTGCCTGAGTCTATTGACCCCCCCCTGCATCAAAAAGGCCAGGATTATACCTGCGAAAACTGGCGCAAGAGCCTGCCCCAAGGTCAGTATAACTAGCAGAGCAACGCCCAACAGGACGAATAGAAGCAGCGCTTCCTCGTCAGAAAAATATCGCTCTATCCACTTCGAAAATATCTTACGCATTTGAACGACTATTTAACCTCGTTTAATAAAGTACGTGTATGGCTCTTTATCAGTGAACGATTGCAGCAGTTCGTGGTCAGACTGATCAGTAAAAGCTTTGAAATCTCTAATTGATCCACTATCTGTCGCTATAACTTTTAACACTTTCCCTGTTGTAAGCTTATTAAGTGCCTGTTTCGCTTTTAGCAATGGCAAAGGGCAATTTAAACCAGTGGCATCCAGAACTTCATCAAAAGGGAATTCAGACATTAACTTTTCTTAACGTAATTTATGTTGTCGTTATCAATCAAGTTCAGCACTATATAACATAATTGTTTGTATTAGCACGGGCTTTTTCGGATACCAAATATGTATAAGCCAGTAATATCCTGTTTCATTGCATGCTTACTAACCCTCTACTCTCTATCCAGTAAGTCGGAATCGCAGCTACCCAGTATCGGAGGTAGTGGTTATAGCGTCCTCTCACTGCAGAAAGAATATCAGTTGGGAAGAGCCTGGGTGCGAATGCTAAGAGGGAGTGCACGTATCTATGAAGATGCATTTGTTAGTCAGTACATAGAAGACCTCACATGGAGTCTGGTGACTCACAGCCAACTTACAGACAGACGTCTGGAGATATTGGTACTGGATAATCCAAGCGTTAATGCTTTTGCTGTTCCGGGGGGAGTAATAGGCGTCCATACAGGGCTCCTGTTAACCGCTAAGAATGAAGCACAGCTCGCTTCCGTACTTGCTCACGAATTAGCACATTTAAGCCAACGACATTTTGCAGCGCAGTTAGAGGAGCAACAAAGAAACCGCCCATTTCATCTGGCTACGATTCTGGGAAGTATCCTGCTAGCCGCTGCAGATCCGGAAGCTGGAATTGTAGGCCTTCAATCCTCTATGGCTGCATCTGCTGCGAATAAATTGGCATTCAGTCGACAAAATGAGCGTGAAGCGGATTATATCGGGATGCAGACACTCACTAGTTCCGGCTATCCTCCCATAGCTATGGCGAATATGTTTACGGAACTACAAAAACAGGCACGTTTCAGCCGGGTTCCTCCTGAGTTTCTTCTGACCCACCCTGTCACCCAATCACGCATATCCGATGCATTAAATCGGGCTGAAAGCATTCAGGGAAAAACTCCCCGTTTGAATTCAATCGAATTCAACCTAGTAAAGGCCCGTATCCAGGCAAACTATTCAAAAGACCTTCCACAACTTCTGAAAAAATATCAAGAAACCCAAAAGTTGGGTGATAACGACTCTATACGATATGCGATAGCTATTACGGCTATTAAAGCGAAGAGCTACGCTTTGGCTGCGCAGAACATTAACTCATTTAGCCCAGCCTTCAGAAGCTCTCTGCCTGGGCGCCTGCTGCAGGCCGAGTTAGAGCTAGCCAAAGAGAAGTATAAGAAAGCAGTTACACAGCTTGAAAAGCTGGTGCGGCTCTACCCAGGCAGCCATGCAGTCAGCTACCTCTATGCTGATGCCCTGCTCCGTAATAACCAACCGAGACAAGCCTCGCGTGTTTATAGACAGCTGATTGAGCATAATCCGAACGATAGTCGTGCCTGGTATCTACTTGCGGAGTCATACGGCCTTGAGGGGAATATCGTCGGTGTTCATGAAGCTCGTATTGAATATTTTCTTTTAACTGCGAATATCGACAAAGCATTAAGGCAGCTTGATTTTGCCTTAAGGGAGAAAACGCTTACATCCAGTGAAAAAGCTAGGCTTGAACAGCGTAAAGAAGATGCCCTCCAGATCCGTGAGTCATTAAAGCTAGATTATTAAAGATACAAAAAAGCCCACCGGAGTGGGCTGCATTTGAACACGTTATTACTTATTCAGATTGGCTGAAAAATCCAACATCCTCTGCAGAGGCCGGCGAGCATCAACAACCAGCTTCTCATCAACGTGAATCTCATCCCGGCCCGTTTCAAGCGCATGTAAAACACTTTCAAGGCCATTCATGGCCATCCAGGGACAGTGTGCACAGCTACGGCATGTAGCTCCAGAACCCCCGGTAGGCGCCTCAATAAACTGTTTACCTGGTGCCGCCTGCTGCATCTTGTAGAAGATCGCCTTATCAGTAGCCACAATGAACTGCTCATTCGGCAGATCTCTTGCTGCATTGATAATCTGAGTGGTTGAACCCACCGCATCCGCGATCTCAACAACTGAATCTGGCGACTCTGGATGAACCAGAACGGCGGCATCTGGATAGACGTTTTTAAGATCCAGGATCCCTTTCGCCTTAAACTCTTCATGTACGATGCAGGAACCATCCCACATCAACATCTCAATACCGGTCTGACGCTGAACATAAGTTCCCAGATGTTTATCAGGTGCCCAGATAATCTTTTTACCCTGATCAGCAAGGTGCTCAACCACCTGCAGCGCGATACTGGAAGTTACAACCCAATCAGCTCTGGCCTTAACTGCAGCGGAGGTATTCGCATAAACAACGACTTCATGATCCGGGTGCTGGTCACAGAAAGCGGAAAATTCGTCAATGGGGCAACCGATATCCAAGGAGCATGTCGCCTCAATGGTAGGCATAATCACCTGCTTCTCCGGCGTCAGAATTTTTGCAGTTTCACCCATGAATTTCACGCCTGCAACTACGAGAGTACTGGCGGAATGAGCATTACCAAAACGAGCCATCTCCAGAGAGTCAGAAACACATCCGCCGGTCTCATCAGCCAACTGCTGAAGAATCGGATCGGTATAGTAATGCGCAACCAGGCATGCATCCTTCTCAATCAGCAACTGTTTGATACGCTGCTTATAATCCTGAGCCTGCTCGATAGTCATATCCAGCGGCAGATGTTCTTTTGCAAAATGCTCCTGTATTAGGATGCGATCCGAAATATCCTGTTTGCTCAACATGTGATGTTATTACTCATAATTCTCGCGTGGGGAGCGGACCTACTCACCGATTGCTTAGGCCGCGCTACCATCCGAAACACTGTCAAATGGAAGAGGTTGCATATTATACCACAGCAGGAGAAAACGTAACGGGCCACATTATCAGGCAGGCCTATATCCTGAAACGGGCATAAAAGACAAATGTATATCCGAATACAGCAACACACTGATGACCACTAGCGATAATAGACTGCTGAGAAATGAACCATGGACGACTCTCATCCTATACTCAACGCAGTATCGTTCAGGCATAAAAAAACCAGCTCAATGGCTGGATTCTTTAAGTGGTGGGTCATATAGGATTACTATGCCCTTTGGGCCAGTGTCGCAGGCTCCACTGTTTTCTGCGGGCTGCGCCCTTCGAATCGAACCTCCCTTCGGGGACGGTTCTCATCCTATACTCAGCGCAGTATCGTTCAGGCATAAAAAAACCAGCTCAATGGCTGGATTCTTTAAGTGGTGGGTCGTATAGGATTACTGTGCCCTTTGGGCCAGTGTCGCAGGCTCCACTGTTTTCTGCGGGCTGCGCCCTTCGAATCGAACCTCCCTTCGGGGACGGTTCTCATCCTATACTCAACGCAGTATCAGTATCGTTCAGGCATAAAAAAACCAGCTCAATGGCTGGATTCTTTAAGTGGTGGGTCGTATAGGATTCGAACCTATGACCAATTGGTTAAAAGCCAACTGCTCTACCGACTGAGCTAACGACCCTCACTGAGAGCGCGTATTCTACGCACCCCCGATGGTAATGCAAGCAAATTTATTGATAGCGAGTAGGATCTTTTAGGCCCGCATCCTCAAAGCCTTTTGCCCGGAGACGACAGCTATCGCACACACCACAAGCACGACCATTATCATCTGCCTGATAGCAGGATACTGTGAGCCTGTAATCGACACCCAGCGCCGTGCCCTTCTGAATAATCTGCTCTTTTGTCAGGTCAATCAGCGGCGTTTCGATCTTGATCGGATCCCCACAAACACCTCGTTTTGTGGCTAGATTCGCCATAGTCTCGAAAGCAGCGATATACTCAGGACGACAATCCGGATACCCCGAATAATCGACAGCATTCACTCCGATAAAAATCGCGTCAGCTTCCAGTACCTCAGCCCACCCTAACGCAAGCGACATAAACACCGTATTTCTTGCGGGCACATAGGTTACCGGAATCTCCTCAGTCTCTTCCTCCGGTACTTCAATACTGTGATCCGTTAACGCTGAGCCACCAAAGTCCTCAAGATGTAATCTGATGACCCTGTGCTCCTTGGCATTTTGCTGAACTGCAATTTTTTTTGCCGCATTTAATTCGGTCAGTGACCGTTGACCATAATCAAAACTGAGAACGTAACACTCATAACCCGCATCAGATGCGATTGCCAGTGCTGTTGCAGAATCTAAACCACCAGACAGCAAAACAACTGCTTTATTAGCAGCACTTTTATTCATCACTATTACCAGGTATTAACTTATTGCAGACGTTTGAACTCTTTCGCAAGACGAACCGCGGAAGAATCCGGATATTTATTGATTACGAGATCGAGGTATTCCAAAGATTTCGTACGATCCCCTAACTGATCGTAGACGATACCTAACTTATAGGCAGCATCCGGAGCCTTACGGTGATCTGGAAATTGGGTCACAACCTTTACGAAAGATTCGCGCGCTAACTCGGGCTTCTGTTCGGCCAGATAGATCTCACCCAGCCAATAGTGCGCATTTACAAGCCTTGCGCTCTGAGGATAGTCTTTTACAAAGGCGGTAAAAGCCTCGATCGCTTTTGGGAAATTCCGCTCGCGAACCAGCCCAAAGGCTTCTTTGTAGGCTTTAGCATCACTTGGAGTTGCATCAGCTTGCACTAAAGAGGCTTGATTGGAGCTGACAGCAGCCGGATTAGAGGTACTAGAGGAAGCGGATAACGAAGAGCCTGCCGGTGCAACCACCCCGCCTTGCTGTACAGATGAGAGACGGCGATCCAGATCCCTGTAGCGATCCAGCTGCTGCTGCTCCATCTGTTTAAGTCGATAGCCCTGCTGTTCTAACTGACCACGAAGGGATCGCACCTCATCCTGAAGCTGCTGAACAATCAGCATCAACTCAGTGCTACCCGTAACTGATCCAGCAGGCGCAGCCACTTGATATCGGTTTGAACTAGAACCAGCCCCGAGCTCGATCACCGGGACCTCTTCAGCAGCAACATTAGCGCTGATGAACAGCGCTAATGCCGATGCAACTAATGCATTTGCTGAAGTCATAAATTAACGAGTTACGTACTTCAGTTCTACACGTCGGTTCTGGCTCCAGCTGGCTTCGCTGTGACCCAGAATTGCTGGTTTCTCTTCACCAAAGCTAACGGTTTCGATCTGAGAAGCCGATGCGCCATTAACCTGCATGAAGCGAGAAACCGCTTTGGCACGGCGCTCACCCAGTGCGATGTTATATTCACGAGTACCACGCTCATCAGCATGGCCTTCCAGAACAACTTGCGCAGAAGGGTTAGCAGCCAGATAAGTAGCATGCTTTTCCAGATCAGAAAAACCTGCGGCTTTAACTACAGATTTGTCAAAATCGAAATAGAAAACAGTCTGTAGATTTGCCACATCTGTCATAGAAGAGCCACTTAAACCAGACCCCTGGCCCACACCCTGAGTTGTACCTGAGTCAGTACCGTCAGTTGAACCCGTGCTGCTGGATGTACCAGATGTACTACAACCTGCCACCCATGCTACGGATAAAGCCAGTGCAACTGCTTTAGTTACGTTGGAAGCTCGCATTGATCACTCCTGTAATTTGCTGGTTTTCCCAGCAAGCAAAATATTATTAAAAGCCGCCATGTCCAAGTCTGAACATAAGTTAATGTCTATAAACATTTATTGCAAGTAGGGACTCCAAGCAGGCTCCCTGACATCTCCACTGGCAGAAGGCAAAATAAAGCGTACATTGCCATCCAGAGACACTCCACCGAGCACCCCTTTAACCCCTTTTTGAGTAGCATAAAGAATTAAACTGCCATTTGGTGCAATAGTTGGAGATTCATCAAGATAAGTATCGGTCAGTACATCGACTCGTCCTGATTTAAGATCCTGCACTGCAATATGAAATACGTTATCAATACCACGATGTACCATCGCCAGGAAGCGACCATCCTGCGTCAATCGACCACGAGAGTTATAATTCCCCTCATAGGTGAGGCGCTCTAACTGGCGAGTCGGCAGATGGATGCGGTAGATCTGTGGCAAACCACCCCGATCAGATGTAAAGATCAACGACTGGCCATCCGGTGACCAGGAAGGCTCCGTATCAATTCCATAATGATGAGTGATACGTGCCAGATTTCGTGAACGGAGATCCAGTATATAGACTTCCGGGTTTCCATCTTTTGACAGTACCAGCGCCAGTCTATGACCATCAGGTGACCAGGCAGGAGCACCATTCAGACCTCTGAAAGACTGAATTTTTTCCCGCTTTCCAGTTGCTAAATACTGGATATAGATTGCTGGCTTACCACTTTCAAAGGACACATATGCCAGCTTTGAAGCATCTTTAGACCAGGCAGGCGACATCAAAGGCTCACTCTGCTCCCTAATAGTTACTGGTCGCGCACCATCAGAATCTGCCATTTTGAGCCGGTATCTTACCTTACCCTCACCGAACTGCTGCGCCGTCACATAGACAATCCGCGTTGAGAAAGCACCCCGAATACCAGTCAGTTTTTCATACACCATATCTGAAATATAGTGAGCGATATCCCGCAAATTATTCAGAGAGCCAGAGACACGTTCAGCCAGCAACTGCTGCTCCTTCAACACATCATATAGCTCAAACTCGACCTTGATCTGTCCATTTTCAGCGGGCAACTGACGACCAATTACTACAAACTCAGTTTTACTTACCCGCCAGTCACGGAAGAACAGCTGCTCTCTGGAGGAGGGAAAACTGAGCATATTTCGACGATCCATCATTGAAAACAACCCGGTCCGACCCAGGTCATTGGAAACGATCTGCGCAATATCCTCTCTGAGCGCTGCACTTCCATTCCAGGAAAAGGGAACGACCGCGACGGGGGTTGGCTCATCAATCCCCTGGGTTATTTCAATAGCCAGATCACCATTATCAGCCTGAACCGACAGGGTCAGAAACAAGGCACTAAATGCTAAAAATCTACTCACCATCTGTTTCAAAATGATCTCCCTTTACTTTTATACTCATGCAGCAAACCAGCTGGCACTAATTTCGTAAATCTTCAGGTCGGAATCTCAAAATACGTTTCCGGAAATAACGATCAAAAACAACCGAATCCATATTGCGTAGTTTTTCAAACACCTGTACACGATCAATCGCACGTAATGCATCATTATCGAACCGTGCGTCGCCACTGGATTTTGAAACGTAACGATCATTCACCCTTCCTGAAGGCAAAAGGTGGATCGTAACCTCTACCACCATACCGTTTCTTGCAGAGGGAGAACGTCGCCAGTTACGCGTAATCATATCTACAATATATGCTTCATAACTCGCTGCCGCTGCCCTTTGTTCCTCTGCTGCAATCGCAGCCTCTTCTTCAGCCAGAGCTTGTTGTAAAGCTGCATTAGCAGACGCCTGAGCTGCTGCTTCCTTAGCCGCTTTAGCTTTGGCATCAGCTGCTTTCTTTCTGGCGATCTCTTGCTGACGTTTTTTCTCCGCAGCTTTCTTCCTGGCTACTTCAGCTTTGCGCTTTTTCTCGGCCGCTGCTTTCTTTCTGGCCACCTCTTGCTGACGTTTTTTCTCCGCAGCTTTCTTCTTGGCTACTTCAGCTTTGCGCTTTTTCTCGGCAGCCGCTTTCTTTCTGGCCACCTCTTGCTGACGTTTTTTCTCAGCCGCCTTTTTCTTGGCAACTTCCTGTTTACGCTGATTCTCTTTACGATTTTTTTCAGCTTCAGCTTTTCGTATCTGCTCGGCCTTGTTTCTGGCTTTAGCCTCAGCGGCCTTCACTTTCTGGGCTTTATGTGTTGTCAGATCAACAATCTGCGCCTGAACATGACGCGGCACTTTACGGTCTGAATCTTTGTGATCAAACCAACTCTGCGCCAACAGTCCGACGACAACCGCGTGCAGAGCTATAGCCAGAATAGTGGGTAAGAGGTAACTACCTACGCGCAAAACCGATTCCTACTCAGTCACCAGGCCGACACTAGGTGCACCCGCCTGCTGCAATAAAACCATCAGCTGCACGACCTTGTCATAATCAACATTACGATCACCTCTGACCAATAGCATTTTCCTTGGATTACTGGCCAAAATTTTTGCAACACGCTCCTCAACAACCTCAGCCTCAACAGGAACTTTAGGGTCGCCACCCACATCGATGTAATACCGCCCCTCTGCGTCCACTGTCACAATTACCGGCTCATTATCACTATCATCTACAGGTTCGGCAGAGGCTTTAGGTAGCTCAACATTCACCCCTTGAGTCAACATCGGAGCGGTGATCATAAAAATCACCAATAGCACCATCATGACATCGATATACGGAACAACATTGATATCTGCATTGAGCTTACGTTTTTTCTTATGCCTTCTAATCACAGGTCACACCCAACATTAGTGAGAGGCATGCATACGGCGATGCAAAATCGATGAAAATTCATCCGCGAAGGTCTCATAGTTACCCAGCAGGTACTCCACCTGAGCGGAATAACGGTTATAAGCAATAACGGCAGGAATGGCTGCAAATAAGCCTATCGCTGTAGCAATCAGGGCCTCTGAAATGCCCGGAGCTACCGAAGCCAGGGTAGCCTGATGCACATTGGCTAAACCCCTGAAGGAGTTCATAATCCCCCAGACCGTTCCAAACAGGCCAATATAAGGACTGGTTGAACCCACTGTTGCAAGGAAAGGGAGGTGGCGTTCTAGTTTATCCTCTTCACGGGCAAGAGCGACTCTCATACTGCGCTCAACACCGTCCATAACGGAATCAGGATCAAAGCCACTCTGTTGTGTCAGACGAGTATATTCTTTGATTCCAGCACGAAAGATATTTTCAGCACCACAATCCGAATTAGGCTCATGATTAATCTCACGGAATAGCTGACCCAGGTCCACACCTGACCAGAACCGATCTTCGAAGCTCCGCAGAGAGCGTCTCGCCTTCGACAAAACAGCCTGACGCTGGAAGATCATAATCCAGGAAAGTACCGATGCGAGTAATAACATAAGCATAACCAGTTGCACGACTAAACTAGCATTTGCAACCAGACTCCAGATCGACATTTTTTCGACCACAGTTCCTTCCTCTAAAGATCGTAAGCCAAGCGTAAATAATCCGAACTCTGACCTGTCAAAGACGTAAAAGTTCACGCTTTTTCAGAAACCAGAAATAAAGGCACAACAATAACAGTCACGGTGATTAATACAAGTGAAAAACCAGCCACAAGGGCTGGTCTTATCAGGGCATGATAGGAGGCTATCTAGAAGAGTTTCAGGGCGTTGAAGCTAAGCAGATTTTTGTAAAACCGCCTCATGAGCTGACTGGCAACGAATACAGCGAGACGCAGTCGGGCAGGCTTTTAGTCGACTCAGCTCGATCTCTTCTGAACAGTCTGTACAAAAACCAAAATCACCTGTCTCAATCCGTTTCAGAGCAGTAACGCACTCCGCGATCTCCTCATCATGCCGAGACAATGTTTCAACATTAATCATCAGATCGACAACAGCCTCAGCTTCTTCAGCCGAATCATGCACCCCCTGAGACTGGGGTTCAATCTGATGCTGAAACTCATTATTCGCTTCAGTACGCAACTGGTCTAACAATGTAAGCAGCTCTGCCTTAATAGCAGATATTTCAGAGAGATTTAGACTAACCGTCATGGCATTACCCGTTCTTTTTTTATTTGTTATCTTAGATAACAGGCATCTTAGACGGTCAGCCTCCTATTTCACGTTGATCGCGGTCACTCAGTGAAAAAAAACCTGCTTTCTAAAAGGTTTATTGATCTGAGTCGCCTTTCTACTCAGCTCCAGGCTTAGCTATGCCGAAATGACGGTAAGCATGATCAGTCACGACCCGTCCTCGTGGCGTCCTCATAATAAACCCCTGCTGGATAAGATAGGGTTCGAGTACATCCTCAATCGTATCCCGCTCTTCACTAATTGCTGCCGCCAGACTCTCTACTCCGACCGGACCTCCCGCAAACTTTTCAATCAGTGTCAGTAACATCCGCCGATCCAGATGATCAAAGCCGTGATGATCAACATTCAGCATATTCAGTGCTTTGTCCGCGATATCATTATCGATCAAACCATCCCCTTTAACCTCAGCGTAGTCACGCGCCCGTCTCAGCAGACGATTTGCGATACGCGGAGTACCTCTGGAGCGCTTAGCCACCTCTCGAGCACCATGATCATCGATCTGCGTTCCAGACAAACCCGCTGAACGTGAAACAATACTGGTCAGATCATCGACATTATAAAATTCAAGGCGCTGGACGATCCCGAAACGATCACGTAGCGGTGATGTTAACAGGCCCGCCCGGGTCGTTGCTCCGACAAGAGTAAAAGGGGGAAGCTCAAGCTTGATCGAGCGGGCCGCAGGACCTTCACCGATCATAATATCCAACTGGTAATCCTCCATCGCCGGATAGAGCACCTCTTCAACATTTGGGCTTAAGCGATGAATCTCATCAATAAACAGAACATCATTAGGTTCGAGGTTCGTCAACAAAGCCGCCAGATCACCCGCTTTTTCAAGCACGGGTCCTGACGTTGTTTTAATCTCAGATCCCATCTCATTTGCAATAATATTCGCTAGCGTTGTTTTCCCAAGGCCCGGCGGACCAAAGATCAACGTATGATCTAACGCTTCATTACGCATCTTCGCGGCCTGAATGAAGATCTCCATCTGTTCGCGCACCACCGGCTGACCAACATAGTCTTCCAGGCTTTTAGGGCGGATCGCCCGATCCTGCGCTTCCTCTACAGGATTACTTAACGGAGAAATAAAACGATCTGCTTCAATCATAATCCAGCCTTTATCCGACCATCGATTTCAATGAGTGGCGAATAAGCTCTTCACTCGTTGCCGCACTACCCAGAGACTTGAACACCTGTTCAACCACTTTAGTGGCCTGCACCGGCTTGTACCCCAAAGCTATCAATGCACTTTCAGCTTCCTGACGAGCATCATTAACCGGCTCAAAAGAGGCCATATCGGGGCCATCAGCAGCCGATAACTGAAACTCACTGGAAATCTCAAGCCCAAGCGCCTTAATCTTATCTTTCATTTCGACAATCAAACGTTCCGCAGTTTTCTTGCCAACACCGGGTAGCTTAATCAGTGACGCTGTATCACCGTCATTCACACATCGGACAAATTCTGCGGTGGATATTCCCGATAAGATAGTGATCGCAAGCTTAGGACCAACA
Source organism: uncultured Neptuniibacter sp. (assembly GCF_947498015.1). Lineage (GTDB taxonomy): Bacteria > Pseudomonadota > Gammaproteobacteria > Pseudomonadales > Balneatricaceae > Neptuniibacter. The sequence goes on from NZ_CANMIR010000001.1 coordinate 151,015, forward strand.
CCGTTCGCCTTAATCAGCGTACGAAACAGCGAACGCTCCTCCCGGTCATAAAACCCATATAGAAGCTGAGCATCCTCCCTGACTACAAAATGCGTAAATAGCGTCACACCCGACCCAACTTCAGGCAGTTGATAGAAGGTGTTCATCGACGCTTCAACCTCGTACCCTACTCCCTGCACATCTATAACCAGCTGAGGCGGAAGCTTTTCTATCAGTTCACCTTTTAGTCGACCTATCACTTATTCTTTCCTTTTTTTACTTTTTCCAGCTTATGCCCGGCAACAATAAATTCAGGCAACCTGAGATCTGCAAACATCGCCGACATGCGTAAAACGAAAATGATCATCATCGAGGTGATCGCTACGATCTGTCCTGGCATGTACTCATCAAAGACGATATAGAAAATCGCTCCAGCCAGAGCACAGGTCGCATATAGTTCGCCATCCCTGGAGAGGATCAAAGGGATCTGACCGGTCAAAATATCTCGAATCATCCCACCCGCACAACCGGTGACAACCGCCATCATTACAACGATCAGCGCAGGCAGATCCATAGCCAGTGATTTCTGCGCCCCTAATACTGCAAATAGCGCCAGACCCGCTGCATCCAGAATCAGCAACATCCTTCTGGGATACTGCACGTACCGACAGACAACGAACGCTACCACAGCTGAGATGATGGCTGTCCAGAGATATGCCGTGTCTGCAATCCAGACAACGGGATGAATATCTAAGGTAATATCCCGAATCGTCCCCCCACCCAGAGAGGTCACGATCGCAAGCACTACCACGCCTAAAATATCCAGACGCTTACCCTGAGCGGCCAGAGCACCCGCTGTAGCGAAAACAGCCACCCCGATCAGGTCAGCCATATAGATAAAATCTTGATAACTTGCTTCTGTCATATCATTCTCAACTACGCCAGCTCGCATTTCGAGCTGAGACACTACCGGCGGTTTTAATCAAACTTGTACGCGTGTGGGCATGACACAATGCAATCGCCAGCGCATCTGCAGCATCTGATTGAGGCAGACCGGGTAGTTTTAATATATGGGCGACCATATGCTGCACCTGACTCTTATCTGCGGAGCCTTTACCCACGACCGATTGTTTCACTTTACGTGCAGCATATTCATAAACTGGCAGTTCCGCATTTGTGCCTGCGACAATTGCAACGCCACGTGCCTGCCCTAACTTTAAAGCGGAATCCGCATTACGTGCCATAAAGACCTGCTCAATCGCCATCTCCTGAGGACAGTAGTGCTCAATCACCTCACAGACCCCTGAATACACCTGCTGCAGTCGCCCTGGTAACTCATCACCTTTGATCCGAATACAACCGCTGGCAACATACTCATTTTTATTACCTACGCAGTTGATCACGCCATAGCCAGTTACTCTGGAACCCGGATCAATTCCCAATATCAGCATAGATGTGTAATACCCTTAACCACCAACGGAGACAAAAACTGAAACGACCGCTGAAATGAAATCTAACAAAACAGCATACTGTTTATTTATACAGGCAAGCATACAACAGCGCTGTAGTTAACAAAAGCAGATCTTTCGTCAGCAACAAAAAAGCCGAGGATAAAACCCCGGCTTCCGCTTTAGAAAAACCGATTACTCTTCCATCGCGTCTGCTGGAATAATGGCGTTATGATAAACCTCTTGAGAATCATCCAGATCATCCAAGGCGTCAATCAGCTTCAATACCTTACGCGCCGTATCAACATCCAGCTCGACTGTTGTTGACGGAATCATCGCCACCTCTGCATGCACCGGCTCATGACCCGACTCGACCAACGCCTGCTTTACATCGATAAAATCATGCCAGTCGGTGAAGACATCGATCGACCCATCCTCATTGGCAACCACATCATCAGCCCCAGCCTCAAGCGCATCATCCATAAGCTGCTCTTCATCAGCATCTTCACCGTAAGTGATCTGCCCTTTTTTCTCGAACAGATAGGCAACTGATCCGCTGGTTCCAAGATTGCCATTGTATTTATTAAAAGCCGCTCTCACAGCTGCAACAGTCCGGTTCACATTATCGGTCATGCATTCAACCATGATCGCCACACCATTCGAGCCATAGCCCTCATAGGTCAGCTCATCGTAGTGCTCTCCTTCAGCTCCACCTGAGCCACGAAGAATCGCCTTATCTATGGTATCGCGCTTCATATTAGCGCCAAGGCTTTTATCCACGGCCGCTCGCAAACGAGGGTTATCATCAGGGTTGCCCCCTCCCTCTTTCGCTGCCACTACCAATTCGCGTATAAGTTTGGTAAATATTTTGCCCCGTTTAGCATCCTGCGCTGCCTTACGATGTTTAATATTCGCGAATTTTGAATGACCTGCCATGTTAACTCTCCTTATAGATTGCAGCAGCCAGAAACAGATAAGCTGCCCGTAGGCAGCTTATCTTCAAACTTACTTGCGCGTAAACCTTTTAGGTTAAGGCGTCTTACGAAGCTTGATATTCAGTTCACGCAGCTGAGCAGCGCTCACTTCACCCGGAGCCTCAGTCATCATACAAGATGCACTCTGAGTTTTCGGGAAAGCGATCACTTCGCGAATCGAATCTGTACCCGTCATCAGCATGATCAGACGATCCAGACCAAACGCCAGACCACCGTGTGGTGGCGCACCGTATTTAAGCGCATTAAGCAGGAAGCCAAATTTATCATCCGCTTCCTCATCAGAGATACCCAGGATCTCAAGAACCGTAGACTGCATCTCCTGATCGTGAATACGGATAGAACCACCACCCAACTCACAACCGTTCAGTACCATATCGTAAGCACGTGAAAGCGCAGTCAACGGATTAGCCTTGAGCTCTTCCGGTGAACAGCTCGGTGCTGTAAACGGATGATGCAGAGCAGTCAGGCCACCATTATCGGTTTCCTCAAACATTGGGAAATCAACAACCCACAGAGGCGCCCATTCAGACTGAGCCATCTCCAGATCTTCGCCCACTTTGATGCGCAGAGCACCCAGTGCTTCAGATACGACCTTCTCCTTATCCGCACCGAAGAAGACGATATCACCGTTCTCAGCACCCAGACGCTCCATGATAGCCATGGTTACATCATCACCCAGGAACTTAATGATCGGAGATTGCAGGCCATTTACACCGTTTTCGATCTCATTAACCTTGATCCACGCAAGACCTTTAGCACCATAGATGCTGACATACTTCGTGTAATCATCAATATTCTTACGTGTCAGCTTAGCACCACCCGGTACTTTCAACGCAGCAACACGACCTTTCGGATCTTTTGCAGGGCCTGCGAATACTTTGAACTCGATCTCAGCCATCAGATCAGCAACATCCACCAGCTCCATTGGGAAACGCAGATCAGGCTTATCGGAACCGTAACGCTGCATCGCTTCAGAGTAAGGCATGCGTGGGAAATCACCCAGGTCGATACCTTTAAGCTCAAGGAAAAGCTTACGGATCATGTTCTCTGTCATACCCATGATACCTTCTTCATCCATAAAGGAAGTTTCGATATCGATCTGAGTAAATTCAGGCTGACGATCTGCGCGTAGATCTTCATCACGGAAGCACTTAGCAACCTGATAGTAGCGGTCAAAACCGGATACCATCAGCAGCTGTTTGAACAGCTGAGGTGACTGCGGCAGCGCGAAGAAATGACCATCATGTACACGGCTTGGAACCAGGTAATCACGCGCACCTTCAGGCGTTGCACGGTTCAGAATCGGGGTTTCAATATCCAGGAAACCGTTGTCATCCAGGTAGTTACGAATAGCATTCGTCACTTTTGAACGGAAACGCAGTTTATCTTGCATCTCAGGACGACGCAGGTCGATATAACGGTGACGTAAACGAACATCTTCACCAACATTCTGGTGCTCATCCAACTGGAACGGAGGCGTTTCAGCTTTATTAAGGATGATCAGCTCTTTGCCCAGCACTTCGATCTCACCCGTTGGCATATCCGGATTCACAGTACCTTCCGGACGGCTACGCACAGTACCTTTGATCTCAACAACAAATTCATTACGGCAGCTATCTGCCAACGCGAAGCTCTCTTCACGATCCGGATCAAATACAACCTGAGCCAGACCCTCACGGTCACGCACATCAAGGAAGATAACACCACCGTGGTCACGGCGACGGTGTACCCAACCTGTCAGAGTAATGTCTTCGCCGATATGCTCTTTTCTGAGATCGCCGCAATAATGACTGCGCATAATTTACTGTTCCTGTTTACTTAAATCAGCCTGGTTCTCACCAAACCATCAAATGAATGAATAACCTTTACACACCGCTGGTCTAGCTGGCACTGCCAGAAGACCCGGAATCACCCGCAAGATTTTTTTTCTTACCGGTTTTAAAATCTGTTTCGTACCAGCCTGAACCCGACAACCGGAATCCCGGAGCTGATACTTGCTTGGCCACTTCCTCGCTTGCACAGGAAACACAGGCAGGTGCCGGTGCATCACTTCTCAGAACAAGCTTCTCAAACTCGTGACCACAGCTATTACACTGAAAATCAAAGATTGGCATCTGAAAACAACCCGTTCTCCACAGGGAGAATTGTCGATAGAAAACGGCGGATTATACCTGAATTATCTGGTGGTGACAGGCCCCCAAAGCGACTGGAGGCCGAAAGAAATGAAATATTTATGCACGCTGTCTGGCAGCGTACAAAATCACTCTGAAACTAGCAGCTGATACCGCTGTTTTCAGGCACAAAATCCACCTCACCCGACATCAGGGCCTCAACCCTGCGACGTATATCGTGGATCTGCTCATCGGTGTAAGGGATAGCGGGGACTTTACCCCAAACCGGGCCCGGCCAGGCTTTATCGGTTTCATAGCGTACAATATGATGCACATGCAGCTGTGGAACCATATTCCCCAAAGAGGCCACATTCATTTTGCGCGCGGCAAAGCTATCAGCCAGATTAGAGGAGAGAAACGAAGATTCCTGAATCAGCGCATACTGCTCCTCATCAGAGAGGTGATAGATCTCAGTCGCACCCGCACGACGTGGAACTAGGATAAACCACGGATAGTTGGCGTCATTTAACAAGAGGAGCCGACTCACCGGAAAATCCCCCAACACGATACAATCAGCCGCTAACTGGGGATGAAGCTCAAATTCAAGTTCCAACTCATCCATTACAATACTCCTGTACGTATGCCTAAACAGGCCTCTACAATAACGAAAATCAGGCCATTTACACTTAAAGCTTAGCAAGACAAAACGGAACCCGCGATATGCTGGAACTTAAATTCAGCCATAAAATCAGTGAAATAGGTGCAAACATATGGAATAGCCTCTGTCAGGAGGATTACCCGTTTTGTCGTTATGAATTCCTTCATGCACTGGAAAGCTCCGGGAGCGTCTGCGCCAAAACCGGATGGCAACCCTTATATATCCAACTTCAGGAAGATGGGACCACCATTGCCGTGATGCCTCTCTACCTTAAAAATCACTCCTACGGTGAGTATGTATTCGATTGGGCGTGGGCTGATGCCTACCATCGATACGGACTGGATTATTATCCGAAGCTGGTGACCGCCATCCCCTACTCCCCCGTTGAAGGTCCAAGGCTACTGACAAAACAAGATCCAGCCCTCCTGCTGGAAGCCTTGCAAAAGCTCGCCCCTCAGCTTTGCCAGCAACTGAAAGCACATTCGTGGCATATACTGTTCCCGACTCAGCATGAGATAAACCAGTTCAACCATCCTCAGTGGCTGATTCGTAAGGGGTGCCAGTACCAGTGGTTTAACCGTGGTTATCAGAATTTTGATGATTTTCTCGCCCACTTCACTTCAAGAAAGCGCAAAAACGTTAAAAAGGAGCGACAGAAGATCGTCGAGCAGGCGATCACTCATATCGCCCTTTCAGGTGAACAGATCACCTCTGATCAGATCGAAACGTTTTATGACTTCTACCGGATGACCTATCTGAAGCGGGGCCGGGAAGCCTACCTCAATATCGATTTTTTCCGACAACTCAGAGAGACCATGCCTGACAACCTGCTTCTGGTACTGGCTTACAGAGATGATCAGCCCGTCGCGGGTGCACTATCGCTCAAAGACAGCAAAACACTCTACGGACGATACTGGGGCTGTATCGACGAGTATGACAGTCTGCACTTTGAGACCTGTTACTATCAGGGGATCGACTACTGCATTCGTCACCAGTTAGACCGATTTGATTCAGGGGCACAGGGGGAACATAAGATTCAACGAGGTTTTGAACCTGTGCCGACTTGGTCTGCTCACTGGATTAAAGAGGCGGGCTTTAACAACGCGATTAAACAGTTTATAGAGGAAGAGCGGAGCGCGATTGATCATCAGATAGAGGAACTTAGCAGCTACCTGCCATTCCGCTCAGATCTCTAACCTCCTCGCGATTATGGCGGTTCTCTCCACTGAAACACCCTGCTAGCGCTCCTGAGTTTACGCAAATTATACTGCCTAAAACCGACCCAATCATGAGACAATAAACCAAATTCCCTGGGGGTCGAGATGGCAAAAAAACATAAAGTATCTGACACAGTCGTCGCTGAAGCGATGCAGGTTGCGAAAGCGACACAACGTCCCGGACAAACCAAAGAGCAAACCAAGCTGATCGCTCAAGGAATCCAAAAAGGGATAGAAGAGTACAAAAAGCGGCATAAAGAAAAGGCGCGCGCACTGGACAAACAGAAGCGCAAATTACAGCAGGGACAATCCGCGTCACCGAGTGAAACCACAACCCCGGAGCCTCAAGTGGTCTATCAACAGAGTCGGCTAGCCTGGGGGCTATTGATTGCTAGCTGGGTCGGTTTCGCTCTGTATCTGCTTCTCCAACCCTGACGCCATAACGATGCCCCAATTAACTACCCACCCGTCTCCAAATTCATACACACGCGGCCCCCTACGACTACACTGAATACGCTGCCGCATAATCCATTGCGGTAGTGTTCCACTTCCAGCAATAACTTAAGAATGGAGAAGAGATATGTCAGCAGCAGACAAGCTAGGTGGCTATGCGAGCGGTTATAGCAGCCTGGATGCAGAAACAATCGCTGCCAATGTCACCTCAGATTATCAACTTCTCGATAAAGAAGGCGCCATCTACGGTCAGAATGATTTGGCCGGATATATTGATGAGCTGAAAAAGATCGCAGATGAGATGGTGATTACACACGTGATGGTCGATGGAAACATGGCATGGTGTCAGTGGCAACTGGGCGATATCATAGGTGCCGGTTTGATCACTTTTGGTGATGAAGGGGTGAAACGCGAGCAGCTGTTCTATCGCTAGCTAGCTAGCTATCGATTTATTGACGACATCCCCCCTGAAGCAAACGACAATTGTAATTCACAAATTAAGATCTTGAAGTGGGGGCCGCAACAGTGCGGCTCCTTCTGTTTAACGCAGCGCAGAGAAAAAGTGATTGCCGTACATGGAAGATAAATACACCACCCGGGAGCATACCGCTTTCGCCCATAAATTTACGCGACACGCGATCGCATCAATTCTTGGGGCGATCTTTTCTATGGGGCTCTGTATTGCAGCGGGTGTAAATGATTTAAATGTTTGGTCGGCCTTTTTCGCTGTGATAATGGTGGGTTGTGCGATCTATGCATTAGGCTACCTACGCTATCGGCTGATGCATGTACACTGCCCCGAATGTAACACCCTTTGCGAAACCTACAATGACAAAACGATCAGACAATGGATAGCAAACTGCCACCGCTGCAACATCCGCTGGAAGCTCGGTGTCGGCAGTAAAAGCACCTCGAATATAAACTAACCATCCTGACCTGTTTCCACTGTCAGCGATACTCACATATGCTTTGCATCACTCAAATTCATGGAGATTCCGATTGAGTACTCCACGCAAGCACTAACGCAGAAAACACCTATTTTTTATAAAGAGACTGAGCAATTGTCAGCAAACGATCAACACTCAATTCACTGCTGGCAAGCAACAGAAAGAGATCGCGGTCGTACCAACTAACAACAGCAGGCGATCTCGGGTCGATGTCATCTTCAGCAGGCTCTGGCCCTAACGGGTAAGCACGGGCCTCATGACCACCGATAATCTTGTTCTGAGGCTCGGCACCATAGGGAACCTCTAATGCCTTACGCCTCGCTTCTCGTTCGCCACAAGCAGACTGGGTAAACACCATCCCCTCATAGTACAGCTCCAGTGTGCGCTCATGTTTGGGCAGCTCCCTCTTTTTATAGTCACGAACATACACTGCAATAGACTTGGGCTCACCAATCACCCCCCGTTTCAGGCTTAAGGGCTTGAACGTCAACAGGGCTTGAGCCTCTTTCAGGTTGGCGGGGTTTTCAAAGTGTACATTTCCACTCATATCAACAAGACTCGCAGGCTCAATAAAAATCGTCACAATCAGGATAAAAAATACGGTAACAGGCTCTAAGCTGTAATACAGCATGTCCGGTCCATTAGCAGGAGTTATTATGGCCTATATCCGAACGCTAAGCCTCTTAATATCCACACTGCTACTTTACAGTTGTAGTGCACTGGTGACGCCAGATAAAACTCAGCAACTAGTGGAGCTTAAACCCGGCCAGTACCGGATCGACCCAGCCCACACCCACCTACTATTCAAGGTGGACCACTTAGGGCTCTCCACCTATGTAGGTCGATTCAACCATCTGGATGCCAGCCTCAACTTTTCACCATCACAGATCTCTGCAACCACGCTGGAGGCTTGGGTGGATACTGCCAGCATTGACACCAACAACAGCAAAATGGAGTCGATGCTGAGGGATGAGGCGTGGCTTAATACCCAACAATATCCTCGCGCCACTTTTAAGACCACACAGGTGATCCCTCAATCTGGCAATCACTTTATTTTCGAAGGTGATCTGACCCTGAAAGGGATCACTCAGCCTATCTCCCTTAATGGACACTTTAATGGAGGAGCAACCAACCTGCTCACTTTTACCTATACGCTTGGATTTACAGCCAGCGGCACGATCAAACGCAGTGACTTTAACCTTGATAAATACAGCGGCCTGGTCGGAGATGAGGTTACACTGGAGATCTATGCAGAGTTTCAGAAACAGTAAAGGAAGCGAGTAATGGCACAGATAGCATTCGAAAAAGACAGGAAAGACCTTATTGTTCAGAAATTAAAGCGCTATCTCGGCGATGAACTGGATTTTGATATCGGCCAGTTTGATTGCGAATTCCTGCTTGATTTTATCTCTAAAGAGATCGGTAGCTTCTACTACAATCAGGGCCTGAACGATGCCCAGACCCTGATCACAAGCAGGTTGGATGATATAGGTGATGCCCTCTACGAGATGGAACAACCCACGGGGCGTTAACCTATCCCGAGATAAACGTTGGAGCGAATCCCATATTCCAGATAATCACAGTGCCTACACGGGTAATCACAAGATAGACCAGCCCTACCGTGAGTATCGCGCCACAGAAAAAGAACGCCCGCTCCTTCTCGATGCCGAGTACATGAGGCAAACCATCGTAGATCAGATAACCTGCGTAGGCGGCCGCCACCATGTAGGCCAGCATATTGACCCATGGCACCGGATAGAGTGAGACAAAGCCAGCCAGAAACAGCGGCGTACAGGAGTAACCCGCCAGCGCGATGCCGTTCGCAGCATACTCATCATGCCCACTGCCGTAGGTTTTGGACATCCAGTCGATCATCCAGCCTAAACCAAAGACCCCAACCAAAATCGCAACATAAGTCAGCAGATTGAGCTGAAACGCACTCATACTGGTTAACTTAATCAGCTCGCCATCCCCCACCCGCCAGCCGAACTGGGTAGTAGAGATATAAGCACACACAGGCCCGATCAGAGCCAAAACGCCGATATAGGCCATATAGATCCGACCTGGGTTAGTGTGCTCCTTTTTAATCAATTCCCACTCTGCATCAGGGTGGGTGAACATTCCCGGTACATGACTCAGCAACATAATCATCACCTCTCTGTTATGTACGTGTTGAGTAAACACTTAAGAATCCATCTTAAGCCGATACGCAATCTGAGAAATTAAGATCACTTTTACAAAAAAGTGTAGTTCAAATAAAAAAGGCCGCTCAGTGAGCGGCCAAGGGATGCTGGTGTACTGGATATAACCAGCAAAAGTGAGATTACTGAGCAGCAACCACACTGAATTCAACCAACAGGTCTGGACGAGCCATGCGAGCCTCAACACAAGCCCGCGCAGGTTTCTCATAATCGGAGATCCAGGCGTCCCAAACCACATTCATCGCGGCAAAATCTTTCATATCCCGCACATAGATCGTCACTGACAGCAACTTATTACGATCACTACCCGCTTCCTTTAGCAGATCATCAACCTTTACCAGGCAACGTTCTGTCTGCTCAGTAATATCCCATTCAGGGTCACTAGCAGTTTGTCCACACAGATAGATCGTACCATTGTGCTTTACTATTTTGCTCATACGATCAGTTGAACCGATACGTTCAATCGACATCAGGTCTTACTCCACTTATTCGAAATAGATTACAAAACTTTGCGCTCAAAACGGTCGACCCTGAACGCATTTAAATCAAATGAACTCACACCCGTGAGTACCAATTCAGCCATAACTTTCCCTATGATCGGTCCCATCTGAAAACCATGCGCCGAAAAACCAAATGCATGGAAAGCATTATCTGCGCTTACACTCTTACCAATAACAGGCAGGTTATCTGGCATATACGCCTCTAGCCCCGACCACATCCTGTTAACCGCAGCGGTTTTCATAATCGGAAAAAACTCGATCGCATTCTTCGCCCCTACTGCCAACTTACTGTAATCAAGTCTAGTTCTATTGTTCTCCCGGTCAGCAAACCCTTTTGCACCACCACCAATTAGTACTGTGCCATTTTCAAACTGTTTGAACGAAAGCGGCCGGCTCACCGCCCCCACAACAGGCGTCGCAAAGTGAGGCATCCTAGTGGTAATCATCAACATCGGCGCACTATGAGTTAAAGGCACATTGTCACCGATCATGACCGAGATCTGATCCGCCCATGCCCCCGAGCAATTCACCAAATACTGTGATTCAAAACGCTGAGAGCCGGCATCAACCAGCCAGTGCGGCCCAATTTTTCTAATCTGTGCAACCTCAACCCCTTCCAGAAAGGTTGCGCCATGGCGCTCGGCAGCATTTCTGAATGCAAATGTAGATTTATAAGGAATCGCATATCCGTCCTCCTCTGAAACCACACCTCCCACACAACTTGGAGATACATAGGGAAGTCGTTCGCGCAACTCTTGCTGATCAAGTCTTTTTTCATGCAGATAACCCAGTGCATGCATCTGCTGCTCACGCTTAGCCAGTATCTCCAGATCACTCTCATCCGCGGCTATATTGATAAGCGAGCGCGCACGGAAACCGGTATCAGCATCCAATTCAACATCCAACTGAGGCCAAAGTTCCATAGAGGCTTTACTGAGTGCTACTTCTGCAACGTGACGCCCAAGCACTCTGACACCACCAGCATTTACACCCGATGCATGGCGAGAGACACGATCTTTCTCCAACACAATGACTGAAGCGCCTGCCTGTGCAAGTTGATAGGCTGTTGCACACCCCTGAATTCCGCCCCCAATGATAATGACATCCGCATTCATGACTTCTCCTCCGTGTATCCAGGAGCTACATGGGTAAATTGACTCAATTCAGACAGGTTGAGTAACCGCATAGGGGAACGAAGTCGGTAATAGCCGATATCAGAAACCGTTACACCACGCCATTGTGCAAGTAGCTCTGAAACCGTATGCCCACACTGCCTCCCCTGACAGGGCCCCATTCCACAACGGGTTAGCCCCTTAAGCTCATCAGGGCCGTTAGCCCCTGCATCAAACCCTGCTTTTAGTTGACCAACAGTTTGCTCTTCACAGCGGCAAACTACAGTATCCTCCTGTTGCGGGATACGATGGAGATCCTGAGGCCGATAGAGACGATCAATAAATTTACGAAACCGGTTCAGTTTTTTTATACGAGCTAGTGCATCTGCAGCGAGTTGATCACGAATTTTTTCAGTAATCAGATCTAAGCGGACTAACCGCTGCAAAGCGACAACACGACCCATATCCACCGCTGCATCGGCACCGACAATGCCACTGCAATCGCCGGCCACCGCGATACTCGCAACCGAGCTTTCCCCCCAGATATCCAGTGTTGGCTTCCAACAGAGTTGCTGTGCACACCAATGATGATCCACCCCTAAAGAACGGGTCATATTCAGGTTCGGAATTACGCCTTGATGCAGGAAGACATGCTCAGCACTGAACTTTATTTGACTGCCGCCGCAGTTGAATTTAATCGACTTCGCTTCAGTATCACCCTCTATCGCAATATTCTCCGCAAACCGATATACAGTAACTCCGGCTTTACGAATCTCATTCAGCAAACCCATTCCCTTCACAAGCATCCGAGCGTGAGCAAGGGCCCCCGGAAAATAGGGTGCTGAACCTGTATATGAGGAGAGCGGTGTAGTATCTACTAACGCTTTTACTTCAACGCCTAAACGGATGTACTGCGCCACAATCAGATAGAGCAACGGGCCAGTACCAACAAAAACAGCATTATCACGCACCATTGCATCATTTTTCAGCATGACCTGAGCACTACCTGCCGACATAACACCTGGCAGATGCCACCCGGGCACAGGAAACGGACGCTCCATCGCACCACAGGAGATAATGATTTCACGAGCGGTCAGGCTCTTGGTTACCCCCTTTTGTGAAAAAAGGATTTCACCTTTATCCCCGACATGCCATACGGTCGATTCCCAGAGCGCTATCACACCCGAGGCTTCAAATTCCGCGACCAGTGAGCGGCCTTTAGTATAATCCGACCCCAAACTTTCAGGGTTTGGCAACGGACTGTGGGACACATTTCGATAGATCTGCCCACCCGCCTGTTTTTTATCATCTAAAACGACAACGGTTGAGCCGGCTTTTACAGCAGTTATTGCGGCAGACATACCGGCAGGTCCGGCTCCAATAATCGCGATATCGTAACTATTTCGCATGGAAACCCTCCGCTTCAGAAACTACGCTGCAATCAAAAATCTGTACCACATCGTCTGAGGTTATCTGCGTAGATCGAGGTGTCAGGTATGGCAGGCTACTCTCCTGAGTGATCTCCTGTCGCTTAACCTGCATACCTGCGCGGACTTCAGTCAGACATGCCTGACGGTTTGGCATACCATCAATTTCAACCAGACATTCAAAACAGACTCCCATCGCACAGTACGCTGACCGTTCCTGCTCAGTGACTGATGCCAGACGTGTAGTTGTTTCACCGGCATAGGCCATTGCTGACCACACTGAACTCCCCTTCGGAACGGTCACTTCGACCTGATTGATCTGCAGAGATACGACGGACGTATCCTGTTGCGATAGATAACGAAACATAATTAACACCTGGTCTTTCTATTTTTTCGGTGCCAAAGACTGTTCACGCAGAAATAAAAATAGCTGCATGAATTAGCTTGAACAAAGATTGGCTACTTAAAGCAGGTAGCTATCCGGTACTGCTGGAGATCACCCGATAGCTACCTGAGAGAGATCGCTTAGTTAGCGATCTGGTTTAAGACACCCTGGCCCCACTCGGCACCGATATCTTCCAGAATTTTTGGCCATACTTCTGCGCGAACTTTCTTCGCCGCTGCGGCAAGTTCTTCATCGGTCAGCGTCACAATCGTTGCACCGTAAGCTGCCAGCTTCTGCTCATAATCCGCCTGATCAGCTTCAGCGCGAGCCCAGCGTTTAGTTTCAAACTCAGAGGCAGCTTTGATCAGTGCATCACGATCATCACTGTCCATATCTGCCAGAGTCTCGGAGTTGATCAGCATGTACCATGCTTCAAAGTGTGTGTTTACTGGGATATAGGTCTTGGTCACATCTCGGAAAGAAGCGTAATAACCCTCTGCTCCAGAGCCGATCACACCATCAACAACCCCTGTCTGCACAGCGGTAAATGCTTCAGAAAATGGAATCGGTGAACTGATATACCCCAATGAATCTGAAGTCAGCTGGAAGCTTTTAATACCAGGAACACGAACTTTGATGCCTTTGTCGACATTAGGGTTACCCGGAGAAACTGCATCGGTATTCAGCGCTACACCCCCAAAATAAACAGGGTAAGCAGCAAGCATGGTGATATCTTGTTTAGCATACAGCTCCTTCATAGCCTCATGGATAGCGCCACCTGGACCATAAGCAATCTTAGCTTCCTTCCAGTTAGCCGCCACGTATGGGAAGTAGGTAATCTGCATCTGACGTGACGCCGCTGTGGCAGCAGGCTGTACCGCCATATCCACGGCACCCACAGAGATTCGCTCCTGCACGGTGGTGTAATCACCTAACGCACTCGCAGCAAAGATTTTCACCTTCACATCACCTTCCGTAGCCTTCTCAACATCGCCCGCAAACGCTTTCAACTCTTGATCAACGATCGCTCCCTGCGGACGGATATGACTAATTTTTAACGTTGCGGCTTCTGCAACGGAGGTCAAACCTAATGCACCAGCAACCAGTGCAGTACTCATCATTTTATTTAAGCGGGAAGGTTTCATCTTCTATCCTCTTTACTTGTTTTTGTTATCCCGGGGTGCTTTCACCCACTGGTACAGGACTTTCAGTTAACTCATCAATATCCGAATACACGTGGCAGGTAGAGCGACAGGTCATCCCAGAATGATGTCAGGAACACAACCGGCAGATAGCCCGTCAGGATCAGAATCATTGCTGGGCGAATCACTTTCGTCACTTTGACTTTGCCAATTCGGGCACCCAGATAAAGAATCGATGCATAAGGTGGCGTCACTCCACCCATTGCGGTATTCACCCCCATGATTGCGGCAAACTGCACCGGGCTAATACCGATCGCTTCCATCAGAGGTAGCAGGAGCGGCGCGATTAAGATGATCGCCGTGACATCGTTAACCACCATGCCAACCAGGAACAGCAGTACATTGATCAAAATAAGCAGCAGTACTTTGTTATCGGTGATGGCAAAGATTGACTCCACAATCGCCTGAGGAATACTTTCAAGCACAAACATCTGAGACAGGATCATGGAGAACAGGATCATCAGCATGATGGCGCCTACCGAGGTTGATGCTTCTTTACCCGCTCCCAGGAACGTTTTCCAATCCAGACCTTTGTAGATCAAAAAGCCAACCGGAATGGCATAGATCACCGCCACCGCAGCCGCTTCAGTCGGCGTCATAATGCCGCCGTAGATTCCCCCAAGAATGATGACCGGCATTAATAGAGCAGGTGTCGCTTTGAAACCACGCTGAGTGACCTCTGCAACAAACTCTTCACCTTTAGGGCGGTCTTCCAAAACGAGTGGGAACTTACGCGCCAACCAGACATTCACGACAGAGAAGTTCGCCATGATCAGAAGGCCCGGGCCTAAGGTAGCCAGGAAGCAGGCCAAGATAGAGGTATCAGTCACCCATCCATAAACAATCATGGTGACACTCGGCGGAATCAACAGCCCCAGAAGAGAGGCATTAGCGATCAGCGCTGTTGCATACTCCCGTGGATATCCCTGCTTTTCCATCTCTGGAATCAAAAGGGGGCCAATGGCAGCAACACCCGTTAAACCTGAACCTGAAATCGCCCCAATCAACGCACAGCTAATCGTTGCAACAACACCCAGCCCGCCGCGTAGATGACCGACAAAAATGTTAACAAAACGAAGTAAACTCGCGGCGATTCCACTGACACTCATGATCGTGCCCGCAAGCACAAATAGCGGAATTGCGAGCAGAACAGGGTTACCGAGTTGCTGGAACCCCCAAAGCATGTTGCCTTTCATCACAACATCACCCATGAAATACATCACCATCAGGCCACCACCAAAACAGTAAGGTAGGGGGACCCCAAGGGTCAGCAGGATAACCAGGACGGCAACGGCTATTAATGCAACTTCAATCATGACTGCTCCTCCTCAACAAACAGCTGACGGACATGTTGAATGAGGTGATAGGCGGTATAGACCATCATCAGGACCAAACCGATGATCAGTGCCACATCGACATAAAAAGTAGGGATATACAGGGTGGGGCTCTCTTTCCAGACTCGCCATGAGTACTTAGTGAATCTCCAGGCCCAGTATGTCAGCCAGCAACCAACGACCAGACTCACTACCTCAGCTATGATCGCCAGTACGCAAAACTGTCGTGGGGTTTTTAGGAAAATCTCCAACACATTTGCGCGGATATGCGTATTCTCACGAGATGCATTAACAGCACCAAGGATGTACAGCCACATGGTTGGATAGAGAAGACTTTCCTCAAGTCCCATAACGGGAATTTCGAGGACATACCGGGTAATAACCTGGACAAACTGCCCAAGTGCTACCAGGCAGATCAGCCCTGTCAGAATAATGCTGACAAATCTGTTCATGAACACTTTCCTTCACTTACACACATATTGTTGTTATTTGCTTACCGCTAATAATGGCCACCAAAACCCATAAACTCAAAACGATTATTTTGATACATCTATAGACTTTCTTTATAGGCTTGAATTATTCTTTAACAATCAATCACCTATAAATATAGCTTTTGATGAGCCAGGCCTATTGTCTGTAACGTCAACGGTAATTAGTTGTGAGATCTCTATGAACCTCAGTTTCAAACAGCTTCAGGCGTTTCGGGAAGTGATGCGTACCGGATCAATCTCAGAGGCAGCCCGCACACTCAATCGAACCCAACCTGCGGTTAGCGCTTTGATTAACACACTAGAGGATGAGCTGGGACTTAAACTGTTTGAGCGTCAGCGAGGGCGGCTTATCAAAAAGCCTGAGGCACAGTATTTCCTGACAGAAGCAGACGCGATTCTTGAGCGCCTGACTCACTGCACAAAAACTATGAAAGAGATTGCTGACCTTCAGGAGGGTCGTTTGCGGATTGCCTGCATGCCAGCCTCTTCACAATTTATGATGCCGCGACTCCTTGCCGATTTTGTGCGAGATAAACCCAAGGTAAAAGTCGCTTTGATGATGCGCGCATCAGCCATTATCGAAGAGTGGATCGCATCGCAACAGTATGATGTAGGATTGGCAGAAACCCCAGCACCGAATGGTGCGATCTCGCTAGAGACCTTTGAACTCTCCTGTGTCTGCGCTCTACGTCACGATGACCCTTTAACAGAGAAAGCGGTCATAACCCCTGAAGACCTATCGGGTCTGCCCCTTGCCACGCTTCAGGAGGATCATCCCAACCTGCTATCTACTCAGGCGGCTTTCGCAAAAGTGGGTGCAGAGCTCAATACCCGGTTTGAACTGCGTAACTTTCAACCAGCACTCAAACTGGTTGAAGAGGGTTTGTGCTACTGCATCTGCGATCCGATTACAGCTAGCAGCTATTACGAATATCAACCGGAATCGCACAAGCTATGCTTCAGGCCGTTCACTCCAGAGGTCCAGCTATCAGTCTCCATTCTGCAACCCGCCCATCGACCAGCCTCGCAATTGACCTCTGCATTTATTGAACTCCTGCGAGAGGATCTGTTAACGATCAATCAGCAGTTTCATATTTAAGGTGACCGATTCACTCAAACGCCCACTCTTCAGATAAACCGGGAATATCCGTATTAAACGCCTCGATCGGTTTTCGTGAACGCAGCTTTTCAAGGAAGATCTGCCAGATTGAAGCAACGCTCGCACTCCCCTCCAATCTGTCGATTAACTCATATCGGTCACCGCTACCGATCATCCCCTCCTCCAGCACGCGGTAGTACCAGCCGGTAATACCCTGAGACATCAGCAGAGGGGCAATATGGCCGTTGCCATAGCGGTGATTCACCTTCCAGCAGGGACGCCGCGGTTGTGAGATCTGTATCAACGCCTCGCCCATGCGGATAATATCGCCAATATGAGCATCCGTATCAGTGATACCGTGTGTACTGATATTCTCTCCGGCACTGCCCGGCACAAAGCCATCCGCAAGGTGCGGCAACGCCTGACTAAGTACGGCATAGTTCTCCGCTGGAAGATGGTGGAGCGCTTTCTCTGGTCCGCCGTGAACCCGTCGGTCCACCTGCAGATCCCCTTTAAGCCCGGTTGAGGTTAATAACACAGGGGAGTCCACCGCATACTTATAGATACCGGTCGGGGTATCATCTGGTCCCACGTGGTTAACTTCACCTAAATAAACACCCTCGATCTCGCCCTGATACCCCATACACACCTCCGCTGAATAGCTAGATAAAGCATAGACGTGAATGGGCGGCGAACCTTAAAATCAGTTGTTAAGTAATACATGGCTAGATCAGGAAATTGCTTTTAATTACAGGTTAGAGATCAAACCCTGAAAGAACCCATATATATGGGCGTTGCTCATAAAGAAGAACCCCGCTATCAATAACCACAAAAATATCGTCACCCAGAACAAGATCGGGTGCTTTTGGCGCTCCAGTATTTCAAGAATATAGGTTTGCCCTGTCTGGATACCCATAATTGCCCATAACAACATAAATACCCCCCAGATGATGCCGGTATTGAGCCACAACTCCAGGAATATCAGCCCCAGCCCCAAAAGGGATCTCCAAGCTATGGGGGAGCGTGTTTTGCTCAATGTTTGGCCACTCTCACTTTTTACTTTGACACTGCTCGGTGTTGTCGTCATAAATCATCCTTAGAGATAAATCATATTAAGCATAAATTTTTTATCTGAGTCGGCTTTAAAGAGCGTCTGATGCACCCAATTGCGTGAAGTATCGGCCGACTCCTCTCTATACCCTGATCATCTATTTAAACATTTCAGCTGCTTCGGTTTCCCTAAAATCGCTCACCGGCGAGTTGAAAAGATGCTTAGCTAAATACTGATGAAAATCCACCACAATACGTTCCACTTCCAGCAGTTTTCCGCCCTGATGATGTCGGGAGCCCATACCACTCTGAACTAACTCACATATATCTTTATCTTCCTGGAGAAAAGCTGCAGTAAAAGCGTCACTGCCCTTACCGTTTTCCCCCGAGGCATGTTCTGACATCCCTCCTCCTTGAACAAAACAGTTTTCCGGCCCGTCAGGTGTCACCGCAATCCAATCAAAAGAGTCGTAACTGAGAATGCCGATAAAGCCTGGAGGCAGATAGATCAGCATATATTGATTGAGCGGTTCAGGGGTATCGCCGGAGAACAGTTTGGATAATACACTACGCTTCTCAACGATCTCTCCACCGGTCAAACTCCAGTTAGCATCACCCGCAATGTAATAGGCTTTCTTGCTTGGCGTGTTCACCTCCAGGGTTTCCCGATGCACCATAAACAGGTGATAGCTTTCAATACCGTTTTCAACTGCCAGCTTCCAGTTGCAGTTCCAGTGCTCAGCTACCCCTTCATAAGCTTGTATAAAGCGATCCATATGGAAGTGCTGTAGATAGGGATTAATCTGATTGAGGCGCTCAAGCAGATCACTGGGTGTATCTGACAGATTAATAAACAGTAATCCCATCCACTCCTGCAGAGCGTATTTGGGTAACTCATGGCGCTGTTTGTCGACGCATTTGTTGGTATCAAATGGCACGCCTTTTAGCTCCCCGTTATCGGAATAAGTCCAGGCATGATAGGGGCATACAATGTTCTTTTCGATCTGACCAAAACCAGACTTCAGCAGTGGTGTTCCTCGATGGCTACAGTTATTAGACATAGCCCGGATATGACCATCTTTACCATGTACGACGGCTATGGATTCACCTGCAAGAGTGAAAGCAAAGTAACGGCCTGCCTCTCCTAACATCCCCGTGGCACATACAAACACCCATTGCCGGTGAAAGATTTTATCCGCTTCCAACTCAGCTACCTGAGCATCTTTATAAACAGCAAACGGCAAACTATTAGCCTGATCCAGGGGCTGCCTGGCTGCGTGCTCATAGCGCTTGATCAGTTCAGACATGTTAAGCCTCTTATAAATTATGAAACATAGATGTATCATAAAGCACAAGAATATATGATACAACACTGTCTCATAGAGTTTGATATGACCGATCTGCGTATACAAAAATCCAATCGCGCACTATTAGATACCAGTTTTCAGGTGTTATTGACTAATCCACATGCTTCACTCAGCGAGGTGGCTAAACAGGCAGGCGTTGGCCGGGCGACTCTGTATAGGCATTTCCCGACACGGGAGCATTTGATCACAGCTATCGCCATTGAATCCCTACAACTAGTCAAAAACTCAATAGACCCTATCGTTGCGAAAGGGTTACAAGAGGAAGCCGCCCTTCATAACATGGTCATGGCGCTATTACCTTTGGCTGACCGGTTTCACTTCCTTCAGATGATCTGGACAGTGGTGGAGTTTGACCAAAAGGTGCTTTCTTTATACGAAAACCAGATGGATGCTATAAAGTGCTGGATTATACAGGGGCAGAAACAGGGGATCATAAACAGCGATTTAGCACCAGACTGGATAGTCTCAGTAATAGATAGCATGCTCTACAGCGCTGCATGGCTACTGGCTAATAAAACGATGGAACCAACTGAGATTGAACAACATCTGGTACAAACATTATCCAAAGGCATTCAATCCAACAAGATTGAATCCTAACCCTATTGCTTGGGTATAGCTGAGTAGATCAGAGATGAGTACAGGATGCTGCCCCATCGAGGGGCGAAGCACCATCAGGAATAGTCGTAACTGATTATGTTTTTTCTTTATTTATATTTGAGAAAAGTGATACTCATGGGATAAACCCACAGCTCACCTTTATTGGCTTTTATCGCAGCCATAATCGCAAAAACAAAGTTCAAAATAGCCAGCACTAAAAATGCCAAAGCGCCAATTAGAAAAATCCACAATATGACACAAATAATAGAGTAGATAGCCAAGCTGATAATCCAGTTGAGTGTCACTTTACCATGCTGATCTATCTCTTTGCTCTTATCCTTATTCATTGCCCACATCACAATTGGGATAACTAAACCAAGCCCGGGTGCCACAACACTGGTCAATTGGCTCAGGTGAATCAGCATGCAGTACGTTTTCTCTGGCATGCCCCAATACTCTTCCTGAATTTCACTCATTTAATGCTCCTTTCTTAACTGAAAATATAATGCAACATGATGGGGTGAGCTGCGAATCGGGTCATCCCCGCCGTAGTCGACAACAATACCGTGTCAGACGTTAACCCCAGCGAAGGGTCCTCTGCTGTGGTCGTGATATTCATTAACACCCCTACCCACTCCATCTTAGCAATGCTTAAAGGTCATATTGTTTCGTCGTGATATGAAGATCTGGCAGACCATACCTGAAGAGCTCGACACTCCACACAACCCTGCCCGCTTTACCGTTCCTTGGTCCCACGTTCTCACCCAGTAAGCATAGATCTTTGGGGTAATACGCCGTTGTTTCTGCAACAAGCTCATTGTCGTCAGTAACCAAACCGACAACATAATCACACTGGGTTATATCATCGTTAACGTTGAATGATGCCACGTATCGAGAGCCCGCAACCGGGGTAAACGCGATCATCTTGCTACACGAACGGTTGAGGGCAAATTTAGCATCAATATAATGAGCTGTAGAGAAGAAGGTTTCACCCGCTGGGATTAAGATCTGCTTCCCTTTCAGAGGACTCTCTACATCTTTTCTCGGGCCAGAAAAAGAAGCCATACGCGTTCCATTGTCGCTAACTTCACACGCTTCATTTTTGAAATTATCAACAAAGAAATTCTCTTTATTTCCTATAATCCGCAAAGAAGCTGAATTTGCACTTGCATCGTATTTGTAAGATGACGCACATCCTGTCACCAGAGAAAAAGTGGCACATGCTAAACAGGTTTTAACGGTTAAAATTTTCCTATAATTGAGCACTTTAAACTCCCTTTAATTATCTCTGTAATATCCGCTGAATTAACGCCTTCAAAGCGCCTAAGTCTCTATCACCCGAGTCTGATGCTTAATCCGTTTTCTGAGCTTCGCCCGCAGAAAGGGTGTTGGACGCTCTTTTAAATACCGTAGTCACGCTCGACCTTCGAGATTCGTGTTTTGAAGGATGAATACCATCTCTCATGACCCAGCCTTTGAGCCTCCTGGTGCTCAACATCTGCCTTCCACTGCTTAATAGACTCAAGATCAGACCAGTAGGAAACCGTAATACCCACCTCCTCTCGTGCTGATTCCAAGCCCAGAAAACCAGGCTGCTTTGATGCCAGCTCAACCATTCGATCTGCCATTTGAGCGTAACCGTTATCCCCCTCTGTACGGAGAGAGGTAAAGATCACTGCGTAGTATGGCGGCTTCGGTGTATCCGCAATAAGAGACATCTTTGCTCCTTTAGTCCTTTAACACCGCCAGCAGCGTTGAGTTCGAGCCCAAAGCTGCTGGGATGACCGTTGACCGCCATGTTATGGCTTGCTGTCATGCTCAAAACTTCCATTTTTTAAGTAGTTAACAACCTGAGCGATGACTCTATCATTCTTCATCATAAATGGGTGCGTGACAGGCATTTCAATATGATCATTCATACCATCCAACTTAGTACTTTCTATCGAGACCTTTCCGTCATCTCTATTTGGTATCAGGGATGACAGTATCCAATTGATGCTCCTTGTCCCAGCAATAATACCCACGTCGAAGTTAGCCTTGCCTAAAGTGTTGGGAATACTTAATTCACCTGTCCCAAGCTGCATTCCTGCATCACCATTGATGAAGTGAAAACCAGGCAGATCTCCT
Organism: uncultured Neptuniibacter sp.; assembly: GCF_947498015.1. GTDB lineage: Bacteria > Pseudomonadota > Gammaproteobacteria > Pseudomonadales > Balneatricaceae > Neptuniibacter. The sequence goes on from NZ_CANMIR010000001.1 coordinate 173,715, forward strand.
AGTTTATCTACAACCTCGCTGCCCTGATTAGGAGGACCAAGCATCACTACACGGTTTAAGTTAGCTAAATCATGCTTGCTTAGATATTGCCTCACCAAGATGCCGCCAAGGGAATGAGTAACGAAATTGACGCTCTCGTTTTTTGGGCATTTATCAATCGCTGGTTTTATAGCTATTTCCGCAAGCTGCTCAATTGGGTATTCCCTTGATGGATACCCTTCGTTAATAGGTAAAAAGCCCTCTTTTAACAGGGCTCTTTCTAGAGTCTCCATTGAATCAGGTGAGCGTGCCAAGCCGTGAAGAAGAATCACACACGACGCTTGGGTGCTGATTGAGAAGCACAGCAAAAAGACTAGAGAGATAAACTTCATGCTAAATATCCATAACGTTGCGAACACAGGGGGGCAACGGGTTGGCGATACCGTGCCTGGTTATAAGGGGCAGCTAAAACCATAGCCTATATAGTTTCAGGTCTATAATGACGAATGTCCCAACCACTATGACAAGCCCCACCAAAAAGTAGATAGCAAACCACTTCGCCTGCTTTCGTTTCCTTGCAATGGGGGCACTTTCGCAGATTCATCTCCACCCAACAATTACAGTGCGGGCAATGTCCTAACCACCATGGAGGTGATGCAACTGGTGGATACATTAATAACTCACCTTATAACGCCTTAATTAGCTCTTTATTCACCTAGCTGGCTGCCATTCTTTGTGAGCCGGGATACCTTCATGCTCCAACCACTCAACATCGTGACTCGTCCAAATATGAGCCTCAGGGCTTACGCCCGGATCTTCATCTAACGTCGCGACTCGCAGAATTATATGTTTCTGGGTAGGCCTTTCTGCTACGAGATGGGTACCGCACAAAGAACAAAAATGCCTCACTTTTCCGGGACTGGATTCAAAGCTTGAGAGATTTTTAACTCCCTTCAACCAACGGAAATTTTCCCTCATGACGCCTGCTGTAGGAGCGAAAGGTGCGGCGTGTGCTTTTCTACAGGTTTTACAGTGACAAAAGATGATAGGCATATCTAGCGTAGAAACCTCGTATTCGATGGTTCCACACATACAACTTCCTTTCACGAACTACCTCCTTAAGTACAGTTAACGCCCAAGGCAGCGGCTTGCGTTAGCGCGTCCAGCCCGAAGGGAGATGCTGCCTTTGCTTGTTAATTGTTTTTGTGTAGCACATAGCTAATTGAATACGTTTTTACCTGAAGAACTTCAATGGTAATACCCTCAAGTGGCAACATTTTATCACTCGGATCGAAAACGAACTCTATTGTATTAGGCGGTAACTGAGTGATAGTTGCCTCCGGCTTTTCATAGTGAGACACAGTTGTATTGGTATTAGCAGAGCCATAAGCTGTATTGCCATAGACACTAGCATTTGCTGTTGTATTTGAATTTATAGTAGATCGACTTGTGCCATACCTAGTAAATACTGACTCATTTGATTCAATATCTATGTCGGTAAGCCTAAAGATAATTTTGCCGTCATTTGTAAGCCCCATAAAACGAAGCTCAGAGTAGCCTTCATTTACTTTGCCACCCCAAACATCGGCTTTCCCGAAGGCGTTGGGTAGATCTCTAGTTTTATTGACGCGGTATAGCTCGCTACCTATGGCGGCTGTTTGTTGAGTTCCGATAGTCTTAGAGACAGTTTCATAACGCTGAATCTGGGAACAACCCAGCATTAGTAAACATAAAGCTAATATTGATACTAGTTTCATACGCAATCCTTAATACAGTTAACATTTTAATAACGAGCGTGCGCGTTTTTCTGCCAAGAAGAAAAGTTTGGCTGACTATAACAAATTGAATCTAAAGATTTTTTAGACAGCACTGCCATTTTCCTCCGATAAAAACGAGCGCGCGCGTTTTGATGACTAACTGTGCGCATAAGCCTGCACAGCGAATTCCCTATGTCGCTAATATGTAGCGGGTAACCAGAAAAGGCAAGTAAGGAGGTAGAGAGGCAAGGCTCAATCGTAGGAGCGGTGTCCTCACCGCGATAATAGTTTCAGCACGTTTCGCGGTGGGGACACCGCTCCTACGGGGTTCAAACCTAAATTGAGATTGCAGAGTTCCCGTTCAGGCAGAGCCCGAACAGATAATTACCATTTCTGAAACCGAGGTATTATAGGCAAAAAAAACGGGGCTAAATTAGCCCCGCAAAAGCGTCCAGCTGATGCTGGAAGCACACCAATACAAATAAGGATTCCCGAAATAAACAGCGTTGCTTACTTGAGAAATCCCACTTTTGTGAGAATATGTTCAAAGGTGCAGCTACCGAATGACTTCGGCAGCTGCGCTGGGGCGGCAGACAAACCCCATGTGCTTATCTGCCAGTGACAGGAGACCAGCGCGCAGTGTGGCCTCCTGCCACTTACTCCCCCCATGACACCAGGTCACAGGGGCAGAAGTTTCAGGTTTCGACTTTTTAACCTGACAACTTGCTCGTTAGTCCTGGTACGCTTCGATACCCGGGCATGAACAGATGAAGTTACGATCACCGTAGACGTTGTCGATACGGTTAGACGTTGGCCAGAACTTGCTCTGACGCGTCGCTTCATTCGGGAAGACCGCCTCTTCACGGCTGTATGGACGCTCCCATGCAGCACTCATAACATCCGCCTGAGTGTGCGGTGCGTTGCACAGCGGGTTGTTATCCGCAGGCCACTCACCACTCTGCACTTTCGCAATCTCTTCACGAATCTGCACCATCGCATCAACAAATCGGTCGATCTCAGCTTTAGATTCAGACTCAGTCGGCTCAATCATCAGCGTGCCGGCAACCGGGAAGGACATGGTTGGCGCATGGAAACCGTAGTCCATCAGACGTTTAGCGATATCTTCCTCGGTTACACCGCTCTCCTCTTTGATTGGACGAATATCAACGATGCACTCATGCGCAACTTTGTTATTACGACCGCGATAGAGAACAGGGTAATGTTCAGCCAGTTTTTCCGTCATGTAGTTAGCATTCAGGATCGCCATCTGAGTAGAGGCTTTAAGGCCTGATTTACCCAGCATCACGTTGTACATCCAGGTGATCGGCAGAATCGATGCAGAACCGTAAGGCGTCGCTGCAACAGCACCATTTTCTGGATCTAAGCCTTCAACCGGGCTGACCTTGTGGCTTGCCAGGAACGGTGCCAGATGGCTCTTAACGCCGATTGGACCCATACCCGGACCACCGCCACCGTGTGGGATGGCAAAGGTTTTGTGCAGGTTCAGGTGGGAGACGTCGGAACCGATCACACCCGGCTTGGAGATACCCACCTGTGCGTTCATGTTTGCGCCGTCCATATACACCTGGCCGCCGTTTTTGTGGATGATCTCGCAGATCTCGACGATATCTTCCTCGTACACACCATGAGTGGACGGGTAAGTGATCATCAGGCAGGAGAGATCATCTTTGTGCAGTTCCGCCTGTGCACGGAGATCAGCTACATCAACGTTGCCGTTCTCATCACACTTGGTCACGATGATCTTCATATCCATCATCGCCGCCGACGCTGGGTTGGTACCGTGAGCAGAAGATGGGATCAGGCAGACGTTACGGTGCCCCTCTCCAATCGATTCCTGATACTTACGGATCGCCAGCAGACCTGCGTACTCACCGGATGCACCGGAGTTTGGCTGCAGAGAGACTTTGTCGTAGCCGGTGATCTCAACCAGCTGATCTTCCAGTTCATTCAACATCTGCATGTAACCCTGTACCTGATCAACAGGTGCAAATGGGTGGATGTTGGCAAACTCTGGCCATGTGACCGGGATCATCTCTGCGGTTGCGTTCAGTTTCATGGTGCAGGAACCCAGTGGGATCATGCCATGAACCAACGAGTAATCTTTGTTTTCCAGCTTCTTCATGTAGCGAAGCATGTCCGTTTCGCTATGGTAGCTGTTGAATGTCGGATGGCTCAGGATCGCATCTTCACGACGCATCTCTGCGCTGATACCGGTTGCTGCGCCTGCAACAATCTCAGCATCCAGATCGGCAATCGACAGTCCGTGGTCAGCACCCAGAATCACCTCAAGTAGCTGCTCAACATCGGCAACGGTGGTGGTTTCATCCAGACTGATACCCAGCTTATCGCCACCGCTCTGACGGAAGTTACAACCTGCATCAAGTGCACGCTGATAAACGTCGGCAGCTGTTTCCGGCAGTGTCACAGTCAGCGTATCGAAGTAGCTATCGTTAACCGCCACGCCTTTCGCTTTAAGGCCGTTAGCCAGCAGTGCAGTCAGGCGATGAACACGCTCAGCGATTGTCTTCAGACCTTGTGGGCCGTGGTAAACCGCGTAGAAAGAGGCCATGTTGGCCAGCAGTGCCTGAGCCGTACAGATATTGGACGTCGCTTTCTCACGACGGATATGCTGTTCACGGGTCTGCATCGCCATACGCAGTGCCTGATTACCGTTGGCATCGATAGATACACCGATGATACGGCCTGGCACAGAGCGTTTTAGTTTTTCAGAAGAGGCGAAGAACGCCGCATGAGGACCACCAAAGCCCATCGGCACACCGAAGCGCTGCGAGGAACCCAGTACCACATCTGCACCCAGCTCACCCGGTGACTTCAACAGCACCAGTGCCAGAATATCTGCAGCAACGGAAACCATCGCTTTCTGGCCTTTAGCCGCATCGATCACCGCTTTGATATCGGTGATATCGCCGTAAGTACTTGGGTACTGTAGCTGAACACCGAATGGATCAGCCGCTTCCAGATCGGTCAGCGGGTTACCCACGACGATGTCGTAACCGAAATATTCAGCACGGGTTTTGATCACATCCAGGGTTTGTGGATGCACATCGTCAGCCACAAAGTAGGTGTTAGTTTTCTTGCGGTTTGAGCGTTTGCAAAGCGTCATCGCTTCCGCAGCAGCGGTCGCCTCATCCAGCAGGGACGCATTCGCCAGCTCCATACCGGTCAGGTCCATTACCATCTGCTGGAAGTTCAGCAGGGCTTCAAGACGACCCTGTGCAATTTCAGGCTGGTAAGGGGTGTATGCGGTATACCAACCCGGATTTTCCATCACGTTACGCAAAATAACGTTAGGAACCAGGGTATTGCTATAGCCCATCCCGATATAGGATTTGTTGACTTTATTCTTGTCAGCCAACTGTTTGATGTAAGCCAGTGCGTCTGCTTCAGTCGCACTGTCAGTCATATCCAGAGCATCATCCAGACGGATGGAATCAGGAACTGTCTGAGTAATAAGTTCATCCATAGAACCAAGGCCTAAAGAGGACAACATAGCCTTAGTCTGCTCGGCATCAGGGCCGATATGACGACGGGTGAAATCAGTCGTCTGCTGAAGATCACTCAATGTACGAGTTTCAACTGCCATAACAATAACCTGTGGTAACACGAGGATTTGAAAAACAACTTCAAATCCAATCAATTAAAGAGTGCGAAGCGGTCCTGCACTACCCCTTCGCGTATGCTGAAAAGCGCTAACGCTTTTCCAGAATCCTGATCGGGGGACAGTGAGGGTCAGCGAGCAACAGGCTGATTAGACCTGCCAAATGCTGCTCACCCTCAAGCCGATCAGTCTTCTTCAGCAATCGTTGCTGCGTACGCTTCAGCGTTCAGCAGTTTTTCGAGCTCAGATGCATCAGACAGCTTGATCTTAACGATCCAGCCACCTTCATACGGCTCTTCGTTAACGGTTTCTGGTGCATCTTCAAGATCTTCGTTCACAGCAACCACTTCACCTGTTACCGGTGAGTAGATGTCGGAAGCCGCTTTAACAGACTCAACCAGGGAGAACTCTTCACCCGCTTCTACTTCACGGCCTACTTCTGGCAGCTCTACAAATACAACATCACCCAGCAGCTCCTGCGCGTGATCAGATACGCCCAGCGTGATCGTGCCGTCGCCATTGTCCAGAACCCACTCGTGGCTTGGTGCGAAAAGGTAGTTAGTTGGAATGCTCATAGTAATTTTCCTTTAGCTTGTTCGTTACACAGGTTCTTATCGATACTTTCTAACTATCTGTATCGACAAGTTAGCGATACAGTGGGAACTTCTTGCACAGCTCTTCAACCTGCGCACGGACTTCCGCTTCAACTTTTGAATTGTCGTCTGGATTTGCCACCAGGCCATCCAGAACATCGCTGATCAGATTACCGATCAGACGGAACTCTTCAGTGCCGAAACCACGACTGGTGCCTGCCGGTGTACCCAAACGGATACCGGAGGTGACCATCGGTTTTTCCGGATCGAATGGAATGCCATTCTTGTTACATGTGATACCTGCACGTTCCAGGGCTTCATCAACAACATTACCTTTCAGGCCTTTCGGACGCAGATCCACCAACATTAGATGAGTGTCAGTACCGCCAGTAACGATATCGCAACCACGCTCAACCATCACAGCAGCCAGTACTTTAGCGTTCTCAACTACCTGATTGATGTAGGTTTTGAATTCAGGCTGTAGCGCTTCACCGAAAGCAACCGCTTTCGCAGCGATAACGTGCATCAACGGACCACCCTGCAGACCTGGGAATACAGCAGAGTTGATCTTCTTACCGATATCCAGATTATTAGACAGGATCATGCCACCACGCGGGCCACGCAGCGTTTTGTGAGTCGTGGTTGTCACAACATCAGCGTGTGGCAGTGGGCTTGGGTGAGCACCGGTCGCTACCAGACCTGCGATATGTGCCATATCAACGAACAGGTAAGCGCCGACTTTGTCAGCGATCTCACGGAAACGTGCAAAGTCGATCTCACGTGGAATCGCAGAACCACCCGCAATAATCATTTTTGGCTGGCACTCAACCGCCAGCGCTTCAACTTCATCGTAATCGATACGGCTATCTTCACGAGATACGCCGTACTGAACAGCGTTGAACCACTTACCAGACAGCGCAGGACGTGCACCATGAGTCAGGTGACCACCGGCATCCAGAGACATACCCAGAACCGTATCGCCTGGCTGCAGCAGTGCCAGCATAACCGCACCGTTCGCCTGAGCACCGGAGTGAGGCTGTACGTTTACAAATTCACAACCAAACAGCTCTTTAGCACGCTCGATAGCCAACCCTTCCGCTTTATCAGCGTACTCACAACCACCGTAGTAGCGGCGGCCCGGATAACCTTCAGCGTACTTGTTTGTCAGTACCGTACCCTGCGCCTGCATAACCGCTTTGGATACGATGTTTTCAGAGGCGATCAGCTCGATCCCCATCTCCTGACGTTCGAACTCTTCATTCACTGCAGACACCAGTTCAGCGTCTCGGCCTGCCAGATCTTGGGTAAAAAATGCTTCGCAAACAGCGTCGTTGCGATACAGATCACTGTGACTCATGATTGTTATTCTCTAATTAAGTTTTATTACGAAGGATCAGCAGGCAACCACATTTACTGCGAGCCCACCTTGTGAGGTTTCTTTATATTTGTCCTGCATATCGAGACCGGTCTGACGCATCGTTTCGATCACCGAATCCAGTGATACGTGATGCTCACCGTCTCCACGCAGGGCCAGACGAGCAGCATTAATAGCTTTAACAGCGCCCATCGTATTTCGTTCGATACAAGGAACCTGAACCAGACCACCAATCGGGTCGCAGGTCAGTCCCAGGTTATGTTCCATTCCGATCTCAGCTGCGTTTTCAATCTGCTGGCTGGTGCCACCCATAACAGCGCAGAGAGCCCCCGCAGCCATGGAACAGGCAACACCGATCTCGCCCTGACAACCGACTTCGGCAGCAGAGATAGATGCATTCTTCTTATAAAGCATGCCGATCGCAGCAGAGGTCGCCAGAAAATCAAAAATACCCTGCTTATTGGAACCCGGCACAAAACGGTCGTAGTAAGCCAATACCGCTGGAATGACACCTGCCGCACCATTGGTTGGCGCTGTAACGACGCGCCCACCGGCTGCATTCTCTTCATTCACTGCGATAGCAAACAGGTTCACCCAGTCCATTACCGTCAACTGATCTTTCAGCGCGGCTTCAGGGCTACCTTTAAGCTCTTCATAGAGCTCGTGTGCACGGCGCTTAACATTCAGGCCACCCGGCAGCATCCCCTCTTCAGCGCAGCCACGACGAATACAGTTATCCATCACTTCCCAGATATTCCAGAGGCGGCTTTCAAGCTCCTCCTGAGTTCCCCAGGTTAACTCATTCGCCAGAATGAGCTCTGCGATGCTTTTACCCTCACTTTCACAAAGCGCCAGAAGTTCAGCACCGTTATCAAAATGGTAAGGCAGTTTAAAAGCGGGCTCTGCTTTTTTACCCTGACCCGCTTCAGCGTCACTCAGGACAAAGCCACCACCAACCGAGTAGAAAATATTGTCGTGCACAATCAGGCCCGCTTCATCGTAAGCCTTGAAGTGCATTCCGTTGGGATGCTTCGGGAGGGATTCACCGAAGTTAAAAGGAAGGTCTGATTCCGGATTAAATGGAATCATCTTTTTTCCCGCCAGATTGATCTGGCCGGATCTCTTAATTTCATCGATGTATACAGGGACAAGATCAGGATCAACCAGGTCTGGCTTCTCGCCCATTAAGCCGATCATCACGGCAACATCCGTAGCATGACCTTTACCCGTCATCGCCAGAGAGCCGAACAGACCCACATGGACAGATGCGACCTTTTCAAATACGTCGCGCTCGTTCAACTCATCTAGAAACCGGTTCGCTGCAACAACAGGACCCACGGTATGAGAGCTGGATGGACCAATACCGATTTTATATAGATCAAAGATACTTAATGGCACGTCACCATCTCCACAGCGGTCGATCCGCTCTTTTTATTATTTATCACCGTAGAGAGCACTATTCGCTCTCTACCTATTCACCCTGCATCACAAAAAAACTGAACACTAATTGATCAATTTCCCGTTTATGTTTTTCAGACTAGCAGCGACTTTTTCCAAAATCAACAAAAAGTTTCCTATAAGAAACTTATTTTCTAAAAGTTTCTTTTGTACATATAGAGGTATATCATTTTCCCTATCGGGCCGATGAGCTGGTGCCCTACTCGACAAACCCAGCAGAGCCCACTGAGGATCAACCGATGTCAGACCAACCCTCATTCCTTATCCCCAATGCAAAATTGGAGATCGCTAAACAAAACACCGAGGCACAAGTGGAGCCCCTTGAGCTGGGTGCCCGCGTGAGAGAATTAAGACTGAGTCAGCAATTAACACTGGAAGAGGTCAGCCAGTTAACCGGGCTGGCACGCTCAACCCTTTCCAAAATTGAGAACGAACAGATATCGCCAACCTTTACCGTAGTAAATAAGCTCGCTTCCGGACTCAACATCGATATTCCACAACTGTTTACTCAGCCGGTTAAGGAGAGCCACCACTGCTCCGGACGGCGGGATATCACCCGTCAGGGCGAAGGTAAGCCACACCCAACAGCTACGTACGAACATGAGCTACTGGCCGCAACCCTCACCCGTAAGAAGATGATCCCGTTCAAGACCACTGTCCGCACCCACTCCTGGGATGAGTACGAAGACTGGGTCAGACATGACGGCGAAGAGTTCCTCTACGTGCTCAAAGGCAGCATCATGTTCTACACCGAGTTTTATGAACCGGTTGAGCTGTTTGAAGGCGATAGCGCTTATTACGACTGTGAGATGGGACATGCCCTGATATCCACCAGCGCAGAAGATGCAGAAGTTCTCTGGGTGACCGCTTAGGTCGGCCCCCCCTTTTGGTACCCTCCAAAGCAGCCAATATCAGATTTAGCTCTTTATGAATTTTTTCTATTCGGCTTAACCACCTGTTTTTATTGAAGAAACGCTCAATACATTAAAAAAACTCGTCTATTCGATAAATTTTTCTCAATTTTTTGATTGAAATAAATTTCCTCATGCGCTAGCTTTGTTTCCTATTGGAAACTTATTCCCAATAAGGATCCATTTTCTACTTTTCCTTCCCTTTGAAGAAAACAGTAGAAAATAGATCACGGTGCTTTAAGTCCGATTATAAGTTGAAGCGTTCCGCCCCGGTGGTTGTGCAGAGACATATAAGAGTCCAAGAGCAAAGCAAATAAAAATAACAATCCTATGGAGTCCAGGTTTATGGAAACATTAACCTCTATCATTGGCAGCATTAACGGTATCGTTTGGGGTCCGATGATGCTTGTTCTCATCCTTGGTGTGGGTCTTTTCCTCATGCTGGGGTTACGTCTGATGCCTATTTTCAAATTAGGCACAGGTTTCAAACTACTGTTTGAAGGCCGCAACACCAAGAAAGGTGAAGAAAAGGATGGTGAAATCTCGCCATTCCAGGCATTGATGACAGCACTTTCCGCTACGGTCGGTACCGGTAACATCGCAGGTGTTGCGACCGCCGTTTTCCTGGGTGGCCCAGGTGCACTCTTCTGGATGTGGTGTACCGCACTGGTTGGTATGGCCACAAAATTCTCCGAAGCCGTTTTGGCCGTTAAGTACCGTGAAGTTGATGAAGAAGGTAACCACGTAGGTGGCCCGATGTACTACATCAAGAACGGTCTTGGCTCAAAATGGGCATGGCTGGGTACCGCATTTGCGATCTTCGGTGCCGTTGCCGCATTCGGTATCGGTAACACCGTTCAGTCTAACTCCGTAGCTGATGTACTTCAGGCTAACTTCGGTCTGGATGTCTGGGTTACCGGTGTCATCCTGATGGTTCTGGTTGGTGCCGTTCTGATCGGTGGTATCAAGCGTATCGGTGCAGTCGCCGGTTCTCTGGTTCCTCTGATGGCGATCGCGTACCTGGGTGCTGGTATTGTTGTATTGGCGATCAATGCTGAAGCAATTCCAGCAGCGCTGGATCTGGTCTTTACCTATGCATTCACAGAATCTGCGGCTGAAGGTGGCTTCGCTGGTGCTGCTGTATGGGCAGCTATCCGCTTTGGTGTAGCACGTGGTGTTTTCTCCAACGAAGCGGGTCTGGGTTCTGCGCCTATCGCTCATGCTGCATCGCAGACTAAAGATCCTGTTCGTCAGGGCCTGATTGCGATGCTGGGTACATTTATCGATACCATCATTATCTGTTCTATCACCGGTCTGGTTATCATCACCTCCGGCGAGTGGACTTCAGGTGTATCGGGTGCAGCACTGACCTCCGCCGCATTTGCAAATGCGCTGCCGGGTATTGGTAACTATCTGGTTGCTATCGCATTGGCTGTATTCGCCTTCACTACCATTATCGGCTGGTCTTTCTACGGCGAACGCTGTGTTGAGTTCCTGTTTGGTGTGAAAGCGATTAAACCTTACCGTCTGCTGTGGATCATTGCGGTTCCAGTGGGTGCGACAACAGGTCTGGATTTCATCTGGCTGGTTGCAGACACGCTGAACGCGATGATGGCTATTCCTAACTTGATCGCACTGGCACTGTTAAGCCCAGTGGTGTTCAAACTGACTCGAGAGTTCTTCGCCCGTAACGGCGCACCGGCTGATACAACTGGTGACCAGAAAGCGTAATAACTGAGTGTCAGTGCCGGGCCCTCTTTCCAGGGTCCGGCATTATCCCCCGAAGTAACTTGTTGAAAAGGTTCCGGCTGCACACTGAGCTTTTTCTACAGATTATCTTTAAAAATAAATTCGCGGCCTCGCTTAGCGAAGCCTGCATAAGAACAAGCACGATGGAGAACAACATGTCCGAACTGAGCAAAACGCCTCTATACGACCTGCACATTGAACTGGGTGGAAAAATGGTACCTTTCGCAGGTTTCGAAATGCCGGTTCAGTACCCATTAGGTGTAAAAAAAGAGCACGTACACACACGTGATCACGCGGGTTTATTTGATGTATCCCACATGGGTCAGGTCAAGCTGACAGGTGAGAATGCTGCCGCTGAACTGGAGAAACTGGTACCTGTCGATATCATCGACCTGCCAGCAGGCAAGCAGCGTTATGCCCTCTTCACCAATGAAGAAGGCGGCATCATGGATGACCTGATGGTCACTAACTACGGTGATCATCTGTATGTGGTTGTTAATGCTGCATGTAAAGAGCAGGATATTGCTCACATGCGTGCCAACCTGGGTGAAGGCGTTGAGCTTGAAGTGCTGGATGACCGTGCACTGGTTGCACTGCAGGGCCCGGAAGCTGCACAGGCTCTCTCCCGCATCTGCCCTGAAGTGAATGAACTGGTATTCATGGATTCCCGCCACATCAACATCGATGGCGTTGATTGCTTCGTCAGCCGCTCGGGTTACACCGGCGAAGATGGCTACGAGATCTCTATCCCATCTGCCGATGCTGATCGTCTCTGCCGTCTGTTCCTGGAACAGCCAGAAGTAGAGTTCATCGGTCTGGGTGCGCGTGACTCTCTGCGTCTGGAATCAGGTCTGTGCCTGTACGGTCACGACCTTGACCAGACAACAACTCCGATCGAAGGCAGCCTGATCTGGGCGATCAGCAAATGTCGTCGTGCCGATGGTGAACGCGCAGCGGGCTTCCCTGGCGCAGAAAAGATTTTGAGCCAGATCGCTAATAAAGATTACACCCGTAAACGTGTTGGCCTGATTGCATCGGGTAAAGCACCTATTCGTGAAGGTGCTGAACTGGTGAATGCTGATGGCGAGAAGATCGGTGTCGTAACCTCCGGTAGCTTTGGCCCAACTGTCGGCAAGCCTGTCGCGATGGGTTACGTAGAAACCGCTTACTCCGCCCTGGAAACTGAAGTCTTCGCACTGGTTCGTGGTAAGCAGATGCCTATGGTTGTTTCTAAAGCACCCTTTATCGAACAGCGTTACTACCGCGGTTAATCTGAAAGATTTATTCACGGCTAATCCGTCCTGACCCTACTAACGAACTTAGTAAGGCATTGGGGACCGAGCTCCTTCCCATTGAGCTCGGGCTCCCCCTTTTTAATACATTACCTGAGGTGGCCCTATGGAACTGATTCCATTACAAGAGCTGAAAGGCGAATCTAAAATGTCCCGCCTGCGTCATAAACCCGACCCAGAGCGTAAACGTTTACGTAAGCCTGAATGGATCCGAATTGACGCGCACTCCAATGCGAATGTCAAAAAGGTGAAAAAGCAGCTCCGCGACCTCAAACTGCATACCGTTTGTGAGGAAGCCTCCTGCCCTAATCTGGCAGAGTGCTTCAGCCATAAGACAGCCACCCTGATGATTATGGGTGCGATCTGTACCCGCCGCTGCCCATTCTGTGATGTGGCACACGGCAGACCGATGCAGCTGGACCCTGAAGAGCCGAAAAATGTTGCGTCTACCATCCAGCAACTCGGTCTGAAATATGTCGTTATCACCTCTGTGGATCGTGACGATCTACGTGACGGAGGTGCAGCCCACTTTGCCGAAGTAGTCAAAGAAGCCCGTGCAATCAGTGACACGCTGAAAGTAGAGATCCTGGTGCCCGACTTCCGCGGCAAAATGGATCTGGCGCTGGAAAAGCTTTCTACCCATATCCCAGATGTACTCAATCACAATATGGAAACCGTACCGCGCCTTTATGACCACGTGCGCCCAGGTGCCGACTATCACTGGTCACTGAACCTGCTCTATCAGTTCAAACGACTCCACCCGCAGGTAGATACCAAGTCTGGCCTGATGGTGGGATTGGGTGAAACCAAGGAGGAGATCATCGAGGTGATGAAGGATCTTCGTGCGAATGACGTGGATATGTTAACGATCGGCCAGTACCTCCAGCCAAGTAAGTACCACCTGGCAGTAGAGCGCTATGTAACACCTGAAGAATTCAAAGAGTATGAAGAGATCGGCTATGCGCTGGGCTTTAAAAATGTAGCCAGCGGACCGATGGTTCGCTCTTCTTACCATGCTGACCTGCAAGCGAAAAGTCTGTAAAGGAGAAAGGAAATGGCATTACAGCATGACGTTTCACAGCCCCTTGCGGGCGGCACACTGGTCCACCTGAATGTGCAGGCTGCGGTAGACACCGATAGCCGTATCAGCAGCATCATTGTACGTGAACGCCCCTTTATCGGTGATCTTGGCTTAGACACGGAACCGGATGATAAGAATCTGCTGATTGCGATTGGTGAGGTCATGGGTGTTGCCCACCCGCTGACCGTCAACCGTATCTCCTGCATGGGTCGTCTTGCTATTTTATGGATCAATGAGAACCGCTGGTTGGTTCTTCCACCTGCCGGTGCGCATGAATCTATATATCAGGCACTGCGCGAGACCTTCGGTGAAGACCTTAAGCTGGAGACCACTCAGGAGGGCCAGCTCAAAGCCCACCTGAATAAAGCAGCAACCCACTATCTGCTGAGCAGTTCCAATACTCAGCAGTTCAGCCACCTCCCTGTGACGGAAGAGGAGCTGACCAATGGCATTACCATCATGTCACTGCATGACACGCAGGATTACGACATTCTGGTCCGTAAGGGCTGCGCTGAAAGCTTATGGCAGTGGTTGCAGCAGAATACCGGCTCACACAAAGCCCTGAACCACTAATACGGGAATAAGGATTCCACATACATATGTCTGTCTACACCTCAGTCAGCTTCACTGAATTAGAAGCCTACCTGAAAGCTTATTCTGTAGGTTCCCTCATCGGTTATGAGGGGATCAGTGCAGGCGTAGAGAACAGTAACTTCTTTGTGGAAACCGATCAGGACCGCTTTGTTCTGACACTGGTTGAATCCGTACCCGCTGACCAACTGCCCTTTATCTTAGGGTTGGTCGACCACCTGGCGAATCAGGGTCTGCCCTGTGCTGAACCGATCCACCTGAATAACGGCGATCTCTTTGGTACGCTGAATCAACGCCCAGCTGTCCTGATGAAGTGCCTTAAAGGCGCTCCATTAAACAAGCCCAATAAAGAGCAAGCGGCCGTGATCGGTCAGACTCTGGCGCAGTTCCACCAGCTATCATCGCAACTTGAGATCGACAACTATATCCATATTCCACAGTGGTGTACGGAGCTTGCTGCCCGCGTATTTCCACATCTGGACAAAACACAGCAGGCTCTTTTACAGCACAACTTGATGGAAGCGGGCGAGATCGATTGGACGACACTCCCAAGTGGTCCCGTACACGCTGACCTCTTCCCCGATAATGCTATGTTTGACGGAGACAACCTGACCGGGCTGATCGACTTTTACCACGCCTGCTCGACCCCCTATCTCTATGATCTCTCCGTGACACTGAACGCCTGGTGCTTTGACGAAAGCACAACCCAGTTTGATAACCAGAAAGCGCAACAGCTACTCAGCCAATATCAGGAGATCCGCCCCTTAGATCCGATGGAAGAGGATCTATTACCGGCTATGATGAGAACCGCAGCCATGCGCTTCTGGTTATCCCGATTACGGGATTACCATTTCCCCGCAGACGGGGAAGATGTGACACAGAAAAATCCACTTGGAAAGCAGCGTTTGTTACAGCTTCTGAACGACCAATCTCCCGCTCTGCTGTAACAAAAAAATTATTTTCTAGCCATCCCCACTTCAGTGCAGATGCACCAAAGTGGGGTTGCTGTTATGCACCACCCTGCCAGCCCTTAAATCACGCGATTCTAGTTCTTGAATGCAAATCAACTTTCGCATTCGCAGCATGAATAAAACTAATATTTGCGCTACTTTAGGTGAATTTTTATCCTCCTAACGTATTAGAGAAACCTCGAATCCTCTCCTACACTCATCTCTACCGGTTTAGAGAGAGGCCGGGTAACCGAACATTTTGAAAGAAAAAAGGCCTGTAAAAAGGTAGAGGAAGAGAGATGCTAACGTACGAAGAATGCCTTGAGCTAAGTGACCTGACAGCTGACGAAGTTGACGCAATTGCCGAACATGAGCATATGGATCCGATGATTGCGATGGCACTTGGCCACTATATGATCACCCATGCAGGAGAGCAGAAGATCAAGCGCATTATTATGGACGATATTGAGAAAGCGCAGCGGGACCGTAATTACGCGCATGCAGAGATGTTACAGAAAGTTTTACAACACTTTATAGCGACTCATCCGGAGCACTCCCCTTCCCGGGCAGCCGCTTAACAGGATTTCATAGCAATACTGATTGACCCCTTCCCCTTCGATACCGGTTACGGGTGCGTGAGCACCCAAAACCGGGTCACTTTTACCCATCATTGATAAGCATCAACCTGCACAGATCCTGCTAATGCTATAGTTCTTTTTTATTCCTACGGATCACACTCTGAATGCCTCAAGCTCGACCCAATCCAGCCAAGCGACACACCCCAAGTGATCATCACGACAGCTATATCTATCAGATTCGCAACAGTCTCTATATCAATCTGACCGATCGCTGTACCTTAACTTGCCAATTTTGCCCAAAGCATAACGGCAGTACGGAGGTGAAAGGCCATGAGCTCTATCTGAGCCAGCGCCCCGAAGCCGAACAGATTATTACGATGATTGGTGACCCTACACGCTATGATGAGGTCGTTTTCTGTGGCTACGGTGAACCCACCCTGCGTCTGAAAGCCCTTTTACAGATCGCTCGCTGGGTAAAGGTGCAGGGTGGAAAAACCCGGGTCAATACCGATGGTTTAGGAAGCCTCTTCCATAAACGGGATATAGTGCCCGAACTGGCAACCTGTATCGATTCACTCTCCATCTCCCTGAATGCGCAGAATGAAGAGACCTATCAAAAACACTGTCTGCCCAGCCTGCCAGGCTCCTATGAAGCAGTTAAGCAGTTCATCAGTCGAGCTAGCGAACTGATTGCCGATGTTCAGGTATCTGCGATCAATGGTCTCGAGGGGGTCGACGTGATCGCCTGCCAACAGATTACAGAAGCCTGTGGTGCAGAGTTCAAACAGCGCGAACTGGATGTTGTGGGCTAATACTCACCATTTTTCTGATAAAGGTAACTTCGCCAAGATGACTCTGGCAAAAACTGGAAGGTAAGCACCGCTTTGTGTCTAGGGAGCTCTAAGCTGTTATTAATGCGAAACAGCTAACTTACTTAAAAAAATATCGAGCTCTTTCTTGATGGCTGTACTTGAGCGTAGTTTTCTGACCTGATCCGCTAAGTCTTTACACTGGCTGGCTTCTAAGTTTCTGATCAGCTTCTTTATTCTAGGTAGTTGCGCTGCACCCAGGCTGAGCTTTCTGATCCCGTAGCCAATCAGTAGAACAACAGAACGGGGATCAGATGCCATCTCACCGCAAAGGCAGATATCCAGCTTTGCAGTGTTTGCCAGGTCCACAATTCGCTTGATCTCATGCAAAATGGCAGGATGTGTTGAATCAAATAGCCCGGCTACTCGGGGATTATTTCTATCGACCGAAAGCAGATACTGGCAGAGATCATTTGAGCCAATAGAAATAAAATCAAGTTCTTCAGCCCATAGGGGTATTTGCGAGATTGCTGCAGGGACTTCAATCATACATCCCACTTTGGGCATCTCGACTTGCAAACCTTCAGATTTAAGCAACTCTATCGATTCTGTAATTAATGCTTTGAAGCTTTGAATTTGCTCCAAATCTGACACCATTGGAGCCAGGATATGTAACCCCTGATAACCGATCGAAGCCCGCAGTATAGCTGTCAGTTGGGTACGAAAAATCGCCGTATTGTCCAGACAGAAACGGATACCTCTCCAACCTAAAGCCGGGTTTTGTTCATCTTTAATTGGGAAATAGGGAAGCTGCTTATCGCCACCAATATCCAGTACCCGAACAAAAACAGGCTGATCTGCAAATGCTGAAAACAACTCTTTATAAATGGCCACCTGCTCTGTTTCAGTAGGAAATGCAGAGCATGACATGAAGGGGATCTCTGTACGGTATAAGCCAATACCCTCAGCACCACTTTGCAGGCTAGGTTCCAGATCATTAAGCAGCCCGCTATTAGCCAGAAGATGAATTCTGGCTCCATCCAGGGTTAAAGCTGGTAGATCTTTGAGTTCTTTTAATTTTTCATTCTCACGGTACTGATGCTTAATCAAACCACGATATTCTCTGCAGAGAGAATCGCTAGGAAATCTGATGAGTTTGCCGCTATCCGCATCAACGATCACCCTCTCGTTCTCTTCGAGTTGCAGCTGCCCACCCAAGCCCAGTAATGCTGGGATACCAATCGCATTAGCCAAAATGGCGGTATGGGACATCAGAGAGCCCTCTGCACATAAGATTGCCAGCACTTGCCCTTCACCAAACAGAGCAATATCGGATACGCTCACCTCATTGGCAAAAAGAATCACTGGATGATCAGGTATCGTATGGCGATTACCTTCAACCTCGTCAATCACTCGGATAATCTTATTGCCCAGATGAAGCATATCCTCTGCACGGGAGGCTAAGTACTCATCTTCGATTGCTTCAAATGCTTCCACCAGCGCCATCACCGTTTTCTTAATCGCGCCGGCCAGGGTCAAACCTGACTGAAGTTCAGTATCCAGAGAGTGGTTAAAAGCACTGTCATCAAGCAGCAGTTGGTAGATATCAAAGATACCAATAATCTCTCCAGCCAAAGCACTTTTAGCAACCTGAGACTTTTCCTTGCTCAACTGTGTTTTGACTAGCGCCTTTACCTGCTTCCATTCAGCTTTTGTTTTAGACGGATTAGCCCCCTCTTCTATCTTAACCTGATCAAGAGATGGCAGAGTCAACAGGTGCACCGCTCCAACGGCAATTCCTTTAGCTCCTTTGAGCCCCTCAATCGAGAGGTTCACAGAAGAGCTTTTTTCAAGGACTTTTTGACTGGGTAGAAGCCAGGCGAGTTGGGCCGCGAGTGTGACCAACAAAGCTTCCAGTTGAGGCTCAAGTACCTCCTCTTTTTTTGATTGGACCACTAATCCACCCAAGCAGATTCCCTGTTTGATCAGCGGTACGGCACAAAAACTTTTAAAGCGAAGTTCTCCTGTCGAGGGAACAGGTTCAAACTCATGCTCCTTTTCAGCATTCGCAACATTAACAACCGACTTGGTTTCTATTGCTTTACCGATTAAGCCTTTACCTGTTGAAAGGGAAACAGGTTTTTTTGATATCAATCCATGGGAAGCATAAAGTGTGGGCTCATTTTTTTCATTCAGTAGATAAACGCTGCACACATCAACGGCCAACATTCCACTAATCGAATCTACAATCTCTCTCAATTGTGACTCAGGGTCAGACACGTCGCTGACTTTACGTAGCAGTTGTGACATCTGAAGCAGCAAGCTGTCCATGTGAACTCCTTAAAAAGCTGGCAAGCCCCTAGTTATCTAGAGTAGTTCATGGTTAATATTAGCGTATTTAACAAAGCTAATATTTTCATTGTTCACCTCAGATCAGGAGTAAAGTGCCTAAGCCTAAGAACGTCACAAAACCAAAAACATCTGTAATGGTCGTTAACAACACGGCGCCGGAAAGAGCTGGATCTATACCAAATTTTGTAAGCAACAAAGGGAGGTAAACCCCTGAAACTGCTGCAGCCTGAATATTCGCAAAAACGGCAAACGCAATAACAAAACCAATTTCAACGCTACTGAACCAATAAAACGCCACCACTCCTATAACAACGGCCCATCCCACACCATTAATCATCGAAATCCCCAACTCCTGGCGACAGAGGGCAAGCGCATTACCTAAGGTCACCTGCCCCAGTGCTAGCCCTCTCATAATAAGCGCCAGGGTCTGACTACCTGCAATCCCCCCCATAGAAGCAACTACCGGCATTAACACCGCAAGCGCGACAACCTGACTAAGAACATTTTCAAAAAATCCAATTGCCCAGGATGCCAGAAATGCCGTCAGAAGATTTATACCCAACCAAACAGCGCGGTTACGTGCTCCTTTCATCACCGGAATAAACAGGTCTTCAGACTCTGCCATACCAGCTTTGGCCATCAGCAAACCTTCATAGTGCTGACGCAGCAACCAAAGTGCGGTTGGATGAGTAATACGCCCTATCAGCCGACCATCATCATCAATCACCGGTAAGTTCTTTACATCTGCATGCTCCAACTCATCGATCGAATCCAGATACTGAGAGGAGGCCATTATGGTGGGTATCGCTGTATCAATTAGCCCACGGACCATTCTCAGTTCACTCTTTTCACAGAGCACATCCTTCACCCTGACCGCGCCACGATAAACATTATTCCGGTCAACCACGTAGATATGGTCAAGAGTCTTTTGCTGCCCCCGTTTAATAGCTCTGAGTGCGTCTTTCACCGTGGCATTCACGGCAAGGGTTAAAATATTATGATCAACAAATCGACCAATCTGGTTCGAATCATATTGGTTTGAACTTTCAAACCACTGCTTTTGCTTCGTATCCAGATAACCCAGCGCTTTCTCTATCGTTTCCTCAGACAATTGGTCCGCTAGATCTATCAGGCTTACAGCATCCAGCATTTGCAGAAGCTGTTCCGTAGCAGCGCCATCCATGGATAGCAGAATGGGTTCACGCGCCTGAGATCGCATTTCAACTAAAAGGGAACCTCTGATCGCTTCTGGGACCTGCTGCCAACGAATAAGACGCTCCTCTATTGGCAATGCTTCCAGAAGAAGGCTCAGCTCTGTGACATCAAGCGATTCCAGCGCCCTATCAAACACGGTTTCATTAGCGTGCTCTTTATCATGCAGCTCTGTTACAAAATCTTGTAGCTCTTCTGTTTTAGGCAACTCTTCCATGGCGACACTTCCAGACCTTCTCTTAAAAATAACTGATAAAAAAAAGCTGCGCCTAAAACAGTTAATTAGGCACAGCGAATGTCCACAAATGTACTCAATACTTATCTATGATGATGATGCTGCTGTTGGTGGAAAAAGTTACACACTCTCCTCAACAAACGCAGGCTGGCTTACCCTTTTCTTATTAAAACTTACAGCATTAAACGAAGTTGATACTTTAGTTTGGTAACGTTGCCAAACCCTCTCATGGATTGTCTGAGCTTCTTTTTTACCCTGGCAAAACGCGACAAATTCTCTTTCGGTTTCCCCTTTCGGCTTTCTTAAGCCAGAAGCAAGCTCCGCATAAGCAACCCCTTTCAGCTCCAATGTTCGAGCTTGTTCAATGGTAAAATAACCACTTTTTAAAAAACCGTACGGGAAGTGAACTTTGTCTTCGAAGCGTTTATCTGTACGGAAGCAATCATGAAACTTTGTTTCCAGTTCCATCACCCACTCCTTAAAAATTTGTCTTATTTCAGCAAGTATTAATTGAGTTTCATTCTAGGTAAAACGATGTTTTTTGATCGTAACTGATCGAATTCCTTTATCGTTTAATCCATGTCTTTAAAGTCATAATTGCCATAATTCCAATCACTGTTGTCCCTCAATGCTTTCTTAGCCAGACGGTCTTCAATATCCCTCCATCTGGATTTTCTTTTACTACGTTTATTCACTTCAGCGCTCTCATCCCAATCCTCACCATCAGGCTTTCTATGCCTTAACACCTTTCGGTGGGAAGATCTGTCTTCGTCCGATTCAAAATCGAACTCTTCATCAAAAAAGTCATTTTTGTTCATGTCATCTTTCTCGAAAAAGGGCAGCCCCCCCTTACCGAAAGGGACTGCCAAGGGAGCTCATGCAGTTCCTTTCAGGTCACTACACACGTTTTCTATCAGGCCAACAGGCGTTGTAGGCTTAATAGAGGAAACCAGATAATTCAGTATGTCTGGAACAAACTCAGGCTTATTCAATGCTTCTGGGACAAATCGTGGCTTAGAAATTAACTCTCGCTCTATCAGTTCATTGATAATCCCACGATAGGCAAAACCTGTTTTTCCAACATAGAGATTGCTGATATCACAATCTTTATAAAGCCGAAGAGCTTCGCTGACTCCTCGCAGATAGAGATAATCTTTCGTAAAGCCGCCGCTTCGATGTACCCTGACCGATAACTTAAAGGCTTCATCCGTAGGCATTCTCATCTCTTCGTGGAGATAGCTATAGGTATGTCGGAAATCCCCATACTTCAGCATCTCTTTTACAGCGATAACTCTGTGGGCAAGACCTTGCAGACGAGTCAGGCACATATTGCCACTGTGAAACTCATTCAGAATAGCGAGCCCTTCCTGCGTCATCGTGTTACCCGGTAATCCCAAAGTAAATACACGAAGAGGCTGCAAAGCAGCATTGAGTGTCGTCGCCATATGCACGCCTAACTCGTGGTGCGCTAACGCATTAACTTCTGTCTCGGTGAGCGAAGCATCTTTATTCACATAAAGCGTTCTACGAGCACCCGAAACCATGGCGGAAGCCACAATTTTGCTGGATAGCTCCACTTTGCATTTCATTCCCCAGTCAGCCGCTTTCAGCCGAAAATACTCAACGGCATCCGATGCATTGATACGTTTATCGGTATCAGGATCATATTTCGCGGCATGCAGAAGAAACTGCGCATTGGCTTCATCTTCCAGACTGGGCTCACCGTAATAATTCAAAGAGCTGTAAACAAATTGAGGGCTACCAGCATTTACCAATAGATCAATCTTGCTCGATAGCCCATCAATCACCTGGCAGTACATCTGCTGGATACCGACATCACTGATCGTATTTACCGGTAAACGGTATAGCTTTTCCCGGAACTCATAGGGGTTAATAACGAGAGGTTTGTATTTAAACGCCGGCTGATAGTTACCTTTTTTTGTAAGAAATTTGCGCTTCTCCTGAGCAATATTGACCGGGTTGATGTAGTTAAGAGTTTCCATCCCCTTGGCCAGCCTAGCCAGCTCTCGATCAACCTTAATGATCGCGGGGTCCAGCTTGGAAGAAAGCATATCCAAGCGGCGTAAGCGCGGTTTTTTCGAGTATGAACGTGCAAAATAAGCACCGGTATCCGTTAACGCATGCTTAAAGCCAGCCTTCAGCTCATCCAACACCAATGGATACGGCTCCCCGGTCAATTCATCCATAAAGACCTTTTTAACTTCGCAGGGAATAACTAATGTATCTTCAAACCGACTATTTACATGAGAAATCAGGTAGCCTCTTCCATAAAAGACATCATCAAGCGCCGCTTCCGAAGAGATCTGTGAAAACTCAAGTTTAGAGAGCGCATTTCTAAACCTTTTGATAACTCTTCCCCAACGGTCATCATCAATTTGCTCAGTCCCGAGATTAAACGTCGGGGTGCTACGCTGAATACGCTTGTGGTTGTAGGAGTGAATATCAAAGACAATACATGCCCCAAACCGCTCTTCAACTTTTGCAATTAAGGCATCCAATATACGATAGAAGACTTTATGCTTCTCAATGCCTCTCTTGCGTAAGCTGGCTGGTAGTTTCTTCGACCAAACCTCTTTTCCCCAGGCTTTGTTATAGATGCATCTAGC
This sequence comes from uncultured Neptuniibacter sp., assembly GCF_947498015.1. Taxonomy (GTDB): domain Bacteria; phylum Pseudomonadota; class Gammaproteobacteria; order Pseudomonadales; family Balneatricaceae; genus Neptuniibacter. Next base: position 196,904 of record NZ_CANMIR010000001.1, read on the forward strand.
CAATGGTCTGTTCAGGTCATACTCGTACCGTGAATCATTACCTATCATCGTGATGGGCATCGATTTGATTAACTCCCCGGTATGAGGATCTTCCTCATACAGACGTTCAGCTTCAGATAAAGCACAATAATTAATCAGTTGCCTGCCAAAGTTATGTCCATCATGAACGGCAGTACAGATTGCCGGCGTGTAGGCCTCAATCTTCAGAGTGAAGCTACCGTCAATATGTTCGCACTCAAAAAAAGCCCCTTCAGAGATAAGCTTAATAATCTCTTTCTCAGACAGTCTCAGCATCGTCAATTACCTTTCTGAAAGCACTTTTGCGCTCCAAAACCAGCTCTTTTGCTGCAACAACATTCTCAATAAAATCAATCACCCTAGACTGAAGTTTTACTCTGTTCAGACGGTTAATACGTGAAATTCCCCCTGGACTTAGAACATTTACTTCGATCAACTTCCCATTAATTACATCCAGCCCGACAAAGTAGAGCCCATCACGGACCAACTGAGGCCCTATAGCACGACAGAGCTCTTTCTCCTCTTTAGTCAGGTGATGTTTAACCTCTTTACCACCAGCATGAATATTTGAACGAACATCATCTCCTGCAGGTACACGACGCATAGCCCCTATAGGCTCACCATTCAGCATGAGAATACGGACATCGCCCTGATCAGCTCCGGTTACATACTCCTGAAGAATCACATAATTACTCGAGTCACCAGAACCTATGTAAAAATCCAGTAACGAGCGGAAGTTTTGGCGTGCATTTTTTTCAATAACAATCACCCCCTGACCACCGAAACCATTGAGCGGCTTCATGATCATTTTTTCTGTCGGGGAGTCTTTCAGCACCTGCTCGAGATATTCACGATTTTTCGAAACGTGAGTCGCGGGTACAAAGCGACTTGCATCACCACTAAAGGAAGCCGGATACAGTTTATTGTTGGCCACCCGGAGTCCATCAATATCATTCATTATGAAAACATCGTTTCTGACTGAGTCGAGGAAGTTGAGTGCAACCGTATCCAGCGGGGGATTAGCTCGCATGATAATGACATCAAATCCTGCAAGCGGAAGCTTGCAACGCTTGAATTGAGCCTTTCGATAAAAAGATGGAATATTGCTGGTGAATTTGCTTTCTCGTCGCAAAACATTACAAAATGCATGAGCAACACTGTCACGCACAGTTAAGCTATTGGGGGTTGTTAGTGCAACAGTATGTCCTCTTGAAGCTGCCTCATGAATAATCCTTAAAGTAGTGTCACTCTCAGGCGAAATACGTTCCCAGGGATACATCAAAAAGCAGATTTTCATGTTTTCACCAAATATCGATTAAAAATACTTATCAGTAGAATAAAAATAAAAAAGCAGCCAACTTCGGAGAAAATTTCATCCTGTGGCTGCTTTTTTTATTTGAGATTTTTTAGGTATAACTAATAATCAGCAGGCCTTTGATACATAGCAAAACCACGTTTGCTCATGAATATTTGAAGGCAGTTTCACCCCCTTGCAAAATTCAACAAACTCATTTTCAAGGGGCAAGAGAGGTACACGTTCACCCGATGCAAACGCGCTATAGGCATGACCGTGTTTTTTAAGTAATAACGCCTGCTCAGCTGTAAAGACACCACTGCCAAAGAATCCATCTGGATAATTTTCGTGATCGCTGAAACTATGATCAGTTAGAAAAGCTGCTTGAAACATCGTTAGGCCTAAGTACTTCATCAAAAGCGCACTATTAGTTTAGTAACCCTCAGTTGCAATTATTAATGCGTTGTTATTAACTGTAAAACGATGTTTTTTTATCTTTTCAATCAATTTTTTTTATGGAAAAAACATGGATATAGGCCTGTTGAGAACGTTTCTGGAAGTATCCAAAACCAGGCACTTTGGTAAAGCTGCAGAAAACCTCTACCTCACTCAATCAGCTGTGAGTTTTCGTATCCGCCAACTTGAAGATCTGGTGGGACTGCCGCTCTTTACCCGTCAACGAAACAACATCATGCTAACCAGTGCTGGAGAGCGATTAATTCCTCATGCAGAAAACATACTAGCCTCCTGGCAGATCGCTTTGCAGGATGTCGGTGTACCAGAGCAGCAAGAGATGCACCTCTCTTTAGGTGGTATCTCAAACTTATGGGGTACTTTCCTTCAGTCCACTATCCCTAAAATAGCCGAATCATTCCCACATATTTCGATACGCACAGAGATAAATTCTCATTTAGAACTAACCCGAGCTTTGATTGCTGGCAGGCTCGATATGGCCGTGGTTCTCGACCCTCCCAATGTAGCCGAGCTAAAAACCCGTAAGATAGGTCAGATAGAACTGGCCTTAGTGAGTAACATTAAAAGGGCCCGGTTTTCCGATATTGATGAGCTTGGTTATATTTTTGTTGATTGGGGAACCGCCTTTAACCTAAAGCATGCCAAGTTGTTTAAAAAACCGGTAGCGCCCGTCCTACATACAGAGCAAAGTCAGATCGCACTTGAATTCCTATTAACCAATGGAGGTGTAGCGTTTCTTCCTATGGGGCAATTACAAGCCTACCTAGATGAAGGGCTACTTTATCTGGTTGAAGGCGTAAAACCTGTAAAACGTGCTGTATATGCAGTTTATGGAAAAAGTACCAAGGAACATCTCAGCGTGACACCTATTCTCGATCTTCTTAACGATGTCGAATTCAAGCCAGAGGTAACAATGCAGCCAGATCTGAATAAGGGCAGCTCTAATTAACTTATGAAAAGTTGTCTTACACAACCCGATCTCTCTACCTGATATGACTCTAATGCGTTTATCTAAGCCTACCTAGAAATCCTGTTTACCTTTAACAATAGCTCAACACTATCAACCCTATCGTAAATCAATATTTCATTTATAACCTCCCCCTTACTATTTTGAAGAGTATCCCCTCTGACTCAGTGATCTCGTCACAGATGGGATTCATTCAAACCGATTGCAACAGCAATACTCAAGATGAGAAACGGAGGCACTAGAGATGAGCCAGAATAATAACAACCCTTCCGGGCAATGCCCCTTCATGCATGGTGGCAGCAATTCAACTCAGGAAAGTAACAGCCTAAGCTGGTGGCCTAACGCTCTGAATCTCGACATTCTTCACCAGCATGACAACAAGAGTAATCCTCTCGACGGAGAGTTTGACTATAACGAAGCATTCAAAAAACTGGATCTGCAAAGCGTTAAAAACGACCTCAAAGCCCTTATGACCCAGAGTCAATCATGGTGGCCTGCAGACTGGGGCCATTACGGTGGCCTGATGATACGTATGGCCTGGCATGCTGCAGGGACTTACCGTGTTGCGGATGGTCGCGGAGGTGCCGGAACCGGGAGTCAGCGTTTTGCTCCGCTTAACAGTTGGCCTGATAATGCCAATCTGGATAAAGCCCGTCGCCTGCTTTGGCCTATCAAGAAAAAGTATGGGAATAAACTCTCCTGGGCCGACCTGATTGTTCTGGCCGGCAACATGGCTTATGAATCCATGGGCTTAAAAACCTTCGGCTTTGCAGGAGGCCGAGCCGATATATGGCACCCGGAGAAAGACACCTACTGGGGAAGTGAAAAAGAGTGGCTCGCCCCCTCTGATAGCTCAAACAGTCGATACTCCGGTGAACGGGATCTGGAAAATCCATTAGCCGCCGTCATGATGGGCTTGATCTACGTTAATCCAGAAGGCGTTGATGGCAAGCCCGATCCGCTAAAAACAGCTCAAGATATACGTATAACCTTTGCTCGGATGGCGATGAACGACGAGGAGACGGTGGCTTTGACTGCAGGAGGCCACACCGTAGGCAAGGCGCACGGAAACGGCAATACTGAGCATATCGGCCGAGAACCTGAAGCCGCCGAGCTTGAAGAGCAGGGACTGGGGTGGAACAACAAAATGTCTCAGGGGCTGGGCCGACACTCGCTCACCAGTGGTATTGAAGGTGCCTGGACCACACACCCAACTCAGTGGGATAACGGTTATTTCAAAATGTTACTGGAGCATGAGTGGGAACTCCAAAAAAGCCCCGCAGGTGCATGGCAATGGGAGCCCGTCAACATCCGTGAGGAGGATAAACCGAGTGATGTCGAAGACCCTGCTCTGCGCCATAACCCGATTATGACCGATGCCGATATGGCGATGAAAATCGATCCGGAGTACCGCCGTATCTCTGAGCGTTTTTACAACGATCCAGATTATTTCTCTGAGGTATTTGCACGAGCCTGGTTTAAGCTCACTCACCGTGACATGGGCCCTAAAAGCCGCTATCTGGGTGCTGATGTGCCGACTGAAGAACTGATCTGGCAAGATCCAATTCCAACCATGAAGCACACACTTACCCATGAAGAGATCACAGATCTGAAGAAACAGATTCTGGCCAGCGGTCTCAGCATCTCAGAGTTGATATCCACCGCCTGGGACAGTGCTCGTACATTCAGAGGCTCAGATTACCGTGGCGGTGCTAACGGTGCTCGCATTCGGCTGGCGCCCCAGAAAGAGTGGGTGGGTAATGAACCTGAACGGTTACAAAAAGTACTTAGAGAACTGGAAACGATACAGTCCAATTTCTTAAAACCGGTGAGCCTGGCCGATCTGATCGTACTGGGAGGATCAGCCGCGGTGGAGCTGGCTGCCAGCGCCGCTGGCATCGATATTGAGGTGCCCTTCTCGCCTGGTCGGGGTGATGCTACTGACGAGATGACAGATGCGGAATCCTTTGAGCCTTTGGAACCCTTACACGATGGCTATCGCAACTGGCAGAAAAAGCATTACAGCGTTTCCCCTGAAGAGATGCTACTGGATCGCACCCAGCTTATGGGGCTCACAGCCCCTGAAATGACGGTATTGATCGGAGGTATGCGGGTATTAGATACCAATTACGGAGGCAGTAAGCACGGTGTTCTGACCGATAACCCAGGCGCATTGAGTAATGATTTCTTTATCAATCTGACCGATATGAGCTATCAGTGGAATCCCGTGGGGCGTAATCTCTATGAGATCTGTGATCGCAGAAGCGGTGAGGTCAGATGGACCGCAACACGCGTAGATCTTGTATTTGGCTCCAACTCTATTCTACGCGCCTATGCTGAGTTTTATGCTCAGGATGATAACCGTGAAAGGTTCGTCAGAGATTTTGTCGCTGCCTGGTGCAAGGTGATGGACGCAGACCGCTTTGATCTAAAACGGTAAATAGTAACAGAAGGGGCATCCTCCTAATAAGAACGAAAAGCAGCCATAACTGGCTGCTTTTATCAGAAATTTGGGACTGACAGCTAAGAGCGACTTAATTTCAATGGTACTGATAAGTTCCGGAAGACAGCGAAGAAACTATTGTTCAAGGCTACCTATCTGTTAGTTCGCTACAACTGCTTTGTCGCTCTTTCTCTGTATCCAGTAGCGCCCGCTTACGCTCTAGCCCCCAACGATAACCTCCGAGCCCACCATCACCCCGTAATACCCGATGACATGGGATTAAGAGGCCAATACGATTTTTAGCGCACGCAGAAGCAACAGCCCGAACCGCTTTGGGCTTCTCTATTTTTTTGGCCAGATCTCCGTAACTAAGCACCTCCCCTTCACGAATGCTCAACAGAAACTGCCATACTTTCATCTGAAAAGCCGTTCCACGTATATCCAGTGGCAGATCAGGCCTTGGGGCCCCCTCACTGATATGCTGATTCAGTGCATCTATCCAGGCATTAAGCTCTGCTGCTTCCTGTGCTGGTGAGACACATAGATTAGCCTTAGGGAACTCCTCCCTCAATTGAAGGATCAATGACGCTTCATCCTCACCAAATTGCACACAACAGACCCCTTTCTCTGTAGCAGCCATCAGCACCAATCCCAACGCAGTATTGCGGCAGGCGTAGGTAATATTCTCGCCAGCACCTCCCGCTCGGTATATTTTGGGTGCCATCCCCATATTACGACCTGCTTCGCCATATACACGGCTGATGGAACCAAACCCCGATGAGAAGATCGCATCCGTAACACCAGCACCGGCTTTCAGTGACTGTTTGAATGCACGCATACGCACCGCATCCTGATAAGCTTTGGGGGAGATACCCAACAGATCTTTAAATACCCGCTGAAATCGAGAGGGAGACAATCCCGCCATGTTCGCCAAATCCTTAAGGGTAAGCCGTTCATCAGCATTCGCTTCAATGTGGCGGGCAATCTCAATCATACAAACCATCCGCGGAGGTAATTCTTCGTCAGACCGACACCGCTTGCAGGGCCTGAACCCTGCTTTAATAGCTGTTTCAGCATTAGGAAAGAACCTGATATTTTCCGGTTTCGCGGGACGTGACGTACAGGATGGTTTGCAGAAGACCCCCGTTGTAATCACGCCAAAGTAGAACTGCCCATCACACGAGCTATCTTTTGTGGCTACCGCATTTCGCATCTCACTCTCGGAAGGCATTGGCATTGGCATTGGCATTGGCATTGGCATCATCTATCCCTTATTCAGAACTTTACCTACTTTATACAAACTCAATTCGAGCGCAGATTCCATCTGATTATTGCTAACTCATTTCAACACAGAGTAATCAATAGGAATATGCGCTATTCACTGGCCAGACAAGTACGAAAGAGGCGCAATATTCGGATGTTTTGCATCGACGGCCTCCACTAAACTGGGTGGCACATTCATCAGTACAGACATGGTATTCAATGACCGATTCAATCAACATCTCAATGGCTACTCGTGACTGGGTGATGCTAATTATATTGTCACTCCTCTGGGGTGGGTCATTTTTCTTTGTAGGTATCGCCGTTGCTGATCTTCCACCGCTCACAATCGTAACCCTCAGGGTTGGACTCGCTGCCATTACTTTATGGTGCATTGCCTTTGCAATGGGATTACGTCCACCCACAAGCCCTGGTATCTGGGGAGCATTGTTCGGTATGGGGATACTTAATAATGTTATCCCATTTGCATTGATTGTATGGGGACAAACGCAAATCGCGTCAGGTCTTGCATCCATTCTTAACGCAGCAACCCCCATTTTCACAGTGATTGTAGCCGGTATACTGCTCCCGGATGAACGTGCTACACCTCTAAAAGTGGCGGGGGTAGCGATCGGATTTATCGGTGTCGTCATCATGATCGGCCTACCGACACTACAAGGTAGTGGTAGTCTACTTGCGCAAATCGCAATTCTTATCGCCACAATCTCCTATGCATTTGCGGGTGTCTACGGACGCCGGTTCAAGGCAATGGAGATCAACCCGATCTTAACTGCCGCCGGCCAGGTTACGGCGTCTGCTATAGTGCTCTTACCCATTACCCTTTTAGCAGAGGGCCCGCTGGATATTGCAGGACCTGGTCCAGGGACATGGGGCGCGATCATTGGGCTTGCGATTTTCTCTACCGCAATCGCTTATGTGCTCTACTTTAAGATTTTAGAATCATCAGGTGCTACCAACCTTTTACTGGTCACGCTACTGGTTCCAATCTCTGCAATACTGCTCGGCGCACTGTTCCTCAACGAATCGCTGGAGACAGAGCATTTTGTGGGAATGCTGCTGATCGCGCTAGGCTTATCCGCGATTGATGGCCGACTATGGAAGCGCAGGAGGTAATATTTTGGATTTACAAACGATCGATCAGGGTATGGCAGCCCTTGCTCTGGCCGATCAAGATATCAAACGAGTGTTTGAGCAGTTCGGTCCACCTCCGGTGCGTCACCGACCTAAAGGGTTTGAAACCTTTTTGTCAGCGATCGTCAGTCAGCAGATCTCTACCCGGATAGCTGCCACCATTCAACAACGCGTTATCGATGTGCTGCCCGACGTGTCGGCTCAGGGGGTACTGAGTGTAAGTGACCAGGCTTTACGTGATGCGGGTTTGTCATGGCGAAAAGTTGAATACGCCAAAGGTCTGGCTAAAGCGGTTGATTGCGGTCAGTTTGATATTGAACGATTAGAGCAGCTTGATGACAAAACAGCGATCGAGGCCATTACGACTCTGCGTGGATTTGGTCGCTGGAGTGCCGAGATCTATCTGATGTTTTCCCTCGGACGTCAGGATATTTTTCCTGCTGATGATCTGGCCATTCAAGTCGCACTCGGTAGGCTGAAGGGGCTGACAGAGAAGCCCACCCCCAAGCAGGCACGCGATATGGTAGAGCATTGGGCCCCCTGGCGTAGTGTCGGGGCCCTTTTTCTATGGCATTACTATCATGGTCCCCCTATTTAATCTCGATAGATGAGAACAGCTTTTAAGCATGGAAATCCAACCCTACCTACCCGATCAGGCTAATGAGATAGCAGACCTGTTTCATGCCTCCGTACACGCCATCGACCCGGCGATTTATAGCCTGGAGCAACAGGAAGCCTGGGCGCCCAGTCCACCGGATTATACGGTCTGGAAAGATCGCCTGGAGGGACAGCAGCCTTACGTTGCGATGGTTGATGGGCAGATTGTCGGGTTCATCGAACTCGAAGCCGATGGTTTTATCGATTGCTTCTATACCCACCCAGATTTCCAGCGACAGGGGATCGCTTCCAAACTCTACACCTATATTCTGAATGTCGCGAACCGACAGGGAATCGACCAGCTTAGTGTCCAGGCTTCTCTGACCGCACTTCCCTTTTTCGTACAACGCGGGTTTACGATTGTGAGAAAGAATGAGCTGTACCGCCATGGGGTAACACTGATAAATTACGACTTGGTGAAGCCACTTAGTTCAGATCAGTAAGTCAAATTGAATACACCAATGACCGCATAGATAAGGATATTAGATGCACGCGCCACAGGATAAATATCTGGCATCAAGCGAGATAATTAGCTGGCATTTCCCATTCTTGTGGAGGGAGAGACTACCCTCCCCGAAATATGGCCTGAACCCATTACGGAAGTGGTGGCTGTATTACACCAGTCAAAAACCTATCAGGAGTCGCTGATAACCTTCCTGATATCGCAATTTTTCAACATAACGAGGGACCGATATGCGTAAACTTATTGTTTTACTCACTGCAATAATACTGACCAGCCCTGCCTATTCAGCAGGGTTTAAAACCGAGGCTGAAACACGAAAATTTGCAGATTCGTTGATGGATCATTTCATTCGCAAAGATTTTCAGGGTGGACTGAACGGGGCAAAACCCTATTGGCCTATCCCCGATGTAGAGGTTGATGGACTGGCGAACAAGATCCAACAGCAGTGGCCCATTGTCGATCAGCGTTTTGGCGCTGCTATTGCTAAAGAGTTCATTAAGTCGAAACGTATCGGCAACTCTTTTCTACGTTATTACTACCTGCATAAATTTGAGAACCACGCTATCTACTGGCAGATCGATTTCTACAAACCGCATAACGAGTGGAAGCTCAACACCATGATCTTCCTAGATAATCTGGAGCCTTTATATAAATAAGGTCAGACTTATAAAATCAAAATCAGCTATGGAAGGCTAAACGATGCGTTCAACCTACTCCTGGGCGTGTAGCGTTTGCACTCACACCAATGATACTCGACTCAATTACTGTGAGCGCTGCGCTTCTGCAGCGAATCTCAACGCGATAGAGATCGAGGAGCGTAAAAAAGCGTATGAACTGGGGCTCAAAATCGATGATGCAAATAATCATGCACTCCCACCGCTCACATCCTCAGGTAAACACTTTCACTGGGCATATCATGTATCCAGTGGAAAAAACGCTGCTGCCAAACAGGTAGCCAACTATCTGCTTATCAGTACGCTGGTACTGGTCGCGATCGCCCTGATTCTGGATTACCGACAAACAGCACTGTTCAACTGGGATCTCTTCGCAGCAGGCACCCTCGGTTTTTTTGCTGCCTTTGATATCCGTAACTTCTGTCGGGGAGAAACAACCTACATCGATTCCTTCCCCTTTGCTGCGACTAAAAATAATACCAGCATCCGTTGGGTGGGATTGGGGCTGGATATTTTAATGTTGATAGTCGCGCTGATGATTCCATTACATTGACTCCCTGATACTAGTACCTCCGAAAGGTACGGGGTTATCATTAACCGGTAAAAGAGACTATCCAGTAAGGAGTAAAAGATGGAACAGATTCTTATCTACTCTGACAGCCTGACCTGGGGGATCATCCCTGATACACGCCAACGCCTGACCTTCGATAAACGTTGGCCTGGGGTCTTTGAAAACTGCCTTCAGCAATCAGGCAAGGACTATCGCGTGATTGAAAACTGTCTAAACGGCCGTCGTACTGCATGGAGTGATCCATTCAAAGAGGGACGGGATGGTTCGGCTGGGCTGGCCCAGGTGATCGAGATGCACTCTCCTTTAAAACTGGTGATACTGATGTTGGGCTCAAACGATTTCCAATCCACTCACAACAACAGTGTATGGATGTCAGTTCAGGGAATGTCTAAATTGATTCAAACCATTCGTCAGGCTCCCATAGAACCCGGCATGCCCACACCCACTATTATGCTGATCGCCCCACCCCCAATCCTTAAACCTAAAGGTGCCATTGCCGCAAAATTTGAAGGTGCTTCAGAGAGAAGCCATGGTTTAGCTGATGCACTAGAACAGCTCGCCAAAGAGCAATCTGTACTCTTCTTTAATGCCGGCGATGTTACCGCTGCCAGCTCGGTTGACGGGATCCATCTGGATGAAGCACAGCACTGGATATTAGGGGAGGCTGTCGCTTCAGCTGTGGTAGCACAGCTAAATCAATAACGGCTCGATTTAGCTGAGTGACCCAGAAGTCCAGCTCACTCAGCTATCGAAATTGATCCACAGCATAACAAACTACGAAAGCTCTCCCTTTCGTGGAGGAAAAGCTACCTGCCCTCCTCCCGCTTTCAGTACTGTAATCTCCACCGGCTCCCCTAGCTGGTTCAACCTGACATGCCCGACACCGCTGCTGTTGAGGACTCTTTGATCCGGCATCCCTTCCGGAATACGGGAACGGATCTGCATACGGCGGCGCTTGGTAAACCAGTTTAGCGGTGAACGGCTACCATAGAGCCAACGATTGAGACGATCAAACAACCGTAGCAAGCGGTGGGGAAACTCGTTTTTCAAACCACTGCAGGTGATCTGCCAGATATCCGGGCTATTCTTGCGAAAACGTATCTTGATATCGTAAGTAAATGAGTAGTGCACATCACCGGAGAGAATCACAAAGTTCTGCGGCGTTTTGGGATGACGGAATATATTCAGGAGCACATTGGCTGAGCCAGCATGCGCCATCCAGTTCTCTGCATCGACAGTCAGCGCATGCCCCGCATAGGTAAAGATCCGTTGCACCGTTTCTACCAGCTTCATACCAAACATAGGTGCTGGAGAAACCAGAAGTACGGACTCCTCCCCCATCAGGTCCTGCTGTAGTTCAGAAAGGGCTTCCCAGTCCATTAAGCCTGAAGGTTTTGCCTGACTGCTTTCAGACCACCAGCGCTTAGTTCGGGTATCTAACACCACCAGCTTTGGTGTCGTTGGGAGGCTGTAGCTCCACTGTTCAAAATCCAGCACCTGATCTATCAATTCGTTGCGCTGTTCATCCTGAGTGGGGTCGTTGGAGTGCTCTAACATCCCTGCCCACTCTTGCGGGAAATACTCGGGTGCATTCCCCCAGCCCTGACAGAGCCAATAGCCGATCAATGCGTTTCCGATAATGCTGCGCGAGAACGGATGACTATAGGCCGCTTCTTCCCAACCTCGCGTCAGGTTCCAGTCATCGGTAACATCATGATCATCAAAGATCATATAGACCGGAATATGCGCTAGAGCCCTCTGAACTTGTCCAAGGTTTTTAGCAAACCCCTCGATCTCTCTCTGCTCCTCCAGATAGCGGTCTGCGTACTTCTCCGCGACATCATTGATGGAGAGATGAATCCTATTCCACAACTGGGGCGACCAGACCAGAAAATACATCGCCAACACTTCAGAGAGTGTGATCAGATGATTGTGCGCAGTATCCGCCGTAAAGATCGGCTTTCTTGCCCCGCCGAAAAATCGGTCCTGCAACGCCTGGTTTGCCTTAGTATGAGGAAGTAACTCTTCACGCTCATAATAGCAGTGGGCACTCTGATAGAGCTGGGCACTGTTGGGTACCGTTGCTCCGGCGATCAGCTCGGGGGCAAGCCCCAGAAGATCGATAGTCTGGTGGATCGCTGACAGCATCGGTCCGGCAACATCATCTGCATAGATCTGATCACCTGACATCATCAATAATGCTGGGCGCTCTGATAGCTCTGAAGCGGATTCGGCTAAAACCTCATCGACCCTTAACAAAGCATCTTCCGAGGGGTAATGAGGTTTCCTGCAGGAGCCATGTAACACCTGATCGATCTGGGTTTTCAGCACAAAACCCGGACGTTCCTCATCGTTATAAAGCAGGTGTGGCAGCAGTGTTTTAAGGTTCTGCTCCTCCCCCTCAACCTGGCAATGTAAGTCATAAGAGAGCCAGCAGTTTTCAGGCAGGGAAGATTCAGGACGATAATTGAGCAGATGAATATAAGCGGAGCTGCCAACCTTCACGCTATGAAGGTAAGGCGCACAATCCACCTCTGCTAACAGTTGATCCTCCCTATAAAGGCTCAACCGTGCTTCCAATGGTTCCCGAGTCACCATCCATAAGACGAGGGCATCAGGCTGTAACCGCCGGATGATAGGTCCGGCAATCATAAAGGGTAGTTCTGTATTCGGTTTAGTCATTGAACGTGATTATGTCTGTCAGCAAAGAGATCTCACATCATAGTCTATCGACCTTAATCTGGGATGATCAAACGCTTTTACTTAACTTTTCAAGGCGAGGTGAAGACCTCAGTCTGAGGATGAAAGGTATACCAGGCGAACCAGAAAGCATTAACAGCAGGCTTTGTACGCCCCGTTTTCTCATCAATCACCTCACCGGTACGTGAGGATGTATCAAAGCGGATCAACAGGTCGTTCCCATTGAAATGATCCTTCAGCTCTGAGCCTCCATATTTTGACAGCTCAGCGAAGGGGTAAGCTTTATATTTACCTTCGACCTCAATACCTAATACGCGCTCTTTGGGATGGTAAGCACGACTGAGAAACTCTACAGGAAAATAGATGACGGGGCTTTCATCGTAACGGCCATATGGGTTGCTGTTGTAATTACGCAGATAACCCGTATCACGGCTTAATACCTCCCCCTCTGGGTATCTCGCCTTCCAGCTACTCCAGGTCATCTGAATCAGTGGCAATAGCTCAAGCTTCTCCCCTATCAACGGCCCACTGACCGCTTCCGATTTAATCTGTGACCATAATGAGTCGGTAGTGCGATCATAGAGGAGCACATCACTGTTATAGAGAAGCCCGGAGACACCAAACTCCAAGCGCTTCCCTTTAACCTCTGAGGAAAACGCCATCCCGGTTCCACACAGAGGGCAGAAGCTGATCACTACAGGCTGGCCCGCAATCTCATCATTAACCAGTTCGTGCCAGTTCAAAATAGAGATTGGGTATGCCCGGGTGACACCGTTGAGGGTCAAACTGAGAACCTGCTCCCCATCTGAGAGCCCACCCGCCTTATCAGCACTGATGAACTTAGGGTTATCGATCGATGAGATCCCATCACGCGGTGGACCTCCCGGGTGGATCTCTTCAGCAGGAACCGATGTATTACTAAGATCAAACCCATTTCCAGCCACAGCAAATACCGAACAGTAACGAACACCGAGTAACGTTAGAAGAAATGCGGCCAGAAACGCCAGAATACTGCTGCGTGAAATCATTGTGCCACCTCTGTGGCCTATCGGAGGGCAGGCCTGCGGGATTATTTCATTTTCTAATCTATGAACAGTTTGAGTTATAAAGCCCCTAATGATTCAATCTTTTTACCCTAAGATTCAAACGCCCCTGTGATATGATGCCCGCAGATTTAATATTCAACAGAAAGACTGCCATGAAAAACAACTTTTACTACGATTTGGAATCAGCTGATAAAGGTACACAAACCGATCTGTCAGCGGCGCTTGATAATCTGCGGTTTAATGAAGATGGACTGATCCCGGCGATCGCGCAGCAAAACGATACAGGTGAAGTATTAATGATGGCCTGGATGAACCGTGCTTCAATTGAGGAGACTCTAAAAACGGGTCAGGTCTGCTACTGGTCTCGCTCCCGTCAGGCCTATTGGCGCAAAGGTGAAAGTTCTGGCCATGTGCAGAAACTCGTCGAGATGCGTATCGACTGCGATGGCGACACCCTTCTCTGTCTGGTTAACCAACAGGGCCCCGCTTGCCATACCGAACGCTCAAACTGCTTCTTCCATGCGGTGAAAGAGGATCAGATTGAGATCATTGCAGAGCCCTGCTGTACAAAATAAAGACGTACCGATGTCAGGCGGCTAACTTCTTCTTAGCCGCCCCACCCGTTTCAGGTTTCAGGTTTCAGACTACACTTACAGAGGGTTTCTTTGAGGAGTGTCGTTATGCCTGCCACCAACTGGATTATTACCGCCCAGTGCCCAAGCCAACTAGGAACAGTCGATGCTGTAACTGGTTATCTCTATCACAATCAACACTACATCGAAGAGCTACACTCTTTTGATGATACGCACAGCCAACGTTTTTTTATTCGCGCCCGCTTTCGTACGGCGGAGGGCTTTGATGAAGAAAAATTCCGTCTGCAATTTGCACTCCGTGCTGAGAAATTTGATATGCAGTGGGAGATGACTCTGGATCAGCACAAACCCAAGGTACTGATTCTGGTATCCAAATTTGATCACTGCCTGAATGACCTTTTGTATAAATATCGAATCGGTCAACTGAATATGGAGATTCCTGCGATTGTCTCCAATCACCCAGACCTGAAATCCCTCGCCGATTGGTACGGCATTCCCTATCACCATCTTCCGGTCTCCGCTGAAACAAAGGCTGAGCAGGAAGCTCAACTCTGGCAACTGATTCAGGAAACCAGTAGTGAGTTGGTCGTGTTGGCCCGCTACATGCAGGTCCTCTCTCCAGAACTGTGTAAAAAACTGCAGGGCTGGGCGATCAATATTCACCACTCGCTATTGCCAGGATTTAAGGGAGCAAAGCCCTATCATCAAGCCTATGAAAAAGGGGTTAAAACAGTCGGTGCTACGGCCCACTATATCAATGATGATCTGGATGAGGGGCCGATTATCGCGCAGGGAATTGAAGCGGTGGATCACACCTATTACCCTGAAGACCTGATCGCAAAAGGGCGAGATATTGAACGTGTTACCCTCTCCCGTGCAGTGAAATATCATATTGAGAAACGGATCTTTCTCAACGGCAACCGAACGGTAGTTTTTTCAGATTAGTACGGAATATTATGTTGGTCACCGTTGCAAGCTACTCCTTCCCTTATGAGGCCCAGATCGCCTGGTCAAAACTCGATTCGGCGGGGATACCCGCCTATATCGCTGATCAGCACACGATCAATATGCAGTGGCTCTATTCTGACGCACTAGGTGGTGTCAGGCTCCAGGTTCCTACACCGTACCTGAATCAGGCCAGAGAGCTTTTGTCGGAAAATCTGGAATCCGACTTAGTTGCACAGGAGGGATGGGACAGCACACCGTGCCCTGTCTGCGGTAGTAATAACACCGAACATTTCCAGTTTGGGAAACGGATCGCCTTTTTGATATTTTTGGGGTTAGACTTCCCTCTCTTTCCCGTGAAAGATGGAATTCGATGCCGAGCCTGTGGAGCTAAAAGCCAAATCGTAAACGATGAATAACCTACATACCTATTTTGCTGTAGCTAAAGGCCTACCTTCCAAGATTAAAATCACTGATCAAAGTCATCATCACCCGGCAATTTAGCCATTACTCCTACCCATAAACGGTTTATCAACCGTTGTCAGGAAGCATTCAGGCTGAAAATACAGCGTTAAATCTACTTCCTTTTTTAAGAGGTTTATCCCCATCGCCTTATCAAAATTTTGAACAGATATTCATAAAAAAGAGTTTCATCTTTGCAACAGTTTTGTCATAGTACGCCCACACCAAGACCTTATACTAAAGTATCAGATCAATAATAAAAATAATGACAGAACCATCAGTCCCAGCATCGGGACAGATACCTATTTTTTTGAGGTTGCTTGCATGAAAGTCTCCCATAAGGTCGCCCTTCTGGCGTCCACGATCGTTGTTCTTATCTTTACCGTTTACTCCTGGATTCAGTACAACACAGTTAAGAATGCCCTCTACCAACAAACCGAACAAAGTACTCAGGAAACCACTGCCGTTTTAGGCCACCAGATTACAAACTGGCTTAATGCAAAACTAAAGCTGATCGATATGATGGCTGAGAGTATCAATGCCGATTTCTCAGCAGAAACAATCCAGACTACCTTTGATAACCCTCTGCTTGAAAGAGAGTTTCTTCTGATCTTTGGCGGACTCGACACTGACGGCCAAAAGATCACTAATGATCCAAATTGGAATCCAACCGATTGGGATGCCCGAAAGCGCCCCTGGTACCCCTACGCAAAACAAAACCAGCAAGCGGTCTTAACCGACCCCTATCCAGATGCGGCCTCAGGTGAAATTCTGATTTCAGCAGTTGCGAACCTCTATGATCAACGCGAATTCAGAGGTGCATTCGGTGGTGATCTAAGCCTTAAAACGATCTCGGAAGCGTTGAATACACTGAACTTTCACAATACCGGTTATGCCTTCTTGCTGAACGCAAATGGGAATATTATCAGCCACCCGAATGCAGAGGTTAACGGTCAACCTCTGACAGAGTTATTCGATGGTAGACAACCTGAGCTGAATCCAGAACTCACCGAAATCAGTGTTGAGGGGGAATCCGTTTTTGTCGCATTCAACCCGCTTACAGATCTTCAGGGAAGCCAATGGATGATCGGTGTCGTTCTGGATAAAAGTCTGGTCATGGCTGAAGCAAATCAGTTCGGCGTAACCGCTTTGATAGCCACACTGATCTGTGCCCTGGTATGCAGTGCCGCCCTCTACCTCACAGTTTCCCGACAGTTGCTGCCACTGGAAGCGTTACGACACTCTTTACTGGAGATAAATAGCGGTGACGGAGACCTGACTAAGCGCCTGGTAATCAGCGGTAAAGATGAGTTTGGCCAGGTGTCAAATGATTTCAATCAGTTCATTGAATACCTGCACAACCTGATTTCGCAGGTGAAGCAGATCACGCGTGATGTCCGTAACAACAGCACACACACATCAACTTCAGCCGCGGCCTCCGCAGAGGCGTTAGCCAAGCAGCTATATGAACTGGATCAGCTTGCAACCGCAATGCATGAGATGTCAGCCACTGCGCAGGATGTCGCCACCAATGCTCAACATGCTGCAGATTCAGCAACCCAGGCAGATAATGCGGCAGGTGACGGAGTGTTAGCCGTTGCGAAAACCACTGAGTCCATCAGCGAGCTGACAGATGATATGGAACATATCGTCTCCACCATCGGCGAACTAGCCGGCTTTAGTAACAATATTGAATCGATCCTCACAGTGATCACCGACATAGCTGATCAAACTAACCTGTTGGCTCTGAATGCTGCCATTGAAGCGGCAAGAGCCGGCGATATGGGTCGGGGGTTCGCAGTCGTTGCTGATGAAGTCAGGGCTCTGGCTTCGCGTACTCAGCAGTCCACTGAAGAGATCAAACAGATGATCCAACAGCTCCAATCGGGTGTTAAAAAAGCGGAGAACAAGATTTCTGATAGCCGAAATCGTGCCATTCAAACACAATCCATTGCGGCTGAAGCGGATACGGTACTGCATAACATCCGAAGTAATATTCAGGAGATCAACCAGATGACTGTTCAGATTGCGACTGCAGCAGAGCAGCAGAGCGCGACATCTGAGGAGATCAACCGTAATACTTCCAATATCAGGGATCTGAGCCAGTCTGTATCCAATGGTGCGAAAGAGCAGGAAGATAACTGCCTTAGGATGGTTGATCTGATTAGGAAGCAGGATAACGAGCTGAACAAATTTAAAGTCTGATTGGATCCATTAGTGCCTTTATCCATCAGCCATCTGCCTGCAGGTAGATGGCTGAGTCACTGATGTAATCGCTCGCACTTCTAGATGAAGAGAGATGGCAAGGAACTCTCCAAAGAGAGTTAGATTTTAAATTGCTGATTCAGGACACCACCGACCTCTACATCCGGAAGAGGTTTGCAGAACAGATACCCTTGGGCAATATCACACTCCAACCCTTTGAGCAGGGACAACTGCTCCTCTGTTTCAATCCCTTCCGCAATAATCTGATGACCCAGATTATGCCCCATCTCAATCATCGAGCTGACCAGAAGCCGAGTTTTGTGGTCAGTAGTGATATCGTCGATAAAGTGCTTATCGATCTTTAAAACGTCACTGTTAAGGTGTTTTAAGGAAGCGAAGGATGAGTAGCCGGTGCCAAAATCATCGATCGCCAGTGTTACGCCCAGACCTTTCAATTTTTCAAAAGTCATGAGGTTATGCTGACTCGTTTGCACAACACTCTCGGTCACCTCCAGCTCCAACTGACTGGGAGAGATGCCGGTTTTTTTCAGGACCCTGGAGACCAGTGGGACAAATGCTTCATCTAAAAAATGCGAGGGGGAGATGTTTACAGCAATACGGATCGGATTCGATACGTTTTTTGTCCAGCGGGCTAACTGATTACACGCAGTGATCAAAACCCACTCTGTAAGCTGAGGAATGATGCCGATCCTTTCAGCAGTATCGATAAACTCTACAGGTGAAACCTGACCTAATTCAGGGTGATACCAACGTGAAAGCGCTTCCACTCCCACGATGCGGCCTGAGGCCATCTCCACTTGGGGTTGATAAACAAGCGTTAATTGCTGTTTTTCAACCGCCTCTCTCAGATACTGCTCAACCTTAAAGCGGTACTCTGCTCGGTTTGTCAGCTCTTCATGATAGAAAGCATAACGGTTTTTCCCCTGATCTTTAGCCTCATACAACGCGGTATCAGCGGCTTTCAAAAGCGCTTGCAGATTTGTTCCATTCTCCGGGTATTGCGCAATACCGATACTACAGGAGGGAACCAGCTTGCGCCCCTCTATCTCAACAGGAGCAGAGATCAGCATCTGACAGCGTGAAGCGACTTTCTCAACACTGGATTCATTCTCAACATGAGAGACGAGAATACAAAACTCATCACCACTAAGGCGGGCAATATAGTCAACATCACGACAAGTTTTCTTCAGACGGGTAGCACACTCTTTGAGAAGCATGTCGCCTGCGTCATGCCCTAAACTATCATTTACATTCTTAAAATTATCCAGATCGATATAGAGCAGGCTGAATCGTTTTTTACTCCGGGTAGATTCCTTAATCAGCCTTTCAACTATCAGGTAAAATTCCGCACGGCTGGACAGCTCAGTGAGTTCATCCTTATAAGCCAGCTCTTTTATCCGTCTCAGGTTATGCTCCCGCTCCATGATGATACCCGCCAATCGGGCTGCAGAAGTCAGATCAGTGGATTCATCGTCATTTGGTAGCGCGGGATGGTTATAGTACATACCAAAAGCTCCCAGAACCTTGCCTGAGGAGTTTTTAATCGGTTCAGACCAGCAGCAGCGCATACCATGAGGCATCGCTACGTCCTTGAGATCTTTCCACTTAGGGTCCGTTTCAATATTTTCAACCAGAACACGCTTGCCCGTATAAGTGGAGGTACCACAAGAACCAATGTTCGGACCGTTCTTAAGGCCGTGGACCGCATTACAATAAGCTTTAGGTAAGCTGGGCGCGCCCCCATGCAGCAAGGTATTTCCGTCCAGTTCAAGGAGCGAGCACCTCAGACCTGGATGACGCTCTTCATAAAGCAACGCTATCTGGTCGTAGATATCTGAGGCAGGATCACCTTTGGCAATCATCTCGAGAATTTTTGTATGCTGCCTGTCAAAAATCTCTGACTTTTTCCGATCGGTTACATCTACATGGGTACCGATCAGACGCTGAGGTTGATCAGTGAGATCACTTCTGACTAGGAATGCACGCGAACGGATAAATAGGTAGTGTCCACCCTTGTGCTTCATCCGCATCTCAACTTCAAACGCATCCGTTTGACCTGAGAGGTATTCCTCTACGGTTTTCAGGACTCTATCCCTGTCATCAGGGTGGACGAGAGTAGCCCAGGTATCGAGCTTATGATCTAACTCCTGCTCGTCAAACCCGAGCATTGTTTTCCAGCGGGGGGAATAATAAACCTGATCCGTTGTTAGGTCCCAATCCCATAAGCCATCATTGGCACTTCGCATTGCCAGAGCAAACCGCTCTTCACTATTAAATAGTTCAGCGGTTCTTTCATCCTTGGTCTGGTTAGCAGAGGCAAGTTCAGTCCGTAACTTCGAGATCTCACCCAGAAGTTCAGACCTAGTTTGTTCTGACATTTTCACAGGCCTTCTATCAATAATTGCTTCGAGATTAGCAATCGGAATCCCCTTCCGCAACAGACAATCGTAGGGGGGGGAACTATCAGAAGAACAATAAAAACCAAAACTGAATAAGGGCTTAATCTTTGAGCTTGAATTACTGCTTAACAGGGGCATTACAGACGCCCCCACTCTCATTCGAAACCAAACCTTTAGAGGGTAATTCTGGTGGGGAAAGTTCGAGTTGAGGAAAGTAACAGGTAGTCATAAAAGATAACAACTAACTGAGATGGCAAAGATCCATCCGCAATAAAAAAAGGCGCCCCTGGCGCCTTTTTTTATTGCTATTACACACTGAACTAAGAGAGGACTAAAGCGCCTTTATTTTCCCCAGGAGTCTCGCAGTCCTACAGTGCGGTTAAAGACCAATTTTTCATCTGAAGAATCAGGATCAACACAGAAATACCCGGTTCTTTCGAACTGATACCGGCTTTCCACTACAGCATTAGCCAGACCGACTTCACAGCGGCTACCTTCAACAACAACCAGAGATTCCGGATTGATAAATTCAAGGAAGCTACGCTCTTTATCGCCATCAGGATTCTCTTCAGCAAACAGACGATCGTACTCACGTACTTCACAAGGTACTGAGTTATCAGTGGATAACCAGTGCACTACCCCTTTCGCTTTATAACCCTCAGGGTTCGCCCCTTTGGTTGCAGGATCGTAGGTACACTTAAGTTCAACCACATTACCATCAGTATCTTTGATTACCTCTTCACAGGTGATCACATAAGCACCACGCAGACGAACCGCTACCCCCTGTGTTAGTCGCTTCCACTTACGCGGAGGAACTTCAGCAAAATCTTCCTGTTCGATGATCAAATTACGGCTGAACGGAACTTTACGCATACCCATGCTTTCATCTTTAGGATGGTTCGGTAGCTCAAACCACTCCTCCTGATCTTCAGGGTAATTGGTGATAGTCACTTTCAAAGGACGTACAACGCACATAGCACGAGGGGCATGTTTATCCAGATCTTCACGCACGAAATATTCAAACTGTGCCATATCCACTGTGCCGTCGGTTTTAGATACCGCCAAACTGTCACAGAAATTGCGGATGGCCTGCGGAGAATATCCACGGCGACGTAAGCCGGAGATCGTTGGCATGCGTGGATCATTCCAGCCATTCACATGGCCTTCGTCCACCAACTGCTTCAGCTTACGCTTACTGGTGACTGTGTAGTTCAGATTGAGACGTCCAAACTCATACTGGCTGGGTTTAGATGGTACCGGCAGGTTCTCAATAAACCACTCATATAATGGGCGGTGGTCTGCAAACTCCAGCGTACAGATCGAATGGGTCACCCCTTCAATTGCATCTTCCTGACCATGGGCGAAATCATAGCTGGGATAGATGCACCATTTATCACCAGTCTGATGATGGGACTCTTTACGGATACGATACAGGATTGGATCGCGCAGGTTCATGTTTGGCGAAGCCATATCAATTTTGGCACGCAGTACCCGGCTACCCTCATCAAACTCGCCATCTTTCATCCGCTCAAGCAGATCCAGATTCTCTTCGGCAGAGCGATCACGGTAAGGACTCTCTTTACCAGGCTCGGTTGCCCAACCACGATACTCTTTCGCTTCTTCAGGACTCAGATCACAGACATAGGCTTTACCCTCACGAATCAGATGCTGTGCCCACTCATAGAAGGTATCGAAATAGTTAGATGCATAGCGAACCTCTCCTGCCCACTTAAAGCCTAACCACTGAACATCACTCTTAATCGCATCCACATACTCCTGCTCCTCTTTGGTCGGGTTTGTGTCATCAAAGCGAAGATTACACTCACCCTTATACTTCTCGGCAGTACCAAAATTGAGACAGATCGATTTAGCATGACCGATATGCAGATAGCCATTGGGTTCCGGAGGAAAGCGGGTTACGACCTTACCGCTGTTTTTACCCTCTTCCAGATCCTGCTCGATGACCTGGTGAATAAAGTTTGTTAGTTTACTGCTTTCTGTAGTGCTCATAGGTAAGGTCTGGTTCCGACGTAGCTGAAATCTGTAGCGTCTCTATTTCTTTTCAGAAAAGTAAGACAGAAAATTGGCGACCATTATAAACGGATGCGCTTGCTAAATGGCAGTAGCGAAGCGGAAGAATTTACAAATTTACACGATAAGCGAGTCTTGTGGATCGTAATTTATTTCCAAACCTCATCCATCACACATCAAGCAGCATTTATCTGATTCTAAAGAACAAACAATGATGCGTTTCTCTTATACTTGCGTATAATGGCCCGGTTAAAGGCGAAGAAGTGGACATTACAACAATGATTATTCTCCATACTAATTTTGGTGATATCTCTCTGGAACTGGATCACGAAAAAGCTCCAAAAACAGCAGCAAACTTCGAACAATATGTCAGTGAAGGTTTTTACAACGGTGTTATCTTTCATCGGGTAATCAACGGTTTCATGATTCAGGGCGGTGGCTTTGAGCCTGGCATGGTTCAGAAAGACACCCGCGGAACGATTGAAAATGAAGCGGATAACGGTCTATCTAATGCCAATGGCACTATTGCAATGGCCCGTACCATGGACCCGCATAGCGCATCAGCTCAGTTTTTTATTAATGTCTCTGATAATACTTTCCTGGATCACACAGCTAAGACAACTGAAGGCTGGGGCTACGCAGTATTTGGTAAAGTCATTGATGGCATGGATGTGGTCAATAAGATTAAAACCACTTCGACTACAATGCGTGCCGGTCATCAGGATGTTCCGGTTGAAGATGTGGTAATCGAGTCCGCTGAAATCGTTTCAGACGAAGCCGAAAGCACCGAAGAGTAATGTCAGTCTATTTTGTCTCAGATCTCCATCTGAAACCTGAACGCCCGGATCTGACCCGGGCGTTTTTACATTTTCTGCATACGATACAAGAGGATGCAGACTCACTATTCCTACTCGGCGATATTTTTGAGGCCTGGATTGGCGATGATGCCCCAACCCCCGGACTTGAATCACTGATCACGCAGCTGAAATCGTTAAGCGACAACGGCTGTAAAATATTTTTCCAGCATGGGAACCGTGATTTCCTGGTGGGCGAATCGTTTATGCAGAT
Source organism: uncultured Neptuniibacter sp. (assembly GCF_947498015.1). Lineage (GTDB taxonomy): Bacteria > Pseudomonadota > Gammaproteobacteria > Pseudomonadales > Balneatricaceae > Neptuniibacter. The sequence continues at coordinate 220,347 of NZ_CANMIR010000001.1, forward strand.
GATCGGTGCAACACTTCTGCCTGAGATCACCACTGAACATTTGCCAGTTGGTGATGCCGTAATACTGCATGGCGACCAACTATGCACTGATGATCAGGAATATATGCAGTTCCGATCTCTGGTACGCGATTCTGCCTGGCAGCAGGAGTTCCTCAGCAAGTCGCTAGAGGAACGCTTGAGCATTGCCCGCCAGCTGAGGGATACCAGCAAACAGCGCACTACTGAAAAATCAGACTACATTACCGATGTGAACCCGCATACTGTTAAGCAAACACTCGACGATTCGAAGGTCACGCTGATGATTCATGGACATACCCACCGTCCAGCAATCCATGAGATTGATCTCAACGGCCAGCAAGCCAAGCGAATCGTTCTGGGTGATTGGGACCAATTGGGGTGGTATCTGAAAGTTGATAGTGATGGATTTGATCTCATCAGTTTCGAAATTAAAAAAGCCGCTGATTAAAGCGGCTTTTTTATGCTTATACGACTGTTTTACGCTTATACAGCTGAGGCCTTTGAGGTCATGAACGATGGAGCTCCACTATGAAAGCGAAACTCATCATCTTCTGACTCAATCAACTCACTCTCAACCGCTCTAAAGAAAGCAACACGCTCCTCGATCGGCTCTCCGGCATAATCTGCAGCCAGCCCCAGGTAATCCTGATAGTGACGCCCCTCAGACTTCAGCAGGGAACGATAAAACTTTGCCAACTCATCATCCAGAAAAGGAGCAAGCTTAGCAAACCGTTCACACGAACGTGCCTCAATGAACGCACCAATAATAAGCAGATCAATCAGCCGGCCGGGTTCTGAAGTGCGCACATGCTGGCGCATCCCTGCCGCATAACGGGCTGGGGACATATGGTCATACACCACCCCTCTATCCTGCATAATGGCCAACACTTGCTCAAAATGGATCAACTCTTCTCGGGCGAGTCGGGACATCTTATTCAGTAGATCGAGACGGTCTACATAGCGAAACATCAGATTCATCGCCGTAGAAGCGGCTTTCTTCTCACAGTGAGCATGATCAATCAACATAATATCCTGATTCTGGAGTGCTGCTTCAATCCAGCTATCAGGTGTTTCACAAGCAAGAAATTCTTTAATTTCGTCCAGAGCGTCCATTAAACGGCAACCTTTCTTTTGATCAGGAAAAACAGCGCGCATTATAATCAGCTACCTGCAGCAATGCACTGACGCTCTCAATATATTCAGTGATGATTGATCTGATACAAATTATCGCTCAGTGGTTAACAACTTCAGTGCCAGACCGATGAAGACGACACCCGCCAACTGATTAATCACACGCTGACCAACCGGAGAGGTCTGAAACCATTCACGAATAAAACCCGACATCAATGCAAACGTCGCCATGACAGAGAAGCCCGCAATAATAAACAGGCCCCCAAGCAGTAATAACTGATGAGTTAAATCACCCCGTGCAGGATCAGCAAACTGAGGCAAAAATGCCATGAAGAAGATCGCCAGTTTAGGGTTAGTCATACTCATAAGAATCCCCCGCTTATAAAGCGACCAGCGACTCAACACCGGTACCTCAGCACCATCTATCGATGATGAAGCTGCTCGGAACGCCCCCCAGGCCAGATAGATCAAATAGGCTACACCCACCACTTTCAGAAGTGTGAATGCAACGGCACTGACCTGAAAGATCACTGCTACACCCAGTGCCACCGCAAGAGTATGAAAGATCAGGCCGGTACAGAGCCCAAGCGTAACAACCACACCCGCCAAACGACCATGTAGCGCCGACTGAATCAAAACAAAAATATTATCAGGCCCCGGAGCAATAGATAGCAGCACCGATGCCAGCATGAATGTGACGATGGTTTCATAACTTAGCATCACTCTACTCCTGAAAAACTACCGCAATGACCGGCCTAGTAACGATGGGAAAAACATAGGGTGAAGATACTCCGATTTGACGTTTAAATAAAACTCGTAGTGGTAACTCTTAAGATATTTACAAAGGTCATAGAGCCCTTTGGCCGACATCAACAGAGGAATTAAATCGATAAATATCAAAGAGATATCTGGTGAAAGAACAAATCAGTTAAAAAAACCATAAAAAAGCTAAATTTCAACGTAATTTCTCTTCGAAATATCACATAAATAAATGTATAATGTCGCGCAATTTTTATGACCTCACTTTAGTCGAGTAAAGAGATGACAGATTTATCCAAGTACAGAAATATTGGTATTTTCGCGCACGTAGATGCGGGTAAAACCACTACAACAGAACGTATCCTAAAGCTTACTGGTAAAATCCATAAGACTGGTGAGGTTCACGATGGTGAATCTACAACGGATTTCATGGAACAGGAAGCTGAGCGCGGTATTACTATCCAGTCAGCGGCGATCACCACTTTTTGGGATGATCACCGTATGAACGTTATCGATACTCCGGGACACGTTGACTTCACTGTAGAAGTATATCGTTCACTGAAAGTATTAGACGGCGGTATCGGTGTATTCTGTGGTTCCGGTGGTGTTGAGCCTCAGTCAGAAACTAACTGGCGTTATGCTGATGAATCCGGTGTTTCCCGTATCATCTTCGTAAACAAACTAGACCGTCTTGGTGCTGACTTCCTGAAAGTTGTAGATCAGATCGAGAACGTACTGGCTGCTAAGCCACTGGTTATGACCCTGCCAATTGGTCGTGAAGATGACTTTGTTGGTGTTGTAGACATTCTTTCTAAGAAAGCATACGTCTGGGATGATTCAGGCCTTCCTGAAAACTTCAAGATTCAAGACGTTCCTGCTGACATGGTAGAAGACGTTGAGATGTACCACGAACAGCTGATCGAAACAGCTGTTGAACAAGATGATGACCTGATGATGGCGTACATGGAAGGTGAACAGCCTTCTGTCGAAGAGATCAAGCGTTGCATCCGTAAAGGTACCCTTGAACTAGCGTTCTTCCCTACTTATTGTGGCTCCGCTTTCAAGAACAAAGGTATCCAGCTGATTCTTGACGCTGTTGTAGACTACCTACCATCACCTACTGAAGTTGCTCCACAGGATCTGACTGACGCTACTGGTGAGCCAACTGGTGAAGTTGCAACTGTATCTGTTGATGAGCCTTTCCGTGCACTGGCATTCAAAATCATGGATGACCGTTTCGGTGCTCTGACATTCGTACGTATCTATTCCGGTGTACTGAACAAAGGCGACACGATCCTTAACTCGTTCACAGGCAAAACTGAACGTGTTGGTCGTATGTGTGAGATGGAAGCCGATGAGCGTAAAGAGCTAGACTCTGCTCAAGCGGGTGACATCATCGCAATCGTAGGTATGAAAAATGTACAGACAGGTCACACTCTTTGTGATCCTAAGCATGAATGTACACTTGAAGCTATGGTATTCCCTGAGCCAGTAATCTCTATCGCCGTTGAGCCTAAAGACAAAGGCGGTGCTGAGAAAATGGGTCTGGCGATCGGCAAAATGGTTGCAGAAGATCCTACTTTCCTGGTTCACACTGATGAAGACAGCGGTCAGACTATCCTTCGCGGTATGGGTGAGCTTCACCTGGACATCAAGGTAGACATCCTGAAGCGCACTTACGGCGTTGACCTGATTGTTGGTGAGCCACAAGTTGCTTATCGTGAAACGATCACTCAGGAAGTTGAAGATAGTTACACTCATAAGAAACAGTCTGGTGGTTCTGGTCAGTTCGGTAAGATCGACTACCGCATCAAGCCAGGTGAGCCAAACTCTGGTTTCACATTCTCCTCCACTGTTGTGGGTGGTAATGTACCTAAAGAGTTCTTCCCTGCTGTTGAAAAAGGCTTTGCAAGCATGATGGATCAGGGTGTGCTGGCTGGCTTCCCTGTACTGGATGTTGAAATTGAACTGTTTGACGGTGGATTCCACGCGGTTGACTCCTCTGCAGTAGCGTTCGAAATCGCTGCAAAAGGCGCATTCCGTCAATCTATCCCTAAAGCAGGCGCTCAGCTGCTTGAACCTATTATGAAAGTTGACGTGTTCACTCCAGAAGATCACGTGGGTGATGTTATCGGTGACCTGAACCGTCGTCGCGGCATGATCTCTGGTCAAGACACTGCAGGTTCCGGTGTGCGTATCAAAGCAGATGTACCTCTGTCTGAAATGTTCGGTTACATCGGACATCTACGTACAATGACTTCAGGTCGTGGTCAGTTCTCTATGGAGTTCTCTCACTACGCAGCTTGTCCAAACTCTGTTGCAGACGCGGTTATCGCTGAGGCAAAAGAGCGCCAGGAAAACAAAAAGTAACCTGAATATTTTTTAGGTTCGACAAAAAAGCCCGATGAGAGATCATCGGGCTTTTTTTGTCCAGAGAAAACAGATCAGGCCGCGCTCAACACGACCAGATTAGCCTCCCTGTCCAGAATCACATATTTGGACAAGTCTGCCCCCATCATCAGATCGTTCGCCATCTTATTAAGATGAGGCTCGGCATCATCTGAGCTTGGTGCTACCCCCCCCTCACCACAAAGCCCCGCAGCCAGCATAAAATCCCAATCTGAAGAGATCTGGTCCGCCTCTTGTGTAAATTCAGAGAAGACTGATAACTCACCCGGCAGCTTATCAACACACATAACAGGCACCAGGGAGCCTCTCTGTCTTCTTTTGTGTTTCTTGCTCTCCTGCTTCTCTATTTGCGCAAAAAGAAACAGTAGCCGCTGTGGCTGATCCTGCTGCTGCGCCTGACTAATAAGATCATTGAATGGGTTCGACATGATGCTTCCTCGCTATAATTCTGCCTCCACTTTACCCGGTCGTTACTGTTACGTATTGATATCTATCAAATATAAGGCCTCATAAAAAGACGCCTTATGAATAATTTATTCCCATATATCAATAGGTTAATTTATAAAAATACCTCCTAAGCGGTACCCCATAAAACCCGATCATGAACACCAATATCCCATCCAATCTAAAGACGCTACAATGCTCTGAATTTTCATCTCTAACCTGATGCTCATTTGGAAACTGCGTGAAATTTATAAGCCTTGATGCCTCCTCTGCCTTTGAAAAGGCGATCAAAACAACATCCAAAGATAACAAAGTGATCGTGTGTGGCTGCGATGAGGACAAAGCCTATATTGAAGAAGCTCTTTTGGAGGCCACCCAAACACCTAAAGAGATCATCCGAAAAGTTGCCAACCTTGATATCGACCACTGGTTCAACGAACGTAGGGCGAAACTACTCTCAGAGAGAGACCTCGGTGTACTTACAGGAGAGTGGAGGGAGGAATCCTCAGCCAAACAGCCCTTCATGCTGGCATCAGATATCATGACAGGTGAGCCACTTCCCAACCTGATCGGCGCAAAAATAAAAACCAACCACAATTGGAAAGTTCCGGCTTATTTCAATTTCGGAAGCTGGAACGAGTGCCCGGCTCCAGAACTCCATTGCGCAATCTGGAAAAGATGGCAACACAAGTACGGCGCGTATATTGTCGCTGTTAGTAACGATGTAATCGAAGCTTATATCACCAGACCACCGAAAACACCTGAGGAGGCGATGGAGCTAGCATGGGAGCAGTTCCTCTACTGTCCAGATATTGTTGATCAGGGTGTAGAGACGATCGCAAAATTAGCAGAGGTTCTGATTAATCACGAAAACTGGTATTTCTGGTGGGATTAGGAATAACCCAGATGTGAGAGGCTGAGGGACACTATAACCGCGCGTAGGACCACAGCAGTCTTTGCCCTGCAATCAGCAAAGGCTGCACAGCGAAAGAGATAATGTATTAAAAGGTTCCAGATAAAAAAAGCCCACGCTTTGCAGCGTGGGGCTTAAGGAAGAACAGTAAGCTAGCTCTGATAGGTAAACTAACTCACCTTCCGCTCTTCAACTTTACAACACAATTAGAAACTATCACCGGGAATGCGTACGTTCCCCTCCATGACAACACGAGCACTACGACTCATGACCGCCTTGGTTGCAGTCCAGTCACCGTTAGCTTTCTCTTCAGCCGCCGCACCTACGCGTAAAGTCCCGGAAGGATGACCGAAGGTTACCGCATCGCGCTCACCGCCACCTGCAGCCAGGTTGACCAGAGTTCCCGGAACCGCTGCTGCGGTTGCGATAGCAACAGATGCTGTCCCCATCATCGCATGGTGTAATTTACCCATGGAGAGTGCACGAACACACACATCGATATCATTTTCAGAGATCTGCTTACCACTGGATGCCTCATAATCGGTGGCAGGCGCGACAAATGCGATTTTCGGCGTATGCTGACGCGCTACCGCTTCTTCGATGTTCTCAATCAGCCCCATCTTCACGGCACCGTGAGCACGGACATGCTCGAACCAGGCCAGTACATCGGCATTGCCGTTAATGTCTTTTTGCAGCTCGGTACCGGTGTAACCAATGTCTGCAGCATTGACGAAAATCGTCGGGATACCAGCATTGATCATAGTGGCCTTGTAGGTTGCCGCTGGTTTATCACCAAAGGCTGGTACCTCCAGATCATCAACCAGATTATTAGTTGGGAACATGGAACCTTCACCATCTGCCGGATCCATAAACTCGATCACCACTTCAGCAGCCGGGAATGTCACACCATCCAACTCAAAATCACCGGTTTCCTGTACTTCACCGTTAGTGATCGGAACATGGGCAATGATTGTTTTCTTGATATTCTTCTGCCAGATACGCACTGTGCAGATCCCATTTTCCGGAATACGCTCAGGATCAACCAGACCACCACTGATAGCGAAAGCACCCACAGCCGCTGTCAAATTACCGCAGTTGCCCGACCAATCGACAAACGCCTTATTGATCGCTACCTGACCGAACAGATAATCAACATCATGATCCGGTTCTGCGCTCTTATCCAAAATTACCGTCTTACTGGTACTGGAAGTTGCACCACCCATCCCATCAATCTGCTGACCGTAAGGGTCCGGACTTCCGATTACACGCATCAAAATTTTATCACGCGCTTCACCCGGCTCCTGCGCTACCGCAGGCAGATCCTGACGACGAAAGAAAACACCTTTACTGGTTCCACCGCGAATATACGTCGCTGGGATTTTTATCTGTGGTACATGAGACATCTGTTCATCCTTTCTTAAATTATGTGATGATGAAAAGCATCACGGTTAAGAAAACTTTTAGTGACGATAACTATTCCGTTCTATGACGGTTTCTCTACTCTGGCTAGTGATCGTTAGTAAAAGTATTCAAAAATGATGGGCATTGCCTGCTCGACTTTTTAATGCCTCTATCCTGCCCTAAGACCGGATAGAGGCTTACAAGCAACGCCTATCGATTCAACTACGCTTAAGCACTACCTTCCAGGAAGTCCTTTGCGAAACGCTGCAGAACGCCACCCGCCTTGTACACATGCACTTCAGCAGCAGTATCAAGACGACAGGTTACTGGAACCTCAACTGTCTCGCCGTTTGCACGGTTGATAATCAGAGTCAGATCGCAGCGTGGTGAGATATCACCAACGATATCGAAGGTCTCTGTTCCATCAATACCATAAGTGTTACGGGTATCACCCTCTTTAAACTGAACTGGCAGTACACCCATACCGACCAGGTTGGTACGGTGAATACGCTCAAAGCCTTCAGCAACGATGGTTTCAACACCCGCCAGACGGACACCTTTTGCCGCCCAGTCACGGGAAGAGCCCTGACCGTAATCAGCACCTGCAACGATGATCAGATTCTGCTTACGCTCCATGTAGGTTTCGATCGCTTCCCACATACGGCTTTCGGTACCTTCCGGCTCGATACGTGCCAGAGAACCCTGCTTCACTTCACCATTTTCATCACGGCACATTTCGTTCAGCAGTTTCGGGTTAGCGAACGTTGCACGCTGCGCAGTCAGATGGTCACCTCGGTGAGTTGCGTAAGAGTTGAAGTCCTCTTCCGGCAGACCCATTTTCGCGCAATACTCACCCGCCGCACTGGACGCCTGAATTGCGTTAGATGGAGACAGATGGTCAGTAGTGATGTTATCACCCAGAACTGCCAGTGGACGCATTCCCTTCATCGTACGCTCACCCGCCAAAGCACCTTCCCAATATGGAGGACGACGGATGTAAGTAGACATTGGGCGCCAGTCATACAGAGGGCTATCAGCACGCTCTACATCACCCAGATCGAACATTGGGATGTAGATCTGGTTAAACTGCTCAGGCTTAACGCTCTTAGCTACCAGTGCATCGATCTCTTCATCACTTGGCCAGATATCTTTCAGAGTGATCGGGTTACCATCTTTGTCGTTACCCAGAACATCTTTCTCAATATCGAAACGCACAGTACCCGCAATTGCATAGGCAACAACCAGTGGAGGAGATGCCAGGAACGCCTGCTTGGCATGCGGATGAATACGGCCGTCAAAGTTACGGTTACCAGACAGTACAGCCGTTGCGTACAGGTCACGATCAACCACTTCTTTTTCGATCACTGGATCCAATGCACCGGACATACCGTTACAGGTCGTACAAGCGTAAGCAACAATACCAAAGCCCAGCTTCTCCAGCTCTGGTAGAAGACCTGCTTCTTCCAGATACAGTTTTGCAACTTTTGAACCTGGAGCAAATGAGCTTTTCACCCAAGGCTTACGAATCAGCCCAAGTTCGTTAGCTTTCTTAGCTACCAAACCTGCTGCAACAACGTTGCGTGGGTTTGAGGTATTTGTACAAGATGTAATTGCCGCGATGATAACCGCACCATCTGGCATCAGGCCTTCAGCTTCTTCAGCTTTTGCAGCCGCCAGCATCTCATCCCCTGCGATACCGCGCTCATTTAGCGCAGTCGTTGGCAAACGACGATGTGGGTTAGAAGGACCAGCCATGTTGCGCACAACGGTAGATAGATCGAATTCCAGTACACGTTCGTACTCAGCTTCAACCAGATCATCAGCCCAAAGGCCTGTCTCTTTAGCGTACTGCTCAACCAGTGCAACCTGCTCAGGCTCACGGCCTGTCAGCTTCAGGTAATCGATGGTCTGTTCATCAATGTAGAACATACCGGCAGACGCACCATATTCAGGTGTCATATTTGACAGAGTTGCACGGTCACCGATAGACAGCGTAGATGCACCCGGACCAAAGAACTCCAGATAAGCGGAAACGACTTTCTCGTTACGCAGGAACTCTGTCATCGCCAGAGCGATATCGGTCGCCGTAATACCAGGCTGACGCTCACCAACAATCTTCACACCAACGATGTCCGGCAGGCGCATCATTGATGGCAGACCCAGCATGACAGTTTCAGCTTCCAGACCACCCACACCGATCGCGATTACACCCAGTGCATCAACGTGAGGCGTGTGGGAGTCGGTACCTACACAGGTATCAGGGAAAGCAACGCCGTCACGGTTCTGGATCACCGGAGACATCTTCTCCAGATTAATCTGATGCATGATGCCGTTACCCGCAGGGATAACATCTACATTATCAAAGGCAGTCTTACACCACTCGATAAAGTGGAAACGGTCTTCGTTACGACGATCTTCAATTGCACGGTTCTTTTCAAACGCATCGGGATCGAAACCTGGCGCTTCAACAGCCAGAGAGTGGTCAACGATCAGCTGCGTAGGTACAACCGGATTAACCGCAGCAGGATCACCGCCCTGGTCAGCAATTGCATCACGCAGACCCGCCAGGTCTACCAGTGCTGTCTGACCCAGGATGTCATGACATACAACACGTGCAGGATACCAAGGAAAGTCCAGCGTACGCTTAGTTTCAATAAGTTGTTTCAGGGAGTCGGTCAGCGCTTCTGGCTCACAACGACGTACCAGTTGCTCCGCTAATACACGTGAAGTGTAAGGCAGTTTTGCATAGGCACCTGGCTGGATATCTTCGATAGCCGCGCGGGTATCGAAGTAATCTACAGAGGTACCAGGTAAAGGCTTGCGATATTCTGTGTTCATAGCACAACCTGTCAGGTTTATTCAGGTAGAAGGAGGTCCGAAAAGCAGATCTCTCTACCTTTGTTATTCAAATCAGAACAGCGACCCGCAGGCCGCTGTCAGCGGGTCGTCTCTTATGGACGATCTTCGATTGCAACCCATTCAGAAGTTTCTGGACCGGTGTAATCTGCAGAAGGACGGATGATACGGTTATTAGCACGCTGCTCCATAACGTGAGCTGTCCATCCAGCTGCACGGGAACATACGAAGATCGGCGTAAACAGCTTCGTTGGAATACCCATGAAGTTGTATGCAGATGCATGGAAGAAGTCTGCGTTACAGAACAGTTTCTTCTCGCGCCACATCACCGCTTCAACACGCTCAGACACGGCATACAGGTATTCATCACCTACCTGTTCGGACAGCTTCTTAGACCACTCTTTAATGATCGCATTACGCGGATCAGATTCGCGGTAGATTGCATGACCAAAGCCCATGATCTTATCTTTACGTTCCAGCATGCCCATGATCTCAGCTTCTGCTTCATCAGCAGAACGCCAGTTCTCGATCATCTCCATCGCTGCTTCGTTTGCGCCACCATGCAGAGGACCACGCAGGGAACCGATCGCACCGGTTACGCAGCTGTGGATATCAGACAACGTAGAAGCACACACACGAGCCGTGAAGGTAGAAGCATTAAACTCATGCTCTGCATACAGGATCAAAGAAGCATGCATTACCTGCACATGCAGAGGCTCAGGCTTCTTATCATGCAGAGTCCAAAGGAACTGTTCAGCAATTGAGTCAGCATCGGTTTCCACTTCAACACGCGTACCGTTATGGCTGAAGTTATACCAATAGTTGATCATGCCCGGGAAAACCGCCAGCATACGATCGATGTGATCATGCTGTTCAGAGAAATCCATCTCTGTTTCCAGATTACCCAACATAGAACAACCCGTACGCATAACATCCATTGGATGAGCATCTGCAGGAATCTGCTCCAGAACCACTTTCAGTGCTTCAGGAAGAGCGCGCAGGCCTTTCAATTTTGTTTTGTAAGCGTCCAGCTCAGCCTGATTAGGCAGCTTTCCGTAAAGCAGAAGATATGCAACTTCTTCAAACTGCGCTTTATCAGCCAGTTCTTTAATATCATAGCCACGGTAGGTCAGACCAGCGCCGGTTTTACCTACGGTGCACAGTGCGGTTTCACCTGCAGACTGACCTCGTAGACCAGCTCCACCCAGTTTTTTATCGACCATAATGTGCTCCTGTTTTCCTATCTGTGTGGGCTCTTACGGCCCACTTATTTAAATCGATTTAAGTAATCTCTACTCAAAAACCTGTTTGCTTACTTATTCTTACCTTCAGCAAACAAACCATCCAGCTTCTGCTCGAAGTCGTGATAGTTCAAGAAATCGTAAAGTTCCATACGGGTCTGCATAGTGTCGACAACGGCTTTCTGATCGCCGTCACGCAGCAGTGCTTCATATACACCCAGAGCAGCTTTGTTAGCAGCACGGAATGCAGAAAGCGGATACAGAACCATTGTTGCGCCATTTTCAGCCAGTTCAGATGTATTGAACAGAGGCGTCGCACCAAACTCTGTAATGTTTGCAAGTAGATGAGCACCATTGATGCCGTCAGAGAACGCTTTATAGTCATCCAGCGTGTGTACAGCTTCAGCGAAGATGCCATCAGCACCCGCTTCAAGGCATGCCTGCGCACGTTCTACAGCGGCATTCAGACCTTCCATCTGGAAAGCATCTGTACGTGCCATTACAAAGAAATCATCATCTGTTTTTGCATCAACCGCTGCTTTAACACGATCAACCATCTCTTCCAGAGAAACAATCTCTTTGTTAGGACGGTGACCACAACGCTTCTGTGCAACCTGGTCTTCAATATGAACAGCTGCAGCGCCCGCTTTGGTCATCTCTTTAACTGTACGTGCGATGTTGAATGCACCACCCCAACCGGTATCGATATCTACCATGAGTGGAGTTTCTACTGCACTTGTGATTCGGCTTACATCAGCCAGAACATCGTTCATAGATGTCATACCCAGATCAGGCAGGCCGTAAGAGTGGTTTGCAACGCCGCCACCAGACAGATAGATTGCCTTGTGACCAACTCGTTCAGCCATCATGGCATGGTAAGCGTTTGTAGTACCAACGATCTGAAGTGGATTTGTTTCAGCTAGTGCCTTACGAAAACGTGCACCGGCAGACAAGTTATTGGACATGTTATTCCCCTCTGGTTTCGGTCGCTGCATTTAGTTTCTCTTCCACATTTCTGCGTGCTGCACCAATATGACGTCGCATTAACATCTCCGCCAGTTCAGGATCGCGCGATTCAATCGCATCGATAATCTGACGGTGTTCTTTCAACGCACGCTTTGGTCGCGAGCTAGAGACACTAAATTGATAACGATACATTCGTACCAGGTGATAAAGATCACCCCCGAGAAATTCAAGCAGCTTGGAGTTCTTGCTGCCATGAACAATCCGGTAGTGAAAATCCAGATCACCCTCTTTTTGAAAATATGAACGTCCATCAAGCTGTTCGATATTCTGTTCGTGCTCATTTAGCAAAGTACGTAGGCTATCAATCTCATCTTGCGGCATATTTTCCGCAGCCAGACGACAGGCCATACCCTCTAATGCTTCACGTACACGATAGATCTCAACCAGCTCTTTTGCCGACAGGTTAACAACCCGCGCACCAATATGAGGCTTTCGTTCGACCAACCTTAAGGCTTCTAACCGCCGCATCGCCTCTCTTAAAGGTCCACGACTGATACCGTAAGTTCGAGCAAGCTCAGGCTCACTAATTTTCTGACCTGGCGGGATATCGCCTACTACAATAGCGTTTACGATCTCCTCGCAAACCCGGTCAGCCAATGTGCGCGATTCCGATTGGAACGCTTTGTCATCTACTATTTCTGTCATAACAACCAAAATTTAAGATTGTCGACAATTTCGAACTTTGATCACGATACCTTCGCGTTTTTACGCAGTCAACTCGAAATTGGCGAAAAATTGTCAACACAATACAAAAGTTTAAGGGTTTTGCCCTATATCTCTGTATTTCTAATTTTCCAGATAACGCTCCATCTCAGTATTCATTATGCGTGCTATCTGACGAGGCTTTTGGAACGGCAATGAGTGGTCTGTTCCTGCCATAAGAAAGTAGTGCCAGTTGGGCATCCTTTCAGCCAGTTCACGCTGATACTGGTGCATCAACTCCACACTATTACCACCAATAAAGCTGGTTACATCTCCCTGAGCAGCAACCAGTGCTTCACGATCAATCCCCTGAATCGCTTTTGTGACACAATCCAGTGCATTGGCAAAACCTATTGGCCGACTCCCTAACCGGCTCACTGTGAGCTTTTCCACCTGAGGTGAGACTCTACGATTGGGGGATATCGCATCGAGAAAGTTCTTGATCCCCCTATCAACATCCATCGACTGCCTTAAATGTACTGCAGCAGATGAAAACTGATTACGTAGATCAACAGTTGTCTCCCAGCAGGGCCTATCAAGTACAGCAGATTCCAGCAGGAACTGTTTACCAATACGATCAGCATGTTGCTGCTTTAACAGAAGGGAGACTAATCCCCCCATAGAATAGCCCCCCAGATCGAACTGCCACCAACCAAGGTGATCCACCAGCGCATTAATATCTCCAACTAACTCTTGCGCGGTAAAGGGGTGCTCCTTTTTATCAGGATAATGCGTCTCCCCCATTCCGCGCTGATCTGGGACAAGTACTTCAGACCAATATGAGAGAAACATAATGATGTGTTCCCAGGTATCAACGCCCGCAACACCTGCACCATGAAGCAGTACCAAACGACGTTTACTGGCAATATCCGGGTTTCTGTAGACTCTGTACTTAATATGCTGATCAGGAAGATGGAACTCACGCTTCTCAACTGAAAATGGGTGTTTCATGAAACTGCCGTACTCTGTAAAAAATGTTTATGAGCAACTAAGTAAAAGCATTCTAGCTTAAAGATGGATACAGATTAGCATTATTGTCGACAATTTGGGTATCAGGTAATTTTCCATTCATCATAGACAGCCCCATGCGGGTTACTTACAATTCGTCATACTTTAATCCAATGACATAAGTAAGCCAGTTCTTTGATCACCCAACGCGCGCTCCCCTACTTGCCCTGTAGCGAACCCTATTTCGAAAAAATCCGTGATATGGGACACGCTGTCTTTCTTGATAGCGGACGTCCCCGATGCCCATGGGGGAGATTTGATATTCTCTCAGCTGCACCGGCTGAAGTATTAGAGGTCAAGGCAGGTGATGATCCTTTTACCGCGCTGGAGCAGCTTTACAGTAAATATAAGCGCGATACCCAGGAGCACGACGACTTACCCTTTCAGGGCGGGATTATCGGTCACTTCACCTACGATTTAGGCCGAGGTATTGAAAAGCTTCCCGAACTTGCAGATGATTTCACTACACTGCCCGATATGCGCGTTGGTATGTACCTGTGGGCTGTCGTAGTTGATCATGAAAAACAAACAGCAGCATTGATTAGTGATGACAGAGTCAACGCAACCGACATTGTTTCGGTTGAGGCACGACTTCTGTCTGCTGCCGGAGTTAACGCCAATAGCTTTACACTCAAGCGTCCATTCAGTGCAAATATGAATGCGGCTGAATACAATGCTAAATTAAAGCTGGTTGATGAGTATATCCATTCCGGCGATTGCTATCAGGTTAACTTTGCTCAGCGCTTTGACAGTCAATATGAGGGGGATAGCTGGAGCGCTTATAAAAAACTCAGAACGGTAGCTCCTACCCCTTATTCGGCTTTTATCGATTCGGGTAGCGATCAAATACTCTCCCTGTCTCCTGAACAATTTCTTGAAGCAAAATCTCTTCAGGTCACGACCAAGCCGATCAAAGGCACCCGCCCACGGTCAGACAATAAAGATGAGGATGCTCGACTTCGCAGAGAGTTAAGCGACTCAATTAAAGATCGTGCAGAAAACCTGATGATTGTAGATCTGCTCAGGAACGATCTGAGTAAAGTCTGCCAGCATAACTCTGTCAAAGTCCCAAAACTGTTCAATATCGAAAGCTATGCCAACGTGCACCATAAGGTCAGCACAGTCACCGGAAAGTTAAGACCCGAATTTTCGCCCATAGCCTTAATGAAACACTGCTTTCCAGGTGGATCAATTACAGGGGCTCCTAAGATTAGGGCGATGGAGATCATCGAGGAGCTGGAACCCCATCGTCGATCTATATACTGCGGTTCTATCGGCTATATCAGCTTGTGCGGCAGAATGGATACCAGTATCACTATCAGAACACTGTTGTGTGAATCAGGTAAGATCTATTGCTGGGCCGGTGGTGGAATTGTCGCAGATTCAGTGACCTCAATGGAGTATGAGGAGACCTTTGATAAGGTCAATAACCTTCTCCACTGCCTGGAAGACAGCATGCAGGAATAAACCCTGCCAGGACTAATGCCTCTCCGGAGTCACCAGGTCATTCTGACTGATCAGATCAGCCATAGAGTGCAAAGTCAGATCAGCACTGGAAGGAAATACATCTTCCAGCTTGGTCGATATCCGATCAAACATATCCTGCAGATCCATAAAAGCATCGACTACTACCGGATCAAAATGAGTTCCACTCCCGCCCTGAATGACATCTGTCACTTTTGCGTGATCCAATGCACTTTTATAGGGTCTTCTCGATATCATGGCATCATAAACATCTGCGACAGCCATCAACCTTGCCACCAGAGGTATCTCCTCACCCTTTAACCCCTGAGGGTAACCGAGCCCATCCCAACGCTCATGATGACTCAACGTGACCTGCTGAGCAATTTCGAGAAATCTGATCGCTTTAGAACCCGCGTTTTTTGCCAACATCTCATGCGCAGAGTTAACCGCCTGATAACCCAGAACCGTATGAGTTTTCATCACCTCATACTCGGAAGGCGTCAAAGTCCCGGGTTTCTGTAATATATGATCAGGTATCCCTACCTTGCCCACATCGTGGAGCGCTGAAGTCTTATAAAACAGCTCAATAGTTTCTTTATCTAACTGGGATTTATAATTTGGATGCTTTCTTAGATGTTCTGCCAATGCTTTAACGTAATGTTGCGTGCGCAATATATGATTGCCTGTCGAATGATCTCTGACTCGGGCTATCGTAGCTAAACACAGGATTGCGGCATCCTGAACCGCAATCAGCTCCTGCGCCTCCATAAATTGCTCTTGCTCTACCAACGAAGAATCGTCCCCAGAGGCCGCTGCGTAATTATGCTTGAGTCTGGCTAAGCTTATATAAGTTTTACATTTCGCATTGACCACCGATGGGTATAAAGGCGCAGCCAGATAGTCAGAACAGCCGAGTTCAATCGCCAACTCTCTATGATCCTCAGCCTCCTCTTTCCAAACCAGTATAACTGGGACACCGGACGATTCCTTCTCCTCAATCTGAACCTTAAGTTGCGCTTCAGAATAAGATTGAATTTGGTCGTAACCTAAAATAACCAGACAAGAATCCACTGAACAAGCTGCTAATCCAGACACCATAATTGTCTGGTACTCATCTCCCAAAACACCGGACAAGCAGTCGGTAAGTTCACGATCATTACTGACAATAGTGGTTACATACATCGGGAAAGTACCCCTTAATCCCTGGGAAAGTGAGGCTCGAAAAAAGCCAATAGATAGAGAAAAGAATAAGGCCGTGAGTAACGCTGGCCTAATATCTTGAAAATCGCACTTAGTCGTAACATTAGCCTAGCTACTTATTCTACCTTGTTCACTCAATATATAAACCAAGCATATTAGAAATTTACAAAATAGCACTAGATAAGCCTGAAAAATTGATCCGACAGTTCGCAAAGGCATGGGGTTCAATATCTATGTGACCAATTGTCACATGTGACACTCAGTCACAGGGCAAAGAAATTCGGATTGGATAGAATCGCCACCCAATATCCCCATAGAAAGTAAACGCAAAGCCTATGTTCAGGATCACAATCCTATTAGTACTCCTCCAGATTAACAGCGCGTATGCTGACCTACACTGGCAACCGGTACCAACCGCTCCAGATCCTCATCACAAAAGAGGAGCCAAAACACTCTTACTCACTGACTTGGACGAAACCCAGCCAGTGGAGATAGTGTTGATTCACTCTGATCTGACCCGCTCCGACCTAAGTCATGATAGTGCAACCATTCAACTGAAGCCTACCGGTAAAAATAGTTATCATGCCCTTTTTGCACAGCAGCACTCTGAAGGGTTAGAAGTCAGCGCCATACGTTATATATACCTCAACGGACGTCCCGTAGACGCTTCTCCACAAGAGCTTCTTAATGAGACCACCAGCAGATTACAGATTATTCCAGCGCCGCTGCCACGCGAGCATTGGAAATATGAGAGTCGTAATAGTTACTTTTTCAAGATCCTCTTTGATGGCAATCCTCTGGCATCTCATCCCATTTTAGCCAGCACATCCTTTGGTTCTTCTCAGATTATGCACACGAATGAAGATGGGATCGTAACGCTGACCATACCTGAGGATTTCCCAAAGATAATTGTTCAACGCAACGCTACACCTCCAGGGGAATTACGCCTATTCACATCAATTGAAGCAGACGGAACACGACATGAAACCAGCCTTTCAGCCCCCTACAGGGTTAGCCCACAAAACTGGAAAAGTGCATCTCTAGGTTTCCTGTTCATCGGATTTGGTGCGCTAACAGGCCTCCTATTAATACGTAAACTTCCAGCGTACAACCGGAGAAAGCGATCATGAGCACAATTATGAACCTAACAGTTTTACGCCGATTCATTCAGCTAATCATGTTCATTTTCCTGGTCTACGGTTCGGTCATTGTAGGCTTCTATGCTGCGGATAAAATCTCAGGTGCACTGCCTTCACTCAGCTGTGCTTATGATCAGATGAATGCTGACTACTGTGCATTGATCCCACTGCAGCATCAGTTCCATCACCGTTTAGGATCCGCTGTCGATAGCGGTCAGTTTTTAATGATTGTGATGCCCGTTTTCACGACACTCGCTACCTTCTTCATTATGTTTATCATCCTGAACAAAGCATTCTGTGGCTGGGTCTGCCCACTAGGTTTTTTTCAGGAGGTGATGCAACTCCTCGGACAGAAGCTGGGGGTCAGAAAAGTTGATAGTCTATCTCACACCGCTGTAGATAAAGTCCGGCCGGTAAAGTGGCTAATGCTTGGTGGACTTGTGTTTGGATTACCAGCCCTGACAAGCCTCGGTTTCCTCTCAGATGAGTGGGGGGACCCATTCTGCCAGATCTGTCCCAGCCGAATTCTGACCACACTTCTGAGCGCAGATACAGATCAGGTCTTCGTGGATACCTCAACACCAAGTTACATGGTGCTCTCCATTCTTGGGGATTTTCTCTTTGGGCTAACCCTTGCGCTTGCAATGACGCTAAGGCAACCCTTTTGCCGAATATGCCCGATGCTGGCACTGCACGCAGTATTCAGAAAACTCGGTCTTGCCCGGCTGGTAAAAAAGGGGACATCACGTTGCGATAAATGCGGGCTTTGCGCTGAAGCCTGCCCTATGGACATTCGGGAGCTTCAGACCGACTTTAATCATGTTGAAAAAAGTCATGATATTACTTTGCCCGACTGCACTCTATGTGGCCGCTGCGTTGAATTCTGTCCAGATAAAGATGTATTACAACTGCGTTACCTGAATATTCCGATATTCAGCGCAGATCCCAACTACTTCAAAAAGCGCAAAAAAGCTCAGAAACAATGGGATGAAATCAAAGTTGTAAATCTGGATACGGCTAGAAAGGTAAAATCATGAGCCCTGATTTGCTGCAACTCACACTCGCCGCGGCAACCCTCTCGGCATTTTTTATTGGGCTTAGCTTCGGCACCGGCCCCTGCAACCTCAGCTGCCTTCCCTATCTTGGACCTGTCCTGCTCGGGCCCGCATCTCAAAGGGCCTTCAGGTCGGTGATATTGCCATTTATGAGCGGTCGGCTCAGCGGCTATTTGGTCTTAGGTATTTGTGCTGCGGCGATAGGTCAGGTCTTACAAACATTCCTGAAGCATCCAGGAATACCGTTCGGTGTCTCGTTAATCACGCTTTGGCTTGCATTAAAAATGTGGCGGCAAGCCCCTCATACACGTTGTAGCACATCAAAAAAATCGGATATGAACGATGCAAATATCATTGCAACAGACGCACCACCTGCAAAATCTCAAGGCATTGCTCACCTCTATTTTTTGGGCTTTTCTCTTGCCCTAACCCCCTGTGTACCGTTGCTTGGCTTACTCACGGTAGCCGCTCAGAGCGCAGATATAATCTGGGGAGGTGCCGTTGCACTCTGCTTTGGACTAGGGGCAATCGTCATACCCTCTTTGTTGGTCAGATACGGTGTTGCACTGCTAGGAAAAGAGCTTCGCAATCAACTTAGCCAATGGCAATCGGGATTAACACGTACAGGCGCCCTGATGTTAGTGCTGGTTGCCATCAACACTGCCTGGAGAGGAGTACCCGTATGACCTGGTTAGATAAAGGAGGTCCTGTCGTTTGGATTCTGTTGGCTTATTCAATTTTAGGTATCAGTATTATTGCAGCGCGTTACCTTCACCTCTTGTTTACCCACCGAGTAAACTTTAACCACCCCCTCGAACAATGGCCCGAGGGCCCTGAAAAGCGTCTGGTATATCAACTACTGAGCAAATCCAAATCTAAGGGGGATCATACTGACCTTCACGAAGCCGCTAACCACCATATTCATAAAGAGCTGAAGCCTTATGAGTCAGGCATGAAAACGGTTTCAATCCTTGCCCAAACCGCGCCCCTACTGGGCTTATTAGGAACAATCACAGGAATGATCAAAGCTTTTCAGGTCATTGAAAATGCTGGCGGAGCCGTAGATGCAATGGCCCTTGCAGGAGGTATTTGGGAAGCTATGCTGACCACAGGGATAGGCTTATCTGTCGCCATCCCTCTACTGATACTGCTTCACTTCTGGGAATCCGCTTTAGCACGTTTTCACTGGCGCTTGCAGAAAGCTGCAGCTCTGGTACTCCATGAGAGTGATCAGCCCCAACCACCGATGACAGCACAATAACAATATGGATTACAAATCACCGGTTCAGCAAAATGCCATTTTGAATATGACGCCGCTGATCGACATCGTCTTTTTACTGTTGGTGTTCTTTATGCTGACAGCGCATTTCGTTGAACCCAAGCAACTTGAGATTCAACTCCCTACATCCAGCACCGGGGATGATATTTCCGAGCTTAAAACTGTTCTGGTTTCGATAGATCAAAACGGTATCTACTACATAGATAGAGAAGCGGTTCACGAGAATGTTATCGAAGCCCGCCTGAAATCATTACATCAGCAATCGCCCGATCTCATTGTTCAGTTCCAGGCCGACCAGCAGAGTCGATACGATAAAATCATTTATGTGATCGACATCATAAGACGTGCCGGAATCAATAATCTCGAGCTTATGACTGAAGAATGAAAGTGCACAATGAGAACAATCCCACAAAGCTAATCTGGCTCACTGGGGGCGCTATATCCTTGCTGTTACATACGGGGCTTATGTGGCATCTCAACCAGAATAATAAACCGAGCCAGATCTCTCACGATCTACCTCAGGCCAGTAGTATAAAACTGGTGGTGAGTGCAGCAGCACCCAAAGCGTCTATCACTCCCCCAATACCTCCTTTGCAACCCACAGAACCGCTTACCTCCACGACTAAAGAGCCTCCAATAGAGCAAGAGCTCAAACCCATAGCTGAGCACAAACCAAAACCAAAACCAGTGCAGTCGGAACCCGTGGTTGAGCCTCAGCACTTTGAAAAACGCTTACCCATTGATGATAAGAAAGAGATAAAGAATGATACGCCACAGTCAGCTTCGGAAGCTTTTCAGGAGAGACTGGCAACCAAACCAGCTCTGAAATCCAACGCAGCCCTGAGAGATGAACACCTTTCAGAGCTGGTGAAACGGATTGACCACAACAAGCAATACCCGCGACGTGCACAAAAACGCAATATAGAAGGCCAGGTCAGCTTTATTTTACATTTAGATTCACAAGGTCAATTACAGAATTTTGAATGGAAGAAAGGTAATCGGTTATTTTATAAAAGTACGCTGGAAGCTGTGCGGAAATCACTTCCCCTGCCGCTACCCTCAGGTCTGAACGAAATGAAGTATTCGCTAGGTCTCACTTACCGATTACTCTAGACGAGTACAACTAATGATAAGCCCGGTATCAACCGGGCTTTTTTGTTGTCAGATCAGAATTGGTAACTGTAACTCAACATCGCAGACCTCGGGGCTCCCGGAGAGTAGGATTTATCCCCACCGGTATCTTTTTCCACCTCTACTGCATAACGTTTATCGAAGAGGTTCTGAATGTTCAGACTGATATCGTGAGGTCCCTTGCTATAGCTCAGATTAACGCTGGTAACGAAATCATATCCACCGTATTTCTCAGTATTCGCATTGTCCAGATAGTATTCCCCCCAAGAATCGGACTGAATGCGGGCCTTAACCCCTGAAGGGTGTTCGTACGTTGCGTTTATACTGAAGTAGTGCTCAGGTATATAGGGCAGCTGATTACCGCTACGATCGAAATTAGTAGGAGGCCCCATACCATACACGATCTCTGAAAACTCATTATAGGAATAGTCGCTATAAGCATAGCTTCCGCCCAGCATCATCTTACCCGGTAGGTAATTCTCTAACACACGGAATGCACCACTGAACTCAACCCCTTTTTTGTCTGTTCCCCCCGCGTTCTGATAGATACTTTCACCATTAGTACGTACGCGAATGATCTCATCTTCAACTTCACTCACATAGGCATTGAGATCAAACTGCCAGTTTTGTGCCCGACCTTTAATACCGACCTCAACGCTTCTGCTAGTGGCATTTTTCAGATCGTTATTGCTTTCCAGTTCACTCGCAAATGGCACCTGTTCACCCTGCGCAAGGTTACCAAACAGGGATAGGTTTTTATTCAATTTATAACTGACACCTATACGGGGGGAAAATAGGTCAAAACTGTGTTTCAACTCAGTATTACCGCCACTGTTAGGTACTGTCAGATAGCCACCCATCCCGTAGTTGTAGGAGGTATCACTGCTCCAGGTTTTTTGCTCAATGGTAATATGATCAAACCGGAAACCGGCATCCACTATCCAATTATCCGAAGGACGCATGCTCTCCTGCACAAAAATGCCCTGAACCGTATTAACCTCATCCTGTAATTCAAGCAAGTCACCCTTCCTATCAGACAGTGTCTCGAGGATAGCCGGACCCGCAGTAGCGATATCAGCATACGCATACTTTTTCGCTCCCATATTCCTATCCTGTCGATAGGTAATCCCTGCCACCAGACTGTCTTCACCGATGAAGTTATGAGCATATTCAAATTCAAGATCAGTGCCCCAGATATCGACACCCGGGGTGTCATTAATAACGCCTGTCACTGGATGGAAATGACTCCAGTGGTTGTAATAAATTCGGGGTTTGAGGGTCAAATTACCGAGTTCTACATTGAGTCGGCTATTGAAAAAGAATATTTCAGAGTTACGCGCGTTGTGCTTAAACGCGCTATTGTTGTCCGTCTGTTTACCCGTCCGTTTATACTCTTCAAACTGGGCTTCGCTCATATCTCCCGGCAGGTTCAACTGTGCTTTTGTATAGCTTAATTCGGTTTCCAGCTCACTATTGTCTGTCGGTAAAAATCCACTTTTGAAACTGACCTGATTCGATTCAAAATCATTATTACGGCGCCAGTCATTTTCTGTCTGACGATGCGAAGCGGTTAAAGCAAAAGCATTACCCTCTTGGGTCATATATGACTTTCTGACATGCAGATTGCGGTTACCGTTCTCCCCAGCCCCCAACCGGAACTGGTCACGACGATCATCAAACACTGACTTGGACAGAATATGGATAGCTCCTCCGCTAGAGCCCGTTGCATAAATATTCCCAGGGCCTTTACTGATTTCGATCTGCTCGATGTCTTGAGTATCAATAAAGTCCATCCGTGTGAAACTGTCCGGGTCAGTAATCGGCACCCCATCACGTAACAACATCACCTCACGAATACCATACTGGGCTTTTAGTCCTGCACCCCGAATTATCATCCGCGAGCTATACGCACCACTCGTGGACTCGACCAAAACTCCCGGTGTGCCTTTCAAGGCATCGTTGATGTTATACATCTTCTCCTGTTGGATTCTCTGATGGTCGATAATGGCAATACTTTCAGGCACATCTGCGGAATTACGCTCCGCACGAGTAGCCGTAACAGTTATAACATCAGGAATCACCTCGTCCGCAATAGCCATACCGGAATGCATAGCTGCGAGAATCAGAAGCGAAAGTTTCTTAGGGGTAAAGATTGGCTGACCTGGAATCATAGCTTTCCATCCATATAAATTTGCGGTGGAAAATACGCCAGTTGTGAATCAGCAACAATGTGACACAGTGTCGCGCGACATACTGTCACACTCAACTGCCAGCGACCAAAGAGGGATAAAAAACAAAAAAGCGACCCGGACGGTCGCTTTAAATATTCTTTCTGATACCAGACGGCTCTTACAAAGTCAGATCACGGTTACTTGCTTTAATAAACTCTTTCTTAAGATCTTCATAAGTGTGAACCGCAGGGAATTGAGGGAATTCTGCAATCACATTATCTGGGGCGTGGAACAGAATGCCGGCTTCTGCCTGCTTCAACATAGTGGTGTCATTATAAGAATCACCCGCTGAAATAACGCGGTAGTTCAACAACTGGAAGGCACGCACGGACTGGCGTTTAGGATCTTTCTGGCGAAGCGTATAATCGGTAATACGTCCCTCTTCATTGACCTCCAACTTGTGGCACAGCAAAGTCGGGAAACCTAACTGACGCATCAGAGGCTGAGAGAACTCGTAGAACGTATCTGACAGAATCACAACCTGGAAGCGTTCACGCAACCAGTTAACAAATTCAACAGCACCCTCAAGCGGTTCAAGCTTGCTGATGGTTTCCTGAATTTGAGGCAGTTTCAGGCCATGCTCATCAAGAATGCGCAGACGCTGCTGCATCAACTCGTCATAGCAAGGAATATCACGTGTTGTCGCTTTTAGCTCTTCAATACCAGTTTCTTCAGCAAAAGCGATCCAGATTTCTGGGATCAGTACCCCTTCAAGGTCAAGACATGCGAGTTCCACGTGTAACTCCTAAATTATATTTGGTGTGCTTTTTTGATACGCTAAATCAGCGTTTATTGCGCGCCAATTTACCTGCAATAGCCATACCTTGCAAGGCACTATTAGGCCTATTCAGGCCGACAGCGCTGCTCGTTCCTGCTCGACTTTATCCATTATGAAACTAATAAACAGCCGGACTTTTGCAGGAAGGTACTGTCGATGCGGATATAGCAGTTGCACTTCACGCCCGATCGGTTGCCAAAGAGGAAGGACCGTCACCATCCGTCCATAGGTCAGGGACTCCCCAACAACATAGTCTGGCAGATTCGCAATACCCAATCCGGCCTCGACGGATTCAGCAGCTGCACTGAGCTCATCGATACGTAATCGGGGTTCTGCACTAAAGGTATGTAGCCGCCCCTCCCGGTCATGGAAATTCCAACTGGGTGAACTCCGCGACATAATCAACGGATAATTGCGCAGGTCGTCCAGAGTTTCGGGATGGCCCAGCTTTAGAATCAACTCTCTGCTTGCACATAATGAGAAACGAGAGGTGAAAAGCGGACGGCAGATCCAGTCCCGTATCTTAATATCTCCAATGCGGAAAGCGATATCCACTCCCTCCGCCTTCAGATCCACATTTCGGTTCACCAGCATCAGATCTAGATGGATCCCCGGATGCAACTCCATAAACTCAAAAAACCAAGCATTCAGAAGCGCATTTGCCAGACTCACAGGAGCAGTCACCCTAAGCTCTCCTGTCGGAGATGTCAGTTCACTATCAACCCCCTGAGTAGCTTCAGTCAGTTCAGAATAGAGCGGCTGACATCGCCGGTAAAACAGTGTCCCTGCTTCTGTCAGGGTCAACTTCCGCGCACTGCGGTAGAGCAGTTGGTAACCCAACTGCTCTTCCAGCTGCTGAATACGGCGACTCAAGGTAGAGGTCGGCATTTTAAGATGGTCTGCCGCTTTGATGTAGCTGCCCTGCTCGGCCACTGTGACAAACAGGAATAGGTTTTGATAATCCATGTGATCCCATATATAGGATTTAAGTTCTCATTATTACCTATAAATTTAATATACGAGATCAACTAGAATCAATTAAAAAATTATGAGCGCATTCCATGGATACAATTTCTCTACTGGATGATAAACACCTCAGCCATCAGATCCGCTTCCAGGATCGGGATGGTCAGATCTGGTTGGATGAGCAGCGTGTATTACTCCTGCAACTAACCGCCCTGGCAGAATTTCGCAAAGAACAGATTGATACCGTCGGGCTTGAAAGAGCGAAAGGTTTCTTTATGCGCCTCGGCTATAGCCTGGGGAAAAAAGATGCGCAGTTGGCTCTAAGACTGGGTAAGAGCAAAAGTGCCATCAACCTTATCCGTACTGGCTTCAGCCTTCACTCGCTCAAAGGAATGGTTAAAACGGTAGAACAGGCTCTGGAAGTGGATCAGAGCCAGAACCATTTCTATGCCGAATACCTGATGCACGACTCCTATGAAGCAGAGATGTTCAAATCTGAGCTAGGCACTCTGGATGAACCGGTTTGCTGGAGCCTGATAGGCCATGCCAGCGCCTTCACCTCGGCCCTGCTCGGACAGGAGATTCTATTTAAAGAGATCACCTGTACTGGTTGCGGTGATAGCAACTGTCTGCTCGTCGGTAAACCTGCAGCACAGTGGGAGGACGTGGATACCTACCGTAATTATTTCAGTAAGAATCCGATCATAGAAGAGCTGTATGAGCTGCAATCGCAGATCTCCGTATTGCGACATAAAGTAGATAATGAATCGACTTTGGGTAACTTTCGCGGCCAGTCCAGCGAATTTAAAAACGTGTGTAAACTGGCCAATCGGGCTGCCGAAGCCAGTGTTACCGTCCTTCTATTGGGTGAAACCGGTGTAGGTAAAGAGCTCGTCGCCCGTGGCATCCATGATGCCAGTGAACGTAAAGATAACAGCTTTGTAGCGGTAAACTGTGCTGCTATCCCGCCCGATCTGATCGAATCAGAGCTGTTTGGTGTTGAAAAAGGAGCCTTTACCGGTGCCACTCAATCCCGTGAAGGGCGATTTGAACGCGCCCATCAGGGCACTATCTTTCTGGATGAGGTGGTTGAACTCTCCCCACGTGCTCAGGCAGCACTGCTGAGAGTACTTCAGGAGGGTGAACTGGAACGTGTAGGCGATAACCAAACCCGGTTAATAGACGTTCGCGTGGTTGCCGCTACCAATGAATCGCTTGAAGAAGCGGTCCGTGAAGGTCGCTTCAGAGCCGATCTCTACTATCGACTTAATGTCTATCCGATCCATATCCCTGCGCTTCGAGATCGACGCGATGACATCCCCCTGCTCATCGAGCATTTCCTGGAGAAGTATCACGCTTACTACAACAAGCGTACCGCCGGACTCTCAGGACTGGCAATGCAGGCGATGATGAATTATGAGTGGCCCGGCAATGTACGTGAGCTGGAAAACCTGATTGAACGCGGTCTCATCCTGACCGATAACGGGGAGGAGGTCAGTGCGCAATCGCTTTTCCCAACATTAGAGATTCCCCAAGAGAGCCAGCGAATCTCTGAAGATGGTCATCTTGTTGAAGCTTCAGAGCTGATCGAACAGGAAGAGAATGAGCACTGGATCAATCAGGCACTGCACGCTTGCGAATCACTGGAAGATATTGAGAAAAAACTGCTGGATTTTGCCCTGGATAAAGCTCAGGGCAATGTCTCTGAAGCAGCCAGGGTATTGGGCATCTCGCGCCCTACCCTAGCCTACCGAATGAAGAAGATGGAAGAACGATGATCACTCAGAATATAGCTGAACAGTTAATCCGGTCAGCCGAAGAGAAAGCCAACGCACTTGGGGTCAATGTATGCATAGCGATCACCGATGCTGGAGCCCACTTGTGCGCATTCAAGCGGATGGATCATGCCTTTACAGGCTCAGTGGATGTCGCCATCGGCAAAGCCCGGACTTCTGCACTTTTTCCGGTTCCTTCCGGAGCTTTCGGCGCGTTGGTTCGTGAAGAGAAATTAACCGGCATGGAACTGACCAACCAGGGTCTGGTTGCTTTTCCGGGAGGCCTCCCAATCATGTATGGGAAACAGCAGATCGGTGCGATCGGCATTTCAGGCGCAACGGCAGAACAGGATGATGAGATCGCCCGCTACGCAGAGACCAATATTGAGGAAAACATCAGATGAGCCAATTAAAACTCAGCATCGTTGATCAGGCCCCGGTTCACGACAATAAAACTCAGGCTGATGCCCTGCATGATAGCGTTAAGCTGGCCCAACTGGCAGATTCACTCGGTTATCACCGCTATTGGATCGCAGAGCATCATGCAACACCCTCCTATGCCAGTCCATGCCCTGAAATTATTATCGGACAGATTGCGGCCAATACCCAGAACATCAAGGTGGGAAGCGGCGGTGTCATGCTATCGCATTACAGTCCCTATAAAGTGGCTGAGGTATTCCGCACACTGGAAGCATTCTTCCCCGGCCGGATCGATTTAGGGGTAGGTCGTGCACCCGGAGGCTCTGAACTACCAACACGCGCACTGGCCTTCCCTTACGATCCTGCAGGGAGAGAGAATTTTCCCGAGTTACTCAGATCATTGACCGGATTCATTGACGACCAGATGCCTGAAGACCACCCTTTCAATGGGTTGAAAACGACTCCGCAGGGTGGCAACAAACCCGCCATCTGGACTCTTGGTTCCAGCGATGGAAGTATCGACCTTGCCGCTGAGCTTGGCCTTGGCTTTGTATTAGCACTGTTTATTGGTACGCATGAGCGTCCGGCGGATATCATTGCCCGCTACCGCAAGGCCTTTCGTCCTAGACCAGGCAGCTCTATTGAGACACCTCAGGCAGCCATCTCCAGTGCGGTAATCTGCGCAGGTACACAGGAGGAAGCGGAGCTTTTAGCGGCCTCACATACATACTGGAAAGTGAACGCTTTCCGTCATGGGATCCGGGAGGGGATAAAACCCCCTGAAGAGTGTATGGATCTTTATAAAAAGATGTCGCCGACTGACCAGTCTTACTTTGATGAAACCCGTAATAGCATGATCACCGGTACACCGGAGCAGTGCCGGGAAGAGCTGGAAGCACAGGCGGATTTCTACAAGGTCGATGAAGTGATTGCGGTTGCTGTAACCTATAGCTTTGAGAAACGTTGCCAGAGCTACACCCTGCTTGCAGAGGCATTCAGCTGATAGGGTACACCAGATAAAAAGAAACCCCGCAGCGATGCGAGGTTTCTAAAAAATAAAAACCACCCTTTCAGGTGGTTTTTTTAAAATCTTGGTCAGATATCTTTTGGCTGAACAGGGATAGCCTGTTTCATACCTGTCAGTACATTGCGCTGATGAAGTTCTTCATCAGTTGCACCAACACCGCCATCTGCCTTGGCATTTTCGAAATAGCACAACGTAGGCTGGTGCTCGTCCGCTTCTTTTTCGTCCAACTGGACATAAGAAGCGATGATCAGCAGGTCACCTTTGCTTGCTTTGTGCGCTGCCGCGCCATTAACAGAGATGATTCCACTGTTATCTTCTGCACGGATTGCATATGTAGTGAAGCGTTCACCATTGTTGATGTTATAAATATGAATCAATTCATATTCACGAATGCCTGATTTATCAAGCAATACACCATCGATTGCACATGAACCTTCGTAGTGCAGTTCTGCATGAGTTACCGTGACCCGGTGCAGCTTACACTTCAAGAATGTCTGCAGCATAGACTAAAATCCTGCGTTTGCTCATCTGTACCAGATTACTCTGGTTTCCCCCTTTCGCCACTCAACCATAGTCCGATAAACAATAGTTTTATCGACTTCAGTTGTGAGGCACATAACGCCACACTTATCAGTAGATGGCTCAGTATGAACCTGATAACCCATCTGAAGTGTGCTTTCTTTCTATACCGGCATCTCAACCAGCTTTGTTGCGGCGCACATATTACTAAAAAACGTTCAGAATATTAACCAAACATTGATTAAATTGTATTCATACGACACAAAGGGCGGCTATTCTACCATCATCTACTGAAAATTTAAGAGGGAAAACACCTATTCTTTAGATCAAAGCACTCCTAAATCCCTGATGTTAATAGCATCCAGGTTTTAATGGTCAAATTGAAACTGACTCATCAAGACATTAACTTTACTCACTCCCTTTCTTAACTAATTGATTTACAATACCCATCTTAATTTTGTAGTCGCTGATTCAGGTATTCCACTGTGACAGATAAAACCTTGACCGAAACGCTTTCAGAAAGCTTAAAAAACCGCATCATGATTTTGGATGGTGGCATGGGCACCATGATCCAGGATTACAAACTTGAAGAGGCGGATTACCGTGGTGAGCGCTTTGCTGACTGGCATATTGAAGTCAAAGGTAACAATGACCTTCTGGTTCTGTCCAAGCCGGACATCATCAGAGCGATCCACAAAGAATACCTGCTGGCTGGTGCAGATATCATAGAGACCAACACGTTCAATGCCACTCAGATCGCTATGGCGGATTATGAGATGGAATCACTGAGCCGTGAAATCAACGTTGAAGCTGCAAAGCTTGCTCGACAGGCCTGTGATGAAGTAACCGCAGAAACACCCGAGCGGCCACGCTATGTAGCAGGTGTGCTCGGCCCAACAAACCGCACCTGCTCCATCTCACCTGATGTCAATGATCCCGCATTCCGTAATGTCAGTTTCAATGAACTCGTAGAGGCCTATACAGAATCAATAGACGGTTTGATCGAGGGTGGCTCCGATATCATTTTGATTGAAACCATCTTCGATACGCTGAATGCCAAAGCAGCGATCTATGCGGTTGAAACCTATTTTGAAGAGAACCAGATCCGTTTACCGGTCATGATCTCAGGTACGATAACCGATGCATCGGGCCGTACACTTTCCGGTCAGACAACCGAGGCATTCTGGAACTCGGTGCGTCACGCCAAGCCGATCTCAGTCGGCCTGAACTGTGCCCTGGGTCCTAAAGAGCTGCGTCAATATGTAGAAGAGCTGTCACGCATATCTGAAACATTTGTCTCAGCTCACCCCAATGCGGGTCTGCCAAATGCCTTTGGAGGTTATGATGAAACTCCAGAGCAGATGGCTACCGAGATCAGTGAATGGGCACAATCCGGTTTCCTGAACATCATCGGTGGCTGCTGTGGCACCACACCTGCACATATTAAAGCGATGTGTGCCGCTGCAGAGAAAGCGGCTCCCCGACAGTTGCCTGAGATTCCGGTCGGGTGCCGTCTCTCAGGCCTGGAACCGATGAATATCGGTGAAAGCACCCTGTTTGTTAACGTTGGTGAACGTACCAACGTAACAGGTTCGGCTATGTTTAAACGCCTTATCAAAGAGCAGGATTACGAAACTGCGCTGGATGTAGCACGTCAACAGGTCGAAAACGGCGCCCAGATTATCGACATTAACATGGACGAAGGGATGCTGGATGCCCATGCGGCCATGGTTAAATTCCTCAATCTGATCGCATCAGAACCCGATATCGCTTGTGTACCCATCATGATCGACTCCTCAAAGTGGGATGTAATCGAAGCGGGTCTGCAATGCATTCAGGGTAAAGGGATCGTTAACTCTATCAGCCTGAAAGAGGGCGAAGAGAATTTCATCGAGCAGGCGAAGAAACTCCGCCGCTACGGTGCCGCCGTTGTTGTAATGGCCTTCGATGAAGCCGGTCAGGCGGATACCTATGAACGCAAAATTGAGATCTGTGAGCGTTCATACCGCGTACTGGTTGATAAAGTCGGTTACCCTGCTGAAGATATCATCTTTGACCCGAATATCTTTGCCGTCGCAACCGGCATTGAAGAGCACAATAATTACGCAGTCGATTTCATTCAGGCCACCGGCTGGATTAAAAAGAACCTGCCCTACGCCAAGATCTCAGGCGGCGTGTCTAACGTCTCTTTCTCCTTCCGTGGTAACAACCCGGTTCGAGAAGCGATCCACTGTGTATTCCTCTACCATGCTATTCAGCAGGGTATGGATATGGGTATCGTCAACGCCGGCCAGCTGGCTATCTACGATGATCTGCCTGAAGAGCTGCGTCTTGCCGTTGAGGATGTCATTCAGAACACCCGCGATGATGGTACAGAGCGCCTGCTCGATATTGCTGAAAAATATCGCGGGGACGGTACTCAGCAGGAGGACACCAAAACTCAGGAGTGGCGCAGCTGGGAGGTAAACAAACGCCTCGAGCATGCGCTGGTAAAAGGCATTACCGAATTTATCGAAGAGGATACCGAAGAAGCTCGCCAGAACCATGAACGCCCACTTCACGTCATTGAAGGTCCGTTGATGGATGGAATGAGCGTCGTCGGTGACCTGTTTGGTGCGGGTAAAATGTTCCTTCCCCAGGTCGTGAAATCGGCCCGCGTAATGAAAAAAGCGGTCGCCTACCTGATGCCGTTTATTGAAGAGGAGAAGGATGGCGCAAGCCAATCGAACGGCAAGATTGTCATGGCGACCGTTAAAGGTGATGTGCACGACATCGGCAAAAACATTGTGGGTGTGGTTCTACAGTGTAACAACTATGAGATCATCGATCTTGGAGTCATGGTCCCTGCAGAAACAATCCTGCGAACAGCACGCGAAGAGAACGCTGATCTTATCGGACTCTCAGGCCTGATCACCCCCTCACTGGATGAGATGGTACACGTTGCTAAAGAGATGGAACGCCAAGAGTTCAATATCCCGTTGCTGATTGGCGGTGCAACAACATCCAAAGCACACACTGCCGTGAAGATCGATCCTGGCTACCACCGCGATCAGGTTGTTCATGTCACTAACGCTTCCCGTGCGGTAAATGTAGCTTCAAACCTACTGGGTGAGAAAAAAGCCGCCTATGTAAAAGAGATTCAGGAAGAGTACGAAGCGGTACGTGAACGTCATGCTGCACGCATGACGGATAAACGCCGCGTTACGCTGGAAGCTGCTCGCGAGAACAAGTTTAAAATTGAGTGGGACAACTACCAGCCCCCCGCTCCTCTGCAACCAGGCATCCATGTATTTGATGAGATCTCATTGAGCGATATTCTTGAGTACTTCGACTGGACGCCATTCTTCCACTCATGGGAGCTGGCAGGCCGTTATCCGCGCATTCTCAATGATGAAATCATCGGCGAAGAAGCGACTAAGCTGTTTGAAGATGCACAGGTGATGTTGCGAAAACTGGTCGATGAGAAGCTACTGACAGCCAAAGCGGTGGTGGGAATCTTCCCGGCTAATACAATCAATCATGATGACATTGAGCTCTACACCGACGAAAGCCGGTCAGAGGTCCTGATGCAGCTGCATCACCTGCGACAGCAAACTGAAAAGGTCGCAGGTAAAGCGCATATGTGTCTGTCTGATTTTGTGGCTCCGAAAGAATCCGGAAAACAGGATCATCTTGGTGCTTTCGCGGTGACCGCGGGCCATGGTTGTGATGAACTGGTTGCCAAGTATGATGCCGACCATGACGACTACAACGCGATTATGGTAAAAGCGCTGGCTGATCGCTTTGCAGAAGCACTCGCTGAGATGATGCATGATAAAGTCCGTAAAGAGATCTGGGGTTATGCAACAGATGAGCAGTTGAGTAACGATGAGCTGATTGCGGAGAAATACAAAGGTATCCGCCCGGCTCCCGGTTATCCAGCCTGCCCTGAACACACGGAAAAAGGTCTGCTATGGAAGTTATTAGATGTTGAAAACAACACCGGCATGACTCTGACTGATGCTTATGCCATGTTGCCAACCGCAGCAGTGAGCGGTTTCTACTTCAGTCATCCTGAATCGCAGTATTTCGGTGTTGCCAAGATCAGTGAAGATCAGGTGGAGAGTTACGCAAAACGTAAAGGAATGGAGATGAAAGAAGCTGAACGCTGGCTTGCGCCTAATCTGGGTTATGAACCTGAAGAGGGCTAACGACCTCCTCCTGCTAAAACCATAAAAGCCGAACAGGTTACTGTTCGGCTTTTATGTAATCAGTGACAATCCTCTTAACTTACTTTTTAAACCCTCTTAGGCTGAGTAGTTTCCCACGATCCAATCAAGTAACAGATTACCTCTGTTAACGCCGTTTGATACCGATCACCCTGCCAATTTTGCTTGGCTTACTAAGAGTCTTCTGCAACTCGGATAACAGCTTAATTTGAGTGACGACCGGCTCTGGAAATTCACAGCTCTTTCGCACACTCAGGTCAACACACATCACCATCTGTTCAATAGTTGATGCCAGATACTCACTCCCATCGGGGGCCTTCGCATACATCTCCATATACAGATGCATCCGTTTATGATCATGATCCAGCAGCTGTGCCCTGACTTCGACCGGCTGATCAAGCACCACCTCATTGTCGTAGGTGATATGATTCTCAAGGACCATCCAGGAGATCTCAGTTGCTTTTGTTACCTCTTCGCTGAGCCCCAGATCTGCAACCAGCTGCTCCCCCGCTTTATCAAAAATAAGCACATAGTAGGCGACATTCATATGGTTATTATAATCCAGCCACTCTGCCTTAATCCGGGTTTGGTAAATTACACCTGCGCGGTTTTCCATTGCTCGATCCCTAGTACAAAAATAACCCATCAATAGTAGCGTTGATATCGATCAGATCCAATGCAAGCTGACTCAATTTGATTTAGACAATGGGCTCACAACTCACCTATCCTGAGATAATAGTATCGACATACGGAGAGTGGGATGACGACCGAACAGGTAGAAGCATTCTATGATGGTACAACAGGCTCAATTAGCTACGTAGTCTATGACCCTGAGAGCCAGATCGGTGCAATTATCGATCCGGTAATGGGCTTTATCCAGAAACGGGGACAGTTAGATCCTCAAGGGGCTGATGCGCTGATCGAGTGGATCGTAAGCAGAGATCTACAGATCGAATGGATATTAGAAACTCACGTTCATGCCGACCACGTAACTGCAGCCAGTTACCTCAAAGATCAGTTGGGTGGGCAACTCGGCATTGGCAGTGAAGTAACCAAAGTGCAGCAAACCTTTGCGAAAATCTTCGGGCTTGAAGGTGCGATCGCCTGTGATGGCAGTCAGTTTGACCGGCTGTTCAAACATCTCGACACGTTTTCAATTGGTACGCTAAAAGCACAGGTGTTACATACCCCCGGGCATACACCTGCCTGCATATCCTACCTGATTGGTAACTCAGCGTTTGTGGGTGACACCCTGTTTATGCCGGATGTAGGTACGGCTCGGTGTGATTTCCCGGGTGGATCGGCTGCACAACTTTTCCACTCGGTTCAAGCCCTCTATCAATTATCTCTGGGGACTCAGCTCTATACCTGCCACGATTACCCACCTGAGAACCAACGCTCCTGGCAGAGCAGAAGTTCAGTTGCTGAACAACAGCAGATCAACATACACCTGAAAGCCGGAACAACCGAAGCCGATTTTCTCGCTTTGAGGCAAAAGAGAGATGAAACACTGGATCTACCCGATCTGATGCTGCCCTCTGTTCAACTCAATATTAATGCAGGCAAGCCATCTGAGGTGACCGAGGGAGAGACCGCCTTCCTTAAAATCCCTCTGAACTATTTTTAACCCTCACTCGTTAAGGCTCCGTTCCAGCATCTCTGTTATGCTGAAACAAACACGAATATGGAAATTGACACCATGAAACATTCCTATTTTATTGCTGTAACCATAGCTTCGATGATCGCCGCCGCCCCACTTCATGCAGGGTGGGCCGATAAGTTAAAAGAAGCGGTACAGGATGAAGAACTCCAAAAGCAGGTGATCGGTACTGCAGTTGGTAGCTCAACCACCAGCACAACATCGCTGGATACACAAACACTGATCGATGGTTTAAAAGAAGCGCTCGAGGTAGGGAGTAAGCGTGCTATTTCTGAGATCAGCCAGCCGGGGGGCTATCTCGATAATCAACAGATCCGTATCCCGCTCCCTGATGGAATTGATGACGTCGCCTCACTACTCAGAAAATATGGCCTTGAGCAACAGGTTGATCAGTTTGAAGAGAGCATGAACCGTGCTGCAGAAAAAGCCGCCCCGCAAGCAACTGACCTGATCGTCAATGCTGTCAAAGAGATGACATTTGAAGATGCAAAAAAGATCTACGAAGGTGCTGATGATTCAGCCACGGAGTATTTTAAATCTAAAACCTCCGATCAGCTCCGCGCCTTATTCCAACCCAGCGTCAAAGAGTCACTTGGCGAAGTAGGTGCAACCCGCTACTACAGTGAACTGGCGGGGGAAGCTAAAGATATACCGTTTGTCGGAGATAAGGTCAATGTAGACCTCGACAGCTATGTTACCGAAGAGGCACTGAATGGTCTGTTCACCATGCTGGCTGCTGAGGAAAAAAGAATTCGCGAAAACCCGGCGGCGCGAACGACAGATCTTCTGAAAAAAGTATTTAATTAAGCAAGCTGCGAATACGCGGTATAAATTACTGAGGTATACCCGATCAGTTTTACATCATGGTCTTGTGCAATCGGGTTCGTCTGGCTCACCCTGAGGCTTTATTAACGAGCAATAGCCAATGTATCTCCCCCTTGGCACAAACGAAAACGGAGGCGTCACAGCCTCCGTCTTTTTTATCACTTAAGAGTCACTCAGAGATCATCATCAGTAGGGAGTTCACTTTCTGCCCGCTGCTCACGTTTCTCTGCTTTGCGTTTATTACGCTCTATCTGCTGCTCCATAAACTGCTTTAGCTCAGCTTTTGCCCACGCCTTAGCTTCATCTTCGGAGG
The DNA here is from genome assembly GCF_947498015.1 of uncultured Neptuniibacter sp. Lineage (GTDB taxonomy): Bacteria > Pseudomonadota > Gammaproteobacteria > Pseudomonadales > Balneatricaceae > Neptuniibacter. The sequence continues at coordinate 256,245 of NZ_CANMIR010000001.1, forward strand.
CAAAACCATCCTGGCGTTTTGAAACAACAACCTTTCGCGCACTCGCCTGTCGCAAAATTTCAGCTGACCAGGTTTCGCCCTCAGCGATTACCTGAAAATCGTATTTCTTACCTTTGGCCATCAATAATTCCTGAAGGTATCTTTAAAACGCCGCATTCTATCACGACTGGCCGAGTCTGAAGACAGATTTATTATCTCTGTTTCATCTCTTCTCCTTTTGCTGAGTAGCCTGACTCCCCGCTACAGTTTAAAATAGAGTGCATTCAAATAATGGCTTAAGAGTGATCATGAAATCTGTAGACGTTGACACACCTACTACCCCAGAGTCAGAAACTAATCAGACCAAAAATGGCTTTCTGGCCCTCGTTTCAAAGCTATGCTTTGACGAAAAGCTGCCTATCCGATTCATGTATAAAACAGTACCTGAACACCTAAACGATACTGGCTGGAGAATGTTCACCGGATACGAAACTGAAGAGTTTCTGGAAGATGAGCTTTCTAACCTACTCCCTGTCCCCGTTGAGAAAATGTGCCAGTTGGATCCCTCTATGACTGAACTCGTAACATATAACGCGGGGACTGTCTGGGAGCGCGCACCTGAAAGCGAAGGTTGGGAGCGCGTACATGATTATCGCATTCCCTCTCCGAAGGTCGATGTTGAGATAACAAACGATGTTGATCGATTCAAAGTAGGACCGGACGAATAATTTTTATTAGCTACGCTTGAATTCTCATCAAGCGACATTATCTATCTAGGTAACAAGCGCTCAGGAGAGGCTTGTTGAAGCGCCCGCTCAATATGAGGGGCTCCTTAATTGATATATTGCTTGATGAGGATATACCTATGCGTGAATTTGATCTGACTCCACTTTACCGCTCAGCCATTGGCTTCGACCGTTTAGCTAACATGCTGGACAACGCCAACCGTAATGATAACCAACCTGCATTTCCGCCTTATAACATCGAGCTACTCGGCGAGAATAACTACCGAATCACAATGGCAGTTGCAGGGTTTGAAAATGATGAACTCAATATCCAAAGCGAAAGCGGTTCTCTGACTATTACCGGCCAGAAAAAAGAGCAGCCTGAAAACCGCCACTATCTGTATCAGGGTATTGCTGCACGCAATTTCGAACGCAGATTTCAGCTGGCCGACCACGTCAAGGTTGTGAAGGCATCGATGGAAAACGGCTTACTTCATGTAGACCTGATCCACGAAATCCCGGAAGCGATGAAACCCCGACAGATAACAATTGAGGGTTAAGTATCGATTTAATAAAAAAGGAGGCTGCGTGCCTCCTTTTTTGTAAGCACACTACCTGTGTAGCTTGAGTTCTTCTTGGTATAAACGGTGCATCTCCTGACTAAAGGAGCAAAAAATGACCTTATCAATTTGCGGATACGTTTTAAGCAGCTTCAGCACGGTACCGACCGCAATAGCAATCGCTTCCTTCGCCGGATACCCATACACACCACAACTGATTGCAGGAAAGGCGACCGAGTTCAGCTGAGCTGCTACAGCCTGTCCAAATACTGACCTGTAACACTGTTCTAACATTTCAGCCTCCTGATCATCACCACCATACCAGACAGGCCCTACGGTATGGATGATCCAGGGAGCTTTAAGGCGATATCCCCGGGTGAGCTTTGCCTCACCGGTTTCACATCCCCCTAGTGAACGACACTCATCAAGTAGTTGCGGTCCGGCTGCTGCATGAATAGCGCCATCAACGCCGCCGCCTCCCAACAAGCTATTATTGGCAGCATTAACTATCGCATCGACATCCAACTGTGTAATGTCACCACACACAAGTTCGATCTGACTACTCATCTAAGCCACCTGTGTTCTCTGACCGGGGTGCGTTGATATGAACAGCGAGCCAGATTGTAGGCTGCTCCGAGTCTGTCCACTCCACCCGATGTCTGCAGTGGGCAGGTAGAAACAGACTGTCACCGGCTTTGAGTAAACAGAGCTCATCTTTCCCCTCATAACGTATAGACGCACGACCTGAGATGACAATCACCCACTCATCCCAATCCTGATCATACCACTCCCCTTCAGGGGTCGATTGACCATTAGAGACGATGCGCTCAATCCTGACTCCCTCCTGAGAGAGCAGCTGGTCAAACCTTTCCGCATCTCGTCCAGAGCCTGACAGATCGTAGAGGTTCATTTTGCTACCACTCGCCATTGAGAGACAGCCTTTAATAAGTGAAGGAGATAAGTTACTCCGGTGCACCAATCTGCTGCCTTAACATCAACATGAGCGCATTGATTACGCCGAACGTTATATAAGACTTTTATGAATAACAGATGACACCGCCATACTATCAGCATAAAAAACCAGCCATAATGATGATCGTGCAGTCCCGCTCTGGCATTGATTGTTCTGTATCTCATCTTATTCTCCAATGAAAAGATGCACTAACTCGCTCTGTTCTGCTCGCTGATTTTATCAACCTGATAGAGTGAACAACTTATCTGGTCACTCCAGTAATCTTCAGACAATCCCGCCTTTCGCTTCAGCTGCGCAAGAAACCTCTCCGGCTCGGGCAGCTGAACCCACACGGAAGGTAAAAAGGTCGCTCGACGGTCCCCCTCTTCAATCACCAAACCATCTCTGCCGGGGCGAAGGCGCTGTAACAATTCGGTCTCTGATTCAACACTGATCTGCTTAGGCTGCGTTAACACTGATATCTCAATCAGGAGATGATCCAACTCAGGTTTCTCCAACGGTGGAAATCGCGGATCGCTAAATGCAGCAGCCTGAGCATTATTCCAGACCTCCTGCCACAAAGAGCGGATGGCATTCAGGCTCCCAATACAGCCTCGGAGTTGCTGATTCAACATCAGCGTGACAAAACAGGCTTTTCGTTCTGTCAGCCAGTTAGAATCAAGAGGCTCTGGGGGAGAGGATACATTCTCAAATTTTGCTGCAATTGCTTCTCGAGCCAGCTTAATCAAAAGTTCCGATTGAGATCTAGTAAACGACATATGCACCATACCCTACTACCCGCCCTCTATCACCGGCTGGAATATCCCCTGAATTACACTGAGCGATCAGCTCTATCGACTTACCCCTGCTCTGCAACCAATACAGCAAGCCATTGATACCTGGGGAGCCACACGCTTCTTCAGGTTTTATAGAGTAATCTCTGGTAACTATCTTTTGAGTTGTTTGAGCATCGAGCTGCTCAGCGGTTTTAGCATCATGGAAATGGCTCAGATCACTACTAATCAGTATGAGGGTTGGCCTTATGCTAACAACATGATCAATCAGTGACGCGACCCTGCGAGGATCTCTAGCGCCAACAATGACAGGAATTAACGGGGCACTAAACCCCAGCCGTTGCAGAAAGGGTATTTGAACCTCCAGTGAGTGTTCCAGCTCATGAGCTGAGTCATCGAAGCTTACCCACCCCTCACTCACCAGCTCACTTAGCAACGCTGACTCCAGCGGGTAATGACCCAATGGGGTTGCAAAATATGTAACTGACGGCACAACCATACCCTGTACTGCAATCCGGTGTGGAGGACCTATCAGCAATATCTGTTGGTACAGATCTCTCTGCTTCAACAACTCATAAGCCTGACCCGCAATCTCACCTGAATAGATATAACCCGCATGAGGAACGATAAGCGCGGTAGGTGCGTAGTTTAACTTGGCTCCCCCTCCCCCCATCAACTGATCCAACTGAGCAGTTAGCTCAACAGGGTCTGATGGATAGAAAAGGCCGGAGACAGCCGCAGGTCTGACAAGCATGATAAGTACTCTTTAAATGTCCTAACTGAATAATAGACATAGAGAGAGCAATTAACCGCTGAGGCGATATGAATCGTAGAAATTACTGATAGCCCAGTATCGCTTTGAGTTCATCAGGTTTTCGCAGCGTTTTAACTTGCTCAAATAGCTGTTCAGCTTCCTGATATTCTCGTTTCAGGTGGTGTAACCACTGCTTAAGACGACCATGAACGTATTTGGGCGCAATATCCTGTTCAATACGATAGAGGTAGTTTTGTACCAGTTGATTAACATGCTCCCATACATATGGGGAGACTGCCCCATCAGTTTGACGTTGTTTTATCTGCAGTGCCAGATCCGGTTTTGCAATTAATCCCCGACCGATCATCACATCTCGACATCCACTCACGTTTCGGCAACGCAGATAATCATCCCAACTCCATACCTCTCCATTGGCAACGACCGGAATCGATACACTCTCACGGATGCGTGCGATCCACTCCCAGTGCGCTGGTGGACGGTAGCCTTCAAGCTTAGTTCTTGCGTGTACCGCGAGACTATCCGCACCAGCAGTTGCAATAGCATCGGCATTTTCAAGGGCTAATGCTTTATCTTTATTTCCCAGTCGCATCTTTGCCGACACAGGAACCTCAGAGGGCACGGCCTGTCTGACCGCCTTGACGATTTCATGAATCAGCTCAGGCGTATCCAGAAGAACCGCACCACCTTTGCTTTTATTGACAGTTTTAGCGGGACAACCAAAATTAAGGTCGATACCCGGTGCACCGAGTTTAGCTCCTTTGCGAGCATTACCGGCTAACACAGCCGGATCATTTCCAAGCAACTGTAGTATGACAGGGACACCTGCAGCCGTTTTCCCACCGTTAAGTAGCTCAGGACAAAGCCGACGAAATACCTTAGCCGGCATAACTCGATCACTGACACGCAGAAACTCAGTCACACAGTGATCAATACCACCCACTTGCGTCAGCAGATCGCGCATGGTGTAGTCGACTACACCTTCCATTGGAGCCAGAATTATTTTCACAATCGGGGAGTTCTTTCAGCTATGGTTATGAAGGAATCGTATTATAAACAAGCTTCATGCTAAGAATCATAGGGTAAGCAAATATATGCGATTATTTCTGGCGATCGATCTTCCACCCTCAACACAGGAGAGGATCAGCGATCTCTATCTCAGCGAGCATACTGAGGTACGATGGACTCCCACCGAGCAGCTACACCTTACTTTGCAGTTTATCGGTGAAGTTCAGGCGGATGCGATGGATAAGATTACATCTGCGATGGAGGAAGTTACATTTAGACCTTTTGAGTTACAGCTCTCGGGGATCGGGCACTTCCGCTCAGGGATTATCTGGCTGGGAGTAGCGAGAAGCCAAGCCCTCATGCAGCTGCAATCCAGTATTAAATACCACCTTCACCAGCAAGGGATTATCACCGAGCGCAGAAAATTCACCCCTCATATAACCATCGGCCGTTGCAAAAACATCAATCCTATTTTGATGAAAGCGATCGAGGAGAGAGGACTCGGATTCTCAAACAGATTTACCGCAGAAAATTTCCAACTAAAAAGTAGTCGCCTGAGCCCCTTGGGGGCAGAATATCATACTGAGATGGAATTCTTTCCAGATTAAACGAAAAAGCCCGCAGATGCGGGCTTTGAAAGGGTTTAAAAGCGATCAGATCGCCGCTAAACCTAGCAGCATATCGGCTTTTATATCTTCAATAGACTCAATTCCGACAGATAGACGGATTAAGTTATCTTTGATGCCCGCAGCAGCCCTGTCTTCCGGGGTCATACGACCATGGGTTGTTGTCGCAGGATGCGTGATGGTTGTCTTAACATCACCTAAGTTACCAGTAATGGAGACCATTTGCGTTGCATCGATAAAGCGCCATGCAGCGTCCTGCCCACCTTTGACTTCGAATGAGAGCACACCACCAAAACCATCTTGCTGTTTTTTCGCCAGTTCATGCTGTGGATGGCTGATCAGACCTGAATAAAAAACTCGCTCAATGCCATCCTGCTGCTCTAGCCATTCAGCCATCGCCATCGCATTATTGCAGTGAGCATCCATTCGCAGCTTTAACGTTTCCAGGCCTTTCAGGAAGACCCAGGCATTGAAAGGACTCAGACAAGCTCCACCTGTGCGGATAAATCCGAATACCTCTTCCATATGCAAGTCGTTTCCTACAACAACCCCACCAACGCATCGCCCCTGGCCATCTAAGTATTTCGTAGCGGAATGGATGATGATATCAGCCCCCTGCTTCAGAGGCTGCTGCAACATCGGTGTACAGAAACAGTTATCAACCACCAGCAGTGCATCATGCTTGTGAGCAATATCTGCGACTGCAGCAACATCCGTCAGCTCTGATAGTGGGTTTGAGGGCGTTTCCAGAAACAGCATTTTAGTTTCCGGCTCTATCGCCTGCTCCCAACTCTGCAGGTCAGTCGGATCAACATAGGTTACTTTAATCCCGGTACGCGTAAGATACTTATCAAATAGTGATACCGTAGAGCCAAACACACTACGTGAGCAGACGACATGATCACCGTTCTGCATCAGTGACAGACAGGTGCTTAGAATGGCAGCCATACCTGAAGCAGTAGCGACCGCACGCTCACCACCTTCAAGTGCTGCAATGCGTTCTTCAAAAAACTGCACCGTAGGATTGGTGAAACGAGAGTAGATATTCCCCTGCTCTTCACCACCAAAACGGGCAGCCGCTTCTCGTGCGCTTGAAAAAACAAAACTGGAAGTCGGATAGATAGGGTCACTGTGCTCACCTTCCAGGGAGCGATGTTGACCAGAACGCACCGCCAGAGTTGCCAGATCATACCCCTCGGGGTCAAACTGAATCCGCTCAGCACGTTCATAATCGGATATGGACATCAGCCAGAGGCTCCTTAATCTATCTCACTACACAGATTGGACGATTCATTACTGACCACTTCATTACCTTTTTTTCCTTTCGCAGCATCGTTTCGAGCTTGCTTCAGGCGCTCAAGGTAGGATGCATCCACATCTCCAGCGACATATTGGCCATCAAATACACAGGTATCAAATGCAGTAATATTTTCATTGCCTTCGGTTACAGATGCTTTGAGATCATCAAGATCCTGATAAACCATCCAGTCACAGCCGATCTCTTCACCGACTTCATCATCTGTGCGGCCGTGAGCAATCAGCTCCTCTGCCGCCGGCATATCAATACCGTAAACATTAGGGTATTTAACCGCAGGTGCTGCAGATGCGAAGTAGACTTTCTTGGCACCCACATCGCGGGCCATCTCAACTATCTGACTGGAAGTGGTACCACGTACGATGGAATCATCGACCAGCATAACCACCTTGTCTTTGAACTCCATTCCGATCGGATTAAGTTTACGACGAACAGACTTTTTACGCTGGGTCTGTCCCGGCATGATAAAGGTACGACCGATATAGCGGTTTTTGATGAAACCTTCGCGGAACATCACACCTAAGTCTTTAGCCATCTCCATTGCAGAAGTACGGCTGGTATCCGGAATTGGGATAATCACGTCGATATCATGATCTGGGCGCTCACGCAGTACTTTCTCTGCAAGCTTTTTACCCATACGCATACGTGAATTGTGTACATGTACATCATCGATGATGGAATCAGGCCGAGCCAGATAAACATACTCGAACAAGCAAGGCGCTAACTGAGTGTTTTCCGCACACTGCTGAGTAGATACATTACCATCCATATCGATATAGATCGCTTCACCCGGCTCAATATCTCGTACACGCTCAAATCCAGAGATATCCAAGGCGACACTTTCCGACGCGACCATATACTCGGTGCCGTTTTTAGTTTCACGCTTGCCATAGGTAAGTGGGCGAATACCGTTAGGGTCACGGAATGCCAACATGCCATATCCAGTAATCATTGCAACCGCCGCGTAACCGCCTTTGCAACGCTCATGAACACGTCGAACTGCCTCGAACATGTCTTCCGCTTGTGGCTGCAACTTACCCTGACGCTGAAGCTCATGGGCAACGACATTCAGCAGCACTTCCGAATCAGAAGTGGTGTTGATATGGCGTAAATCAGCACGGAACATCTTCTCAGCCAACTCTTCAGCGTTGGTCAAGTTTCCATTATGAGCCAGTGCAATACCGTAAGGGGAGTTTACATAAAACGGCTGCGCTTCAGCAGAGCTGGAGCTTCCTGCTGTCGGGTAACGCACATGACCGATCCCCACATTACCTACCAGGCGTTTCATGTGACGGGTACGGAAAACTTCGTTTACCAGACCATTATCTTTACGCAGGAAGAATTTATTCCCTTCACAGGTCACCATACCAGCTGCGTCCTGACCACGATGCTGCAGAACAGTTAACGCGTCAAAAATTGTCTGGTTTACATAAGATTTGGCTACGATGCCAACAATGCCGCACATTAAAACTCACCTCAAAGTGCAAACTAATATAAAAGACTTTAGCGTCCCGCATTCCAGATGAGACGGCCAACTTCTCCCGCAACATCCTTAGTCCATGCTTCCATCAGTACAAAATGTGGAATCAACTGTGACTCCTGAAACCAGCGATCATTCACCGCTGGGCTCATTCCAATAAGTGCAACTATGGCAACGATAATCAAACCACCGCGTGCAGCGCCAAACCCGATACCCAGTATCCGGTCTGTCGCAGAGAGGCCGGTTGCATCAACTAAAGCCCCTACCAGTTTGTTGACCAATACGCCAACAATTAACGTTGCTATAAAGAGAATAGCAAAAGCAGCAACCAAACGTACTGAGGGGGTCTCAATATAGGACTCCAACAGCACGGCCAATGACTGAGAGAACAAACGGGCTACGATAAAGGCGGAAACCCAAGTAACCAGCGACAAAGCCTCTCTGACAAATCCCCTCTTCAGGCTGAAGAGGCTGGATACAGCGATAATAGTTAAGATTGTCCAGTCAGCCCAGTTCATTTCTACTGCTCATGAAAAATTGCGCGCATTTTAACAGAGATTACAGCACCACTAAACGACAGATTTACTGTGTTGTGAATCGAACAATAATTCCGTTCAGCCCAAACTCTTTTTTCAACTTAGATTTAAGCGATTCCAACCTGCTTTTCTGGAATTCCGGGCCTACATACACCTTAACCAGATCGCCCTGTTTTCGCGTAAATACTTTATGACCTTCGGATATCAACTGCTTACGCAGGCTTTTTGCGTTGGTCTCATCTTTAAAGCTTGCCAGTTGTAGAGTCCAGGCAACAGGGACTCCCTGCTGATCAAGTACCGGCTGATCTTTGTGGATCTCTATCTCAACCTGATGATCCTTCACTTGTTTGGAGACGATGCGCTCAACCACTTCCGGTCTCTTGGGCAATTCGACGGGCGACATAGGCTCAGCGGGCTCCGACGTGTCAGGTAATGGCTTATTTTTTGGGGCAATGCGTACTATTTCAGGGCGATCAGGCCCCTCAGGTATTTCAGATTGAAGATGACGCTCTTTATATCCAGCACCATCAAAGAGCGCGGGGAAGATAATGGCTGCAGATACCAGTATGACAGCCAAGCCTATCAGACGGTGTTTAACCTTATCCTGCATCTACTGATCCCTTCCCAATTCTGTGAGCGCATGACTAACGGTGAAAAACGATCCTGCGATAATAACATTCTCGTGACTATCAGTATCTAGCTGAATCTGACCTATCGCCTCCGTTACAGAACTAAAAAGCCGTGCCTCAGTTTTGTCTGAAAACAGCTTGCTAAGTTCTTCAGCCTTCTGGCCTCTCGGTACATCAAGGCTAACCAGACAAACAGACGTGACAACCGGCTCAAGGATCTCTATCACTTGCTGACAATCTTTATCCGCCAACATGCCCAAAATCAGAGTAACATTCCCAGGCATTCCTAAAATCTGTTCTTTCAGCAATTCAGCTGCTTCAGGATTGTGAGCAACATCAAGCCAATAATGAACACCTGTTTTTTCTATATGCTGCATCCTGCCGGTTAACTCAGCAAACTGAATGCCATAGCGTAGATCGCTCTCTGTTACCTCAAGCGGGATCAGTTCTGATACCTGTAAAGCGGTTGCTGCATTTTGTAAAGGGAGACTTGGCTTAGACAATTGATTAAGCTGCCTATCATTGCCATTAACCGTCTCGCCTTTCCAGCACCATAATTCACCTTCTGCAGAGTAACTAAACTCTGTTCCGGCCTGATAAAGTTTTGCCCCAATTTCAGCAGCATACCGAGCGATCGATGGTGGAGGCGATAGATCCCCACAAACAGCAGGCCGATCCGGGCGGTAGATCCCCGCTTTCTCAAAACCTATCTGATCACGATCATCTCCTAGCCAATCAATATGATCGATCGCTACAGTTGTTACGACTGAAATATCAGCATCAATGATGTTGACGGCATCAAGGCGCCCACCTAAACCAACCTCGAGAAGAACCAAGTCAGGCTTTTGATCAGAAAAGATCAGCAGTGCGGCTAAGGTTCCGAATTCGAAATAGGTCAGAGGGATCTCTCCTCTGGCCTGATCAATCCTCTCAAAGGCATCGCACAAAAGCGCATCAGTCACATTCCTGCTGTCTAAACGCACCCTTTCGTTGTAGTACAGAAAGTGGGGAGAGGTATAACAACCCACCGAATACCCGGCATGTTGATAGATACGATTCAAGTAGCTGACTGTAGAACCTTTCCCATTGGTGCCACCAACGGTAACAACAGTCGATTGTGAAAGATCAATAGCCAGTTTCTCAGCAACTTCGCTGACTCGGGCTAAGCCTAACTCTATTTCCGAAGGGTGGCACTGCTCCATCCATGATAACCACTCAGAGAGATTAAACTTTTTCACCATTGAACTCATAACTTAGTGTTAACAACCTAACCAGAAATGAAAAAGGCCGGCGTTTTCACGTCGGCCATCAGATTGATCTGAAGAATTATTCAGATTCTGGTGCTGGAGGTGTTTCCGCATCCGGATTCACCTCATCTACCACGGTCTCAACGACAGGGATAGGGCTTGCATGGGTCAGTTTGCGCAGAATCCGTGACAAACGAGATCTCATCTCACCACGATTAATGATCATATCGACCTGGCCATGCTCAAGCAGGAATTCACTACGCTGAAAACCTTCAGGCAGTTTTTCACGTACGGTCTGCTCAATGACTCGAGGCCCGGCAAAGCCCATCAATGCTTTTGGCTCAGCAACATTAAGATCACCCAGCATTGCTAAAGAAGCGGAAACACCACCATAAACCGGATCAGTTAATACAGAGATATAAGGTGTCCCCTGCAAGCGAAGCTTTTCTAGAATTGCACTGGTTTTCGCCATCTGGAAAAGCGAAAACAAAGCTTCCTGCATACGTGCCCCACCAGAAGCGGAGAAACAGATGAACGGAATATTTTCCTCCAGGGCGATATTCGCAGCGCGTACAAAACGCTCACCTACCACAGCACCCATAGAGCCGCCCATAAAACTAAATTCAAAAGCTACCGCTACCACTGGCATGCCTTCCAGTTCACCGCGCATAGCAATTAAAGCATCTTTTTCGCCAGTGCTCTTCTGAGCCGCACTCAAGCGATCTTTATACTTTTTAGAATCCTTGAACTTGAGACGATCAATCGGCTCAACATCGACTGCCAGCTCCTGACGATTATTCTCATCCAGGAAGAGTTCTAAGCGTTTACGCGCATGCAGGCGCATATGATGATCACACTTAGGGCAGACATTAAGGTTCTTTTCCAGCTCAGGCCGATAGAGAACAGACTCACATTTAGGGCATTTCTTCCAAAGCCCTTCAGGGATATTTGAGCGTTTTTTCTCTGAACGCACTAGAGAGGGAACAATTTTTTCCAGCCAGTTACTCATTTTATAAAACCTTATCAGCTGTCCATTGCGTTACGCATGTCTTTGATAATTGCCGATACATCTTCAGGGATTCGACCCTGATCTTTCACAAGTTCAGCAATTTTATTAACTAATACACTACCAACAATAACCCCATCTGCAACCTGCGAGACCGCCGCTGCAGATTCAGCATCTTTGATACCAAAACCTACACCCAGAGGCAGATTAGTATACTTGCGTACGATCGAAAGTTTTTCAGACACAGATGCTACGTCAAGTGACGCAGAACCGGTTACCCCTTTTACTGATACATAGTAGAGATAGCCACTGCCATGATCACAAACATACTTCACTCGAGACTCTTCAGTCGTAGGTGCAATGAGATAGATTGTATCAATAGCATGCTTTCGCATCTGTTGATTAAACTCAGTCGACTCTTCAGGTGGCAGATCTACAATCAGCACACCATCAACACCCGCTTTTTCAGCCTCTTCTGCAAAGCGCTGGTAACCCAGAACTTCTATTGGATTGAGGTAGCCCATGAGGACAATTGGCGTATCCGCGTCATCCTGCCGGAATTCCGCAACCATCGCCAATACATCCAACAAACAAGTATTGTGAGTTAAAGCGCGCTCACATGCCAACTGGATAACCGGTCCATCAGCCATCGGATCTGAGAAAGGCACTCCCAACTCGATAACATCAGCACCCGCAGCGACCATAGCATGCAACAGTTTAACAGTGACTTCAGGTGCTGGATCTCCAGCAGTTACATATGGAATAAGCGCTTTGCGCCCTTCCGCTTTAAGCTTATCAAAGCTTGTAGAAATACGACTCATTTTTCCTTTCCTCGCACAAATCAGATATTGATGCCATCGATCTGTGCGACCGTATGAATATCTTTATCACCTCGACCAGACAGGTTCACTACTATAATCTGATCCTGATCCATCTCTTTAGCCAATTTCATTGCATATGCTACTGCATGGCTTGACTCAATTGCAGGCATGATGCCCTCAATGCGTGTAAGCGCACGGAAAGCATCCATCGCCTCATCATCTGTTGCGTCAACATATGTAGCACGACCTGTATCTTTCAGATATGCATGCTCAGGACCGACACCAGGGTAATCCAAGCCAGCCGAAACAGAGTGCGTACCTATGATCTGGCCCGCATCATCAGACATTAAGTAGGTACGGTTACCATGTAGAACACCTGGATGTCCTGCAGAGAGTGGTGCGGCATGCTGGCCCGTTTCAACTCCGTAACCACCCGCCTCAACACCATACATCTTAACTTCGGCATCCTCGATAAATGGATGGAATAGTCCTATCGCATTGGAACCACCGCCTACGCATGCGACCAATGCATCAGGCAAACGTCCTGTTTGAGATAAACACTGATTACGAGCTTCTCGGCCGATTACACACTGAAAATCACGTACCAGTTTAGGATATGGGTGTGGACCCGCTGCGGTACCGATAATGTAGAAGGTATCATCGACATTAGTGACCCAGTCACGCATCGCTTCATTCATCGCATCTTTCAGCGTGCGCGTGCCGGATTCGACTGAGATTACCTCAGCACCTAACAGCTTCATTCGATAAACATTCAGCGCCTGTCTCTGAACATCTTCGGCGCCCATATATACCTGACACTCAAGCCCTAACCGTGCTGCGACAGTTGCAGTTGCAACACCATGCTGCCCTGCCCCGGTTTCTGCAATCACTCTTGGCTTACCGGTATATTTAGCCAGTAACGCCTGACCAATCGTATTATTAACCTTGTGTGCACCCGTATGATTCAGATCTTCACGCTTCAGATAGATCTGTGCCCCACCTACCTTTTCAGACAGATGCTTCGCATGATACAAGGGCGATGGACGCCCTACGTAGTGTGCCAGATCAGTATCAAACTCTTCCTGAAACGCTGGATCTCGCCACAATTTCTCGTAAGTTTCTTCCAACTGCTGAAGCGCAGCCATCAGAGTTTCTGATACGAAACGACCACCGTAAGGGCCAAAATGACCTTTACTATCGGGCAACTGAGAAAGTGCTTTAAGATCGATATTAGTTGGCACGGGTTACCTCATCTATAAACATTTTAATTTTATCTGGATCTTTTATGCCTTTAGTTAACTCAACTCCCCCGCTAACATCCACGGCATACGGGGAAACTGTCCGTACAGCTTCAGCAATATTGTTGCAGTTCAACCCACCAGCCAAGACTAAAGGTACAGGGTGCTGACTGGGTATACGATCCCAATCAAATATCTCACCCGTCCCCCCTGGCACTCCGGCCCTGTATGCGTCCAAAAGGATAGCCTGCGCTGATGAATATTTTTCAACCTCATCAATCAGCTCAATTCCGGGCTTCATCCGAATCGCTTTGATATAGGGTCTGCTGAAACTTTGGCAGAACTGCTCTGGTTCATCACCATGAAACTGCAATAGATCAATACGAGTATCTGCTATAACCCGATCAATCAACTCTCTTTCTGCATTAACAAAAAGAGCTGTCGTTGTCACAAAACAGGGTAGCTGGCTAATAATGTCACAAGCCTGCTTAATATCGACCGCACGAGGGCTTGGAGCATAGAAAACGAAGCCCAGCGCATCCACCCCTGCATCAACGGCCACAAGGGCATCCTCAAGGCGAGTAATACCACAAATTTTTACGCGTGCTCTGCTCACAGATTCAATTTCACATGGAAAAACATCAAGCTGCAAATAGTAGCAGATTGATGGTCATTAAGTCAGTTAACTATGAGAGGAAATAAGGACCAATTTGCGATTTAGGCAACGTAAACTCATCGGGATACAGAGCATCGACAAAATAAAGCCCATACGGCGGCGCAGTGACGCCACCCTGACGACGATCTTTTGCATCAAGTACCTGCTTCGCCCAAACCGGTTCAGCCTCTCCACAACCAATCGTCATTAAAACGCCCGCGAAGTTGCGGATCATATGATGCAAAAAAGCATTCGCTCTGACATCCAATACGATTAACCTGCCGGAACGGTAAACATCCAACTGTTTAACTGTTCGTACCGGACTATGAGCCTGACAACCAACGGCCCGATAGGAGGTAAAATCATGCTCACCTATTAGGAAGTTTGCTGCCTGCTGCATCTTATCGAGATCAAGCGTTTTATAAGTCCACGTAATACCTCTCGGCATAATGGCAGGCTTCACCGGATTGCTATATATCAGATAGCGATAACGACGCTCCAATGCGGAAAATCTGGCATGAAACTCTTGTGAAACGGGCTGCGCCCACTGGATCGCAATATCATCCGGCAGGTTCGTATTCGTCCCCAGCACCCATGCACGTTCATCTCTCTGAACAGGACTATCAAAGTGAATAATCTGGTAAGTGGCGTTAACACGCGCATCCGTCCTGCCAGCACAAACAACAGAAACAGGTGCATTGGCAATTTTGGAGAGTGCACGCTCGACCTCCGCCTGGATACTAGGCACATCTCCTTCTCTTTGGATCTGCCACCCGCGGTAGTTAGCACCTGAATATTCAACACACAAAGCGTAACGATAAGGGGCGATAGAAATCGCCCCTTGTTGTGAACCTGACGGTTCAGTATGACTGTTTACTGACATATTACTTATCTTTCATGGACTGAAGCAGAGCTTGAGCCTCCTTCTGCTGCTGCTCATTACCCTCGGCTACGATCTCTTGAAGGATATCCTGCGCACCTTCGAGATCTTCCATATCCATATATGCACGCGCCAGATCTAGCTTGGTTTCAACCTCATCAGCGCCTTCCAGCAAATTCAATCCAGCCAGCTCATCGAAGTCATCGCCCATTGACAGCGCCTCTTCATCGGTTGAAGTTTCCTCAAGGTCAATCCCTTCATCAGATCCACCCAAGAGGGCATCAAGCTCTGAATCCAAATCAGACTCTAAATCCGCTTCTAGGTCTGCCTCGCCAGTAACAGCAAGATCATCCTCAAGCATGACTTCACCAACATCAGCTTCATCAGATGAACTACTCAAATCAACATCATCCAAACCAACGCCGATCTCATCCAGCATAGAATCAAGCTCACTGACAGAAGCACTCTCCTCAGAGGATTGATCTTCACGCTCCTTCAACTCAGCCTCAAGGTCATCCGCCATAGACATATCGAGCTCTTCGTCTACTTCAGCCAAAAGCGCATCAAGCCCTTCATCTGATTCAACTTCGGCAGGATCATCTAGCTGCTCGTCGAGCATATCGGTAACGACCTGCTCCTCTGGTTCCGGATCAGAAGATAGCATCGCTTCGATAGAAGCATCAGTCTCATCAAACTCTTCTATGACAGCATCAGCTTCTACCGCAATTTCCTGTTCAGCAGCCTCGTCTTCTTCTGAAGACAGATCAGACAGATCTTCAATCTCATCTACCGAGTTCAAAAGATCATCCAGACCGCTTTCATCCAGCTCTTCAGTTACGGTTTCAGTCTCTTCATCTGCACCCAGATCAGGCATTTCATCCACGACGAAATCCAGATCATCGTCAGCGCTGTCTTCAGCAACCTCTGGTTCAGCAGAGGCAGCTTCATCTGAAGGACTGTCAGATAGATCAAATTCCAGATCATCTTCCAGGCCTAAATCCACCTCTTCAGCTGGAGCCTCTTCTGTGGGCGCTGCCGACAACGCGGATTCAGGTTCCACGTCATCAATTTCGCCAAGAATGTCATCGAGCGCATCAGGCTCCTCTTCTACCTCGGCTTCAGACTCTACTGATGCTTCATCATCCAGAATAGAGTCCAATGCATCGTCTAGATCTTCTGCAACTTCACTCTCTGGCTCATCAAGATCATCCTCGAGGCCTAAATCAAACTCATCATCGTTAAGCAGGTCATCGAGATCATCACTTACATTGGAATCAACTGTCTGAAGTACATCACCCGACGCATCCTCCTCAAGATCGAGGTCCATATCGAGATCAAGATCATCATCCAGATTAAGATCACCCTCCTCTAACAGGCTCTCTTCATCACCCAGTTCAAGATCATCGGCATCTGCATCAAAGTCCAAGTCAGAAAGGTCATCAAGATCGGAATCCGCAGCCTGCGCGTCTTCCACAGCCTCCTCTTCAACCGACGCAACCTCTTCTTCTACAGCCGCCTCCGGTTCTTCGCTTACCGATGTATCTTCCAGATCCGCTGGCATTTGAACCAGCGCATTTTCTTCAGTAGCGCCGCTCTCATCATCGTCTTTACGCCGCCTCATAAAGAACAGCAAACCACCTAATAAAGCGATAACTCCTGCACCTACACCACCCAGAATTGCAGGTGAATCCATGATCTTATCAATCATGCTTTTCTCAGGCGGAGGTGGAGGAGGCGCTGCTTTCGCTTGTTCAACTTGATTCTGTAAAGAAGCTAACTCTTTATCTTTAAGCTCAAGCATCTCGCGAAGCTTTTCTAATTCATACTGAATGCCATCTAGACGGTCATTCAGATCCGCATTTTCGCGGGTAATCTTATCGACATTTTCAAGCGACTGATTTAAACGATCCTCAAGCTCCTGATTTCTTTCAAGCAGCTCATTCTTTTCCGGATCATCTGCGACTGCGACAGCTGGAGCTTCTGTTTGTTCAGGAACAGATTGTTCATCCACATCGGACTGATCAGTTTTCACCCCTTCTTCAGGCTCTAACGTCTCTTTTGGGGTGACAATTTTCAGTTCTGCCGCTTTATCCTCAACTGGAGCGGGCTCTGGAGCCGGCCCTGTTACCGGCTTCTTTTTAGAAGCCTCAATCGGAGCTTTCTCCGGCTGCTTTTTCCAGTCAGTTGTCTGACGGACATATTCTTGATTCGCAGTTCGATTGCTTAGCTCATTAAGTTCTCGCGAACTAGGGAGGTCCAAAATAACACCAGCACGCAACGCATTGATATTCCCATTGATAAAAGCGTCAGGATTCTTTTTCTGAAGCGCTATCATCATTTTTTGAACGGGAATATCTTTGGAGGGACGATGCTTAATAGCGATACCCCAAAGTGTATCTCTGTTTTTGACGCGAACCTGACTCTGAGAATCAGCTGACGAGCGATTTGAACTGGATGAAATAGGAGCGGAACTGACTTGTGCAACCGGCTTACCCGGGGAGGTTGCTGCAGACGGCTGCACCGTTTTCCTTACAGGCGTCGGATCAAAAACAGGAGGATCAAGCAGTAAGGTGTACTCCCTGACCAAACGCCCATTAGGCCAATTTACCTCAACTAAAAAGTTAAGAAATGGCTCTTTGACAGGCCTGTCTGACTTCAACGTGATTACACCCGACCCATCCGGGTTAACCTTAACGTGGAAGCTAACATCTGAGAGTAACCGTGACTTCTCCAAACCGGCCAGAGCAAACTCATCAATATCAGCCATTCGCGGCTGGATCTGGAGTGGCCCGAGCTTTCTTACCTGAAGAAGCTTGATCTCGGCATTCAATGGCTCATTTAATGCCGAGTTAATTTTTATTTCACCTAATCCAAGCGCATTGGCATTGGAGGCACTTATAATCCCTGCCACGGCAAGGCTGACGGCGAGTTTTCGCAACATCATCAGTTTCCTTGTTCCCCTACCCTCTAAACTCTATGGAATCAGAGGGTTGCGATTCCGAAATCTCCACACAGTATTGTTTATAAACCGCTTACGGGTCAAGGAAATACAAACAGGTGTTTGTATTTCCATGCAGATAAGTGACCTAAATATACTGCTGGATCAATATTTCCGCTATTTGTACGCTATTTAGCGCGGCACCCTTGCGAACATTATCGGCAACCACCCATAAATTTACAGCATTTTCGCAAGAAATATCTTCACGAATACGGCTTACAAACACATCATCATTTTTTGCTGCATCTGTTACAGCGGTCGCATACAGCTCTTCTGAGTTATCGATCACCGTCACGCCGGGCGAGTGATTCAATAGCTCTCTCACCTCTTCCGCACTAATAGGATCCCAACACTCAATGTGAACAGCCTCACTATGACCAAAGAACACCGGGACACGTACGCAAGTGGGGTTCACACTCACCGACTCATCCCCCAGAATTTTCTGTGTTTCCCAGACCATCTTCATCTCTTCACGGGTATATCCGTTATCCTGCACTTCATCAATCTGCGGTAAGACATTAAAAGCGATCTGTTTTGGATACACCTTACTCTCCGGAGTCTGGGCATTGAGAAGCTTAGCCGTCTGTCCTGCTAACTCTTCCACCCCGCTTTTCCCCGATCCGGAAACTGCCTGATAGGTTGCAACATTGATCCGCTTTACAGAAGCATGGCGATGAATTGGCGCAACGGCTAATAACATTTGAATCGTTGAACAGTTTGGATTCGCAATAATCCCGCGATTAGGGTACTCCGCAATACGCTCAGGATTAACCTCCGGAACCACTAAGGGCACATCATAGTCGTACCGAAAATGTGATGTATTATCGATTACCACGCAGCCCTGATCTGCAGCTAGCTGAGCATACTCCTCAGAAACTGCTGAACCTGCGGTAAAAAAAGCAACCTGAGCCTGTGAAAAGTCGAACTCTTCAATCCGCTCAACTTTGTGTGATTTATCATTGAACTGGATATGCTTACCCGCACTATTTTCACTCGCCAGCAAAAATAAACTATCTATTGGAAACTCTCTTTGCTCGAGAATTTCAAGAATTGCTTCGCCCACCATTCCGGTCGCACCAACGACAGCAACATTAATACTTTGACTCATATGCTTACCCTAAAAACAAACCAGCCCGAACATAGTCGGGCTGGTAAAGTGTGTCATGCCTAACGATCAGTCTTCCAGCAAAATTCTCAGCATACGGCGCAGAGGCTCCGCAGCCCCCCACAACAACTGATCACCTACGCTGAACGCATTAAGGAACTCATCCCCCAGATTCATCTTACGCAGACGTCCTACTGGAATGCTAAGGGTCCCTGTCACTTTGGCAGGAGTAAGCTCTTGAGCCGTGATGTCACGCTCATTTGGAATCACTTTAACCCAATCATTCGCTTCAGCTATCATGGACTCAATCTCATCCATCGGTAGATTTTGCTTCAGCTTAATCGTGAACGCCTGGCTGTGGCATCGCATCGCACCAATACGAACACAAGTACCATCAATCGGGATCGGACTTTTATCCAAGCCCAAGATTTTGTTAGTTTCTGCGAACGCTTTCCACTCTTCACGGCTTTGACCGTTATCGAGCTTAGTATCGATCCAAGGAATCAGGGATCCGGCCAGCGGCACGCCAAAGTTATCAACAGGCATTGCATCACTGCGAATGGTCTCTGCTACCTGGCGATCAATATCCAAAATTGCAGAAGCCGGGTTTGCCAGATCAGTTGCGACTGAATCTTTAATAATGCCCATCTGAGAGATCAACTCGCGCATATGGCGTGCACCGCCACCCGAAGCTGCCTGATAGGTCATGGAGGTCATCCATTCAATGTGACCTGCGTTAAACAGGCCGCCTAGCCCCATCAACATCAGAGAAACTGTACAGTTACCACCAACATAGGTTTTAACACCGTTTGCCAGACCATCTTTGATGACATTCATATTCACCGGATCCAGAACAATAATTGCCTGATCATCCATACGCAAAGATGATGCCGCATCGATCCAGTATCCGTTCCAGCCTGCTTCACGCAGCGCACCGTAAACCTGCTTCGTGTAGTCGCCGCCCTGACAGGAGATAATGGCATCCATCTGTTTTAACTCATCAATGGATGTTGCATCTTTCAGTGCCGGAATCGTTTTACCAATATCCGGACCTGCCTGACCTACCTGGGACGTTGTGAAAAAAACCGGCTCTTCGATGTGATCGAAATCCCGCTCTTCCATCATGCGCTGCATCAGCACGGAACCAACCATTCCGCGCCAACCGACAAAACCTACACGCTTCATTAAATTCACCAAATATATAGATATAAACAACAAAGCCGGTACCGCCATCGATACCAGCTTTCGCAAACCCACTAAAACGGGTTACCTAATTATGCAACATTTAGGCTACATTCACTATCGCATTTGGCCTAATAACTGTGCCAAATCACGACAACGGGTGGCTATTACGCCTGCAGTGCAGCGATTACTGCATCACCCATCTCAGTACAGCTAACCTTCTGCATACCTTCAGACCAGATATCACCAGTTCGAAGGTTCTGATCCAACACAGCACTGACAGCCGCTTCAATACGATCTGCAGTTTCACCCGCACCAAAAGAGTATCGCAGCATCATTGCTGCAGAGATAATGGTTGCAAGTGGGTTCGCCAGGTTCTGGCCTGCGATATCCGGCGCGGAACCGTGACAAGGCTCATACATCCCCTTACCGTTCACATCCAAAGAGGCAGATGGCAACATGCCGATAGAACCGGTCAGCATCGCAGCGGCATCGGATAGGATATCACCGAACATATTGCCGGTTACCATCACATCAAACTGCTTCGGTGCACGTACCAGCTGCATCGCAGCGTTATCTACATACATGTGGCTCAGTTCAACTTCTGGGTATTCCTTGGACAGGTCTTCCATGATTTCACGCCACAATACAGTTACTTCCAGTACGTTAGCTTTGTCTACAGAGCACAGACGTTTATCACGAGCCATCGCCGCTTCAAAGGCTACACGGCCGATACGACGGATCTCATTCTCATCGTAAACATAAGTATTGTAACCTTCACGGATCCCCCCCTCTTTCTCACGAACACCTCGAGGCTGACCAAAATAGATACCACCGGTCAACTCACGTACGATCAGAATATCCAGACCGGAAACGACCTCTTCCTTCAACGTAGAGGCGTGAGCCAACTGCGGGTACAGGATAGCCGGACGCAGGTTACCGAACAGACCCAGCTCAGAGCGGATACCCAGCAGGCCTTTTTCCGGGCGGATCTGAAAATCAGGGTTAGTATCCCACTTAGGACCACCCACAGCACCCAGCAGGATCGCATCAGCAGCCTTAGCCGCTTCCAGGGTTGCTTCCGGCAGAGGTACGCCATCAGCATCGATCGCAGCACCACCCACCAGGGCTTCGCTCAGCTCGAGACCCAGGTTATCCTGCTCGTTAACCAGCTTCAGCACACGGCTCGCCTGTGCAACGATTTCAGGACCAATGCCGTCACCCGGCAGAATCAGTACATTCTTAGACATTCTTTAATTCCTTCAGTCGGGCAGTGAGACAAGCCCACTACCGTTCAATAATTAGTTCAGACCGGTTGCGACCTTACTTAATCGCATCAAACAACCACGGTGCTTGTTTCCGGCGATTAGCTTCATACGCCTTAATATCATCCGCATGCTGAAGAGTTAACCCGATATCGTCTAAGCCATTCATCAAGCAATGCTTACGAAAACCATCGATCTCAAATGCCATCTCTTCACCGGACGGGGTTACCACCACCTGACGCTCCAGATCGATCGTCAATTGGTACCCCTCAGTCGCGGCAACTTCAGTGAACAGCTGATCAACCTGCTCTTCCGTAAGAACAATCGGGAGCAGACCGTTCTTAAAGCAGTTGTTGTAGAAGATCTCAGCATAGCTTGGCGCAATTACTGAGCGGAAACCGTAGTCATCCAGCGCCCACGGCGCGTGCTCACGACTGGAACCACAACCAAAGTTCTCACGGGCCAGCAGTACACTGGAGCCCTGATAGCGAGGCTGATTCAGCACAAACTCTTCGTTCAGCGGACGACCCGTGCACTCCTGATCCGGCAGACCTTCATCCAGGTAACGCAGTTCATCAAACAAATTTTTACCGAAACCGGAACGTTTAATCGATTTCAGGAACTGCTTGGGGATGATCATATCGGTATCGATATTGGCGCGATCCATCGGAGCGGCGATACCAGTATGCAGTGTAAACTTATTCATTATCGCTCTCCTTACTGCTCAATCAATTCACGAACATCAATAAAATGTCCTGTTACAGCCGCTGCCGCGGCCATCGCAGGGCTCACAAGATGCGTACGTCCACCAAAGCCCTGACGGCCTTCAAAGTTACGGTTAGACGTTGAAGCACAGTGTTCACCATTACCCAGCTTATCCGGGTTCATCGCAAGACACATGGAGCAACCCGGCTGACGCCACTCCAAACCCGCTTCGATAAAGATCTTATCCAGACCTTCTTTTTCAGCCTGCTCTTTTACCAGACCGGACCCCGGAACAACCAGCGCCTGAATAATATTGCCAGCCACCTTACGGCCCTCAACGACCTTCGCTGCATCTCGCAGATCTTCAATACGAGAGTTGGTGCAGGAACCAATAAATACACGATCCAGCTGAATATCCGTAATATTCTGATCCGCACTCAGCCCCATGTACTCCAGAGCGCGATTGATTCCATCAATCTTAACCTGGTCCGTTTCATTGTCAGGATTAGGTACCTGGGCAGAGACACCCACAACCATCTCTGGCGAGGTACCCCAAGTAACCTGCGGCTCAATAGCTGCACCATCGATCTCTACCACTTCATCAAATACAGCATCTGCATCAGAGACCAGATCCTTCCATGCATCTACGGCCGCATCCCACTGTTCACCTTTCGGCGCAAAAGGACGCCCTTCGAAGTAATCGATAGTATTCTGATCGACCGCCACCAGGCCAACACGGGCGCCAGCCTCGATCGCCATATTACTTACAGTCATACGACCTTCCATCGACATATCACGGAACACCTGACCGCCGAATTCAATCGCATAGCCAGTACCACCAGCGGTACCGATAACACCAATAATATGCAGGATTACATCCTTAGGGGTAACACCCAGGCCCAACTTACCATCGACCTTCACCAGCATGTTCTTCATCTTTTTGGTGATCAGACATTGAGTTGCCAATACATGCTCAACCTCAGAAGTACCGATACCATGTGCCAACGCACCCAGCGCGCCCAGAGTTGCAGTATGGGAATCACCACATACAGCAGTACAACCCGGCAGTACTGCACCCTGCTCCGGAGCCATGACGTGAACGATGCCCTGATTCTGATCGTTCATTTTAAATTCGAGGATACCGAACTCATCACAGTTCGCATCCAGTGTTTTAACCTGGATTTTAGATACCGGATCAACAATCTGATCCACACCACCAGAACGCTCAGTCGTAGGTACGTTATGATCCGGTGTTGCGATATTGGCATCGATACGCCATGGCTGACGGCCTGCTATTCTCAAACCCTCAAATGCCTGAGGTGACGTTACTTCATGCAGCACCTGACGATCGATATAGATCAAAGAACTTCCATCATCATTGGTTCGAACCAGATGCGATTCGAACAACTTGTCATATAATGTTTTACCCGCCATGGGAACTCACCTCACAGTTATTCTGATACAAGCACACGTGGATAATACAGGTGTACAAGCTTTATATACGGCTATCGTAGTGCAGCGCCAACTACAACACAAATTCATATTTATAATACTTTGCATTCCAAATAGGAATAGTATAAAAATGCATCGATAGACATCGATGCGAGCAAAGGAAGATGGACACCAACACCCTACAGGCCTTTCTTGCGGTAGCCGAGCAACAATCCTTCTCAAAAGCCGCCGATCACCTTTACCTGACTCAATCAGCGATCAGCAAACGCATCGCACTGCTGGAAGAACAGCTGGACAGCAAACTCTTTGATCGTATTGGAAGAACAGTGTCCATGACAGAAGCTGGCGCTGAACTACTACCCCGTGCACGGGACATTCTACTCCAACTGGATGATGCCAAACGTGCCATCAGTAATTTAGCCGCCGGAGATATTACCGGTAAGCTTTCTCTGGCCGCTAGTCACCATATCAGCCTGCATCGCCTTCCTCCTCTGCTTAAACATTTCAATGAAGCCTGTCCCAAGGTAGAACTTGACCTTCAATTTGCAGAATCAGAAGTCGCTTATGAGGGGGTGCTGAAAGGAGATCTGGAGCTGGCACTGATTACACTATCTCCTGAGCCTGACCCCTCTATCCGCTCTGAAGTGATTTGGGATGACCTGTTACAATACGTTGTCTCCGCTGACCACCCTCTGGCCCACTCAAAACAGATAAACCTGGAACAGCTCACAAAGGTCAACGCAATTCTACCCGGAAGCAATACCTTCACTCGCACCCTGGTAGAGCAACTGTTCAAACAACACAATCTGGAACTTAATGTATCCATGTCCACCAATTATCTGGATACGATTCGAATGATGGTCAGCATCGGTCTGGGCTGGAGCCTGCTACCAAAAAGTCTGGTTGGCGACGACTTACGGGTACTGGATGTCATCGATTCAGAGCCTGTTCATCGAAACTTGGGGATTATCTTCCATCGCAACAGAACTCAATCTAATGCCGCTAACTACCTCTTAAAAATACTCCTGTCTGAACGATAGGCTAATGTAAGCTTTTATCAGTTGTAATAAGATGGGAGGACTTGCGCATATTTCGGAGAATATTTCTGATGGAAAAAAGTACTTTATCACTTGAGGCCCTACTGGAAGCCCAAAAAGAGTACTGGGATAAGTTTACATCTGGCACCGATATAGAATCCCCTGAAAAGTGGGCAGAACAACTATCCAACACCCAGAAGCAATTTCGCGAAAATGCACCCCAACAGTTCTCTCAGCTTCTGGATATACTCGGCGCACAATCATCGAACTTCACACAATACGGAGAGGAGCTGCTCAAGCAGTACCGTGAAGGCAGCGAAATTCACCTCAATGAGGCAGTAAGTAATTTCCAGAAATATATGCAGCAGCAAACAGGTGATGCCCTGATGCAACAGTGGCAACTACCTGAACAGTTTGCCTCACTGTTTAAAACCCATAGTTTCCGTGATGACCTTTTATTTGAAAATCCGTTTATCAGTGGTATGAAAAGCCTGCTTGAAACACCGGTCATCGGTGGTAATCGCGAAGCTCAGGAACAGATCAGAGAAGCGACAAAGCTGACCATCGAATACCAAGAAGCGCTGCAGGAATATATCACCCACTACAATACAATCAATCAGAGCGCTGCCTCCAAAATGCTACAGACCCTGACCCATTCAGAGGAAAAAGTTGATGGGTTACAGAAGCTACATGATATCTGGGTTGATGCTTATGAATCTGCTTATTCCGACACTGTTTTTACGGATGCCTACCAGCGTTCACACGGACGTATCAGTAATGCCCTGATGCAGCTGCGAAAATATGTTCAGGATGTCAGAGACATTCACTTCCAGTCTGTTGGCCTTGCAACACGTAAAGGGCTGGACACTGCACTACAAAGGCAGCATCAGTTGCGCAAAGAGATGAGAGTCAGTCGGCGTGAAGTTCAGGGGATGAAGCAGAGCCTCTCTGAAATGCAAAATGAACTGATGACCGAAACCGTTGCAGAACTGAAAAAAGAGCTTGCCACTCTAAAGAAAGAAGTGGCCTCACTTAAAAAACAGATTAAAGAGGCATAAGAGATGAGTGGATTTAATCTGGACCCGGCGATCGTTGCGAACGAGCTATTTGAGTTTAACCGCAAGCTGCTCAAAAGTTATAACACGCTGTCTCAGCTCAAAGAGGTGGATGTAGATGCCACCCCCTATGAGGTGATCTATACCGAAGATAAATTGCGGTTACGCTACTACCGATCCAGTGCAGATAAATGCTGCGCCACTCCTCTCCTGATCTGTTACGCGCTGGTTAACCGTCCCTACATGATCGATCTGGAAGCTCAGCGATCTATGCTACAGCGCCTGCTCGAACTTGGATTAGAAATCTATCTGATTGACTGGGGTTACCCTGATGCTGCAGATCGGTACCTTGATCTTGATGACTACATCAATGAATACCTTAACAACTGTGTTGATGAAGTTCGCAAGCATGCTCAAACAGAACAAACAAACCTTCTGGGTATCTGTCAGGGAGGTACATTCAGCCTCTGCTACACAGCGCTCAACCCTGAGAAAATAAAAAACCTGATTACCATGGTTACCCCTGTCGACTTCCAGACGGACGATAACTTGCTCTATCATCTGGCGAAATATGTTGATGCTGACCTTGCAGTGGATACATACGGCAACATCCCCGGCAGCATGCTCAATGATTCATATAACTCACTGATGCCGATGCGCTTAGGAGTCCAAAAGAATCTAGGCATGCCCAATCAACTGGAAAATAGAGAGAGCGCCTTAAGCTTTCTACGCATGGAAAAGTGGATCTATGACAGTCCCGACCAGGCAGGAGAAGCGTTCCGTCAGTTTATCACCCAGTTTTTTCAACAGAACAAACTGATCAAAGGCGAAGCACTGATCGGTGATAAACAGGTTAACCTGACTCAAATCAAGCAACCCCTGCTGAATATCTTTGGCAGTTTCGACCATCTGGTTCCCCCCAACGCATCAAAAGCACTGGCAGAACAGATCAGCTCCTCAGACTATCAGGAGATGGAAGTCAAAGCGGGCCATATCGGTGTATTCGTTTCTGGAAAAGCGCAGCACCAGGTAGCACCAGCTATTGTTGAATGGTTGGCAGACAGGGATTGATACCTGTCTGCGGCCCGCACCGCAGTATTAATTTCTTTCAACTCAATACTGGTTAACTTTTTCTTCCTCCCGACGTAATTGTCTACTAAAATCGCGCGTCAGAATTTTATAGTGCTACTGGGCATTGCTATCCGATCCTTTCATCACCGAAAGATCCGATCTGCAACGACCACGATCCGGAGCTTACAATCTTGCCAACCAATGGAAAAATCAAGCTACAGGGTTTTAACAACCTGACTAAAAGCCTGAGCTTCTGTATTTATGATGTCTGCTATGCAAAAACGCCTGAGCAGAAGGCAGAGTACATTGAGTATATTGACGAACAATACAGCGCAGAGCGCCTGACAGAGATCCTTAGCGAGTGCTGCGATATTATCGGTGCTAACATCCTGAATATTGCTCGCCAGGACTATGACCCTCAAGGAGCCAGTGTCACCATTTTGGTTGCCGAAGAGCCGATCAAAGATGCAGAGAACGTCGATACAACGGAAAAGCCTGGCCCACTGCCTGACTCAGTCGTGGCGCATCTGGATAAAAGCCATATCTGTGTACATACCTACCCTGAAGCACATCCAGATAATGGGATCTGCACATTCCGCGCAGATATTGAGGTCTCTACCTGCGGCATAATCTCACCCCTTAAGGCACTGAACTATCTGATTCACAGCCTGGAATCAGATATTGTGACTGTCGATTACCGTGTGCGAGGCTTCACCCGCGATATTCATGGGGTAAAACACTACATCGATCATGATATCAACTCGATTCAGAATTTCTTCACACAAGATATTCACGATCAATATCAGATGCTGGATGTAAACGTTTACCAGGAAAATATCTTCCATACAAAGCTGATGCTTCAGGATGTTGACCTTAACACCTACCTTTTTGGCACGACCAAAGAGGAACTCTCGGATGCCGAAGTACAGCAGATAACAGAGCAGCTCTATAAAGAGATGTATGAAATATTTTATGGCCGCAACATGCCAGACATGAAATAAAAAAAGGCCGCTATCTGCGGCCTTTTCTTTATTTAGTTTTATCTTCCGGCGGTTGCTCTGCCATCGGATCTGAATCTTCTCCTGGCTGAAACATACCCCACATCTGCATATTTCGATCAGCAATTCGATTCATCATCGTTAATGGGTTAGCTGCCCCCATCATTGTCTGCATCTGGTCACGGATTCGATCCTGATGCTCCAGAAAAGAAGCAATACTCTGCTCCAGGTATTGGCTCATCATCCCCTGCATACTATCCCCGTAAAAACGGATCAACTGCTGCAGTACCTGATTTGTCAATAAAGTCCCATGTCCTTGCGCTTCCTGCTCACTGATGATCTGCAGCAAGATATTACGCGTCAGATCATTACCTGTTTTTGAGTCCTCTACTTTAAAAACTTCACCACTCAACACCAGTTGCTTAACATCATCTAAAGTGACGTAACAACTACGAGAAGTATCGTACAAACGGCGGTTTGTATATTTTCTTAGAATACGCAATTCACTATCTCTCTCGTAACAATCCCTTGGTTTAAGCTGATCATGTGATCTGATCAGTCATTTTTATTATCAGAACTACCGTAACCAGAAGTCATCATACCCATCATTAATTTTTGCAGTGCTTCCATAGATCCCAGCCCACTGGTCAAATAGGGTTTAAATAGTGTTAATGGATCATAGCCTTCGGCACCGGCTTCCATCTGTTCAGTGATCTTATCCATCATATCCTGCTGAAATTTCTGCACATCTGGTAACCCCAGGACTTTGCGCAACTCCTCAGGGGACATATCAATATCAATCTTGAACTTCATAGCCTGACTCCTTTATCGGGCAGTACAATACCCTAATCCTATAGCAAAACTACGGCAGTGCAAAATACCCAAATCAATTGTTTTGCTGCACTTTTTCCGGATAGATCCATATCAGAGCCAGCACAATCGCGACAAAGCTTGCAAAAGCGGAAAAAGAAAACGTGATAAGTGAGCCATATTTATCCCAAACGAGACCGCTGATAAACGCACCCAACGCTCCCCCCAAACCAAAGCCAACGCTTGAATACAGAGCCTGCGCCTGCCCATGAGTACGCTCGGAAAAATAGTGATGCACCAGAGAGATTCCAACCGCATGAAGAGAACCGAAGGTTGCAGCATGAAGCAGTTGTGCAAACAACATAGCCCCCAGATTATCCGGAATAACCCCGATCAGAATCCATCGGACAATACAAAGAAGAAGGCTAGCCAGAATAATTTTCCTGATACCCCAATGTTGCAACATCAGGTGCATATAGATGAAAACAACGACCTCTGCGATGACGCCTATCGCCCAAAGCATACCCACTTCAGCTCGACTGAAACCAACATCCACCATCAATACACTGTAGAAGGTGTAGTAAGCCCCATGCCCGAACTGTACAAGAAAGCAGATCACAAAAAATGCGATCACCTGGGGGCGACACAACAGCTGCATGAAGCTTTTTGAACCAGCGCTGCTGACCATGGTTGATCCTGATAATCTGCCTCCAGGGATCAACAACGTATTCAACCAGATGAGCAGCATCAGCAACAATAATAACCAGGGAAGCCATCGGATGCTGATCATATCCAGAATTGCACCGATCCCTACAACGGTTACGATAAAACCGATCGAACCCCAGAGGCGGATTCTACTGTAACGGGCTTTATCCTCCCCCAATTGATTGAGAGTAATCACCTCAAATTGAGGCAATACGGCATTCCAAAAGAAGCTAAAGCCCAGCATGACCAAACCGATACCCAATGCTGTTTCCTGCCAAAAAATTCCCAGAAACATCACACAGGTCATAAGCGCACCGAAGCGAACAATCTCTACCCGTCGACCTGTGCGATCAGCTAACCACCCCCAAAGATTGGGAGCCACAATGCGCGACAATTGAAGTAAAGCCATCAACGAACCGATGGTCTGAGCATCAAACTGAAATGATTTTAGATAGAGGCTCCAATAGGGTACCAACGCCCCCAGAAGAGCGAAGTAAAAAAAATAAAACCCTGACAAACGAATATAATTATCGAGGTTGGGCATACCTTCAGATCGCCTTCTTAAAATCACAAAACAGAAACAAAAAAGCCGGTTCACCTATCAGGGGAACCGGCTTTCACTATACCTTCTTGCGCTACGCCTCTTCCAATGCATCCAATAGATACTGAGGCAAACCGAAGCAGCCCAAATGGGTCTGAGGGTTGTAGTATCGAGTTTTTATACCACTGGACTTAAATCGCTGATTAAGTGTTTCAAGATCATGCCCTCTCAACTCGGTGTTATCGGAGCCCCAAGCCAAGGTCATCACTCCACCGATATAAGTTGGAACCGCCGCAATATAAAAACTCTGATCCGCAAAATAGGGACCTAGCCGTCTTCGGGTCGTGATGACCTCATCTTGCTGCAGGAAAGGCACCCCGTTTTGTGCAACGAAGACACCACCTTCGTTGAGAAGGTTTTTACATCCCTCATAGAAGCGGCTGCTGAACAGCACTTCGCCTGGCCCAACAGGATCAGTACAATCCGAGATGATGACATCGAACTTGTCCGTAGTAGAGTTCACATACTCCACACCGTCTGCAATCACAATATTCGCTCTAGGATCATCAAAGGCGCCTTCGGAGTGGTTTGGCAGATAGGTTTTACACATATCAATCACTGCCTGATCGATCTCTACCTGTGTCACATGTTCGACTGTGCTGTGGCGACAAACTTCGCGCAGGATACCGCCATCACCGCCGCCAATAATCAACACTCGCTTCGCTTCGCCATGAGCGATCAGTGGAACATGAGTTAGCATCTCATGGTAAACAAACTCATCCCGTTCTGTTGTTTGGATAATTCCATCAAGTGCCATCACGGTTCCATAAACCGAATTTCGGAAAATGATCAAATGCCAGGAGTCAGTTTGCTGTTCAAAAAGCACCTCTTCCACATCAAATGCCTGACCATAGCCCTTATGTAATGTTTCTTTGTATGAGGTTGTCATCGTCTCACCGCGAGCTCCAGGGTTCTGATAATCATCGATATCTTTACCCTGATGATAAATAATTAAAAAGCACAAAATCACGAAATTACAGTGCTCTGCTTGGCGCGTTTTTATACTCCTTATTTGGCCAAAAACAAAGAGGGGTAACTGCCTATTTCTCACCTATGAAGTACTAACAATTTCGCTCATTTTTTGTGACATATTTATTCATTTCAAGATGTTAGAGCACTAGCACGGTGCAAAGAGCACTATATTCGTACACACCATATAAATATTAGGCATATCAAATATAACCCGCAAAGCCCATGACAAGGGCAACCCAGCCACATTCAAACTAAAGTCTAATTTCAACTGGCAGTTGGTATATATTCTGCTAGGTTTTCATGTAAGCAAGTTTTATTAATTCTGTTCATGATCATTAACAAAAATAACAACAGATTAATTTGGTGATTTCACCCCTTTATAAAACGGAGAAATGCAATGAAACGACTTACTTCTGTAATAGCTACCAGCTTGGCCTTAGGGCTCTCTTTTGGAGCTCAAGCGGGTACCCTGGACGATGTGCAAAAAAGAGGGAACGTATCCTGCGGTGTCAGTACCGGTTTAGCTGGTTTCTCACAGAAAGATGAGAACGGTACCTGGAGTGGCCTAGACGTTGATGTGTGCCGTGCGGTTGCCGCTGCCGTATTGGGTGATGCCAGCAAAGTTCAGTATAAGCCCCTCACAGCAAAAGAGCGCTTTACCGCGTTACAATCCGGTGAGATCGACATACTCTCACGTAACACCACCTGGACTCACACTCGTGATACTTCACTGGGCCTGAACTTCGCCGGCGTGAACTACTACGATGGTCAAGGCTTCATGGTGTCGAAAGATCTGGGCGTTAAGAGCGCGTTGGAACTTGACGGTGCTGCGGTCTGTATTCAAGCAGGAACCACTACGGAGTTAAACCTCGCGGACTACTTCCGAGCAAATGGTATCACCTACAACGCGATCACCTTTGATACCTCTGATCAGACACGTGCAGGTTTCGAGAGCGGACGCTGTGATGTACTCACATCCGATCAATCTCAACTTTACGCTCTGCGTATCGGTTTACAGAACCCCTCTGCCGCGATGGTACTTCCAGAGGTCATCTCAAAAGAGCCTTTGGGCCCTGTGGTCAGACAGGGTGATGATGCCTGGTTTAACGTAGTACGCTGGTCACTGATGGCGATGGTAGAAGCTGAATTCTTAGGCATCGATAGTAAAAACGCTGATAAGGCCAAAGCCGAAGGCAAACCTGCGCAAAAACGCCTGATGGGCGTTGACAGTGATGCGGGGCAAAAAATGGGTATTCCTACTGAATGGGCTTACAACATCGTTACCCAAGTGGGTAATTATGGTGAGAGCTTCGAGCGAAATGTGGGTCAGGATTCCCCTCTCAAAATAGCCCGTGGTCTGAACGCCCAATGGAACAAGGGCGGCATCATGTACTCTTCTCCGGTACGTTAAGAAGGAACAGCAGAGGGACAATGATCGTCCCTCTGCTACTTTTAAACATAACCTTCTGAAGATAAGTGGATATTATGTCTGATCAGCCACAGGTGAAATCATCACCATCGTTCTTCAATAACCCGCGCAACAGGTCAATTATCTATCAGGCTCTCCTCCTTATAGGCCTGACGTATTTTTTCTATAGCATCGTCAGCAATACCCTGGCGAATTTGGAAGCCCGAGGCATTCAAAGCGGTTATGACTTCCTGTTTACGACCGCAGGTTTCGATATCTTGATGTCTCTGGTTCCATATGACGCTACGCACACCTATGGTAAAACATTCATCGTTGGGCTACTGAATACAATTCTAGTTTCAACCATCGGTATCATTTTATCGACCATGGTCGGTTTCATCATGGGGGTGGCACACTTTTCCCATAATCTACTGATCAGAAAACTGGCCGTAAGTTATGTTGAAACCTTCAGAAATATCCCTCTGCTTCTGCAGATTTTCTTCTGGTATTTTGCCGTCTTGGCAGCATTACCAAGTGCGCGGCAGAGCTTGAGTCTGGGTGAAGCGGTTTTTCTCAACGTGCGCGGACTTTACATCCCAGGCCTTAATGCAGAGAGCGGTGCCGGATTAGTCTACGCAGCATTTGCCATTGCGATCATATCGATTTTCCTACTAAGGCGCTGGGCGAAAAAACGACAAGATGAAACCGGCCAACAGTTCCCGGTATTCAGCACCAGTATTGCTATATTTATCGGTTTACCTCTGATCGCTCTCTTCGTTGCGGGTATCCCGTTCACTTGGGACTTCCCAGTACTCAAAGGCTTTAATTTCCGAGGTGGCATTACCATCATCCCAGAACTCATGGCGTTAGCCCTGGCGTTAACAGTCTATACCGGGGCGTTCATTGCGGAAGCGGTCCGAGCCGGCGTACAGGCGGTTCCTCATGGTCAGACGGAAGCGGCTCGGAGTATTGGCTTGAAAGAGAGCAAGATCATGAAGCTAATCATTGTTCCGCAGGCGATGCGTGTCATCGTTCCCCTGCTAAACAGTGAGTATCAGAGCCTGGTTAAAAACTCCACCCTGGCGACTGCGATCGGCTACCCGGATCTGTTTACAGTATTTGTGGGCACCACTCTGAACCAGACAGGTCAGGCAATCGAAATCGTCTTTATGACTATGGCAGTCTATTTTGTTATCAACATGTCTATTTCGTTTGTGATGAATCGGTTCAACGCAAGCGTTTCACTCGCTGAACGATAAACGGATGTTACTGATATGAAAGAATTTAAACCATTACCAGATCAGCCAGCACCGAACGATGTCGTTGGACCCATTCATTGGATCAAGGAAAACCTGTTTTCAAGTCCACTGAACACCCTCGCTACCTTACTGATACTCGCATTTCTGGGCACGGTTATCCCCCCATTACTGGATTGGCTGATATTTTCAGCCAATTGGACAGGCACCAACCAATCAGCTTGTACCAATGAGGGAGCCTGTTGGGTATTTGTAATCGCCTGGTCGAAACAGTTTTTCTATGGAAGCTATCCTGCGGAAGAGCTATGGCGCATCAACGCCTGCTTAATCGCACTGGTTGCAATTATTATCGCTTCGTATCGCCTGCATAAAGATCTTAGAAACAAAGTCGCCATCCCCCTATTTCTGCTGCTTCCATTTATCTCAATCCTGATTTTAGACGGAAGCTGGATCGGCTTAGAGTATGTATCCACAGATTATTGGGGCGGTTTCTCACTCAACGTTCTTTTGGCTGCTGCGAGCATTATTGTTGCCTTTCCTCTTAGCTTTCTCTGGGCGCTGGGTAGACGTTCAGATATGCCTTTCATTAAAAGCGTCAGCATCATCCTGATCGAATTTTTCCGTGGTGTTCCTGTGCTCGCCCTGTTTTTTATGGGTTCAGTCATGTTGCCACTTTTCTTCCCAGAAGGTACCAATGTCGACAAGCTACTACGTGTCTGGATCGTTTTAACACTGTTTATGTCTGGCTATATGGCGGAGGTCTTCCGTGGCGGATTTCAGGCAGTACCGAACGGACAATACGAAGCCGCAGACTCTTTGGGTTTGGGGTTCTGGCAAAAAACGTTGCTGATTATTCTCCCCCAGGTCATCAAAATTTCCATGCCAAATATATTAGCCACTTTTGTAATGCTGTTTAAAAACACAACATTCCTGTTGATTATTGGTATTTTTGAGATGCTTAGCACAACCCAGACCGCACTGACCAACTCCAACTGGCTTGGAGGTCATTCCACAGAAGGCTATCTATTTGTTGCCATTGTATTCTGGATCTGCTGCTTCAGCATGTCACTGATCAGCTCCTCAATAGAACGTAAACTCGACACAAGCCATAAGAATTAAGAGGGTTTCCTTGTGAGTATCGAACATGAACAACGCATTGAAAACAACGATGACATCATCGTCATCAAGGATCTCAATAAATGGTATGGCGAGTTCCATGTTTTAAAAGATATCAACCTCCGGGTGAAGAAAGGCGAACGGATTGTTATCTGTGGCCCTTCAGGCTCAGGTAAGTCAACCATGACACGATGCATCAACCGACTTGAGGAGTTCCAGCGAGGCTCTCTCACCGTTAACGGTGTTGAGATGATTGAGGATGTTAAAAATATTGAGGCTATACGGCGTGAAGTCGGAATGGTATTCCAGCACTTTAACCTGTTCCCTCATCTGACTATTCTGGAAAATCTGACCCTTGGCCCGATTTGGGTACAGAAAAAACCCAAACGAGAAGCTGAAGAGATCGCTATGAAATATCTGGAACGCGTCAAAATTCCAGATCAGGCTAGTAAATTCCCTGGACAACTCTCCGGTGGTCAGCAACAACGTGTAGCCATCGCCCGCTCCCTGTGCATGAACCCTGAAATCATGCTGTTTGACGAGCCCACCTCTGCACTCGATCCAGAAATGATCAAAGAGGTGCTGGATGTGATGATTGAACTGGCTGAAGAGGGGATGACCATGCTCTGTGTCACACACGAGATGGGGTTTGCAAAAAAGGTTGCCGACAGGGTGATCTTCATGGATGCCGGAGAAATTGTTGAACAGAACACACCTGAAGAGATCTTTAACAACCCACAAACGGATCGGTTACAACTCTTCCTCAGCCAGATTCTGGATCACTGAGCCAGCTAACGATTTCCAGCGACCAAAAGACGCTGCCACTGAGAATGGTAGCGTCTTTTTTTATCTGTCAATTATCGCGCTACACCTGCCTCATCCTCCGGTACGATTTCAGTCTCCTGCAGAGCATCATCAATCCACTCCTGAAGCGCGGGTAAGGATCGCATCTTTTTCATGTACTGCTGTGAAGGCTCGGATAACTCTACTCCATATGTCACGAATCTCAGCACCACGGGTGCAAAATAAACATCAGCAATCGTAAAACGACCGAAAAGCCAATCCCCATCCTGCTGATATTGAAGTATGAGTTGTTGCCATAGCTCATCAATCTTAAAAACATCCTGTTTAGCTTCATCACTGAGCTCAATCAAACGCAGTGCCCTGCAGTTCATAGGCATCTCGTTTCTTAAAGCGGTGTATCCTGAATGCATTTCACACACAACTGCACGAGCCAAAGCTCTGTCAGCTGCAGCAGATGGCCACCCTTCTCCTTTCAGATAGGTTTCATTGATATATTCACAGATCGCCAGTGAATCCCATACTCTGATCTCACCATCAACCAGCACAGGAACCTTCGCTGCTGGGCTGAGTTCTGAAATCTTCTGATAGAACGGGTCAGTAAACAGGCTCAGTTTGATCTCCTTAAATTCAAGGCCAAATGCTTTCAGCATCAACCATCCTCTGAGTGACCACGATGAGTAATTTTTATTGCCTATCAATAATTGCATCGAACAACCTCCTATTTCACTTCGTATCATTGTGGCCTCTTGCAATAAACAGGACTAACGAATAGTTTTGATAGATGCTATCAACATCGCTAATAGGTGAATGAGATCATGGACATAGATGCCTTACGGAGTTTTATAGCTTTTGTTGATACAGGGAGCTTCACGCGGGCTGCACGCCAAACATACCGCACGCAGAGTGCGATCAGTATGCAGATGAAAAAGCTGGAAGAGGAAACCGGGCAGGAACTCTTTAAAAAAGAGGGCCGAAATTTAACGTTGACAGACTCTGGCAGGGAGTTGGTCAGTTATGCCAGAAGAATTATTCACCTTCATGATGAAGCGCTCAGTCATTACGCTCGAAACAAACAACATTCCCCCCTCAGAATCGGCTGTCCTGATGATTATGCTGAATCGATACTAGCGGACTTCATTCAACTCGTCAGTGAACAACTCCCTGATCTGACTTACCAAATTCATTGTGACAGTAGTCGTCAATTGCGCTTAATGCTAGATGCAGGTGAAATTGATGCAGCCATTCTGACCCGCATGCCAGATGCTGATGAAGGCTACATACTTAAACATGATAAAGGTGTATGGGTTTCTCTGAGTGGCGCGACAATATTTAACCCCGAGCCCCTTCCTCTGATTCTTTATGAGCCAGACTGTAAATTTCATAGCACCGCAATCGATGGTTTAGAAAAAAAGGGGATCCCCTATCGGATTGTTGCCAGCAGCTCCAGTGCAACCGCAATTAAGCACCTCATCCGCCAGGGACTAGGAATCACCGCTATGGCAACATCTAGCGTTAACGCTGATCTGGAGATCATCAAGAACAGTCAGCTGCCAGCCCTTCCGGCAGTCGACATAGTACTTGCTATTGCCCCGATCTCCCATCCACTGTTTGGTATATCTGTCGCAGCACAATTGAGCGGTACGTTTTTCGAACAGAACGCTAAAGCTGCTTTGCGTAACGATCCTTAAGAATGGCAACTCGCTTTACGTAAGCTTGTGTTTCTTCGTAGGGCGGAATGCCGTTATATCGATTTACAGCCCCAGGACCGGCATTATACGCTGCCGTTGCCAGCGTAATATCTCCTGCATAGTGCCCAAGCAGTTTTGCCAGGTACTTTGTCCCACCTTCGATATTCTGATCAACATTAAGACTATCGATGACCCCCATATCCTTTGCCGTAGCGGGCATCAACTGCATCAATCCCTGAGCCCCTGCTCTTGATACTGCATCCGCTTTAAACGCGGATTCAGCGTGAATAACCGCCCTGACTAAGGCCTCATCTACCCCGTATTTATCCGCCATAATGCGTACTTGTGTCTTATACGCTTTGGTATTCAGAGGAGTTTTGTACCAATTCACTTGGGATGTAAGGCTACATGCGAAACAATCAAACCGTAGTACTGAAAAATCGACATCAATAGGACGCTGGTCTGAGAAGGTCAAAACCCCATCATCATTGCGATATTTGAAGACCTTTCTTGTCGAGATCATTTTTTGGTTGGTATAGTGTATTTTTCGCTGCTTGTCCGACAAATTGGTAAATTCAACCCTGCCATCAGGATGCACAATTCTGCGAATCTCACCCGCTTCTGACTGTTGAATTGGCAGCGCCATTACGACAGTGATAACCGCCAGCAGCTTTATTCCATACCCCATAACTTCTCCTGACCACTCAGCATATAGCGAAGTTTAGCAGCAATTCGAGTACAGGTTCACGCCTCTTTTGGAGGTAAAACCAGAGATGAAAATAGCAAACCAGTAACCAAAGCGATCGCAACAAAACTCATACTGAAAGCCGTATCAACGCCCTCAAGCACATTTTTTTCCACCAGCAAAGAGAGACTCTGAAATCCAACACTACCCGGCACCAAAAGAATAATGCCCGGCAAAAGCATCACACTTCGGGTGACGCCCGACAAGCGTTCAAAAATATTGGCCACTACACCTGTTACAAACGCCCCGATAAAAGCGCCCATCACCTGCCCAAAAAACTGCGCCCCATACCAGGTTGTCGCAAAAGCCACCAAACCACCAAGGATGACCCATGGAAGGTCCTTGGGACGACTCTGAAAAAGAAAACAGAGCCCAACACCCGCAAGAATAATAGCCGGCCATAACGCCCAATCAGGCAGATACCATTGAAGAGAGATACTCTCTGCCGGGAACAATGTCATCCCCAACGCATTACCGATCGCAACCCCAAAGCCGATCTGTAAAAAGATAGTGCCGGAATAGACCAACCGCGCTGTCCCCGAAACCATATTTTGTCGTGCCAGTTCAGCTACAGCTGTCGTTAGGGGTAATCCTGGAACTAATACGATGACTCCTGAGACTGTCGCAATGTAGGGAGAATCCAGCCAGCCCAGGCTTGCCACAAAATTCGCCAACAATGCAGAAATAATGGCTGATAAGGTCGGAAACAGAAATTTAAGGGAATCGGTTTTCAGAAACTTAACCGCGATCAGCCCAGTAAGCACGCCAATTAACAACGCAACAAGAATCTCAGGGACAGCCCCCCCCAGAAGATGGGCTATTCCGGCAGACAGCAGACCAAACCCTGCCATCTGCCCTTTGAGTCCAAAGCGAACCGGTGAATTAGAGATATCTTTCAGTTGTTTTGCTCCTTCAGAGACACTCAGACCTCCAGACATCACATCTTGTACAACGGTATTCACCTGAATCTGACGTTCAAGATTGACCTCCCCCTGTTCAACCCGGAAAACATAGGTTTTAGGTTCGGGCTCATCAGGGTGAGAAAAGCTCATAATCAGGTTGGTGGGTTGTGCCAGGCACTGAACACCAAAGCCGAGCGTCTGACCTACACGCTTCATCGTGCTTTCCAGTTCATATGCTGTCATACCATAGGTGTGTAGTGCCTTGGCAAGCCGCAACATGAACCCTACCGGCAGGGTTCTGGGTGGGAAATTGGGTTGTTTATCCAACGAATAATGATCAAGAAGATCAAATGACATGGCTATGCACCTGATGAAATAACAGCTATAAAAAAAGGATAAATTATCGCTAATTTATCCTTTCAAGGTCGTTCGGCGATAATCAGTATCAGGTAATAATCGGGACATCGCAGGTCACATCAGCATTTTGTGCCCGATCTCTTAACAGGTGATCCATCAGCACAATCGCCATCATCGCCTCTGCTATAGGCGTAGCACGGATACCAACACAGGGGTCATGGCGTCCTTTAGTGACAACCTCAATCTCCTCCCCCCGAGAATTAATACTACGACCCGGTAAGCGAAGGCTGGAGGTCGGTTTCAGCGCAATATGTGCAACAATATCCTGCCCTGTTGATATCCCTCCAAGGATTCCCCCTGCGTGATTTGACAGGAATCCATCCGGCGTCATCTCGTCACGATGTTCTGTCCCTTTCTGCGCAACACAGTCAAAACCGTCACCGATCTCAACCCCTTTTACCGCGTTGATACTCATCAGGGCATGCGCAAGATCCGCATCCAGTCTGTCAAAAATTGGCTCACCCAATCCTACAGGAGTACCCGTTGCTACGACGCTGATCTTAGCGCCAACCGAGTTACCCTCTTTTCTCAGCGCATCCATATAGTTTTCCATCTCTGGAACTGAGGCCGCATCCGGAGAGAAAAATGGGTTGTTGTGAACTTCATTCCAGTCAAAGTTTTCCAGATTAATCGCCACAGGGCCGAGCTGAGAGAGATAACCTTTAACTTCAATCCCCTTTGACGCCAGGAACTTCTTAGCAATAGCACCCGCCGCCACCCGCATTGCGGTTTCAC
The DNA here is from genome assembly GCF_947498015.1 of uncultured Neptuniibacter sp. Taxonomy (GTDB): domain Bacteria; phylum Pseudomonadota; class Gammaproteobacteria; order Pseudomonadales; family Balneatricaceae; genus Neptuniibacter. The sequence goes on from NZ_CANMIR010000001.1 coordinate 296,495, forward strand.
GTGCAGAGGAGCGCCCGCCTCCGCGATAATCTCGGAAACCGTACTTATGGGTATAAACATAGTCCGCGTGTGCAGGCCTGAAGGTCTCTTCAATATTTGAGTAATCTTTTGAGCGCTGATCGGTATTCTTGATCAGTAAGCCGATCGGTGTTCCTGTGGTTTTACCCTCAAATACGCCGGATAAAATTTCAACCTCATCCGCTTCGCGTCGTTGAGTCGTATGGCGTGATGTACCCGGCTTCCGGCGATCCAGATCTATTTGCAGATCGGCTTCCGTTAACTCGATGCCGGGAGGACAACCATCGACAATACAACCCAACGCTTTACCATGGCTCTCACCAAACGTGGTTACCGTGAACAGCTTACCGTAACTATTTCCTGACATCGCAGTGATCCATCCAAAACTATCTAAGAATTCAGGGGCGGAATTATAGCAAACAATCCCGATGTTGGAGCAGTTCCTTCGCAGTAATCGCAAAGACGCCATTGCCCCCACGTTCAAATTCGAGCCATACCAGAGGAAGCTCTGGATATTGCTCCATCATATGCACCTCACTGTTACCCACTTCTACCACCAATAAGCCATCTTCATTTAGATGATTATTGGCTTCGAGTAAGATTCTCCGCGTAATATCAAGCCCATCCGCACCAGATCCCAGTGCCAATTCAGGTTCGTGATCATATTCCTGAGGCATTGATGCCAGATCAGACGCATCAACATAGGGAGGGTTACTAACGATAAGGTCGTATTTTCTACCGGATAGATTAGTAAACAGATCACTTTTGACGGCGACAACACGATCCGCCATCTCATGTTTGTGGATATTTATCTCAGCCACATCGATCGCATCCTGAGAGATATCAGCCAGATCAACCTCAGCTTCTTCAAATGCGTAGGCACATGCCAATCCGATGCAGCCGCTTCCCGTACATAGGTCCAGGATGTTCTCAACCGCCCCTTCTCGCAACCAGGGCACAAACTGGTTTTCAATCAACTCAGCGATAGGGGAGCGAGGAACCAGGACCCTCTCATCTACATAAAAGGGCAACTGACAGAACCAGGATTCATGTGTGATATATGGCAGCGGTTTACGCTGCACAGCTCTTTGTTCAATGAAGGAAAGCACGCTATGCTTTTCATCATCAGTCAGTCGTCCATCCAGCACTGCGGGATTCACATCCCACGGAAGATGAACAGCAGACAACACAAGTTGCGTCGCTTCATCCCATGCGTTATCAGTACCATGCCCAAAATAAACCTGATTTTTTCCAAACTGACTCATCGCGTAGCGAATGTAATCTCGCAGTGTATGTAGCTGATTCACAATAACATTTTGAGACGGGGCTTGATCACTCATACATTAAGGGCCGATAATTTGCTAAATTTATGGCGCCATCTTAATAAAACTCTCTCGGGAACACCATGAAAGACCGATACAACGGTGATAATGATGACATCTCATTTTCAGATGCAATGGAGGGTGTAACCCGCCATAGACATGATAAAGCCGATGTTGCACCCCTGACTGCAAAAAACACACACTCAATCTTCTATCGACGCCAAGCAGCAATGAAAGAGGATGAGAAAGTTATCGATGGGCTCTCTGATGAAGCGGTAGAGCTGGTTGAATCCGGCGAAGAACTTATTTTTGCAAACCCCGGAGTACAACTGAGAGTGCTGAAAAAGTTAAAACAGGGACATATTCCCTGGGAACAGGGGATCGATCTTCATGGATACACTGTGGATCAGGCAAGGGACCAACTGAGTCACTTCATCAGCGATGCTCTCCGCAACCAGGCTCGCTGCGTTATTGTTGTTCATGGTAAGGCTCACTCATCCGGAAGCGAGCAAGCATTGATTAAATCATATGTGAATGAGTGGCTGAAGCGCCTGAGGGGTGTTTTAGCTTTCTGCTCGGCACAGGCTAAAGATGGAGGCACCGGAGCACTTTACGTGTTGTTGAAGCGCGAGAAATAACAGGAGATCATCTTAATTAATAGGATCGCCTTTTTCGAGCGCTTCCAGTTTTTCTCGTGCCGCTAACCGTCCATACTCAATCGTTTCTTCAGCACGATGGAAATCATAAAAGCTACACAGATCTTTAGGGATACGTATAACCAGATCGGGCGGGTATCCAGCAATCTTATATTCGGCCAGGCTGGCCTGCATCACCTCAACAGAGTTCAAGAGAATATCCATACGGCCACCAATTTCACTTGATTTTGTGACAGCCACTTCTTCTTGATTATGACCTGTCTCCGGCATGTGCCACTCATCACTCATGCCGCTGCGCTTGAGGTATTTATTACTTGGTAAGGTCAGGTGGCTGTGACTGGAATCCCCAGTATTCAGATCGACGGCGATAATCAAGTCAGCCTGAGCTGCCACAGCGGGAATAATAGGTAATGGATTCAGGACACCTCCATCGACCAGAACCCGCCCCTCTTTAATGACAGGAGTAAATAACCCGGGTACCGACACAGATGCACGAATAGCATCTATCAGAGATCCTTTCTGGAACCAAACCTCTTTTTGGTGTGCGATATCAGCAGATACTGCCGTAAAGTCGACCGCCAGCTCCTCGATATTGATCTCACCTAATATTTCAGAGAGTTTAATGAAAATTTTATCACCGCGGATCGCCCCTCGGGATAATGTAAAATCAAGCAACCGGACCACTTTCATCCAGTTCAGTGTCAGTACCCAGTCACGGTAATCAGCTAACTTACCCGCCGCGTACATGCCCCCAATTAAGGCTCCCATAGAGCTACCTGAAACAGCGATAATCTCATAGCCTCGGCGCTTTATCTCCTCAATAGCACCTATATGAGCATATCCTCTGGCCCCACCACTTCCCAACACCAGTGATACTGTTGCCATAACGCCTCCTGCCCTTAGCTAATCACTATATATGAAAACAGATTCAGCCTGCTGTGGGTTCATCACAAAGCCTCCCAAGGGGTAGACTCTGATTAATTCTGGCGTAACTCCTATTTCGATAAGGCGCTGCTTGATCAACCGTCCCTGTTCAGCAGAGCGTTTTAACTGCTCCTCTCTTGTTCCTGGTTCACCATTTTGAGGCACGATCCAGATAACTTTGTCAGGATTCTTTGCAAGAAAACTGACTAACTGATCAAAGTCCTCTGCCTGCCCCTTAAATTCAGCTGCAATTCCTTGCCCCAAGGCTGTTGGAAGATCTATTTGCTCAACCTCCAGTACTTCTAGCCGTAGATATACCCGCTTATTCCCTCTTCGCACAGCGTAAATAATTATGTTTTGGTTACCTAATTTATAAACCGCATAGCTCTGCGTACTATCTACACCATAGAGTCTGGAGTATTTAAAGATATTATTGGCCCACTGGTTACTACTACCGCAATCCCGTCCAAAGCACTCAAACAAGATATCTGCGCCTTGAGTTTCGAGTTGCTCAACCAGATAACGGAAAGATTCCTTTGCACTGTGGTTTTCAGGAATACGATATGTCATACGAGTCAACGTTCCATCTAACCGCTGCTCTTTCTCAGGCCTGAGTTGACCATCAATTTTCTGCAAGCCACCCAGAATAAGCCTGTAGTCACTTCCTTTTTCTTGTTTAAACTGGACGATATATGAGCCAGGAAAGCGTTTCAGGTTCGGAAAGTCTTTCGCGCCTGAGATATCGGATGCAGCATGAACACGGATTGCAACTAAGACAATCATCACGATCCATAATGCTCTCATATATGATCCCCTCTAAAACCTATTTTAAACCCAGTCATTTAATTTTTGAGCCAGTAGCGCCGCAATGGGTTCAAACATGTGCAAATGGTGGCTACCTTCAATTTCTACGAGATCAACCCAATCCAGATCATCTAACCAACGATCAATAACTGTATCTGCGGCTCCATCAGACGCTTTTATAACTATAGCTTCTGATCTCACAGATCTAAGAAATGAACTGATCTGATCTGGACTAAAACGTACCAACGAAGGCAGTAATAGTTTTGGATCATTACTCCAGATATACCCTTTTTCTGTCTTAGTTAAGCCACGCTCAAGAAGCGCCTCTGCCGCTTCACGGGGTACAGGCCATCGGCTATTCATACGCGCCGTAACGGCCGATTCAAATGAAGGGTAAGGTTTGAGAGCCTTAGCTGCCATTCGATCCCTTCTGACTATAGCTTCAGCAAGCAGACCTGGCAGTTCTTCAGTCTCATAAGCCAACGGACCGAGCCCATCAATCAACATCATTCGCCCTACTTTTTCAGGAAAAGTAGCAGCAAAGAGCATCGCTATGCTCGCTCCCATCGAATGCCCGACCAGATCAACTTTCTCAAGATTAAGTGCCTGCATCACGCTATGCAAATCAGCAACGTTATCCCAAATATGGTAGGGCATCAGTTGAGGACGATGGTCAGAACGACCATGACCTATGAGGTCGAGAGCAATTAAACGGACACCCTGCAAGTGCTTAGCCATAACAAAGAAACTAGCAGCATTATCCAGCCATCCATGTAAAGCAAGAACAGGCTTACCGCGCGGATCACCATATTCCACAGCAACAACCTGATAGCCAGAGGCGCTGATTACGATCTCATGATTAGAAGACATCTCTAACAATTATTCCCGTTCACTTGAATTCACTAGGTACTATAACCAGAAATTCGGTTAAGATCTTGTTTTGACAAGCAAAGCCTACGGAATAGATATGCCATGACATTACAACTGAAACTAGAAAAGGACTCTTCGCTACAAAAACCTCAGAAGCTTTTTTTTGTTCTGTTCGGCATACTTTTTCTACTGGCTCCCTTCTATTACCAACCCAACCTTGGTGGTGAGGGGTTGTATATACCTCACAACACTTCTCTCTGGATCGTTGCCAGCTGGATTATCGCAGCGGCTAGCTTTCTGGTTTACCGAACAGAGGAGATTATTCTTCCCAGATATTGGTTTGGATTAGCGCTACTGCCCATCGGGGCAGTAATTACGGGACTCATTGCTGAAAACAACAATCCAATTGAGTGGTTAGTTAGGTTGTCCGTTATTATTGGCGGCTATCTGTTTTTTATCGCTCTATTTCAATTCCGGCTCACATCACGGCATGTTGAGCGGTCACTCTACATAATACTGGCCTCAGGTATTATTTTAGCCACCTATGGTTGCATACAGATTGTTATTGGCGGACAAAATATTGGATTTGTTCCTATCAGCCCGAACCATATCCCAGTAGGGATCTTCCAACAAATTAACCTCCAAGCCTCAGCTATGGCGACTCTGTTGGTACTGGTTTACTACCTCGTAAGTCGCCCGACTGTCAGATCTATGGGCTGGATAGTGCAATTAACACTGTTGATTGCTGCGACAGTTGCAAGCTATATGATTGCTATTTCTGGTTCTAGAGTCGGGCTTTTAGGTGCCAGTTTAGGGCTGTTCATCTTGTTTTTAGGTCGCTGGAAACTCTTCCAACATGCAAAGAAATTACTGATACTCGTCATTATCGCAACAATCGCTGGCGGCTTATTGGGAAGCTCGGGATTAGCTAAAACTAGCGCCAAATTTGATCGCGCAATAGGTGGGGTGGAAGCTGATATTCGTTGGAAGGTTTATTCGATATCCTGGGAACTTTTTACTGAAAAACCGCTTATCGGGCATGGATTAGGTAGTTTCCAGAAAGTATTTCAAGATAAGCGTGCAGAAAAGCAGGTCAATAATGAATTAAGTTTGGGTAATGCCCCAAGATTCAGCCATCCACATAATGAATTCATACACTGGTTAGTTGAAGGCGGACTACTGTCTGTAATAGGGGTAATAGCAGCGATCATCATCACTTTTATACAACTATCTAAAGATGGGTGGCAAAGAGGTGCAGGCTACGCCTCATTACTCCTGCCAATCGCACTCCATTCCCAAGTAGAGCTTCCTTTTTATATCTCCAACTTCCATTGGCTCCTACTTCTGTTCCTTCTATTTATCGTGAACCAAGCCGGAAAGCTTAAGTATTCTACCAACTCAATCTCTGAAAGCGCTCAGAAAACACTACCGATTTCTATAGCAATTACGCTGATCTTCACGACCTTTCTTCTCGTAAGGGATCACACCGCATATGCTGGAATTGTAAATTATTACAAATCTCGACAATCTGCTCCACAGCACCTTACTACAGGTCTTAATTCCATCTATTTTTACGATCAGGCAACCTATCTTCGCCTGAAGCGCAATATGATGGTGGGTATCAGAAAGGGAGATTCACAAAATGCGCTTGAGTTTTTAGCCTGGTCTGAATATATGTTAAAAATCAGTCCGCAGCTTAACCTATATGCTGACAGGGCGATTGCATTTGATTTCCTTCAAGAAAAGGAATCCCGAGATAAAGAGATACGCATAGGGGAAAGTATTTACTTAAATCATCCCATGATTATCAAATTGAAAAAGCACTTTGAAACAAAAGATGGGCAATCAAACAACACAACACCCTCAATCAATAGCGAGAAACAGCAATCCCAAGCCCAGACACCGGCCAGTCTGCCTGAATCTCAACAATCTCCCCGCAACTGAAGGATGCGGGGTAATCAACCACTCCATGGCAACAGAGGGCTTCTACATAAGAGATAAGTGGCATATGAGTCACTACCAGTGGAGTCTGTTCGGTAAAGTTTTCTAATGATGCCAGAGCAGACTCCGGCTTACCTTCAGGAATCCATTCATCCAACTCAACAAATTGATGACATTCAATCAGCCGTCCAACAATGGATGCCGTCTCTTTCGCCCTCACATATGGGCTGTGTAATATTATATCTACCTCAGAAAGCTGCTTCGCTATCTGATTTATCTTAATATCTAATGCGGCCCGGCCTCTGACTGTTAATTGACGCTGTTTATCTGAATCAGCAAAAAGTTCAGCCTCACCATGACGCATCAGAAAAAATTTCATACACCCTCTTTTCTCGGAAGTACGAACTCTACATCAGTACTCTGTTCATTCATCATGAGCATTTTGACTACATCCGCGACTGGGGCATGATTAAAAACCACCTCATATAAGCCTGATACCAGCGGCATATACACTTCCATTTCAGCAGCCTTTTCCTTTACATGCTTTATCGTGTTCACCCCCTCTGCAACCTGCCCTAGAGCCTCTACAGCCTCTTCCAGGCTTTTTCCTTCACCCAAAGCATAACCAACCCGATAATTCCGGCTCAAAGGGGACATACAGGTCACAATCAGGTCTCCAACGCCTGCCAGGCCAATAAATGTCATCGGGTTTGCGCCCATGCAGACCGCAAAACGACTCATCTCGGCAAGACTACGTGTCATCAACATGCTTTTAGTGTTTTCACCCATCCCCAATGCTGCACTCAGACCTGCAGCGATCGCGTAGATATTCTTCAGCGTCCCCCCCAACTCGACTCCATATGTGTCTGAACTGGCATATACCCTGAAATAAGCTGAGTGCAGAATAGATTGAACCGAATCTCGTAACGACTGACAATCACTCGCGATGACGGTTGCTGTCAATTGCCTTGCTGCTACCTCTTTCGCAAGATTAGGGCCGCTAAGCACACCTACGCGAGCGTCAGGCAACTCCTCATGAATAATTTCACTCATCAAACTAAAGGTATGAGCTTCAATTCCTTTCGTCGTACTAATAATCATTTGATCTGTACTCAGAAAGGGTTTTGCCATCTGTATCACATTGCGGAAAGATTGACTTGGTATTGAGACGAACACCATCTCAACTCCTTCAAGCGCCTCCTTCAGTGAACTGTAGGCAGTTAAGTTTTCAGATAGCTGATAACCTGGCAGGTACTTTGAGTTTTCATGCGCTTGATTTATCAGATCGCAACGCTGCTGATCACGAAGCCACAAACTAACTTCATGACCATTTTCAGCAACGATATTAGCGACTACCGTCCCAAAACTACCGCCGCCCAGTACTGCGACTTTTCGTTTTGCGTTCATATTGCCTTTTTACTTCCGCATTAAACTAATTAGCTGAATCATCCAAGCTATCAAGAAGCTTATTAATCCCCTTGAACAGCAGTATGACGATTAGATAACCTAAAATTGCCAGCCCGAGAAAAAGCACAAGCTGTAAAGGATCATCAGTACGCTGATAACCTGCCACCCCCAGTGCAGCAATTACTGCACTAAAGACAATAGCAACAATTGTGGCCAGCCGTTTAGTTTTGTGTCTGTCCTGCTGAATCATCCTGTTCCCGTTGTGGTGTTACTTGTTCGCTTTGTTGACTTTCATTTTCAACGGCTACCGATTTCACAACAGTCTCGCCGTTATTTAGTTCTGTAGTTTCAGGTGCACTATCTCTATGTGGTTGTGGTTCCTGAAGTAGTTCAGACTCTGGGTGGACGCACTCTAATTTAACCCCTGTTTCTGCTTCGATCTCAGGGATAAGAAACGAATCATCTTCACAAGCAAAACAGATTGATGCCCCAGACGCACCAGCCCTGCCTGTTCGCCCGATACGATGAACATAATCATCAGGGTCTTCAGGTAACTGATAGTTAAATACATGCGTCACACCATCAATGTGGATACCACGGCCAGCAACGTCAGTCGCTACCAGTACCTGGATTTTCCCACTACGGAAATCCTCGAGTGTCCGAACACGTTTCTGCTGAGGGATTTCGCCCGACATCAGTGCGGCTTTGATACCATCTTTGCTCAACTGGTCAGCTAGCTTTCGGGTTTCATCACGTCGGTTACAGAATACAATGACCTTTTCTGCATGATCCTTATCCATATAATTCCGGAGCAAACGATACTTTTCATCCCCGGAAACCAGATAAACTGTTTGGGTTACGTTATCTGTAGTTTTAATCTCAGGAGCTATTTCGATTTTGACCGCATCTAAGGTCCACTGCTCCGCAAGATTAAGGATGTCATCAGTAAATGTCGCGCTATACAACAATGTCTGACGATCCGCCCCTTTTCGAGGCGTACTGCGTACAATTGTTCTGACATCCGGGATGAAACCCATGCTGAGCATCCGGTCGGCTTCATCCAGCACCAACACTTCAACATTCCACAGATCTACATCTTTACGATTCACAAAGTCGATAAGACGTCCTGGAGTAGCGACCAAAATATCTACAGGCTTTTTCTTAAGTTTCTGCCGCTGCTTATCGTAATCCATTCCACCGACGAGACTTACGATGTGAAGGTCGGTGTATTTGGCTAGTAATTTAGCATCTTCGCTGATCTGTAATGCCAGTTCACGAGTAGGTGCAACAATCAAAGCCCTGGGTTCACCCAGTCTCAACTTTTCATCCAGGGGAAAATCGATGAGGTCCGTAATAATACCTAACAAAAATGCCGCAGTTTTCCCTGTACCCGTCTGAGCTTTACCAATGATATCTTTGCCTTGGAGTGCCGCAGGAATAGTTTCTGCCTGAATGCCAGTACAGTATTGAAAATCCAGATCAGAGACAGCTCTTAGCACCTGATCAGGGAGATTAAAATCATGAAATCTAGCTTTTCCCTCCTTAACAGGAACGATAAACTCATCAGGATTCCATGCTTTACTTTTACCGCTACTACGCGATCGCCGGCGATGAGTTTGTTTTGAAGAACCAGACTTTGAGCTATCCGGCACACTTGCTTCTTTCATCACTTTATTTTCTGTACTCAATTGATCTATTCCTAAGAAAAATTTCGCCGATATGGCGGTAAAGCAGCTAGCAGCTGCTTGCCGTAGCGTTTGGTAACGAATCTGCGATCTAATAAGGTAATTTTACCCTTATCTGACTCCGTTCTCAGTAAACGCCCTGTAGCCTGAGTCAATCGCATAGAGGCCATGGGAACTACCCACTCCTCAAAGGAGTTTCGACCTTGAGATTCAAGCCATTCAGAATACGTGGCATCGACAGGATCATCAGGCACCCCAAATGGCAATTTAGTAATAATCACATGGGTTAAATACTTACCAGGAAGGTCAACACCCTCAGAGAAAGAGGCCAAACCAAAGATTACGCTCTGCTCATCATTGTCTATCCGCTCACGATGTAACCGCAAAATTTCATGTTTTGCCAGATCACCCTGAGCCAGAGTATTACCCATAATATTATCAGGCAAACGCTCAATAACATACCGCATCTGGCGCCAGGAGCTAAATAACACTAAAGCGGACTTTTCCTGAGGCAGGAGGGCCTGCAAGTATTCAGCTAACTCTGCGCTATGAAGATCTGGTTTTCCCGGATCTTCTCTCATCGCAGGCACACAAAGCTCGGCAACATGTTGGAAATCAAAAGGGCTTATATGAATGGAGCAAGGGCTGTCTGGAGGTAACCCGAGATCAGCATAGATCCTGTCAAACCGACCCAGGGCAGTTAAAGTTGCAGATGTAATCACTGCGCCGAAACATTGCTTCCAAAGATTTTCTTTCAAAGTATCAGCCGCTGAAACAGGACTGCTGTGGCACTCGATATCCATACCGTCACTACCGTCAACTCGACTCACCCAGCGCGCTGTGGGTGATCGCCCGGAATGATCTGGTATAGAGTAGCTTTTGGCTAACCCGTACATCATCTGGAGTCGTGATAACATCACGCCCATTTGAGGATACCATCTCTCCCCAATCTCTTTGGGTATATCAGCCAACTCTCCATCCATCCCCTCTTTCAGAAGATCGACAATCTGCTCAAACTTAAGGACCACACGCTCCGCAGCATGTGCGAAATTATGACTAACAAGCTGGAGCTCTTCAGGAATCACCCCATGGGCAAAACGATAACGATCTTGAGCACCAGAGAGTTTATCCGCGAGTAGCCCTTGTAGCAGAGTCTGCCAATCCTGTAGATTGCGTTCCATATCTGCAAGTGGGTTGGATAATTTATTGATGTAATCACCGAGCACTATATGTTCAGAGGAATCATTCAATAACTTATTCAGGTTACGCCCTGCCCGACTTAGCCATCGAAGACTGGATTTGAGCCGTAAACTGTAAGAAAAGTGCCCTGTGGTTTTTGTCCCCAGATGATGCCCTTCATCAAATATATAAATAGTATCTTCCGGGGCCGATAGAATCGTCCCGCCACCCAAAGAAAGATCTGCCAGTACCAAATCATGATTTGCTACGATCAGATCCCATTTATCGAGTTCCTGCCTGGCTTTATAAAATGGACAGATTGAAAAATTACTACAGCGGCGATTAGTACACTGCATGTGATCACTGGTAGATAAACGCCAAACCTGATCATTAACTGTGTGTTTAAGATCATCTCGGTCTCCGTCCCAATCCCCCGAAGCATAGTGACTTAACAGCGCTTTTACTTCTGCAAGTACTTCTTGATCAACTTTAGCCGCAACCTCATCTTCGTACAGTGCAATCTGACCAAGTTCATTTTGCGACTCAAGCGTCTTTTCCGCGCGCGAAACACAAAAATAACGGCCACGCCCCTTTGCAAGACCGTAAGTGAGATTGATACCTGCATCAGTCACTAATTGGGGAAGATCTTTTAGAATTAACTGCTCCTGAAGTGCAACCGTCGCTGTAGAAACGATCACCTTCTTTTTCTGCTGTTGCGCAACAGGCACTGATGCCAGCAGGTACGCCATGGTTTTTCCTGTACCTGTGCCCGCTTCCGTAACACAGATATGACCACTACGCTCTTCTCCAGACTGGAGATCAATATTTTTGATCGCCCCCAAAGTGCGCGCCACTTCAGCAATCATCATCTTTTGCCCATACCTGGCTTTAAGACCACGATTATTTAAAAACGCTGAATACGCTTCTTGGATAATTTTCCGGAGTTGTTGATCAATCAAAATTGCAATCCACCTTAGATTAGCTGGCGATTCTATCAGTTAATAGAAGGCAAAGACAAAAACACTGTATAAAAAAACAGAAGCCACTTTACAAATCACAACCACTGTATAAAAATACAAGTACTGTATAAACAACCAGACAACATCATGAAACTGACAAAACGACAGACGGAAGTCCTAGACTGCATCAAGCGTCATATTGGTGATACTGGGTATCCACCCACACGCGCTGATATAGCAAAAGATCTTGGTTTCAAATCAGCAAATGCTGCTGAAGAGCACCTTAAAGCCCTGGCTAAGAAAGGGGCAATAGAGATTATCCCCGGAACCTCAAGAGGGATAAGAATCCCTGAAATGGAAGAGGAGCAAGGTCTCCCTGTTGTTGGCCAGGTAGCAGCTGGTTCGCCAATACTGGCTCAGGAGCATGTTGAAGATCACTGCACCATTTCTTCAGATTTTTTTCACCCTAAAGCGGACTATCTATTACGAGTTAAAGGACTCAGCATGAAAGACGTAGGCATCATGGACGGTGACCTACTGGCAGTTCATCAATGCCAAACTGCAAAGGACGGGCAAATAGTCGTAGCGCGCCTTGACGATGAGGTAACAGTCAAGCGCTTTAAACAAGATGGAAACATTGTCTACCTAATCGCAGAAAATGAAGATTTTGATCCCATAATAGTGGACCTTAACGAGCAAGATATAGCGATTGAAGGATTAGGCGTCGGAGTTATTCGCAGAGGTAACTAGTTATGCTGGCATTGCAGGAAACACATTCATCGAACGCTGTTCAATATTCAACTGATGAATCTATATTTAAAATCAAAGCAAAGCCATCTGAAACATCACTTTCGGGCTCACTGACGGAAATTGTTGTACAGGATGAAAATTTCTCAAACATTCCGATGCTGATGCCCCTGCTAGCTCAACTCAGCAAAGATGATCGATGGTTTGTTTGGATTGCCCCACCTGTTCTGCTACCTAAGCAACTTCTTCTTGAAGCTGGGATCGACCTAAGCAAAGTAATTCTACTGAACCCCAACAGCAAACACAGTACATTCCAACTTGCCCAACAAGCATTAAGCACAGGAACAAGCCATGCTGTTGTGTCATGGCCAGGATATCTATCTGATTCTGAATATAATGATCTAGAATGCGCTGCTAAAACGGGACAAAGTCATGGAATCATCATCAGGCGCCGTGGAGACAGCTAAGCGCCTGATGAGTAGAAACAGAGAAGGGGGAGATCAATGGATTGTTGGTGGTAGCTCAGCTTCCTCTTTCTCATCTCCAGTGAGATCCAGTCCCGACTCAGCTACCATCTGAATTCCAGCTGTCAACATCACTCGTGCAACATCTAGGCATTGATCACTAAGTTTGGCCCTGAGCTCATCTGAAAAATTTACTCTGAGCATAGGTTCCCCATCACTATCGGCATGACGAATAGCTAATTCACCATCATCCAACTCAATGATTTCGAGTACCATCTCCGGGTTTAGATCTGACACTTAATTACCACTCCTGCATACCTTCACGAAGGCGATTGATCAGCTCTGAAAGGGATTCAAACCAGGCTTCATACTCTTTGATAATCTGCTCATCTTCTGCATGATCAGGATTCACCTGTAATACATGAATCTCTGAGACACTTGAGGTTTGAGTTATCGCTTCTTTTTTATCCGAACCATGCCAGCAGGCTTCATACGCAGCCATCATCTTATGCAGCCAACCAGAATCATCTGACTCAAGCACACTCAACTGCTTAAGCTCTGGACTTTCCACCCCGGTCCGATCAAGTTCAGCCGCCAGAGAGCGATAACCATCCAATGATTCAGTATCAACCTTATAGAGTTCCGCAACCTCGCGGAGAAAAGCGTCATATGCAGAGTTCAGGTGAAAAAGTACTGACTCATTATAAGATTCAATCAGCGCATGCTTATTCCAACTGGTATCACTCTGCGCCTGTTTCAATTGATCAAGATGTATGCGTGTAAAGCTTAACTTTTGGTTAGTCCGTGCCAAGTAAATGCCGCTCATGCTATCCCCAATTATTTCTTAGCTTTCTTACGGGTCTCTTCTTCAACCCACTTCCCATCTCGATAGAATGCACGCCAGCCCGTCGCTTTACCATTGACCTCGGTCATAACGTACTGTTCCTTTGTTTTACGGCTATAGCGAACAACACTCAGATTACCTTCAGAATCCCTGCTGGGCGCACTAAATAGGAACTCATATTTAGGATCAATTTCAGTCTTATGCGGCAACAATTCCACTATTTTTGGAGCTCGCGTCTCCCTGTTTCTTGGGAACTGACTCGCGGCCAAAAACAGCCCTGAAGCACCATCTCGAAGAATATAAGTATCCTCCACCTTTTCACACTGCAGCTCAGGCATAGGAACCGGATCCATTTTTGGTGGTGCTGGCTCGCCATTTCTCAAAAGTTTGCGGGTATTCTTACACTCGGTACAACCAAAGTACTTACCAAATCGTCCAGTTTTCAGCTGCATCTCTGCAGAACATTTATCGCATTCCAGCGTTGGACCATCATATCCTTTGATTCGGTACTCGCCTTTCTCAACTTCAAATCCAGAGCAGTCTGGGTTATTACCACACACATGAAGCTTGCGCTTCTCATCAATAAGGTATGAATCCATAGCGGAGTCACAAATATGACATCGGTGTTTTTTACGTAGAATTCTGGATTCTTCCTCTTCATCACCATCAGCACTAACTACCTCATCTCCAGAGACAAGATTGATAGTGCATTTGCAACGCTCTTTAGGTGGCAAACTATATCCTGAACACCCTAAGAAAACCCCCGTACTTGCGGTTCGAATCATCATCGGGCGACCACAGTCAGGACAGTTGATATCTGTTTCTGTAGGAGAGTTCGGTCGCATTCCGCCCTCCTCTCCCTGAGCCTCTTCGAGCTTGCCTGAAAAGTCAGAATAGAATTGATCCAGCAACTCCTTCCAATCTGCTGAACCTTGAGCAATATCATCCAGGCTTTCTTCCATCCGAGCTGTAAAGCTGTAGTCCATCAGATCGGAGAAACTCTCCGAAAGACGCTCAGTGACAATATCACCCATTTTTTGGGCATAAAATCTACGATTCTGAACCTCAACATAACCCCGATCCTGAATGGTTGAGATGATCGCAGCATAAGTTGAAGGCCGACCGATACCTCGTTTTTCCAACTCTTTTACCAAGCTTGCTTCCGTATACCGTGGCGCTGGCTTAGTGAAGTGCTGCTTCGGAAGAAGTTCAACAAGAGATAACAGCTCACCCGCTTTGACGTCAGGCAGAATAATATCCTCTTCCCCTTTACCTTTAGCCGGCATCACACGCGTATAACCATCAAACTTCAGGATTCTGCCCTTAGTAACCAGCTCAAACTCTCCGGCTTTAACTGTGACACGTGTGCTCAAAAATTTTGCAGGGGTCATCTGACATGCCAGGAATTGACGTCGTATCAATTCGTAGAGTCGCTCAGCATCTCGATCCATTCCCTTCAGTGCAGTTGCTTCCACATTGACATCAGATGGGCGAATCGCCTCATGGGCTTCCTGTGCACCATCTTTACTGCTGTATCTATTGGCCGCTTCCGGGAGGTAGTCACTACCAAAGTGATCCCCTATATACTCTCGGCAACTCTCTACCGCTTCCGCGCTCAAGTTAGTCGAGTCTGTTCGCATATATGTGATGTAACCCGCTTCGTAGAGTCGCTGAGCCATCATCATAGTTTTCTTTACACCAAACCCCAGTCGAGTACTGGCAGCCTGCTGTAATGTCGAGGTAATAAATGGGGCGGAAGGCTTACTTGTCGTTGGACGGTCTTTACGACTGATAACTTCATAACTCGCCGCTTGAAGTTTTTCCAGGTGTGCACGCGTTTCATTTTCAGAACTTGGTCGGAATGATTCCCCGTTAACGCGGTGCACCTGAAGCTTTAATGCTTCTTTCCCAGTGGTCAGTGCATCTGCCTGCACCTCCCAAAACTCTTCAGGTATGAACGCACGGATCTCCTTTTCACGCTCTACTACCAATTTCACTGCAACAGATTGTACACGCCCTGCTGAAAGGCCCCTCGCCACCTTCTCCCAAAGAAGAGGAGAGATCATATACCCCACAACTCGGTCTAAAAACCGGCGTGTCTGCTGGGCATTAACGCGGTCTATATCTAGTGCAGAAGGCTCTTCAAACGCTTCAGAGATCGCTTTTTTAGTAATCTCGTTGAAAACAACACGGCGGTATCGCCCCTCATCTCCGCCAATAGCTTCACGCAGATGCCATGCAATCGCC
This sequence comes from uncultured Neptuniibacter sp., assembly GCF_947498015.1. Classification (GTDB taxonomy): domain Bacteria; phylum Pseudomonadota; class Gammaproteobacteria; order Pseudomonadales; family Balneatricaceae; genus Neptuniibacter. The sequence continues at coordinate 312,562 of NZ_CANMIR010000001.1, forward strand.
TCTCCCTCTCGGTCCAAATCGGTTGCGAGATAGATTTCATCAGCTGACTTTGCTAATCGTTTAAGCTCATCAACAACTTTTTCTTTGCCAGGTAGAATCTCATAGTGAGGATCCCATCCTTTGTCCGGGTCAATGCCCATACGTCCAATCAGTTGTTCACGCGCCTTTTTCTTCTTGTGAACAGCTTTTTGCTCAGGAGACATTTTGCGCGTCAATGCAGCCTGCTTTGCACGCTCTTTAGGATCTGATTTTTTGGTACTACCACTTGTAGGCAGATCCCGAATATGACCAACACTGGACTTAACAACGTATTGATTACCCAAATACTTGTTAATCGTCTTTGCTTTTGCTGGTGACTCTACTATTACTAAGGATTTTCCCATTGGGTCCTTCTTCATCTCCGGCCATACATCTGCTGTAGGGCTATGCCTTCTGTGGTCATCACGGCGAACCTTATTAAAGGTAGAAGTTCCACCGCTGCTTACTCAGCATTCTGTTAAGATTTGATAATTTGGGTGCATATATAAGTGTTGACGTTGCTATGGTCAAGCAGCAATTCAGATTAAAGTAGACCAATGGATCAACTATGTCTTTACCAAACTGATCTTACGGGCCACAATATTCACCATATTTAACAACCAGTTAATTGCCAAGTTTTTTCTGATGCTCAACGATAATCTTATTTACATAATATTGATCGCAGTGGTGGCCCTTGTTGCATTAACGGTCAATTACGTTATCACGACTCGTGAGCAACAAGAAGACGCCAAAGATAAACGTCTCACTTGGCTAAAAGGCCAAGCCGAACATATTCTGCACGCTATTGCTGTGTTGCGTGAAGCCAATTGCAAACCGGAAATAGTCCAGAAAATTAATGAGCATGCGACCTCCCTGCTTGAAGAAGTCTCCATGCTTGCTCCAGATTCCGAACTGTTCAATTCCCTGTCACAGCAAAAAGATGCTTCTGATAAAGCGTATGCATCCCCGGAAGCGTTTGCCAGTGACAAATCATTAAAGCGTGCCCAGATCTATATTAATTTCGCTGAAAAGCTGGTTATACAGCTGGCCAAAGGGGGGAAAATAACCCTGACTCTCGCACGCAGCTACCAACAAGAGCTGTATTGGCTAAGAATTACAGTGGTAGTAGATGCCCACATCAGCCAAGGGGATAAATTCAAAAGTACTGAAGATATGATGACCGCGCTCTCTCACTACCGGCATGCTAAAGCGCTGCTCGTACGTGCAAACATCCCGCATAATATTAAGCGCCCCAGATTAGACAGCGTTGACGAGATGATTAATCAGATACAGCCGAAACGTACGCGTTCAACGGGTACGCTATCCGACTCAATGGACCGTTTCTTATAACTAGCCGACAAATGCGAAACGTTTGACTAAGGAGCCATCCTGCGTTTCAACAGATTCCGTAAACATATCCAACGGTCTGACCCACATACTTTCATCGCCATAACACTGTTTGTAGACCACCAGCCACTCCTCTGTTTCAGAGTGTCGCGCCACATAGAGCACTTCATATTCAGCCCCCTTGTAATGACGGTATAGCCCTGGACGTACTTCATCAGTAGGTGTCATTCTAGAACCCCTCTTTGCTAAACGCGTCCAGCAAACCATACAGCTGTTCCATCACGGCATCCCCGCCCTCTTCATCCCAATGAACTCCAACCAACACAGGACTCGATTCCAATGAAAACACACCGGAAGGTAACGCCAAAATCAAATCGGAAAGTTTCTGTAGTTGAGTATCCGAAAGTGTTCGTTCGCCGTGCGCCCAGCTCCATCCATCAGGAAGACCAATATTTGCAACTGACTCAACACGATATATCTGCCATGCGTTAAAATTATTCTTTTCTTCACGGCTAAGGTCATGACGTAACACGCGATAGGCCGTCATATCCCTTGAATCCGGTTCCATCTCTCCTTTAGCTCTGGGGGGGATCACCTTCTCAAGCTGGATCTGAAACCCAATAGATTTGGCTTTCATTCGCAAAGCGGCCTGATACTTCTGACGCTGCGTTGGCATCACCCACATCATTGATCCAATCAATGACATCATTATCAGGATGATAATCATCCATTTCATAAGTGCTCTCCGAGCTAATATATTGATAAAAATCAGTTTTATAAATTTTAACAGAGTACTCTAAAGCACGCTCTATGCTAATCTCATAACAGAGTTGAGAATAACCGATATCGAGGGTGTATCTATGAGCACTTACAAAAAGATTCTTCTTGCACTGGATCTCTCAGAGGAGTCAGACCAACTCAAAGCAAAAGCATACCAGGTAGCCAAGAGTAGCGGCGCTTCTCTAAGCGTCATGCATGTAATTGAGCCATTAAGCTTTGCCTACGGTGGTGACGTTCCGATGGACCTGACCTCTATTCAGGAACAGCTGGATCAGCATGCAAAACAACGTCTCAAAGCGTACTGTGATTCGGTTGATTACCCTATAGAATCACAGCTAGTCGTTACCGGGCATACCGAGACCGAGATCCATCGGGTAGCTGATGAGATAGAAGCAGACCTGATTATTGTCGGCAGCCACGGTCGTCACGGACTTGCCCTCTTACTCGGCTCAACCGCTAACGGCGTTCTTCACGGTGCGAACTGTGATGTATTAGCGGTTCGCGTTCACACCGAAGAGTGACAACCAATAGGGAGGGGTTATCCCCCTTCCTGCATACTTTCTAATTCAACCCATCGCTCCATCAACACTTCAACCTCACTCTCCTGTTCATGCAATTCAGCCAATTTTGCATTCACAACATCATGCGCCTGCTGATAGAAATCTGGGGCACCTGTCTCTTCCTGCAATTTTTCCAAACAGGCTTCAGCCGCTTCTAACTGGGCAGGTAGTTCATCAAGCTCTCGCTGAAGCTTATAGCTCAACTTTTTCTTTTTACCCGGATTCGAAGGCGCACTATTCGCTTTTGACTCGACCTTAGCCGCACCCTGATTTTCGGCTTTAGGTGATGGTTTTATCACTCCAGGCCTCTGACGCAGCCAGTCCTGATAGCCACCAACATACTCATTCAGTTGACCATCACCTTCAAAGACCAATGTACTTGTTACCACGTTATCAAGGAATGACCGATCATGGCTGACAAGCAGAATCGTACCCTCAAAATCGAGGATGATCTCTTCTAATAACTCCAGAGTTTCGATATCGAGATCATTGGTGGGCTCATCCAATACCAACAGATTGGCTGGCTGGCTAAATAACTTGGCCAAAAGTACTCGGTTTGTCTCTCCACCTGAAAGCGCTTTAACAGGAGTTCTTGCCCTTTCAGGCGCAAACATAAAGTCATTCAGGTAACTGATAAGGTGGCGCTGTCGCCCATTAATCGTAATGCTCTCACGCCCCTCAGCAATGTTATCCATCACTGATTTTTCAGGGTCAACCTGAGCACGTAGTTGATCGAAATAGGCTATTTGTAAATTGGTTCCCAGCTTAACCTTTCCGCTATCCGGCTCTGATCTGCCTAACAGCACGCTTAAAAGGCTACTTTTACCAACACCGTTTGGCCCGATTAAGCCGATACGATCGCCACGCTGCAGGGTAAAATCAAAATGTTCAAATAGGTTATCCCCACCATATCCCAACGACACATCGATTAACTCAGCGACAACCTTACCGCTGCGTGCACCTGACTCCAGTGCGAAATTTGCCTTTCCTGAGCGTTCCCGGCGGTCGGAGCGCTCCATCCGCATCTTCTTCAATGCTCTCACGCGTCCCTCATTACGGGTACGACGAGCTTTGATTCCCTGACGAATCCAGCGCTCTTCCTGTGCTAGCTTTTTATCAAATTCCGAATTGTGCTTCTCCTCCTCCTCAAGAAGTTTCTGCTTTAATTCAACATACGCAGAATAACTACCTGGGAATGAGGTCAAAACACCTCTATCCAACTCAATAATCCGGGTTGACAGACGATCAACCAATGCCCGGTCATGGGAGATGATTAACAAACCACCTTTGAACTCAAGTAACTGCTGTTCTAGCCACTCAATGGTTTCAATATCCAGGTGGTTGGTTGGCTCATCCAGCAATAACAGATCAGGATTTTGGACCAATGCAGCCCCGAGCGCTGCACGTCTCCGCCAACCACCCGACAATTCAGACATCAACTTATCTGCTGGAAGTTCCAGCTGCTCAATGACACGCTGAACACGCTGCTCAAGATGCCAGCCATCAACAGCCTCTATTTTATGCTGGAGGTTATCGAGTGCCTTCATATCCGTTTTATCAGATGAAGCTAATTCATCATACGCTTGCCTCAGTGAGAGGATATCTTTTAGTCCCTCAGTGACGACATCACGGACTTTACGCTCATCTGCAGCAGGCATTGCCTGTGGCAACTCAGCAATCCTACAGGTGGGGGACACCCAAAATTCACCACCGTCAGCTTTATGATGCCCAGCTACCAACTTCAGCAGTGTAGATTTACCCGCGCCGTTGAGACCGACCAGTGCGACACGCTCACCCGGCTCGATCTGAAAATCTACATTATCAAGGAGAGGCTTAGCGCCAAAGGAGATTGAAATTTTATCAAGTCTAATCAGGGGCATGGTTGTTCAGCTTTGTATTCTTAGAAGGTCGCTATTCTACTGTTTTTTTATAGATATGCATGAAAATGCTGCATTCAGCAAAATTAATGTTTAATTATCTGCTCAAACTGCCGTATAAACCTGTATAAGAATAATTAAGGGACCTGGTGATGCAACGTTCAGTGCGCACTCTAATATGTATTTTTTTCCTGCTCGCAAACGGATATAGCAACGCTTCTACATCCGATGACTATCACGATTCCCGCACACAGTTTCTAAAAGCGGAAGAGCTTCTTAAGCAAGGGAAAAGCACGGCTTATAATAAGCTACGTGCTCAACTGAAAGACTACCCTTTAGCACCCTACCTCGATCACGAACAACTAAGCCAAGAGTTCAGTCAAATTGACTCCTCCGCCATCTCTGGCTTTATTTCTCAGTATCCAGATCTCCCAATTGCCAATCGACTTAATCGTAGCTGGCTGAACTACCTGGCAAAGAAAAAGCGCTGGCAAGAGTACCGTGAACATTTTGATCTGCATCCTGTCCATCATGTCCACTATGAGTGTCAGCAACAAAGTGCCCTTCTAAAAGGAACACCTAAGCAGAAAAAGGCCGCTCTTTATCATGCCAAAACGCTGTGGCTCGTCCCCCATTCTCAACCAAAAGTTTGCGACCCACTCTTTAAAGCCTGGATGGATACCGGACGCCCAACTTCGGGGGAAGCTTATAGCCGATTCTGGCTCAGCCTGGGTGAAGGCAATATCAAACTTGCCCGTTATCTAACCAAAAAGCTTCAATCGACAAAGCACAAACAGGACGCAGAAATATTCTGGAAGATATACAACGCCCCCAAATTAGTAGTCACGAACTCTTTGCAGCTACTCCCTAAAAAGCATCAAGTCATTACAGCTAAAATCGCTTTTAAGCGCTGGTTCCGTCAACACCCGATAACCGCAACCAACGCCTGGATTAAGCATAGAAAGCGAGTGATGCCTGAAATACCCAGAGATGATGTCACTCAATATATAGGCGTTCGCCTCAATGGCAGTTACCACACAGATGCGATCAGTCTCAGTCATAAATTAGATCCTGATTTTAAATTGACTGAATTAACAGAGGTCAGAGTTCGAAATGCACTGGCACAACAAAATTGGAGCGCAGTGAAGCTAGGAATTCAACATCTGCCGGAACCTAAGCAGAGTGAGGATAAATGGATATACTGGTCCATCATTGCTGACCGCCACCTTACCCCGAAAATTGACCAGGAAGAGCGCCTCAACCGTTTAGCTCAGGATAGAAGTTATTATGGATTTCTTGCTGCTGAACTCAATTCAACCCCATTCAAACTCAACGCTGTGAGTGGTGATCACCACCAGAGCCAGATCGCTAAGCTTTCTAAACGCCCCGCGGTCGCTCGCGCAGGAGAACTGTTTCGGCTAGGCAGACTGATCGAAGCAAACAGAGAGTGGAACCTTGCACTCTCAACAATGGATGACCAAGAGAAACGAGTGGCAGGGTATGTCGCCAAAAGCTGGGGCTGGCACCTCCAAGCTATCATTAACGCAGCTAAAACTGAACGTTGGGATCACGTTGATCTTCGCTTCCCTCACCCTCACGCAAACCTATTTAAGAAACAGGCCATTCATCATGGCCTGGATCTGAGTTTCCCCGTAGCGATTGCACGGCAAGAGAGCGCATTCCTCTTCAATGCTCAGTCTCGTGTAGGGGCACGTGGACTGATGCAATTAATGCCTAAAACCGCCAAGCAAACCGCACGGAAACATAAGATTCCATATACACGTACCGCTCAGCTTTTCAATCCTGGCACTAACATCAAACTTGGGTCTGCATACATCGCTGATATGCTGAAAAAGTTTGATAACAATCCCGCCTACGCAGCAGCAGCCTACAACGCGGGACCTCACAGAGTGTCAAAATGGCTAAAACAGCGGGGTGAATTGCCTCTAGACATCTGGATTGAAACAATTCCATTCAAAGAAACACGTAGGTATGTCCAGAATGTTCTGGCTTTTCGTGTCATCTACGATCGTTTAGAGGGGAGGCAAGCAAGCCTCCTCACGGAAAAACAGGTACAATTACTGGCCTTAAACCAGAGTAGCAAAACTGCACTTTAACTAACCGAGTTGAGAGATAAAAGTCAGCATGTCAGATAGTCACTGGATAGATATTGGTGTTAACTTAACTGACAGCAGCTTTGATAAAGATCGGGATGAAGTTTTCAGAAACGCCCTTGAAGCAGATGTACAGCAGTTGATCGTTACCGGTACATCCCTTGAAGAGAGTCTTCTGGCTGTAGAACTCTGTCAGCACAACCCGGCTAATCTATATTGTACCGTGGGGGTCCATCCTCACTACGCAAAAGACCACTCTACAGATCAACTTTCAGAGCTTAAAGCGCTGAGTAATGAACCCTGTGTGGTCGCAATTGGCGAAACAGGATTAGATTTTAATCGAAACTTTTCTACGCCTGAAAAACAGTTGCAAGCATTTGAATATCAACTTGAACTCGCCACAGAAACTTCACTCCCCCTCTTCCTTCACGAACGGGAGGCTCATAAGCGACAGCTGGAACTATTATCTTACTACCGCGATGACTTTCCCAATGCTGTAGCACATTGCTTCACCGGGAGCAGAGAGGAGCTTTTTAATTATCTTGATCTGGATCTCTACATTGGAGTGACTGGCTGGATCTGTGATGAACGCCGTGGAGAAGAGCTCCAAAAACTAGTCAAAGAGATACCTTCTGACCGTCTGCTTCTTGAAACGGATGCCCCTTACCTGATCCCCAGAGACATGCGCCCAAAGCCCAAAAGCCGACGCAACTTGCCTATCTATCTGCCCCATATTGCCCACAGAGTCGCCCAACTCTGTCAGATAGATATAGAAGTATTAAAGAATCAAACAACTCTCAATGCTCAAACTCTGTTTAAACTTCCGCCACTAATGAGCTAAAAAACTGTTCCAGCTCCTTGTGATCAAAAGGCCACTCAAGCTCCCGTTGACTAGCCAGATCGACCAGAACAGGAATACGGACAGCGTACTTTTCCATTAAGCGGTCGTCGTCAGCAATATCCACCTGATAGATAGCAACTTTGGACATATCGACACTCTTAACAATAATGCTTTCCGCCTCGTCACATAGGTGGCAGCCAACTGTCCCCATTAATTCAAGTTCCCGCATTAACACTCCCATCGGATTAGTAACTAAAAAGCCATTATAGAGCTTAAGCTGTAGCGCTTCGACAGCTTACTGACCAAGACATAAAAACCCCAAAAGGCCCTATCCAGATACATGAATCTGGAGCCTCAGAAGATGAAGAAAGACAATGAACCTATGGAACCACATCTCATTTTTACAGCCTAACCTTCCCACTATTCAGAATGCAGATACAGCTATCATGCTGCTTAGCAACAAACGGTATTCAGAATAATTCCATTAAGATCTTTTAAGATAAGAGGCAGTAAAACGTAGCGTTGGTTTAAACAAACTGCAACATTTTCAAGATTAGAATAGACGCTCTCCCCCTAAACTAGAGGGGTCAGGAATTCAGTGAATACAACCTACCTCTTTTTATAGGTCTACACAGATGTCTATAACAAATTAAGCATATTCCCTAACACCTTAGTGTGATCGACCAAGGAATACCTTGATACATTGCATCGCACAAGAATATGCTGGTAGGCAGCATTGATAACCTTGCAATTACTTTTAGGCAAGAATAAGCTGAAAAATCCCTAGTAATCTGTGCAAATCCATACCTCCTTAATCGGACCCTGAATGAGACGCACGCGAGACGGATGGAAGGATATGACAAAGAAAGGCGAATCTATGGACAACAACAACCTGCTCTCCAATCCTCAGGAGTTTATCGACTACCTGAACACTGAAACACAAAAAGTTCTTGAGCTATTTACAACCTCGGGTGGCGATGACGTTTTTACCCAGTTTGCACAATCATGGACCGAACTGGCTAATCGCTCTTGGGAAGATCCAACAGTCTGGATTCGCGCAATCACAGATTACCAACAGAGTCAGATGAATCTGTGGACAAATTTATTGACAGGAAAAACCGGCAGCTCCGTAGCCGAACCTGCTCGGGGTGACCGCCGTTTCCAGGCTGAAGAGTGGTCACAAAACCCCGTTTTTGACTACATCAAGCAGTCTTACCTATTGAGCTCAAAACTTCTTCAGGAGATGGCAGCGAACGCCAATCTTTCTGATCAGGAGCAGAAAAAACTTGAGTTCTATACGCAGCAGTATATCGATGCGATGTCCCCAACCAATTTTGCGCTGACAAACCCTGAAGTACTTCAGCAGGCTTTGGAAACAAAGGGGCAGAGTCTGGTTGACGGTCTTAAAAACCTTCTGGGTGATGTCGATAAAGGCCGCATCTCCATGACCGACGAGTCAGCTTTCGTACTGGGCGAAAATATCGCAACAACGAAAGGTTCTGTCGTTTATGAAAACGATATGTTCCAGTTGGTACAATACTCTCCAACGACTGAAGAAACCTTTTCACGCCCGACGATGATCGTGCCTCCCTGCATCAATAAATTCTACATTTTGGATCTGCAGGAAAGTAACTCATACGTTAAATACTGCGTTGATCAGGGCCAGACTACATTCATGATCTCCTGGTTGAACCCTACGACTGAACAGGGCCATATCAGTTGGGATGATTACGTTGAGAAAGGTATTCTGAAAGCCACTCAGGTTATTCAGGAGATCACTAACAGCGATAAGATCAATGCCGTTGCCTGGTGTGTTGGTGGCACCCTGCTCGGCACAGCCCTGGCAGTCATGGCTGCACGTAAAGATACCTCCATCGCTTCAGCTACCTTCTTCACAACGCTACTGGATTTCACTGATCCAGGCGATCTGTGTGTATTCATCGATGAGCAGCAGGTTAAACGCTTAGAAAACAAGGTGACCAACCAGGGTTACCTCAGCGGTCGCGAACTTGCCACATCATTCAACATGTTGCGCTCAAATGACCTGATCTGGTCCTATGTGGTGAACAACTATCTTAAGGGTCAGACACCTCCTCCATTTGATATCCTTTACTGGAACAGTGACTCGACGAACCTGCCGGCTACCATGTACACCTACTACATCAACAACATGTACATGGATAACGGCCTAACCAAGAAAGATGAACTGACTATTTGTGGTGAGAAAATCGATCTGGGCAAAATCAAAATTCCTTGTTACTTCCTGTCTACGATTGAAGATCATATCGCCCCATGGAAAGGTACATTCTCCGGCACAGAGCTGCTAAAAGGTAAGAATGAATTTGTCCTGGGTGCGAGTGGTCACGTTGCTGGCGTAATCAACCCTGCCTCTAAAAACCGTCGTAACTACTGGGTGAACGGTGAACAGAACCAGGGCGCTGATCACTGGCTTGAAACTGCAGAACGCCAGGAAGGTTCATGGTGGCCTCACTGGGCTGAATGGCTGAAACGTCGTGCAGGTAAGAAAGTAGCTGCACCTGAAACTCAGGGTAATGATACTCACACCATCATTGAACCTGCACCAGGCCGCTATGTAGCAGCACGTATTGATTGATACTGCCTGATACAGAAAACGGAGCCGACAGGCTCCGTTTTTTTATATCTCTGTTTTTAACTCGGCAATTAACTCTTGGATATCCTGCTTAAGCACATCATCTTCAGTAAAAGCTGCAAATTTTTCAGAGAGACTCAATTCCTCAAGGGCCTCCTGATGAGCACCATCTTCAGACAGTCTCTGCCCCAGAGAAAACTGAATCGAAGCCTTATACTCATTATCCTTCAGACTGTCCGCTAGAAGATAAGCCTTACGATAAAGCACTAAAGCCTGTGGGTTTTCTTCAGTGAAGTCAGCCAGTGTTTCCCATAAGACCGGATGATCATTCTTGCTACCTTCTAAGTGATTACAGAGCTGATCAAGCTGCCCATATAACCCCTTAAAAAGCACGTCATCATCTTTCTCTGCTGCGGCGACCAGCCCCAAAGCCAGCTCTTCAACCTGTTTGAATATTCTTGTATTCATCGCTTAACTCTCCAACCAGATCTCTTTGGCCCAGGTCCATATTGACGACCACTCATCATCAATCGATCCATCATACAACCACAAGAGTATCTGAGCTTGCTGTGAGATACAGTAATACCCCCCAGAGTGCTCACAAATCGGAATATACTCTCGCGGCAGACCTACATCCCAGGCCGTAGCAGCCATTTCAGGAAGATAAGTGTGAGACTGTGGATCAGCAACTGTTGCAGGCTCAATAGAACCACAAATAATATCACTGACCTCAAGAAGGAACTGCTTGTACTCATCAGGTAGAGAGATCAGGATCTGCTCCTCGATCTCAACCAAATCATCTTCATCGGGCAGCTCCAGAGGGACAGGAACTTCATTATGACGCTCCTGTAATAATTCAATGATATCTTCCATCGTGTGCTCCATCTGGGAATAGTGAGCGCGGAGACTAGTGCAGAGAAACCGATATGTAAACAGCTCAATCTGTTAGCCTCTGAAACATTTACAGACAATAACTCCAAGCTATAAACCAATAACCTATTCTTTAAGAGAACCAAGGAAATCGACAGCTTCAAGTGAAAAGGATTAATACTTTAGAACTAATATAAGCCAAATTGCTAACGTCTTTAGCCTGATTTCCCAAGACATTACAGACAGAATCCGTATAATTCGCGCCAACTGCACTGCAACATAATGAGACTGTCATTATTTTATGCTCATACCGTTGCAGGACGAAGAAGTCTCTGGTGATAACGGTCCAGAATCTACCTGGTTAGGATTCACTTCCGTTGCGGCCACAAGCCCCATCGCCAGTGTTACTTCACAAACCATTATTATTATTAAAATGGCGAAGTTCCTATGACCACAAAATCAGTAGACGTATTGCTAGTCGGCGCGGGAGCTATGAGTACAACCTTAGGTGTTATGCTCAAGCAGCTGGATCCATCCCTGAAAATCAGCATGATCGAGCGCCTGGATCATGTCGCGTATGAAAGTACCGATGCACTTAACAATGCAGGTACCGGTCATGCAGCGTATTGTGAACTGAACTACACGCCTCAAGCGGCTGACGGCAGTATCAATTGTGATAAGGCTTATGCCATCAATGCTGCTTTCGAAACCAGTCTTCAGTTCTGGTCCTATTTAGTACAGACCGGAGCATTACCTGAGCCATCACAATTTATTAACCCAGTACCGCACCAAAGCTTTGTCTGGGGCGATAAAAACGTTGAATTCCTGCGTAAACGCTATGAAGCACTGAGTCAGCACCACCAGTTTGAGGTTATGGAGTACTCCGAAGATCCAGAAACCATCAAAGAGTGGATGCCGCTGATTATGAAGGGGCGTAAAGGCAAAGAGAAAATCGCAGCAACGCGTGTCCGCTATGGCTCTGATGTCAACTTCGGCTCACTCGCCAGGAATATGGTTAAGTTCCTGGAAGCACAACCGGACTTCGAGCTTCTACTCAATAACGAAGTTAAGGACTTTTATCAGAACAAAGATAAGTCCTGGTCCGTTACGGTTAAGAATACTGAAAGCAAGGAAACTCAGGTTATTGACAGCCGCTTCGTATTCCTTGGTGCAGGCGGCGGAGCACTACCACTCCTTCAGAAAACCGGCATACCCGAAGGTAACGGCTATGGCGGATTCCCCGTGAGCGGTCAATGGCTTATCTGTAAAAACCAGAAAATCGTTGAAGAGCACGCCTCAAAGGTTTACGGCGCTGCCCCCATTGGCGCGCCCCCAATGTCAGTCCCACATCTGGATACGCGCGTTATTGATGGCAAAAAAGCATTACTGTTCGGTCCGTTTGCTGGTTTTACAACCAAGTTCCTGAAAAACGGCTCTGTCATGGATATGTTTGGCTCACTGACAGCCACCAACCTGAAGCCAATGCTTCAAGTGGGTGCAACCAGTATGGACCTTACACGCTATCTGATCAGTGAAGTGATGCAAACACACGGCTCTCGTGTAATGTCACTGAGCAACTTCTACCCTGATGCACGAGAGGAAGATTGGGAGATCTCTCATGCAGGGCAGCGTGTGCAGATCATCAAGAAAGATGAAAACGGTAAAGGAAAGCTCGAGTTTGGCACCGAGGTCATTACCTCCTCTGATGGAAGTCTGGCAGCGCTACTTGGGGCTTCACCAGGAGCATCTACAGCGGTAAGTGCGATGCTAAGCATCGTCGAACGCTGCTTCCCGGAAGAGCTAAATTCGGCAGAATGGAAACAGAAAATTTCAACAATGATTCCATCTTACGGTCATAACCTGACAGAAGATGCGAATCTGTTGAGAACAATTCGTCAGCAGACCCTAACCACGCTAGGACTTGATCCATCAAAAAAGCAGCAACTGCAGACTGATACCGACAGTCTGCAGGAAAAAACGGCTGAAACCGCCGCTTAAAGATATACATACAGGGCCGATCATTTGATCGGCCTTTTTTCAGGTAAGGTAAGACTCGACACCTTTTAAAAGGCATTCAACTGAGAACTGATGATGCAATGTAGAGACAACTGCGGCGCCTGCTGCATCGCCCCCAGCATCTCCAGTTTAAATAAGTCCTCTGGCATCGCCTGTGTTCACCTCACTCCTGATATGAAATGCGATATTTTTAACCAGCCGGAAAGGCCCGCAGCCTGCTTAAGCTTCCAACCGGAAAGCGATTTCTGTGGAAACAACCGCTCTGAAGCTCTACAAATTTTGACTCAATTAGAAAGTGTTACCCGCTAATCTTTGATAAAGGCACAAAAAAAGCAAACCTTCAGTTTGCTTTTTTAGATCGGATTAATCGGTGATGCTTAGAGCTTTACAATATTCTCAGCCTGAGGGCCTTTCTGCCCCTGTGTAATTGTAAACTCAACTCTCTGCCCCTCAGCTAGGCTTTTAAAGCCATCGCCTTGAATCGCACTAAAGTGAGCAAAAACGTCTGGACCATTTTCCTGCTCGATAAAACCAAAACCCTTCTCGTCGTTAAACCATTTGACTGTACCAGTTGTTGCCATCTTTCTTATCCTATTTTGAACACTAGTAATCTGTCAGAACCACGGGACAATCCCTGTTCTTGACCGTAGGAGCTGAGAAAATTGGAATTACTCATGCGAAATAGGAGGCGCCAAAAGGAGGCTCCACCGCTACAAATGCAAGCCGTATTCTTTTTCTAGCATCTCGATAATAGCTCTGTTGAATGTGAATTCAATGACCAAAACACTGTTTTTCTTCATATTTTGATCATTTTTCATTCAACCATAGTCTTAACCCAACACTTTCCTACATAAAATCATAGCTGCAAACATTCTTTGATAATTGCTTGATGTCCACTAAAAAATGCTGAAAAATGCTTATATCTTAATATGTTACTTTTCTGTCCGACCTCTATTTTTGGAGCCCCCCTCTGAAACGCTTGCAAGAACTGAAACTAATACTTTCATTAGGCCTCCCTATTGCCATTGCACAAATTGCTCAAACCTCGATGGGGTTTGTCGATACAGTGATGGCGGGAAGATACGGTTCGAGTGACCTTGCAGCGGTAGCACTTGGCTCGAGTGTCTGGCTCCCAATATTTTTGGCCAGTCAGGGATTACTTATGGCCACAACACCTATGGTAGCCCACCTGGTGGGTGCTAACCGCATTAGCGCTACCCGACAAACTCTTCACCAGGGCCTGATTGTCGTTGTAGTTTTAAGCCTGCTTGCCATCTTAACCCTGCATAACTGCATGCCGCTTTTAAGAGCGATGGATGTCAACCCCACACTTGCGATGACTACAAACCAGTATCTGCAAGCGATCTCTTGGGGATTTCCCGCCCTACTGTTCTATCAATTGATACGCAGCTACATTGAAGGGTTTGGCAAGACCCGCCCAGCCATGATGATATCTATACTGGGCCTGCTCTGTAATATTCCACTCAACTACGCCCTCATCTACGGCAAGTTTGGCTTTCCAGAACTCGGCGGGGTTGGTTGTGGATGGGCAACAGCTGCCGTCATGTGGATCATGTGCATCTCAACCCTTCTCTATCTTTCCAGATCAAGCAGTTTTAAAAGCGTTTCCCCTTTTACAGACTGGAAGCTCCCGAAGCAGGAACCCTTTAAACGATTTCTCCTATTGGGGATTCCGATCGGAATAGCACTTCTGATTGAGGTCAGCATGTTCTCAATTATTGCACTGCTGCTTGCTGATCTGGGCGAAGTTATTATTGCCTCACATCAGATCACGATCAGCTTCACCGGATTGATTTTCATGCTACCTCTGAGTATATCGATGGCATTGACCATCCGGGTGGGACAACAGCTGGGCGCTAATCAGTTTGATCAGGCCCGATACAGTGCTATAACAGGGTTTATGATAACGCTCTGCGTCGCTACTTTCAGCTCAAGTATCATGGCGATCTTTGCTACGGATATCGCCAAACTGTATACCGCTGAGTTATCCATCATCCAAATTGCTACGACATTAATCACTATCGCAGCCATTTTTCAGTTCTCCGATGCGATACAGATTACCTGCTCAGGCATCCTGAGAGGGTACAAAGATACAGCCACCCCCCTTTTCCTTGTATTTATCTCCTATTGGGTTATAGGCCTTCCCTCCGGCTATTTATTGGGAAAAACAGATCTCCTGGTACCCAAGATGGGTGCTACAGGGTTCTGGGTGGGTTTATTAATCGGCCTCACAATAGGCGCTATACTGCTATTTAGTCGCTTCCAATGGAAAAGTAGGCAATCAACACCATCTTCACTCTGAGATCACCACATGACCAAGGTTATAACCTTCACTGTTTTATCAGTCTGTATGGTCCTTGTTTCAGCATGTAGTCGTGATACTCCAGATAAAATTCTGGACAATTACCTTTATCGACTCAGTAATGTCCTCGATGTCGAAAAGCCCTCCACTCTACCGATCGAAATCCGCCCCCTATTCCCATTAAGAAGAAAAAGATCGGCCCAGACACAAGAGATAAGGGAAGGCTTATTGGACACGCTCAAACTCAGAAAATGTGGGCTACTACCACTGATAGCAGAGAGAAACAGCTCATTAGGAAAAGTACTGCAACCCTCTTTGAAAATGCAATATGAGCTTAAATTTCTGTCCGGAATCGAACACTGTTTGGAAAATTTTAATCAGGCAGAATCCACCGACACTGAACTGATGCAGCTACTGCAGCAAGTAAGAACGATCAAAAGAGCAAACCTCGCAGCAGAACTTTGGAACGGGATATACACATCCCCCGCAATTGAAGCCAACTTCAGTCGTAAGCAAACCCCTTTGCCATTAGAAAGCAACGGCAGCCACTCGCTCTCGTTAACAGCCCTACTCACTCTCAGCAACTTGATTTCAGAAATTTCTGATAACCAACCTCTTCCCAGTGGTAGGCGGCTCAGCCAGCTGGAGTCTCATTATGAGATCCTCTTTAAAAATGAAACAGGCTCCCAAGTATTTACTTCAGTACAACTCATGACAGAGTATCTGATTCAGGCTTCAAAAATGCTTAACCAGAGACTTAATCAAAGGCCACTGTGCCCCGATGGGGTGAAAACAGAGAAAGCTGAGATTCTATACAACGTATTTTTAAAATTTTATATTGGCGAGGTTCAACCCTATCTGGCACAAGTGCATCATATTGGAGAACCTTGGTTGCATGAGAACAACAAGCTATTAGATAGTTTCAGAAAACTTGGCCACCCAATCCCTGAGTCTGTTTCAAACTATGCTGCAGCCGTATTATCAACAACAGCTGAAGACAGTTTATGGAAGAATTACATCCAGGCCAGAGACAATCACACCCGCAGCTGGCAACAAATTTTAAAACAATGCGGTATGATGCCATCACAGAACAATCGTCAATAGTATGACATGGAATCAAGCCTGATGCTGGCACACAGACATCCCGAAAAAAAGACTGCGAGCAGATGTTCACTCATCCTGCTCACATGCCTTTTTGTCTTTTCCAGCTTTCTTTTAATCCATGTCGATGCAGAGAGCATCAGGCTTAGCAAAGCTGACATAGAAAAGTTAGGAAAAAAGTACGGCGAAAGAGCTAAACTCAGAATCCAAAGCTGGCAAAACCTCTTAACATCGCTGGCTGATCAGGATGAGACAACCAAACTTAAAGAGATCAACAACTTCTTTAATCAGGTTAGATTTATAGATGATATACGACATTGGAAAAAGAAAGATTATTGGGCCACGCCCGTTGAGTTTCTGATCACCAATGGCGGCGATTGTGAAGACTTTAGTATCGCCAAGTACTACACCTTAAAGGAGCTGGGTGTGGCCGTAGAAAAGATGAATCTGGCTTATGTAAAAGCGCTGGATTATAACCAGGCACACATGGTACTGACCTACTACCCTAACCCACGTTCAACTCCGTTAGTTCTGGATAATATAAACGGGGAGATACTCCCCGCATCCAAGCGACCAGACCTGCTCCATGTATATAGTTTCAATGGTGATAAGCTCTGGTTATCCAAAATGGGAAGAAGGACCACCCTGGTAGGAACATCAGACCGACTGAAACCCTGGGTAAAACTACAATCAAGAATCGAAAATAAGGACATTAACCTAAAATAGGTTTAATGCTGAGGAGTAAGAATTATGTCATTGGTTAATCAACTGATCGCTGCAATTTTTGCAGTTCTGATCGGACTTGTGTCCGGCACGTTGTACATCATGTCAGAAAGTTCTCGCTCTATCCTTCAGGATCAGCTTGAATCACATGCTCAGGATTCTGCTACCCACCTGGGACTCTATCTGGCCCCCTATATGGCCGATAATGACAGCGCTACGGTTGAAACTGCTGTCAACGCGATCTTTGATAGTGGCTTTTATCAACGCATCATTGTCACGAATGCTGATGAAGCGATCCTCTTTGAAAAACAGACACCGCCTCAGGTCCATAGTGATGTTCCTCTGTGGTTCCAGAATGCGATAAAGATCACCCCTCCCTCCATGTTCAGGGAGATTACTTACGAATGGCGTCAGGTAGGTAAGATCTATGTACAAAGCCGCGCCGGGTATGCCTACGAAAAACTGTGGAAAGGAGCACAGGATAGCCTGATCTTGTTTGTCTGCCTCTCCCTTCTCTGCGTATTAGTGATCAGTTCATTGATCCGCTATTTACTGAAGCCTCTTTACAAAGTTGAAAACCAGGCAATAGCGTTGTCTGAAAAGCGTTACATTGAGCAGGAAAAACTGCCTGGCACACGAGAGCTTAAACGCGTTGTTGAAGCGATGAATCGCATGGTGCGTCAGGTTAAGAGTATGTTTGAAGAGCAGTCACGGAACATTGAAGAACTTAGGAGAAGTGCATATCAAGACAGTCTGACCGGACTCAACAATCAGCGAGCCACTGAATCTCAACTTGCCGAAAGACTCGACTACAGGAAAGATTTCGGACGTGGCCACCTGCTGAACATCCGTTTAAAAGAGCTACAATCTATCAACCAGACAATCGGGGTAGATAAAACAAATAAGCTTCTGAAACACCTAGCAAGTCTGCTCGAGGAGATGTCGAGGCGTGCCGACCAGAGCATCCTCGGACGTATTTCAGGGTCAGATTTCATACTACTGACCGATCAGACTGATATCGATAAATTGAAAATCCAGATCGAAACAATCAATGGTGAATGCACTAAGCAGCTGGCGCAGTTAATGGAACAGCACAGCAGCTTATTATGTATCAGCGTAGGTAGCAGCGAGTGCTTTGAAGACAGGAACAGCAGTCAGTTAATTTCAGAAGCCCGGGTAGCTACCGATGAGGCTTTAGACAGCAACGTAATCTGGAAGCAATTCGCCAGTGCAGGTCAATCTTCACAACTACCTGATCAGGATGACTGGAAACAACATGTTGCCAATGCGATAAATAGACGCAGTATAATTTTGCAGACCCAGAGCATTATTGGAAGCAGTGACAACCAGCCGACTATACAGAATGAGGTCTTTGCTCGTATTCTGGATCGTGATTATCAACCTGCAGCTGCCGGTGAATTTATTAGTGTGGTCAAAGAACTTGGACTTGCTATTGAGCTGGACCGTGCTGTCATTGAGCTATCTTTACAAGAAACTCAGAAAACGATGCTTCCACTCACGTTTAACCTGAGCCACGAAGCATTGACCAACGACAGTTTCTCAAAATGGCTGACCTCGACTCTGGAGAGCATTTCACACCCTGAACGACTCATGTTTGAGCTTGATGAAACCAGTGTTCTAAATAATATGTCTCGGATTACGGAATTCCGTAATGTGCTCAAAGAAAAAGGGATCGGTTTCGGTGTCGATCACTTTGGCATTCATCCCAGCGGATTTGCGTATCTGTACTCGGTACAACCGGATTACATCAAAATTGATGGCTCACTTATACGTAACCTGGACACAAATGCAGAGGACAGATTCTTTGTCAGTAGCCTCATTAGCGTTGCACATAGCCTGGGTATAAAAGCCTATGCAGAACATGTAGAAAGAGAGGTTCAGCTTGAACTCTTAACCAACCTCGAGGTGGACGGGACACAGGGTTACCTGCACGGCACTCCTACGACCCTTAACTGATCAGCAGGCACTAAAAACGGCGGTTAAACCGCCGTTTTTTCCCAATCCTAAAAACTACTTACGTGAAACAAGCATCTCGAGTTTTTGACTCAAACGCTCTTCGCGTTCCTGCTCTTTACGCTTTTCCTGACGCGCTTTATTAATCTCTTTTAATTTATCCTTAGCGTGATCGGATTCTTCCTTTGTCACCAAACCCGCAGGCTCACCATTGATATCGATACGCTCAACTCCCTCTCGAAGAGAGCGATAGTAATTAAGAGAACGTACGTAGCTCGCAAGTGCACGCTTGATCTTATTCTTAGCTACTTTTTCATCTGCAACCAGATCTTCCTGAATCCCGATCTTCAGAGGTCTAACATTTTTGCGATCAAAGGTTTTAGGATAAGCTTCCATCAACTGCTGCAGGGCAGCCATATTTGCAGCACGGTTTTTGGATTTCGCCTTTGGCGCTTTATTTACTACGTCATTCACCTTAATAACCTCTGACTGGGATACATTTTCGGCCTGAGCTCGTTGTTGCTCTAACCTGGTTAGCATCGAATCCAGTTGATCAAATAATTGCCTAGTTGTAGAACAAAGAAATTCAACATCAACCACCTAGTAACCCTATGATCCCTTACGGATAAAATATCCATAGAGCTCATCTTCCACATACTGGTCGATTAGGTCATGCCCCAAAAAAGCACAAAACTTTGGGATATCACGCTGCGTAGATGGATCCGTTGCTAATATATGAAGCACTTCACCAACCTGCATATCCCGCACATAATTATGGAGCATCATAACCGGCTCCGGGCAGTAAAGCCCCTGAGCATCCAGAGTGTGGTCAGCTTTGATGTCGATCATTCTTTGTCTCTTGCAGAAAGTTGCGTATTGTCTCAAATTACCTATGGCAGAAAAAGCAATTTCACCACAAAACATCAACTAAAGTCGCTTTTAACCAATTAATAATCCATCCTATATTCATGGAAAACTGTTTTCAGAGGAGAAAGCATCATGATTCGTGTGATGATCGAACGCCATGTGGCTGATGAGCTGTCCACCCACTATGACAAGGCCGCTCGTGAAACCCTTCAACTCGCAATGCAGGCACATGGATTTATATCTGGCGAGGCTTTAAGGAATGCATATGACCCGAATCATCGTTTAGTAATTGCCACATATCGTACGCTGCAAGACTGGCAACGCTGGTCCGGGTCTTCAGAAAGACAGGAGATGATGGATGCCATCAACCCCATGTTAGAAGCAGAAGAGAAAGTTACAATCTTTGAGCACTGAATACAGAGACCACCTTTGCGCTTATAACGCCCGAAGGTGGCAGGTGATCTCTTCACGGTCATGATATAGCTGTTTAGCCGACAGCTCGTAAGCCAATCCATGTTGCATGAACTGTTCAGCTATCAAATTTAAACATGTAACCACTTCCTGATAGCGTTGTTTCATAGGCAGCTTGAGATTAAATATCGCTTCCGTGCACCAACCATTAATTATCCATTCTGATGCCATTTTAGCCGTTTTAACCGGCTTATCCACAACATCACACACCATCAAATAAACCGGCTCAGCTGGAACAAACTTGTAGGCATCTTCTGTAGCGTGCCTAACCTGACCTGACTCCATTAGATCCTCATTCATCGGCCCGTTATCCACAGCTGTAACAAACATACTGCGCTGCACTAACTGCCAGGTCCACCCTCCTGGTGCGGCCCCCAGATCAACAGCAGTAGCGCCATGAGCCAGTCGTTGATCCCACTGATCTTTTGGAATAAACCAATGCCATGCCTCTTCCAACTTAAGCGTTGAACGACTGGGGGCTGATTTAGGAAACTTAAGACGAGGCACACCTAACGGCCAGGGAGCAGAGTTTGCTTTTGGACAAAAGCCAACATAAATATCACACCCTGATAAAACAAACAGAGTTAAGCGATCCCCCCTAAGAGATGATGCTTTATTCAATCTATCGGATTTTCTGAGTTTTTGAGCCAGTGCAGAGCTAAATTTACGAGCAAAAGTCGCTAACTCTCGGCCTTCGGTTGTATCAGGGTATTCCGCCCAGACATCTGAACAGACGGGAAAATCCTCTATGATCGCTTCAATTTGTGAGACCCGATCCTCTCTATCCAGTGACAAACACTCTCCGCAGACCATCCACTGTCGAATGAATATCAGTTGGTTAAAATCAAGATCGCGAATGGCACGCTCCGCTTCCCCCTCCTGCTGAATATGAAAGCTGACAAAGCCCCCCCCCTGATCCAGCGTACAGTAACCATAGATACCTATAGACGCACATTGATCTGTGATCTCAGCCGCAGCTTCCTTTTCAAATCCAGACCGACACTGCAGCAGAAGGCGATTAAAATAGCTCACTGAATGATATTCCTGATTATGGCAATTGCATTTTTAAGGTGGGCCGAATGTGTGTGCCCTGAAGATTTGCGCGGTTTAAGATCATGATCACCATCCTCAAACCAGTGCATAATGACTCTCTTGTTAAGATTATACCCCTCAACCTCCTCAAGAGAACCTAAAGCATCTCTGGTCCCCTGAAAAACATGCAGCGGTACCGGCAAAGAGGAAAGATGTTCTGTACGCAGTTTATCGGGCTTCCCTTTAGGATGGAATGGATAACCAAAAACAAAACAACCACTAATACCTGAATAATCCGGAAGCATTGTAGCCACACGCCCCCCCATCGATTTACCCGCGACAAAAAGGGGAACATCTTCCTTTTGATATTTAGCAACGAGTTCTGCAAAGTGATCAACCAGCGCAGGTATTCTATCAGGCGGTCGCCGCCTGCCATCAACCTGTTTTTTTTGCATATAGGGAAAGTTAAAGCGGATAACCTCTAAACCGAGATTAGCAAGCTCCTTGGCAATATTCTGCATAAAATCGCTATCCATAGCGACACCAGCACCATGGGCAAAAATAACCCTACCAAAATTAGGTTTTCCATTAATTAACACAGACTTAGCGGATGCAAGCTGTAAAGACATATATTATCCACCGATCAAACTTGATTTGAATCAAATAAAGAGGAGAAAAGCATAAGCGAGCACGCCACAAAACCTAGACACAAGTCAAAGAAAAAAAACCATATTCCAAACTCTTATATACAAACAATAAAACGCAATATGTATTTTGTTATTATAAATCAACATGTTACCAAGCTAGCACCCCCATTAGAAGCATGAAAATTAGACCTAGGTCGATATTACGCGCCTGCGACAAAATGCCTCATTCATTGCGCTAAACACATTGAAAATACAGCGCTATTCCCAGATAATTGCCTGCGAAACTCAAAATTTCCATAAATAGCTTGTTGATGAGAGCCTGACATGAGCACAGCAACTGAACACCCCACCTACAATTATAAAGTGGTGCGCCAGTTCGCCATCATGACAGTGATCTGGGGTATCGTCGGTATGACCGTCGGTGTCCTAATCGCTGCTCAGTTGGTTTGGCCTGCACTAAACTTTGATACCGCGTGGCTGACCTATGGTCGTCTACGTCCGCTGCATACCAACGCAGTTATCTTTGCATTCGGCGGTTGCGCCCTGTTTGCAACTTCGTACTACGTTGTACAGCGTACCAGCCAACGCCGCCTGATCTCTGATGGTCTAGCAGCGTTCACCTTCTGGGGCTGGCAGGCTGTTATCCTTGCAGCAGCAATTACTCTGCCACTAGGCCTGACCTCTTCTAAAGAGTATGCAGAGCTAGAATGGCCGATTGATCTTTTGATCACTGTTGTTTGGGTCGCTTATGCGGTTGTCTTCCTAGGCACTGTGAAGATGCGTAAAACATCTCACATCTATGTCGGTAACTGGTTCTACATGGCCTTCATCATTACGGTTGCAGTTCTGCATATCGTAAACAGCATGGCCATCCCTGTTTCTATGTGGAAATCTTACTCTGTATACCCTGGTACAGTTGATGCCATGGTACAGTGGTGGTACGGACATAACGCAGTAGGTTTCTTCCTGACAGCTGGCTTCCTGGGCATGATGTACTACTTCGTACCGAAGCAGGCTGAGCGTCCAATCTACTCTTACCGCTTGTCTATCGTTCACTTCTGGGCACTGATTGCTACATACATGTGGGCTGGTGGTCACCACCTGCATTACACAGCCCTACCTGACTGGACACAGTCTGTAGCGATGGTTATGTCTTTGATCCTTCTGGCTCCATCTTGGGGTGGTATGATCAACGGTATGATGACTCTGTCTGGCGCGTGGCACAAACTGCGTACCGATCCAGTTCTTCGCTTCCTGGTTGTTTCTCTGTCCTTCTACGGTATGTCTACCTTTGAAGGCCCGATGATGTCTATCAAAACTGTAAACGCTCTGTCTCACTACACTGACTGGACTGTTGGTCACGTACACGCAGGTGCTTTAGGTTGGGTAGCTATGATCTCTATCGGTGCTGTATACCACATGATCCCTCGCCTATTCGGTAAGGCTCAGATGTATAGCGTTGGCCTGATCAACACTCACTTCTGGCTGGCAACTGTTGGTACAGTTCTCTACATCTGCGCGATGTGGGTTAACGGTATTCTGCAGGGCCTGATGTGGCGTGCAGTTAACGAAGACGGCACTCTGACTTACAGCTTCGTAGAAGCCCTGGAAGCATCTCACCCAGGCTACTTCGTTCGCTGGTTGGGCGGTATGTTCTTCCTACTGGGTATGGTCCTGATGGCCTACAACGTATGGCAGACCGTTCGTAAAGGCAGCACTGCACCAGAAGCTGAAGCTTCTGCACAGGCAGCCTAAGGTCAAAGGAGCAGATAGAAATGATCAAACACGAAACGATTGAAAAGAACATTGGCATCATGATCCTGCTGATCATCATTGTGATCAGTGGCGGTGGCCTTGCAGAGATTGTACCTCTGTTCTTCCAGTCTTCTACGACTAAACCAATTGAAGGCATGCGTACATACTCTGCGCTGGAATTTGAAGGCCGCGATATCTACATCCGTGAAGGTTGTAACGTATGTCACAGCCAGATGATTCGCCCATTCCGCGCAGAAACTGAGCGTTATGGACACTTCTCCACTGCAAACGAGCATGTTTGGGAACACCCATTCCTATGGGGATCCAAACGTACAGGTCCTGACCTGGCTCGCGTAGGTGGCCGTTACTCCGACGATTGGCACCGCGCTCACTTGTATAACCCTCGTGACGTTGTTCCTGAGTCGAAAATGCCATCTTACCCTTGGTTATTCGAAACCAAGCTAACTGGCAAAGATACCGCTACTAAGCTTGAAGTACAGCGTAGCCTGGGCGTTCCGTTTACGGACGAGCAGATTGCTGGTGCTCAGGATGCAGTTCAGGGCAAGTACGAAATTGACGCTCTGGTTGCTTACCTACAGGCACTTGGCAAAATGCATTCTGTATACAACAACAAGCGGTAATAACGCGTGAATTACGAAGTTTATGGACCATATATTCCGGTAATAATGCTAATCACGTTTTTGGCCCTGTTTGCGTGGGTGCTAAACCCCAAGAACAAAGCCAAATACGATGATGCGGCAAATATGCCTCTTCAGGAGCCTGATGAGCCAATCCAGGATGATGAGTCCAATAACGGGAGAAAACAAAAATGAGTGCTTTCTGGAGCGCGTGGGTAACGGTAATTACCCTGGCAGTAATTCTTGGTTGTACTTGGCTTCTTCTTGCGACTCGCAAGAGCCAGCCGCACCAGGATACGACTGAAGAAACACTAGGCCATGAATTTGATGGCATCGAAGAGTATGACAACCCACTTCCAAAATGGTGGTTCCAGATGTTCCTGGCAACTGTCATCTTCGGTCTGGTTTATCTTGTTCTTTACCCTGGGCTGGGTAGTTTTAAAGGCCTTCTGGGCTGGACATCTACTAACCAGTGGGAAGAAGAGATCCGTCATGCTGATGAGGTTTACAAGCCTGTATTCGCTAAATATGCAGCCCTACCTGCTGAAGAGCTAATTAAGCCTGAAAATGAAGGCGGCCTAAAAATGGGTCAGCGTATGTACGCTAACAACTGCTCTCTTTGTCATGGTACTGCAGCAACGGGTGCACACGGCTTCCCTAACCTAGCAGATAAAGACTGGTTATACGGCGGTGATCTGGCAACTATCAAGGCTTCTATCACAAATGGTCGTAACGGCGGCATGCCTCCTTGGGGCGCTGTACTAGGAGAAGAAGGGGTACGTGATGTAACTAACTACGTACTTTCTCTAAGTGGTGCAGAAGCTGACGCTGAAGCATCAGAACGCGGCAAAGGCCAGTTCCAGGCCCTGTGTACTGCTTGTCACGGCGCAGATGCTAAAGGCATGGCTGTGCTGGGAGCGCCAAACCTGACAGATGATGTTTGGTTGTATGGTGGCTCTTTCGAAAAAGTAGCTCACTCAATTCGCAACGGTCGAAACGGTGTAATGCCGGCTCACAAAGACCTTCTAAGCGATGAGAAGATCCACTTGATTGCGGCCTACGTTTATAGCTTGTCTAACAAGTAATAAGCAGCCATAAGAAATAAAAGGCGATATGATGCAGATCATGTCGCCTTTTTTTGTGCAGATCTATTATAATATTCATCTTTGCTAATACACTAAAACGTCTTAGCAAAGCTGATTATCAATTATCACTGGTGAGTATGTGAGCAACAATATGAATCAGATTCCGGTTCAAGATGTCACTCCAAAGAAAAAGAACACTTCTGAGGAAAATTTCGACCTGTATGCCAAACGCGAGCATATCTACGTAAAAAACTACACTGGCTTCTTTAAAAAATTCCGCCAAGCATCAAGCTTTATTATGCTATTGATGTTTTTTGGCTTCTCATGGGTTACATGGGATGGCCGCCAAGCGGTTCTGTTTGACCTACCAAACCGACAGTTCCATGTCTTTGGTATGACATTCTGGCCTCAAGATTTCATGCTGCTCTCCTGGCTGCTGATCATACTTGCCTTCGCCCTATTCTTCTTCACCGTATTCGCTGGGCGGCTCTGGTGCGGCTACGCCTGCCCCCAATTCGTTTGGACATGGATCTATATCTGGATCGAGAACTTCACCGAAGGTGATCGCAACAAACGAATGAAGATGGACAAAACTAAAGGATGGAGCCAGGAGAAGGCAATCCGCAAAGGCACTAAGCACATTCTTTGGATTTTGTTTTCCGTAGCATCCGCGATCGCATTCGTCGGCTATTTCACACCCATACGTGAACTTTTAGGCAGCATCGCCTCTTTTGAATTAGGTCCCTGGGAAACCTGGTGGCTAGGCTTCCTCACTGTTGCAACCTACGGAAATGCAGGCTGGTTACGGGAGCAAGTTTGTATCTACATGTGCCCTTATGCCCGCTTCCAGTCGGTGATGTTCGACCAAGACACTCTCATCATCTCGTATGATGAAAAACGCGGAGAGAGTCGTGGCAAACGCAAAAAAGGAAGTGATTACAAAGCAGCAGGCCTTGGGGATTGCATCGATTGTAATGCCTGCGTTCATGTATGCCCAGTAGGGATCGATATTCGTGACGGCTTACAGTATGAGTGTGTCGCCTGTGGTGCCTGTGTCGATGCCTGTGACGATATGATGGAGCGCGTTGGCTATGAAAAAGGCCTGGTCCGCTATACCACTGAGCACCAACTGGCTGGTAATAAAACACATATTCTTAGACCTCGCCTTATCGGTTACTTCGCGGTACTGTGTGCAATGTTTATTGCCTTCAGCTATACCATATACAGCCGAATTCCTTTAGAGGTCGATATATTACGTGATCGTGGTCAACTCTATTCTGAGCTGTCTAACGGTCAGATCGAAAACGTTTATACGCTTAAACTAGCAAACAAAGAACAGGTCGATCACCAATACCGCATCTCTGTCAGTGGCGTTGAGGGATTAGAGTATCTTGGTGAGGAGATCATCACGATTAAGTCTGGTGAGTTACTGGACCTCCCCATCCGTATTAATGTTCCTGCCAGGTATATTGATAAAGCCAACAACACAATATTGTTCAGGGTTCAGGCTGTTGATAACCCAAGCATTTTGATTGAGGAAGAAAATCGCTTTATCGGCCCAGCACCAAAACGCTAGAGCGCTGATGAATATCAATTAAGGCGGTGCATTAATGCTCCACCTTAATAACAAATAGGTTAGAATAGCTGCCCACCTGAGGTGTATTGAAACGACTTCAGGTATGGCAGCTTTTTTTTGGGTATCGATTTCACATGAATACAAGTAATAAAACACCACCGGGTCCATGGTATAAACAGCCCTGGCTCTGGTTCATTCTGGCGCCACTGATTGCAGTTGTTATCTACGGCACATTCTTTCTTTATCTTTCCATTGTGACTCATGATGGCATTGTTAAAGATGATATGTATAAAGTTGCTCGCGGGCATTTCGTAGATACCAGTCGGGCAGAAGCTGCACGAGAGCTTGGGATAACTGGCCAATTGAGACTAGATAATCTTACAGGGGATCTTTCTCTCAATTTCATCTCTGGTCAGAGTGAGCGTCCTGAGTTTCTAAACCTCAGTATTATCCATCCAACTCATCAACAGTATGACCAGAACATCACGCTTAAGCAGGTTCCTGGCAGTAACGCATACCTTGGCAGTCTACAAACATCATTGAAAGGTAAGCGCTACCTTATTCTTGAAGATGACACTAAGGCATGGAGACTTCGTGCTGAGATTCTTCCTCCCTATGATCAGAATGATGTTGAGTTGCTTCCTGCTAATTGATCTATGACGGACCATACACCAACATCGCCTCAGCAGCCCGATTGCTTTCATTGCGGGCTGCCCGTTCCACCACAGAGTAGTTACACGACTATTATTGATGGTGAAACACGTGACATGTGCTGCCCTGGCTGCCTTGCTGTGGCAAATACGATTGTTGGCAGTGGTCTAGATACCTACTACAAACATCGTACCGAAACCGCTGACTCTCCAGAAATACGCTCACAAGAGCTGCCTGATCAGCTCCTACAAGAGCTCGCTCTTTATGATGAAGAGAGTGTTCAGGCCAGTTTTGTAACCCAATGTGACGAATATGCAGAAGCTACTCTCGTCATTGAAGGGATTACATGCGCCGCCTGTGTCTGGTTATTAGAAAATCATATCAGAGCGATCCCAGGGGTAGAAAAAGCCAGCGTAAATCTGACAAATCACAGAGCGAAAATAACCTGGCTACGTTCCGACACACAATTGAGTGTCTTACTATCTGAAATATACCGTATAGGCTATCAAGCCCACCCCTACCATCCTGATAAAGAAGAACAACTTCTTGAGTTAGAGCAAAAACGGGCTACACGCAGGCTGGGCATTGCCGGCATAGGCATGATGCAAACAATGATGATGGCTGTCGCACTCTATGGCGGTGCTCTTCAGGGTATAGATAATAAATACGTAACGTTCATCCGCTGGGCCAGTCTTGTTATCGCATCACCCGTTGTTATTTATGCTGCCCGTCCATTTTTTATTGCAGCCCTTAGAGATCTGAAAACACGACACCTCACGATGGATGTACCTGTCTCATTAGCTATCGGTGGAGCCTATTTGGCCAGCGTTTGGGCAACGGTTACAGACACTGGGGAGGTCTATTTCGATTCTGTAACGATGTTTACATTCTTCCTCCTCATCGGCCGTTTTTTGGAGATGAAGGCCCGACATCGTAGTGGCCGCGCGGGCAACTCACTTTTGAATTTACTCCCGGCAAGCGCACTCCGACTCTGTGGCGACGAAGAACAACTTGTACCTGTCAATGAACTTAAAATTGGCGATATTGTTATTGTCAAACCCGGCCATACTATTCCTGCCGATGCCACTATCCTCAGCGGCAGCAGTTCCGTAGATGAATCGGCACTGACAGGCGAATATCTCCCTATAAGAAAGCAGACTGGCGACGGCGTAGTCGGCGGCACAATCAATGTTGAAAACCCTCTCACTCTTGAGATCTCTAAAGTTGGTAGTGAGACCCAACTGTCAGCAATCGTAAGATTGCTTGAACGTGCCCAAGAGGATAAACCGCAGGTCGCAAAAATTGCCGATAAGGTAGCCAGTTATTTTGTTGCTGCTGTTCTGCTCACTGCAACCATTGTCGGTTTTAGCTGGTGGTTAGTTGCTCCCGATAAAGCATTTTGGATAACTTTATCCGTATTGGTGGTCACCTGTCCTTGTGCACTGTCCCTAGCCACACCTACAGCCCTCACCGCTGCAACAGGAACCTTACGACAAAATGGGTTACTCATCACACGAGGGCACGTTCTTGAAAGCCTCGCCACAGCGACTCATATTGTCTTCGACAAAACGGGGACTCTCACCGAGGGGAATCTGACACTACAGGAAGTTCTCCCTTTCGCTGACCTGGATAAAAATCACTGTACACAAATAGCTGCAGCGATAGAGAGACACAGCGAGCACCCAATCGCAAAGGCCTTCCATGAACAGTCACACCTACTGACAGCTACCGATATCAAAAACAAACTGGGACAGGGGCTTGAAGGTAAGATCGAAAACGAACTCTATCGTATAGGAAAGCCTGAATACGCCATAGAGATTTCAAATGCTAAGCTACCAGCACTTCCTGAAACCAGCGGACAATGGCTACTCCTCTGCTGCTCTTCTGGCCCACTCGCCTGGTTCCGCCTGAATGACCAGGTACGCCCTGAAGCTCAACTTGCTATCCGTGAGCTTCAATCGCAAGGCCTAATATGTGAAATGCTGACCGGTGATAATTCTTCAGCCGTATCCGAAGTCGCAGAATTTCTGGGTATCAATTCAACTATTGCCGGCGTATCTCCAGCGGAAAAGCTTGAGCATGTGAAAAAGCTGCAGTCTGAAGGAGCTCAAGTTGTTATGGTGGGTGACGGAATCAACGACATTCCGGTACTCGCAGGGGCTCAGACCTCTATTGCCATGGGCGGTGCCACTGATCTGGCTAAAACCAATGCTGACGGCGTACTCATCAGTCAGGACCTGCTGCGATTGGTTGATGGTATTCAGCTTTCCCGCAAAACCAAAGGCATCATTCGGCAAAACCTAATTTGGTCACTCTGTTATAACTTGATGGCTCTACCACTGGCCGCTTTTGGCTTTATTGCACCTTACATGGCAGCACTGGGCATGTCAGCAAGTTCGCTGGTAGTGGTCGGAAACGCCATGCGCCTGAACCGACTAAAGCAAATTCGGCATAAACAATTGTCCCCAGTCAAACCTGAAGCGGAAGCTAAAGCTAACCTAGCCTCTTAAAATCAGGTAGAATTGCCCCACCATTACTAACGAGTTGTTTCATTCCAATGGATATCATATTCCTACTTATACCTATCGCTATTATTCTGGCCGGTTGTGGGGTGTGGGCTTTTTTCTGGAGCGTTAATAGCGGTCAGTATGATGATCTGGAAAGTCCCGCCCACAGTATTCTGTACGATGATGACGAAGATCTTATTCCAGATGATGCTAAGGTAAAGCAGAAACAAAAAGAGAATGACTGAAACTCTGGCCCTTCCGACAGCTTTTTTTCTTGGATTGCTCGGTGGCACACACTGTTTGGGTATGTGCGGCGGCATTGCTGCTACCGTTTCACTGGGACACAGCAACAACCAAAAGCTAGGATTCCTGCTAAGTTACAATTCGGGAAGAATCCTGAGTTACGGTATTGCCGGGGCTGCTATCGGCAGCCTTAGCTGGTTAATAGAACATCAAACAGCCCAAATCGTCTTACGTACTTTTGCGGGTATCATGTTAATTTTTATGGGCCTCTACATTGCGCAATTGTGGCAAGTTCTAACTCACGTTGAGCAAGTTGGTGGCGTTTTGTGGAAACGTATCAGCCCCGTTGCCAGCAGACTTTTACCGGTAAAAAACTATTCTCAAGCCTTATTGCTAGGCTTACTCTGGGGCTGGCTACCCTGCGGGCTGGTATACAGCACGCTAATCTGGTCATCCGCTGCATCTGATTGGCTTTTAAGTGCTGAGCTAATGATCGCGTTTGGGTTGGGTACCCTACCCACAATGCTACTCACCGGAGTGCTTGCTCAGCAGGTCAAACAGATTTTGCAGAAACAACTAACTAAACATCTTTCTGGCGGTATTATTATCCTTATGGGTATTTATACCATCCCATGGCAGGGAATATTCAGCCAGTCATTCGGTCTATAGATCAGGGATAGACCTGATTTAACAGAGGTAAATGTTCGTGGATAACAATCTGATAAAATGGGATTTAGATCTGATTAAGCGGTATGATCTATCTGGGCCTCGTTACACCTCCTACCCTACCGCCGTTCAGTTTGATCCGGAACTTTCAGCAGATGATCTGGTAACTAAAGGGCAGACCACTGCCGACCTGAATGCGCCTCTATCGCTCTATGTCCACATCCCTTTTTGTGCACACGTCTGCTACTACTGTGCTTGTAATAAAGTCATCACTCGTAACCGTAAGAAAGCACAACCCTACCTGGATACGCTCTATAAAGAGATGGCTCAGTTGTCACAATGGTACAGTAATGACCGGACCGTTACCCAACTGCACTGGGGGGGAGGCACGCCAACTTTCATCAGTCATGAGCAGATGGTTGAACTGATGGCGCAAATGCGTAAAAACTTTAAACTTCTTGATGATGATTCTGGTGATTACTCCATTGAGATCGACCCACGTGAAGCATCTATTGAGACTATAAAGGTTCTGCGCGAGATAGGCTTCAACCGTATCAGCCTTGGTTTACAGGATATAGACCCAAAGGTTCAGGAAGCTGTAAATCGGGTACAGTCTGTTGAACAAACCTCTGCGATTCTTGAAGAAGCTCGCCGTTTAGGTTTTCGTTCATTAAATCTTGATCTCATCTACGGACTTCCATACCAGACACTAGACGGCTTTAATGCGACACTGGATAAAGTTATCGAAATGGATCCGGATCGCCTCTCCGTATTTAACTATGCACATCTGCCTGATCGATTCCGCCCACAACGCCACATCCAGGAAGAGACTCTGCCTAGCCCGGAAACGAAGCTGGCTATACTGGAATCGACTATCAACAAGCTGCTTAAAGCGGGCTATGTTTATATAGGAATGGATCACTTTGCCAAACCCGATGATGAGTTAGCTATTGCTCAGAGAACGGGAAATCTACATCGCAACTTTCAGGGTTATACCACCCACTCTGAATGCGATCTGGTAGCGATGGGCGTTTCAGCCATTAGCCAGATTGGATCTGTATATTACCAGAATGAGCATGAAATACAGGCTTACTCAGGTGCGGTAGAAACATCTGATCGTGCAATAAAACGTGGTGTTGCACTCACTCAGGACGACATCATACGCAGGCATGTTATTACTCAGCTGATCTGCCACTTTGAACTTGAAAAGCACCCGGTAGAAAAACTTTATGGTATAAACTTCGATGAGTACTTTGCTGATGCCCAACGTGAACTCAGCGCTTTCACTCAAGATGGTCTGATTGCCATGGATAAAAACAAGATCACAGTATCTCCAGCAGGACGCCTTCTGATACGGCGTATCTGTATGGCATTCGATGCATATATACCAAAAGATCAGAGCTCTCAGCGCTTCTCCAGGATTATTTAACTTTCCGAATTTAAGGAAATATTACATAATCGAGTAGTAGCCACTCGATCTAACCACAACAGGATTTAACTATGGGTGATAACAAGGCAACTGAAGGGAAACTACGCAGTTTACAGCAAGTGAGCTGTAATACATGTAGCCTTAGCTCGCTATGCCTGCCGGTTTCTCTCAACATGACTGAGATGGAGCGCCTCGATAATATAATCGAAAAAAGTCGCCCATTAAAAAAAGGTGAGCACCTTTTCCATCAGGGAACCCCGTTTGCAAGTGTTTATGCGATTCGTGCAGGCACCGTCAAAACCTATACGATTACCAATGAGGGTGAAGAGCAGATTACCGGCTTTTACTTCCCTGGTGAATTGGTGGGTATGAGCGGATTTGATAATAACGAGTACCCTGTTTCCGCCAAAATCCTCGAAACCACTACGGTATGTGAGATCCCTTTTGAGCGTCTGGATGAGCTTTCTGGTCAGTTACCTGAACTTCGCCGCCAGCTGCTTAGAACAATGAGTAAAGAGATCAGGGAAGAACAGCAGATGATGCTACTTCTCTCTAAGAAGAATGCTGAAGAGCGTGTAGCAACATTCCTGATCAAGCTATCTCAGCGATTCAAAGTTCGCGGTTATTCCGAAACCAGTTTCCGTCTTTCTATGTCCAGAAATGAGATCGGTAACTACCTTGGACTAGCGGTAGAAACTGTCAGTCGAATATTTACCCGCTTCCAGAAGTCGAACCTTCTGCAAGTAGAGGGGAAAGAGGTCCACATTGAGGACCTTGATAAGTTATATGAACTATCGGGTGAATGCCCTGCTGTTGAAGATACAGAGCAGATCACTGCCCAGTGCGGTAAAGGCAGCTGCTCATAATCACACCCATAAAAAAGCACCGGTAATTTCATTACCGGTGCTTGCTAGTTGCACAGTAAGTAGCCATCTCAATGTGTAACCCAACCCCATAATTAGAACGTCTGTTCCAAATCAAATCATTGAGCTAAGTCAAATCGTAGCTTTTAAGGAGATCTCCATGTCATATGACGAGTGTTATGTGAAATCAGTCATCCGAACTATTCCTGACTGGCCGGAACCCGGCGTGCAATTTAGGGACATCACTCCACTTTTTAAAGACCCTAAAGCTCTTCGCATGATCTCTGATGCGTTTATTCAACGCTACATCGACAGTGATATAACCCATATTGCCAGTATTGATGCCCGCGGTTTTCTCATTAACTCAATCATGTCTTATCACCTTAATATTCCACTGGTTCTAGTACGTAAAAAAGGCAAGCTTCCCGGTGATACCATCCACCAGGAGTATAAACTGGAATACGGTACAGCCGCGGTTGAGATGCAGGTCGATGCAGTCTCAGAAGGTGACCGAGTGCTGGTATTTGATGATCTTATCGCAACAGGCGGGACTATTCTTGCAGCATGCAGTCTGGTCAAAGAGCTGGGTGCTGAGATCTACGAAGCAGCCGCATTGATCGACCTTCCAGACCTGCAAGGCTCCAGAAAAATTCAGGATGCAGGCGTTCCGGTACACACTCTTCTTGCGTACGAAGGTTTGTAAATTGAGACGAATGTCGTAACACAATGACTCCAAAACGGTTGCATATTTCGATTAAGAATATCAATATAACAAAATCGAAGTAAATCCATCTTGGAGTCGCAATGTTCCGTTTCCTACCCTCCCTTTTTGTCACCCTCGCAATCTGTCTCTCAACATTTGCTTCTGCGGAAGAGGTGTCGATAAAACCGAATAACCTGCGACTGAACGCTAACCTACTCCTATCAGAAGAGAGTGGTTTTAGTACTGTTGTTCTCATCACTCACGGTACACTTGCCCATAATGGCATGGAGATCATTGATAGCTGGCAATCGTTATTAACAGATGAAGGTATCAGCAGCCTTGCCATTAATTTAAGTCTTGGTCAGGATAATCGGCATGGTATGTATGATTGCAGTAGCCGCCACACCCACAAACACACAGATGCAATAGAAGAGATTCACCACTGGATCCAATGGTTGAAATCTAAAGGGAGCAAACAGATCATCCTTGCTGGGCACTCGCGAGGAGGAAATCAGAGCGCATGGTATCTCTCTGAGTATCAAGAACCCGCCATCCAAGCCTTGATTCTATTAGCCCCTCAGACCTGGGACCAGCAAACCGAAGCAAGTGCATACAAAAGCCGCTATCAGGTTGAACTAAAACCATTACTCGACAACGCCGCTGAACTTTCAGGCGATTCGGTTTTATCTAAGGTGGACTTCATCTACTGTGAAGATGCCGAGGTCTACTTAGAAAGCTTTGTCAGCTATTACCAGCCAGATTCACGCTTAGATACCCCTACATTGTTACGAAGTGAAACGACTCCCACCCTGGTGATCGCGGGAAGCGAGGACACAACCGTCCCTGCACTTGAAGAGAAAATACACGCAATAAATAATAAAAATGTTCAGGTTGTAGAGATCGAAGGTGCCGACCATTTCTTCCGTGACCTCTATATGGATGAAGTGATTGAGCACTCAATTGAGTTTATGGATACCTTATCATCAAATGACTAACTCCCGGATGAGAGAAACGATACTTCGATGCTGTGGCATCATTTGGCTGTGTTTTACATCAATAGCTACTGCTACAGAGATGCCGAAGGCTAAAGATATGCTATCCACCTACCAAACTCAGGGACAGAATGCAGCCGGGGAGTTAAAAGTTGTTCTGATGTTGGTATCTCAACCCAATTGCAGCTACTGCATTCAAATTACTGAAGAGATCCTGCAACCCATGTTAATCAGCGGTCATTATAGATCGAACACAATTTTTAGTGAGCTTGAAATTAATACCGGGAAGACAATCCATGATTTTAACGGTCAACAGGTTGATTCAACCCGTTTTGCCCGCCGCTATAATGCTTGGGCAACGCCGACACTCATTTTTCTGGATGGTGAAGGTAATGAAATAGCAGAAAAAATGGTCGGGATTAACACGCTGGAACTCTACGGCTATTACGTTGATAGATCTCTGAAACAAGGGTTTAAGCGATTAAATCCCTGAGTTTATGACTACCCCCTCTTCCATAGTCGATATTTCTTGATACCATGCACTGCCTTTTAAATATGCGGAGCTGCTATGTGGTTTAAGAACGTTATCTTCTATCGCCTGACTGAACCTTTTGAATACTCTCAGGAACAACTACAGGCTTTACTTGCTGAGCACTCCTTCTCACCCTGTAAAAGCCAAGAACTCAGCCGTTACGGATGGGTATCACCATGCCATCTTTTAGATGATCTCTTTGCCCACCAAGTGCACGGAATGTTTATGGTCGCGGCACGTAAGGAGGAAAAAATACTTCCTACTGCGGTTATTAAAGAAGCGGTGGGTGAAAAAGTTTCCGTCATCGAGCAGGAACAAGCGCGGAAAGTTTACAAGAAAGAGCGTGATCAACTGAAAGATGAAGTCGTTCTTGACCTTCTGCCTCGAGCCTTTAGTAAATTTAGTCAAACAACTGCACTCATTGCCCCTTCACAAGGCTGGATAGCGGTTGACTCATCGAGCCACAAACGTGCCGAAGAGCTTCTAAGTCACCTTAGAGGGAGTCTTGGATCACTTCCTATTGCCCTGCCCGATGTGAACCAATCCCCGTCTGCTGTCATGTCCCACTGGATTGAAAACTCCGAAAACCAGCTTTCAAGTTTTGATGTCTTAGATGAGTGTGAACTGCGTGATAATGTGATGGAAGGTGGGGTTATTCGTATCAAAGGGCAACAACTCGAAGATGAGGAGTTTATTGCCCACTTAGAAGCAGGCAAGCGAGTGGTTAAACTTGCGATCGAATGGGATGAACAACTTCAGTTTATCCTGCATGAAGACCTTTCAATCAAACGCCTAAAACTCAGCGAACAGCTACAAGAGAAGATGGCGGATGAAGCCGCTGAAGATGAAGTAGCCCAATTTGACACTGATATGGTCCAGATGGGGCTCGAGTTTGCCAAACTGTACCCCGCCCTGATCGATGCGTTTGGCGGCGAGGCTGAACGCCCATAGTTTACTCTTGAATATCCTTTCTTAGTGCTCTTCCATACCAAGCCTACGGGGGAGCACCCTCCACATCAATATTTCAGATCAGTAGTAGATATTATCTTGTAAAAAAACTAATATATTAGAATTATCTAATTAACAGACAGATGCAGTATGGACTACTCAATTAAACAGACTCAATTGTCAAAACTGGAACATTTCCCGATCGCTTTCTTCGCGATGGTAATGGGATTAACTGGCTTAACGCTTGCTTGGGAGAAGGCGGCAGTTATTCTGGGTTTACCAACCATTATTGGCGAATCTTTACTTTACCTAAGTGCCACCGCCTTTCTGCTGGTCACTCTGACCTATCTTTTAAAGGCTATACGCCACCGCAGTGCTGTTCTGAAAGAGTTTAACCACCCTATCAAGATCAGCTTCTTTCCCGCATTCAGTATCAGCCTGATACTGATGAGTATCGCAACCTTAGGTGTGTCAAAAACACTCTCAGAGTACCTATGGGTTTTAGGCGTATCACTCCATCTCATTTTTACCCTTTACGTGCTAGGCCAGTGGCTGCACCACCCTAAATTCAAGATTGCACATAGTACACCTGCCTGGTTTATCCCTGTTGTAGGTAATATCCTTGTCCCTATTGCGGGTGTGCAGTATGGCTACAATGAAATAAGCTGGTTCTTTTTCTCTATCGGTTTGATCTACTGGATCATACTGAAAACCCTGATACTCAATCGCATGTTTTTCCACGACCCACTCCCTGAAAAACTGCTACCTACACTATTCATTCTGATTGCACCACCCGCTGTTGGCTTCATCTCCTATACTCAGTTAACAGGAGGGGTGGACAGTTTTTCCCGTATACTATTTTACTCAGCGATGTTTCTAGTGTTGTTTTTACTGAGCCAGCTTCCCAGGTTCAGTCGAATACAGTTCTTCATGTCATGGTGGGCATATTCATTCCCACTGGCAGCCTCCACCGTTGCTAGTTTTGTTATGCAGCAACACAATCCATCTTTTAGCCCGATTTTCTCGATTGCGCTGCTCTGTTTATCTTCAGGCGTGATCACACTACTGCTTTTTCGCACACTACTGGGGATTACTCGAGGGGAGATCTGCCGACCTGAATAGCAGAGTTTCAGTGGAAATAAAGAATGAAGTGGAATTAGAATGTATGCATGTAAGTCTCATACACCGACCTCAGGCGAGACCGGTGTATGAGATTAGAATTACTCTGAAGCATCGCCGATCGTTGTTAGACCTAAGCTGGTCCACGCTTGCATCCCGCCCCGATAATATTTCATATTTTCTGCTGGATAACCAGCTTCCAGCAGTGCTCTAATCAATGTAGGCGTTTGTCCGCACCAATAGCCATTACAAAACATCGCCAACGTTTTGGCGTTAGAGAAATCGAAAGTCCCATCATCATTCTTGTTGACCCCGAACTCATCCAGCGCGTCTGCAGCAGATTCTTCCTCTTTCATCACCGTGTAAGGTACATTGATACTTCCAGGAATCGTCAAACGATAGTGCCAACCCTCTGTGCGGGTATCCACAATAAGAACATTCTCATCTTCGTTAGACTGCTGCATGTAGCCCACAAATTCGCGCTCGCCAATTGTCTCCACATCATGCGGCTCAAACGGATGAATCGGCTGTGGCATTCCCCTGAAGGTGGTGTTGTACAATTCATGAATTGTATTCTTGGGATTCTGATTTCGCATGATTTCCACTTGCTCACCATCATGCTCAACAGTGAAAGAATAGAGCCCCGGCGCAATCATCGCCTTTTTGCCACCTTCAGCTATAACTGATGGTGAAACAGTCAGCGCTGCCACCAATGCCAGACTGGAAACCGCTTGCTTTAACATCGTCAACCCTCTCTTATTATAAGTTTATTCATTAACGCTATAACGATAATGACACAAATAATATGCCGACGTCATCCCCACCGCCTAAGACATTAGAACAACCTGAATAAGTGATATAACTATTAGAGACTACTTATTTGACCTGTTCCAACAGATCAACAGAATATTGATCAGGATCTGGAGTCACTGATTTTTCCTGACATAACAGAAGAAACTTGTTTTCTCGTTCCTTTGTCTCGTTGTAGCCAAACTCGTTCCCATCCAGAGACTGAAGCTGCAATGTCGCTTTATAATAAAATGCCAGCACAATCGCCGCAGTTGCATCACCCTTTTCTAATAAAGCTTCCCAACGGTGACGATGGTTTTGTATTTTCAAAGCCTGACGCTTTAGGTTCCAACCATAGCGTAACTCATCAAAATAAGGTCTGCGTGACACACGAGAAAAAACTACGATCGAAATAATAAATCCTACCAATACCCCGGTCAGGTTGACCGCCATATTTTCACCTTCAGGGTTGCCATAGTATCCACGTAGCACCGCACTGATACTCAGACCTAAGAGGGCAAAAATCAGGCAGAAAATCAGACTTGTTTTACGCTGTTTCTGTTTATAGATCACTTTATCAATATCTTGAAGTTCCACGTAATTACCTATTCTTTCATAACAAAATCGATGAATTTAACTTGCAGTCAAAGTGTGCAGGTGTAGACTTAGCGCCTTTAAAACAAACGCCCTTTCTATCACAAACTGATGTATTCCGTAAAAGAGATTTTCTATAGCCTCCAAGGTGAAGGCGCACAAAGTGGCCGGCCTTCTATTTTCTGTCGTTTTACTGGCTGCAATCTCTGGTCCGGTCGTGAACAGGACCGCAATAAAGCAGTGTGTGATTTTTGTGATACCGATTTTATCGGTACTGACGGACAAAATGGTGGAAAATTCTCAACCGCTAACGACCTCTGTCAATTTTTAGCGACATTCTGGCCAGACGCTTCGAGTCAAAAGCCCTACATCATCTTCACGGGAGGGGAACCAGCCCTTCAACTCGATCAGGCCCTGGTTGATCAATGTCACAGCTTTGGCTTTGAAGTGGCGGTTGAAACAAATGGAACCAAGCCACTGCCGGAGGGTATTGACTGGGTCTGCGTCAGTCCAAAAGCCGATACTGAACTGGTTATAGAAAGCGGCCATGAACTAAAACTGGTTTATCCGCAATCCTTAGCTCCGCCTGACCGTTTTGAACACTTGCCTTTTCAGCATTTCTACCTTCAACCGATGGATGGCCCTACCCGCTCGATGTTCACTCAGGACGTTATTAATTACTGCCTGAAACATCCACAATGGAAATTAAGCCTCCAGAATCACAAACTCTTAGGCATTGATTAACACTGGCTGTTAACTTCCCCTCTATTGGGCAGATTCCGGTAAGCAATTAGAAGAAAAGCAGGGATATTCATCAGAATACCGTAGATCAGCGCGCTGGCCGACATGACTGGATTATCCAGAATAACCGTGGTCACCATCAACGCTGTAGCAGCATTCTGAATACCCAACTCAACAGCCAAAGTGACCGACTGCGCCTGTGACATGGCGAGTTTGCTTGCTAGCAGGTACCCTCCTCCCATCGCAATCATCACCAGAGACAATACTGCTGGCCCGAGTTGTAGAATCAAAACAGGCAGACTATCCCAATTCGCACGAACTATACCTAGCACAACAATGAATAGAAACAGACAGGCCATTATCTTCACTGTCCCCTCTGCTTTGCGGCAGAACTCAGGCCAGAGGTGATTAACGATAACCCCTAAAATAGCCGGAAGAACCGCGATAGCGAATAGTTTGAGCATTGTTTCTAAGACAGGGAACGCGATTGCGGCCTGTTCCCCTAACCAGTATGCGACAGCAAAAAAAGCCAGAAGCGGGATCGTAAAAGGCGTTACCAGCCCAGACACTGCCGTCAATGATACCGACATGGCGGTGTCGCCACGGGCGAGAAGGGTAATCATATTTGACGTTGCACCACCAGGCGCGAAGGTCAGAATCATAATTCCAACAGCCATCGCCGGAGGTAAGGCGAAAACGGTGACAACGATCAACCCGATAAGGGGAAGAAGGAGTAGTTGGGCCAGAGCCCCGATAATGACGGGCTTAGGATTTTGTATATAGAATGTAAACTCTGAAACACGTAAGGTAATGCCCACTCCAAACATAATGGTAAAGAGTGCCAGTGGTAAGATAATCTGTGCTGCGGTTCCGCTTTCCATAACCCCCTCCTATTCAAGGTGA
Organism: uncultured Neptuniibacter sp.; assembly: GCF_947498015.1. GTDB lineage: Bacteria > Pseudomonadota > Gammaproteobacteria > Pseudomonadales > Balneatricaceae > Neptuniibacter. The sequence goes on from NZ_CANMIR010000001.1 coordinate 353,468, forward strand.
CGATACTATGTGGAAACCCTCAAAGCCGCAATCCGTAACCTGAATTTTCAATACGAACTGCTTTATCCTCAACAAATACAAGGCCTTGAGAACCCTACCCACATTACCTGTGGATAAGTTTGTGAGTTATGACTTAAAAACGTCACGAAACACTGATTATTTCAGGCACCTGCACAAACTGATCAAATTTTGATCAATTAAATTTTTCCCTTTACTTTTCAGTAAGTTATTTTTGTCAACATATTAAATACTATTCTTTATGGTTGTTTTTTTAACGCATTTAGCCAGCAAAATTTAATCCAGTGCAAAACTATTTCTGTCTGCTAAAACAAATACCCTCTGCAACCCCTTTAAATACGGTTCTCTAAGCTTTTTTTTCAAACAACCGGCAACCTTAGGTTCTATCTTTTTAACATCCGCTCAGCTTCCTGTAGGATACAGGGTCAGACTGATATCACCCAGATTTTGCCAGGTTCAAAAATGCAGAGAGAAGAAGCTCAAATAAGAGCCGCAAACAAGGTCACATGGATCGGAGCTTTAGTTAACGGCCTTCTGGGTATTTTAAAAGTCGTTGTCGGATTATTTTCGCACTCAGCAGCCTTAATTGCTGATGGCATTCACTCACTATCAGACCTGTTTACCGATCTTTTAGTGATCATCATTTTGAAGATTTCAGGTAAAGGTCCGGATGAAGATCATCCCTGGGGACACGGTCATTTTGAAACGGTTGGAACGGCGATACTCGGTAGTATATTAATTGCAGTTGCCGGGGCCATGGCCTACGACAGCGTTCTCAAACTAGCCCACCTTGAATCCCAACCAATACCGGAATGGCCAGCTCTGGCTGTTGCTATCTTTTCAGTAGCGAGTAAAGAGTGGATCTATCGCTATACCCTCAGAGTAGGAAAGGAGGTTGAATCCGAGCTTCTCATTGCTAATGCATGGCATAGCCGTACAGACGCGCTCTCCTCTATTGTAGTCTTTGTAGGGGTAGCGGGAACCATGGCCGGGATTAACTGGCTGGACTCTGCAGCCGCTATTGCAGTTGCAATCATGGTCGCAAAAATTGGCTGGGATCTCAGTTGGAGTAGCTTCCAGCAGCTGGTAGATACGGCTCTTCCCTCTGAGCTTATTGAGAAATATAAAGCACAAGTGATCTCTGTAGAAGGGATCGTCAGCGTTCACAGTTTCAAAACCCGGGCGATGGGAAGCAAAAACCTTCTTGAGCTGCATATTCAGGTCTCCTCCCATATCAGTGCATCAGAAGGTCACTACATTGGTGATTTAGCCTGTAAACAGCTGCTTCAAAATAGTGAGATTGGGCATATCATCTATCATATAGATACTTTCGATGATGAGAATCTGGAATCAGATAAAAACCCGCCAGTCCTTCCCTCACGACAAGAGATTATCCCCCTCATAGATCAGTGCCTAGCGCGCATTGATAGCAACATAGCCCCTTATCGAGTTTATCTGCACTACACCAAAGAGCAGATTGATATCGAACTTCTCTTCAAGGCCCCTCTTCATGACCCTCTGGATCCCCTGAAGATAGATCAGCAACAGCTACTGGATCAGATTCAAGCTGCCTTTACAGAATCCGCTCTGGGGTCTGAATGGGTTGGCGAGATCTATCTCGCAACAGGAATACTCCGGTGAAACAGTTCATACCAGCAGATCCCTGTTTCAGCCATGAGATAGAGATCAAGCACAGTCGGTTTATTACCCATATTGGACATACGCCCGACCCGAAGAGCGCCCAACAGTTTATCGAGTCAATACGTCAACAACACCCCAAAGCTAACCACAACTGCTGGGCACAGATCGCTGGCTCACGCTCCCTTTTGAACTGCCGGGGTAGTCATGATGATGGTGAGCCCAAGGGAACGGCTGGCAAACCGATGCTAAATGTAATTGAGCATAGTGAAATGTGCGAAATCTGTGTCGTGGTTACCCGCTATTTTGGTGGTATTAAACTGGGTGCAGGGGGATTGGTCAGGGCCTATAGTCTAGCCGTTCAAGAAGCTCTGCAAACTTTACCCATCATTGAAAAAATAGAACAGTTTGATTTTACTCTGGAGCTCCCGCATCACCTTGTTGGAGAGATAGAGCACTTTCTGAATCTTTCAAAGGTCAATATCACCGAACGTAATTGGAGCGAGCGGTTACTCATCAAAGGAACAGGTAGCGAAAGCAACTTAACCCAGCTCAATCAACTCCTTGATGCGGTAAAACATGTCACCCATTACAAAGACAAGTTTAATCGCTGGTAAGCAGCTTCCAGCGCTTTTTCCCGCTCTTCAAACAGAAGCTCCTCCGGCAGCCTTGTCAGAATCTGCATCCTTTCAAAAACATTTCTGACAATCGAATTCATACCGATCAGGTAAACATCCCGCTCTGCGGACTGAGCGTCGATAATCATATTCTCAATCGTCATCGCAGTAGAAACATCGATTAAGGGAACAGAGGTAAAATCGATCATCAACGCTTCATGAGGCTGACAATCTGCTAATTTTTTTTTCATCCCTTTAACCGCTGCATAACTGACCGGGCCATCAATATGGTAAAGAAGAATACGACCTTCCGCTTTCCGAAGTATGGATCGCTCCCTTGCCGATAACCGTTCAAAATTATCCGGCTGGTCTGATATCACCCGAATAGAGTCCAACTGAATATCCGAAAGCCGCTTAATCGTGATGATATTTGCCAGAAAAACCCCAACTATGACTGCAGTCACCAGGTCCACAAAAACGGTCAACCCCAGAACTAGCAACATGAGGATTACCACAAAGAGCGGAGCCCGATGTATACGGCGCAAAAAATTCCAATCAATGATATCAATGCCTACTTTGATCAGAATGCCAGCCAAAACCGCCAGAGGAATATGTTCAGCAAGGGAGCCAGCCCCAAGAATGATCGCAAACAATATCAATGCATGAAAAACACCGGATAACCTCCCCTGCCCTCCAGCCCTAATATTCACGACGGTCCTCATTGTCGCACCAGCCCCAGGCAACCCGCCAAACAGGCCGGATACCATGTTACCTATTCCCTGCCCAACCAATTCACGATCTGAATCATGTACCGTCTTCGTCAAATTATCCGCCACTAATGAGGTTAACAATGAATCAATGGAACCAAGCGCTGCCAACATCAAAGCCGCCAGGAACATCTCTTTAAAAAGAGAGAGATCAATCACCGGTAGCTGAAACTGGGGCAGGCCTGTAGGGATCTCACCGATAATGATCACACCCTCATTTTGAAAGAAAAGTAGATAGATAATCGTTCCCACCACAAGCGCGATTAAAGGTGAAGGTAAAATACGACCAAGGGCAGCAGGGCAGAAAAAAACAATTAAGAGCGTCACACCACCCAAGAGAAAAGCAGTGGGATTAGCAGTTTCAAGATGCTGCGGAAGTAGTTGCAAAGAACTCAGTACGGATGCAGCCGCATCGTGTCCCAACAGTGGGGATAACTGCAGGGCGATAATAATGACGCCAATCCCACTCATAAAACCAGATATCACTGGGAAGGGGATTAATGTGATGTACTTACCGAGCTTAAACAATCCAAAAAGAATCTGCAGCCCACCTCCCATTAACACCACCGTAAAAGCCAGCGCGGGCCCTTGTTGCGGATCAACGGCACTGAACTGAGTAAACACGGCCGCCATTACCACCGTCATCGGCCCAGTGGGTCCTGAGATCTGAGTTGATGTTCCGCCAAATAGCGCTGCAAACACCCCTACAAAAATCGCACCATAGATGCCGGCAATAGGACCTGCACCCGATGATACACCAAAGGCCAGAGCCAGCGGCAACGCCACCACAGCAGCCGTTAATCCACCAAAAAGATCACCTCGGAGATGACAGAAATGAACACTTTTAAGCAGTGACATCAGCTCTTCCCTATGCCCACATAGTACGAGAAATCGTGATTAAAGCGCTTATGACTGTATCACGTAACTATTTGAGTTTAAAAAATAACCAGCCTTTCATTAGTTGAATGAAGTTTCAAATTGGATTTTCTTGAAGATTTATTCCTTGCTGCCGATACTAAGAGTAACTTTATCCAAGTTTTGTTGGGATTTTTTACAGTTGATATTCCCATACTCAAACGCTTGTTTTAAAGTTAGTGAGTAATCGATCAATTGCGGGTGGCAGTCAGATATTTTTCTCCACTCCACAGTTTATATCTACTATCAACCGATGATAGTAATAGGGGAAGTATGAAGTTCGCTGAAAACAATAATCAGGCAGCAGAGTATCTCCGTCAGGCTGTTCCTCTGATGGTGAAACACAATATTCCACCAAACCCTCTCAATTACGCACTTTGGTATACCTATGTAAGTGATCGTGTACCTGAACTCAATGCTCAGCTTGATAAAACGCTGAATACATATGGCACCTGCCCAACTATGCTGAGTGAACAGCTCTTCAGAGATCATATGATCAAAGAGGAGATTCAGGGAGCCGAAGACATTCAGGCAAGCCTTATCGGTTTGATCAACGACCTTCATGAACATGCTGGTAACACAGCAGAGAAGACAGAAAATTTCAGCAATGTGCTGGAGGAAAGTCTGGATTCACTCAGTGCTGCAGATGAGGATGGGGAGCCCAGCCTACCTCTTGAATCAGTTATCCATGCACTAGCCGATCATACAAAATCTATTAGTGAAACAGCTCGCTTGTTTCAGGAGAGAATGCACGAAGCACAGGCTGAGATTCAGGCATTGAAAGATGAGCTCAACAAAACTCGTCAGGATGCCCGAGTCGACCCCTTGACCAACCTTTTCAATCGCCGTGCTTTTGATGCTGAACTTAATCAGCTGGTTTCACTGCAAGGGTCAGATCTGGTGTCATCGTTTATTCTGGTCGATATTGACCACTTTAAACGTTTCAACGATACCTACGGCCATCTGATGGGTGACAAAGTGCTTCAATATGTTGGCAAACTCCTCAAAGAGGTTTGCCAGGAACCGATGCTACCTGTCCGTTTTGGTGGAGAAGAGTTTGCGGTTCTCATGCCCGGCACCACTAAAAAAGAAGCGGCAGATATTGCTGATCAAGTACGCCAGAAGATTCAGGCCATTCGAATTAAGCAGAAGAAATCCGGTGAAATCATTAGTTCAATCACAGCCTCATTTGGCGTTTCTCAACTTGTTAATGGTGAATCCGCCGAGCAACTGGTAGAACGTACAGATAAAGCCCTCTATCAAGCAAAAGATAATGGCCGCAATCAGGTCGTAATCTCATAACCGCTCATAAAATCACAACTCTCGCTGGTACCGGAAAGTAGGAGCTACAAAGTAGCTCCGAACTCCCCTTTACATCCTCAATCCTTAAATAGACTGATCGCCCCTAAGCGAGTATCAAGATTTCAAATCAAAGCCTGTTTTTATCAAAATAAGTTTTTGACCATTCTATAACAGATAAAAAACCATCCTCAGCGACAATAGATGGATCGGAAAATTTTCCTTCCTAGAATAATTCAACCATATCTTATATAAAGGGATTAACTAAGCAGCCAACGCCTGTGCTGCCCGCAAAGATATTGGCCAATCGATGAATTTGAAATTCCTGCTGTTCACTGTGCTGATGTTAAGCCACTCAGCCTTTGCAAAGGAGACGGTGACAATTTTCGCAGCCGCTTCTCTGACCTCTCCGCTTCAGGAGATTGCTCATCAGATTGAAAAAACTTCACCGGTAAAAATAATTCTCTCTTTTGCCTCCTCCTCCACACTGGCCAGACAGATAACACAAGGCGCCCCAGCAGATCTGTATCTATCCGCTAACTCTCGCTGGGTAGATTACCTGGAGAAAGATGCTCACCTGCAGCCCGCCAGCCGAAAGGCGCTACTCAAAAACCGGCTCGTAATCGCCTCCCAGAGAGAATCAGCTATACCGTACTTCGAATTCAGCCCTGCGCTGGTTCTTAGCAACCTCCCGGAATTCAGTGGCCGTATCGCTGTAGGCGATCCACAGCACGTCCCTGTTGGTATTTATGCAAAAGAAGCATTAGAAAAGGTAAACCTCTGGCACAGCTGGAAAGATAAACTGGCTCCCACCAATAGCGCACGCTCTGCACTCGCGCTCACTGAGCGAGGTGAAACCCTTCTGGGAATTCACTATTACACTGATGTCAGCCAGAACCCTAAACTTAAAGTACTTAGTCAGATCCCATCCACTCTGCATAGCCCAATTATCTATGAGGTTGCGATGCTCAACAGATCAACACACAATGCTGTTTCATCGGTATACCATTATCTATTCAGCCAGGAAGCTGCCAGCGTATTTGAACGTTTTGGCTTTACTACATCGGGATATAAGAAATAGATGTATTTAACAGAGTATGAATGGTCCGCCTTACTGCTTAGCTTGAAGGTTTCTCTGACCGCAATAGTTATCAGCCTGCCTGTAGCCATTTTAGTGGCCTGGCTTCTGGCCCGGAAACACTTTACAGGTAAATCGCTGCTAGATGGTATCGTTCACCTCCCCCTGGTTCTTCCGCCGGTCGTCATCGGCTATCTTCTGCTCATCGGCTTTGGTCGTCAGGGGTGGATCGGAAAACCACTGTTTGAGCTGACCGGTTTTAGTTTTAGTTTCAGTTGGCAGGGCGCTGCATTGGCTGCAGCGGTAGTCGCTTTTCCCTTAATGGTCAGAGCGATCCGCCAGGGTATTGAAGCGGTCGACACCAGACTAGAACTTGCAGCCCGTACGCTCGGCGCTTCACCTCTAAAGGTCTTTCTGACAATTACGTTGCCTCTAACGCTACCTGGAATACTATCTGGTACTGTTTTGGGGTTTGCCCGAGCATTAGGCGAGTTTGGAGCCACCATTACCTTTGTATCCAATATCCCAGAAATCACCCGAACGATTCCACTGGCAATGTACGCCTTTATCGAAACCCCTGGTGCAGAAGCTCAGGCGGCCCGACTCTGTATTATCGCTATCACAATTGCCCTGATTTCGTTACTTGCATCTGAGTGGTTAACCCGTAAAACGATCCGGAAACTGGGGGGCGATCATGCTTGAAGTCGCGCTTCACTCACAGTTAGGCGAACTGGATCTTCGCTGTAGATTTCAGTCGCCCAACAATGGAATTACGGTTGTTTTCGGTCGTTCAGGTTCTGGAAAGACCAGCTTAATCAATATGGTTGCGGGACTGTTGAAACCGGATTTGGGTAGGATAACGCTTGATAATGAAACATTGACTGATACGGCCCAGAAAATACATATCCCGCCCGAAAAGAGAGAGATAGGGTACGTTTTCCAGGAGGCTCGACTGTTCCCTCATTACACAGTCAAAGGAAATCTTTGTTACAGCGCCAAAGCCTCATGCTCGACATCAGAATTTCAAAAGATAATCTCAATGCTAGACATCGCACCACTACTGAACCGTTACCCTCCATCACTATCGGGTGGTGAACGCCAACGTGTTGCCATAGGACGGGCCCTGCTATCAAAGCCTCGACTGTTGCTGATGGATGAACCTTTGGCTTCCCTGGACCTCCCCCGAAAAAAAGAACTACTACCCTATCTGGCTCAGCTATCCAAACAAGTTGAGATCCCAATACTGTACGTTACTCATAGCCTCGAAGAGATTGTGCAGCTAGCAGATTATATGCTGTTGCTGGATGAGGGGAAGATCATTGAGTCAGGTAGTGTTGAGAAGGTTTGGAGCTCTGACGCGATGAAACCCTGGCTGGAGGGCGACGCTCGTAGCTCCCTGCTAACCGCAACTCTGGATCATCATCACACCAGCTACCCTATGTCTTGTGTAAGTCTCTCTAACGATATCAAGCTTTGGATCAGGCAGCTCTCTCTCGCACCTGAACAAACAGTCCGGATCCGCATACATGCGAATGATGTCTCTATTATTCGGGAAAAACCCAATGGTAGCAGTATTCGTAACATACTACCTGCCCAGATCAAACAGATACATGTGGGGGGTGATCATCAAGCGGAAGTCGAGTTACAGATAGGTAAGTTTTCAGTTTGGTCGCATATCACCAAATGGGCCGTTGATGAGCTCAGGCTAAAAACCGGTGAGCACGTATATGCACAGATTAAGGGAATCAGTGTGACTCAGGATGATTGGAGCAGTGTTTCTGCTGATGCGAATTAGGGAGGATAGGGGTAACGGGCAAGATAAGAGGCTGCACATAGGCATGTACAGCCTGTAACCATCAGTTACGCTATCTGTGCGGCTTCCTGACGACGTGCATAAGCAGCGCCAACACGGCAACCGTATACACCCACTTCACCCTTCCAGCGCATCCAAGTAAGGAACTGGCCTACAGCCTCAACAGCCTGACTCAGTACTGACTCTTTGATATCAGCGCTTTGATCAAATGCGCCCATTGCCTGAAGTTCTTCAGCAATACGGCGGTCATCATTTGCCACACCTGTAAAATTCATACCATTCAAGTTCATGCTTAGTGCCTCTCAAGCGTTTCAAACTAGACTTAAGTATACCCACCCTTGCTGCGCCGCACAATATTTAACCAGCATATTCCTGCAGAAAACACCTTCAAAATCCCTATTGATAGGCTCCCCTGCCCGGCAGATGAGGGATGTATCACCAACAACAATTTCACGCTTCCGGTATGACTGCCAAAAGGTCCGTAACAGCCAATTCCACACCGAGCTGATTGAGTAAAACGGTCACCTGCCCGCGGTGATGAGTCTGATGATTAAAGAGGTGCTGCAGGAGATATCCGAATCGTTTTTCAAACTTATTGCCCTGCATATTACAGTAGGTGATTGGATAACTGAGATCATAGATCTCCATCTCGTCACACAGCTCAATGAGGGTCAGATCTATCTGATACCGGGTATCCTGAAGCGCTTCCAGATCGTCATAGAGGACTGTGGTTAACGTCTTGGGGGATTCCATCGCCCTGACCACGTTGAGAGAATCAAACCCACTTGGATGAGCAGAGAAACGCTTCAGCCAGATGATATCTCCGACCAGAATATGGTTTAACGTACCGATGACCGAGCCAAAAAATGCACCACGGTCCTCTACCAGATCACTCTTATCCAATTCGTTGGCCGCGTCAAATACACTTTCATTCATCCATTGGTTATATCGCGCCATTAGTTCAAATTGGTCTTTCAATGTCATACCGCCTCCTTAATCAGCCTCATGACCAGCTAGCTCCCTGCGCCTTCGGATCATTGAGTCGGAGTCATTTAATCAGGCAAAGATGACAACTTGTATATTATTCAGGAGTTATAGGTAAAATATCGCGTTCGCAGTTAATTATGGTCTCTTCTATGCTATCAGTTCTGGTTATTGGCTATGTCTGGCCTGAGCCCAATTCATCAGCGGCGGGTAGCCATATGCTCTCCTTACTACGTCTGTTCCGGGCACAAAACTGGCAAGTCACTTTCGCCAGCCCAGCCCAGAAAACCGAGCATATGACCGATCTGGCCAACGAAGGAATAGAGAGTCAAAACATCGCGTTAAACGACAGCAGTTTTGACCGCTTTATTACAGAACTCACTCCCGATATCGTCATGTTTGACCGCTTTATGATGGAGGAGCAGTTCGGTTGGCGGGTCGAGAAAAACTGCCCTGACGCACTGCGTATTCTGGATACAGAGGATCTCCAATGTTTGCGTCATGCACGCCATCAGGCTGTAAAACAGAACCGGGAAGTTGAATTATCTGACCTCTTCTCAGACCTGGCTAAACGTGAAATTGCTGCCATTTTCCGTTCTGACCTGTCACTGATCATCTCCAGCTACGAGATGTCACTCCTGCAGCAACAGTTCGCTCTTCCATCTACGTTGATCTACCACCTCCCGTTTATGCTGGACCTCCCATCGCTACCCGTCGATCAACCATCCTTTGAGCAGCGCAAGCATATGGTGATGATAGGAAACTTCAGACACGCTCCTAACTGGGATTCCGTTTTGCAGATGCAGCGACTCTGGCCATCGATCAAACAGCAACTAAAAGCTATGGGAGAAGAGGATGTCGAACTGCATATCTATGGCGCTTACCCCCCTCCTAAAGCGACAGCCCTGCACAACCCCAAAACAGGCTTTCAGATAAAAGGATGGGCTGACAGCGCCTATGACGTTCTGAAAAATGCTCGACTCTGTCTCTCACCATTGAGGTTTGGTGCTGGAATTAAGGGAAAACTACTGGACGCCATGGTTTGCAAAACCCCGAGTATCACCTCCCCTATTGGAGCAGAAGGGATGAGCCCCGATCATGAATGGCCGGGTGAGATTGCAGAATCCGATGAAGCATTCATTGAACTCACCGCTTCGCTCTACTGTGACCCGGATCGGTGGCATGCCAAACAGGCTTTAGCTTCTCCCATTCTTTCTCACTATTATGATGGTGAAAAAAACGGAAATACTCTGGTCGAACACATTTTACAACTGCGTGCCCGCTTATCGGAACACCGCCTGAATAACTTTACGGGCGCGATGCTTTGCCATCATACGATGAAAAGCACACAGTATATGTCTCAGTGGATAGAAGCTAAAAATAAACTACCACCTCAAACCTAGCATCGTCATGCAGAGGTCATCTTCCTGCCCTATTCTGCTAACCTATTTCAGATGAGGGCATAGGATCACAAGATGAAGCAGGTATTCGAGATTTTCTGGCGTTTTCTCCTACTGGGCTTAACCAGTTTTGGGGGACCTGCTGCTCACCTGGGCTACTTTCAGAAAACGTTTGTACAGGAGCTGAGATGGATTGATCAGGAAGCATATGCCCGTCTGATCGCTCTTAGTCAGTTCCTACCGGGACCGGGCTCCAGTCAGGTCGGATTTGCCTTAGGGCTGCGTAAGGCAGGCATCGGAGGTGGGGTCGCCGCCTTTTTGGGTTTCACTCTCCCTTCGTTTACTCTTCTCTATCTTCTTGCGGTCACCAGCGCCTCTATAGAGCATCCTACTGTTAACGGTATTATTCAGGGCTTAAAGCTACTGGCTGTGATTGTCGTGGCCGATGCTACCCTGAATATGTCCCGTAATTTTTGTCAGGAGAATAAAACTCTTATTATCGCGATCGCGACCGCTGTCGCCATGCTACTGTTTCCTTACTTGTGGGTGCAGATGCTTCTCCTTCTGCTGGCCGCTGTTGTGGGTATAGGGTTCAGCTCTCGCGCACATCAGGTAGCAACCTCTTCTGAGGCACCCGCCAAACTTCCGCTGTTTCTTTTTCTCGCACTCTTCCTGCTACTCCCTCTGCTATCAACTAGCAGCGAGTGGCTCTCGCTTTTCAACTCGTTCTACCACTCAGGTAGTCTAGTGTTTGGTGGAGGACATGTCGTACTTCCTCTGTTACAACAGACATTGGGGGATTCCGTTGATGCTGACCGCTTCCTTCTGGGATACGCGGCTGCCCAGGCGATTCCCGGGCCTATGTTTACCTTGGCAACGTTTCTGGGCGCCGAGGTCATGGAGGATGCAGCTCTGGCAGGAGCCCTGATTGCGACTCTGGGAATATTCCTACCGGGATTTCTGCTCGTACTCAGTCTCCAGTCAGCGTGGGAGTCATGGGCCTCACAACCCAAAATTTCAGCGGCCGCCCAAGGTCTCAATGCTGCTGTGGTAGGCTTATTACTTTCCGCCCTCTACCAGCCAGTATTTTCCAGCGCTGTGAACTCCAGCCTGGATATGGCGTTGGTGATCGCAGGCTTTATCGCACTCCAGCGATTTAAACTCCCTGTTCTGATACTTGTACTACTTTTTACCCTCACAGGTGGGTTACTACTCTAGCGTCCATCAGAACTTGTGCGGATAAAAAAACCCGCACAAGGCGGGTTTCGGATTCACAGAAATGGTTAACTGGCAACAGGCTCACGCATGGTGACAAACTCCTCTGCTGCCGTTGGGTGGATTCCGATGGTGCTATCAAAGACCTCTTTCGTTGCACCCGCTTTCAGAGCAATACCGATACCCTGAATAATCTCACCGGCATCCGGTCCGACCATATGCACTCCAAGCACTTTCCGGCTTTGCGCATCCACCAGCATCTTCATGAAGGTTCTTTCCTCGCTGCCACTGAGTGTATGTTTCATCGCTCTGAACTCTGACTTGTACACCTCGATATCGGCATACTGCTCTCGGGCCTGCTCTTCACTCAGTCCCACAGTCCCGATATTGGGTTGGCAGAATACCGCTGTGGGTATCAGATCATAGTCCACTTTCTGATTAGCCCCGGCGTACAGGTTCCGTACCAATGCCATCCCTTCAGCTAAAGCCACCGGTGTCAGCTGCACCCTATCGATCACATCTCCAACCGCATAGACTGAAGGGACATTTGTCTGGAACTGATCATTCACAATGATCGCCCCATTTTTTGCTTGCTCAATTCCCAGCGCTTCCAGCCCTAATCCTTCTACTTTGGGGTTTCGACCCGTTGCATACATCACCAGGTCAGTTTCCAACACAGTTCCATCTGTCATCTGAACCTGGAAACTACCATCGGCCTGCTTTTCTATCGACTCCACATTATTGTTGAACTGAAGATCTACACCCTTCTTTGCAACCTCCTGCGCGGTGAACTCCCGAATCTCCTTATCAAATCCACGCAGGAACAGATCTCCCCGGTAAGCCAAGGTTGTTTGTGCACCTAAGCCTGCAAAAATGCCGGCAAACTCCACTGCGATATATCCCCCCCCTACGACCAGTGCCCGTTTTGGGAACTCATCCAGGTAGAACACCTCATTGGAACTGATGATATGCTCTTTACCCGGTATTTCAGGGATATTAGGCCAGCCACCAACAGCGACCAGTATACGTTCAGCGCTATATTGTTTTGAGCCCACTGCAACTGTATGCGAATCAACCAGCGTTGCACGGCCATCAATCAGCTCGCAACCGGAGTTCACCAGAAGGTTCTTATAGATACCATTCAGGCGTTCAATCTCCTTAGTTTTGTTATCTCGTAAAGTCTTCCAATCGAATTCAACACCTGAACTGGTTAAACCAAAGCCTGCCGCTTCTTCAAAACTCTCTGCATAATGAGATGCATATACAAACAGTTTTTTGGGGACACATCCGACATTGACACAGGTGCCGCCTAGATATCTGTCTTCTGCAATACCAACCTTTACACCCATGGCTGCAGCCATTCTTGCAGCGCGGACACCACCCGATCCTGCGCCAATTACAAACAGATCAAAATCATACTCCGCCACAGCCGGCTCCTTATGTTTGTGTTTTATCTTAAACCCGCACTCTACTTAACCTTTTCTATGGGGGCCAATTGATAAAGTTAAACTGATTCATAGTATTTACTAATCCATTAAGAGTACCCAACGCTCGGATTGTTCACTAGAATTCATTTTTATTTTTGATCCGGGCTCCGACGATATGAAACTGATTTGCTTTAATGTTAATGGGCTGCGCTCCCGCCTCCACCAACTTCAAGCGGTGATCGACAAATACCAACCGGATGTGATCGGACTTCAGGAAACCAAGGTGCATGACGAAGCCTTCCCGGTTGCGGATGTTGAAGCGATGGGCTATCACGTCGAGTATCACGGCCAGAAAGGTCATTATGGTGTTTGCCTTATTTCGAAGAAGCCTCTTAAAAATATTCAGAAAGGCTTCCCTACTGATAATGACGATGCACAACGCCGTATGATCATGGGTGACTATGAAACAGACTCGGGTCTTTCCATCAGGGTACTCAACGGCTATTTCCCGCAGGGGGAAAATATTGAGCATGAAGTGAAGTTTCCGGCGAAACGTAAATACTATGCTGATCTGCAGAACTATCTGGAAAACGCCTGTACACCTGAACAACATCTGGTACTGATGGGTGACCTGAACATATCACCAACAGACAAAGATATTGGTATTGGTGAACCCAATCGCAAACGCTGGCTCAAAACAGGCAAGGCGAGCTTCCAACCTGAGGAGCGTGAGTGGTATGAAAAACTGACGGGGTGGGGCCTAACTGACAGTTTCCGCTTTTTGAATCCTGAAGAGGAGCAAACCTTTAGCTGGTTTGACTATCGATCAAGAGGGTTTGAGGCGGAGCCAAAGCGCGGTTTAAGAATTGATGGCATTTTGCTGACCCCCTCCCTTCTTGAAAACTGCAAGGATGCAGGTGTGGACTACGAACTAAGGGCTATGGAAAAACCATCTGACCACGCGCCTATCTGGACCGAAATCGATATCTAAACGGACTGTACAATCTGGCGTTCACGGGCGGAATCAGCTTTCCACGCGATTTCGTCCCGCCTGTTTCGCCATGTAGAGCTTTTCATCAGCTCGGGATAGGGCTGTTTCAAATGATTCGTCGTGTAGCCACTGGCTCACACCGATACTGATTGTGATCTGCAGCTCTGGTAAGCCTATTTCATCAAAAGCCATCGCCTCTACGGAGCTTCGAATCCGTTCTGCTATATCAATTGCCTGAGCCTCATTGGAATCTATGAGTAGGAGTGCAAACTCCTCTCCACCGATCCGTCCGAGCTTATCTTCAACCCGCAACAGCATCTCAATAGAACGGCAGAGTTTAACCAGCGCCTGATCTCCAACCTTATGCCCAAACTGATCATTAACCTGCTTAAAGTGGTCCAGATCTACCATCAAAATGGTAATATCAGTGCCTCCCTCACGTATGGCACGCTGGTGCTCCTCGAAAGCAGTAGAGAAAAACGCCCGACGATTCATCACACCCGTTAAAAAATCTTGTGTTGCCAGTGCAGTGAGCTGCCGCTCCTTACTTTTTATCGAGATGGCCATCTCCTCAAAGGTTTGAAACAGCTCCCCAATTTCATCAGTGCGTGCTTTAAAATCACTCTCCTGGTACTCCCCCGCTGCGAGTAATGCGGTTTGCTTGCGCAACGCTACAATTGGACTGGCAATGTGGTTTGAGAGATAGAGAATCAATCCGAAAGAGATAACTACCAATAACAAACTCCATAACAACACTTTCACCAGCAACCAGTCGCAAAGATCTTTTAATTCCTTTTTAGAGATAAACACAACCAATTGAACACCAGGCTTAGGTTTAGGCCACAATGCTTCATCAATACGATGATCATCATCCAAATGCAGATGGGATACCGGTGTAATCTGCTGTGAGCGCTCAATAAGACGGCTAGCAACCATTCCACCGTACTTCATCGACAGTGCTGGCAAATAAAATTCTTGCATCACCCCCACCTTCATTGGCTCTTCAGCGATCCAGCGTACTGGGATCAGAAGCTGACCTGTACCGTTATCTATAAGTGTCACATCTATCTCAGCGAAACCATTCGAATGCAGATTTTGTTTCATTATAAAAAGCAGATCCTCCAGCTGAGTTTTATCCAAATAGGCGGTGTAGTAGCCCAGCAACTCGGCATTGCACCCAAGTATCGGTTTGGAGAAGAGCAATGTACTCCCAGAAAAGGGTAAACCAAGTTTCTTGGCATTATCAGCCTCACTCAAAGAGATCACCGGATAGGGGGAATTGAGTACTTCCTTCATATCAAAAAGCTGCTGCTGTGCCATCCGAAAGCGATGTGAATTCACCTCCCCTCTGCTCGCCATGGCGTTCAGTTCAGACAATTTCTGCTGCTCCGATGCTTTGAGTTGAGGAAGATATCGATACCACTCATCATAGCGATAACGCAGCTCTGCCAAACTATCAGCAGATAGTAGACGCTCACCCTCCACCTCCTGCCTTAAAACAAAGCGATTGCTGCTGTTTGACGACAACTCCACATGAGTGGTCCGACCCTGGTTATCAGACAGAATCATGGCGGAGAAACCTGAGGTGTAGCGCAGTGCCCATAATGCACGCTCCGAGGCTGACTCCTCAACACGATCACACCGACTCATTGCAGCACTGATTTGCTTAAATTCCCGATCGCGCGTATCTATAAAGTAATTGAGTTCACGCTCTCCAACCGATACGGCAAGCAACAGAGATTGCTTAAAATGATCAATAATCAGCCGTTCATGCGCCTTATAATAACCATGCGCCAGCACAAGAATGGCAACAATCAGCGGCATCATCCATGCTGATATTTTACCTCTGAGAGACCACACCTCAGTGCCCAACTCTTTGATCAGACGGCCGGATCGTCCCAAGGGGTTTTATGACATTCAGGCTTTTTTGATTGAATTGTCCCAAAAACATGGGCAGGTCAAAGTGATGATCCTCTCTTAGAGCGACTGTCTCTTGACCGCTATAGAGCTTCAACCCCTGGAGTGCCGAGGCAGCCTGCTCCCGATCAAGGCTCCCCGCTTTTTCAATTGCGGATTTAAGTAAATAGATCAGATCATAATGTGATTTGCTGGAATAGGTGACCGAGACCTGCTCTCCGAACCTCTCCTGATATTGCGCTACAAACCGCTGAAAAGCTGGGCTTTGCCAACTACTGATAAAATGCAGCGCCGTGTAAACCCCATCCAGGGCCTCCGAAGGCACTGCTTTCAGATAGGATTCATCGGCTGCAAACGCAAATGTGGTCAAAGGTCTACCAAAGGAAAACTTCGACATCTGCGTGAGAAAATTAAACCCATCATTCCCTGGTAATATCAGTAACAGATTTCTGGCGCCTGATGCTTCGATACGTTGAAAGACAGGCGTGTAATCTTTTACTGCAAAAGGGGTAAATTCAATCCCTGAAACAACTCCACCTACTTTCTCCACCTCGCTGAGAATACGATCTGACATCTTATGAGGCCAGATATAGTCATAACCGAAGATATAAAAACTCCCCCCATAATTGTCATTAAGATAGGGGATAATCGGAGACACATAGTGCTCTGGAATTGTGCTGTAACAGATCAGGTAACGATTGTAATGCTCACCTTCATAATCGATACCGTAGAGTTGAGGGACTTTATGCTGCGCTGCTACCTCACTCATAGCGTAACGAGCAGAGCTACTCACAGGGCCTAAAAGCGCAAAGACATTTTCTATCTGAATCAATTCACGGCTATATCTCACCGCTTCTGCTGGGATGGTTTCATTATCGCGAACAACCAGTTCAAGAGGATAGCCGCCAAGAACACCTCCCTCCGCATTGATCTTTTCAACGGCCAGTTGAGCGCCCTTTAACCCCTGCTCACCATAGATTTGAAAAGCACCGGATAGAGGCAACACTACACCCACCCGGATAGGAGGTTTATCAGAGGAACAGCTCAGTAAGAGGGGTAGACATAAAAGGACAGCAAAGAGCTTCAAGAAAAGAGACAACAGCCCACCTCTATCAAATAAGGACACATCCTGTGAACGTAATTCCTTACTCTCTCTAATATAACAACTATTCAAGAATTATATACTGTCACTTTGGGTAGTTTAGGAGCAGGTATACCGAATAAAACAGACTGAACCGCTACCACACTCTCTGCTTTCAACTATATCCAGCACACCTGCCCGGAAAAACTCTGATAGAATCGCAACTTCTGTTTTGCTATCGAGCATTTTCACACCATGTCGTTTTCTTCGCTAGGCCTGTCCGATTCAATCAATAAAGCTCTTCTGGAACTGGAATATCACACGCCTACCGCTATTCAGGCAGAGGCGATTCCTTCTGTTTTACAGGGGAGAGATCTGTTGGCAGCCGCTGAAACTGGCTCGGGGAAAACGGCTGCTTTTGCACTACCACTGCTGGAACAATTAGCAGCTGAACACCCACCACAAGGTAATCTCGTTTCCGCTTTAGTATTAGTCCCAACCCGGGAACTCGCCTCACAGGTGGAGGAAGCATTTAGAATGTACGCTCGCCATCTACCTAGAAAAGTGAAAACGTTAGCGATCTATGGTGGTGTTTCAATCAATACTCAGATGCAGGCGATGCGCGGAGGACGTGACATTGTTGTAGCAACGCCCGGACGTCTGATCGATCTTATGGAACGTAATGCGGTTGATCTTCGTGCTGTTCGCACTCTGGTTTTGGATGAAGCGGATCGTATGCTTGATCTCGGATTCGCTGATGAACTGGACGAGATACTCGATGAGTTGCCTATAAAGAGGCAAAACCTTTTATTTTCAGCCACGTTCCCACAAGCGGTGACCTCTCTCACGCAAGCACTGCTAACCGATCCGGTTAAAATTGAGATAAAGCAGACGCGTCAAATCCCTGAAAGCCTGATTCAACGAGCTATTGAAGTTGATCGGAGCAACCGGACAATGCTGCTGAAACATCTTTTGCAAAATAATAGCTGGTCACAAGTACTCGTCTTTACGGCCAGTAAACGGACTGCAAATAATGTTGAGATGAAGCTGTACCGTGCAAACATTGATGCCCAAACGCTTCATGGGGATCTCACACAGACAGAACGGACTCAGGCACTCAAAGACTTTAAATCTGGCCGCTGTCGAATCCTGATCGCTACAGATCTGGCTGCCCGAGGCATCGATATTCCCAATATGCCCTGCGTCATCAACTATGATCTGCCGCGTTCTACCGCTGATTATGTTCATAGAGTCGGGCGCACGGCACGGGCGGGAGAGACTGGAGAAGCACTCTCTTTTGTCGATCATGAGAGCGATGCGCACTTCAAACTGATAGAAAAAAGAACCGCTCAAACGATTTCAAGGGAGCAGATCACAGGGTTTGAGCGTGCCAAAGATCCTCCGCAGGGGTTAACAGCTCAAAAAGGCAAAGCTCCTGTCAAAGGCAAGCGTAAAAGCAAAAAAGATAAACTGCGTGAGGCTGCCGCTAGAAAAGCCTGAGCGAAAGCCTCCCACAAATGCATGATTAACTGATCCAGGCCGTAATCTCATCTCTTGATGGAATGCGGCCACTGTGTACCAGCGTCCCATCAATGACGACGGCGGGTGTGCTCATCACACCATAGTTCATCATCACTTCCGGACTAGCCTCTTTGGTTATCTGAACATCAACACCCAGTTCACTGGAAATTTTTTCGATCACTTCAGCGGTTTTAATACATTTGGCACAACCACTGCCCAATACGATAATTTGCTTCATTAATTTGATCCTAAGCTCTAAGAGAAAGAGAACACATTAAACAACCAACCCACCACAGTAAAAGAACACAGCAGCATGACAAAGATCGTAGCCAACAATCGCCACTGCATCACCTGCTTGAGTAGTATAAATTCAGGAAAACTGGCTGCAACGGTGCTCATGCAAAATGCCAGTGTGGTTCCTACCGGTAGCCCTTTTGTAATGAGGCTCTCCATTACAGGGATCACCCCAGTGGCATTTGAGTAGAGTGGAATGCCCATCAAGACTGCGGCAGGGACTGACCACCACTGGCCATCACCTAAGTTGCTCTCAAACCACCCTTCAGGAACAAATCCATGAAGTAAAGCACCAAGACCCACCCCGATAAAGACCCACTTCCACACTCTAAGGAAGATATCCTGTGTCTCGGTTTTAGCAAACCGGTGTCGCTCTTCCAGATTAAGAGCTTGCCTATCCCCTCCTGAAGATGTTGAAACTCTTCCCTGAGCAGATTGATAGGCTTTTGCGGCAAAAGCCTGAAGCCACCGTTCAGCATGGATCAGATCTAGAAATACCCCGCCCAACATGCCTACTGCAATCCCTATCGCAATGTACATGAGGGTAAATTCCCATCCCAACAGGCTAAGTAATAACAGAATGGCAACTTCATTAATTAAAGGAGAGGTGAGCAGAAAAGCCATCGTAATTCCAACCGGAATCCCTGCTGAGGTAAAACCCAGAAAGACAGGAATGCTGGAGCAGGAACAAAAGGGCGTAATCGCCCCAAATAGGGAGCCCAACAGATAACCGATACTACGATGCTTACCGGATAGATAATCCCGGACACGCTCCACATTCAACGATGCACGCACCCAGGCCACCACGTAGATCATAACGATCAGTAGAGCAAAGATTTTTGTTGTATCTTCAACAAAAAAATGGAGCGAACTCCCCCAACGGCTTTCAGGAGAGAGACTCAGAAGGTCATAGATGAGCAGATCAGCAAAGGTTGTAAAATATTCGAACATTGGACTCTCCCTCTGAAACTGATCTTCACCTCATACGATAATAGATCCAAGCTCCATTAGAAATGTCGAATGTTGATAATCACCTGTAAACTTGTCATAGCGCAATTCGAAGTGCCAGACCGATCATCACGACACCGCTCACACGATCAAGTTCTTTTGATCTGTTTTGCAGGATCTTTAGCAATCGTCCCTGGGTAATCATAATAGCGATCCAAGAGAACCAGATCAGGTCGATTAAAACAACGGTCGATAGTAGGATCAGTTGATCCACAAGCGTTTGATCAGCAGATAGAAACTGTGAAAACAGAGCGATGAAGAACAGTGCCAATTTAGGATTCATCAGTGAAATAAGAGCGCCATCACTGACCGCTGAAAGGTAAGAACCCACCTGCTCTTCGCTAAAGGAGTGAATTCCACCCATAGAACGTAGAGCTTTGATCCCTAACCAAGCGAGATACACCGCGCCACTGTATGTAATCACCTGATAAAGGGTAGGGTGTTCCGCAACGACCACGCCCAGCCCCCAGAGCGTTAATACCGCCCAGAGCGCGACCCCCGTAGAATGGCTCATAGCGGTAACAACTCCATGCTTTCTGCCATTGCCAAGTGACTGCCGCAAAACAACGGCCAGACTCGGCCCAGGGGAGATGGTCCCGAGAAAACAGACCAAAACAAATGACAGCCAAAGGCTCAGTGACATTGTTGATACCTCTCATTGAACAATGAAACCATTGTAGAGAGCAGATCAACATTCTAGAAATGCAATTTATTTATCATCATCATGATTTAAAGTCATACCTAATCTTCGAGGAACATATCCTCTTTCAGCAGATCAGCAATCATCTCTCTTAACCAGGTGTGGGCGGGGTCCTGATCATGCATAGCGTGCCAGCAGAGATGATATTGGTTCTTGGGAATATTATTCAGTGGTAGGGGTTGATAGGTCAGCCTGAAATGGCGTAACGCATTCTGAGCGATATGGTAGGGAAGTATCATCAGTAGCGGATTATTCACCAGCACCTGAAATGCAGCTGAAAAAAACGGCACCTCGAACTGGATTCTGCGTTTCAACCCCAGACCTTCCAACTCCCGATCAAAAAATGAGTCTTTATCCCCACCACTGTTCAAGCGCAGAAAAGAGTACTCCAGCATAGATTCCAGAGAAAGCGGAGCATTAGCCAGAGGATGATCGGCAGCCATCAGGCAGACAGGACTATCCTCACCGATATAAACACTCTGAAGATTATCCGGCAGTTGATCAGCGGTCGTTGATGCAAGATCCAAAGGTAGCTGCCCCATCTGATACAACCAGTCAGGCCGCCACATTTCAAACCCAATATCGATACCTGGAGCCCTTGCATTAAGCTGTTCAAGTACTCGGGGGAAGATAAACTGAGCAACATGATCCGTAGAGGCAAAGCTGAAACGACGCTGACATTGCAGGGGGTCAAACTGACCTCCCTCATTCAGAGCCTCTATCTCCACAAGAATAGCCTGTATCTTTGGTAACAACTGTTTCGCTTTTGCGCTGAGTAGATTCTCACTCCCTTCACGAATCAGCAATGGATCAGAAAAATGATCCCTCAACTGGCCTAACTGACGACTCATCGCCGATTGTGTCAGACAGAGCCGATCTGCTGCGCGTGTTACATTTCTCTCTTCCAACATAATCACGAGAGCACGTAGCAGATTAAGATTGAGACGATTCATTGAAGCCTCCTACCAAAATGAAAGCGAATCATAATGCAAGACCTGCCAACAACGAAACGGGGGAACTACGCTTTCCCTCTCTGAGCCATCATCTGTAACGCTATAAATGCAGTACAGTTGTAAAACAGCATATCTGTACTGCAAATAATATCTTTTCCTGAATCTGTAATGATAAATAGAAAACACAGATACTGTCGCTGTGTCTGAAAATCACCTTAAAATCAGGAGTACACTGATGGAGATCTATCTCGCAATTCTTGTGTTCGCGGTGTCTTCAACGATTACACCAGGGCCAAATAACATCATGATTCTGACCTCAGGTTTGAATTTCGGTATTAAGCGTAGTCTTCCACATCTACTTGGTATCTGTATCGGATTTCCATTGATGGTGGCAGCGGTGGGTATGGGTTTCAGTCAGGTTTTTGAACGTTTTCCTATCATTCATGAACTGATCAAAGTATTGGGTGTGGCCTATCTGCTCTATCTCGCCTGGCTGATGGCTCGCTCCTCCACACAACAGCTGGAATCCGGACGTAATACCAACCCACTCACATTTATTCAGGCCGCTCTGTTTCAATGGGTTAACCCTAAAGCCTGGGTGATGGCGAGTGGTGCAGTTGCGGCTTACACCACTCAGAGTACAGATATGTTACTGCAAGTGATTGTTATCAGTTTGTCATTCTTTGTTGTAGCCTTTCCCTGCGTCGGAGTATGGCTGTTTTTTGGATCAGCCCTCAAACGCATCCTTCAGAGATCCGCCTACCAACGTTTGTTTAACCTGAGCATGGCCTTGTTGCTGGTCGTATCCGTCCTTCCGGTTATTATGGAGATCAGTGATATCCACCTAATTTGACTCCCTCAACCGACAGAGTAAAGTTCAGTCTGATCTCGCTTTACTCTGTCACCGGACACACAAACCCTGGGCTTTTTACCAGCATCACATCACAATCAACATGATCTACAACGTATTCCATCGTACTGCCTACCAGAAGGCTATCGAATACGCTACGAGCTACAGCACCCATCGCAATAATATCAATTCCATTATTTGCTGCGTAATTGCTGATCGTAAGATCAGTTTCCCCTTTGATGATTTCCACCATCGGGGAATCTGTACTCAATCCAAACTCACCAAGCAGTTGGTTGCAGCGCTGGAAATGATCTTTTTCAACACGATCCTGAAGAGCCTCATAATCGGTAACCAGGTGCTCATCAAAAATCGCCTCATGGGGAAGAGCGTTATAACAGTGTAAAACCCGCAGTTCACAAACACCTTCACGGGTAAAAGTGTTGGTCCATTTCAGTAAAGCCCGATCAAGTTCTGATTCTTTGTCGTTTGAATGAAGAGGATCAATACATGCCACCACTCGCGGATGCTCTGACCAATCACGTTCTTTAACAAAAAGGACTGGTTTCGGGCACTTCCTCGCCAGTTGCCAATCGACAGGGGCAAAGAGGTAATGACCGATTCGGCTGTGAGGTTGCACCGAATGCAGAACCAGATCCGGTTCAAAACGGAGCACCTTACGTACGACCCCTTCAGCAATATGACGCTCCCAGGCGACATCAACCCCTACCTCAATATTTTGTTGTTGGAGAGTCTGAGCCAGCCGCTCCAGCTTTGCTTCCATCTGACGAATATAGGCATGCTCTGCCTTTTGCTCTTCCGCTTTATCGAATACATAACCATGCTTTATCGCTCGGTTGTAACAGCAACAAAATAACTCAACGTAAGCCGAGTACTGCTGCGCAAGCCGTGCCACTTTATCCATAAGGCTCGAGGTATTATGCTTAAAATCGATATTAACAAGGATTTTGTCCATCACTTCTCTCTTATATCTGTCACAGCACTCACTAGATTCTGGACAGTAAATCCCCAGTTAGCCAGCCACGCCCCTCTCTCTTCTTATAATAATTTCATAGCGTGCTATGCATACATATAAAAAAAGAAGATAAACCTTGGCTTTATATTAGATATAACTTATATATAATATAGCTCATAGATAATTTGAAAAGCATACTTGGGAGAGTTTATGTCTATTAATGCTGCATTACGCCTGATGGCTGGTACCGTTATATTGGCCAGTCTGGCTTTAGGTACTTATATGCACCCTAACTGGTTCTATCTGACAGGATTTGTGGGCTTTAACCTACTTCAGTCAGGCTTCACCAGCTGGTGTCCTGCCGTCTTTATTTTCCAGAAGCTTGGACTCAAAGCAGAGAGCTGCAACTGTGAGGGGATGACGATCCATCAGGGTGTGCATATCATTGCGGGTTCTGTTGTACTAGTAACCGTAATCCCTGTTATTTTGGCTCTTACACCAGTCTCCTTGTTATATATCACCGCTGTTATCGGTGTCAGCTTGGCACAATCTGCTTTTACCGGCTGGTGCCCTGCCATGACGATCGCATCAATGCTGGGTTTCAAGAAAACAGAAGTAACCGCGTAACACTATTTATCTCGTAGCGGCTTCATCCGCTCAGCTATAAACCCTTTCTCCGGGGTGTAACACCCAATATCCGCCTTGAGCCGGGCTGAAATGCCCGGTTTTTTTCTTGCCTTAGAGCAGTGTTTTTCTGTAGGTTAACGATACAATTAGCAGTTTTTCTGACCCGGTTAACTTATCGAGATGCTCCTCCGAACTGCAGGCCTTGTTCTTCCCTCTCTAATTCTGCTTTGCGGTGCAGGCTTTTTGTTGCCGATCACAGCTCAGCTAAGCGCTGAATATCAACAAATTCTGACTCTGCTCCCCTATCCATTAGCACTACTCGTTGCCCTGCTAGGCTACGGTTTCAATCGTAGCCGTATTGTTTTGGCGGCATTGAATCTCACGGGTGCTTACTGGCTGATTCAAAACGGATTACAGACCAGCCTGAATCAACCCGATGCTTTTGTACTCTTCAGCATGATCTCTCTCCTACTGCCTTTTCACCTGGCCTTTATCGCACTTTATAAAGAGAGAGGACTTCTCACACCAGTAGGCCTTATTCGAATCTCGATCATTCTGTTCAGTTATGGCGCTCTCTACACCATCTGGAATCAGGGTACTTTAGGGCTCTATCTGACAGATCTGCCAATGATGATGCTGGAGATGTTACTACATGAGTTCTATCTCAGCGAAGCAGCCGCCCTGGCTTTTTTCCTGGGCTTTTTACCCGTCATTCTCTCTTTTATATTAAGAAAAACATACACAGATGCCGCCCTCCTAGCAGCGTTGATTTCTGCATTTATTATGCTGAGCTGGTTCAACCGCCCGATGATCTCAGCACTGTTTGTCTCTGCCAGCCTGATTGCACTTGGAATCTCCGTTGTTCAAAACTCATACAGGATGGCCTTTATTGATGAACTCACGGGTATTCCTGCCCGAAGAGCTCTACAGGACAAACTTTCCACTCTGGGCAAACGTTACACGTTGGCGATGTGCGATATCGATCATTTCAAAAAATTTAATGATACCTACGGACACGATGTAGGTGACCAAGTGCTAAAAATGGTCGCTGCAAAGCTCAATCAGGTGAACGGAAGCGGAAAGGCTTACCGTTATGGCGGAGAGGAGTTTACGCTGGTTTTTACGGGAAAATCAGAGGAGGAAGCGCTCCCCTATATTGAACAGTTACGTGAAACAATCGCCAATTATCCGATGCATATCCGTAACCCAAACCGTCCTGATGACAACGATCAAGGGCAAAAAATGCGGGCAAAAAATGATCAAAGTGAAGTCGTCAGCGTAACCATCAGTATCGGATTGTGTGAAAAAACGGCCGAGTTAACTGACCCACAGAGTGTTATTAAAAAGGCAGATGAAGCACTCTATGCCTCCAAAAAAGGGGGGCGTAACTGCTCAACGGCAGTTCATTTTAAGCCCAAACCCAAACCGAAAAGACGCGGTCAACGTCACGACTATGCATAAAACTGCCGCTAATAACTCCAGCGTAAGCGCGCATAGAGATTTGAAGCCTCTTCAAACTGACCAAAGAAAGTGTGAACCTGCTCTCCCCCAAAAATATTACCGCCGACGGTGAGACTCCACTCATCGTCAAACCGATACTTCATAGAGGGGCGGTGATAGTAATCCTGATCCGTAGGGGAGTAAAAGCTGAACCAGCTTAACACCAGATTATCCTGTAACAGACTGTAGGTCATCCGCACAGTCCAGAGCTCCCTTGTTTCATCTGGCCGGAAAGGTGAATCTCCATCATTAGCCGCTAATTCTGAGTAATCCATTAGCTGCTCGCGGTAGTACTGTAATCCCAGAGTGAGTTTGGGGGCGACCTCTTGTTCATAACCCAACAGAAAGCGTAACTGATCATTAGGAAGAAAAGGATCACTCCCTGAATCGTCCTCGCCTTCATACCACGCCAGTTCTGTATATCCGATACCATCAGCAATGTTTGTACGTAAACTAGCCCCCAGTGATCTCATCGGCGAGAAATAGGCCCGTCCGTATCTATTCAATGCATTGGGTTGTTTCCAAAACCCTTTGTAAGCGTAGATCGCCCACTCTGTATTGTGCCCAGACCACAGATCGTATGAACCGTAAAAGCGTGCCGCAAACTCTCCATTTTTCAGGTTTTCATCTGGAGATTCCGGCTCAAGTTTATATTGCGGCGCAGCTACCTGCTGTCCAACCAGTGGGGAGAAATAGGAGAAACGTTCACCCTCTATAAACCGGTCATGGGTAAACACCGGTGTCCAGACAACATCCAGATTGGCCCTTTCACCATAGTAAGACAGCTTTAAACTGGCAGAGGGCGCTTTCAGATACTCATCATCTCTTCCGGAAAAGAACGATTGCCAATCTTTTGCAAACAGATCATTCAAAAAAAGAAGGTCGCCTGTACCCCAGGTCAATACTTGCTGCCCAATGCGAAGATCTGCGTTCTGTCCCAATGAGATATCAGCCAGCGCTTCGCGGAGATTAACTTGCAGAGCATCATCAACACCATCTGCGTACAGATCCAATTTTGCACTTAGCCGGATATCTCCAACGTAGCGTTCAGATTCAAGGCGACCTCTTAATTCCGCTAACGTCAGATCATCATCCTCAAGTTGAGGATCAGTTTGAATCCGCCCACCCATACCGGCTTCAATAAAACCATGCAGCTCTATGGAGGACTCAGGTTCATCTCCCCAGCTGTCATCGCCCCAATCATCTGCCGCCGAGACTGTTGAGGAGAGGGCCATCAGGGCTAAAAGATGGAACACCACGTTATGCTGCATTATTTAGCTCTCCGCAACCATTCACGCGGTGGTTTACGCAGAGAGCGTTCAGTGAACAGCGACTGCTCCATACCCAGATCGTAGGCTTGGTGGCGGAATTCCAGCAGTGTTTCACCACCACTTCTGAGATCAGAGACGCGTGATTTAGTGACCGTTGTGTACCCCTGAATCTTCGTGCTTGCTAGCACTTCAACCCGTCGGTAGACCTCTCCACCTTCGTCATAGTACTCAATTTTCTCCGGAAGAAAGGTCACCTTGTTGATCCAGGCGTTGTATCGACTGAACTCAACTGAAGAGGGATCAAGCGGTGTATTTTCGACCACATAATACTGACCATCAGAGTCCAGCAACTGATGAGTATCTTCCTCAACACCGCGCCCGGAAACATCTTCATAAAAATAGTGGGCCCCGACAAAGCTGGTGCGTTTATCACCAGCTGAGATCCTTTTTACAAGATCCAGGCCAGGAAGATAGAGCCAGCGGTCATCATCACTACCCGGCTTTTTTGCTACCAGGAAAACGGTATTGCGGACATCAGCCGGCCGGCTGAATACCACCAGAAAATCCTGTTCTCCCCCCTCTTCACGATCTTTTCGCAAGATCGTGAACTGGCGCTTTTGCTCACGCCCCTGTGCATCTTTGATAAGCATCCGGGCTTCAGTTCGACCATCCTCACCTGCGTAATAAGCTGTCAGATTGGCTTTTGCAACAATCTCATTTGCATCCATCATCTCTTCAGCCTGCGCAGAGATCACTGTCAGAAACAGTAACCCCGTATAGATCCAGCAACCTAAGCGTTTTATCTTATGCATTTTCTCTCTCCTCTTTAGTCACTGAAAACAGCCGATCCTTATTCTTGATATTCTGCATCACTGCCGGTAGCAACACGACAGTCACGACAGCTGATATAGCCATAATCATCGCCAGAAAAAAACCGACGGTAATATAGGGCACCAGGGGTGCAAACAGTAATGGAGTAAATCCAACAGCAATGACTACAGCATTCCGGCTGATCGCTCTTGCCGGGCCCTGGTATACCTGAGCAACAGTTTCCGGCCAATCACCAGTGCTTCGGTAAATTTCACGACAACGCTCCAGAAAGTGAATCGCAAAGTCGACAGATAGTCCTAACGTTAGGGCCGACAGAACAGCAATAGGCATATCATAATCTTTTCCCACAAAGCCGATCAGACCATAGATAAACAGAATCGTTACAGACAGAGGCAACATCGCAAGTAGACCAATCTTCAGTGAGCGAAAGAGAATCAGCATCATCAGCGCCACCATAAAGAAAGCACTGATCAGGCTGTTTAACATCCCGCTTACCATCTGTTCCTGCCAGACAACATTGATATAAGTAAGGCCGGCCCAATTCATCTCAACATTATTCGGCAGTGGGTGCTCGTCAACATACTCAGATACTTGTGAGATCACCCTGCTCATCTCCTGATTATCACCGCTCTTCAGCTGCAACCAGATCGCTGTTGAATTGAAATCAGGTGTCGTCATATGCCAGAGGTCATTTGGGCGGTGAGATGACTGGAAGCTCAGAATCGTTTGTGCGGCTGCCGTTTGGGTAAGAGGTAAACGGTAGTGTTCATCTTCCCCACCCTGCAATTCACGGTAAACAGTTTTCAAGAGTGTCACCAGCGAGTTGCTTTTACCAATCTTCTCGGAGCTATCAAGAAACTGCTGCAGATCTTCCAGATAGGCCAAGCCTTCAGGTGATAGAAAATAGCGACTGCCTGCCTGAGCCTGCTCGACAATATCCAGCATCTGCATCCATACGGCCTCGTTTTCAGGATCATCATAAGCCGCGTCATCCAATGCGTTTGCAAGTAGATCTAAGTCGGGCTTACCGTTTTCAGCCCCTGCAACATTCAATAGCTGAGTTAACTCAGTCTGCAGATGAGAACTTCCTGCAAGCTCTGTAAGCGAACTGAACACCTCTCCGGTTGTCGTATTTTTATCGCTATGATCCAGCACCAGAAAGGCATCATATGTGCCAGAAAAATGCTGATTCATCACATCATCAGCCACCCTTAACCGATGATCCTCTTTAAACCAACGAACTGGATTATCGTTAATTTGGATGGTTGTCAGTCCGTAAACAGAGACAGCACTGATCATGATAAACATGACCACCAGTCCTTTTGACTGGGCGATCGAAAAGCGGCCTGTAGCTGCAAGAAACCGTCCCAGACGACCTGAAGCCTCTTCTGATATAGAGTGATCTTTCAACGCGGCCAAACGTGCAGGTGACAAGCTAACGATATAGGCAGGCACCAACGTAATTGTCAGGGCAAAGGCCAAAAAGATACCGAACGCCACATGCAAACCAAAAATCTGCACCGGGGGAATAGGGGTAAATGCTAAAGAGGCAAAACCGACGGCCGAGGTGATTGAGGTATATAGCATCGGCGTGAAAAGGTGACCGACCACCTCTCCAATAGCCTTATGAGGTTTCTCCCCCGGCTTATATCGATCAGAGAACTCTGACAATATATGTACTGAATCGACGACCGCTATCGGCATCAGGAAGATTGGGATCATCGAACTCATAATGTGAACGGTGTACCCCTGACCGATTAATAACCCCATGGTGATGATCACTGAAGCCATAGCCACCAGCATAGGTGCCGTAATCAGTAGTAAGGAACGGAAGAAAACCCACATCAGAACGAAAATCATCAAACCGGCCAGCGGGGCTGAGATCGCCATCTGAATGAACATCTCAACACCGAATGTATCTTCAGCTACGGGAAGCCCTGCCATATGGAACTGATTACCAGAGTTGGGGGCCGCCTGAACAAGCTCATCAATGACAAGTTGAATCTCATTCGAAAGGCGATAACTCTCCGATTTTGATTCTATCGGAATATAGATACCTGCGGCTTTGCCATCGCCTGAAACCAGCGTATTCTGAAGCAGAGGCAAACGCTCAACTGCTTGCCTGATGGAATCAGCCTGGAGTTGTGTTTCAGGTGCTGTGCGCATCATCCATTCAAATCTGATCGTACCTGCCTGTTCGGTGGACTGACTAATATTGTCCACTGTATTCAGTGCCATCAAATCCTGACGAATGACACCCTCCATCGACTGAATAGCCAACGAAAGCTTATGTAGATCCTGAAGGGTTTGCGGATTATAAATCCCCTGCTGGTGCTGTTTGTTAACCACACCGACAACGATCATATCGTACAGCGAAAAACGCTGTTTGACCTCGTCATGAAACACGCGATCTGCCTGGTCATGTGGCAGCATGTTCTCAGGATCGGTATCCACCTTGATGCTTGGAATCTGCAATCCTGCAAAAATAACAATAGCGAGAATAAGCAGAAAAACCTGTTTCGGTTTCTGCATTGAGCACTCTATTAACCAAGCTTTAAATCCCATCTTCAACCTCATTCGGATGCACTGGAGCAGTTTATTATTCGCAATTATATTAGACTACGCTAATATTACAATACTACTAAATTAGTAAATTGCGAAACACCTACAATCTGAGGTATTATTTGATCTGTTATAAAAAACTGTTTATTAATAACCGTTTTAACAAACGGCAGGCATGACGCTGATTGAGCCCTGTTGTACGGAAACCGATCATTAGATACTCAACCCCAGATGTATCAATGATTCACAGCTGCTCACACGATGATAAGAACAATACAGCGCTTCGGAGTGTTAAATTGAACGATACAATTACTGCAGCCTCGCTAGATGCTGAAACCCTGGAAATGATGAAAACCAATGCGGGTAAAGCAGCGAAACTAATGAAGGCCCTCGGGAATGAAAGCCGCTTGCTCATCCTCTGCTACCTGGATGGCAAAGAGCTCTCAGTAACCGAGCTGAATAACTGTTTGGATCTGAGCCAATCAGCCCTCTCTCAACATCTGGCGGTGCTTCGCAAAGATGGGCTGGTCAAAACGCGGCGTGAATCACAAACTATCTACTACTCTCTTGAGGGTGATACCGCAAAGCGGATTATTCACACACTTCATGAGATGTTCTGCCCAGCAATGTAATCATCAAGCCGCTCAATGTAGCGGCTTTTTCATGCCGGAATGAAAATTGATATGCCTGTTACTGCAAAAAGTACCTTAAATGTAATTCGATTCGGGGCTTGGGCTTTATCATGAATCGGGCCCTGACTGTTTCCTTCTTTCTTTCATTCAGCTTTGTAGCCGCTTGTTCAGCTCCAGATGTAAAAATTCCCAAGCTGAGCGATGAGGCGGTAAAAGCCGAGCGACAACATCAATTAGAGCAATCCATCACTTACCAACGCTCTCAAACAATCAGATTGGCGGAGACTGCACATCCATTATTAAAACTGGCACCTATCGCTTGTGAAAATAAGACCCGCTACCGTTTAGGGGTCCTGCTGCATTCACTGGAGCAATATAGTGATCACCAAAAGCCTGCTGCGAAATCGCTATATCAGTTCGATAACGCTGTTCAGGTAAACCATGTATTAACTCAGGGCCCTGCGGACGGTCATTTACAGCACGGCGATAAGCTTGTCGCGATCAATGGTTCTCTGCTGTCAGGTGCTCATACAACACAGCTCAAGATAATTAAGGATGCGCTCAGATCAGGTACCCCTGTTAAGCTTCAATTCTGGCGTCATGAAGAGCAACAACAAACCACCATCACACCTGAGCAAGTATGTGACTATCCTGTTCTTTTACGAAACAGTGATATGGTGAATGCTTATGCAGATGGTAGTAATATCATCATCACCTCAGGCCTGATGCGATATGCTGAAAAAGATTCAGAACTTGCCATGATCATCGCCCATGAGATGGCCCATAACAGTCAACAGCATATCTGGAAACGTCTGAAAAATACTGCACTGGGTAGCCTGATCGACATTGCTCTGATCACTCAGGGTATCGTCTCGCCCTTCATAAATGCGGGAATCGGTGGCAACTTATATAGTCAACACTACGAACTGGAAGCGGATATTGTTGCGGTAAGAATGTTATATAAAAGCGGTTTCAGTCTTGAAGGGATAGATCAGTTCTGGCGTAAGATCGCTGCCATCCACCCCCGCTCAATTACCCATGGAAAACTGGTTTCACATCCCACAACAGTTGAGCGTGTACTGGTCATCCAGAAAGAGATTTCACAACTAACAACCCCCTGAGTCTGTTGCTTTTAGCCTAGAGTACAGTTTCTTGAAACCATGTATACTGTCTCCATAACGGTTTCACATACCCTCTAAGAAGAACTATAGGTAGATCTGGAGTTGCATTAATGTCTGACGAGCCATTTTTCCTCAAGGAAGAAAAAGAAAAACTAGGGCTGAACAGAGCCAACGGACAAACTGAAGCAACCCTTGAACCCTTACAGCTGGGTAAACGGGTCAAAGAGATACGCTTGAGCCAGAACCTCACGCTGGAAGAAGCCAGCAAGCTGACGGGGCTTGCCCGCTCAACCCTGTCCAAAATTGAAAATGAGCAGATCTCACCCACTTTCAGCGCTGTAAACAAATTGGTTAAAGGGCTGGGAATCGATATCCCTCAACTGTTCTCACAACCCAAGCGCGGAGCAGGTGCCGGCGGCCGCCGGGATATCACTCGTGGTGGCGAGGGGCAACCACACCCGACCCCGACCTATGAACATGAACTACTAGCAACGCAACTTAGTACAAAAAAAATGATCCCTTACCGCACGACGGTCAGGGCAAGGAGTTTTGATGAATACCCCGAATGGGTTCGGCATGACGGAGAGGAGTTTCTCTTTGTACTTCGTGGATCATTACTTCTTTATACTGAGTTTTACGAGCCGCTGGAGCTATTTTCCGGAGACTCTGCATACTATGACTGCGAAATGGGCCACGCTCTGATATCCACAAGCGAAGAGGATGCCGAAGTGATATGGGTTACCGCCTGATTCAGAGCATAATGGCTTTCTTCAGCAAGCTCTTAAGTCATTTTAATCGGTGATAATTCTGAATTTTCAGTTATACTGATTTCAACCTTCCTGAACACCGTCACAATGTTGTTTGTCTCTACAAACGAATTCTGTGGCGGTTTTTTTTACCCTACCATCCAAAGCCTGCCAATGAGATTGCATTCCCAGATTGCCACTCTCCAGAGGAGAGCATAAGAGAGAATCCATCCTTCTCATCAACACCTGACAACAATTCAAAGTAAGACTCCAGCTCCTTATCCAGAGGCTGACTCTCCCTGCGGTTGCACCATAGCTCAAATGTATCTACAGCGAACATCGAAAAGGGCTGCCCGTCGAGAAATGAAAGCCAACTGTCCAATAAGGCTTTATCCGTATCCGCCATCATCATTCCAAGCGTTTTTTGTCGCTGGGTAAGTCGCGAAATAGCCCTATCCTTATCGGTGATCAGAACGGGATATTCCTTATCGTCTGGTAGTTCAATCATTGGATTTTGAGAGTTATCAACCTTGTAGAATTTGATATCGTCTTTGTCAAACGGTAACAACCAATACAGAGGGATAGCATGATTCGCAGCACAGAGCATTTCAGCTCGCTGCTCACCCCCTCCATCAGCAGCCGAACCCACGCCCATTAAAATAATCCGTGTCCCTAACATATTTTTCTCCTACATCTGCTCAACACTGTATCCTGATTCTTGTAGCCTTTTCAAAATACCATCCGGTCCGATGAGGTGTGCGGCCCCTACCAAGATCAGCTCGACCTCTTCCGTCCGCAGCATAGATTCTATAGCGGGAAACCAACGCTGATTTCGTTCGACAAGTAAAGATTGATACACATTGGGGTAATCCTCACGCATCTCATCTAACACATCCTTTTCTAACTCTAGGGTGTTCCCGGATTTCCAGTGCCGTACCATCTCGCGCATCATGCCTTCAGTTTTCTTTACATCATCCAAGGTTTGACGGAGAAAACGCTCCTCATTACCCGTCCCCATATCCACAAGGAAACCAAGATGCTCATCAATGGTTTCAAGCCCGATTACGGCTTTGCCATCCTTCATTGCACGTTTATAGTAGACAGAGTCGGCGCCGTCAGCTGATATCCCCAATCGCCTGAATTCAATTCCCAACATCGTAATCATCACACCTGCTGGTTTCATCCCGATAAACAGATGTGGCATCAAGCCACGCTCTTTCAGATACTGATTCAGATCCGCATACAGTTCAGCAGAGATCAGTTCATTGAGTAAACGGCCATCCTGATAAGACAATCCGGACATTAATTTAACTTGAGTTTGAGGCTGGAATAACTTTTCCATCTCTGTTTCCAGCACGACAACCTCTGCTTCACGGTATGCCTGATCGAATGCTTGCGGAAAAGGGAGGTCTGAGGGGGACAATATATGGATCGTCCCTCCCAAATAGAGCAAACGATCACCCTGGCTGACTTTCCAGATCGATGTTTCTGCTAGCAAAGTGTTACTTAAAAACAGTAACCAGATAAGCGTTAAATATTTCATATCTATCATCCATCTCATGCAATAGATCCAGAGTAGCACTATGACAGAGAAACTTTGGAGGTAAATTCCCACTAACACCCCGAAAATCACTTCAAAATCAGAATCGATCACTGGTATGCTCAAGCAATACAAGGATAGACAGGGAAAAGTAATGGTAAGTTTAACCTCTGCAGATCTGAATATTTTACTTGTTGAACCCTCAGCCGTTCAGCGCAAGATTATTCGTCAAGAATTTCAAAGAGAGTGCGTAGATGCGATCGATGAGGCCGACTCCGTTCAATCCGCATTAGCAAGAATTAAAGCGGTCTGCCCTGACCTTGTTGTGAGTGCGCTCTACCTTCCTGATGGCTCTGCCATGGATATTCTGGACACCATCCGTTCGGATGAGGCTACGGCCGATCTTCCTTTTATGTTGATCTCCAGTGAAACTCGTCACGAACAACTGGATCAGTTTAAACAAGCCGGTGTAATAGCCATACTCCCTAAGCCTTTCAATAGTGAACACCTGGGAACCGCTATCAATTCGACACTGGACCTGCTCTCACAGCATGATCTTGAGCTGGAGTATTATGATCCAGCTGCATTACGTGTACTGGTGGTCGATGATAGCCGCATGGCACGTAATATCATTATCCGTGTACTGGAAACTTTGGGTATCTCTCATATCACTCAAGCTGTAGATGGATCTGAGGCGATTCAACTACTCAATCAGGGTTTCGATCTGGTCATCACTGATTACAATATGCCCGAAATCAATGGCTTAGAATTGACCGAACATATACGTAATTCTGGTGATTATTCCCACCTTCCTGTCTTGATGGTCTCAAGTGAAGCAAGCCAGGCTCATTTGAGTAACATTTCAAGGTCTGGCGTAAATGCTCTGACAGATAAACCGTTTGAACCTGCCATAGTCAAACAGTTACTGGCCAGGATACTCGAGGAATAACCAAGCATGACAACCCCTCACGTCCCTCCTGTATAGCTTGAAGCAGTCAACCTCCATTAAAGACGGCACCCGATAAGATAACGGTATAAAGCTGATTAAAAAGCCATCTTCCTTGCTCTATAGGCTATGAGGTGTATAATCGCACGCTTTCCCACCAGAGCAGCCTATACTGTATCTACAACATTGATGCAGCCTGCCCTAATTCCAAACAGGTAACTCAAAGAGATGAATTCAGAAGATCAGCTATCTTTTGCTGAGCTTGGCCTTGCGGCTCCCGTGTTAAAAGTGCTGGACGAGATCGGTTATGAAACCCCTTCTCCCATCCAAGCGGCCAGTATCCCACATTTGCTGGAAGGTAGAGACCTTCTAGGTATCGCTCAGACGGGTACCGGTAAAACAGCTGCATTTTCCCTGCCATTGCTATCTCGGCTTGACCTAAAGAGCCGTCATACACAGCTTCTGATTCTGGCTCCTACCCGAGAGTTAGCCATTCAGGTGGCCGAAGCATGCCAGACTTACGCCCGCAACCTGCCAGACTTTCATGTACTGCCCATCTACGGTGGTCAGGCTTACGATAGTCAATTACGCCAACTTAAGCGCGGTGCACAGGTGGTTGTCGGTACGCCGGGACGCGTTATGGATCATATGCGTCGTGGCTCACTGAAGCTTAATAACCTGCAGGCACTGGTCCTGGACGAAGCAGATGAAATGCTTCGCATGGGCTTTATAGATGATGTTGAGTGGGTTTTAGAACATACACCCGATGATCGCCAGATCGCACTGTTCTCTGCAACGATGCCATCCCAGATCAAAACCGTCGCTGACAAGTATCTTAATCAACCGGCCGAAGTCCGGATTAAGGCTAAAACAGCAACGGCTACAACGATTACCCAGAAGTACCTTCGCGTTTCAGGTAACCAGAAGCTGGATGGGCTGACCAGAATTCTGGAGATGCAGTCTTTTGATGCCATGCTGATCTTTGTGAGAACAAAATCAGCTACAGTCGAACTTGCCGAAAAATTGGCCGCTCGTGGTTACGCTTGTGAAGCCCTCAATGGCGATATCTCACAGAATCTGCGTGAACGTACAATCGAAAAGCTAAAACGTGGCCAGATCGATATTCTGATCGCTACTGATGTGGTTGCACGTGGACTTGATGTTGAACGTATCAGTCACGTACTGAACTACGATATCCCTTACGACACAGAGTCTTACATCCACCGTATTGGTCGTACCGGCCGAGCTGGTCGTGAAGGTGAAGCTATTCTGTTTGTATCACCACGTGAACAACGGATGCTTAAATCCATTGAGCGTGCGACTCGACAGAAGATCGACGCGATGCAGCTTCCTTCCACTGATGATATCAATGAGAAACGTGTCCAGCGATTTGTAGACCGGATTACGCAGACCATCGATGGTCAGGAACTGGATTTCTACAGAAACCTGCTGACAGAATATCAGCAGGAGCATGATGCTGACCCACTCGTCATTGCCTCAGCGCTGGCGCACCTGCTGCAAGGTGAAACGCCCCTGCTAATGAAAGAGCAGGAAAGGCCTGCACGCCGCGAGCGTGAAGGGCGAAATGAACAGCAGGGTAAACGACCGCCGCGCGGCATCTCATCAAAAGCAAAACCACTGAAAGAAAATCCCGATGTAGAGATGAAGCGCTACATGATTCAGGTTGGTCATGAGCATGGCGTAGCCCCAAAGAATATTGTGGGTGCAATAGCGAATGAAGCTGAGCTGGATGCAAACTTTATCGGTGCGATTGAGATCTTCGATGACTGTTCCACTGTTGATCTTCCAGCGGGCATGCCTAAGTATGTTGTCCAGCAACTCAGAAAAGCGGTTGTTTGCGGCCAGCGCCTGAATATCAGCGACATGTCTGCTAATAAGGGTGGCAAACCAAGAACAAGCAACAACAAAGGCGGCCGAAACCGCCCGCGTCGTCAGAAGAAAGATTCTAATAAGAGCAAAGACAGCTAAGCCTGATCGGGATGTAAATAGGCTTTGCTAAGGATTACCCTTGCTGGTAATTCAATCTTCATCGAATATCCTGCACCCCCTTCGCAGGATATTCGATGGCCTCTAATGGAATAGACAAAAAAAGGCAGGCTATTAAGCCTGCCTTTTTTTCATCTAAAATAACTTACTCAGCCGTCACCATAATCGCTTCCACCTCGATATCCGCATCTTTGGGTAACTGCTTAACAGCAAACGCAGCACGTGCAGGGTAGGGCTCTTCAAAATACCGCGCCATCACCTCATTCACCGTTGCAAAAAAGCCCATATCCGAGAGCAAAATCGTCACTTTTACAACATCAGAAAGCGATCCGCCTGCCGCTTCAGCTACAGCCTGAAGGTTCTTAAAAACCTGTTCAGCTTGTGCTTCAAAAGATTCAGTCACCATCTCCATTGATTCAGGAATCAATGGGATCTGGCCAGACATATAAACCGTGCTACCAACCCGCACGGCCTGAGAATATGTTCCAATTGCAGACGGTGCATTTTCAGTACTGATGATACTTTTATTCATGATTACCCCTGAAAAGGTATGCTTCTATACAAATATTGATACAAAACCCGCTCCAAAAGCTACATTAACGAGCTTTGGAAGCGATCTTTACTTTGACTCTGGAGGGCGCATTTGGGTAGAAGAAACAGTTTAAAACCGCACTTCCCTCTTCCTCGAAGTAAACCATAGCTCCCTCACTTTCATCCAACCAACGCACCTTATCAAAATCCTGCCCGTTCCAGTAACGATTCCAGAACTGAGATCGCGCAGCTCGCATTTCAAATGCCCTGGAACAATATTGCTCAGCTTGCTTACGGTAGCGCTTACTCCAGCAATCCAGGCTTTTCTTACACTTCGAAAAAGCTACACGCGTACTCGTTTTTTTGTATAACTGTACACATTGACTTCGCACGGCCGGATTAATGTATTCACGGCACTTAGCCAAGTCAGCCTCATTGGCCCCAGCCCATCCATACAATGGCATCAGTAAGAAAATAATCGGGATTAACTTGCGCATTTTCCTTTCCTTAATCGGATCTGCATCGGCAATTACATTGCAGTTTACACTGCACTCAAAGTTCTAACCAGTAGATCTGAATATGCGTATAATCTGCCCTTTACACAAATCTCGGATCAATAATGCAAAGAGCTGATCTACTTCTTGTTGAAAAGGGTCTTGCCAAAACTCGCACTCACGCCCAACGACTGATTAAGAACGATAAAGTAGAGGCCTTCCATAAAGGTAAGTGGCAGGTACTGCATAAACCGGGTATCAAACTGGATCAAGAGACCCTCTTTAAAGTGGAGCCAGATGCCGCTGATCAATTTGTATCGCGGGGGGCACTAAAACTTCAGAGTGCTCTGGAACGGCATCCCTTTGAGCTAGGTAACAAAATCGCCATCGATATAGGCCAATCAACTGGCGGGTTCACAGATTGCCTACTGCAAGCTGGCATCGGCCATGTGGTTGGTATTGAGGTTGGGCACGACCAGCTAGCTGAAAAGTTGCGCCAAGATTCCAGAGTTACCTGCCTTGAGGGTGTTAATGCACGCGCTCTGCCCCAGGAAGAGCTGCTACACCACGCCCATGATCCAGGATTTGACTTGGCCGTCATGGACGTTTCTTTTATCTCTCAACAAAAGATCCTTCCCTCTCTGATCCCTTTAATTGCCCCGGAAGGTTATCTGATCAGCTTGGTTAAGCCACAGTTTGAGGTTGGGAAAAAAGGCATAGGGCGCGGTGGAATTGTTCGAGACGAAACCCTATATCCACAGGTTAAAACCGATATCATCAGATGCTGCGAAAAGCTCAACCTGAAGATTATCGACTATTTTGACAGCCCGATAAAAGGTGGAGATGGCAACAGAGAATTTCTACTAATCGCTCAGAAAGCTCGCCCTGATAACGGTGACTAATCATTCTTCATAATGGGGGGTTAATGTCTGCTAGCTTAAGAGCTAAACTCCAGATTGCGATAACGAGCTTTTCTCTGTTGCGCATCCAGCATAATATTCCCCCTCTCCAGCTCTGAGACCTTGCTCCACCTCAAAATCTCTTCAAGTGTCCGATAGCAACCTAAACACACATCCTCTTGATTAAGGCAGCAATTACGAACACAGGGTGAAAGTATTTGCCCTACCTCTTTTTCTTTGATCATAGTTCCATCCCTTTATACGATCAGGAAAGCATCTTGTAAGTTTAGTTCAACCGGTAAAACAATTCTTTTTCTCCTCCGCAAGCCGTAATAAAAAAGGCTTAATTGAACCTCTCTTGATTCATGGGGAACCAATATCATTTCTAAGCCTCTAAATCCCACGATTGTATAAAGTGGTATAGAGGCTTTGGGATATGAAGAAAATAATAATGGCATCCGTTCTGGCAATTGGAGGTATAGTTGTTACAACACTGACCTCCGGTACCGAAAACCGTACATCAACCTCAGCAGCAGAACCAATCTCCACGTCTCAAATCGCCGTAGCAACATTTGCAGGAGGGTGTTTCTGGTGTACCGAAGCAGACTTCGAGAAACTTACCGGTGTAGTTCAGGTGATTTCTGGCTACAGTGGTGGAGATAAAGAAAACCCGACCTACCAACAGGTCTCCTCAGGACAAACCAAGCACACAGAAGCGATTCAGGTTTATTACAACCCCGATGTCATCTCCTACTCTGGTCTGCTAGAGAAACTTTGGCGTAGCATGGACCCCACTGACGGAAAGGGACAATTTGTAGACCGAGGCGCGCAATATCGACCCGCTATCTATTTTCACAACAACGACCAAAAACATGCCATAGAACAATCTATTGCTAAGCTACAGGCCTCCGGTGTTTTTGATAGTGAGCTTGAAACCGAGATCGCACCGTTTAAAAGCTTCTATCCAGCAGAAGAGTACCATCAGGATTACTACGCTCGTAATCCTTTACGATATAGCTATTACCGAAACGGCTCTGGTCGGGACCAGTTTTTAGAGCGCACCTGGGGCGACAAAATCAAATTCGATTACACTCAATTTGAAAATCAGCGCTCTCAAGCTGACCTGATTACTGAAACATACATAAAGCCCTCCGAGCACTATCTGCGAAATCACCTGACCCCTTTACAATATACAGTGACACAGGAAGAGGGAACGGAGCGACCTTTTGATAATGAGTTCTGGAATGAGAAACGTGAGGGTATATACGTCGATATCGTTAGTGGAGAACCGCTATTCTCCTCTAAAGACAAATACAAATCAGGGACAGGCTGGCCCAGCTTTACCCGACCCATACAAGGGGTTTCAATTGTTGAAAAAGAGGACAACTCTCTTTTTATGAAACGCACAGAGGTCAGAAGCCTTCATGCTGACTCACACCTGGGTCACCTCTTTAATGATGGTCCAGAGCCAACCGGGTTACGATACTGTATTAATTCTGCCTCCCTCCGTTTCATCCCTAAAGAGGAGCTTGAGCAGCAGGGGTACAGAGAGTTTACAAGCCTGTTTCATTAATCGGAAAACACAAAAAGGCAGCCACACAGGCTGCCTTTTTTCTCAAGATAAAGCTCTAGCGTGCATTCCAAGCAATGCACTCCTGCAGCGTAACCCCTGATCCACCAAATATATCTAATGCACTACCGATCGTCAGATCCACTTTCCCCTGTGAAAGCTTTTCCACAAGTTTCAGATCATCTAAAGAGCGAGCACCACCTGCATAAGTAACCGGAATAGTGCACGCCTCCCCCAAGAGGTTCACAAGATCCTGATCGATCCCCCCCTGCAGCCCCTCAACGTCGGCAGCATGAATCAAAAACTCGGCGCAATGATCACTTAGCTCAGATAAGGTTTCAGCGGTAATTGCCGTAGACGTTACTGTCTGCCACCGATCAGTAGCTATATGCCAACCACTCTCCGTTTTACGACAGCTTAAATCAAGGACCAGACGCTCGGCACCGGTTTCTGCTTTTATCCCCTCCAAACGCTCCCAACTAAACTGCCCCTGCTCAAAAAGGTAAGAGGTGACAATAACGTGCGAAGCTCCTGCTTCAAGATAGCTCGTAGCATTTTCACGATTAACGCCCCCGCCAAACTGTAGTCCACCAAACCAGGTTTTGAGTGCAAGTAATGCTTGCGCTTGATTTCCCGGTCCCAGAGCAATTACATGGCCACCCTTGAGATCATGACGTTTGTATAAGTCTGCGTAATATGCGGCATCGTGGGTACTGACAAAATTAGTATCTGCACCACTCTCTTTAAGACTACCTCCCACTATCTGCTTAACTTGCCCCTGGTGTAGATCGATACATGGACGGAAGTATGTCAAAGTAAGCTCCTGAAACTGCACTGATAAATTGACCCCATTTTACCGCTCGATAATGCTTAGGTACATCAACGTCCGCAAAAATAACAATTGAGTCACAACTGTTGTTATTTGATTTAACATCAGCCACTAGGCCTGGCATCCAAAGAATCAACCGTATCTTTTTTAGCATCCGTTACTTCCACTAGGGGACGTTTGCTTTCATCTGGCATATTGTGCTGGAATTCACCCTAGACTTGTCTACGAGTCAGCATAAAATCTCATTTTGGGATACGCCTGCTTATTACCAATCTTCGGTATTCAGATTCTCTTTTAAAAAGTCGATAAATAATCGGACCTTTGCTGGCAGAAAGCGCCGGTGTGGATAGATTGCA
This sequence comes from uncultured Neptuniibacter sp., assembly GCF_947498015.1. Classification (GTDB taxonomy): domain Bacteria; phylum Pseudomonadota; class Gammaproteobacteria; order Pseudomonadales; family Balneatricaceae; genus Neptuniibacter. The sequence goes on from NZ_CANMIR010000001.1 coordinate 395,389, forward strand.
TTGACCCACTGAGGATCAGTCTCATAATTTAGCAAAAGGGGCACAAGAGCCCCCGAATCCAGAGCACTTTTTAACATAAATCCAGAAAGCCTGACGATCCCTCCACCCTTAATGGCATATTCGTACAATGCTTCCACATTATCGGTAATGAAGTTTCCCTGAACATCTACCGTTTCAATATCCTCCCCTTTACGGAAATGCCAGCGATTAAAACCCTCACGGGAGCTAAGCCTCAAGCAGTTATGCTGGGATAACTCACTAGGAGTATCCGGATAACCATAGCGTCTTAGATATTCCGGAGCCGCACAAATAATGCGCTGGCTGCTCCCTAATGGACTGGCAACCAGACTGCTCTCTTCAAGCTCTCCTAATCGAATAGCAAGGTCTACACTTTCGGCAACCAGGTCGATAGGTCTCCCTGTCAGTTGTAGCTCAACCGTTAAGGATGGATAGCGTGTCTGAAATGCTGGTAATAAAGGTAATAGTTGGTGATTAGCAAAACCTGAGGAGCAGTTTATTCGCAAAGTACCCTGAGGGTTTACACCAAAAGATTCAATTTCAGCTTCAGCTTCCTCTACTTCATGTAATATTTCATAACACCGTTGATAAAAAAGCTGTCCCGCTTCTGTCAGACTTATCTGGCGTGTTGTCCTGTTCAGTAATCGTGTCTGTAAGCGTTTCTCTAATCTTGAGATCAGCTTGCTTACAGCAGAGGGGGAGATTCCGAGAACCTTCGCTGCTGCAGAAAAACTACCCTCTCTGACCGACTCTGTAAAAGCCTGCATCTCTGACCAACGGTTCAAGATCCGCTCCTTTTATTGATATTTTTTCATAAATGATATGCCACTCATGCCATTTTTCAATAAACCAATCAGATTTATGCTGTCTGAAAAATGAGGAAATGAGTCATGATTGAACTTTACACCCATCCGATGTCTCCCTGCGCCCAGAAGGTCAGAATTGTTCTAGCTGAAAAATCACTAGAATATCAACCACGCTTTGTAGACCTTGCTAACAAAGAGAATCTGAAACCGGAGTATCTCGCGTTGAACCATTTAGGTGTTGTACCAACCTTGGTTCATAACAAACACCCGATAATTGAATCCAGTATCATTTGCGAATATCTCAACGATGCGTTCCCGCAGCACAACTTAAGTCCTGATGATCCACTTGAAAGAGCTGAAATGCGTTTTTGGATGAAACATATCGATACGAAACTTCATCCCTCTTGTGGTGCACTCCAATGGCCGATCATCATGCGTCCTGCTCTGTTGGAAAAGACTGAAACTGAACGAAAAGCCTTACTTGACAGAATACCGGAAAAACCTCGGAGAGAGCGCCAGAAAAGGCTGATGGAGATGGGTCTGGAAGCTCCTGATGTCATTGACGCGGTACAGGTATACCGATCGACTATTCTGCGAATGGAGCAGGCATTAGGTCTGCATAGATGGATTGTCAGTGATCACTTCTCTCTGGCAGATATCTGCCTTGCCCCTTACTTCCAGACTATCTATCAATTTGGCTGGGAGAAAATATATGAAGACTGCCCCAGAGTTACAGATTGGTTTGAGCGATGCTTAAACAGAGACTCCTATCAAAAAGGCGTGAGTTCAGATTTTAACAAAGAGCTCCTGAGTCAATTGAAAGAGCAGGGTCAAATTGCTTGGGAAATTATAGAGCGCCACCTACAACACAAGTAAGATTACCCGCTTTATAAACTCACCTCTGAGTTTAAATGATGAGTACTGTCTGACATAAACCGGTACTCATCATGACAAAAACTAGCTCACCTCTTAATCTTTGCATCACTGGCGCAAATTCATCCATCTGAAATTAAAAAGATTTTGTGTTTTTTTCGCACAGTTTTCTTGAATATATGCAATAAGGTGTCTAGCGGTATTTAAACACAACTTATGCACAAGCTTATCAAACCATTCTGTTAATAGTTTTGCTCTCCAAACATCCTCGGCACTTCCACCATAATCCCTTAATCTGAGCTAGCCTTTAGATAACAACGGGGACCAAACGGATGCGAAGCACAGCTCACCCTACACAATATTGGCACCCACTCAATGATGGAAGGGTTCAATGCGACCTATGTCCCCGTTTTTGCAAGCTGAAAGAGGGACAGCGGGGACTGTGCTACATAAGAGGTAATCACCAAGGTCAGATCAAGCTATACAGCTGGGGAAGATCTAGCGGGTTCTGTATCGACCCTATCGAAAAGAAGCCGCTCAACCATTACTACCCTGGCGAGCCAATTCTTTCCTTTGGTACCGCTGGTTGTAACCTGAATTGTAAATTCTGTCAGAATTGGGATATCAGTAAATCCAGAGATACTGATATTTTGGCTAAAAATGCACTGCCTGAACAGTTAGCAAAAACCGCGTTAAAAAATAACTGTTTAGGAGTTGCCTTTACTTACAATGATCCAGTCATTTTTATGGAATATGCACTGGATGTCGCAGATGCATGCCATGAACTAGGCCTCAAAACCGTTGCTGTCACTGCGGGCTATATCTGTGAAGAACCCAGGAAAACCTTTTTCTCTGCGATGGATGCAGCAAACATTGATCTGAAAAGCTTCTCTGAATCCTTTTATAAAAAGATATGCGGAGGAAGCTTATCTTCTGTACTCGATACACTCCTGCACCTCAGGTTTGAAACTAAAACCTGGTTTGAGATTACAAATCTAATCATTCCGGGAATGAATGACAGTGATCAAGAACTTGAACAGATGTGTCGATGGATTGTGTCTGAACTAGGGCACGATATCCCCATCCATTTCAGTGCCTTCCACCCTGACTATAAGATGCGGGATATCCCACCGACACAGGCTTCCACATTAAGCCGTGCACGCAAGATCGCCCTTAACTGCGGTATTAATTTTGCCTATACCGGCAATATTCATGACGCCGTAGGGGGCAGTACCTTCTGCAGCTATTGTGGTGTACTTCTGATCGAACGGGATTGGTATCAACTAGGTCACTGGTCTCTCAATGAAACCGGAAAATGTCAGAATTGTGGAACGCCTCTGGCAGGGGTATTCAACTCTACCCCTGGAAAATGGGGAAGAAAGAGAGTCATGCTAACGATATAAAAAAGGCCCGATAGCAATTCCATGCTAACGGGCCATTTCCCCGACTTCCTTATCGGACATCACCACATCCTTGGGTGATGAGATGGAGAGAATAATCCTTAATTCAAAATGCAGTTCCTTTGCACTCACCCTCCGAAAACACATTCTAAATAAGTGGGATAAAAGAGATATAGGAATATTTCCTATTTTTCCTTTACAGACTCAAGCGTACTAACAAGATCCTTGAACGCCTCTCTGTTTGTCTCATTCAAATCCATAAGAATTCTATGAGCCGCAATAATTCTTTCCTTCATATCTTCGACAGATTCCTGCACTAACGGAAGCTCTCTAAGTGCCTGAACGTTAGGGGGCAGCTCCTCTAGTAGGAGAAAAATATGATCAAACCCCATCGTATAAAGGATACGAGTGATATCCGGATTTGTGGAAACCAGTGCTGGTTTATCTAAATTAAGGGCCTTTGCCTTGATTGAAAGCTTTGCAATCAAACCTAGTGAGGTACTATCGATCCCCTCAGTTTGGGTCAGATCAATCAACACCTCGGATACAGCATCATCTCGAAGAGATTCTTCCAGATGACGATCAAGGGAGGCACATAATGTCAGACGAACATCACCAACAAACTTTAGAACAAACCGCCCTTCAACCAGCGCTGAGTAGATCGAACCTTCCTGCATACTTACTGCCTGCAAATAGTCATTATCGCAATATCATCGGGAGCAGCTTCGATTATACCGGGAAGTAACACATCCTTGATCCTATCTGGGCCTCCCCCTTTAGTCTCAACCACCGCATCAATCAGTCGCTGCTCTTTAGCGGTCATATCTGACTGAGGGAGTACCTCTAAAATACCATCTGAAAACATCGTTAATTCAAAATCAGCTTTCATAAATAGCTTTCGCTCTTCGAACATCGGCTCAGGAAACAGTCCCACAGGCATCCCCCTCCCCTCCAGGTACCTACTACCCTGGTTGTCTGTCAAAATAGGCATAGGATGGTGACCACCGACAGCATAGGCTAAGGAGCTATCATCGCCATCAAACAAACCAATAAAGATACTTAGATGCTTGCCTAATTCCGTATCTAATAACTCAGAATTAATACGGTACAGAACATCAATCGGCGAGAGAATATCAAAACTCGATCGTCTTCTGAAATTTCTTAGTAGCCTGTTTGTCATATTCTTTAATAAAACAGTCACTAACGCCGACGATGCACCGTGTCCAGAGACATCCGCTAAATAGAAAAGGGTTTTCGTTTCATCTACAGAAATAACATCAACAAAATCGCCACTTAAATAGAGTGAAGGGATCAGCAGATACTTCGCCTGTATACCACCCACTTTTAAATCATTATCTGGCAGCATATTCTGCTGAATTTGACGTGCAGCTTGTTGATCCGCTTGTAGCTCCCCCAAGCTTTTCTCAAGCTCTTCCCGATAGTGTAAATTCTTCTCTACCATCTCCGCTTGTATTAACAATTTGGTGATGGAACGACAAAACGCACGATCATTTTCAGCAACCTCAGATTGAATAAATACATCACTGGCCCCTTTTCTAAGAGCCATAAGAATATTTTCTGAGGAATCATCTACCAACAGAGATAAGAGCGGCTTGGGCTCATGCGCTTCGGCTAACAACTCCAATTCCGCAAAACCCAGCTCCTCGCTTAAACCAACTATAACGAGTGAAAATTCATTTTCATCCAGAAGTTTTAGCGCATAGCTGCTATTGAAGGCTGTCGAAATTTTTACAGGAGGTAGATCTGCTTGATTACAGGCCTCCACAATTGAATCAACTGCTTCAGCTACATGGTCGATCAGAAGTATTGTCTGGTAGGTTTGCCTCATAGCCTAGCCTTTAATTAATAGGCGAAGATCCATGAGACACCACGTTAAATCCAAGCGGCTTAACATGCAATGAAAATTTAATAGATGGGTTTAAATAGAACGTTAATTGCCCCAACCATTAGACAAAAGGTTGGGGCACAATTACTTAGAAATTACTTTCGTCGTAATTTTCAACATCACCATCAGCAATGTCAAATTCACGTTTTTGGAGGTAAGCATCGCGAATAAAGGTGTATTTATCACCAGAGATCAGCTTCTCCGAAGCTAATAGCTGCGCACGCGTATCGATCACACGTGTTAGGTACAATGCATTACGCGCGCCGGTATCATCCAGATGATACACAGGGTCAACCAGAGTATCCGGGTACATTCCAATACCATCGCGTACCGTTGTGGGCCCGAAGAATGGTAAAACTACGTAAGGGCCACTACTAGCCCCCCAATAACCGAATGTTTGGCCAAAATCTTCTTCGTGCTTTTCAATACCCATTGGGCTGGCTACATCAATGAATCCCGCCAAACCAAAAGTAGAGTTGAAGCTCACACGCGCAAAATCCTTACCTGCGTTTTCAAACTTACCCTGCAGAAGGTTATTAATCAGTGTTCCAATATCGGCTAAATTTTCGAAGAAGTTGTGTACTCCCTCTTCAGCCATATCCGGCATTACAGCCTTATAGCCTTTTGTGACGGGCTTAAGTGCATATGTGTCCAATCCATCGTTGAAATTAAACATTGCACGGTTGAAGCCTTCCCAAGGATCAACTTCTACATTTTCAGCCATAACAGGCTGACTCAACGCAAGTGCAACTGCGCCAGCAACAACTAAACCACGAAATTTGGTTATCATCAGGATTCCTTAACCCTTCCCCACTGAATATCGCTCTATTCTATCTGAGATTCTTCCACATGAAAAATAGGAAAAAGACTTAATTTCAAATAGTTAATTTATGGGCCATTAACGAAAAAAGGCTTCCCTAAGGAAGCCTTTTTCAATATTTCCGTAAGGAAATGTCGACTTAGAAGTCTACGCGGTAACCGATAGCTAGACGGTCTACATATTTAGCAGCCAGTGCTTCAGCATCGCTGTCGTAGTCGAAGTAACCTACGTATACACGACCTTTACCCAGTTTCTGCTCAACTTCAGCAGCCCACTGGTCACCGTCGTTGCCATTTAATTCTAGGTTAGAGTAACGCAGTTTAGCGCTCAAACCTTCGCCGAAGTTGTAGATTGCACCAACTTCAGTTGCTTCGTCTTCAACACCAGCGTTTTCCTGCTCTTCGTAACGTGCAACCAGTTTCAGTGCATCGATGTCGTAAGTAGCAGCAACACCCCAAGTCTCACGATCGATCGCATCAACGTCGCCGTAAGAAGCAGCCAGGTACAGACCGTTTGCAGAGTATTTAGCTGCAACGTTATAACCATCTACATCGTCATCAGCATCATCGCCAGAACCAGCAATCACAAGACCCAGTGCAGCCTGGAAGCCACCCATAACAGGTGTCAGGTAAGCCAGAGTGTTATCCTGACGCTTGTGCTGGTTGTTACCCAGCTGCGCCCACTCACCAGCATCGCTAGTTGCAGTGTTGAAGATATCAGTTGGGATATTTACCCACAGGTAGTGAGGGTGGTACTGACGACCCGCCAGAGCAGTACCCCAATCGCCAGTTGCGCCCAGATAAGCTAGACGAGCTGCGAATGTACCAGTACCAGCATCATAAGCATCAGAATCAGTTGTTTCCAGCTGACCTTCCCAGTGGAACAGACCTTTAGTGCCTTCAAGACCCAGATCTACATCACCTTTGATACCGATACGAGTAGACTCGTCACGCAGGTCCAGATCCTGATCATCAGCAGACATCAGAGCTACACGGAAAGAACCGTATAGAGTAGCGTCAGCCTGTGCAACCATTGGAGCAGTCAGAGCGCCAGCAACAGCTAGAGCAATCAGTGACTTTTTCATCAACATTTCCCCTTCAATAATATTCAACATACTAGTAGTGAATTTGTAATTTTTCTTAGCATAACGCGTTAAACACGCTATTACGCTATGAAAATACTATAAAAAAAAAATATTTCAAACAAATGAAAGATTTTTTCCTCTAAATTCTCTCTCGGCAGGTTAGTTAATATCTTTAATTCCTGCCCTACGCTTCTTATTTATACTGCCAGATTTAATTAAAACCATCGCTCTGACAGGCGGCGTAAAATAAATTCCGCGCATTACACCATACCCATATGGCTTGTGCAACCTTTGTGCTACCTATTATCCACCTTTAACGCTGATACAAAAGTATGACACCACCGCTTGATTGACCTGTATCAAGGTATCACTTTACTCCACTGCTGTTTTAGCCTCTTTTCGGAGACGGTCTGGTGTGTACCAAGCTGCTGAGCGAACAGAGAGACCCGAAGTTCCTCAATCATCCAGCGATAGCTCTCCAGCTCAGGATCATAAACACCCTGCCCCTGATGTTTTTCCAGACGCTGTGCATATTGCTGGTACATCTGCATCAGCATGTCACTATAGAGGCACTCTTGTCGGAGGTTGCGCCTGAATTTTTCTAACCGTATCTCTATTGCTTTAAGGTAGCGCTCATAGTTTTCCAAAATCTTGTATGAAGTCTTAGCGATAAAGCCTTCGGGTAAAAGAGCACTCAGCTGTAACTTGATATCATTCAGAACGGTCACTTCATTCAGCTGAACTTTGCCCTTTAACTGTTTTTGGATACGGTTATAAGCTTTAGCAATCTGTTCTATTTTTAACAGTAACTGCTCACTTTTCTCGTACAGATGGCTTTTGCACTCTAGCAACGCCTTTTGATATTGAGCGTTACTGCGTATTAACGCTTCATCTAAGTTCATTAAAGCGCGGCATGCCTGCCAGATTATCTCCCGCTCAAGCTGCTGAGGATTAAATAACCCTCCGCTCAGCAAAACGGTCTGAGTCAGTTTATCCTTACTTAAACCCTTACGTGCGTTACGAACCTGCTCTCGCATATTTAACAATGCGAGCCGTACAGTACCCTGAATGGTTTCCTGTTCCGCTTCAGCCAGATGAGGTTTAAGGCACAGCGTGACACTCTCTTTCTTATCAACCAATGCAGGATAGGCCTCAACCTCTACGCCAGCATACTTACTGACCTTACAGCTGACCTCCAAGGTTTCAAAGTCCCAATCAACCAGACCAGCTCTCCCCCACTCACTGTCGGATTGTTTTGTGAGCCGTTCACTGATTTGAGAAGCAAACTCTTGATTAAGACTCTCCCAGCTGCGCGACTCTTTCAGTAAACGGCCCTTTTCATCAACTAATCGCAAGTTCATCAACAGATGGTCCATTAACTCAACTTGCCTTAACTGACTTTCAACTATCCGAATACCGGTCATACGTAAAAGGTGATGTGCGAACACCTCGTAGAGATTGCCGACACCAAATTCCACCGCCTGCACGAATGCATCAACATAATTGGGCACTGGAACAAAGTGCTTTCTCTGTTGTTTCGGCAGCCCCTTAAGAATCGCCGTGCACTTTTCCTCGAGCATGCCGGGAACAAGCCATTCAATCTGCTGCTGTGGAATCGAGGTTAATAGAGGTAATGGTACTTGCAGTGTTACACCATCATCCTTTGCGCTCGGCGAAAAGTTATAGAACAGCTTAAGCTTGGCATCATCCCATTTCAAAAAATCAGGATAGGCATTTATTGTGACGTGCTCGGCCGACCGCTGCAGGATATCCTCTTCCTGCATAATAAGTGCATCCGGTTGCTGGCCTTCTACCTCTTTGACCCATTTTTCAAAACCAGCACCGTTGACAATATGATCGCCCTTCAGGCTTTTAAACCTGAGGTGATAAAATTCAAAAAGCTGCTCTTCATCAACCAGCAGATCCTTTCTTCGGGACTTCGCCTCTAACCTTTCAACACCGCGCAGGAGGGAACGATTTTTTTTAATAAACGTCGCAGCTGTCCGAAGCTCCCCTTCCACCAATGCCTGACGGATAAAGATTTCGTGTGAAACCTCCTGATCAATTTTACCAAAGCTCACCCTGCGCTTAGGCACAATGATCAGTCCGTACAGCGTCACCTGCTCAATCGCAACAACTTCAGCGCGTTTCTTCTCCCAATGGGGCTCACTGTAACTTTTCTTAATCAGATTAGGAGCTAAACGTTCTGCCCACACTGGATCAATCCTGGCGATGCAGCGTGCGTAGAGCTGGCTTGTTTCAACCATCTCTGCAGCCATAACCCACTTAGGTGCTTTTTTATAGACAACAGAACCAGGAAAGAGAAAGAAGCGGCGATTACGCGCACCCAGGTACTCTTTACCCTCCTGTTTTAACCCCATCTGACTGAGAAGGCCTGCTAATAGAGAACGATGCACTGACTCATAAGACGCCGGCTGGTCCCGCTCAACAAACTTTCCATCTTGCGTTTGCAACTCTTTGCAGATGATATGTAGCTGCCGGTGGGTATCACGCCACTCTCTCATCCTCATATATGAGAGATAGTTTTTAGCACAATACTTTCTTAACTGATTTTGACTGAGTGCCTGACGCTGCTCTTCATAAAGATCCCACAGATTTACAAACGTAAGAAAGTCAGATTCCTCATGCGCATACAAACGATGCTTTTCATCACTAGCCTGGCGCTTTTCCTGGGGACGCTCTCTTGGATCCTGAACACCTAATGCACTCACAATGATCAGGATCTCTCGTAAGCAGTTATTTCTGGCTGCTTCAACCACCATTCGCCCCAAACGAGGATCAATCGGCAGCTTAGATAGCTGCCACCCTACCCGGGTGATCGTTCTCTTTTTATCAACGGCTCCCAGCTCTTCAAGCAGTTTAAATCCATCATTGATGTAGCGGGAATCGGGTGGATCAACGAAAGGGAAAGCTGCAATATCCCCTAATTTAAGTGAAAGCATCTGCAAGATAACCGCAGCAAGATTGGTGCGACGGATCTCAGCATCAGTAAACTCAGGTCGGCCATTGAAATCATCTTCAGAAAACAAGCGAATACATGTTCCTTCAGAAACTCGACCACAGCGTCCAGCTCGCTGATTAGCACTCGCCTGTGAAACAGCTTCAATCGGGAGTCTTTGCACCTTAGAGCGATAGCTATAACGGCTTATCCTGGCTAATCCAGTATCAACTACATACTTAATACCGGGAACCGTAAGCGACGTTTCAGCCACATTGGTGGACAGAACCACCCGGGTACCCACACTCCCCCGCCCCCGTTGAAATACCCGGTTTTGTTCAGCCAGCGACAGCCGGGCATATAAAGGCAGCACATCTACACTTTTCAGCTCTGCCTTACGGAGTGTTTCCGCGGTTTCCCTAATCTCTCTTTCTCCCGGCAAGAAGATCAGAATATCCCCTTGCGGCCCCTTACCCTGCTGCCGTTCACGATCCAGCAGTTCTTCAACCGCAGCCAGTACACCCTGCTGAAGATCAAGCGATTGCTCATCATCACTGTCCATCTCATGCAAAGGCCGATAGAGGATATCTACAGGATAGGTACGCCCCGAAACCTCAATAACTGGTGCATTGTCAAAGTGCTTTGAAAACCGTTCCAGATCAATAGTAGCTGAAGTGATAATAACCTTCAGATCAGGACGTTTAGGCAGGATCCGTTTGATATACCCGAGCAGAAAATCGATATTCAAACTACGCTCATGCGCCTCATCGATGATCAGAACTTCATACTGCTCGAGAAAGCGGTCATGTTTAGTCTCGGCCAGCAATATCCCATCGGTCATAAGCTTGACCTGAGTATTGTCACTAACCTGATCATGGAATCTAACCTGATATCCAACCCGCCCACCTAAGGGGGTTTGAAGCTCATCAGCTATACGACTGGCCACGGTACGAGCCGCCAGCCTTCTCGGCTGGGTATGCCCGATTAGTCCTTTACAGCCCAGCCCCATATCAAGACAGATTTTAGGGAGCTGAGTGGTTTTCCCCGAGCCGGTTTCACCAGCTAAAACCACAACCTGATTTTCAGCGATCGCCTTTGTAATTTCATCACGGCGACTACTGATGGGCAGATCAGGGTAGATAATCTTCTGGCTCAGCCCTCTTCGCTGATCGACCCACTGCAAAGAAACATCTACTTTTTCTGCGATCTTAGATAACTCACTTTCTGATACATCTGTTCTGCGCGCTTTATCGATCAATCGCTTAAGACGAAACCGATCTGAGATACGGCAATCAGACAGGCAGGCATAGAGTTGTTGTACAGAGGCGCTCAAAGTGAAATATCCCACGGCATAAAAAAAGGGGCATTCTACCCGATGCCCCTAGTAAGCTCCACGCTATAACGCTCCCTCTATATCAGAACTGCCTTATTGGTTAGCATTCTCTTTCAGCAAAATTTCAGGCTTGAATCCCGTACAAAAATTCCCCCAGTGCTGACCATTAACATAGAGGGGAACGGATAATGAATTAATTATCTCTCCAGTGTCGCGGATCACTGTTAACAAGAGGAAGGGAGATGTCTGGTTTGCACGTCTAAGTTCAGCACGGCTTGCATTGTACATACGGCGATGTCGACTAAATGCATTATCCTGCTCAAAACTCCCGGTCATCGGCTTGGATATTTTACTGTTATGCGCAGGGCAATAACCGTTCAGATCAAAGGAGCACCCAATTGCAAACTCAGGATTATCTTCAATGAAGCGATCATAGATAGGCTGCATCTCTTGCTCAAAGATATCCGTATAACTGGTATCAAATTTTGCGGGTAGTTGGTCATGGTTTGTACGTACATAATTGCAATCAAACAGCGCTACTCCTTTCTCAACCAGGCGTTGTAATCCATCCTGAACCACCGCAGCACCTTCCTGAGTTTTCCTGAGAATCTCCTCAAAACCACCGTAACCGATACTGAATCTGGATAATAGCTCCTGCATATCCTCTGTCGAACTCTCTAGCTCCAGTGAATAACTGGCTGACAGCTCCATCTCTGATTTGATCGCTCCGGAAAGGTTTGTAATCTCCGAAACATGCTCATGCATATTTTCATTGCTGTATGAAAGCTCTTCGATTGCGGCACTTATCTCATTCATCTGACCAGAAACTGTTTCAAAATCATTGATCATCGCGGTAAATTTTTGACTTGTCTGAGCAATATAACCATCAGTTTCTGTCACATAATCCATGATACTGGAAGCACCAGAGCTCGTATTCTCCACTAATGAAACCATCTCATGGATATTTGTATCGATCTCTTGCGTCGCGTCATTAACTTTTTGCGATAGCGTCCGAACTTCATCCGCAACGACGGAGAACCCTCTTCCCGCCTCGCCTGCACGCGCGGCTTCAATAGAAGCGTTCAACGCCAGCAGATTCGTCTGATCCGAAAAATCCTGAACCAAGGAGAGTACCTTCAAAATATTATTTGAATTTTCTGAGAGCTGATGAACCACTTGCTGAAAATCTGATACCTGATGCTCAATAGCACGCATCCGTTCTTTAACCTGTGACATCTCATCACCTGCACTGCGAATCTCACCCAGGTTATTGTCATTGCTCACAGATATTTTCTGAGTATGGTTTGCTATACCACTGATCGCTTGGGATGCTTCCTGACTTGCCTGAAAAACTTTATGCGCTTGCTCTTCCTGCTGCTGAGCAGACCCTTTAGCTTCGATAATAATCTTTTGAAGCTGATTTGAATTGAGAGAGACCTTAACGCTGTGCGCTCGCGTTTCAGCAATCATCTGTTTCAAACTTGTTGAAAAATCGTTGTAGCTTTTAGCCAAAGTAGATATTTCATCATGGGTGTAATCAGGAAGGCTGGCCGAAATATCACCATCGTTATCTTTTACCGCCTGAAGCACGGATGTGATATCAGAAATAGGCCGAAGTAAAAGGTGACGTAAAAAAAAGATACTGAATACAGAACTTATCAGTGCAATCACAAGAAACAGAGAGCCAAGCTGAATGAGTAGTTCATTCATCTTCGCAACCCCTTCATACACAGCAGCATGCACCCCCAAAATAGACTGAATTAACTTAAGCTCCAGATAAACCCAGTACCCGAGTAGGGCAAACCCAATTACGGGCAGCAGCAGAAACAGAACATTACCAGAAATTTTTTTAGTTAGTGAATCAAATAGCGCCCTTTCAATTGCGTTATACATACCCACGTTAAGCATTCCTATTGTTGTTATTTTTAATAAATACTACTAAAGACGCACCCACCCAACAAACATCAAGACACACTAAATACAAATACTTACACACTTTGAGTATCACGTTACTTAAAATTACTTTTTGTTACACCTGAGATCAGGTTAAAACAATTCAAGAAAAACAATTCAACAAAAACATACAACCTACTGTTTTATTGGATGATTTTATTCATACCCTCAACCCAGACACTCATAACCATCCTTGAAGCCCTTTCACAAAACAAATAACCACACAAAATAAATGACACAATTTACATGTTAAGTATTGATTTTATGTATCACTTTAAATAACCTAAAAAGGCAATCAACACATATAACTACAAAAAAACGACTTTACGAGGTTTAGAACATGGCTTCACACGACAAGATCGCCAATACAATGGACATGCCACCAGCAACTCCTCAGCCGAATATTTATCCGCTGAGTTGGGAAACAAAGACATCAAAAGCAGAAGAGATCTGGGATGCATCCCTGCGTGAAGCATGGAACCCTAAAGATCTGCCATGGGATACGTTTGACGTCGAGAGCTATTCTTGGGAAGAGCGTGAAGCGATGGCTTACTGGTGGACACTACTGTCCGTATTCGACGCATCTGCGCCTCCAGTATTTGCTGAAGCTTTCATCAAAACTTATGAAGATCATGAAGAAGATGCAATCCGCCGCTGTTTCTTCTCAGTAACACGTGATGAACAGAACCACGAACAGATGTGTGGTTTGGCTATCACTAAGCTTCTGGAATGCAACAGCCCACTGGAATATGAGCCAAAAACCGATCTTGGTAAGCGTCTGAAACGTAACGCTGCGTGGTTGTACTATAACGGAGGCCGTTACTGGAATGGTTACAAGCAGGCAGTTCCTAAGTACAGCCTGGCCGTTCTGTTCTCCTCCTTCCTGATGGGTGAGATTGCTGCCGCGACTATCTTCAAGCAGATGTCTCAGAGCTGTGAAGAGATGGTATTCCAGGAAGCATTCAAGAACATTGGTCGTGACGAAGGTCGACACATGGCGATCTGCCTGTCCCTGATGGAGCGTGATTACCCGAACCTGTCTCAGGAAGACAAGTCTGTAATCACTAAGCAGATCCGTGCCGGTTACCTGTTCCTCTCTGCAGTACTGTTTGAGCCGCCAGCAGAGTTCTGGGATCTACCAGAAGACTTTATCTCCACTCAGCGCGAAGCGGAAGCGATTGCTCGTGAAGCTGGTTTCGGGATCCCAACTTACGAAGCTAAGAAGGATAACTGGCGTGACGCTATGCTGAACCTGAAAGCGGTTCTGGATAAGTACGACACTCCTTTCCCTGCAATTCCAGAAGTAGGAATTACTGGTGAGGAAGTCACTCAGGCTGACCTGGATGCTGCAGATATTATTCCTATTTTCTAAGGAATTGATTGCAGTCAAACGGTAAATCGCAAGCCAAAGGGTTCCCTTTGGCTTGTTCGTACCTGACGTATACAAACCAAACAGTCTATGCAAGTTTGTCCAGGAGAAGATTATGGGTGTAGTTAAGTTAGCCCCCTCAGGTAAAGAAGTAGAAGCAAATGCAGGTGAAACCGTACTGGAAACACTAGAACGTCACGGCTACGCCCTGCCAAATAACTGCCGAGCCGGTGCCTGCGGTGAGTGTAAAGTTAAGGTAAATAGCGGTGAATTCGATCAGGGTCTGATTATGGACATGGCCCTATCTCAAGAGGAGCGCGCAGATGGCTACGGCCTGATGTGTATGTGTAAACCCCTTTCCAATGAAATTGAGATTGAGTGGGGCACAGAGGACGCGCAACCAAAATTATTTCCGCCATCAGAAAATATCCGCTTTATTGTGGTTGACCGGATTGAGCGGACACCACGTATCACTGAGATCCGTATTCGCCCGGTGGGTAAACAGATGCGTTACTGGCCCGGTCAATATGTCATGGTCAATGATATCGAACGCAAAATTACCCCTCGCTGCTACTCAATTGCCAACGCCCCAACCAATGACGGTGAAGTTGTACTGCAGATCACTCGCGTACCCGAGGGAGAAACCAGCAACTGGGTACATGACAATCTATTTCCGGGCAGCATGCTAAACGTTTCAGGTCCATATGGCACATTCATCGGTGACCCAAGTACCGATGGCCCAGTACTATGCCTAGTTGCTGGTACAGGCCTTGCTCCTATCCTATCACTGGCTGATGCTGCACTGCGTCGCGGCTTCAAACAACAGGTTCACCTGATGTTTTCCGCACGTCAGGAGGAAGATATTTATGACAAGGGCCTGATGGCGTTCTGGAATGCTAAGCACCGCCGATTCAAGTTCATTCCAACACTGACTCAGGAAGAGAAAGAAGGCTATCTACATGGCCGTATCCCAACCATCCTTGGAGATCATTATCCTGACTTGTCCCGCCACTCAATCTATATTGCTGGCAGTCCTGAGTTTGTTGATGCATGCGCTGAAGCAGCTAAGAAGCTAGGTGCTAATGAAGAGATGATTCATAGTGAAGGTTTCTTCGATCAAGCGCTACCAGTTGCTCCTGAAAGCGACCGCCTTGTGTAACCGCCACCATCACCTAAAAACCTGCATTTATTGCAGGTTTTTTTTGTGAATAAAAAAAGGAGCTTAAAAAGCTCCTAAAGAATTCAAGCGATTAACAACGCTTGAGAGTGAATACCCCAGAAGGCCGATTCTGAAGTACAGAGAGGAAAATGGTTGTTCTGAAGAGGAAACTGCTTAGCTTTAACAGGCCGATTCAGGGATAGAAAAGAGGGGGGAAGCGACTCCCCCCAAACCCAAACTTACGAGCCAGTAAGCAGAGCGTGTGGTTATCATGTTCTCCGAAGGGGTGGAGTAACAATCAACCCACGTTTAACGATTAATATTGACGACCTGAATCGTGGTGTATTCGAGCAAACCTTCCTGACCGAACTCAACACCGAAACCCGACATTTTGCAGCCACCGAAAGGCGCATGAGGTAAGACCTCAGCATGCCCGTTAATCCAGGCTGTTCCACATTCCAGCTTTGAAGCAATCTGTTGACACTGTTCAAGGTCAGTTCCCCAAACAGAGCCACCCAAACCATTTTCACTGGCATTCACAGCTGCTACCGCAGCATCAATGTCAGAGTAAGCGATCACAGGCAGTACCGGACCAAACTGTTCTTTATCAACAACGGCCATACCATCCTGTGCACCTGTCACGATCGTTGGCGCAATGAAGTAGCCTTCATTTTCAGGAATATCAGCGCCCGCATGGACCTTAGCCCCACACGCTTTAGCATCCGCAATGAGGTTGCTTACAAGATCATATTGCATCTTATTCTGCAGGGGACCAAAGCTGATACCCTCTTCAAAGCCCTGACCCACTTTTTGCTGAGCCGCAATAGCAATCAGCTTATCAGTCAGCTCTTCATACTGAGACTCATGCACATAAAGACGTTTTAAAGCTGCGCAGGTCTGACCCATATTAAGGAAAGCAGTCTGAAAAATACCTTCAGCGATTGCATCAAGATCCGCACCAGGCAGAACAATACCACCATCATTTCCACCCAACTCTAAGGTGAGGCGCTTCAGATTAGACGCAGCGCTGCGCATGATGTGTTGACCCGTAGGCGTCGAACCGGTGAAAACGATCTTACGGATTTTGTCATGAGCACTCATTGCAGGCCCAATTTCCGTTTCATCTGTCAAAACATTCACCACACCCGCAGGAAGAACATCATTCATCAATTCAACCAGACGGAGCGTATTAAAGGGCGTTAAGGGTGATGGCTTAACAACTACGGTATTACCGGCACGCAGCGCGGGCATAATATGCCAGACTGCGATCATTAGCGGCCAGTTCCAAGGCAGAATAGAGCCCACTACACCAATCGGCTTACGGTGCATCTCTATCAGCTTATGCTCACTGTCCTCTACGATCTCAACAGGGATCTCCAGCTCTGCCGTGTAGCGAGTCCAGCCAACTGCACCGCCAACCTCCATCTGAGCCAAAGGCAGAGGTTTGCCCTGTTCGGTAACGATAATCTCTGCCAACTCGGCAGCATTTTCTTCAATTTTATCCGCAATCTTATGTAATAGCGTTTTTCTCTCTTCATGAGAGCTGTGCTGCCATTCCTTGAATGCTGTTTCAGCAGCATCTACAGCCTGATCAAGCTGATTCACCGACGCACATGGGCACTCTGCAAATGCCTTTGCTGTAGCAGGGTTAATCACAGGATAAGTGCCCTGTTCACCAGCAACAGCCTGTCCGTTAATAATCATTGAGTATTGTTGAGTCATAAAAAACGCCTTAACTATGCAGGAAAAGAGTACCGGGCCCGAAAGCCCGGTATTCGTTTGATCGTTTTTCCGAAGGGGTTAGAAAGGTACGATCGCAAGAACCTGGAAGTATGTGTTGGTGTCGTCACTGCCCTGAGTGCTGCTATTAGAATCAGGCGTATAGAAACCAACCAGTGGACTAATGATCAGATGATCATTAACAACCCACTCTGCGTAGATATCCAGCTCCTGACCATCATTTGCATCGGTACCACCAGCAGTATTGCTGAAGTCGAAGAACAGTGCGCCGACAGCCAGTGTTTCAGTTGGTGCGGCTTTTACAGCCAGATGATGTACATCAGTATCACTGTTAAATGGGCCGGCATAGTTAGCAGCTACCTCACCCTGGAACCATGTACCGTAACCACGGTTAAAACCGAAGAACAGTGGGTCAAAACCTTCATCAAAGGTGCTGTAACGGTAGTTTACGCTAGGCGACCACGCCACATCAGCAAACGTCCAACCTGCTTCAACATACCATGCATCACCATCTTTACGTGAAGCATCACCCTGATCCTGCGTCACAAACTCACCAGAAAGGAACAGATTCTCTACGCCAGCACTACCCTGGTAACGAAGACTAAAGGTTTCCTGACCATCACGATGAGTCAGACCCAAAACACCTGCTTCAGTATCATCAACATCCAGACCTTCCAGATACATCGCACCGAAAGTACCCGTTTCTGTTACATATTCCAGATTGATACCGGCCAACTCTGTACTTGCCTGCGCTGCGTTATCAGATTCGATCCAGAAGATATCTGAGCGAAGACCGGAATCACCGCCTACACGAACAATTGCTGTTTTATCAAACGCCTTACGTGCTGCCAGCCAATATGCGCCACCACGATCAGATTCGAATCCAGGCACTCCGCCAGCCAGCGCATCATCCAAACCTTCACCAAAGTTTAGTGAATCACCGTTAATCAGAAAACCGTCACCGAAGGAGATATTCTGACGACCGATGGAGATATCAAACATATCGTTACGGTAACCGATGTATGCATCTTCCAGATCAAGCTCACGCTCATCACCGGTTTGGATACCCATCGCATCACCGTCACCCCAAGTACCGGACGCCAGTAAGCTTACTGCACCGTACGCTGCGGCACCGTTTTCCAGGTTACGTGTAGCACTGATACCCGCTTTGATATATGCCTCTTGCCAATCACGGCTTTCACCTGTGTTAGCCAGACCCACTGTGTCATAGGTCTCTTCACTGCTAAAAGCACCCAGGATTGCTTCCACATCCAGATTTACTTCACCAGCATCACTGGTATGCAGGTTATAAGCATGAACAGGCATTGCTACCGCTGCGGTAACCGCTGCTGTTAGCAAGGATTTTGCGAACATTTTTTTCATCTGGATGGTTCCTCCACCGTCACAGTCATATCTTTGTTGTTATAGCTGCTGAAATAGCAACTTTGATTACTCGATATTAAAAGGACGGTGTAAACCAGATTTGCGAGGAATGTCTTTATTTGTTTAGAGATGTAACAAAACGTAACAAGAGAGGCTTAGTCTAACTAAACTGCGCACCCTGCTGACTTAACCAGCCGAGCACAGTTCTCTGCTGTGCCTCGCCAATTCCCTCAGCCAAAAGCCGGTTTTGCAGTTCAACTAAGCTTGAAGTCTCATGATAGGCATTAACAACAGGTGCTAACGGAACCCCTGAGAGATGCCAGATACCCAGCGGCTGATCCGGCGTGGTAACAACATCCACCAGTTCAACCAATCCGGCATTTACAACGGGCCGGGGATGAACTTCCACTTGTGAGATATCCGGCGGTAGGTGAAGAGGCTGATTATCTGGCCAGGCCGCACGCGTCTGCCAGAATGACTGTTGCGGCCACTGCTGCTCCATTGCGTAGAAGTCTCTGCCGATTCGAGCAAAACGGTAGAACAGTTCCGTGATTCTCAATTGATGGAACTGTTGCGCCAATCGGGAGCGCTGAGGTTGAGATAATAGGGTATTGATGACCGCAGGTGCCTGCAGAGAAGAGGAGAGAGTTTGGAAAATCCCATTTCCCGACAGCGGATCCACGGACATCGCAGCATCCCCCACCCTGATCCAGTTATCTCCAACCGCCTCTTCGCATAAGATCGGCGTACTGGTGCGGGCATGAATTTCACCGGTGGGTTCCGCATCGGCAAGAAACGGTCTTGCCTGTGTCAATTGAGCCAGTTGCTCATTACAAAAATCGACCAATCTCGATTTTTCAGGTAGTACAGTGCTCGCCACATCAAAAGTTAGCTGAAGGTAACGCCTGCCATTTTCATCGGCAGCCATCCACGCCCATCCCTGCTCAAAACTCTGCACAGCGGAACAGCGCGCCATCGGCTCACCCTGCCAGTATTGCAGCAACGATACCGTTTCAGCCCCGCGAAGGCGTTTAAGTTTTGCAGATGGTGCGGATCTTCCTCGGGCTTCAACAAGATAATCAGCAGAGATTGATAGCAACTGACCACAGGAGTCCACACTGATTTCATGCCCAAAGGGCGCACTTTTCAGCTCTTTAACTCGCCCCTGAATGACATGAATACCCTGGATGGCGAGATCCATCATCAGCGCCTGATCAAACGCGGTCCGGTCAATTAAACGCTCTGTGTTGGCCTGATTACTTTCCCCATTCCAGGTGACAAATCTTGCACTGGGCTCCGGTAGGTCCTTAAGCGCATGAGTGAAGCCTGCACCTTTAAGCCCCTCAACAACGCGCTCGGAAATCCCTTCCATCGCTTTAAAAGGGCGAGCTTCGGTTATAACTGTAATATGCTCATAACCCAATTTCTTTAAGCCAATGGCTACTGCAGCCCCGGAGGGGCCTCCACCTAAAATCACGATGTCACGCTGCTGACTTAACATTGCTACTCCTTCACCGGATAGCCGTAGATCTGATTTAATATAAACGATGTTCAGGGCCGAAGTAGGCCGCGCGCTGTTTTAACCTAGCTGCAAGCTCATTAAAATCAAGCAGACCGGATTCCGCAAATAGTTTCGCAATTTGACCTGACATATGAGCACAACCCAGGCTGGCCCCCGCTTTTGACTGCACCTGATCGAGACCAAGGACATGACCACCAAAATCAGCAAACTCGGTCTCAAGACATGAGATTTCATTCAAAGTGCAGCGGGCATCCCCTGTCATCCTGAAAACACCCGGATAGGCGGATGGGTAGACAGGATCGCCTCTGGCCGGGGATGATGCACAGATGATAACCCCCTGCTGAACCGCTCTCTTCACAGCCTTAGCCAGCACCTCCCGATCCTGACGTAATCCAAGGCTCAGATTGATCAGCTGAACGCCCTGCTCACGTAACCAATCAATTGCAGCAGCCACCTGTATTGGAGTGGTTACTCCCCTTTGATCGAAAACCTGTGCTGAATAGATCTCTGCAGATTCCAGGTGATGATGAATAATCTCGATTATCCGCGCCCCGTGATCCATGGCATCAAACTCACACGCTCCCATCCAGAGAGCACCCTCCTCCAGATAAAACGAAGCAGAATCGATAATCTGTTGCTGCTGGTCTGGCCGAAATCCACTATCAACCACACCGATAGAAATGGTCATACGAACACCTCCGCAGCGGGTCTATTGCTATCTTCATCAATCAGCTTCCCACCCTCCAGACGGATACGTTGATCGGCGCCTGAGAGCGTTGATGCCCTATGACTGATCAGAATACGGGTTCGATCGCTAAATAACTGATCAACAGCTGCAATCACTTCCGCTTCTGTCCGCTCATCAACAGCCGCTGTGGCTTCATCCAATACAAGAATTCGAGGTTTTTGCAGAAGAGCCCTTGCGATAGCAATCCGCTGCCGCTGGCCACCCGATAGCTGTTGCCCTCGTTCACCCAACTCGGATTCTAAGCCTTGGGGCAGTAGCTCAATCAGCTCCTGAAGCCGGGCTGATTCAGCAGCATTTTCAACCTCCTGATCCGTAGCATCTGGAGAGGCATAACGTATATTCTCCTTAAGAGAGCTGCGGAAAAGGACAATATCCTGACTGACAACAGCCACCTGCTGCCGTATCTGAGCGGGATCCACTCTATCAATCGCGACCCCATCCAACGCAATGCAGCCGCTGTCGGGAATAAAATGACGCTGGAGCAGGTCAACCAGAGTTGATTTTCCAACACCTGATGCCCCAGTCAGGGCAACTTTGCTCCCACCGCTGATGCAAAGATCAGCTTGCTGAAAAACCGGTTCTTTACGCCCCGGATAGGTAAAACTCAACCCTGTAATCTGAAGATTTCCCTCTCCTGATTCAGGCAATGAGCACCACCGTTCTGCAGGAGGCACCTCCGCCTGATGCAATCGTAATTCGTTCACTCGCCCAAGACTGACACTCATCCGCTGAATTGCAACGTACAGACCTAATAAGCTATTCACAGGGCCTACAGCCATACCCAAGTAAGTTGAAAACGCAATCAGAGCCCCCAATTGCCACTGCCCCTCGATCACCCAGTAGCCACCGATCAGAAATGCTGCCGCACGGGTTAATGAGGTCAGGGTATTAGGGATTGCCTGGGTAAAAAATTCAGTCACCTGAAGCTTTAGCAGATCACCCAGATAATGTTGATTCAGACCTGACAAGCGTTCTTTTTCCCGTTTTTCCTGTCCAACTGACTGTATAAATTTCATCGCAGGCAGGGTTTCAACCAGAAAGCTGGAAATATCAGCAGAGCGTTCACGTAACCTACGGGTCTGCACCTCAACCTTCTGGCGCATCCACCGTAACCAGAGCAGTTCAAGAGGAATCATTATCAGAACCAGCAGGGATAACTTCCAGGAGAGCAATAACATCATTACCGCAGCACCCACCAATCCCAGAACACTACTCACGGCAGAGAAAAGACTATCCACCGCGAAACGCTGAATCTGCGCTACATCACCATCCAGACGGGAGATCAGGTCACCGATACGGTGTTTGCCATAAAACAGCGGGGATAAAGTCTGCAGGTGTTGATAGATATCATTTCGAAGCGCAAACAGGATCTTGCCTGAGAGCTGAGTGTGCAGATATCGATTGATACCCGACAGCAGCGTACTGAAGATCCCGAGGAAAATCATTGAGATCGCAACAGCCACCAGCACCGAGTAGTCTTTTGCGATCAAGCCATCGTCGATTAACATCTTGGTGAGCCAGGGCTGCAACAACACCATCATCGACGCGACGACCGAGAGCAGTAGCAAACCTAAAATCGCAGTCTTTTGTGGTTTTACGAAACTGTATAGCCAGCGAAATGCCTGCTCTAACTGCTGCGGATTATCATGCGTTACCGTGCGGGAAAGCCACTTCAACATACCGGGATAGACATCTCATTTTTATGCTTTATATGCAAAAAAGGGGCGATCAAGATCGCCCCTTTATCTATTACCTAAGTATTTACCCTAATCTTAGCGCTGTACTTTTGCAAGGCGTAGATCAGAAGTAGACATATCACCACTCAACTGGATCGAGCCAATTTTTTCCAATGTTTTCGGATCATGGATGGAGATATCACTTGAAGTTCCACCGATATAGATCTTACTACCGTCCTGCAACATATTGATGTTGTAGTAGGTGTGTTCCATTGGGTGAACAGCCAGTGTTTTACCCTCTTTCACATTATGCTTGGACAGCTGATTGAATGAGCCATAAACAATATCCTCATTGTTTGGATCAGTCAGCCAGTTGAAGACGATAAACTCAAAAGGCAACACTTCACCGGTGGTCACTTCACCTGTCTTCGTGTCTACTTTGGTCATACCCCAAAGGAACTCTGCCTTCTCCATCTCACCCGGCGCACCGTTCCACTTAATCGTGAAATACGGCATGATGTATTCACCGACATGCTCACCCAGGCTATGCATAGCAAAGGCATCCGGTGGAACCCAACCCTCAGGGCTACGATCCCAGTTCTGTAATTTAGCCAGTGTACGCGTTTCGCCATTTTTAGGGTTGATCGCCTTAATGTCAGCACCACCCAGAATCACTTCACCGGTTTTCTCGATAAAACCCAGCTTAGTGATACGACGATCTACAGGAAACGTACGAACCGGTTTAGCATTCATACCATCAGCTGTGTTGAAAACTGCCAAGCGAGGCTGCAACGCTTCAAAATGGTCTTTATGCAGTTTTACCGGATTCTGAACTGTATAGAGCTCTTTACCGTCAGCGCTGACGGACATCGAGATCATGCTCTTAACCTGCTCTTTCGATGAAGACTGCTTCAGGGAGAAAACAATTTTACAGTTATCAATATTGAAACCGTAAACATCTTCCCACTTGTTGGTCATGACATAAGCGATCTTCCCATCCGGAGAGGTTGCAATACCTCCGTTACCAAAGATGCCAGGTACGTCACAACTGCGTAGTACCTTATCCGTTTTGGTATCGATAACATGCAGCTGATTCGGGCGAGTCACCGTCAACATGTACTCTTCAGTAGCAGCCTGGGTAGTTAAACCTGTACCCAACAACGCAAGGCCGGTCATCACCATACCCAGTCGTTTTGCCGGGCGGATTATCTGTTTAAAATTCATCTCAGTTATCCCCTTACTCAGATTCCGGGAAGACAGCATCAATCTTGCGCCAATCTTCATCCGCTTTAGCCACATCCTGAGACCAGTTCGGATGAGTAGACATTGTGTCTGGTACCTGTGCAGGCCACCAGCAAGCATCCGCACAACCATAGAGATCAGATTCCATTGGCTGGCACAAAGAGCCCAATCCACCAAATGGATCAACCTCCCAACCCGGATCGTTTACTGAGGTACAGCCAACGACTGACTGCATTGCAACTACTTCTTCCACATCATCCTGGGAAACAGCAGCATCCAGCATTTTTGCTTTCTTATTGAATGACTTTAAGTGTTTCATTTTGTTAAGCACCTCTTCGTGGAGATACATATGCGTCAAAGAACCCTGGGTTCTCCAGCATAATCTGCGAATAGATTTCTACCCCGTAATCGATCCAGTCGCGTAGAAGATCACAGTAGTGGTAGGAAGGTTTCGCAGGATCACCATATTTTGCATAGCTTTCGTGATAGCAACCGCCAGAACAGATATTACGAATCCGGCAGGTTTCACAACCTTTATCAGAGCGGTCCAGACGCTCCTCGATGAATGAGGAGAGCGCAGGTTTGTCGATGCCATTTTCAACATCGCCAAACAGAGGCATATCGGATCCGGTAAAACGGTGGCATAGGTTAAGTCCACCCTCTTTATCAACAGCTAACAAGCCAACACCGGCCCCACAAGGAAGCTGTTTCTTATTGCCTTCATGAAGATCCGTCATCAACTGGTGCATATTGCCGAAGCCAAAATTTTTGTTTTCAAGCGCAGCCTTGAGATACTCTTTGCCCAATCGTTTCTGCCCTTCAAAGACGGTTTCCATCTCTTCGGGTGAAAGATTGAATTCTGCAATATCTCCAGAAGTCACCGGCCCAAAACCAACTTCGGCAAATCCCAGATCGTGATAGAGGTGATTAAAGATCCTTTCCACATCGGTGATGCCTTTTGTCAACGTCACCCGGCACCCTACAGGACGTGCGGTATAACGTGACAGCAGCATATCAACTTTCTTCTTCACAACATCATAGGTTCCCTGCCCACCGACTGTGATGCGATTTTTATCATGCATCGCTTTTGGCCCATCCATAGAGATGGTCAGACCAAACCGGTGTTCGTTAAACCAGTCAATCAACTCTTCGGTCAGAAGTGTTGCGTTAGTTGTCATAGTGAAATCGACACGTGCTTCAAGATCGGCAAACCGGCGCTCGCAATAAGCGACCACTTCACGGATCAATGGCATATTCGACAGTGGCTCTCCACCGAAAAACACCACATTGTACTGACGCTGGTCCGGCGACTCTGTCAGTAACATCTCTACTGATTTAATCGCAGTATCAACTGACATTTTCAGACCTGCTGACGGTGTCGTCAGATCCTCTTTATAGCAGTACGTACAGCTCAGGTTACAACCGGTATTGACGTTGAGAACCACTGTCGTCAGTGGAAATTGCTCGACCTTTTTTGGCTCAGGATTGTAGCGGGCAACGCCGTTACTATCGTGAATAATCTCCAGAGACTTTAACTCTTCAAGAAGATCAAACACTTCATTTGCAGCATAGCGGCTTGCCAGATGCTCTTTGATCATTGACGCAGTTACATCACCCTGTTCGTCAAACAGATCAATTACATCCTTACTCATCTCATCCAGTTCAAACAAACCACTGGTCGG
The DNA here is from genome assembly GCF_947498015.1 of uncultured Neptuniibacter sp. Lineage (GTDB taxonomy): Bacteria > Pseudomonadota > Gammaproteobacteria > Pseudomonadales > Balneatricaceae > Neptuniibacter. The sequence goes on from NZ_CANMIR010000001.1 coordinate 421,062, forward strand.
TACGTGAAACAGCATAGTGCGCGATTTCAGATCCACCAGATGGATGTTTGGTTTTACCAGAGATAGAGATCCCATAATCACCTCGTTAATATTTGTATGCCTTAACGGCTGGTTGAGGTTGCTATCACATTCAGATTACTGAATCAGTTCTTTGACGAAGTCCTGCACAGTTACCAGTAGATGAGCTTCGCCTGCTACAGCAGCATCACCCTCTTTAACTGTACCAACCACGGCCAGGTTACCGACATTATTGGTCGACATCTTACGTTCAGGGTTCAGACCCGCATCACCCGGCGTAAAGATACCTTTCGCATCGATTGCACCTGCGTATTTCAGGTCATGTTCCTCTTCAGCAACCGCATCAAAAGGTTTCAAAGACCAGTTTGCAGGCATATAACCCAGACGAATGTCATCTTCAGTACCCGCTTTACCATCTGCCCCTGCTGCATAACCAACAGCACGGTAGATAGATTTCTGTTTAGGGATCAGACCGCCATTACCACCGATTCGAGCGATAGATTCAGATGGTGTCACCTCAACACGAGCTACACTGTCGTAAACAGCTACTGAATTTTCCAGTGAGTCACTACCCACTTTGAGGCTACGCAGACCTACTGCAGCATCTTTTGCAGCTTTCACCTGCACAACCAGACGGTCAGCACTCTGCGAAATCACCTTCTCAACAGTGATACCGCTGCCCAGAGATACTTTTTTACTCAGATTCGCGCCACCAATAACCAATGTCTGAGAGCTACCCTGTTTGATATAAGCAGGAGAGACAGAAACAACGGTTTCCGCTTTACCCGCTTTCATCGCAGTAACTTTACCGCCCATGACATCATCATTTTTCAGGAACATACGGCCGGAAAGTTCAGTACCGTCTGCAGACGCAGCGAAGACCTGACGCATTTTGCGACCATTGATCACAACGGCACCACGCCACTCATAGCCGGTAAACACCTTCGCGCTACCACTACCACTCAATTTAGAGCCATCCGCATAGTGACCGTTGATCAGCAGCACATAATCATCTTTCTGCTGGCTGTTCATCACAGATACGGTTGCAGTGAAATCACCCTTATCCGGCATATGACCGCTCATCACCCAATCGCCCTTCAATGACGCTTTAGGTGTAGCTTTCCAGTCATCCCATGCTTTCGTTACCAGAGGATACCCTTCACCCAGTTTCACACTAGTCTCACTGGTAGCGATCTGGAACCAAGGACGATCACGGTGCCCTGCCAGGAACTCAATCGATGGAATCTGCCCCATATGGAAATGAATCAGTTTTTCCCATTCATCCTGTGTCCGGCGCTGCAGACCTGATCTCGCGCTGGAGTGACAGCCAGTACAAGTACCAGCAACATGTTCAGGCACATCCTGTTCAATCACGTTCGGCTCACGCTCCAGGACATATCTAAGTCCTGCAGTCTCCGCAGGAGCCAGCCCCTGATTATCAGCCAGATATTTGATCAGAACCCGCTCATGTTCAGGCTTGATCTTAAGGCCCCGCTGGCTTTTCATACGATTAATCGTAGTCTGCCAACCCTCCGGGGTTTTACGTTGTTCACTGATACGCGTAAAAGGCGCTTCAGCCTTGCCTGTTTCACTATGACATAGCAGACAGTTTTCTTTGATGATTTGTGGTCCATCAATGGCCGATGCCGTTGATGCAAATCCAAGAAAAGCTACAGCCCCGCCAAAGCGAAGAACTCGCTTCATGCTATGATTTTTCAAGACTATCACTCCCCACTTTTGGTGATCCTTTGTTATGTATCAAGCACAGTCACTCTAACCAGAGCTCCCAACGCTTGTTTGGGTCTACACAAATTACTCCAGTCATGTAAACGAAGTATCCGGCATATGTGCTGTTTTGTTTTGTAATGTAACAGCTTGTAACACAGAGAGTCAGCAACGATATAACTCAATGAAATTTAATAATTAATTTACAGCCAGACTATTTTTTGTCTAACCTTTTAATGGCCTTACCCCATTGCTAGACTGAGAAAATAGAAAGCGTCTACCTGGCCCTCTCACACGGGCGAACCAGAGATTTTTGTAGTTATGAATCCAAAGCCTAATAACCAGTACCGTATATTGATTGTGGAAGATGACATCGCATCACGCTCGCTGCTCTCCAGTTATCTCAGCAAAGAGGGCTATTTCATTCTCGAAACAGAACAAGCTGATGACCTATGCGAAAGAGTTCAGCATGAACAGATTGATCTGGTGCTACTGGATATTAACCTTCCTGGAAAAGATGGCCTCACCCTCACCCGTGAACTTCGCTCAGTCTCCAGCGTCGGTATCATTCTGGTAACCAGTAAGGATGATGAGATAGACCGGATTGTAGGCCTGGAGCTTGGCGCTGATGATTATGTCACCAAACCCTTCAATCCAAGAGAACTCCTGGTGCGAGCCAAAAATCTGCTCTGGCGAGTCCGGGACAGTCAGCAAGCTCGTAGCAGTGAAACCAACAACAACCATCAGTGGTGCTTTGAAGGGTGGTCTCTGGATGCGAATAAACGTCTGCTGACCTCACCTGCGGGGGAGAGCGAACGCTTACCTGAAGGGGAGTTCAAACTGCTTGCATCGCTGTTAAGTGCACCGGGGGCCATTCTTTCCCGGGACCAGCTAATGGATGCTATCCATGATCGCGAGTGGACCCCCAACGATCGGTCTGTAGATGTGATGGTTGGCCGCTTACGTCGCAAACTGGGAGATAACCCCGCCAACCCTCACTTTATTCTCACGGCTCATGGTGCCGGATATATGTTTGCCGGTGAGGTCAATTGATCATGGTCTCAGACCATCTGCTTTACACCGACATTATCCACCAGGGCAAACACAGTCGTATATCCAAAGCGGTTGTCGAACGTGATCAAGAACCCCCTTACAACGTTATTGTTAAACAGATATCCAGCGATGACAGATCTAAAAATGCACAACTACGTTTAAGCCATGAGTTCAGTATCCTCAGTCAGCTCAAAATTGATGCGGTTTGCTCCCCTATGGAACTGCGACAAACCGACCATGGCAATATTATTCTTTTCCCCGCAATCAACGCGATCAGCCTGCGACGCTGGTTGACGCTGCAACGACCCGATTTTAACCAGCGGCTTGATGCCGCACTGAACATCGCCAAGGCGGTCGGTCAGATTCACGAAGCTGGTATCATCCATAAGCAGATCAGCCCAGACAACATCCTGATTACCCCTGATACATTACAGATTCGAATTATCGATTTCGCTCTCAGCTCGCGACTTCAACGTGAGCACCCCATCGCGATCACCGCCCCAAACAGCAAGCAGGATTTGACCTATATAGCTCCGGAACAAACCGGTCGTATCAACCGTGTTATCGATTACCGTAGCGATTACTACGGGTTAGGGGTGACGTTGTATGAACTCTTTACGGGTAATCCGCCGTTTGAATCTGAAGAGAGCCTGGAACTGATTCATTGTCACCTGGCACGGCAACCGGTTGAGCCCTACATTCTTAACACTGATCTGCCTGAACCCCTGTCACAGATCATTATGAAGCTGCTGGCCAAAGATGCTGGAATGCGTTATCAATCCAGTTTCGGTCTGCGTAATGACCTGCAAAACTGTATCGCCCTGCAACACACCCAGAAGAATGAGAGTTTTCAGGTAGGTGCCCAGGATATTTCTGAGCGATTCGAACTCCCCCAGAAACTTTATGGCCGTGATACCACCATCAACGCCCTTAAGCACTGTTTTGATTCAGCCTCCCAGGGGGAGCAATCTCTCATCCTTCTCTCTGGTTACGCAGGGATTGGCAAATCATCACTCGCTCATGAGATCCGGCACTATATCACCCAGCAACACGGTTTTTTCGCCGCTGGAAAATTTGATCAGTATCACCGGAATCGCCCCTACACAGCTATCTATCAGGCGCTCCAGACGCTCATCCGGCAACTGCTTACTGAATCCGATGATCAGATTCGTTACTGGCGCGAACACCTGTTAACGGCAACAGGGGATAATGCTCAGGTACTTTTTCACCTGATCCCTGAACTCGAACTGATTTTAGGTAAACAGCCCGTCGCACCAAAGCTCTCCCCCTCTGAGGAGCAACACAGGTTTTCCCATATTATTCGTCAGATCTTAAAAGTGTTTGCCACAGAAGCCCACCCTCTGGTGCTCTTCTTTGATGACTTGCACTGGGCTGACCTCTCATCGTTAAAACTACTGGATAAGTTATCGCACAACCCGCAACACCCCTATCTTCTGATTATCGGGAGTTACAGGTCCCATAGTTTCAGCGCTAACCACCCTTTTAGCCTGGCGATAGAACACTTAAAAAAAGCACCGGTGAATATTCAGGAGTTTGAGATAACACCGCTCAAACTGGATGAGATCAATCAGCTCATAACCGATACATTGGGGCACTCCAAAGATCGTTGTTTGGCACTTGCTGAAGTCTGCTTTGAAAAAACGCAGGGTAACCCCTTTTTCCTGAATCAGTTTCTTCAGGACCTCTATGACAAAGGCCTGATTAACTTTCAGGAAAATTGCTGGAACTGGAACACACTGGAGATTCGCAACTGTGAGATCACTGATGATGTGATCGAATTTATGGTTGATAAACTTCAGCAACTCTCGGAGGACACACAGGAAGTCCTCAGGATCGCAGCATGCATCGGTAATCCGATCCCTCTGCATATCCTGGCCCGAGTCTGCCAACAGACACCCACCGAAACATCTGAAAAGCTCTGGCAGGCGTTAACGGAGGGTTTGATCCATCCAATCGGAGCCAGTCAGCAGTACTCTCCTGAAACCCATTCAGAGAAAATCCTCTTTCGTTTTGTGCATGATCGGGTACAGCAAGCCGCCTATTCCCTGATCGAGCAAAAGGATCTAGAGTCTTTGCACCATCAGATAGGCATGGTACTCAAAGAGAGTCTTCCGGTCACGGAACTGGGCCGCAAGCTATTTGATGTCACAAACCATCTGAATCAATCCCTATCCCTGGTCCAAACGGATCAGGAAAAGATTGAGCTGGCTGAACTCAATCTTAAAACAGGCATCCGGGCCCGAGAATCAGCCGCGTTTGAATCAGCCTTCGACTACTTCCATCAGGGACTCACACTGCTTGAAGCGCAACCCTCGGTGCCTCAGGCACTACTGGTAGAGCTACAGAGAAATGCGGCGGAAACAGCCTATATAAAAGCCGACTTCGACTACCTCGATCAACTCCTGGACACCGCAATTCCACAAGCCTCCAGCCTGAGAAAGCGGGTACAACTTGAGGAGTTACGTATTGAAGCTCTGGTTGCGAAGAATCACTTTTCTGAAGCGCTTGAGGTAGCGGTTAATCTACTTAACCTGCTAAAAATACCTCTCCCGTTATCACCATCCAATACAACCATCAATTTGAGCCGTCTTCGGGTTAATTTTCTCCTGAGCCGCTACTCTGATGAGCGTATTCTCTCACTACCCAAAATAACCGATCCCTCCAAACTGGCAGCGATGTCTCTGCTTGCCAATATGTTTGGTGTCGTAAAATTCTCCAGTTCAGGTCTGCGCCCACTGGTGATGGCCAAAGAGGTTGAACTAACCCTACGCTATGGTTTGAGTGATGAGTCTTCGATGGCATTCGCAGGCTATGGTGGCGTCCTCTGCGGGAAATATCAGCAGATCGAACTGGGAACTCGACTGGGCCAGTTAGCAATTAAGCTGACCCAACAGTTCAGTAACAATCGGGAGCATAAGGCACAGTACCTCTATAACGCATATATCAGGCACTATCGTGACCACTTACGCCAGTGTGCTGACAGCCTGTTTGATAGCCATATGAAGGCGCTGGAAACCGGTGATATCGCCTGGAGCGCGTACTCCCTATCCGCCTTCATCCAGTATGAGTTTGTACTCTGTAACAACCTGGGCGAGCTGTCCAAACAGATCAAACAGTACAGCCTGCAGATTCAGGAATCCGGCCAAAAGCAATCCCTGCACTATACATTGATGACCCAGCAGACCGTTGAGGCGCTACTTTCCCCTCACCCTGCAGGACTCGATGGGATCTATTATGATGCAACCTCGATGCTGCATGAGTATCAGACCAATAATCATAAGACCGCGATCTGCCTGCACTACTATTACAAAGGTCTGCTAGCTCTGATCCATCAGGACTATGCAACTGCTGAAGAGCATTTTGAACAGGCTTCTGAGTTCAGCCCTTATATTTTGGGTACTTATACCGCACCCTATCTCGATTTCTTCAGTACTCTGAACAGTCTGATTCTGATTGAATCGACCAGCGTTCTTGAACAGAGCCACCGCCTCAAAAAGGCTAAGCGTTACCTGAAATCAGTAGACAAACTCTGCAAACACTCGCAAGAGAACCACAGACATCACTACCTACTGGTTAAAGCGATGATGCTGATGGTTGAAGGGCGCTACAGCCACGCTATCGACTTCTTTGATCATGCCGTGCAACACGCTAAAGAGTATAATTTCACACTCGATCATGCCATCGCTCTGGAGCAGACCAGTCACTGTTATCGACAGTGGAAAAAAGACACCCTCTTCCAGCACTATATGACACAGGCGTATAAGAGCTACGCTGAGTGGGGAGCCTCCAGTAAGAAACGACTCCTTGAGAAAACCTATCACTTTCTCAACTACACACAAACTCATCCGCTTGAAACTGAAGTTTCTGTCGTCCCGCATACAGAAGAGAGTGAGTTTTACCTCAGTGATCGCGTCTACGATATCACTTCGGTCATAAAAGCCTCTCAGGCGATCTCAGATGAGATCATGCTTGAGCCTCTGATCTCAACGCTGATTAAGCTGGCTATCGTCAATGCTGGCGCACAAAGGGCGGTCCTGCTTCTGAATCATGAAACCCTCACCATCTCTGCGGAAGCGATGATTGAAGAGGAGACTCGCTTTTTTGATGAACTGCCTTTGAATCAAGCCGCGGAATTTCTCCCCACCAGCATCATTCATTACGTTGCCCGAACCAAAGAAAATGTTGTGTTGGGTGATGCGCGTAAGCATGAGATGTTTCAGCAAGACCCATATATTCAGGAGATTCAGCCCCGCTCTCTACTTGCCCTCCCCATTCTTTACCATGGAGAGCTCACAGCCATTCTCTATCTGGAGAACAACCGCAATAGCGACGTATTCGACCGAAATCGACTGGAGACGTTGCAAATTTTAGCTGCTCAGGCCGCAATCTCCATCGAAAACGCTAAACTCTACCAGAGTCTGGAACAGTCAGAATATGACTTTAAGTCTCTCTTCCTCAATGCGGTCGAGGGGATATTCAGAGCCTCTCCCAATGGCCAATTTATCTCTGCTAACCCGGCTCTCGCTACGCTCCTTGGTTTTCGTAATATGGATGAATTCCATAAGGAAATTACCGATATCGCCAGCCAGTGTTTCTATGATGATCTGGAGCGAGACCTGTTCCTAAGCAAATTGGACAGCGACCATAAGGTCATCAACTTTGAAACCCGCTGGCGCAAAAATTCCGGTGAACCGATCTACCTGTCACTCTCCGCACGTAAAGTGCTCGACCCCAATGGACAGGTACAATATTACGAAGGCTCGCTGACCGATATCAGCGAACGCAAAGCAAAAGAGGTCGCAGAACAGGCAAGGTATGAAGCGGAGGCTGAAAACGAGGCTAAATCTATGTTCCTCGCAACCATGAGCCACGAGATCCGCACGCCCATGAACGGCATTCTTGGAATGGCTCAGCTGATGAAAAAAGGCAGTCTCAACCAGGAGCAACAGGAGCAGGTCAATACAATCTATAATGCCGGGCAGTCACTGTTAGCGATCCTGAACAATATTCTGGACTACTCCAAAGTAGAATCGGGACAGTTGGAGCTGGAAAACAAATCATTCCTTATCCAGCAGGTGATGGATGATACCTACAACCTTTTCCTGCCTGTAGCACAGGAGAAAGCGTTACAGATCGTACCTAACATCGATCGGAACCTGCCTCCCCTAACCGGTGATCCTCGCGTTCTCAACCAGATTCTGATGAACCTCTGCTCCAATGCCCTGAAATTTACTCATCAGGGATTTATCACGCTGAGCGTGCAAAAGCTGGGCATCGAGCACAATCAAGTCAGGCTACGATTTACGATTGAAGATACCGGCATTGGCATCCCTACCAGCGCCCGCAGTAAAATCTTTCAGCACTTCACACAAGCCGACAGCTCGATCACCCGTCGGTACGGGGGTACCGGACTGGGGCTGGCAATCACAAAACAGATCATTGAACATCTGGGAGGTGAGATCGGTTTTGAGAGTGTTGAAAATCAGGGAACAACGTTCTGGTTCGAACTTAACTACGATATAGCAACCCGCGTACCCGAAGTCGTAGCGCCAACTAACGCTTTCAAACCCGAGCAATGCCTCGACATACTGCTAGTTGAAGATACACCGATCAACCAACAGGTCACACAGGGCCTGCTAGAAAGCGATGGTCACAATGTCTCCATTGCCGATGACGGATTCACCGCTCTGTCGATGCACAACGACCATGCTTATGATCTGATTTTAATGGATATACACCTCCCCGATATGGATGGTATGGAGACCACACGTAGAATCAGGCAGCATCCAAATCAGCAGAGAGCAGAGGTCCGAATAATCGCATTAACAGCATCCGTCACGCCTACCGAGATCGATAGCTATCTGGCTGCAGGAATGGATGGCGTTCTTGCCAAGCCTATTCAGGACAGTGACCTACAGGCGATTATTCACCAACACAGCCCCCGTCCGGTACAACTCACAACAGAACAGGAAACCATGCTGGATCATGATCTTTTAAAACAGCATCGGGAGATGCTCGGTGAGGAGAGCCTGAAAGAGCTTCTCGCTCAGTTTGACCAACAGGTAGAGCAGCTATTCACCGATATGACTGTCCTGTTAAATGAATGCCATTCGACGGAGCTTAGCCAGAAAGCACATACGCTGAGTGGAGCGGCAGCCAATTTTGGTTTTGCGGCCGTGCAAAAGGGTGCCAAACAGATTGAACATCTCACCCAACCAACAGACGCTGTGGATTTTGAACTGATTTCACAACTTCTTTCGGAGCTGAAAAAAACCTATCTGCATAGTCAGGCTCAATTAAGTGGCTGATTCAAGTACCGGTAAAGGCCGCCTCATCCCCTATGAGGACAACAATGGATATAAAACAAAATAAAACTATATTTATTTAAAATGCGTATCACTTTTTCGCTTAACATATTAATAAAAAAAGAGTATATCTATACAGATTAGAAGGGATGAATTTCATCAAATTTGCCTGATGAAACAACGATCTATAGAATGCACGCCCAATAACTGATGTACAGCTTGTAACCAATCCAACTGGAGTCATATGCCCGCTTTTCCCGCTCTTGAAACACTGGTAGACAATTTTCGCAGTCGACGACCTATTCGTGCCGGCTCGTTAATTATTACGGTATACGGGGATGCCATAGCACCACGCGGCGGAACAGTCTGGCTCGGCAGTATGATCAAGCTTCTTGAACCCCTGGGATTGAACCAACGCTTAGTCCGTACCTCTGTATTCCGTCTGGCGAAAGAAAACTGGTTGGTTGCTGAGCAGGTCGGACGGCGCAGCTACTATAGCCTCACGGGCCCAGGGATACGCCGATTCCAAAAAGCATTCAAACGAGTTTACGCGGAGCATAACCCAGAGTGGGATGGTCGCTGGATGATGGCTGTTCTCAGCCAGCTCACACAGGAGGATCGTCAGAAGCTTCGCCAGGAGCTTGAGTGGCACGGTTTTGGCACTTTATCACCAACAGTCTTACTCCATCCGCAGATGCAGAAAGCTGAGCTGCAGGCGGTTCTTCAGGATTTTGACTATCAGGATGATGTGATTATTCTGGAAGATCTCGGAGAGGGCTCACCCGCATCCCGCGCCCTGCGCCTGCAAACACGTGAATCCTGGAATCTGCCTAAACTGGCTGAAAGCTACCAGAGTTTCCTCGACAAATTCCGCCCGATCTGGAACCACATCAACGACAAGGGCGTCCCTACCCCTGAACAATGCTTCCAGATCCGCACATTACTGATCCACGAATACCGCCGAATCATCCTCCGAGACCCGGAACTCCCAGATGAACTACTCCCCGGCGATTGGGCCGGAAGCGCTGCGCGCCAGCTCTGTACCAATATCTACCAGCGCGTCTGGCAGGGTGCCGAACAACATATGGATGACCTGCTGGAAACGGCAGAAGGTCCATTGCCGCCACCAAACACTAAGTTTTATAAACGCTACGGCGGGTTAAATTAAAAAAGCGCATTACGCGCTTTTTTAATTTAGTCAGCGGCTTTATCCAGATCAGATAAAACACATCTCAACTCCCCTAACCCACAGATCAACTAGCCTTCTGTTTTGTATTTAGGCTTCACTTCACCCACATCCATTCTTGGACGGTCCGGCTCAACCTCGGTTAGGGGCTCTACCTGCTTCATAGTAGACAGGCAACGATTAGTCAGATCTTGATAAGTTGCCGTACCAGCGCTCTTCCAGGCGATCTCTTTATCGGAGACTTCGCGCAGGAATTTTGCTGGTGAACCCACTAGCATACTGCGCGGCTCACATTTGAAAGCGGCCTTTACAAAGGCACAAGCTGCTACGATGGATTCAGCACCAATTTCAGCACCATCCATCACCACTGCATTCATACCCACCAGTGCGTTACGGCCTATACGACAACCATGCAACACAGCACCGTGACCAATATGGCCATCTTTCTCAACTACAGTATCGGTACCGGGAAAGCCATGCAGAACACAGGTATCCTGAACGTTCGCACCCTCTTCCAGAATCAAACGCCCAAAATCACCACGCAGCGCAGCGTTAGGGCCCACATAACAGCCAGGACCAATGATTACGTCGCCAATCAGCACCGCTGTAGGATGTACATAAGCCGTTGGATCCACCACCGGCGTAATACCATCAATACTATAAACCTGCATACATTCCCCTCACCCAGAGCGCAGCTTATCAATTCTGACACCCTAATTTATAGATTAAGCCGTTTACCTCAGGCTTAATCCAATTGATTACTTAATACCCAACAACTTTATAACGTCTGATATAGCGGTCTTCGCAAGATCAAACGATCCAATCAAACGTGTCTCCGGCTCTGAACAACAGCAAAACGCCCGGCAACAAAAGCCATATCAGTCAGAGCAGCATTTGCCGCCGGATTATTCCCGGTCGCATGAAAGTCACTAAAGGCAGCCGCCTGATTGACAAAAATACCACTATCCAGATTACAGGAGAGTGCCACCCCCTGCTCAATCGCCACACGTTCAGCCCTATCAAGCACAGCCTCATCGGTAGAGTATACGGCAAAGGTGATCGCGCCTTTACGAGCGATAGCATCAGAGATCAGCTCAAATCCCTGCTCAGTACTCTCAACCGCCACCAGAAAGCTTATAGGCCCAAACTGTTCCTGCTGCCACGCAGGATCGCTCCCATCAACTTCAAGTAGTAAAGGTGTGCGATAAACCGCTTCATCATAACCGGGAACCGGATGCGTCTCAGAGACCAGCCTGACCCTACCCAAGGAGCAGGCAGATTCTAACCTTGCAACTGTCGCCGGGTTGGGAATCGATCCGAGCACACCCGCAGCGCGTTCTGGATCCGATAAAAACTTTTTAATCGCATTACAGAGATAATCTGCCACCTGATCAAAGGTCATATCCCCTTCATCTGTTTTAATACCTGATTTAGGGATCAAAACCGCCTGGGGTGTCGTACACATCTGACCAGAGTATAAACTCAAAGCAAACGCCAGATTCTGAGCACTGCGTTTCAGTGTCTTAAGGCTGTCAATCAGAACCGTATTAACACCCGCCTGCTCTTTATAGATTCGCGCCTGCCTTGCGTTATCGCTTAACCAGTCACCAAAATTATTTCCCCCGGTGTAATCGATCACCTTAACATCAGGGTGCAGTGCCAGCGCCTGAGCTATTCCGACCTCATGCCCTTCTGCTGCCATCATCACCAAACAGGGATCAAATCCATACTCCGCCAATACTGCCTGAGCGACCTCGACCGTAATCGCAACAGGGAGTACCGACTGAGAGTGAGGTTTTATAATCACTGGATTCCCCGTGACTAAGCTGGCAAACAACCCTGGGTAGGTATTCCAGGTTGGAAATGTCGAGCACGCAACGACAAGTGCCACTCCGCGAGGTACTATGTGGTATCGCTTACTCATGATCAAAGGATCATGCTTGCCCTGAGGTTTATTCCAATGAGAGTTTTCAGGCACTGAAGACATCGCCATCCACGCTGTTGCAACGGCCTCCAAACCCCGATCCTGCGCATGCGGTCCACCGGCCTGAAATGCCATCGCAAACCCCTGACCGGTGGTATGCATCGTTGCATTACCGATCTCAAAGCTACGTTGATTCAGACGCTCAAGTATCTCCATACATACACCAACTCGCATGGCGGCTCCCGCATCACGCCATTGAGGTAACGCTGCTTTCGCCGTAGAGACCAACTCACTGGCATCGTACTGATCATAAGTGATATTTAATGCGCCACTGTAGGGAGAGACCTCCACTCCAGCCTGACCGGTAACCGGGCTACCCTTGAGCGAGAAATGTGAATTCAATCGGGCTAGATAAGCCTTCTCGCCCTCTTGCTTAGCCGAGTCACCGTAAAATTTACCACTTGGGATCTCCTGATAGGGTAACCAATGCCCTCTATCCTGTACTGCACTACATGCCTGCTCAAGTAAAACCTGATGTTTTGTGAAGAGTGAGTTTGCAGTTGTCATAGAAAGCTCCCGAGCGATTCCAAAATTCTCACTTATGATTCAAAAAATATTTAAAAAAAATAATTTTTGTATCCCTAATTGAATAAAACTATAACCGAGACACTTGACCCATATCAAGGAAAAATAACAAAACCCTTTTATATCAACGTGTTAAACATTATTTAGAATACGCTAATATTGACGCATAATTGAATACAATACGACCAATTATTCAGACTTTAAAATAAATTATAGACCACCCAAATATTCTAAAAATCAAAACATAATCCTTATATTTCAATATATTAATAAAAATATAGCGATCCATTACGCAACTGCGAAAGTGACACAAAAAAAGCCATTAAAGTTTGACAAAGTGCATCACTTTGCTTTTTACTATCCATATATTGATCGGTATCAATGTTTGGAAGGGCTTATCTCTCTTTTTGCCTTTCACCTCATTCAGGCCAATGAAGAGTACTCCGTGCTAAGAGAAAGTACTCGTTAACATATTAAGCAATTGACAGGACAATGCATGAGCACTCCAATGAACCTTAAGGTCAGCGAGCCTACTAAGGGTGTGTTAACTATTACCCTGCACCGCCCTGAAGCACTAAATGCACTTAATACAAAACTTCTGGAAGAACTGGCTGATCTGCTTGAAGAGATCCAGTGCAATCCTGAAGTGGGTGCTGTGGTTATCACCGGTTCCAGCAAAGCCTTTGCCGCAGGTGCTGATGTACGGGAAATGGCCACACTTGATGCCGTAGGCGTCCTTCGCGATCCTCGTGTTGACCACTGGAAACGCATTACATCTTTTAAGAAGCCGCTGATTGCTGCCGTTAACGGCTTCTGCCTGGGCGGCGGTTGTGAACTGGCGATGCACGCAGACATTATCATCGCCGGTGAAGAAGCCAAATTTGGCCAGCCAGAGATCAAACTCGGCATCATGCCAGGTGCCGGCGGCACACAACGTCTGCTCCGAGCTGTAGGTAAGTCTATGGCGATGCAGATGGTACTGACAGGCGAACCTATCTCCGCTGAGCAAGCAATGGGGTTCGGTCTGATCTCCGAAATTACTATTCCTGAAACAACTGTTGAGCGCGCTCAGAAAATTGCTCAACAGATTGCTCGCCACGCACCAATCGCGGTGGAGATGGCAAAAGATTCCGTACTTAAAGCATTTGATACTGATCTGGCATCTGGCCTGCTGTATGAACGTAAGGCATTTACCCTACTGGCTGCTACTGAAGATCGTAACGAAGGTATCAATGCCTTTATCGAAAAACGCAAACCCGCTTTCAAAGGATGCTAAGCATGAATTTCGAAACTGTAAGCCTATCAATTGAAGATGGGGTAGCACTGCTTGCCCTGAACCGCCCTGATCGTCTGAACAGCTTTAACGCTGACATGCACGAAGAGATGCGCCAGGCAATCAAAGTGATCAAAAAAGATGAAAGCGTACGCTGCCTGGTCTTAACAGGTAACGGCCGCGGCTTCTGCGCAGGTCAGGATCTGAGCGACCGTAACGTTGCCGCTGATGCCGAGATGCCAGATCTGGGTCTGTCTGTAGAAAAGAACTACAACCCATTGGTACGCACACTACGTGATCTGCCAATGCCAGTTATCTGTGCGGTTAACGGTGTAGCTGCAGGCGCAGGCGCTAACCTGGCACTGGTCTGTGACATCGTAGTGGCAGGACGTTCTGCAAGCTTTATTCAGGGCTTCAGCAAGATTGGTCTGGTACCTGATTCTGGTGGTACCTGGACGCTGCCACGTCTGGTAGGTACAGCACGCGCTAAGGCACTGATGCTTCTGAGCGACAAAGTGTCTGCAGAGCAGGCTGAAGAGTGGGGCATGATCTGGAAGTGCGTTGATGATGAAGCACTGATGGATGAAGTGATGGGCATGGCCAAGAAGCTGGCGAAACAGCCAACTAAGGGCTTCGATCTAACCCTGCGTGCAGTTAATGCAGCAAACACAAACACTCTGGACGAGCAACTGGATCTGGAGCGAGACCTACAGCGTCTGGCAGGCCGTACTGATGACTACCGTGAAGGCGTTGCAGCGTTCATGGAAAAACGTGCACCCGAGTTTAAAGGCAAATAAGCGAGCGTTTTATGACTAACACTGTTTCTCCAATGGATAAAAGCGCTCAGGTTGCTGTGATCGGTGCCGGCACAATGGGTGCAGGTATTGCACAGGTTGCTGCGGCTTATGGCCACCCGGTTATTCTGTTTGATATGAACCCGGAAGCGCTTGAACGTGGTATCAACCAGATTAAATCTGGGCTAGAACGTCAGGTTTCCCGAGGCAAGATGACCCAGGACGCTTTAGACACACTAATGGCTAACATCTCTACAGCCACTGAGATTGAAGCGCTGTCTGATTCTAAGCTGGTCATCGAAGCGATCATCGAAGATCTGGGTATCAAACGCGGTCTGCTGGCTAATCTGGAAGCAACCTGCGCTACTGATGCGATTCTGGCCACAAACACATCCTCTATCTCTGTGACTGCACTGGGTGCAGAGATGAAAAATCCAGAACGACTGGTAGGTATGCACTTTTTCAACCCTGCTCCAGTTATGAAGCTGGTTGAGATCGTATCCGGTCTGGCCACTTCTCAGGAAGTTGCAGACCTGACTCATGCGACCGCAACAGCTTGGGGTAAGCAGGCGGTATACACCAAATCTACACCGGGCTTTATCGTTAACCGTGTAGCGCGTCCGTTCTATGCTGAATCACTGCGTATCTTTGAAGAGGGTGGCGCGGATCTGGCAACCCTAGACCAGGTGATTAAAGGTGCGGGTAACTTCCGTATGGGTCCATTTGAACTGATGGACCTGATCGGCCACGACGTCAACTACGCGGTAACCTGCTCGGTCTTTGATGCTTACTATCAGGACCCACGTTTCCTGCCATCACTGACGCAGAAAGCACTGGTTGAATGTGGTCGTCTGGGTCGTAAGAGCGGCCACGGTTTCTATGACTATGCTGAAGGCGCTGACAAACCAACTGCTGCCGTAACGACTGGCGGTAATGCACCAGCGCAGGTGCAGGTTGTTGGTGATCAGGGTGTGGCTAATGCACTGATTGAGCGTATGGAAGCAAAAGGCCTGAACGTTGAAAAACAGGCATCTGATACCGAGTCTTACATCAAAGTTGGCAATGCTCGCCTGTGCCTGACGGATGGCCGTTTCGCAACCGAAGTGGCAGCAACAGGCAACCCGGACACAGCGCTGTTCGATCTGGCACTGGACTACAACACTGCGACAGCACTGGCTGTTTCTTTCGCTGACCAATGCAGTGAAGACGCTCAACAGGACGTGATCGGCCTATTCAATGCGTTGGATATCAACCTGAGTGTGATCGACGATATACCCGGTCTGGTAGTAATGCGCACGGTAGCGATGCTGGCGAACGAAGCATCTGATGCGGTTAACCAGGGTGTTTGTACTGCGGCTGATGCTGACGTGGCGATGCGTGGCGGCGTGAACTACCCACAGGGCCCACTGGCCTGGGCGGACGCAATCGGCGTTTCTCACGTCTTCAACACATTGAGCAACCTGCAGCAGTGTTACGGCGAAGATCGTTACCGCCCATCTGCTCTGCTACGTCGTAAGTTTTTTGCTGGAGCACCTTTCCATGGCTGAGCCGATCAACTACGCAGAGAAATATGATCTGAATGATCCTCAGCAGTTAGCGGAAGCATGCCGTGACGCTCTGTTAGCTGACGACCCGCTTACTCGTGAGCTAAAGATGGAGATCATCAAAGTTGCGCCGGGTTACGCCGAGCTAACTATGCCGGTTCAGGATTGGATGACCAACGGTCATGATACTTGTCACGGCGGCATGATCTTCTCTCTGGCAGACAGTGCATTTGCGTTCTCCTGCAACACTGAGAACCATCCAACTGTGGCTGCTGGTGTAACCATTGATTACATCAGCCCGGGCCATAAAGGTGACCTGCTGGTCGCCAAAGCAAGCAAATCTCATCAACGCGGACGTACCGGTGTATATGACGTGCGCGTTGAAAATCAGAAAGGTGAACTGATCGCTCTGTTCCGCGGTCGTTCTCATCGAATCCGCGGTGTCATCATTCCCGGCACCGAACTGACGGAAGGAAAATAAACTATGACCGATGCATATATCTGTGATGCGATTCGCACACCCTTCGGCCGTTACGGTGGTGGCTTAGCCCCTGTACGCCCTGATGATCTGGGTGCGATTCCGCTGAAGGCGCTGATGGAGCGTAACCCTCAGGTTGACTGGGCAAGTGTAGAAGACATCATCTACGGTAACGCCAACCAGGCGGGTGAAGATAACCGTAACGTAGCACGTATGTCAGCGCTACTGGCGGGTCTGCCAACAGATGTACCCGGCACAACCGTTAACCGTTTGTGCGGTTCTGGCATCGATGCGATCGGCATGGCAGCACGTGCGATAAAATCAGGTGAAACCGATCTGATGATCGCAGGTGGCTGTGAGTCTATGTCTCGTGCACCTTTTGTAATGGGTAAAGCTGAATCTGCTTTCAGCCGTAACCCCAACGGACTGTTCGATACAACAATCGGCTGGCGCTTCATCAACAAGAAGATGAAAGCAGAATTCGGCGTAGACTCTATGCCAGAAACAGCTGAGAACGTTGCAGAAGATTTCAACATCTCTCGTGAAGATCAGGACCTGTTCGCATTCCGCAGCCAGCAGAAAACAGCGGCTGCGATGGAGGCAGGAATCTTCAAAGAGGAGATCGTTCCGGTTGTGATCCCACAGCGCAAAGGTGACGACGTTGTTGTAGATACGGATGAGCATCCTCGCGCATCAACGACACTGGAAGGTCTGGCTAAACTGAAGGCGCCTTTCCGCGAAGGCGGCTCTGTAACTGCGGGTAACGCATCTGGCGTTAATGATGGTGCTTGCGCCCTGCTGATCGCTTCCAAAGAAGCGGCAGAGAAAAATGGCCTGACACCTAAAGCACGTATCGTTGGTATGGCCACCGCGGGCCTTGCGCCTCGCATCATGGGCTTCGGTCCGGCACCAGCAACGAAGAAAGTTCTGGAAAAAACCGGCCTGACACTGGATCAGATGGATGTGATCGAACTGAACGAAGCATTCGCATCTCAGGGTCTTGCAGTGATGCGTGATCTCGGTCTTCCAGATGATGCAGAGCATGTCAATCCGAATGGCGGTGCGATCTCCCTGGGCCACCCACTGGGGGCCAGTGGCGCACGTCTGGTAACGACCGCTATGTATCAGCTGCACCGTACCGGTGGCCGCTATGCACTGTGCACAATGTGCATCGGCGTTGGTCAGGGTATCGCAATGATTATCGAGCGCGTTTAAACGTGCACCGGGAAGGGGTTACCCCTTCCTACATAAGCGCTCATTAGAAAGCGCCTTAAAAAAATAACAGTGTAAATAACAGGACAGAATTATGATGAATGTCAAAGTGGATCCTAACGCACTCGATCCAATTGAAACTGCCAGCATTGACGAGATCCGCGCACTTCAGCTAAGCCGTATGAAGTTCAGTATCAAGCACGCATACAACAATGTTATGGCGTATCGCACCCTTTGTGATGAGAAAGGTGTTCACCCCTCAGATCTGAAAACACTTGAAGATCTGGCCCTTTTCCCTTTCACGACAAAGCAGTATCTACGTGATGCATACCCATTCAACTCTTTCGCTGTTCCAATGAGCGATGTGGTTCGTATTCATGCTTCCAGTGGTACCACAGGTCAGCCAACCGTTGTTGGTTATACCCAACACGATATCAACGTCTGGGCTGATGTTGTTGCCCGTTCTATTCGTGCAGCCGGTGGTCGCAGCACTGATAAGGTCCATGTTTCCTACGGTTACGGCCTGTTCACCGGCGGTATGGGTGCACACTACGGTGCTGAGCGCCTGGGCTGCGCCGTGATTCCAATGTCTGGTGGTCAGACTGAGAAACAGGTTCAGTTGATGCGTGATTTCGATCCCGACATCATCATGGTAACCCCATCTTATATGCTTAACCTGATGGATGAGATGGAGCGTCAAGGCCTGGACCCACAGGAGATGGCTCTGCGTATCGGTATCTTTGGTGCTGAACCATGGACAGCTGAGATGCGTAAGAACATTGAAGGTCGTCTGGGTATCGATGCGGTTGATATCTACGGTCTGTCTGAAGTCATGGGTCCGGGAGTTGCGCAGGAATGTGCAGAAACTAAAGACGGCCCAACCATCTGGGAAGACCACTTCTACCCAGAGATCATCGATCCGAACACGGGCGAAGTACTGCCTGACGGTGAATACGGTGAACTGGTATTTACCTCTCTGACTAAAGAAGCACTGCCTGTTATCCGCTACCGCACACGTGACCTGACTCGCCTGCTACCAGGTACAGCTCGTCCGATGCGCCGTATCGACAAGATCACCGGCCGTTCAGACGACATGATGATTATCCGTGGTGTGAATGTATTCCCAACGCAGATTGAAGAACAGATCCTGAAGATCTCAGCCCTGGCGCCACACTATGAAATCATCGTTACCAAAGATGGCAACCTGGATAAAGTCCAGGTGAAAGTGGAGCTAACACCAGAAGCACAAAGTGCTGATCAAGCTGCCGTAGTCAAAGAGCTGCAGCACCACATTAAGTCAGTTGTGGGTATCAGCACGAAGATCGATGTTGTACCAGTAGGCGCGATTCCTCGCTCCGAAGGTAAGGCTAAGCGCGTTTTTGATAACCGCCCTAAGTAAAAATAAACAGGGTGATCTGCCCCTTAGCAGATCACTTATCAGACAAGAGTTAAAGCAAAGTACCGAGCTAAATTAGTATCCGGTTCTGTACTTTGCCTACCCAATAAATTGTGGAGGCGATTGCCATGACACCTGAAGAAAATTTCATGCGCAAGATCGAAAATGAAGAGAAGATCGAGCCAAAAGACTGGATGCCGGATGAGTATCGTAAAAACCTGATCCGTCAGATCTCTCAGCACGCACACTCTGAAGTGATCGGTATGCAACCGGAAGGCAACTGGATCACCCGTGCCCCTTCCCTGCGTCGTAAAGCCGTTCTGCTCTCCAAAGTTCAGGATGAAGCCGGACACGGTCTGTATCTCTACAGCGCTTGTGAAACTCTGGGCATCTCTCGCTCTGAAATGATTGAGCAGCTACAGAGTGGTAAAGCTAAGTACTCATCGATCTTCAACTACCCAACTCTGACCTGGGCAGATGTAGGTGCGATCGGCTGGCTGGTCGATGGTGCAGCGATCGTAAACCAGGTATCCCTGCAGCGTACCTCTTACGGCCCGTACTCTCGCGGCATGATCCGTATCTGTAAGGAAGAGTCTTTCCACCAGCGTCAGGGTTACGAAGCGATCCTTGCTTTGGCTAAAGGTTCTGAAGGCCAGAAAGCTATGGCTCAGGATGCACTGAACCGTTTCTACTGGCCTGCACTGATGATGTTTGGTCCACACGATTCAGAATCCGCTCACTCTGCAAAATCCATGACATGGAAGATCAAGCGTGAAACCAATGACGATCTGCGTCAGAAGTTCGTTGATCAGACTGTTAAGCAGATTGAAGTACTGGGTCTGGAACACCCTGACAAGAACATCAAATGGAATGAAGAGCGCGGCCACTATGATAGCAGCGACCTGAACTGGGATGAGTTCTGGAGTGTTATCAACGGTAATGGCCACTGCAACCGTCAGCGTATTGAGCACCATGTTGCTGCACACGATGAAGGTGAATGGGTACGTGATGCGATCACAGCGTATAACGAAAAGAAACGAGCTAAATCTGCACAGAATGCAGCGTAAGGGGAATCTGACATGACTAACATCACTGAAAAACTGGAACTGTTTGAAGTATTTGTACGTTCCAAGCGTGGTCTTGACCACAAACACGTAGGCTCCCTGCATGCTGAAGATCATGAGCAGGCTCTGGAATATGCTCGCGACTGCTACACCCGTCGTAGCGAAGGCGTAAGCATCTGGGTTGTTAAATCCAGCGATATCTGCTCTTCCCAGGAAGACGATGCGGATTGCTTCTACGATCCTAGCGATGACAAACCTTACCGTCACGCGACTTACTACGTACTGCCTGATCCAGTAAACAACATGTAATTGGCGGAGTGATAAGAATGAGTGATATCAAAGCTGCAACGCTTGAATATGCAACCCGCCTTGGCGATGACTCAGTGGTACTGGGTCACCGTATCTCCGAGTGGGTGAGCTACGGTCCTTTCCTGGAAGAGGATATTGCGTACGGTAACGTCGCACTGGATTACATCGGTCGTGCCCGTATGTTCTACACCTATGCTGCAGAACTGGCTAACGATGGCCGCACAGAAGATGACTTCGCGTACATGCGCAATGATCGCGAATACCGCAACCTGCTGTTGATGGAGATGCCAAAAGGCGACTTCGCATACTCACAGGTTCGCCAGCTGTTCGCCGATGTTTACTACACCGTTCTGTTACCGGAACTGCTGCAGTCTAAAGATGAAACCCTGTCTGCTATTGCTGCGAAAGCGATCAAAGAGACTAAGTATCACCTGCGCCGTAGCCGTGATTGGGTTCTGCGCTTGGGTGACGGTACTGAAGAGAGCCATAAACGCACTCAGAAAGCGGTTGAACAACTGTGGGGCTATACCCACGAGATGTTCGATATGGACGAGACAGAGCAGTTGCTGGCCGATGCTGGCATTGGTGTAGACGTTTCTAAACTACGTGACGCATGGCACAAAATGGTCAGCGACATCCTGACAGAAGCAACGATCACGGTACCAGAAGATAGCTGGGCTGTGCGTGGCGGACGTACCGGGTACCACACTGAAAACCTGGGTCACATGTTGACTGAGATGCAGATCGTACACCGTTCGCATCCTGGTTGTGAGTGGTAAGCCCATGAATGAAATCTCACTGATGCCAGAAGAGCAGTACCAGAGATTACAGCAGCGAAATGCAGCTGACGTAAAGGAACTATGGGATCTGCTCGATCAGGTTAAAGACCCCGAAGTACCGGTACTGACGATTTGGGATCTGGGGATATTGCGTGATATTGAGCGTGAAGGTGACAAAGTGATTGTTACCATCACGCCAACCTACTCCGGTTGCCCTGCCATGGACAATATCAGCACCGATGTCACAGAAGCTCTGAATCAAGCAGGTTATGCCGAGGTTGAGGTAAAAACCTCACTATCGCCAGCCTGGAGTTCAGAATGGATGTCAGCTGAAGGCCGCAAAAAACTTCGTAACTATGGGATTGCTCCCCCAGAGGATGCAGACCTGGACGAAGATGGCCTGACGCCGGATGCACATGCGCAATGTCCACATTGCAGCTCCCGGAATACTCGCCGGATAAGTGAGTTTGGTTCTACTGCATGTAAAGCACTGTTCCAGTGTGATGATTGCAATGAGCCATTTGACTATTTCAAGAAGATCTAGGTCTTAACCTGGCTCTCATAAGATAAAGGTGAAGCAATGTCTGACACCAATTTCTATACGCTGAAAATTGCTGATGTTCAGCCAGAAACCGACACAGCTATTTGCGTATCTTTTGCAGTTCCGGAAGAACTGAAAGAGAAGTTTAACTTCATTCAGGGTCAGTTCCTGACTCTGCGTGCAATGATCGACGGCGAAGATGTCCGTCGCTCATACTCCATCTGTTCAGGTGTAAACGATGGCCACATGCGTGTGGGTATCAAGCGTGTTAAAAACGGTCAGTTCTCTAACTATGCGAACGATACGTTTAAGCCGGGCATGTCTGTCGATGTGATGCCACCTCAGGGTAGTTTCTATACAGAAGTTAAACCTGAGAATGCGAAAAACTACATGTGTATCGCTGCAGGTTCCGGTATTACTCCGATGATCTCAATTATGAAAACTGTTTTGTCCACAGAGCCAAACAGTAAAGTAACGTTGATCTACGGTAACCGTCGCAGCAACTCTGTTATGTTCAAAGATGAGCTGAACTTCGTTAAAAACCGTTACATGAACCGCTTCCAGTGGATCAATATCATGAACTATGAAGATCAGGGCGCTGATCTGTTGAACGGTATTATCGATAACGCTAAAGGCGCAGCACTTCAGAAAGCTGGCCTGATCAACATTAAAGAAGTTGATGAAGCCTTCATCTGTGGTCCTGAAGCAATGATGTCTGAAGTGTCACGCGGCTTCCGTATGGAAGGACTGACAGACGACCAGATCCATTACGAACTGTTTGCTAACTCTTCTGCAGACTCTCAGGCGATGCTTGAGAAAGCAGCGAAGCGTAAAGAGGAGTTTGGTGAAGACAAGATGTCTAAAGTGACCGTCGTGTCCGATGGCCGCTCTGTTATGTTTGATCTGGCTACTGTCGGTGAAAACATCCTCGACGCGGGTATACACAACGGAATGGATCTTCCTTACTCCTGTAAAGCAGGCGTCTGCTCTACCTGTAAGTGTAAGCTGGTGAAAGGTGAAGTGGACATGGATATCTCCCACGGCCTTGAACAGCATGAAATCGATGCCGGCTACGTTCTTAGCTGTCAGGCGCATCCGCTCTCTGATGAAGTTGTTCTGGACTTCGACCAGCGTTAAGACGCTCCCCCAGGCAGTCGCTGCCTGGGGGATTCAGCTACTTAAAGGTTCTCTCAGATGAAATTACAAAGCTATATCAACGGCCAGTGGGTCGAAGGTACTGACGCAGGTACAGAAGTCTTCAACGCTATCAATGGCGAATCAGTCTGTACTGTTAGCTCCACAGGTGTCGACTTTAACGATGCGGTTCGTTTCGCACGTGAAAAAGGCGGACCTGCCCTGCGCAAAATGACATTCCATGAGCGTGCCAATGCCCTGAAAGCACTGGGTAAGCACCTGATGGCAAAGAAAGAAGATTTCTACCGCGTATCTGCGTGGACAGGTGCCACACGTGCGGATAGCTGGATCGATATTGAAGGTGGTGTGAGCACCATGTTCACCTTCTCCAGTCTGGTTCGCCGTGAACTACCAAACGAAACCTTCCTGGTTGAAGACGATGCGCAGATTCTATCTCGCGAAGGTAGCTTCATTGGTCGTCATATCCTGACGCCAAAAGAGGGTGTTGCGGTTCACATCAACGCATTCAACTTCCCTTGCTGGGGCATGTTGGAGAAGATCGCACCAAGTCTTGCAGCGGGTATGCCGGTTATCGTTAAACCAGCGACTGCGTCTGCTTACCTGACTGAAGTGATGGTTAAAGAGATCATCGCATCAGGTATTTTGCCAGAAGGTTCTATACAGCTGATCTGTGGTGGCGTTGGTAACCTATTAGATCTGCTGAACGAACAGGATGTTGTGACTTTCACTGGCTCTGCTTCTACAGGCCAAAAGCTGCGCACACATCCAAACATCGTTGCGAACTCTATTCCATTCACAATGGAAGCAGACTCCCTGAACTGTGCAATCCTAGGTGCAACTGTTGAGCCAGGTTCTGCAGAGTTTGATCTGTATGTGAAAGAAGTAGCACGTGAGATGACTGTTAAAGCTGGTCAGAAGTGTACTGCTATCCGTCGTGCAATCATTCCACGTAACCGTGTTGAAGCCGTAGCTGATGCACTGAAAGCGCGCCTGAGCAAAACCGTGATCGGTGATCCTTCTATCGAAGGCGTCCGTATGGGTGCACTGGTAGGTCGCAGTCAGGTTGCAGATGTATGGGATAAAGTTGAACAGCTGAAACAGAGTTGTGAACTGATCCATGGTGGTAGCGAAGATTTCGAAATTGTTGGCGGCAATCTGGAAACAGGTTCGTTCTTCCCAACTACGCTACTCTATTCTGACAAGCCAATGGAAACAGACGTACCGCATGGTGTTGAAGCTTTCGGTCCGGTTTCGACCCTGATGGCATACGACGATATCGATCAGGCGATTGCGATTGCTAAGCTGGGTAAAGGTTCTCTGGCGGGCTCTATCGTAACAGCTGACAATCTGGAAGCGCGCAATCTGGTACTGGGCTGTGCCTCTTACCACGGTCGTCTGCATATCCTGAACGAAGCCTGTGCTAAAGAGTCGACGGGTCACGGTTCCCCACTACCAACACTGGTACATGGTGGACCAGGTCGTGCTGGCGGCGGTGAAGAGCTGGGCGGTCTGCGTGCAGTTAAGCACTATATGCAGCGTACAGCGATTCAGGGCAATCCAACTACGCTGACAGCGATCACCAACGAGTTCAACCCAGGCTCCGAGCAGATCAAAGATGTTGTGCATCCATTCCGTAAGTACTTCGAAGATGTACAGATCGGTGAAACGCTGATCACACATCGCCGTACGGTGACTGAAGCTGATATTGTAAACTTCGGTTGCTTGTCAGGTGACCACTTCTATGCTCATTTTGATGAGATTGCTGCAAAAGATTCACTGTTTGGTAAGCGTGTAGCACACGGATACTTTGTAATCTCTGCGGCTGCGGGTATGTTCGTGGAACCTTCTCCGGGTCCGGTTCAGCTGAACTACGGTATGGAAAACCTGCGTTTCATCGAGCCTGTAGGTATCGGTGACACAATCCAGGTTCGCCTGACCTGTAAGAAGAAGATCAAGAAAGATCGTCGCAGTCCGGAAGATGAACCAAATGGTGTAATCGTCTGGGATGTCGAAGTGATCAATCAGGATGATAAACCTGTAGCTGTCTACAATATTCTGACGATGGTTGTACGCAAAGAGGACTAATCTCCTCTCTGTTTATGCTTTCAAAAACCTGGCCACGGCCAGGTTTTTTTGTGTCGTTTGAACGCAGGTCAGCTATTAAGCAGATTTATTAGGAAGAGACTGGACATCAGTAACATATTAATTATTCTTATCCCTTAGATGGAATTAACGGTGAAACGCTTGCACAAAGCATAGTAAGCCGTGAAAATGTGCCGAAGATTCATAAAAGACCTATTGTATGCGTAAATTTGAAGACTCGTTGCCTCTGCAACTATTGAAAGCTCGAGAAGCAACCATGCTTTTCTTCCGCCCACTGCTTCACGAAAACTCGCTGACAGAGCAGCAGTGGCGTGTGCTACGTGCGCTTTATGCCTACAATGAGCTTGAATCTAAAGAGCTGGCTAACCGCTGCTGCCTCCTCAGCCCAAGTCTGACAGGCATTCTTAAGCGTCTTGAACAACAGGGCTATGTGAAGCGCCGTAAATCTGAAGAGGACCAGCGCCGCACCATTATCAGTCTGACAGATAAAGCCAGTGAGCTTTTTCAACGTCTCAGTCCTGAAGTAGAAGCACGTTATAAAACCTTTACCGAGAGATTTGATGAAGAGAAGCTTAAACAGCTCATGGAGATGTTAAAAGAGCTCTCCGAACTTGAACCCTAACAGAATCAATAGATTAGTTATCTAGCAGCCTAAACAGGCTGCTTATCAGCTATGCCCCTCCCCTTCAGTAACTACTGATTTCGATCAATATAGCCGTGATAGCAGTTGACATTAGATAACATGACAACTATCTTAGAGTTAAATATAATTAACATATTAAGTTATTTATAAAAACGCATCTGATGGCCTTTTACTGTCCCCAAAGAGTTATCAGTCGCCATACAATAAGATTTAGAGAGGTTTACGATGGGAGAGTTAGTTCTCGCGGCTAAAATCACGCACGTACCAACAATGCTACTGTCCGAGCAGCCAGGTAAGCTTGAAGGCTGTCGCCAGCAGGCGATCGACGGTCATAAAGAGATTGCTCGACGCGCTCGTGAAGCCGGTGCTGATACAGTGGTTGTTCTAGACACCCACTGGCTTGTTAATGCGGGTTACCACATTAACTCCGGAGCACACTTTAAAGGCAGTTTCACCAGCCATGAATTCCCTCACTTCATTCAGAATCTGGAATATGAATATCAGGGCAATCCTGGTTTAGGTGACCTGATTGCTGAAAAAGCAACAGAAAAGGGTGTATTCACACTGTCTCATCAGGTTGAAACACTGGATCTGGAATACGGCACACTGGTACCAATGCGCTATATGAATCCAGAATCAGACCTTAAAGTAGTCTCTGTTGCAGGCTGGTGTACAGTTCATAGCCTGGAATCTTCACGCAAGCTGGGTGAAGCGATTCGTGAAGCGATCGAAGCAAGCGACAGCAAAGTAATGCTATTGGCTTCTGGTTCCCTGTCTCACCGTATCTGGGACAATGATGACTACGAAGCTAACAATGGTACCTTCACAATCTCAAAAGAGTTCAACCGTCAGGTTGATCTACGTGTTCTGGACCTTTGGCAGCAGGGTGAGATCTCAACATTCCTGAAAATGCTTCCTGATTATGCAGATAACTGCTCTGGCGAAGGTGGTATGCACGATACTGCGATGCTGTTTGGCGCTCTGGGCTGGGATCAGTATCAGGGTAAAGGTGAAGTGATCGGCGAATACTTCCCAAGCTCAGGTACAGGACAGGTTAACGTCGTATTTAGCCTGTAGTTCCCGGTAGTTTCTACTGGAACAAAAGTTTAAAAGTCGAAGATTGAGGGTACTGTTAAGGTACCCTTTTTCTTTTCTCTTTCATTATCACAACTAAATCACTCTAAAGCCATGTTAGTAAACGACAGTTCCCTACAGTGGGAAGCCGCACAATCAATTGCACTTGAAGCCTGCCAATATGCAACTAAGCATAACCTTAGGGTCTGTGTCTGGGTCTTAGATCGTCATGGAAACCCATTAGCGATGCAGCGCATAAATAATACCCCTCTTCCATCAACTGAGATCGCTAAAGGTAAAGCTTACACTGCCGTTAGCTTTGGTTTCGGTACCCACCTCTGGCAGGAGCGCTTAGCCGAGAAGAGGTACCTGCTGGATGGCCTTAATGCGCAAGAGGGTATTGTGATGTTTGGCGGTGGCCTACCTATTACCTATCAGGGAGAGATAGTCGGAGCGATCGGTGTATCAGGTGCCAGTGAGGAGCAGGACCGTGCTTGTGCAGAAGCGGGACTTAAAGCCCTTTCAGCCTAAGACAAATGTACATTAGCTCGCTATAAGGCACTATCAAGCAATTATTATGCAACAACAGAAGCCACTGCCGCCCATCGCTTACTTCACCATTATGTCAATGGTGAGCCCTATTGCGCTCAATATCTTGCTGCCCGCGCTCCCTGATGTCGCAAGCGAGTTAGGTGTCAGCACAGGTGAGATACAGCTTAGCCTGACGCTTTACCTGTTCTCTCTCGCGATTGGTCAACTGATATGCGGCCCACTTGCTGACCGGTTCGGTCGTCGTCCAATTTTATTGTATGGGATTGCACTGCATTTTATCGGTTGTTTACTGGGGGCTTTTGCAGATGACCTATCCTCTCTTCTGCTCTCGCGTGTATTACAGGCCTTAGGTGGATGTACGGGAATGGTATTGGCTCGCACCATCATGCTTGATCGTTATAGTCGCGACCAGGCAGCAGGTAAAATCGGCTATATCACCCTGTCGATCGCACTATCTCAGGCAATTGCACCAACACTTGGTGGCTATCTAAACCTGTACCTTGGCTGGCAGTACCTGTTCCACCTCTCTTTATTGCTAAGTACCATCTCATGGTTGATCGTTTTAACCATGATTCCTGAAACAGCAAGCCAGAAAACTGATAGTTTACGTATCGACCGCATTCTAAAACAGTACTGGGAGGTCATCAGGGCACCCAAATATCTGGGATATGCCCTTTCAACTACTTTTATTGCTTGTGCATTCTATCTGTTTATCGGTTCAGCGCCTTATATCGTAAACAGCGAAATGGGCGGGAACTCCGCTGACTTTGGTAACTGGTTTCTGCTTGTTTCATGCGGTTTTATGTTTGGGAGTTTTAATGCCGCCAAACTCTCCAGCAAGCTTGGCACTCACCGAATGATTATGGTTGGCCATAGCCTCTCCCTCCTGGCTGCGGTGATCATGCTTACAGCGGCCCTGCTGCTGGGAGTTGGTTATCTAACACTGTTCTTACCTATGGCCCTGTTTACACTTGGGCGCGGCCTCAGCCAACCTAACAGCCAATCTGCTGGTATCAGCTGTAGTACAAAATCACCCAGTAC
This sequence comes from uncultured Neptuniibacter sp., assembly GCF_947498015.1. Taxonomy (GTDB): domain Bacteria; phylum Pseudomonadota; class Gammaproteobacteria; order Pseudomonadales; family Balneatricaceae; genus Neptuniibacter. Next base: position 449,837 of record NZ_CANMIR010000001.1, read on the forward strand.
GGCTTCTGGTCTTATGGGGTTTATACAGCTAATCACAGGCGCTTTAACTGCTCAGCTAACCCCACTGTTACTTGAAAGCGGAACGCTTTGGGTCATAACCGTTTTGCTGTGTTGCCCAATTCTGGCATACGCAGCCTATTTTTCAGTACAAACACGACATTAAGTTACTGCCCACGAGTAGTCTGGAAATCACAATCATCTTACAATCTGCTGAAATATCGACTTCAGGCTGCCCCTGCTGGAACCGCTAATGCAATCTCAACACTCACGACTTGATCGCTTTATCTCCAAAAAATTGGGAATCAACAAACGTTATGTACGACTCCTGATAGCGCAGAAAAGAATACTCATTGATGATCAACCCGCAGAGAATATCAATCAGATAGTCGGACAATTTACGAAGGTTTGCTTTGAGGGGCAGCTATTACAGCACAACCAACCTATCTATTTAATGATGCACAAGCCTCGCGGAGTTATTAGTGCAACCCGCGACTCACAACATAAGACTGTAATGGAGCTACTCCCAGGCTCATCTGAATCGCTTCATCTGGCTGGACGTCTTGATCTAAACTCCACCGGTCTGCTTTTGTTAACCAATGATGGCAACTGGTCTCGCAAAATCTCATCCCCAGAAACTGATATATCCAAGCGTTATCTTGTTACTGTAGAGAAGCCAATCACAGATGAGTATGCTACCGCGTTCATGGCTGGCATGTACTTTTCCTACGAAAACATCACGACAAAACCGGCAATTTTAGAAAAACTCTCAGATCACACCGCTTATGTAACCCTGCAAGAGGGAAAATATCATCAGATTAAACGTATGTTTGGCCGCTTCAGAAACCCGGTTGTAGGCATACATCGAGTCTCTATCGGCTCTATTAATCTGGACCCTGAGTTAAAACAGGGGGAGAGCCGAGCACTAAGCCCAGTTGAAATTGATCTGTTCTGATAATCCTCTAACAAAAAAACCGCCGGAATCTCCGACGGTTTTTGATAAGTTCAGGGCTTAGAACTGACTATTTTTTTAAAGGAACAATCAGAACCGGGCGCTTGGAGTGCTGCATCACTTTTGTAGCGGTAGAGCCCATCAGTGCATGACCAATACCTGAATGGGGACGTGTCCCCATCACAATCACATCTGCATCGATCTCATCCGCAGCATCAACAATCGCTTTCCAGGG
>NZ_CANMIR010000002.1 GCF_947498015.1 uncultured Neptuniibacter sp.
CGGAGTGTAGCGCAGCTTGGTAGCGCATCTGGTTTGGGACCAGAGGGTCGGGGGTTCGAATCCCTCCACTCCGACCATCTTATAAGTGGTATTAAAGCAAGTCTTCTGTATACCTATTCAGGTATCATCGTCGGAGTGTAGCGCAGCTTGGTAGCGCATCTGGTTTGGGACCAGAGGGTCGGGGGTTCGAATCCCTCCACTCCGACCACTTAATTTCCTCGAACATTCATTACAACAAATAGATTCAACGTTGTAGGTATATTGCTATTGAGGGATGAGAAGCCCCGAAGGGGGATCGAACCGAGCAAAGCGAGATAAACGAGTGCAACGAGGACCCGAAGGGTGAGGTGTAGCCGAATAATCCCTCCACTCCGACCACTTAATCAAATCCTTTATATATCTTCTAAGGCATGGAACGCTGAGATGGGTAATCCTGCAAAAACATTACGCTCTATTCGTGTACTCAAGACACAACTGATCCAGTCTGAACTGATAGATGCGAAGAAAGCATCCCAGGCAGATACGTCTCCAGAGCAGCATACGTATCGTAAAGAGATACTGACCTCTCTAGCAGTTAAAATAAAGGAAGCTCAGCAGCCATCCAGACATACCAGTCAGAATAAACCTTATAGAAAAGCGGCACAGGTATCTCTACTGGATTGAGATCATAATAAGCAGCTCCACCCATTAACTGAGAACATTGACCTTTCAGAATTAATAACCACTTCTCCCTCTCATTCATCCCACCACATAATAGTGGCAAACTCCAAATATCCGACTAAAATTCTCAACTATAGAGGGATAATTTCAGACGGATAACTACCTTTCCCCATTATGCAAACCGACTCATCTATCAACAGAATAAAGTTATTGATGTCGCAACTTGAGCTCAGGCTATAAACAGCAGGAAAACAGGTATGGATACCCCCAATGAGCATGAAGAAATGTTTGCCGCGATCGATTACCTGAAAGAGAAGTTAAAAAAAGAGAGATCACTTTGTGAATCTTGTGACGAGAAAACATCAGGGTGTGAAGAAGATGAACAGCTCTGCCAGAAAATAAAACTGATGACACTGGCTAAAAAAATCCAGAGTAATTAGCGATCAAGGCGATTGGCTGCCGACCTCCTGATTTTCAATCAGTAAAGCAGCTGTAGTCGCTTAAAAATATGATACAAGCTCCTCACCTACCTAAATAACTCAGATTACCCTAGCAGATGCGAGCCTGTTATCCACACAGACTGATTAAAAGGGGATCTATATTACTCTGCTACTACTACCCTATCACGCCCCCTATGCTTAGCGGCATACATCGCCTGATCTGCACTATCGACCAACTCATCAAGCTGCTCAAAATTTCCCCGCCCCCTCTCAGCAACACCAATACTGATGGTCACCTTGAGGCTGCTTTCAGAAACTGCTGACTCTACATCGATCTGGACTTCACGGATGGTTTCACGGATACGTTCAGCAATTTTACCGGCCTTTGTTGCTCCGACACCCGGTAGTAATACAATAAACTCCTCGCCGCCGTATCGCCCTAGCTGATCGAACTCTCGCAACAGGTCTTTCATCTCTCTTGCAACACAGATTAAGACCTGATCTCCCACAGAGTGCCCATAGAGATCATTCACCCGCTTAAAATGATCTACATCGATCATCATGACCGAAAATGGGGTGGCCTTTTCAACAGAATTGATAAACTCCACAGCAGCTAAACTCTCGATACCTCGACGGTTAAATACACCTGTAAGGCCATCGTGACTTGCCTGATGGAGAAGTTTCTCCTCTTGTTTCCGACTGCTTGCCAGACGCAAAGAAAAGTAATTAAACAGTGACAGTGATATAAAAATGGTTACGAATAGCGTGCAAAAGGCAAAATAGAAAAGATACTGAGATCTGGAAATAATCCCCCCCAGGAGGGACTCTATCTGATTCACGGGAAACTGAATACTTAACCCTCCCCTGACATCACCCAATTCATAGCCATACTTTTGATGACAACCCAGACACTCTGGCTTGACTTTCAAGGGAGCAAGATATCGGTATACATCCCCCTGCAACTCGACTGCAGTATCTCCATCCCCCTCTTCGAACCGATTAAGAATTTTTCTTTCCCAATCATCCGGCATATTGACTGGATTAAGCGGCCTTAAGCTGGTCAAACCGGCTTCAATCTGACTACCTGCCAGAATTTCTGAGATCTGCCGGGTCATATAGGCAGGGTTTACCTTTGTCAGCGCTCTATTATAGGAATCGATAATATCCCTGTCGGGAACATCCAGATAGGGGTTTGGTGGAGTAGTGTCTGTCGTAACCACATAAACACCACCATGCATCGCATTCCATCGCCTTACTGTCTGTACAATATGAGCGATGGAATCCCCTCTAAGCCTCGCGACTTCAAGTCCGGTGTAACTAATATCGCTACGAAGATAGACCGCAGCAGCACCCACAGCAACAACACTGATAACCAATGAGATAATGAAACTGCCGATATATCGATTAATCATTTACCCACACCGCTCTATAAACGCTCACTGCACAGAACAAACAGTCGGTTAAGAATAGTAGATCTTCCCTCCAGCCAATATGATGCAGAGCAACAAAGCAGCCGAAGAAAACGCCCATATAACCATGCTCCACCAATTAACCATAAAGTTTAAATGGATATTTTTGGTTATTTGATAAACAATAGATCCAAACAATAAATATAATGATAGGTTGCAACGGAATGCAGGCTTCTCCTACACAATCAACCCACCAGGTAACAATCACACTTCTGTTACTGATCGGAGCCATTGTTGTTGCTCGGCTCACTCATCCGGTTGAGCGTTTAAAACAGTTTTTGTATGAACACCCCTCCCTAGAACAGCTACACATTGACGATCTGATTTTGGGCGCTTTGGGTGGTGCCTTTTTCATCCTTACTTTGCTATTACTACAGATGAAAAATCACTACCGCAGTGCTGCCAACAACTCTGCCGAAAAGCACCAACACTATGAGCTATTATCACAACTCCCCGTCGCTGTTGCCGCCGTTAATGCCCACTCTCAGATTCAAATCAGCAACCAGACCTTTTCAGAGCTTACCCGGCACTGCCCCCATGATGAAATTTTCTCAATTATCTCTACCCTAATTGATAAGGTCAGCCCCGTTGCTCCACACGCGGCGGTCACACAGAAACACTTTGATCTGTTCAAAAACAGTGAGACTTATATCAACTGGCTGCTGTTCCGTCAGAGGGATGAGAATTATGTACTGCTAGGTGTCGATGAAAACCATCTCAAGGAGGTGACAACAGAGCTTTCCATCTCCAGACAAATTATTGAGCAAGCCCCCATCGGCATTTTGGTCACCCAGCCCGATATGAGAATCGAATATGTCAATGACGCCTTTCAGCAGGTCACAGGATACAGTTTGAAGGAGGTCACCGGTGCTACTCCCTCCATATTGCAGTCAGGCATACATAATCAAACGTTCTACAAAGAGATGCAGCACTCCCTGCAGGAGACCGGACACTGGCAAGGGGAGATATGGAATAAACGAAAAAGCGGCGAGCAATACTTAGAATGGCTTTCTATCACCGCGCTTGTCGACCTTTCAGGTGAGGTAACAAACTACATAGGTATGTTTTCGGAGATCACAGCCCAGGAACATGTGAAACAGAAACTGCGCAATCTCGCTTACTTTGATGGCCTGACCTCTCTGGCAAACCGTGCCCATATTGAAGAACTGATTGCAGAACAGATCAACACAGCTGATGACCGAATATTCTGTCTGCTGTTTATCGACATCGACGGCTTCAAGAGGATCAATGATAGTTTAGGCCATGAGATAGGTGATGAACTTCTGGTCGCTTTCGCCAAGCGACTGCAACACAATATTCGGGAGACAGATATCCCCTCACGCTGGGGAGGAGATGAATTCATCATCGGATTCAAAGCTTCCAATCCATCAAGTGATATTGCCAAGGTGTGTGAAAACCTGCTCCATATAATGAAACAACCCTTCTGGGTAAAAGATCGCGAGCTGAGTATTACCGTGAGTATCGGTGTCTGTACTCACTCTGCTGAGTCAAACAGCGTGGAGGCATTAATTAGGAATGCCGATACCGCCATGTATCTCGCTAAACGTAAAGGTAAATGCCGATATGAGGTGTTCTCTCAAGAACTGCATAAAGAGCTTACAGAAAACCTGGAAATTGAAGGCCATCTGCGAAAAGCCCTTAAAGAGCAATCACTCGATGTACATTTCCAACCCCAGATTACGACTACACCTCACTATAAAGTCTCCGGCATCGAAGCTCTGGCACGCTGGCATCACTCCACATTAGGACACATTCCACCGGGGAAATTCATTCCCGTCGCCGAATCTACCGGCCTGATTGGAGAACTGGGCCGAGTCATAATCAAGCAAGCTTTTAATCAATTTAGCCAATGCAGTGACATTGATCATACTCTGGAACTCTCAGTCAATCTTAATGCTACCCAGCTATCCGATCCGGATATTGTTGAATTTATCATCCACACCGCTGCAGCCGCCGGCATCAGCTGCAACAAAGTAAAATTAGAGATAACTGAAGATATCTTTATTGAAGATATTCAGGCAGCACTCAAAAAACTAAATATGCTTAAATCGGTGGGTTTCAAAATCTCCCTGGATGATTTCGGTACGGGTTACTCCTCCCTTTCATACCTTAAAGAGTTTGATATTGATGAACTCAAAATTGACCGCTCATTTGTGAAAGGAATTGAGCGCTCACCCGTTAATCAGGCCATCATTAAAGCTATTTTTTCCATGACTGATTTCATGGGAATTCGCTGCATTGTGGAGGGGATAGAAACCCAACAACAGCTGGAGGTGTTGCATGAACTGAACTCTCATCACTTTCAGGGCTTTCTCTTTTCAAAACCCCTGCCAATTATGGAGTTAATCGACTATCTGAATTCGACCAACTCCACAAATCACCTACCCAACAAAAAGTGAGTGTTGGATAGGCATCACACCTGAACCACCAACTAAGTACGTCAATGACGTTTGATGGACAGTGCCGAAAGCGCATCAGACCTGATGCTCCCTGAAATACTTTACCAGGACACGAGTCAAGCTCTGAATATCTTGCGCCCCCGCCATCTCACGTATCGAGTGCATCGCAAACTGTGGAACACCAATATCCAATGTTTTTACACCCAACTCAGATGCAGTGATGGGCCCGATAGTACTTCCACATCCCATATCACTACGCACAACAAAGGCCTGAACCTCAACCTCCTCCGTCATCGCCAGATCACGGAACAGTGCACTTGTCTCACTATTAGTAGCGTAGCGTTGATTCGCATTCAGTTTTATTACAGGTCCGGCATTAAGCAGAGGCCCATGATTGGCATCATGTTTATCTGCAAAGTTAGGGTGAATCCCATGCGCATTATCTGCCGAAATCATCATCGAACGATTGATCATCCTGATTCGCGCTTCTGCTTCGGGCACCATACGCTCAATCACCTGGCTTAGCATCGGGCCCTGAGCACCCGCCGCACTCATACTGCCAACCTCTTCATGGTCATTGCAGACAAGTAGCGCTCCTTCAGCCGTATCAGCCTCCAGTAATGCGGCCAAGCCCATATAGCAGCTCAGCAGATTATCCAGCCGTGCCGATACCAGAAACTCCTCTGACAACCCAATTAATGACGGCGGCTGGGTATCATAGAGTGAGATCTCGTAATCCAGAACCTTCTCTACAGAGTGATTCCCTTCAGCACGCATCTGCTCTGCCAGCAGCTGTTTAAAATCAGACTTCTCTTCACCCTGCCCGAGAATGACTGGCAGAAATGTTTGCGCATTAATCTTCCGACTACTGTTTGCTTCACGATCCAAGTGGATCGCCAGGCTAGGGATCACTGCAACCGGCTTCTTAAAATCAACCAGTGCATTCAGACGGTCACCATCCTTCGAAAGGTAACTTACCCGCCCTGCCATTGAGAGATCGCGATCAAACCAAGGATTGAGTAGTACACCTCCGTACACCTCAACCCCTAGCTGGTGATAACCATGCTTATGCAGTTCAGGCTGAGGTTTCACTTTGAGGCAGGGAGAGTCGGTATGTGCGCCGACCATACGAATACCCGATTCAACCAATTCACGATTTTGTGGCATCACCCAGGCAACAATGGATGAACCATTACGTAGTGTGAAATATCGCCCCCCTTTCTCGAGGTTCCACTGATCGGTTTCCAATAATTGTGTAAACCCTACCTTCTCAAGTCGTTTAGACATCTCGGCCACAGCATGAAACGGGGTTGGCGATGCAGCTAAAAACTGCTGCAGATCGGTTAACAGTTCCGACATATTCATACCTATTTCTCTTCTGCCTTAAAATCGATCAGCTCTACTTTAAAAATCAGCGTTGAATTCGCAGGAATCTCAACAGAGGGGCTCACTGCACCGTAAGCCAGCTCTGGCTTGATGTACAACTCCCACTGCGCGCCTTTATTCATCAATGATAGGCCTTCGGTCCATCCACGAATCACCCGATTCAACGGAAAGCTAGAGGGCTCTCCACGCTTATAAGAGCTATCAAATACAAAACCGTCAACCCGCTTGCCTTCATAATGAACAGTCACAACATCCGTAATCTTCGGCTTTTCCCCTGTTCCCGCTTTGATGATTTTATATTGCAGCCCTGACGGCGTAACACTCACATCAGGCTGATTAGCATTATCGCTCAGGAACTGATCACCCTGCTTACGAACATCATCATTTAGCGCTTTCTCGATCAGCTCTTTTCTGAAGCGCTCCTCTTCCGCATCATTTCCACAACCCGTCAGCAAGCTTGTAGATACGGTTAAAACTGCAAGGTATACACCAAATTTCATCATTTCATTTCCAAAATAGAGGAATGAGCATTCCAACTAATTGATTTTACATCGGTGCCACGCATGTCTACACTCAACAAACAGAGTCGGGGAACTCAAGGCACACTTCCCGGTCATAACTGAATCAAGGGTTTATTTTTAAGACTTACATTATGCATAGATCGCTTTTAAAGCCACTGTTAATCACTGCGTTTTCTCTTCTATTACCTGTTTCAGCCAACGCTCTTACTACCCCATTAGAATCAGAATCCGTCCATAAACAGACTTTGCAGGAGATTACCGAATCTCTGAAGCTGGGTCATTATAATCGTATCGCCCTCGACGATGCGCTTTCCAGTCAGATTTTCGATCAATATCTTAAAGATCTCGACCCTGCCCGAAGCTACTTTTATAGGAGCGATATTGACGAATTTGAGCAATACCGCCTCAGCCTTGATGACAAGATCAAAACGGCCGACCTTGAGGAAGCATATATTATCTTTAACCGCTTTCAGGAGCGGATGGAAAACCGCCTCAACTTCATCATTGATGAGCTCGAAAACGGAAAAAAATTCGACTTCACTGTTGCAGAGACCCTGAACACGGACCGAGAAAGCGCACCCTGGATTGAATCCGAGCAAGAGATGAATGCGCTTTGGGACCGCCGGATTAAAAGCGCTCTTCTAAACCTTAAACTGGCCGGCAAAACAGTTGAGGAAGCCCGGGAGGTTCTAATTAAGCGCTATAACAATCAGCTTAAGCGTGCGCTTCAGGTCAATAGTGAAGATGTTTTCCAGACTTTCACCAACGCCTATACCAAGCAATACGACCCACATACACAGTATTTCTCTCCGCGAAAATCGGAGAACTTTAAGATTAATATGAGCCTCTCCCTTGAAGGGATCGGGGCTGTGCTAAAAAGTGAGAATGAGTTTACACAGATCGTTCGTCTTGTCCCTGCTGGCCCAGCAGAGAAAACCGGATTACTTAAAGCAACTGACCGGATAATAGGTGTTGGCCAGGGCGAAGAGGGTGAGATTGAAGATGTCGTGGGCTGGCGCCTGGATGATGTAGTCCAGCTTATTCGCGGCCCAAAAGACACCGTCGTACGACTGGAGGTGAAAGGTGCCGAGCGAGATGATGCTCCCTCTCGAATTGTCCAGATTGTCCGCAATAAGGTAAAACTGGAAGAGCAATCCGCTCAGAAACGTATCCTTGATGTTGAACACTTAGGCCAGAATTTCCGCCTAGGGGTCATTGAGATTCCAGCGTTCTATATCGATTTTGAAGCGCTGCAAAAAGGTGACGAAAACTTTAAAAGCACCTCGCGTGATGTTGAAAAGCTGATCAACGAACTAAAACAGGAGAACATCGACGGTCTGATCGTTGATCTGCGTAACAACGGTGGCGGTTCGCTGCGTGAAGCTAACGATACTGTGGGTCTGTTTATTAAACACGGTCCAACCGTTCAGGTTAAAGATTCAGCGGGACGCGTGGATATCTTACAGGATCGTAACCCTATGGTGGCTTATGATGGACCTGTAGCAGTTCTGGTTAACCGCCTCTCCGCATCAGCATCAGAAATTTTTGCTGGAGCCATTCAGGACTATAACCGCGGTATTGTCATCGGCGGACAGACCTTCGGTAAAGGAACGGTCCAAACACTGCTTCCACTGAATCATGGCCAGTTAAAACTCACTCATGCCAAGTTCTACCGTATCTCCGGCGAAAGCACCCAGAACAAGGGGGTTCTGCCTGATATCAACTTCCCAACACTATATGACCCTGAGATCATTGGTGAAAGCGCTTTGGAACAAGCACTGTCCTGGGACAAAGTACGCTCCGCACCACACGGTACTTACCCGAGTCTGAAACCGTTTCTAAGTCAGGTGAACAAGCACTATCAATCCCGAAGCATGACAAACCCTGATTTCATCTTTATGCGGGAACAGGTTGATCGCCTGAATGAGGTTCGCAGCGAAAGCAGCCTGATTCCCCTGCAAGAGAGTGCTCTCAAAACGGAAAGGGACAGTGCCGAGCAGTGGCAACTCGATGCTGAAAACCGTCGTCGCATGAAGAAACAGCTTCCGCTGATTGAAAAGCTCTCTGACCTTGAGACCGAGCTTAAGAAAGATGCCCAAGGGCGCCCGATAAATCCGGAAGCCGAAGCGATGCTTGTTGAGAGTGGCCGTATTTTGTTAGATGCTACCTTCATGCAGCTGCAATACTCAGCAGCACAAGCTGAAAAAACCAAAGGCAAACAGCGCGAATAACTGCGAAACAAGCTAGGGATATAAGGGATGAAAGCCAAGAGCATCATTATCTTCGCTATAGTTGTACCTATTGTATTGATCCTACTGGGCGGCGGTGGTTATTTCGCTTATAACGAGATGCAGGGACAACATGAAAAAAACCTCAAGGATCTTGAAAAATTTGGTTTCACAGTACTCCCGACCAGCACCTATACCGAATCAACCGGTGAACTAGGGAACAAACAGCTTCCCGCAACCTTTGCTGAATCTAAGCTCACCCCGACTCAAAAAGTGATTCAGGGGCTAATGAACGACAATGAACAGTTGCTCGAAGAGCAGAAAGCCCTCAAATCCCAGATAGACGGGCTCAAGGCTGAAGTTGCCGCGTTAGAGAATTACAAAAAACTCAACGAACACTTTGCCCCGCTGACAATTACAGAGGAGATCGCTGAGGTAGAGAAGCAACTGAAAACTCTGCTGATTGATCTTCCTGACGCACGCCGTTTTTCTAATCTACAGATCGAGGCGATGTCGGCCGCTTCTGGCAACGAGTATAAAAAGTTTATCGGCGGCAAACGGCTGATCCTATCTGAGACTGAACGTGAAGCCCTTGTTCGGGATTATATGCCGGAGTTTGCATTCTGCATCGGCGATGGCATTGAGATCGCGGCAAACTCTCCAAGAGAGGAGCGCCTTATCACCGCCTATTTCCGTAAACCAGAAGATTCCGCTCTCTCAGCAGATCTTCAGGCGGATCTAACGACCGTGATTAAACCCTGCCAGACAGCACTCTATGAACGGCTTGCGGACTATGATAAACCGATCTGAATCTGAATATTCCGCACTCAAAAAAACCTGTATCAAAAGCCTTTTTCCTGTATAATACGCGCTCATTTTCTATCGATCTGGGCGCTAAACCGGTCAAAACGCCCCCTTCGAATATTAAAAAACTGACCCTGTAAATCCGGTATTACAGGCTGAAGTGCTGCCCTCCATCCTAATTCTCTGGAAAAGGTGGCCCTTACTATAGGACACATTCAATGAGCGAAAGCTTTGCTGATCTGTTTGAAGAATCCCTTCAATCCCTAGACATGACTCCTGGCAAACTGGTAATTGGTGAAGTTGTTGATATCGACAGCGACTGGGTTACCGTTCACGCTGGCCTGAAATCTGAAGCAATCATCCCACGTTCTCAGTTCCTGAACGACGCTAACGAACTGGAAATCCAGATCGGTGACGACGTTAAAGTTGCTCTGGAAGCAGTTGAAGATGGTTTCGGTGAAACACGTCTGTCTCGTGAAAAAGCGAAACGCGCTGAAGCATGGGAAGTTCTACAGACTAAATTTGAAGCTGAAGAAACTGTTAAAGGTTACATCAGCGGCAAAGTTAAAGGCGGCTTCACAGTTAGCATCAACAACATTCAGGGCTTCCTGCCAGGTTCACTGGTAGATGTTCGCCCAGTACGTGACGTTGATCACCTGGAAGGCAAAGAGCTGGAATTCAAACTGATCAAGCTGGATCCTAAGCGTAACAACATCGTTGTTTCTCGCCGTGCGGTTCTTCAGGAAGCAAACAGCGCTCAACGTGATGAGCTGCTGGCTACTCTGGAAGAAGGTCAGGAAGTTAAAGGTTTCGTTAAGAACCTGACTAACTACGGTGCATTCATCGATCTGGGTGGTGTTGACGGCCTGCTGCACATCACTGACATGGCTTGGAAGCGTATCTCTCACCCATCTGAGATGCTGAACCCAGGTGACGAGATCACTGTTAAGATCATCAAGTTTGACAAAGAATCTGGTCGTATCTCTCTGGGTCTGAAACAGCTGTCTCAGGATCCATGGTCTCTGATCAAAGAGCGTTACCCAGCTGGTGCTAAGTGCCAGGCACGCATCACTAACCTGACTGACTACGGCTGCTTCGCATCTATCGAAGACGGTGTTGAAGGTCTGGTTCACGTTTCTGAAATGTCTTGGACTAACAAGAACATCCACCCATCTAAAGTTGTTCAGATCGGTGATGAGCTTGAAGTTATGATTCTGGACGTTGATGAAGAGCGTCGTCGTATCTCTCTGGGTATCAAGCAGTGCACTGCTAACCCATGGGTTACTTTCGCTGAGCAGTTTGCAGCAGGCGACAAAGTTACTGGTACTATCAAAACTATCACTGACTTTGGTATCTTCGTTGGTCTGCAGGACGAGCTGGACGGTCTGGTTCACATGTCCGACATCACTTGGGAAGCTGACGCTGAAGCAGCTCTTCGCCAGTTCAAGAAAGGCGAAGAAGTTGAAGCAGTTATCCTGTCTATCGATGCTGAGAAAGAGCGTATCTCTCTGGGCGTTAAGCAGCTGGAAAGCGATCCATTCGCTGAATACGCAGCAGCTAACGACAAAGGCGCTATCGTAACGGGTAAAGTTACTTCTGTAGACGCTAAAGCTGCAGTTGTTGAACTTGCTGAAGGCATTGAAGGTACTCTGAAAGTATCTGAGATCTCTGTAGATCGCGTAGAAGACGCTTCTTCCGTACTGAACGTTGGTGATGAAGTAGAAGCTAAGATCGTTACTCTGGATCGTCGTAACCGCGTTATCAACCTGTCTATCAAAGCGAAAGAACAGGCTGAAGAGAAAGCAGCAATCTCTGCTGTACGCAACGCTGAAGTTGAAGTATCTGGTCCAACCACTATCGGTGACCTGATCAAGGCTCAGCTGGACAACCAGAAGTAATCACTTCTAGTTAAGCACTAAAAAAGCCGCAATCATCGATTGCGGCTTTTTTGTATCTACTACCCAGATAACGTGCACTTTAGCGGAATTATCGACTTACTCAATGATGTAATCGACAAACGCCTCCTCGTCGATCTCATTATCTTTAACGTCATACCAGCTTAGTACGGATGCTCCCGATGCTATAACCGTTTCCTGATCTCCACTTAACAGAGGATGCCATTCAGGCAACTCTTTGCCCTCATGAATTAAACGGTAAGAGCATGTAGGAGGCAGCCAGTGAAACGCATCTACATCTTTCGGGGTTAATTTCACACAGTCCGGCACCAAGGAGCAACGCTCTTCATACTTGGTGCAACGGCAGGTCTCAAAATCCAGAAGGTGACAGACCACAGAGGTGTAAAACACCTCCTTAGTATCTTCATCTTCCAATTTATGCAGACAGCATAGCGCACAACCATCACAGAGAGACTCCCACTCATTCTGGGACATCTCCTGCAAACTTTTACTACGCCAGAAAACCTCCTGTGCTGCCACTAGCGAACACCGCTTTCAGGACGGTTTTTGTGCAGATCCAGCATGTAATCATCTTTTGGCGGCGGCATCTGCAGAAAATAACCTTTTTCATCGATCTCAGATAAAACCTTTTCCGCCTCAACGCGCGCCAGCTTACGGTCAGCTTTTAGGGGCATATCCATAACATGCTTAGGTGTTCCAAACATCTCTAACAGTGCTTCCGGCACTTTGCTCAGCTGGTCACGCTTATCAACATAGAGGTACATCTCATCCTTACGCGGACTCAGGTAAACGGAGCATATTTTCATCGGTTAAGCACCTTCAGTTCTTAAATTCTCTATCTTCTCTAATTCGGACAGCAGTGCTGGTCCGACCAACTCCCGACGCCAGACTGGCATCTCCTCAGGAAGCTGATACTCGCCGACTTCTACGCCCGAACGAACCAGCTGTTCCAGCTCTTTTCTGCGTAATAAAAGCTCGGGAGCAATATCTTGCTCTTCAGCAATCCGTCTTGCGATTGACTTCAATTTTTTCAGGTGTTTATTCCAGAAAAAATGCAGTGGTCGCGGTATCGGCTCTGGCGAATCACTCTCTGCACTCTCCTGCCCCTGCCTTAAAATGGTCAGGATGGTTTCACCATCAGTACGCAAGATCCGCTTTTTAACTTCGTCTAAACGCGAAAGCTCAGCTATATTGCGTGGCCAGTTCTCTACAATTTGCAACAAAGCTTGGTTGCGTAGTATCCGGTTTCTCGGTACATCCCGCTTTCGAGCCACCTGCTCGCGCCAGGCGGTCAGATCTCGCAGGGCCGCTAATTTGTGCTCGGGGATACGCCACATTTGAGTAAAACGCTTGTAGTACTCATAGCCTTCAACATCATCAATCAGCGCACTCGCCAATAGATGCTCATTCTCCTGCTCAGCCCAGTGATAATGTCCGCGCTGCTCTAATTCCGCTTTCTGCAAAGCATAGATTGCAGGCAGATATGCGACATCCAGGGCGGCATACTTCTCCTGACTGGCTGTGAGCGGCCTCTGTAGCCAATCAGAGGTCGTCTCATGCTTCTCCAGCTGAATATCCAGCTTTTGCTCCAGCATACGCTGCAACCCCATGGAGAATCCCCAGTTTATCAGGGCCCCAGCCAGCTGAGTATCGAACAATGGTACTGGCAACGCCCCCATCACTCCCTGGAAAAGCTCCAGATCTTCGGTCGAGGCGTGCATTAATTTGGTCACATTACGATCTTCAAACAACGCCTTTAAACTACTGAAGTCGGTGATCGCCAACGGATCAATCAGATAACATTGATGGTCATCCGCAATCTGAATCAACCCGGGTACTGGATAAAATGTTTCTACCCGCTGGAACTCAGTATCAACTGCTATCAGAGGTAACGCCCTCCATGACTCACAGTATTTTTCCAGCTCTGACTCTGTCTGAATATAGACAGGCTTCTCAGCTGAGTTTTCAAGTACTTTCCAGTCATAAGCAGAGCTGTCAGTCATGTAAACCTCAAAGTAATGAACGGCGGCCAGCTATCGCATGAGCCAGAGTGCCACCATCAACAAATTCCAACTCCCCACCAACAGGTACGCCGTGAGCAATGCGTGACACCTTCACATCAAGTGCTTTTACCTGCGCAGCAATAAAGTGAGCAGTAGCCTCGCCCTCAACAGTCGGGTTGGTTGCCAGAATAATTTCACTGATCTCTTCTGTACGAATACGCTCCAGCAGAAGATCGATACCCAGATCTTCAGGGCCGATACCATCAATCGGTGAAAGGTGACCTGACAGAACAAAATACTTGCCATTAAAGCCACCTGTTTGCTCAACCGCCAATGCGTCCACCGGAGACTCAAGCACACACAACAGATGCTTATCTCGACTTTCCGAAACACAGATATCACAGATATCATTTTCAGAAAGTGTACGGCATGACTGGCAGCGCCCTACCTCAGAAACGGCTTTCTGCAACGCTTCGGATAAGGCGATGGCACCCTCAGAATCCCGTTCAAGCAGGTGAAATGCCATACGCTGAGCGGATTTAGGTCCAACACCGGGCAGGCAACGCAGTGAGGTTATTAACTGCTGTATAAGCGGACTGAATGACATAGTTTAGAACGGCATATTGAAGCCAGGCGGCATACCCATACCACCTGTTACATCAGCCATTTTTTCCTGAGTGTAGGACTCTATTTTACGGACAGCATCATTCACAGCAGCGGCGATCAGATCTTCAAGGATCTCTTTATCCTCTTCCATCAGGCTGTCATCGATGTTGATACTCTTTACATCATGGCGACCGTTCATCACCACCTTAACCAACCCTGCACCTGATTCGCCCGTCTGTTCAGCCTGAGCGATCTGTTCCTGTGCTTTCTGTAGGTTTTCTTGCATTTTCTGGGCCTGTTTCATCAGGTTACCCATACCACCTTTCATCATTTTTACCTCAATATTTAATCGATAGGTACCACAGATGATAGCTCAATCTGTGCATCAAAATTATCTTGTAGCAACTTTACTGTTGCATCATTACGAATAGTCTCAATCGCCAGCGCATGACGCTCCTCACGCTTACGATTCAGGTACTGAGCCGGTGTCTCCTGTCGTTGCGGAGACTGCATAAATTCAATCTGAAGCGTCGTCTGGAAATAACTATTCAGGGCATCCGAGATCCGCTCCCTCTGGATCTCATTAAGCATCGTATGCTGCTCTTTTGTGTAATGAAAAACCAAACCTGATTCCGAGATATTCTCCAGAGATAGGTGAGTTGCCAGACTCTCAGTCATCCCGCTCAATCCGATCGAACGACTGATATGAACCCAATGCTCCAGCACCAAATCAGCCAGTGTGTTCGGGCAGGACTCCACCTCTACAACACTTTTGGCGATTTCACCCACCTCAGACAGATCCGTTAACGGAGCTTTTTCCGGAACCATCTCCGGTTCTTTGGCAAATACATCAGAGTTTTCACCCCCCGCTGCAGGAATTAAATCGGCAGAGGAATAGCCAGGGTCTTCACCATCATGAGTATCCCAGGGAGGGGGAAGATCCGCCTCCGCAGCCTTCACTTCAGGCTTTTTTACCGGGTCTACCTCCGGCCCAGTCAGCTCAGGGTAAGCCTCGCTCTCCGACAGAGGGGGCTTCGAATCTGAGGGCTGTGCCTGCGAAGGCGCAGAATGAACCTGCTGCGGCTCAGACGTTGCAACAACAGACGACGGCGCTTCAGAAGAAGCCTGAGATTGCGGCGTAACGGAGCTTTGCTCCACCCCGGATAGGGTGACATTTCTGGGAGCGGCACTAGCCGGTCTAAATGCCAGCATGCGCAACAACACCATCTCCAGTCCCTCTCGCGGATCCGGAACAAACGGCAGATCTTTACGCCCCATCAATGCAACCTGGTAATACAGCTGCACATCTTCCGCCGATAACTGACCTGCCAACTGAGTGACCTGCTCTTTATCTCCCATACTGTTATCCACAGCATCAGGAATCGTCTGAGCCAGAGCAATTCGATGTAGCACACTGATCAGATCACCAAGAACAGCGTTGTAATCCGGTGAAAACTGCGCAAGATCACTGACCGATGCGATAAGCCCCCGGGCATCGCCTGAAGCCAGGCACTGCAACATCTGATAGACCAAACGCTGATCGATGGTGCCGAGCATCGCTCTGACATCGGCTTCCTGAATACTACCTGCACCAAATGCAATCGCCTGATCGGTCAGGCTCATCGCATCTCGCATTGAGCCATCAGCAGAGCGTGCCAGTAACCATAAGGCAGGATCGTCATAAGCCACCTGCTCCTGGGTCAGTACATGAGTCAGGTGATTCACAATCCGCTCGGGGATCAGGTTCTTCAGATTAAACTGCAAACAGCGAGATAAAATTGTAATAGGAAGCTTCTGCGGATCGGTCGTGGCCAGCAGAAATTTTACATGCGGCGGGGGCTCTTCCAACGTCTTTAAAAGAGCATTGAAAGAGTGAGTCGATAACATGTGTACCTCATCGATGAGGTAGACTTTATAACGTCCATGGGTTGGTGCATATTGCACGTTTTCCATCAGTTCACGTGTATCTTCGACTTTGGTTCGGGATGCTGCATCAACCTCAATAAGGTCGACGAAACGCCCCTCTGCAATCTCTCTGCAGGCAGAACATTCACCACAAGGTGTAGATGATACGCCGGTCTCACAATTAAGGGATTTTGCAAACAGGCGGGCGATCGATGTTTTACCCACCCCTCGGGTTCCGGTAAACAGATAGGCATGATGCAAACGATCATCATCCAGAGCATTGACCAGTGCTTTAAGCACATGCTCCTGTCCGACCATCTCCTGAAATTTAGCAGGACGCCACTTTCGCGCCAGAACCTGATAACTCATCTATTTTGGCTACTTATTTCGACTGAAAATCAGTGCCCTATGCTACCTGTTGAGACGTGCTTGCGCCAGCTAAACCTAACCGCCCAAGCGATACTCTTAAGGATCTCTAATCCCCAAAACAAGGTTTGTCGTCAACCCTCTGAAACCAAACTTATGGTCCAGATCACACTGCATTCTGCCCAAACAACGCAGACAACAGATAAGTTACTCGCAACCCTGAATATTTACGGTTAAAATCTATCCAATTAAACCGAAGGCCTACGTATGTTCAAAAAACGCCCGACAAAAGCAGAACTCCGTGATCAGCTTAATGCTGAGGTATCACAGTTCCTGCAGAAAGGCGGCAAGATACAGTGCGTAGATATGGGAGAATCGGGCCTTGTTGACGGCCGGTACACCCAGTACAAAGGCGGGTTTGAACGTACCCAGCCCCAGGAAAGAACCCCTGTTCATGGCCTCTTAGCGACAATTGATTCAAGACGCAAACAGAAGTCACGACCAATTAGCACTACAACGAAACGCTCAACGCCACAGAAAAAAGTCATCTATGATGATTTTGACGAGCCGATTCGCACCATTTGGGTCGAGGATTAACCCCTCTCTTCCTCAGCTTTTTCATCATTATCAGCCGTTACCAACACTGAATAAAAACAGTGACGGTTTTTACCTGCTCGCTTCGCCTGATACATCGCACTGTCTGCAAAATCAATTAACTCATCAACTGATTCTGAATCAGTTGGATATTGGCTGATCCCGATACTGGTCCCAATCTGTATCCGTTGTGATTCTATAGTCATCGGTCTGGAGATTATTTCGATAATCTTATCTGCAACCCGCTGAACCGCTGCCTCATCTAAAGCAGGGGACAGACAGATGACAAACTCATCTCCGCCCAATCTCGCTATGCAATCAGATTCGCGCATAGTCTCACGCAATAACTCTGCTACCTGCTTTAACACACAGTCTCCGATGAAGTGACCATAGGTATCGTTGGTCTGCTTAAATCCATCAAGATCCAGATAGAGAAGTGCCAGCGAATGCTGCTGCCGTTTGGCCTGCTTCAGCAACTGCTCAAGCTGTTCATAAAATAGATTACGATTGGCTAACTGAGTCAGAGCATCGTAATTCGCCCGGAAGCGCATCTCATCCTCAAGCTCCTTACGCTTGCTGATATCAGAAAAAAGCGCAATATATTCCAGTGGCTCCCCCTCCTCATCCCTAACCATCGCAATGGTTTGCCACTGTGGATAAACTTCACCGGATTTACGCCGGTTCCAGATCTCCCCCTCCCAGCGATTATCTAGCTGAAGCTTTTCAAACATATCCTGATAAAATGCTTCATCGTGATGCCCAGAATGTAGCACTTTGGGATTTTTCCCTACGATCTCAGACTCCTGAAAGCCCGTGATCTCATAGAAGGCAGGGTTAACCATCTTGATCGTACCTGTGAGATCCGTCACCATAATCGCTTCAGAGGCAGCATCAAAAACGGTCTGTGCCGCCCTCATCCTTTTCTCAATCTGTTTAAACTCGGTCACATCCTCTTTCACAGCGATGTAATGCGTGACACCTCCATCTTCAGAGTGAACAGGCGCGATCATCGTTTTATCCCAAAACAGAGAGCCATCCTTACGCCGGTTGACCAACTCTCCTCGCCAGATCTGACCCGATTTTATCGTTTTCCACAGGTCAATATACTCATCTCTGCTGTTCTCACCTGACTTTAACATCCGGGGCGTATTACCGATCAGATCCTCTTGCGTATAACCGGTTGTCGCGAAGAAGCTGGGATTTGCGTAGGTGATCACTCCCTTACTATCAGTCATCAACACAGACACCGGACTCTTTTCAACCGCCAGTGATAGCTCTTTCAGGCGTAGATGCTCCTGTTGCTTCTCCTGCTCAAACACTTCCAGCCTTTCACACATCAGATTAAATGCATGCGCCGTTTGCACAAGCTCACCACACTCCTCCTCAGAGATTCGGTGGGAAAAATCACCTTCTGAGATCTGTCGGCTCGCATAGCGTAAAGCCCCCAGCTCCTTGGCGAACACTCTTAATGCGAAATAGGCTCCTATCGTCATTAACAGGATCGCGACAGCGATAAAGGAATAAAGCTGTATTCGTGAGCGGTAGAACTGACTGGAGAGGTGGTCTATCGAGATACCATAATGGACCTCACCCAGATTCAAGGGGTTCGGTGGTAGCAATATAACCTGATCATAGATACGTTGATGAAGTGAGAGATCCACACGCTCTGCATGTTGATGCAGTGGTTCATGAGTACCACTTCCTGCAACCAGAGCATTATCCCGATCATAGATATGCAGGTAATTGACCGGGACAGAGCTGACTAATTCAGAGATTCTGTCAGTAAATTCGCTCTCCGGTGTCTGTTCCAATGCAGGCAGCAAGAAATGATTGAGAAACTCGCCAACGATATCAGCCTGTCGCTCGATCTCTGTAGCTGATGCCGTTTTTTGAAAGTTAATACTCAGATACGCCATCGCAGATAAGCAGCCGATACCGACGACCATAACAGCGACTAAGAGTTTGGTTCTGTACTTCATTAAAACCGACCGATTACCCTTAAACATCAAAAAGTTAAAGATATTAATAATCTCTAATAGTAGTCTGTTTTATATACGATAAACACTGACACAGAGTAAGGAATTCCATTAAAAACGGTTGAGATAAGTCGCAATTTGGCTAAGCATTTCGTGCTAAAGCATGAAATAATAGGAGCATTAACTCTGACCGGTTCAGAGAGACTAATATGCATTTGAGTGGAAAGTTTATGACCTCGATTTCTCTAGTTCGCCCTGATGACTGGCACATCCACCTCCGTGACGGTGCTCAGCTGAAAGATACTGTACGTGATGTCAGCCGCTACATGGGCCGGGCGATCATTATGCCTAATCTGGTACCCCCAGTTACCAACACCGAAGAGGCTCTTGGATACCACCAGCGCATTATGGATCAAAACCCACAAGGAGGTTTTGATCCTCTCATGGTCCTCTACCTAACCGATAACACCTCACCGGAAGAGATTAAAAAAGCAAAGGCCAGTGGAAAAATTTACGCAGCTAAACTCTACCCGGCCGGCGCTACAACCAACTCTGATTCCGGTGTTACCTCTGTAAAAAATGTCTACCCTGCGCTTGAAGCGATGCAGGAAGCGGGGATGCTGCTGCTCATTCATGGTGAAGTTACCGACGCATCTATTGATATTTTTGACCGCGAAAAAACATTTATCGACAACGTGTTGAAAGAGGTCGTGAACGATTTCCCTAATCTGAAAATCGTACTGGAACATATTACGACAAAAGACGCTGCTGAGTTTGTGGCTCAGGCAGGTGAAAATGTAGCAGCAACTATTACTGCACACCACCTTCTGTTTAACCGAAACCACATGCTAGCTGGCGGCATACGCCCTCACTATTACTGCCTTCCTATTCTGAAGCGAAATATCCATCAGGAAGCGTTGATCAAAGCAGCGACATCTGGCAGCAAGAAGTTTTTCCTCGGAACAGACTCCGCACCACATATGAAACATGCCAAAGAAGCGGCCTGCGGTTGCGCTGGTTCATACACCGCACATGCGGCACTTGAACTCTACGCAGAAGCCTTTGAAGCTGCAGATGCGCTGGACAAACTGGAAGCCTTTGCCAGCTTTAATGGCCCAGACTTTTACGGACTCCCCCGCAATACCGATACGGTAACTCTGGTTAAAGAGAGCTGGGATGTGCCTGATAGCTATCCGTTAGGGGATGAAACGGTCGTGCCTATCCGGGCAGGAGAGCAGATCAGCTGGAAAGTAAAATAACTGAAGGGCCGCAATTGCGGCCCTTCTCTTATCTGAGATTCTGGTAATCCTTCAACGCTCTTTGTGCCAATCGGGTTCCGCCTCTCCCCTGCCGCTCATAGTGCGCCAAAGTTATCTCAAGATAGCGTCGATGATCCGGCTGATCGAAGTTCCACATCTCGTTGCCCGTTGTGCTAATGGGTTTATTCGAGCACGCTGAAAGGTGAATAACTTCATAGAAGCGCTCCTTATCCTGCACGATCCTCTCTGCCAACAGGCCAAACCCCAACCTGGACATCTCCTGTCTAACCCAATAATTCTGTCGAACCGGACAGAGTAACAGGTCGATTGAGTGCTCCGGATTTTGCTGCAGAAGTGCTTCAACCAATTCAACCACCAGATCACCGCCAACACCTGCAATGATCATTAGTGGCCGGGGATTTTCCGAAGGAAGAGAGAGCAGTTTTAGATCCAAACAGTGCGCACTCCAGCGCCCCTGAATCTCTGCCAAAGCCCCCAAACGCAGACGTAATCGCTCTATCAGCTCAGGAACCTGATCAATAAAATTCAGTCGTGCCTGATGATGACGCATTAACAACGTCTCACCCAGATAACCATGATCACAGCAGCAATCCCAGATATCGGTATAGGAGGGCGAAACCATATCGGCAAGGGCAGATAAACGGGGAGATAAAGGCACGTAGATCGATCCTGTACAACTCCGCAAACAAGCGGTCACGATGAATTTCCAGCCATTATACACCCCACCCTTAACAAGGGTGATCATTACCCGACAGCTACAGTTTAATAATCACTATCCAGCTTATCGGGCCGCTGCTTTATGTCCTATTGGCTCATCACTGCCCACCGTCTGCGGAAGCAATTTGATCAGGTTTCTCGCTGAAGCTTCCACCACGGTTGTGAAATTGATCACTTTTTCACTCACGGTTTCCTCCGCGAGGATGAGCTCTTCCACTCCTTCCCAGGCTATCGATCCGGACGATGTATCCCAGATCTGAATAAACATACGTATATCTGCGTGCTTCGTCTGGAACAAGCGGTAGCCAAATATACTGTAGCGACCTCTGCTACCCTGATTAAAACTCGCAAGATTAACCTGAATGACATAGCGCGCATTCACGGCAGAACCGATATCTGTCAGCGTATCCTGACTAAAAATTCCGGTCGTCTGATAATCCCTGAACATCTGCATATACTCATTAGCGAGCCCTGCATTATTGATCGCCCCCAATGATTGAGGCAGTGAAATCTGTCGAATATCGGGTCTCTCCTCTTTGAGCACACGACCCACAATAAATGCCAATGCCTGTTTATCCTCTTCGCGCCCAGTAACGGTTGATGGACTGATAAAGGCCAGCCCGTAGTTTGTCAGATCCCCGGAAGCCAGGTCGATCGATTGATGCTGCGCGGTGGAGTGGTTTTGCTGAAGTGAACACGCTGAAATGATCATGAACGTAAGGCACGTTATCAACATGCGAAGCCAGACCATCATGCCTGACCACAGGTTTCTACCCCTCGAAATTATTCTGTCCATTGTTTACTCCCATTGAATTGAGAGGACTGTCTGATCCTATCTAAAGAACAGAGTGATACTAAAAAGTTTAGATCTATTCTCAGAAATTGGATGAAGAAATTCGCGACAAGTTGCCTGAAAACACTATATTGAATATGAAGCTGCCAAAAGAGCATCCTGTTATGCACAGCAGAATAAGCATCTGGCAGCAGGTAGGCAAAGCAACGGCAATACTCGTTCTCCTGCTCGCTGCCGCTCTGTTTCTGGGATATATCGCATTAGATATGCTGATCAATCGTCCCGATGCCCCCAACCCGGTCCAGAAGATTCCACTGGGAGCGGAACAGCAATACAACCTCCCCTCGTATAAGGGATATCACCCGAGAGTGCTCTCACGGGCGGATGACCCATACCCTTACCCAATCGCTGTTGGGGAGGTGGGACCCCAGCAATCGCTCTACTCTATTCCTACGCAATATCCCTTCTATTGTCGCACTGAAGAATCAGATCTGGGCCAGCCCATCGTTGATAATCAGGAAGGGCTAGGGGTGCCTGTTTATCAGGAACAGGATGGCAAACAGCTTCTGGCAGGCTATAGCAAAGATTGTCTGCTACCCACTCAGGTGCGCTATTTTTATAAACCGAAAGATGAGGATAACTTCCTTGAGCTGATACCGGATCATGAAGAGATCGAACAACTCCAACTAGGTGATCAACAAGTGGATTTCATCGTTAGAGTTGAAACCGGCACCATCAACCGCTTCATCTACATGCTGGCAGCACTCGCTCCCAGATCCGCCGTGACCGCTGGAGACCAGAATCAGGTCGATCCCTCTCTCTGGAACCATAAACTGATCTACCAATTCAGAGGCGGGGTCGGTATAGGGAAAGTTCAGGGGCGCGTCTCACAGATCGACTTACTCAATCGCCGACTAGAACAGCTCAGGTTGGGCTATGGCATCGCCTACTCTTCTGCGAACCAAACCTCAAACCATTACAACATCTGGCTTGCCGAAGAAACCGCAGCCCGCGTTAAAAGACAATTTTCCGCCCGTTACGGTGAACCACGTTATACCATCGGAATCGGCGGTTCGGGAGGTGCGATCCAACAGTATTTGATTGCGCAAAATCATCCAGGTCTGATTGATGCAGCCATCGCACTTTACGCCTACCCCGATATGATCACCCAAACAACCTATGTATTTGACTGTGAACTGCTGGAATATTATTTCGATGTACAGGACGGCTCAAACCCCCGGTGGCGGGACTGGTCACAACGTAGTTTGATTGAAGGACTCAACGCTGCCAATGGCGATTTTACTGTTCGATCACTACTGCATAATCTGGCACTCATATTTCACCAGCAAAAACCACACTTCAATAGTGAGAGTAACGAATGTGTCAGAGCCTGGCGAGGCCTTACCCCTCTGGTGAATAACCCCCGCTATATCTATCACGCCGGACGGTATAGTCAGCAGGTTTTACAGCAGTCCCAGTGGAGTTATTGGGATGATATGAAATATATTCTGGGGACTAACGCTCAGGGTTTTGCCAGACAGACATGGGACAATGTCGGTGTTCAGTACGGTTTATCCGCTTTGGTCGAGAATAAAATTACAGTAGAAGAGTTTCTCAATCTTAATGCCCGGGTCGGGAGCTGGAAGCCACCAGAACAGATGCAACCGGAGCAATACTGGAAGTTCACTGGAATAAACGGGATCAAAGGCCTGCTCAACTTCTCTCCCTGGGGTCAGCACAACATGAACCTGAGCCCGGATAGTGGTCATACCCCGGCAAAACGTCACTCCGCTGACCTCAACGCTATCGCAGCGGCCTATCGTTCAGGACAGGTCTTTATGGGATATGCCGATATCCCCATCATCGATCTGCGTCACTACCTCGACAATGAACTCGATATGCACCATAGCTTTGCATCATTCTCAGCGCGACAACGTATGATCGAAGGTCAGGGCTCAGCAGCAAATCAACTGATCTGGATGACAGCAGAACCTCATAATCCCGTTCCTGAGGCCTTTCAGTTGCTGGATCTGTGGCTAAACAACATAGAAAACGCTCCTCACCTCGACGCGGCTGATGCTCGCCCGGAAAGCGCGCATGACAGCTGTTTTGATGCAAACGGAACATTGATCAGTTCAGGTCCTCAGGTGTGGGATGGCCCGTGGAACAAAAAACCTGAAGGGGATTGCAGCACGATCTACCCTACGTTTAGAGAATCAAGAATGGTTGCAGGAGCACCGATCACCGGCGATCATTTTAAGTGTCAGCTCCAAAGCATCGAAAGCGCCGTTGATAAAGGAGTATATGGGCCGGTTGATATCACCCCTTATCAAAATCGGCTACAAGCGATATTTCCAGAAGGTGTTTGCGACTATAGCCTGCCCGGCTTAGGTAAACCTGCCAATATCATGCATAGCAGCGCAACAGCAGAGGTACTGAAACTACCAAGTCAGCCACCACTGGTTCAATCCGCACATTCACCATTAAAGATGAAGCCCTCAGGTTAACAACCCCACCTATTCGACAGGCTTACGAAATTTCAGGGTAAAACGGTCGCTGAACTTATCGATAGAGGGGTGAACCGAGTCATAGATAAGGCCATCCTCTGCCCGAGCATGCAGATCCGACCAGGCCTCCAACTCAAATCCGGCATCCAGTGCCTCTTTAATAATTCTGACCGGATCCACACGGCGCCAGCGCTCTACAGCATAGGGTTCCATATGACGACGGGTATGGTCGATCACACCGTAAATTCCGCCAGGCTTCAGCGATTTAAAAACCTCATGATTCAGCAGCATCCGACTTTGTGGCGTCATGTTGTGCATATTTCTGAAGGTAAGCACCATATCCAGATCAGTAAGGCCAAACTCAATTTTGTCGTAAAAACGAATGAACTTATGCATTCGTGAACGCTGCCAGATATGATTGTCATCACTCACATAACGGAGGTGCCCCTGCCCCCAGATCTTCACGGTTTCATCCATAAAGTTGAGTCCCATCGCCAGATGTAACTCACCTTTCTCCTTCAGAACGCTACCGAGAATTTTGGTATACCAGCCGCCTCCCGGAAACAGCTCAAGGACGCGCATATCCTCTTTCAAACCAAAAAAGGTCAAGGTCTCCAGCGGCTTACGCCGACTATCGCGCTGTTTATCAGCCTCCGTGCGAACACTCCCTTTAAGGGCCTGTTCGATCTTATGGATCGTTGCATCCTTATGAGTTTCCGCAAACGCAATCGTAGGCAGTGAGAGACTTAAAAAGAGCAGGACAATTCGACAGAGCATTTTCATAACCAACCACCATAAAAGTAAACAAGAAGAGCGATCATGCTAGAAAGCATAGCACTCATCGATCACAGGCCTCCTCTTTGAGGCAGTGGCGAAATTGATCGATCAACCAGCGCACTCCAACATCGACACTCTGAAGTGGGTGCCAGTATGCAGTTAGATAGATCTCATGATTAGGTTCCTCTAGCGGCACCCAGGTGAGCTGGTCGGTTACATAATGCTGGGCCACGCGTTCCGAAACAGGCACAATCCAATCGGTTTCCATCAGGATTCGCGTGGTGGCGCCGAACCCATTGACCGTTAACGCTACATCCCGTTTAAGCCCATGTTTTGAAAGATAGTGATCGATATAGCCCTGACCATCACCAAGCATTGTGATTCTCACCTGAGGGTAGCTGGCAAAATCTTTTAATCGGGCAAATGGCTCATTAACAATCGGATGACGATGGTTTGCCAAAACACCGAAACGCTCCTGCCCCCAGAAGGTACGCTTCAGGTCCAGAGGCTCTCCGGGCCAGTTGGCAATCCCGGTAATCAGGTCTAACTGCCCCGACAGTAAAGCCTCACGTGGATTATCCGGCTGCAGTTTCATCACGAAGCTGACACGCCAATCCTGCTCCCGTGCTAACTTAATTAACTGTGGCAATACCACTAACTCAAAATGGGGATTAGAAGCGATTCTGAAGATACGCTCATCCGCACAGGGATCAAAACGTCCACTATCACTGATCGCATCATCTAATAGTTTCAGCGCACTGAGAATCGGTTCGGCCAGTTGCTGAGCACGCAGACTGGGAAGCATTTTGCCATCCTGCAGCGAAAACAGTGGGTCTCCTAACTGCTTCCGAAGGCGTTTAAGTGCATGGCTGGTCGCAGGCTGTGAAAGATGCAACATCTCTGCGGTTTTAGAGACTGACTGGCTTTTCCATAGGCAGGCAAACAGCCTGAGCAGGTTCAGATCGATCTGATGAAGATTAGTATGCATATAATGAATACACCAATTAATTAAATGCAATTTAATTATATCAACTTTTCAGCCATTATCCGTCATACACTTAGATAAAGGATCAATATGGCAACTGTCACTCAAGCGCGCTCAGCAACTCTACTCTACCTTCTCGTTATCAGTAGCTCTTATCCTCTGGCCACTTGGCTGGCCGACAGAGTAGACCCGCTTATGACCGTATTGTCCCGATTCTGGATAGCCAGTGCCGTTCTGTTCCTGATTTACATCTTCACGAAACAGAGGCTGCCCTCACTACCGAAGGGCAGTGAATGGTGGAGAATCCTGTTGCTGGCAGCCCCCTTAGCGCTGTACTTCATATCCACATTCAGCGCGGCTAAAACACAGTCGCCCGTTGTGCTCGCGGTGCTGTTTACCGTGGCACCACTGACACCGGTATTGGTTGGCTTTCTCCGCAAGCAGAATGCATCGCTCCAGATCATTATCGCAATGTTTCTGGGGGCATCTGCCGCAGTTTATCTGGCCCTATCCCGTGGGAGTACGAATCTTGGAGATACACAGATAGATAGCTGGTTGTTGATCTACTGCCTCAGCTGCCTGCTATTTACTGCAAACCCTGCGCTTATCAAGAATTTCGGTAGCGGTATGCCACTACTTTGGCGTAGTTTTTGGATACTGCTGCTCTCAGGCATCATTATGCTGATGATGACCTGTATCAGCAGTGTATTTAATCTGGGTCTGATCGACACCTCAGTGCCTGATCTCAATGGATGGTTCGTTCTGATCTGGATCGGTATTATCTGCACCGCGATACCGATGTTTCTCTACCAGTATGCCGCTCATACACTGAATACCGTTGAGATGGGAGGATGGCATTACGCTTTGCCTGTACTGGTCATGATTCAACAGACCATCTGGCTACAGGGCTCCCTTTCCTCGGGAGAGGTGGGGGCCTCTATGGTGATTACACTCGCATTACTTCTGTTAACTGTTCCGCTATCGAAGTTTAGCAACTCTCGGGCAGCTCTCTCTCTATCGAGGTAGATCACCCACCTGATCAGATGAAAAAGGGCTGCTGGATAACCAACAGCCCTTTTTCATATTAAGTTTTAAGTTCAGAAAGCATCTCATTCAACTGGGACAGTTCCTGGCTAATCCGTCCATTCTCTTCTGCTGTCTGCTCGGCACTGCTGTTGGTGCGATCAGCATATTCAGAGATCGCTGAGATATTGTTATGGATATCGGACACAGCCTGAGATTGTTGTTCCGATGCCGCCGCGATCTGCGAATTCATCGTAGCGATACCCTCGACGGCACTGCTGGCGGCGGTTAATTCAGTGGCTGTTTTATGCGCCTGTTCGATACACATATCCGCATTAGTACGGCCTCTCTGCATCGCTTCTACCGCACTTAAAGTACCACCTTGCAGATTTTCGAGCAGCTCTTGGATATCCTCAGTGGATGACTGAGTTCGCTGCGATAATGCCCGCACCTCATCAGCAACAACAGCAAAGCCACGACCAGATTCCCCAGCTCGGGCAGCCTCGATTGCCGCATTTAACGCCAAGAGATTTGTCTGTTCGGCGATCCCACGAATGCCTCCCAGAACCTCACCAATTCGGTTTGTCTCTTCTGCCAGGCTTTTAAGCTCCTCGGTTGCACTTTCCACATCCTGACTGAGTCGTAAAATCACATTCTGACTCTGCTCAGCCGCTTGCTTCCCGACCTGCACCTTAGACAGCACCTCTTGCCCCAGAGACGCAGCCCCTTCCGTTGATTGCACAACCTCAGCCACGCTTCCACTCATCTCAGCCACAGACGATGCGACATCATGCGTTTCACGCATCTGCTGCTGTACCAGATCACGGGTCGCTTCCATAACCACCACACTGTTTTCGGAACGCTGAACCAGACTATCAGAGCTACCCCGAATCGTAACGATCATCTTAGCCAGCTTGGCCATCAGTGTATTGAATGCCTGAGCAGTTTCAGCGGTCTCCCTTGGACCTGAAACGGGTAACCTTACGGTCAGATCACCATCACTGCCCGATAGTTTCTGCAGCTGATCACGGATCTCTTCAATCGGCTGGGTGATTGCACGCGCTAATAATGCGGCTACCAACAACCCTATAATAAGCGCAGCAATAAATATTGCAGAGATCATATTCTGAGCCGCTATCTCATCATGCTCTGCACGGCGTGTCGCTTCCAGTGTGAACGTCTGAATCTGAGCCAGAGCATCCACCAGTTCATGGTCAATCTTATCTTCCAGGGCAATAACCTCATCTGTTGCCCCCATAATCTGAAGCACATCGCCCTGACGAACTTGATTGAGTAGCAACTGAGCTTTCTGCTCATAGGCTTTGTGCTCAATACTGATATTTTTAACGGTTTGCAGCAGAGATCTAAACTGTTCTTCCACCTCAACCGAATGAGTCTTCTGCACCGCATCCGCAACAAGGGTCTCAATCGCCACTAACTCATTTGAGACTTTCATAGAGATGGAGTTAAATGCATCCACAACCTTCTCGATCTGGCCGTTACCCTCATTTGTTAACTGGCTGGCCAGCGCTAACGCTAAACTACGCTCAAAAAGAATACTTTGCTCTAACTGATGTTGAGTCACATTTGAGAGTGCATTGGAGATAGGAATATCCTCTTCTGCAATATCAATTAACTCAATACCGATCTTATTCATCTGAAAAAGAGCAACGCCCCCAATCAGTGCAATTAATATGAGGTTTATTGCCGCCAGAAGATAGATCCGAGCAGAAATTTTAAGGGTAGTTATGAACTGCATATTCACTCCATGTGCTAGAGGCAACTCTCTGAAGCCGACTCATAAAACCTTACAAATAACCTTTAAAAACAAATGGTTATTTGTAAGATTATCAATTTAGACCTAATTCTATGGAAAATATAACAGAACGATATTAATAGGCAATGACAACAACTGGATGCCTCCCACAATAAACACGGGATCCAACGCTACTGATCAGATAATTCAGACAACAAAAAAGGGAGCTGAACGCTCCCTTTAATAATCCACTAAGAACAGCTTACTGTTTTGGAACGCTGCCCATCATAGATTTAGTTTCCATGAACTCTTCAACACCGTAATGACCCCATTCACGACCATTACCGGACTGTTTATAACCCCCAAACGGCGCTCTGGCATCAGCGGGTGCGCCGTTAAGATGAATCATACCTGTGCGCATACGCGCAGCAACCGCTTTCGCACGATCAAGATCAGCAGAGTAGACGCCTCCTGATAAGCCGTAGATGCTGTCATTGGCTATCGCAATCGCGTCCTCTTCATCTTTATAGGTCATGATGCTAACAACAGGGCCAAAAATCTCTTCTCGCGCAATCGTCATCTCAGGAGTGACATTAGCAAACACTGTTGGTTTAACAAAGCAGCCCTGTTCCAGGCCTTCAGGGGAGCCTGTACCACCAGCGACCAGTTGCGCACCCTCATCGATTCCCTTCTGGATCAATGCCTGTACACGTTGCCACTGCAGTTTAGATACCACAGGGCCCATTGCGGTCCCTTCCGCCATAGGATCACCGGTGACAACAGATTCCGCAGCAGCTTTGGCAATCTCAATCGTATCCGCCAAACGATTTTCCGGTACCAGCAAACGAGTTTGCGCATTACAGGATTGACCCGTGTTACCCATCACGCCCTTAACGCTACGCTTGATCACTTTTGCAAAATCAGCATCATCCAGAATGATATTGGCTGACTTGCCACCTAACTCCAGTGATACCTTCTTCAAGTTTTCCGCAGCAGCGATAGAGACCTGCTTACCAGCCTGAGTAGAGCCAGTAAATGAGATCATATCGATCTGTGGATGAGCACTCAGAGCTGCACCCACCGTCGGCCCGTCTCCATCTACCAGATTGAAAACGCCCGCAGGAAGACCCGCTTCAGCCAGGATCTCTGCAAAAATATGCGCTGTACGAGGGGCTACCTCACTGGGTTTCAGCACCATTGTGCACCCCGCTGCGATCGCAGGAGCGACCTTGCAGGTAATCTGATTCAAAGGCCAGTTCCACGGTGTGATCATACCGCACACACCCACAGGCTCTTTCACGATGGTTGTAGTGCCCACCACTTCCGTGAAATCCGTCTTTTTCAAAACACTCAGAGCAACTTTGATATGGCCTAAACCAGCCATCACCTGTGCCTGGCGGGAAAACTCAATCGGAGCCCCCATCTCTTCAGTAGTGGCTAAGGCCAGATCATCAAGGCGAGACATGTAACACTCAACAATCCGCTCAAGCAGAGCGATACGCTCCTCTTTACTGCTCAGACTGAAAGTTTGAAACGCATCAACCGCAGCGGCTACCGCTGATTCAACATCATCACGGTTACCTAAACGGATCTGTGAAACCACCTCATCGGTCGCCGGATTTAAGACATCCAAGACTTCGCTACCCTTTGGCTCGACCCATTCACCGTTGATAAAGAATTTCTGTAGGTTATGCATATAGAAAGCACCCTTGTAATTTTATTATGACCCTTATAAGGGAATACCATTACATAATTAGATTGAGAAGACCAGATACTATTGATACAAAAACGATCTAAAAACAGGCCTAAAAGTATCAAAATATAGCTATAAAAAAAGCCGCTTTAAGCGGCTTCCACAAAGCTCATTGGTTTTAAATACCCAGCATAGAGGCGATCAATCCGATCACTCCACCAAACACTCCACCCCAGACAACCAACCATCCCAGATGCTCACGAATCATAGTCTGAACAATCTCTTTTACCAGTTGAGGGGTTAGCTCATCTAAACGCTGCTGTACAATCACTTCAACCTTCACCCGCATCTCTGCCATCACATCCGGGCTTTCCAGCTCATCGCGCAGCATAGTGACAAACTTCTCATCACGGGTCATATCCTCAATAGAGCTCTTCATCTTATCGACAAAGGGTTCTCGTAAAGGCTCAAGCACCTCAGTACCACCGACCATCGCTAACATGCCGCCAAAGGATGAGTTCTGGATAACTTCAATCAGGGAATCGAAGGTGGGTGAGAAATCGACTTTCTCAATCACCGGCGCAAGGTGCAGATCAGGTTGGCGCCCATTCTCAGCACTCAGAAAACGTTCAATATTCTCCTCAGTAAAGAACTGCTCCATCATCAGAGACTTGATGCCACGCTTAAAATCTTCAAACCGCGCAGGAATGACCCCTGAACCATACAGCCCTGGAACCTTTTCAAACAACATATGTACCGCTAACCAGTTAGTCAGCGCCCCTGACAGGGCAAATAACCCGATCGTCAGTAAGGTGTCATCATCCGCAATCATCCCAGCAGAGAACGCCACAAAAGCAAGTAGATTGGTGAGGAGACTCTTGTTCATCCCGATAACTCTCTTATTCAATTCGACGCCATCATATAAGCCACTGGCTGAGATTAAAACCCCTGAAAATTCAAACTTGATAACAACAGAATGGATCGACAGCTCAAGGGCCTGATTTGGCATTTATTCAGGTGGATCACCGGTATATCGACTAAATGAACTGGCCTATTTTTTCACAACGTAACCACGAAAGGCTCTATAATGTGCCGCTTAACCTACCGGACCTTCAGATGAACCGTAAAAAGAAGATTAAGCAGATCCTGACTAAAAAGCTAAAAAAATCAAAAGCGAAACTGGCACCTAAAAGCAGTAAGCCACGCTATATCGCTAAAGCTGACAGGGATCAAACTGACGCCCCAGCGGGCAACTCGTCATCTGATGGCAGCGCTACTTAAATGCTCACCACCTGGCTTAAAAAGAGTTAGCAGCGATTAAACCATTGCCGGTGTGGCAAAACCAAAAAAGGGGCGATAAGCCCCTTCTCTTAAAAGTCATCTAACACTTAAAGCAGTGTCAGCATCGTTTCTGCACTGCTCCGTTCAAACTGTTTGGGTGCTTCAACATTTAGCTCAGTCACTACACCATCTTCAATGACCATCGCATAGCGTTGCGAGCGAATGCCACCGAAACCTCCGGTGTTCATCTCCAGCCCCATCGCCTGAGTCAGCTCAGCCCCGCCATCGGCAACCATCGTAATCAGCTCAGCATTCTGAGCCTCAGCCCATGCTTTCATCACAAAGGTATCGTTTACAGAGAGACACGCGATAATGTCCACTCCTTTTGCAAAGAATTGATCCGCATGGACTACGTATCCGGGAAGGTGAGATGCGGAACAGGTGGGAGTAAACGCACCCGGCAACGCAAAAAGAACAACCCGTTTACCCGCAAAAAGCTCACTAATTGAACCGGATTGGCTCTCTCCCGCGAGCAGTGTTGTCACACTGACATCCGGTAATTTATCGCCTACTTTGATCATCTGAACACCCACGCATAGTTTGTCTGTCGTTAACTACCCACTGTAGCAGACAATCATCCGGTCGGTTAGAGGACCCTCTATCGCAGGAATAACTCTACAGCGATCGGTAGTTTAGAATCAGCCCCACCAGTTCGTGATCACTGGCGACAGATTTTAAAGATTCATCCAGTGTGCGACGCTGCGGCAGAGCGATGTTGAATTTGTCACGTAGCAACTGTTGCACAGCGCGATCATTGGCCGGATCCAGTTCGATACCTGCAAAAATCGATATACGCTGCAACAGAAAAGACTTATCCATAAACTTCAAAAGGCTCTTGTATGAGTTGAAATTAAAGTAAATTCATCGGCAACCCGTTGATCCGGATAATGTTCCCCAAGATAGCGGTGCATTGATTCGGTCGACATCAGACCGGTAATACGTTTCCAGCTTTGACGTTTGCCGTGCGGTTGAAAAGCATTTGGCTCATAACAAGCCCACTGCTCACTGTCTCTGCTCATAAATTTGGATACACAGAGGTCATTATTAAGATTTTCCAGCATGAGTGGTAACTCCCTTTACTTCGGAAAACCCATTATCTTTCAGATTTTATATTCTATAAAAAATAGATCGGTAATTAAAAAAATACCGGCGCAACTACAGTTTCAATAAAAATATTCAGAAGAAACTTAATAAAAAAGCGGAGAAGCGGTTAAAGATCGGGGCTTTGTAGAAGTATTTATAAATTTTTAAAGAGCATGACGGGCGCCATGCTCTATCTCGCCACAATTCAAAATTGAATCGGACTAATAGGTACAGACTTATAGAGGACGGATGTTCTCAGCCTGTGGACCTTTCTGGCCCTGAGTTACAGAGAACTCAACCTGCTGGCCTTCCTGAAGGCTTTTGAAACCGTCACCAGCGATAGCGCTGAAGTGAGCGAAAACATCTGGGCCAGACTGCTGCTCGATGAAACCAAAACCTTTCTCATCGTTGAACCATTTAACTGTGCCAGTCGTTGTATTAGACATAATTTTTAATCCTATTTTCGGAAATAATTAAAGCGCCTTAAATAAGGCAGATTTTGCAGGAATTTTTACTTTGTACTTATGAAAACAGGACGAGGAATTAAGATAAAACTTCGAAATGACGTGCATAAATAGAGAATAAATCATCAAGCTGGTCAAACAATATACAGAACCTACTAATAAGTCAAAGACTATATTTTTTATTTTCAGATCCATCCTCTGATTTACCCAAATGCAGAACCTAACCACTGCTCAATTTTCTGGCCCTCAACGCTGTCAGGCATATTCAGCCCCATCAGCAACCGTGACGCTGCTGCCAGATAGGGGACACGCCACTCAGGAGAGAGCCAACCAACGGTTTCCAGTACCGCCGCACCGTATTTAAAGTCATGCGCTTTGTTGGATTTATACAGTAACCACCGGTTCAACTGCTGCTTTAACTGCGGCCAAGCCTCCATAGGATAGGATTGCAGTAGCAAGCGGGCGTCTTGCGGCGCATACCCCAGTGATTCACCAATCTTTTCGATTAATGGCAGCGTACTGCGCTCAGTTGAAGGCTCCGCGCTAAAATCCAGAATATCCAGTCCATTCCAACCGCCCTCGCCTCTTTGCTGCTTCATCTGCACAACATAGCTGACAGCCTGTAGTGGAATAACCCGCCTCAACACCGGATCTGCAGCTCTTTGCCACAGACT
The DNA here is from genome assembly GCF_947498015.1 of uncultured Neptuniibacter sp. Lineage (GTDB taxonomy): Bacteria > Pseudomonadota > Gammaproteobacteria > Pseudomonadales > Balneatricaceae > Neptuniibacter. The sequence continues at coordinate 34,388 of NZ_CANMIR010000002.1, forward strand.
ATAAAGTGCGTGGGTAACCGTCACTGTATGGAGCATCGGTATAGTCGGGCGGTTCATGACGCTATCAGCGGCGGCCAGAAATACCGCATCCCAGAGCGCCTGAAGTGGCATTCCCCGATTAAGGCGCTCAATAACCCTCTGCCGATTCAGTTCGACCCCGTCAGCCCGTAAACTCCCCAATAGAGCCCTTGTCCCTGAGCTATCCGCTCCCGGTCTGAAAGAGTGATCAGGAATATCTCGGGCAAGTTTAAGATTGGCCGGATAATCCTGTTCCCACCAATTATTCTGCGTATCGGCAGATAGATTTCCATCAGCGAGTAAGGCATAGGTGACACCGCGCAGGATCATCTCACTATCACGCCAACCAGAATACTCCAGACTTCGACACACCCCAGCGAGCAGAATTGCCTTATGGCCGATAGAATGAAAATCCCTGACCGCCCACGCCAACATCAGTGCAAAGACCTGATGCATACTGCCAGAACGCGCCAATCGTGTGATCGCCCGGTCGGCTTGTAACCAGATCCGCTCCTTCATCCCCTGTTGATAAAGCGTTGCTGCTTCAGACAGAGGAGGCAGCCCCTCCTGAGTGGCGCCCAGTACCCAACCGGAGAGATTACGATTACGTGCCTGGCTATGTTTAAAGTAATCCACATTCCATAACAGAGGGATCCAGCTTGCTACCCCCTCTCCCTGTATTGAAAGGCGCCTCGCCGCATCAACCATCAACACTGCATGGTACTTAAAACCAACCGGACGCGGTTCTATATGGCTCACCCCCGCTGCTAATAGCGCTTTAATCAGCGCGGGTTTTCGCAACCGACCACTCTTAATCTCCTCTACCACCCATCCCGTGAGCTGCTCCCGCGGGGTATTCACCAACCGGGCCACCAGAACCGCCTGTTCACCTGCTGTAACAGCAGGCATAAACCCAACCAGTGGGCTGGCAACTAAACCGGTCAACAGTGTACGGCGTTTCATAATGATTCCTCCATAACGGCAGATTAGACTATTTCCGGCAAACTGCAGGGCTAAAGCGATTGATTGCACAACGAAGGCTCAGACTGCAGTGGTGAAAAGCCGGGTGAATTAATGCAGTCACAGTGCCACCCAACTCAAAAGCAGGTATAAAGGTCAGACAACAAATCAGAACGATATTAGAGATGACAACTTGGTTCGCTAAAAACCTCGGAGATGGTATGTTCGCCTCAGAACCTTTAGAGGATCTGACGGAGAACTTTTGTCTAGCAGTTGAATCTTCAGACGCCCCACCGGAGATGGCTGCTTTTTATCGCCATGAATCCGATGGAAGCCTTCACTGCAGCGTTAAGGTCTACTTCTCTCCCGCAGCGGTTGAGTTTGCAGAATCAATCGGTGCAAAACCCTGCTCCCGCCCCTCCATTTATGGTCTTTGTCCGATTGCAGATTCAGAACAGGCCATTGCGTTACTATTTCCAGAAGAGAAACCAAGCTAAGGTGTTTTATGGATTTTAAGCAGGCTGAACGTTACTGCCTCTCTCTTCCAGAGGCCACGCTTGAATACCCCTTCGGTGCAGATGTGTCTGTATTCAAAATCAAGAACAAAATGTTTGCCCTGCTCGCCACCAGCGGCGGGACAGGCAAAGAGCTGGGCACCCAATTTGCTGGAGAGGCATTTATCAATCTGAAGTGTGATCCCGAAGAGTCCTTTATGCTGCGGGATATCTTTCCAGAGGTGCTGCCGGGTTACCATATGTCAAAAAAGCACTGGATCAGTGTCGTATTGATCGACTCAATGCCCGAAAAAGAGATTGAGCGACTGATCGATCGCTCCTACGGACTGGTGGTAAAAGGGCTGAAGAAAGCAGAGCGCTTACAGCTGGAACTGGCCTATTCACCTGAACAGCTTTACCGGTAACAGACTGCACTAGCGTCCCTTGGCTTTCAGCTCATCCCAGTTCAGCAATAACCAGAAGTTCAAACCGATCATCAGTCCGACAAAAGTGAACAGCTGAAAAGTCTGATAAAAACTGATACTGCCGCTCACCTCTGCTAACGGCCAGATCAGTAACATCGGGATGTCGGCAACAAACATACCGCCCAGTGTTAATGTCAGAAAGTTAACCCGCTGCTTTTTCACCAACAGCCGATAGAAACGATATCCCAGAAAGAACATATACAGATAGGCGACCGGAATGCTTGCGATCGCCATCCCTAAAAAGAGGCCGATAAAGGTCCAAAAACCCTGATCCATATTAAAACCAGAGATCCCCGTATAGAAGGCAAACACCTCAAAGGCGAACGGTGTTATCAACGGAGCCAGTGCCAGCGCTCTACTTTCATTTTTCATAATCGATCCAGATCCGTCGGTAACATCGGTTAACTGAGTAAAACTCTCCCCGCCATATGCGCAACGCAGGTAAGTAACAGACTATCAACGCTTGACCGGTATTGACTTGAGGCAAGTTAATTTCGGCAAATTAGTTCTGTTTTACAGAACCGAAACAACTCGATTTTTCATTATTCCTTGCTCCGCCCTTTCGCTATATTGAAGATAAATTCACGCAGGGAGTGTTCCGATGTACGCAGTTATTTTTGAAGTGATCCCAACCGCAGAGGGCAAAGAGGAGTATCTCGCGATTGCGGCCAAGCTACGTAGCTTTCTTGAAGACCGGGACGGATTCATCTCGATAGAACGCTTTCAGAGTCTGGTCGATGAGAACAAGATACTCAGCCTCTCCTTCTGGCGAGATGAGGCCTCAATTCAGGCCTGGCGCAATCTGATGGAACATCGCAACGCCCAAAGTGCAGGTAAAAATCAGCTGTTCCGTTCCTATCGTATCAGGGTGGCCGAGGTGGTACGTGATTACTCTGATACACAGCGAGAAGACGCCCCCAGCGACTCCCGTTCACTGCACGGTTAAACGGTAGCCCTGAAGTTAATTCTGCCTGCGGGTCAGTTCGCGTAGCAGTTGAAAATAATAGGGCTTACTGGCGAAGCTGTTGTGGCCCTCATTCTCAAACCGGTAGACAGTCGCCACACCAGCGGGGAAATGCTCAAACAGTTTCAGGGTACTGGCGGACGAGATCACAGGGTCATCGGTCGCCAGAAAGATCGCTGTCTGCGCTGTCACTGATTGGGCATAGCGCCAGGAGAGGTACTTATCCTTCAACAGGAGCGAAACCGGAATCCCCCAGTAGCGCTCGCTAGCAACATCTTCAATACTGCTGTAAGGCGTCACCAGGATCAGTTGACTGGGTGAAACCTGCGCGGCCAGCCGGGTCGCAATACCACTGCCTAAACTTCGCCCGATCAGCACAATATCCGAATGAGTCTGCTCCACATTACGATAAAGCTTCAGGGCATCCCGATACAGCGACTCTTCTCGGGGCTGACCATCACTCCCGCCATAGCCACGATAGTGCATCAGGTAGAGTGAGTACTCAGGAAAGGTCTGCTTGAACTCACTTAATCGCTGCGAAACATCCTCCGCGTTGCCGCCAAAATAGAGGATCGCCTGTCGAGTATTTTTGACCTCTGTCGTCACCACCGTATGCCCCACCTCTGTCTCAAGCAGATAGGTATGGGCAGGATCGGTCATGCTCCGCTCTTTAGGAAAATAGAGCAGACTCTCCTGAGAAAAATAGAGAAAGGCACAGAGCAGCACGTAACCGAGGCTACCGACAAAAAGAAGTTTAACAGCCGTTTTTTTCATCACTCTGATTCTGCTCTACCCAGAAAAGGACACATTAATACAACCACTGCTGTATCGCTCACAGTCTAAGCGTTAACGCTATACAGAGAAACAGATAGTCAGGCAGAAGGTCATTAGGACAAATATCGAAGGGTAAAACGAGGAACAACTGGGGGGGAGGAGGAGGCAGATCTTGCATTGTACCGGTAGGTAGAACGCAAGATCTGAACCTGTGGGTTTTAGTAAACCCCTATTCTGAATTTAATCAGAACAATTAAACGCGTTCGAAGATAACTGCGATACCCTGACCACCACCAATACACATGGTTACCAGAGCATACTTGCCTTCGATACGCTCAAGCTCGTAAACAGCTTTAGTCGCAATGAACGCACCAGAACAACCTACTGGGTGACCCAGAGCGATCGCGCCACCGTTTGGATTGGTTTTCTCCATATCCAGACCCAGACCTTTCGCTACTGCCAAAGCCTGTGCAGCGAACGCTTCGTTGGACTCGATTACATCCATATCATCCAGAGCCAAACCTGCTTTCTCCAGAGCCAGCTTAGTTGCTGGGATTGGGCCTTCACCCATAATGTCATTTGCAACACCAGCTACCGCGTAAGACTTGATCTTAGCGATTGGCTTCTGACCTGCCGCTTCAGCCGCTTCTGCAGATGCCAGAACGAAGAACGCTGCACCATCGTTGATACCTGACGCATTTGCCGCTGTTACCGTACCATCCTTCTTGAAGGCTGGACGCATTTTAGCCAGACCTTCAACAGTCGCACCCGGCTTACCATGTTCATCTGTATCAAATACCACTTCGCCTTTACGCGTTTTCTGTACGATTGGTACGATCTGGGACTTGAATCGACCCTCTTCAATCGCAACCGCTGCACGACGCTGTGACTCAACAGCAAACGCATCCTGCTCTTCACGGCTGATGTTCCACTTTTCAGCCAGATTTTCAGCTGTGATACCCATGTGGCCCGCACCAAATGGATCTGTCAGTACAGAAACCATAGAGTCCAGCATCTGTGTATCACCCATACGCGCACCTGAACGCATCGCTGTAGACAGGTAAGCACCACGGGACATCACCTCTACACCACCACCAACGCCGTAGTCACAATCACCCAGCATGATCTGCTGCGCAGTTGTTACAATGCCCTGCAAACCAGAGCTACACAGACGGTTTACAGACATCGCAACCGATTCCATTGGCAGACCTGCCTGAATAGCGGCAACACGTGCAACATAAGCATAACGAGATTCGGTAGGGATACAGTTACCTACCGTTACATAATTGATCTTCTCAGGGTCAGCACCCGAGCGGTTGACGGCCTCTTTCATTACCTGACCTGCCAGCTCCGCTGGTTCCATTGAGCTTAAACTACCGCCAAATGCACCAATGGCTGAACGTACTGCACTTAGAACTACAACTTCTTTAGTCACGATTCATCACTCCTGATATTTATATCGTATCGCCCGTAACTTCACACTGAAACGGCTTACCGGCTATTTTGTCCCATCTATTTGATTAAGTGAGCTCAAACCCACTTTGGGCAAATCGAATAAAACACAATATCACCGCGTTGCAAAAAAATCACAATCAAACAAAAGTATATTGCCCAAACATTAGTTAAATATGGAATAAGGAATGATCAAGAAGGTAGAACCGGGTACTGAAGCATACAAAAAAGGAGAGTATATAGCGGATTGCTCACTTTTTAAGCAGGGGACACACCTCACACGCCTGTAGATGCCCCCAACTCAGCACCCTCCTCCCCCGCCTCATTCAGAGTCAGCACGTTTGGCAAAAAAACCAAAATAGGTGGAAATGATAAACAGTAGAAAATACCAGCCGAGAGATAAATAGAACTTCAGCGGGGCGGAATCGCTCGTATAGCCCTTCTCATATCCCATCGCATGGTAGTGGAAGCCACCGTCATAGATCGCTTTGGCAAAAGCCAATCCAAATGCGATGCTGAATATCCGCGCCAGCAGCAGCCCTTTTTTATCAATACGGATTGCGGTTCCCCTTAGATTCAACGCCGGTCAGCCAGTTGGCTTAGTCCCGGCAGCCTGTCATCAGTGACGTGAGGCCAGTATATCCTTATGTAGCTTTTCCAGATGCTTACCGGCTTTTTTATGTCCACCCTGTACCGCTTTCTGGTACCACGTTTCTGCGGCTGTCAGATCAGTCCGACCTGCAAGCCCGTAATGATAAACATAACCCAGATTAAAATAGCTGCTCACATAGCCTTGATCTGCGGCTTTAAGCAGCCAGTTCAGCCCCTCCTGCTTACGGCCATTACCGCCCCAGCCACGAATCAGCAGAAACCCCAGATTGTTCTGGGCTGTATCCAGGCCCAGTTCAGCTGCCTGGGTGAGGTAGGCTTCAGATTTTTTATAATCTTTGGTAACCGTGCCGCAACCTTTACCGTAGATTTTTCCGAGTTCATTGATCGCATCGACACTCCCCAGATCAGCGGAGCGGGTAAACCAACGTACAGAGGCTTCACAATCCTGCTGACCATCAGGGGCTTCCCGATAGAATCGGCCTAACTTATAGGCGGCGTTCGGAGTGGTCCCGGTTGCATCAATTTTTTTAAGATTCTCGATCAGCGTTTCTGAAGCGTGTGAGAGTGGAGAGAGAAGAATAAACGTAATAAGGAGTAGTTTGCGGTACATAATCATCCATGATTCCAAACCTGATTTTAAGTTAAATCAGTATTCCCTAATCTTAAGCAGCTTTCTCTAATACAAAAGTCTAACAATCGAAAGCCTGCCGAACTGAGGTTAATCTTTGCTGACAGGGGGTAAGCCCGATCCCGATCAAATGATGGTGTTAGAGATCTCTTAGTCCCGAACCAGATCGTTTTTCTTCAGGACCGCGTGAATTTTCCTGCTGGTTTTCCCTAAACTATGCAGATCCCCTAGGGTGGGTTGCTGATCCTGTTTGATCCGGTACTCCCACTCCTCGAGCTCAGTATCCAGGTATTCGATCAGCTTCTTTGGACAACCCGTACAAGGGCCATCACAGAGTTGGGCGGGCGGAATATCAAAAGGGATCACCTCTCTCACCTGCTCAATCAGCTCTTTCATCGCCTCAGATACATCGGGCTTTCTCGCTCTCTCTCTGCTACTCATCCCAACCTTTAAGAACTGATACGTTAACCCACACCAAACACACAGGCCCATTGATGCGCCAGCACCGCCGCTATTATCCCTCGTGAGGGGTGAGCTTGTCAGTATCTCTAAATGGGTAAGCAGCCCCCTTAAGGGCTCTGCCAATAAACTCACGCTATGGATGCTCACCACGTTCAAGCGTATCCATAAATTTTTCAAATCGACGCTGACGGGTTTCCGCTCTCTTCGCACTGATTAAGCCATGCGCTATCACATAGCGCTTTGATTTGGGCAATCTATCAAAAAACGCTTTCGCCTTTGGTTTGCTTTCCAATGCGTTAAGGAAATCCTCCGGCACCTCCATCTCGCTGGCCGTATAAGCATTATCCCAGCGACCATCCGCCTTCGCCGCCTCGACCTGCAACCTACCTGCCTCAGTCATACGACCCTCTTTGATAAGGCGTTCAGCGTGCTCACGGTTACGTTTAGACCAGACACTCCTGGCCTTTCTCGGAGTAATCCGCTGCAGATATGCCTGCTCATCAATCGACCGTTTGATACCGTCGATCCAGCCCCAGCAAAGCGCTTCAACCACCACCTCATCCCAGGTCACACTTTGGATACCGCTTTTCACTTTAAAGAGTTTTATCCACAACTCCGTTTCAGACGCATGGTTTTCACTGAGCCACTGGCCAAGCGCTTCAGGGGTTGAGAAGGGGGTGGTCGATGCTGGATCAGATTTAGGCATAGGGGTCGTTGGCCGCAGATGGATGTTCTCAGTCAGAGGGTGCTGCTTTTCGCTACAAAATATACCGATCACCGGGAGGGATTGCACTCAAAGCTCAAAGGGATTTTCAGATTAAGGCTGATTGCCCCCCTCCTGAAGCAGCGACAAGTATTGGGCAAGATAAGTTGATAGAATGCCTCTTTTTGAGCAAAAAGCGTTTGAGAATAAAACGTTTTAGAGTGAAGCGTCTAAGAGATTAACGAATGAATACTCCCAGCTGTGAATATGGCGTCAACGACAACTCCTACAAAATGGCAGGGGAATTAGCCGGTCTGACCCAGTTAGTCGATGATTTTTACCAGATCATGGATGAGTTACCCGAGGCGCAAACCATTCGCAAAATGCACCCGGACGACCTGACCGAATCACGCCAGAAATTAGCCTATTTTCTCTCCGGCTGGTTAGGCGGCCCCAAGCTGTATTCTCAAAACTATGGCACCATCCGTATTCCTCACGCCCACAGCCACCTCCCCATTGTGGCGGAGGACAGCGAGATGTGGATTCTGTGTATGCAGAAAGCGGTCGAAAAACAGCCCTATGAAGAAACGTTTAAGGTGTACCTGATCGAACAACTCCGGGTGCCAGCAGGCAGAATCACACAGGCCTGTCGCAGATAACCCTTTGGTAGATAAACCTTCAGTGATTTAACAACAGCGACCGACTACCCATTATTGAGCTTATTGAATGATCAAACTATTCCGCATCACCAGCCTGCTTGAAGGCCTCTCCTACCTGGCGATTCTGAGCGTCACGCTGGGCTATATCAGCCGCGATTATGTCTCCTCTATCGGGATGACCCATGGCATCCTCTTTATGCTCTATATGATGCTGGCGATGTCGAACAACACAGGCTGGACATCGCGTCAGCAGCTATTGTTAATGGCAGCTGCCCTTATCCCCTTTGCTTTTATCCCCACCGAGATTTTTTTGCAGAAGCAAGAACAGAAAAAACCGGCGTAAGGCCGTTTTTTTGTATGGCTCATGTAGTTAAGGAGAAAAGGGCTCTGACCCCTTTAATTTCGTATTCCTCACGCCCACAGCCACCTCCCCATTGTGGCGGAGGACAGCGAAATATGGATTCTGTGTATGCAGAAAGCGGTCGAAAAGCAGCCCTATGAAGAAACGTTTAAGGTGTACCTGATCAAACAACTCCGGGTGCCAGCAGAGAGAATCACACAGGCATGCCGCAGATAACCCTTTGGTAGATAACCCTTCAGTGATTTAACAACAGCGACCGACTACCCATTATTGAGCTTATTGAATGATCAAACTATTCCGCATCACCAGCCTGCTTGAAGGCCTCTCCTACCTGGCGATTCTGAGCGTCACGCTGGGCTATATCAGCCGCGATTATGTCTCCTCTATCGGGATGACCCACGGCATCCTGTTTATGATCTATATGATGCTGGCGATGTCGAACAACACAGGCTGGAAATCGCGTCAGCAGCTATTGTTAATGGCAGCTGCCCTTATCCCCTTTGCTTTTATCCCCACCGAGATCTTTTTGCAGAAGCAAGAACAAAAAAAACCGGCGTAAGGCCGGTTTTTTTTTGTATGGTTGAGAAAAGGGCTCTGACCCCTTTAATCTTAGCTTGCACGGAAGAGCTCCAGTTGTTCTATTAAATCGTACAAGTCTTGCGGTATTTCATCTCTTTGAAATTCATCAATAATTTGTACATCGGTTAGGTTTACCTTGTAATCGTCCTGCACTGAATTTCTAAGCATTCTTAAAGTGGTTTTTCCAGGCACTATTCCCATCCTTGTATCGATATTTGCCCATATCCCTTCAAACACTTCAATAGCTTCTCTACTAATAGTACCTGTATCAACACTGCTCCCTTGATGGTAAGTAATTCGTTTAGCTATATATTGTGATTGAGCATCCACTTTCAGTTTACTTGTAATTTCTTCCAGATAGTCGGTGATATTTTTATCAATATTTATTTCTTCACCAGACCTACGCTGTCTATTTTCAATCTGTTTTTCTAAAACTCTCTGAAGAACAGGCAATACAAGAAAGTAATTTTCCATTTCTTTTCGTTCATGAATATGCGCATGGGTAAGCTCAGCCTGTAGACTCTCCAAAATACCATCTAATTCTTCTTGGCAGTAATAATCTCGATCATAGACTGCAAATAGTTTCATATTTGCATCTATCGTGTTTTTCACTCCCCAAGCGAATGATTTAATTTTTTCCCACGATGAAAATCCACCTGATTCGAATGCTGTTAGGTTATTGCCTGAAGCTAAGTCATGAAGCTCAAGGTTCTTAGCAAACCTTCTCACGGATTTGTAATCGCTCATACCTTCCACAAACAAAATCTTTTTAGTTCTAGCCAAATGAGTCAGCGTAACATTTTGCGTGGAGCCTAGAGCTTCAAGAGCCACTTGAACCCCTTCAATATCTTTGAGCCTTTTAGCGGATCGTGCGCCTTTGTTAACTAATAGAATTTCCGAAGGATCAGCTTCTCCCATTATTTCTACAGAGTGAGTAGCGAGAAGCACATCAGATTCCAGCCCTCTAAGAATACTTAGCAGTTGACGCTGCACATCTGGGTGAAGATATATCTCGGGTTCATCTATAATAACAATGCTGGCATCACTTGACCGTGATAAGTGAGTTAAGAGCTGGCACCAAATCTGAAATCCAAATCCTGCCCAGTAAACCTCTCGATCAATCCTATCCTCAGAGACAAACATACTTAATTTTCTGTTAGGTATATCTAATTCAGGCTTGCTAATCTGCATTTCAGGCCAGGTTGATGAAATCATTTCAGAAAAATCATCCCACCCTTCATCAAAATAGTGCCAATAATTTCTGAAGTGCCTGCAAGCTCTATGTGTATTTAAGGAGTTTTTAACTGTATCCTCATTTACATATGCTTCCTCATGTTCCAGAGGACCCAGAACAGGAATAACTTGAATATTTATTGGGAAGGCATTTCGAAACCGAGCAGGAGTATTTACTCCACTACCTTCATTTTCCCAGTGCAAGATACAACCGCCTTCACTAGGGAAAAATAGAAAAAGCTTATTTCTATTAGTTAACCTAAATTCGATTTTACTATCTTCTGAATTGTAATCAGTTGCCACATTTTCTAGAGAGACACTAATTTGCTGCTCAGGCACTCTATGGCCGAAACCGGTACTTCCACTTGGTAGAGGTACTCTTTCTGCTTTTCGCCTTCGTGCTTTACGAAGAGCGACATCTAGGATTCTAAATGCGCTAATTATTGTGGATTTTCCAGCATTATTAGGACCAACTAGAATGTTAGTCTCACTGAAACTTACAGAGTAATTCCTTAATGCCTTAAAATTTGTAAACTTTACTGAACTAATTCTTACTTCAGACAAACTGAGCTCCGATTTCTATAAGGCCATAACAGCTAAATATACGACAGGTTGTCACTTTTAATGACGACAAATTGGCGTAAATATCTTTGAAAAAATCAGGGTTGGCGTGTGTCTGAATAAACCGCATAAGCTTTCCCTGCCCGAGGTTTTCTCCTCCATGGAGAAAAGTATGCCTTTATCCTTACATAAGTTACTCATGGAATAAATAGGCTTATTGCGGTGGTTATATCCACCTTTACCGAGGCTAAAAAGTTATAGATTCCTGCTTTCGCAGGAGTGATAGCTTGGTGTTGAGGGTTCCTTCCTTATTAGGAATGACATGCTGGTTTCTGCAATAAAAAACCCGGCAGTACCGGGTCTTAAATCTTTTTCTCTAGCGACGCAGTCGCGTCCTCTAGCAGCAGCGCCGCGTCCTGAAAGCGAAGCGTTCTCTAGCTCTTGCTCATCAACGATGAGCGAGGGCGTCCTTAGGATCGCATAAAGCGATCCGTTCCTTCTCCTCTTCCAGAATCTCTTCGGGGAACTGGCTCATAAAGCAGCAGCAGATCCCTTCGCCGATCATGGTGCGGGGGCCTAATGGGTGCCCGATGTGCTTATACACGCCGTGGGAGTGGCCGTGCTCATGTGAATGGCCGTGAGAGTGATCATGCCCATGCGTATGGGAGTGACTATGCCCTTCTCCGTGATGGTGGTGATGCCCATGGCTGTGTGAGTGCTCATGGCTGTGATCGTGGCTATGTTCGCCCTCACCCTCCGGATTAAACTCCGCATGGTGGTGGTGGATATCCACCTCACCCGCGGCCAGACGGCGCTGGAAAGATTCCATCAGGGTTTCATCGCCCTGAGGCTGTTCATCCAGAATCTCACGAACGCGGATCTCAAAGGCGTCGATCACCTTCTCATGATCGTTCAGGTAGGGTGTTTTGATAAACTCGATACCCGGATTTTCACCCGCCACTTTATCCACATATCCGAAAATACGTTTGATCAGACGACCGGTGAAGAGGAAGTAAGGCGCAACCACGATCTTCTTAAAGCCCAGCTTCATCAGGCGCTCAAGGCCCACACCTACGGAGGGGTAGGTCACACCGGAGTAGACGATATCGGCCCAGCCAAAGCCCATGTTCTCATTCACGATACGGGTGAGCTTCGCCGCTTCGGCATTAGCTTCAGTATCGGAGGTACCCCGGCCAACCACCACCAGCAGGGTGTCATAGAGACTCTCCGGCGGGTTCTCCGGATCCAGTCCCATCGATTCATAGATACGCGCCTGAAACGCTTCGATCATCGCCGGGTGCAGACCCAGCTCTTTGCCGTAATGCACCTCTACGCCCTCGTTCTTCTCAGCGTAGGTGGTCAGTACGGAGGGGATATCATTCTTCGCATGGGTTGCGGCAAACAGCATGCCCGGCACAGCGTAGATATCTTCTACACCCTGCTCTATCAGGGAGTTAAGCCCCATATGAATATTCGGCGCAGAAAACTCTAAAAAACCGTACTCAACCGGCATCTCCGGGAAACGCTTTTTCAGTCCCTCTGCAACGCGGCCAAACTCTCTCTCTGCATCTTTGTCACGGCTACCGTGACCACACACCATAATACCTTTTTTAGGCACTGGGCTTTCTCCAACTTGTCATTCAAACATCATTATTCTAAGGGGTATCTCTTACGAATAAGACCCCATCTATAGATCAATCCAGTGTAAGTAAGAACTCACTTATAACCTGTTTCAGTCTCTCACACTGCTGTTCTGTTTCTGCATCCACCAAGCCACTGCGTATCAGGCAGGTTTGATGCGGCTGTTCTGCATCGGTTCCCGGTGGAAAACCGTTTAATTCGTGACCCTGAACAAGGCGGATCAACACGCCCCGCTGCGCAAAAAACTGATAGATCTGCTTGGCAGTTTCACGCTTCAGCCTGAAGCTGAGAAAGAGGCCATCACTCGCCAGCCACTCTGCATCGACCGCCTCGGCCAGAGGCTGCCAGATCTGGCGGGTGAGCGCGGCACTGACCGTGATCTGCGCGCTCGCTCTCTGCTGCCAGGTTTTATCCTGCAGGGCGTTGATCGCAATCTGTTGCGCCGGCCCGTTTACCGCCCAGGGGCCAAAGGCCGTTGTCATCCGGGCCATCAAGCTCTCATTGGCGAAGATAAAGCCAAGACGGATCCCGGCCAGACCAAAGAACTTCCCGAATGAGCGTAGAACGATCAGGTTTCCCAACGCTGAGAATCGAGCATAATCACTCAGCACACTCTGTTCAGGACTGAGATCAATAAAGGCTTCATCAACGATCAGATACCCCCCTTGCGGCATCCGTTCGGCCCACTGACAGATCTGTTGCGGTGAAAACTGCAGTCCGGTTGGGTTATTCGGGTTGATCAGCAGCAGGTGAAAGGGTTCACCCAGCTGTAGGTGCTGTTCGATACCTGCCGTTGCTCGATCCAGATCGTCCGCCGGATAGTAACTGAGCGCTGCACCCGATGCACCCCAACTATAGCGATGCTCCTGATAACCGCACTCCGGCAGTAAAACCGGCAGGGATGGTAGCAGCTGAGGTAGCTGTTCTATCGCCTGTTGAGTGCCGCTACAGGCCACACCCTCGCCACCGTAGTAACAGTGCACCGCAGCCCCGAACGCCTCAGACTGGTAGGGCAACTGCTGAAACAGCTCTGCTGTTAATTCCGGCAGTGGATAAGCGGTGGGATTGATCCCTGTGGACAGGTCGAGCCAATCGCTCAGCGGAATACCGAAACGGCGCTGCGCCGTCTGAAGATCCCCCCCATGAATCAGGTCACTCACGCTGGCACCCCTGAACTGATCGCTACGATCAGGGCTATGCCAACATAAAGCGCTACGCCCCACAGCATCAGGACGCGGTTCACCAGATGGCAGGCCTCCTCAATACTCTGGGCAGAGGGTTGCGCTCCTTTTTCAGGGCCCAGGGGTGGGCGCTGCTGTAGCTGGCCGTGGTAGATCGCCGCGCCTCCGAGGGAGACATTGATCGCACCCGCACCGGCGGCCATCACCGGGCCGGCATTGGGGCTTTTCCAGGTCGCAGCCTGCTGCTTCCAGCTCTGCAGTGCAATCTGAGTTTCCCCCACCAGTGCATAACTCAGGGCGGTCAGACGTGCCGGGATAAAGTTCAGCAGATCATCCATCCGCGCCGCACACCAGCCAAACTGCAGAAAACGCTCGTTCCTGTAGCCCCACATCGCATCCAATGTATTACTTAAGCGATACAGCACCACACCCGGAATACCCAACAGGCAGAACCAGAAGATCGCTGCAAAGACCGCATCAGCACCATTTTCCAGTACCGATTCTGTTGCGGCTGACGCTACGGCGGTTTGATCCAGTTCAGAGGTATCACGACTCACGATCATCCCCACCGCAGCCCGTGCACTGTCGATATCAGCTGATTTTAACGGGGCCGCTACCGCCAGCGCATGGCTGAGCAAACTCTGCCACCCGATCGCCAGATAGAGGACGACACCGCCGATCAGCGCCGACACGACCGGAGAGCCGTCTAACAGAAGATCAACACAGAGCGCCACCAAAGATATGGGTATAACAGCGGCAGACCAGGCCAGAACGCCTGCGCGCTTCTTCGCCGCGCCCCGGTTGAAGCGCTGCTCCAGAGCAGCCGCCAGATTGCCGAACCCCACCAGCGGATGGAACCGCTTCGGTTCCTTAAAGAGGTAATCGAGCAGCAGGGCGATCATCAGACTTAACGCAATACTCATCCCTGCTCCTCAAGGTTCAGCAGCTTAAGCAGCCTGTTAACGGGCATCACCGCCTCCACACTGTCCGCCAGACGGTTGATCTGCGCTTCACGAAAGGCGGGATAATCAAATCCCTGCTGCTGTCTCAGCCCGGCCCACTCCAATAATGTCTGTAATAACTCGGGTTGATCAAAGACACCATGCAGATAGGTTCCCAGGATCTGATCAGCGGGATCACGCACGCCATCGGTATGCACCTCCCCCTCCACTTCCAACTCAAACAGAGGGTTGTCCAGTGCAGGCCCACGGCTGATACCGGCATGGATCTCATACCCGCTCACCGCTATCTCGCTGCCGCAGAGCACACCACGTACATTGCGCAGCAGTTTATCTCCGGTCAGGGTGGTTTCCAGCGGCAGAATACCCAGTGCTTTGCTGGAGCCTGCGGCAGACTCGATCTGATCCGGGTCATGAATCCACTCGCCCAGCATCTGGTAGCCGCCACAGATGCCGATCAGCTTGCCACCGAAGCGCAGATGGCGCTGAATCACGCTCTCCCAGCCACTCTCCTGTAACCAGTTCAGATCACCGCGCACATTTTTACTGCCCGGTAGTACGATCAGGTCTGCACCACTGAACTGTTGCGGGTCACGCACAAATTCACAATCCACCTGCGGGTGCATCCGCAGGACATCAAAGTCGGTGTGGTTACTGGCGCGGGGATAGAGCGGCACAACGACTTTAAGCGGCTTCTCACCACTGCTCTTCTGCTGCTGGTTAACCGCGTCTTCCGCCTCGATATGCAGGTTAGTGATGTAAGGGATGACACAGAGCACCGGTACACCGGTCCGCTCCTCCAGCCAATCCAGCCCCGGTTCCAGTAGTGTCACATCCCCCCGAAAGCGGTTGATCACAAACCCTTTGACCCGCGCTTTTTCAGAATCGGAGAGCAGTTCGTAGGTACCGAGAAGATGGGCAAACACCCCTCCACGGTCGATATCCGCCACAATGATCACCGGGCAGTCAACCGCCTCAGCAAACCCCATATTGGCGATATCATGTTCCCGCAGATTGATCTCCGCAGGGCTTCCCGCCCCCTCCACAATCACCGTGCTGTATTTTTCCTGTAACTGGGTATGACTCTTTATCACTTCAGTCAGCAGTTGCGGTTTAAAGGTGTGATACTCGGTCGCTTTCATATTACCGATCGCTTTACCGTTGAGGATCACCTGTGCGCCGATATCGCTGTTAGGTTTCAGCAATACCGGATTCATCTCCACCGAGGCGGGCAGATAACAGGCTTCTGCCTGAACCGCCTGAGCACGACCGATCTCCCCCCCTTCAGCCGTCACAGCACTGTTCAGCGCCATATTCTGCGGTTTGAAGGGTGCTACCGAGATTTTATGCCGGGCCAGAATACGGCACAGCGCGGTGACAACGATGCTCTTGCCCGCGTCAGAGGTGGTGCCTTGTACCATCAAGGTGTGTGGTGATCTGAATTGCTTCATCTATCTCTCAATATGCCTTTCGGGGCGAGACGCCCCTCCTACGACGGTTTCCTATTTTCGGGGCGAGACGCCCCTCCTACCTACGGTTTCCTATTTTCGGGGCGGGACGCCCCTCCTACGACGGTTTCCTATTTTCGGGGCGGGAAGCCCCTCCTACCGACGGTTTCCTATTTTCGGGGCGGGACGCCCCTCCTACGACGGTTTCCTATTTTCGGGGCGAGACGCCCCTCCTACAGAGCGCTTTCCTGTTTTTCATCCAGCTCTAGCAGCAGATCCTGCAACTTATCCGAATACTCCCCCGGTTCCTGCCATAAACCCCGCTGGGTGGCTTCCAATAATCGCTCGGCCATCTCCTCCAGCGCATGGGGGTTATGCTGTTCTAAAAACTCGCGATTTTTCTGATCAAACACCAGTGCATCGCTGACCTTTTCATACTGGTAGTCTGCGATCAGGTTGGTGGTTGCATCATAGGCGAACAGGTAATCGACACTGGCGGTCATCTCAAACGCGCCTTTATAGCCGTGCTCCTGCATCGCATCGATCCATTTCGGGTTGAGTAAGCGCGAACGGATCACCCGGTTCAGCTCCTCTTTCAGGGTACGCACCTTCGGTTTTTGCGGATTTGAGTGATCGCTGTGATACACCTGCGGCGCTTCGCCCCGGTAAACCTCAACCGCGTTACTCATGCCCCCCTGAAACTGGTAGTAATCATCTGAATCCAGCAGGTCATGTTCGCGGTTATCCTGATTCTGCACCACCGCTTCCAGCTGAGAGAGCTGATGCTGAAACGCCTGTGGCGCAGCAACGCCATCACCTTTCTGATTACCCCAATCCCCACAATAGGCGTAACCGCCCCAGTTCAGATAGGCCTCGGCCAGATCGCTCTTCTGCTCCCAGCAGCGCTCATCAATCAGCCCCTGCAATCCGGCACCATACGCCCCCGGTTTACTGCCAAACACACGGTAACTGGCCTGCCGTTGCGCGTCTTCGGCAGTCATCCCCTCGGCAATCAGCTCCTGCTCGCGCTTGTGGATATGTGCTGCAATGGTGTTGCTGTCACCCGGCTCTTCCAGCGCAGCAATCGCCTGCACCGCCGCATCATAAAGTTTCATCACATTGGGGAATGCATCACGGAAAAACCCGGATACACGCAGCGTGACATCCACGCGGGGACGACCTAACAGCTGTGAACTGATCACCTCAAAATCAACCACCCGATTTGAGCCCGGTGCCCAGATCGGCCTGACTCCCATAAGAGAAAATGCCTGAGCTATATCATCACCGCCGGTACGCATCGTTGCCGTACCCCAGACCGATAACCCCAGCGTGCGCGGGTAATCACCCTGCTCCTGCAGATGGCGTTCAATCAACGCCTGTGCAGAACGCTCGCCGATCGCCCAGGCCGCCGGTGATGGGATGGAACGGTTATCCACCGAGTAGAAGTTACGTCCGGTAGGCAAGGTATCGAGCCGACCGCGAGTTGGGGCACCACTGGGCCCCGGATTCACAAACGCCCCCCCTAAACCGGCAATCAGGGATCTGATCTCCAGTTCAGCACTTTGCAGCAGCGCCTTGTGGATAGTTGCCCGTGCATAAGCCAACTGCTGGGAGGTTCGTGGCAGATTATCTAAGGCATCAAGTGATCTGTCAGCTAACACATAATCACTGACCAGCTTAACCGCCAGCAGCTCCAGGCGCTCACGGGTATCAGCCTCGCTGCGCCAGTTATCCTCAGTCAGTACTTGCAGACAAGCGGGCTTATCCCCAACCCAGTTCCGGCTGCCCGCTTCCAGCGGATTAAACGGTTCACCCTCAATCTGTAGCTTAAGATCCTGCACCAGATTATGCAGAATCCCCTGACTGTCGGCGTCATCACCCCGCGGCAGCCGCAGCAGAGCAACCAGGGTATCCGCAAGCTTTTCAGTATCAGGCAGTTCACCTAAACGGTGCAGACCGTGACGGATCTGCGCCTCTTTGATATCACAGAGGTAGGCATCCAGTTCATTCAGAACAGCATCTTCATCATCCGATGTCTGGCCCAGCTCTTCGAGAAGGTGGGTCGATCTGACCTGCTTCAGGATCTCATCGCGCAGCCACTGCTGGCGTTTATCATCCATCCCCATCGCCTGATAGTACTCATCCACCAATCCCTCCAGCACCGCCATCTCGCCGTAGGTTTCGGCGCGGGTCATCGGTGGCATCAGATGGTCGATAATCACCGCCTGAGTACGCCGTTTTGCCTGCGCGCCTTCGCCGGGATCATTCACAATAAACGGATAGAAGTGAGGCATCGGCCCCAATGCGATATCCGGCCAGCACTCTTCAGAAAGCGCACTGCCCTTACCCGGAAGCCACTCCAGATTGCCATGTTTACCCACATGCACAACCGCATCCACCTGATAACACTCACGCAACCAGAAGTAGAACGCCAGATAGTTATGGGGGGGTATCAGATCCGGGTCATGATAGTTAGCCGCCAGATCGATGTTAAAACCACGGGCGGGCTGGATGCCGATAAAGGTATCACCCAGACGAATACCCGACAGCATCAACCGGCCATCGCGATATTTAATATCCTGATCGGGCGTTCCCCACTGCGTTTTGACGGCCTGCTGACAGGCTTGAGGAAGCTGTTCAAAGCAACGCTGATAATCATCCAGTGCCATACTCTGCCAGCATGGCAGGGTATGCAGGGTGTTGGGGTTATTGGTGACCGCCCCGAGCAGCTCCTGAATCAGGGCGTCGCCATTGTCGGGAATATCCTGCAGTGGATAACCGGCCCGCTGCAAAGCGCGCAGAATATTGACCGTTGAAGCGGGGGTATCTAACCCAACCCCGTTTCCTATCCGACCATCTTTGGTGGGGTAGTTCGCCAGAATCAGCGCGATACGTTTCTCTGCATTGGGTTTCTCAGCCAGTTGAGCAAAACGTCGCGCCAACCGAGCGACAAACCCCGCCCGCTCCCGATGCAGTTGATAACGCACCACCGATACCTGACTGCGCTCATCAAAGTGATCTTCCGTTTTAAAGCTCAACGCACGGGTGTGAACCCGGCCATCCATCTCTGGCAGGACCACCTGCATGGCTATATCGCGGCTACGCAGACCCTGAGCATGCGTCAGCCAATCCTCTTCAGTACTGCTGGAGAGTACCAGCTGCAGCACCGGCACCTTACGCACAAACGGAGAGTAGAACTCACTCGGTTGGGAGCAAAGATCCGGGCTGGCTACGGTATTTGAAGCAAAGCCGGTGCTGTTGATAATCAGGCTGGCGTCACTTTGCTCCAGCAGCGCATTCACCAGCGCCAGCGATTCCGCATCTTTGAGAGAAGCGATTGCGATCGGCAACGGCGCTAACCCCTTCTCCTCCAACTGCTCAATCAGTTGATCAAACATCTGGGTATTACCGCTTTGCAGATGGCTGCGGTAGAACAGCAGGAGTGCGACAGGTTTCTCTTCACTCCCCCTCTGGCGCAGCTGCCACTCGCTAAAGGTAGCCGCCTGTAATCGGGTGGGTGTTTGCCCTTTTTTATCCGTCGGCAGATAGATCATGCACTTCGGTAGCGGTCGAGGCTCATGCCATAAACACTTTACTTGCAGGTACTGATCGCTCAGGCAGTTCAGCAGATGTACGCTGTTATCCACCCCGCCTTCACGCAGGTAGCGCCAGATCCGCATCGCCTCCTGATCCGCTACAGAGCTCGCCGTAAACAGTTCCGGGTCCGGGGTATCGTCTCCGGGGACAATAATCAGCGTCCGCTCACGGTCTGCGGCAGCCCAGGCCTGCAAACGTTCAAAACCATACTGCCAGTAACTCGCGCCACCCAGCAGTGACAATACAACAACCTGAGATTGCTCCAGCACTTTATGTTCATACAGATCAAACGCAGCCGGTTTCAGCAGCTGTATCCAGTTAGCCAGACGCACTGAGGGGCTCTCCCTCTGCTCTTCAGCGGGCTGCGCTGAAAACAGACAGACAGCATCAGAGAGCGCGGCCAACGAGCTGTCGGCCGCAGAGAGAATGACAATATCCGCCGGAGTCTGATTCAGGTCGATGATCCCTTCATCATCGACAAATCCACCGGGTTGAGCGGCAAGTAGATGCATTACGTCGTCACGTGTAGCGAGTTACTAAATCGGTTCAGATCAAACCAGCGCTTCTTCGAGCGCAGCTTTGATAGTCGCTTCATCGATCCCTTTACCGATAAAGACCAGTTGGGTTTTACGCTCATCACTGCCCCATGGGCGATCGAAATAAACGTCTAAACGCTTACCCACCGCCTGCATCACCTGACGCATCGGCTTACCGGGTAACGCGGCAAAGCCTTTAGCACGGTAGATGTTAAAGTCGCTCAACAGGCCTTTCAGAATGCCCTGTAGCTTATCGCTATCGACTTCGCCGATAGCGATCACAAAGGAGTCAAAATGATCGTGGGCGTGATCATGATCATGGCCGTGATCATGATGGTGATCGTGATGGTTGTGCACCGCTTCGATACGCTCCTCGGTCGCACAATCGAGCCCCATCAGCATCTCCAGATCAGCTTCACCGTTGCTGATATAGGAGGTTTTCACCTCGGCAGGCACCTTGGCGTTGACCGTCGCTTCAACCTGATCACGCTGTGCTTCAGACAACAGGTCATTTTTGCTGACCACCACCAGATCGGCAGCACTCAGCTGATCTTCCAGCAGCTCTTTCAGGCTTGGATCATGATCCAGGCTCTCATCCGCCAGGCGCTGTGCCTGAACCTGCGCTTCATCATGGGCAAAACGACCCGCTGCAACCGCAGGACCATCGATCACCGTAATCACCGCATCCACGGTGCAGTACTCTTTAATACCCGGCCAGTTGAATGCCTGCACCAGCGGTTTTGGCAGCGCCAGACCACTGGTCTCAATCAGTATGTGATCGATATCATCACGACGCTCAACCAGCTGCTGCATCACCGGCAGAAACTCCTCTTCTACTGTGCAGCAGATACAACCGTTAGCCAGCTCATAGAAACCCTGCTCGCCCTGAGCGCCGCCTTCAGCAGCCGACTCATCTTCACAGTCGAGTGGACAACTCCGTAGCAGATCAGAATCGATATCCAGCTCGCCAAACTCATTTACGATCACGGCAATACGCTTACCTGCCGCCTGTTTCAAAACACTGGAAAGCAGGGTTGTCTTACCGCTACCCAGAAAACCAGTTACTACAGTCGTTGGAATCTTATTCAGTTGCATGATCGTTACTCTGTTGTCTCTTTAACAATTTTGGCGTTGTGATCTTTCTTACGAAATACGTGGGCCTGATCTTTGTCGTACAGATAGGAGTCCGCAAACTCATCGGTATCCAGGACATGGCCCACCAGAATCAGTGAGGTACGGGTAAAGCCTTTTTCACGGACTTTGGCGACGATATCCCCCAATCTGCCGGTCACTTTGTCCTGATCCGGCCATGAGCTGCGATAACAGACCGCAACCGGGCAATCTTCGCCATAGTGAGGGATCAGTTCATCCACAATTTTATGGATACGGGTTACACCCAAGTGAATCGCCAGTGTTGCGCCGCTCTGTGCCAGCTGAGGCAGACGCTCACGCTCAGGGAACGGGGTCTTGCCTTCATAGCGGGTCATAATGATCGTCTGTGACACACCGGACAGGGTCAGTTCTTTCTTCAGGTAAGCGGCTGATGCGGCCACTGCGCTGACACCGGGGATCACTTCATAGTCGATACCTTCAGCTTCAAGGCGGCGGATCTGCTCACCGATCGCTCCGTAGAGCGAAGGATCACCACATTGAAGGCGGGCAACATCTTTGCCCTCTTTATGCGCCAGAACAATATGCTTGGTGATCTGATCCAGATCGATCGTGGCGGTATCAACGATCTTCTCCGCCCTACCCTCTACCACTTCCAGTACTTCACGCGGAATCAAAGAACCGGCATAGAGCACCACCGGGCACTGTTGCAATATGCGATGACCTTTGAGGGTCATCAGCTCCGGATCACCGGGGCCAGCGCCGATAAAATAGACTGTCATATTTAAATCCAATGATTGGCTTTGAGCGAAGCTTCAACTGTGGGAGGCGCATTTTCGATGCCCTTGGGTACTGCGCCGATTCTTTTCGCGGCTGGAAGCCGCTCCCACAAGAAAAAATACCTTCACACCTGATTATAATTTTTTACTGTAGCCGCGCGGGGTATACACCCACTCTTTCGAACCATTCACAATGTGGCGGGATTCACTGTTCCCCACACTCACCAGCGTGAACATATCCACATCTTTGGCGTCCAGCTCACCCAAAGTGATGATCCTCACCGACTCATCTTCACGGGTCAGCTGTCGTCCTAACAGCACCGGTGTTTCCGCCGGGCGATATTGCAGCAGGATGTCGCGGGCATGATTGAGCTGCCAGTCGCGCTTCTTCGATACCGGATTATAGAAAGAGATCACAAAGTCACCGGCACCCGCGCTGTGGATACGTTTCTCTATTGTTTCCCAGGGGGTTAGCAGATCCGACAGCGAGACAGTACAGAAATCATGCCCCAACATCGCACCTACACGGCTGGCACCCGCCTGCATCGCAGAGATACCCGGAATCACCTCGATCTCTACATCCAGCCACTCCGGATGATCTTCCCTGCCCTGTAACTGCTGATCCAGCAGCTCAAACACCAGCGTTGCCATCGCGTAGATACCGATATCACCACTGGAGATCAGCGCGGTGGTTTTACCACTGGCTGCCAGATCCAGAGCCAGGCGCGCACGGCCGATCTCCTCACCCAAGGGCAGATCATGGTGTTGTTTGTTATCACAAACATCACCCAACAGATCCAGATAAAGACCGTAAGCGACCAGATCGGAACTTACCGCTATCGCTTCCAGCGCTTTGGGTGCGACCAGTTGCTTGTCACCCGGGCCGGTGCCCACTACAAATAGTTTCGACATTCAATTCTCTTTATTAATTCTTCGCGCAAGTCGCGCTTCCTACACCGGAATAACTTCTGGCAATTGCACAGGTAGCCTTCCTGGTTTTCTGTTTATTCAGGATCAACTCTGGGGCCTGACCGGTTTGCTGCTGTGCGCTGAGCAGTGCGGCAGATTCCGCTACACCATAAACACCCACCGTCTTGAATACATAGTCCGAGCGCGTACTGAGCAGCGGCTCCATCTCGGACAGTCTGGTTTTATCCCAGGTCTGATAGGGTTTACCCAGCTTATCAGCCAGCGCAATCAGTCCCTCCTCATCCGCTTTGATATCGATACTGCTGATTGTGCTGATCTGCTCCACTGACAGATCGGCCTGTTGCAGGCAAGCGATCAACAACCTTTCAAGCTCATCGACTGGACAACCACGCTCGCACCCCATACCGACACTATAAACCGGATTCAGATACCCCTTAGCCGTGGTGATCACCGGCTGTGCGTTCAACAGCCCTGCTACCTCAAGAGCCCAGTGGTTGGCCCCACCTTCGTGACCAGACAGCAGCGGAATGACAAACTCCCCCTGCTCATCCAGCACCAAGACAGGAGGATCCTGATACTTATCCTGTAACACCGGCGCCAAAGTGCGCATAACAATGCCGGTAGCACAGATAAAGATCAGTCGGTCGCCCTGTTGAAAGAACCCCTGTACCTGCTCGGTGAATGGCTGCGGTTTATAAACCAGATCCGCAGAGATCAATGATTGCAGCCGTTCAGCAAGGATTCTGCCTGCTTCGGTCAGGGCTATGATCTTACAGGTCATCAGCGACTCTGCCTCTCGCTACGGGTAATCACGAAGAGTGAAAAATAGGGCCCGGCTTCTGCCTCTAGTGTGCTGATATCATTCACAATGCGCTGATTATCCCGACCGATATATTCCAGATACCGGGCATCGTCAGTGCGTCCGGACTGATCCAGCAGTTTGAGCAGTCGCGGGCGTGCCTGCCCCGCTTTCATAATGACGAGTGAATCATGCTGCTGAAGGGCTGTAAGGATCTGCTCGTCGCTATGTCGACCATTAATGACCGCAAAGGATTCTTTCAGCATGGTCAGCGGCTGCACCAGCGTTGCCGCAGCAGCATTAACCGAAGTAATACCGGGTACCACTTCGCAGGTATAACGCCCTTGCAGGCGCTCCAGCAGATAGCTGAAAGAACCGAAAAAGAGTGGATCACCTTCACAGAGAAAGATCACATCCAGACCATGTTCCAGCTGCTCTGCGATCGCTTCAGCCCCCTGATCATAGGCACGATTTGCCCTCTCCCGCTCAGTCAGCATCGGCATGTAGATCGGGATACCCGATTGCGCACTCGTTGCTGAATAGATCGCATCAGAAGCGATCTTCTTTGCCTGAGATTCACCCTTCTCGTTCACCAGGTAACTGATCACATCAGCACTCTGAATTAAGCGCCAGGCTTTGACCGTCAGAAGCTCCGGGTCACCGGGGCCAACACCGACACCGATAAAACGGCCTTTCACCAGATTCATTGCCCACCTCCGGCAGTTGTTGCTGTCATCGTTTTGGTAAATTTAAACAGATTTACCGGGAGATTCGGCCGGTACATCAACTGCCCCGCCAGAGTTTCACCCCGACTCACCGCAACCTGTGTGGTTTCCTGCTGACTATCCCCAGCATCTGCCCGCAGTTGCCAGAAATCCATTAATATCTGTTTGCTGTTTTCGGTCACGGCACTTGCCACCAGCACTCCCTTATCTGGCAACAACGCCCAAACCTGAGCGAGCAGCTGTGGCAGTTCCCCGCCACTACCACCAATAAAAACTTTATTCGGCAGAGCAAGCCCTGCCAGTACAGTGGGAGCACGTCCAGTGACAATATTAAGGTTGCTCACCACACCAAAGCGTTCGCGATTGGCTGTCAAACACGCCAGGCGCTCAGGATGATGCTCAATCGCATCAACACTGGCCAGCGGTTGCCAGTACGCTAACTCAACCGCAACGCCACCACAGCCAGCGCCGATATCCCATACCCGATCTTCAGCATTCACCTGCATAAGCGAGAGAATACTCAGACGCACCTCACGCTTACTGATCATCCCTTTGCCGGGTTTATCTGCGTCGGTTATAAAATGCTGATCCGGGATCCCCGGAAACTCTGGCAGGTAACCCAGGTTAAGACCCGGCTCCACCAGTGTCAGATGCAGGGGATCAAACTCACAGTTATCCAGAACCCGCGCGTCAGCTGTGAAGGTTCTGATCTGCTCCTGGGGATAACCCAGCGTTTCAAGTACGGTTAATCTGGCATGTGGAAAACCTGAATCAACACAGAGTTTCGCGATCGCCTGAGGATAACTTTGACTATCGGTCAGGATCAGCAACGGCTGATTCTGGCGTAAACGCGTTTTCAGTTTCGCTAAAGGCCGCCCGTGCAGGCTCAGGACTTCCAGATCCTGCAATGCGATACCCAACCGGTGACAAGCGGTTTGCAGGCTGGATACAGCGGGATAAAACCTCAGATCGGACTGAGCAAAATGACGGCTAAACCAACGACCGATGCCATAAAACAAAGGATCACCGGAGGCTAAGATCATGACTGACTTTTGTTCAGCCAGAACATCGTCGATCAGAGGCTTCAACTCAACCAACTTCGGCAACTCGACGGTCGTTTTGCCGATGGGCAGCAGCGCTTCAATCGTGGTGAGCTGCCGCGCAGAACCGATGACCAGATCAACCTGTTGCAGTGCACGCTGAGCTTCTGATGACAGCTCCGCCGTATGGGAGACACCCAAACCAACCACGTGGATCATCAGTAATACTCCCCACGGTTACAGCGCAGCAGTGCGTTGCAGCTAGCCGCCGAAACCGCGCTTCCGCCTTGTCGTCCAAGCAGCGTAATGCACTCGATCCCCAGTTGCTCGTGTAGATCCCAAAGTGTCTGTTTTGATTCGGCCGCACCGACAAAACCGACCGGCATTCCGATAATCAACGCTGGCTTTTCAGCGCCTTTTTCGATCATCTCCAGCAAACGGAACAATGCGGTTGGGGCATTACCAATCACCACGACACTCCCCGCTAATGAATCACGCCATAGTTCGACGGCTGCCATAGAGCGGGTTTCGCCGGTTTCTTTTGCCAACTCAACGGTTCGTGGGTCATTCAGATAACAGCTAGGCAAACGTGAAATCATTCGTTTCGTGATGCCCTGACGGACCATCTCGACATCACAGAGAATCTCACACTCCTCAGCCAACGCTGCCATGCCCGATTCACAGGCATTTTTGCTAAAACGCACCTGTTCAGCCAGCTCCGGCATACCCAGGCTGTGGACAATGCGCATCACAACCTGCTGCTGTTCGCGGTCAAAACGGCTCAGCTCGGTCAGCTCACGAATCTGTCGGAAGCTATCTTTCTCGATCGCCTGTGGATTAATTTCGTACTCAAACGCCACGGTTTCTTCTACCTTGTACCTGTGAATTGCCTGACTGGCTTGCACCGGTTTTCCCGGTCACAAAATGCTTAACTGCCTTAACACAACACCCAATATCTCTATAGGTCTGATCCGCCTCGGGCAGATCCGGGCGTTGTAACATAAACACCTCAATACCGAGTTCCCGTGCAGCGCTCAACTTCGCTTCGGTCGCAGCACCACCACTGTTTTTACTAATCAGCAGGTCGATCTTATGCTGCTCTAACAAAGCACGTTCATCCTCATGCTTAAACGGGCCGATCGCCTTTAACCACACCATCGCATCCGGTAAAACCGCCTGCGCCGGTGCCGCCGTACGTATTACCTGTTTCTGCCCTCTGTGTTGTGCATAACGGGCTAGCTGATCAATCACCTGTTGCGATAACTGACCTGCAGTTAAAAGCACAGAGCGATACTTTTCTGCAGCGATGACCAGAGCATCCATATCGCTGAATAGCCGCCACTGATCTCCTGCCTGAGCGGTCCACTCTTCGCGGTGGAAACGCCAGCAGGGGATCGATAACTCAGCTGCCGCTTCTACCGCTGTCGTACTCATCCTCTTTGCAAATGGATGGGTAATATCTAACAACAGATCGATCTTATGCTTTTGCAGGTATTTCACCAGTCCGCCCCACTGGCTAAAACCACCCGAGATAACCTCGCAGGGTAGTTCAGGGACGCGTACCAACCCTGCGATGCTGTAGATAAGTCGGTTTTCACCTAACAGCCCTTGCTGATCCAGAGCTTTAACCACCTTTCGTGCATCGGAGGTACCACCCAATATCAGGATATTCATCATGATTCCCCTGATGCAGGCTGGCTCTGTGCATGGCCGACAAAGTTGCCTTTACGGTCCGTAGCCCAGACCTCTATCTCGATCTGGGGCTGTGTTTTATGCACAACCTCTTCTGCGACCAGCAGTGCCTGTGTACACACCGCTTGAGCCAGATCGATATCCTCAACCTGACAGAGCTGCAGCACTTCCATACTGGTATTGGCTGCCCGAATTTTTTCCAGTAAGGGTGCATCAGCCCCCAATTTTTCAGCCAGCAACGCCATATGCTGGAAATCAATACTGGAGCTACGGCTGTTCAGATCCATATGCCCATTCGCCAGTTTGGTCATCTTGCCAAAACCACCACAGATGCTGAGCCTTGCGACCGGCACTTTGCGCAGATGCTTAAGCAGTGCGCCGACAAAATCGCCCATCTCAATCAGCGCCATCTCATCCAGCTGATATTGGGCTTTAATCGCGGCCTCACTGGTACTGCCGGTGGTGGCCGCCAGATGTTGAATGCCGTTGGCGTTTGCCACATCGACACCCTGACGAATTGACGCAATATATGCGGCACAGGAGTAGGGACGGACAATCCCGGTCGTGCCGAGAATCGACAATCCCCCCATGATCCCCAGACGGGGATTCATGGTTTTCAGGGCGATCTGTTCACCTCTCTCCACACCCACAGACACCTCAAAACCACCCTCATAGCCATAAACCCCGGCAGCCTTGTGCAGATGATCCATCATCATCTGACGGGGTACCGGATTGATCGCCGGTTCACCCACCTCAAGCACCAACCCTTCACGGGTGACCGTTCCAACACCGGCAGCAGGCTTGAAGACAACACCCGTGTCCGGAAGCAGGCGTAGCTCTACAAATACGGTTGCACCATGGGTTACATCGGGGTCATCACCGGCATCTTTGATCGTTGCAGTTCGTATACCCTGTTCACCCTGAAGCGGTTGGTAGGCAATAATTTCCAGCTCTACCAACTGGCCCCGGGGCAGTAACACTTCTACTTTTTGCGGTTGTTTTTCTGCCAGTAGCGCCTGTGCTGCAGCCACACAACATGCAGTCGCACAGCAACCGGTGGTTAAACCGCTGCGTAACTGTTGCTGTTGGTTTTCGCTACTTTCAGGCCACATGTGAGGTTAACCTCTCTCTTCCAGATTACCGCTAAAAATAGCCGCAATTGCTTCCGGGTTTGAGGCAAAAAACAGATGCAGATAACTTGCAGTCAGTCCTCTCTCCCGGTAGATCGCCTCACCCGGCGCGGGGTGACGTTGACGACGGCCATAGCCAACCGGCTCCGGTGTCGCAGCACTACGGGAGCGGTGATGTGCATGGGCCTGCACTTCACCCTCGGGCAGCATCGCTGTTTGCATCCCCTGGCAACCGCGTTTTCCGCGCATCGCACCGTTACCCTGTAACAGCCCTGCCATAGGTAAGCAGTTATCTTCAAGGTCCGTCAGATCTTCCAGGCAGTAGAGGAAGCCACCACACTCAGCCAGAATCGGTTTACCCGCAAGATGAAAATCGCGAATCTGCGCCTGCATGGTTTGATTCTCAGATAGGGCCCTGGCATGTAGTTCCGGATAACCGCCAGGTAACCAGAGGCTGTCTGCTTCAGGCAGTTGATCATCATGTAAAGGTGAAAAGAATTTAAGCGCTGCCCCCATCTGCTCAAGCAATCGAAGGTTTGCATCGTAGATAAAACTAAACGCTTCATCTTTGGCGATGGCGATCGTTTTCCCCGTTAGCAGAGGTTCCAGATCGGGTAGCTCTGCGCTCAGAAACGCAACCGGTTCGGGCAGTTCGGTAATCTGGTTGGCTTCGGCTAAGGGTCCCTTGATCCACTGGGCTCCCAGATCAAACCGATGCTCCAGTTCATCATACACCTCCGCAGCCTGTACCAGGCCCAGATGACGTTCCGGCAGGGCTACCTCGGGATCACGCGCTAATGTCGCCAGTAGCGGCAGTGATTCTGGCAACGCATCACGAATCAGTTGCGCATGACGCTCTGTGCCGCAATTATTCGCGATCAACCCTGCAACCTGAATATCATCTCGATAGTTCGCCAACCCCGTCGCAATGGCAGCTGCCGTCTGAGCCATCCCCTTAACATTCATCACAATGGCAACCGGGATATTAAAGCGTGCGGCCAGATCAGCACTGGAGGGTTCACCATCGAACATCCCCATCGCACCTTCCACCAGAATCAGGTCGGCCGTCTGCGCCGCTTCAAAGAGTTTTTGCTGGCAGTAGTTTTCACCCGCCATCCACAGATCCAGCTGCTCAACATCCTGACCACTGGCCTGTGCCAGAATCTGTGGATCGAGATAATCGGGGCCGGTCTTGAACACCCGCACCACTTTGCCCTGATCACGGAAATAGCGCGCTAAAGCAGCGGTGATGGTCGTTTTTCCCTCACCCGAACTGGGTGCCGTCAGAAACAGCGCCGGGCACTTAACAGATTGCGGTTCAGCCATCAGAATTCAATCCCTGCCTGCGCTTTAACCCCAAGGCGAAACGCATGGCGCTCATCTCGGATACTGCTGATCGTATCAGCGATCTCTTCCAGCCCCTCGGGCATAACCCGCCCGGTAATCATGACGCTCTGATGCTTAGGGCGTTTCTGCAGGGCTTCAATCACCGGCTCTAGTGGCAGGTATTTGTATTTGAACATGTAGCTGAGCTCATCAAACACCAGCATCTCGTAACGATCATCCTGCAGGTACGTTTCAGCTAACGCCCAGGCCTTCTGCGCCGCTTCGATATCTTGGGTTTTATCCTGTGTTTCCCAGGTAAATCCGTGCCCCATCACATTCCAATCGATCAGTTCATGGTCACGGAAAAGTTTATACTCTCCGGTTTCAGTCCGACCTTTTACAAACTGGATCACGGCTGCTTTTTTTCCATGCCCAACACAGCGCGCCATGGTCCCAAAAGCGGAACTGCTTTTACCTTTACCATTACCTTTGAGGAGGATAAGCACTCCACGCTCCTCGGTGGCCTGAGCGATCCGTTTATCGATCACCTCTTTTTTCTTTGCCATGCGTTCCTGATGAGATTTCATCAATAGGCTCCTGCAATTGAGAGATAGGATGCATTCAGCTCAGCCGCCAGTTCACGACCCCGGCCCCGCTTTACTGCACTCATTTCCGTATCGATCCAGACAACTTCACCCGGCAGATCAACACCCGCTAACGAGCTGCTGCTACGCCCATCCGTTAGGACATAACAGCGCACCTGTAGTTGCGGACTCTGTTTCTTGAGTTGCCGCAGGTAGCTTTGCGCTTTCTCAAACACCTCACGCATCGGGGTACCCCCCGCCGCGCCCAACTGATCGAGCCAGCTACGTAGCTCTTTCGGCGCTCTGACCTTTGAGAGCAGGTTTTCAACCTGATTGTTACCAAACCCAAACAGTGCGATCTGTTCACGTTGCAGGTAGGCCTGTTCTGAAATCTGCAGCAGTGCAGCTTTTGCGTGCGCAAAGCTCTGCGCTTTCAGCGTCGAAGCAGATCTGTCCAGCAGGACCAGATGCAGAACATCTGGTCGCTGCTGCTGACGGCGAAAACGCAGGGAGCGTGGAGGCCACTCCGGCAGGCTGTGCAACAGTGTCGCGAACCAGTCTGGACGCTGACTTATTCCACGGCTCCTCTCACTGCCCAACTGGCTCAGTTCAGTCTGCTTGAAACGCTCCAGAGGAAGATCAGCCTGATCGGCGGTTTTCTGTTGTTGCGCGGGCATACTGCCCCACTCACCCTGATCGCTGTCGCGTTCAGACTGACTTGCTTCCGGGCGCTGAAAAGGGGGTGCCGGATTATCCGGGGGTGATGCCGGTGGGGTGGCGTTGCGTCGATGTGCCAGAACCAGCTCCTCTACCGCATCAATGTCGATCATCTCAATCTGATCTCGCTGATTGAACGCCGCATGTGCCAGCGCGGCGCGATACCAGACGATATCAGCCCGCAGCCCATCAACCTGTGAATCACTGCAGCGTACCGCAATCTCCAAGCGCAAAGCCTCGCTGCAATTTAAGCTGGACAGGCGGTGTCGAGCCTGACTGATCCGCTGGATCAGACCACGCTGACCCGCACGATAGTGTTCACAGAAGCCCTCCGGATCGGTATCAAACAGCTCTCTTCGCTTAACGATCTCGACCCGCTCCTGTGGCGTGTATTGGTTGGTCAGCTGTACCGATAAGCCAAAACGGTCATGCAGTTGCGGTCGCAGCTCACCCTCATCCGGGTTCATCGTACCCACCAGCAGAAATTCGGCACGGTGGTGATGACTGATGCCATCACGCTCCACCCGGTTGATACCGGAAGCGGCGACATCCAACAGCAGGTCAACCAGATGATCGGGCAGCAGATTGACCTCATCTACATAGAGAACTCCACCATGGGCCCGGCTGAGCAACCCCGGACGGAACTTAACCTGCTTATCATTCAGCACCTGTTCCAGATCCAGCGAACCAAGCAACATCTCTTCACTGGCGCCCAGAGGCAGAGTCACAAACTCAGCCGGCAACAGCTGTTCTGCCTCAACCTCAGTGGGCTGATGCTCCGGTAACAGATCGGCAAACCCCCGCGCCAGTGTCGATTTAGCGCAGCCCCGCGGGCCACTGATCACTACCCCGCCGATGGCAGGATTGATCGCAGCCAGAATCAAGGCCAGCTTGAAATGATCCTGGCCGCAAACCGCTGTAAATGGAAAATGAGATCTGCTCATTCTGTTACCTTTTGATTCCAGTTTTCACCGAAAAAATTATCTGTTTAAACGCACGCTTCAGCTGATGAAGGGTATTTTTACTGCTTTGGCCAATGGGCATGATGCTCATCGATCACAAACTTATGCTTATGCGTCTGCCGTGGATGGTAGTGCGGATGCAGATGCGGCTCCGGCCCCTCCCACCCTTCATGCTCATGCTGATGGTGCTCATCATGAAAATGCGGATGCAGATGATCCATCTCAGGATGTTCATGCCAGAGTAGATCCTGGTCATCGCGCCGCCACAGCAGCATAGCAGCCAGAGTCGCAGCTGCCGCCAACATTCCCAACCCTAAAAAAGCACCAGCCATTCCCAACCGGCTTCCCAACCAGCCCGCCAGTAGATATCCCACCAACCACATCGCATGGGTGAGAGCAAAGTTGGCTGAAAAGTAATCATTCCGGTCGCTCTCCTG
Organism: uncultured Neptuniibacter sp.; assembly: GCF_947498015.1. Taxonomy (GTDB): domain Bacteria; phylum Pseudomonadota; class Gammaproteobacteria; order Pseudomonadales; family Balneatricaceae; genus Neptuniibacter. The sequence continues at coordinate 66,926 of NZ_CANMIR010000002.1, forward strand.
ACAGGAGTGACGCACCACCCGACCGGTGGGGATCAGAATCATACTGGTACCCACACCGATCAAAAACCAGATCGGAAACAACCCCAAATATCCGGGCGTAGCCACCCCAGTGAAGAGCGCCAAAGAGAGCAACACCGCTCCCAGAATCATAACCGGCCGATCATGCAACCCTTCCAACATTTTTGGCAGAACAACCGCCGCAACCATAGAGCCCACACCGGCGGCCAGCATCAGTAAAGGAACCTGTTCCTCAGACAACCCCAGGACTGCGCGCACATAGACCACCGTATTGACGATGATCATCGCCCCTGCGGCCGAGAGTGCCAGATTCAACAGCAGCACCGCCCGTAACCGGGGTGTTTTCAGGTAGCTACGCACACCAAAACTGATCTTTTCCCAGACTCCGCCACTACGGTCACTGACCCTACTCACAGGCACAGACGCCAGCAGTAGCAAACCAGAAGCCAACACAAAGCCCACCGCATTAAACTGGAACAACAGCGCATAGCCGCTATATAGCAGCAGGAGAGCTGCGAGTGCAGGGCTTAACAGGCTCTCCATCTCCATCGCCAACCGAGACAGCGAGAGCGCACGGGTATACTCTTTTTCATCGCTTAACAGATCCGGGAGCAGGGCCTGATAGACCGGCGTATAGCCTGCGGCCATCGCGTTCAACAGAAACATCAGCAGAAACAGCTGCCAGGGGGCATGACAGAACGGCAGCAATAAAACCAGCAGCGCCCTCCCCAGATTTAATCCCGCCAACCAGTGCTTTCTGGGCAGATGACTGGCATAGCCGCCCACAACCGGTGCCACCAGCAGGTAAGCCACCATCTTTACTGCCAGCGCGATACCTAACACCCAACCGGCATCCTCAGGCTTAAGTTCAAATGCCAGCAGTGCAAGAGCAACCGTCGAGAGACCGGTACCGATCAGAGAGATCAGTTGTCCGAAGAACAACCAGCGAAACGCATGATTTCTGAGCGGCAGCAGGATCTCCATCAAGCAGTTTCCAGAACGGGTTGGGATGAGGTGACTGCTATTAGTTTAGCGTTTTCCAGGCACACTTCACGGGTGGCCAATTGGGCAATAAACTCAGCATCATGGGAGATAATAATCATCGCCTGAGGCAAACCGGATAAGGTATCGATCAGACGCTGCCTGGCCGCGGTATCCAGCGCATTACTTGGTTCATCTAACAGCAACACCTCCGGCTCCATGGCTAACACCGACGCCAGTGTGATCATCCGTTTCTCGCCGCCGGAAAGCTGGTGCGTAATCCGCTCTTCAAATCCTGCCATCCCCAGAGAGGCCAGTGTGTCACTCGCGATCTGCAGTGCGTCCTCGCGGCTTTTACCCAGATTCAGCGGTCCAAATGCCACATCTTCCAGTACGGTTGGACAGAACAACTGATCATCCGGGTCCTGAAACAGAAAACCCGCACGTGCACGCACATCAATAAACTGCTTCTCCTCTGAGCGGGTTTCCCCAAAGGCCCAGATCTCTCCCGCTTTTGGCTTTTTCAACCCCACCAGAAGGTGTAACAGCGTGGTCTTTCCCGCACCATTGGGGCCGGTCAGGGCCACTCGCTCACCCGCTTGCAGGCTAAAGTCGACCCCATCCAACACCACGCCCCGCCTCGGGTAGCGGTAGCTGAGACCGGTCACTTTAATCAAGTTTTTTTGTCCGCTCATAGAAAATTAAGCCCGGTTAAAACAGTGAGAAAGGGGATAAACAGTGCCATAAAACGGTAGTCATCCCGACCTAAGGCCATCTCATCCAACAGGTAAAACTGTCCCTTATAGCCGCGGCATTTCATCGCATCCATGATCCGCTCAGAACGCTCCAGCGAGTGCACCAGCAGCATACCGATCAGGTAACCGATTGAGCGCCAGGTGTGCATATTTGTTCTGAGGACAAAGGCCCGCGCCTGCATGGCGCGGCGCATCCGCTTATATTCCTGCCCGATCACATCCAGATAACGGACCGTGAACAGCATCAGATGAACCAACTTATCCGGGACGCGAAGGTGCGCCAAAGCGTGGCCCAGCGTCGTTGCGCTGATCGTCCCTACCAGTGCCAGTAACGCCAGCACAACGGCATGCGCTTTTAGCAGGATCATCAGTGCGTGTAGAAAGCCCTCTTTGCTGGCGGATAAACCAAAGAGGGTAAACCAGGTGTCGCCGGGAGTCGTGAATGGCAGCAATATGATCAGAAAGATCATAAACATATCCATCGCAATGACACGACGGAGCGTGCGTTTCACGTTCAGCTGTGCCAGCAGTGCCAGCACAAAACCGGCAATAACCGCCACCGATAACACCCAAAAGTTATGCGAGAGTACTGTGGCAAAAGCGAACAGCGTGACCATCACCACACGCAAGCGCGGATCCAACCGATCGATCAGTGACCGTTCATGCTTAACTTTCTGTCCCTTCCAGGAGGTGCCACTGTGTTCAAGAAACTGAGGCATCGCCCTTTTCCCTCTGACGCTGGCGCCACCAGATACCTATGCCACACAAACCGAAGATATAACCGATTCCACCCAGAATATCCTGAAAGCCCGCCTTTTCTTTATAGGCCGCAAGCTCCTTTCGCAGGGGTTTCACCTGCTTAGCAACCGCTTGTTCAACCAACGCCTGTAGCGCTTTCTGATCACCATCAAAGTTCACCTGTGCTTCTGAAACTTTGGCAGCCCTGGTAGCACCACCTCCGGGTAGAGAATCAGGAAGTTCATCTGCAGGCAAAATAAGGTCCAGCAGATGACCCGAACTCAGGTTCACAGAGAAGTAATGATCAATCCGCTGCGAGGCCTCATAGGTGAACATACCCTCTGAATCAATAGCCTCACGACCCAACTCAGTTCCAGCGGCATCAGAGATAACAACCTCTGTTCCCTCGGCTGCCATGTCACCATTGGAAAAACCAACCTCTCCCTCAACAGTACTGCCGATGGCATAGACACCGCCAATGACGTTATGTGCCTGAGCCGACTGAGTTATCAGCAGGAAAACCGTTGCGATAAAAACGCCAACCATAGACAAAAATCCGGTCTGTTTAGAGACGGTTCTCTGATGCAAACCTCTTTCGCCACAGAGCGTAACTTCTACCGCACACTTACCCATACACCCGCTCCTCATCAATTCCCAGAAACTCAGGTTTAACTTTACGGATCAGCAGGACCGCTGCAGCGGTGACAAAACCCTCTACAATCATCACCGGAATATGCGCCACAAAGGTCGCTTTAGCTGCCAGTAAAAACGCCTCACCCGATAGCATCAGAGAGAATGCGACCATGATGGTGGTAATAATGATGGAGCCTGCGCCTCCGATCGCACCCCAGGTCGCGGCAATTTTTGGCGAAGGAGAACTGATTCCATGTCGACACAGGTAATACACCAGCACCGCTGGCAAAGCGATATTAACCGCATTGACCCCCAATACCAGAAACCCACCAAAGCCGAAGAAGACCGCTTGCAGAAATAGAGCGACCAGCAGAGCGGGGAATGCAGCCCAACCCAGCGCCAATCCGATCAATCCATTCAAAATCAGATGCACACTGGAGAAGCCGATCGGTAGATGTATATAGGAGGCGATAAAGAATACCGCGGAGAGGACACCAACCTGCGGAAGGTGATCGTAATCCATCCGCTTCAGCCCCCACGCGACACCTGCTACGGTCATTGCCGCCCCGGCTGCTAACACTGGAACGGCAAGCGCACCATCAACAATATGCATCCTCGTATCCCTCAGTTATTTAACAGGATGGGCCTGAACCCAGATGACCGCATCCTGAGAGAGCTCTTTACCCTGGTGTTCTTTATCAGGACCCACACCCAACGCAGCAAAACCCCACTGCCCTGCCTTAGGAAGGCCGAAGTTAAACGTGCCGTTGGCATCAGCAAAAATGGTCATAGTAATAAACGCATCGGCTGGCGGCTCAATCTTCGCTTTGTCAGTAAATCGATCATGCTTCATGTCGGGGTCGTAATTAACGTACTCGACCTCAATTTCGGCAAATGGAACCGGCTTACCTTCACTTTTCACAACGCCTGTAAAGGTTCCGCCCTCATAGATGGCATAAGGTTTAGTGAGTGGAACTATCTCAGCTTTCAGCCCCAGATCCTCACTCCAATCGGTTGGCAGGCTACCTACATTCACAACTGTTTTTGTGATCTGCTGAATATAGGTATCTTCAGATTCCTCAAGGTAGGGAGCCATCTGATAGATAAAAACATAATCCCCTAAACCACGCAGTTTCACATCCGCCTCATAGGAGCTACCGGTATTTTCAGCACTACTCCAGGTGGAAGCTTTCACCTGATCGATCAGATCTGCTTTTTTCCCTTTCTTAATCACAAAAAACTGTTCAGGCTGATCGACAGTCATCACATGACCATTGTCGGCTGGGTGGGTAAAGGGGAGTTTGAGTGTGATTACCCCACCACGCTCTTTCAGAAGATCAGGGGTATAAACCATTTGAAAATGCGCCTGCGCTGATGATGTAAACAGCAACGCTGAAGCAGCAATAGCGATTGTCAGTTTTTTGAACACGAAATTTTCTCCAACATAAACAGTGTCGGAGTTGGGAGGATAAGTAGGCTCAGTCAGGCTGAACGGTTACTCGGTGAAGCCCTCCGCAACACCACGGTAAACATTTATCAGGCTGGTATCCGGACTCATCAGCGAAGGGATTCCTTCTATTACCCCACCTTCCCGCACTCCAGTGAGCACAGTGGTATTTGAGGTAACTTGACTGATTTACCGTTGCGGGGGCAGTGTTGGGATTGCACTGAAATGCGCACCAACTTCCCGGACCAGACATAGTATTAAGCGTTGTCCAGCCTGCACTGACGTGCCACCTGATAAGCGCTCAACGATACCTGCGCTACAGATCCATTGCAATTGAGTTCTTTTCTATTAACTATGAATTAGTTACATGCACTAAACCTGATTCCAATTTGACCCTATAATGCAGGCAATTCTGATCTATTGAGTTATCACTATGCTTTATGTTCTACCTGAAACCACGGGCGACATTATTGTTCTGCAAGCCAATGGCACGCTGACGGCGTCCGATTACACGGAAACTTTTCTACCGCTGTTTGATCATGTCAAAAATACACACCCTGAAGTCAGACTGCTGATCACCTTCGCACCCGATTTTGAAGGGTTCGAAGTCGGCACACTCTGGGAAGAGATCAAGTTTGGCAGCCAACATGCGAACGACTTTCATCGGGTAGCCATTGTAGGGGATCCAAAGTGGACTGAATGGATGAGCAGGGTCGCCGATCTGCTCATGAAAGGTGAGATCCGCCACTACCGAATGACTCAGCTACTGGAAGCGCTTCGCTGGATCAACGATGAAGATGATGATGATGAGGAAGAAACGCACTATCCGTTCGGTGGCTAGCGGCAACAGATGTAAAAGATCCACCTTCTAAAGAAGGTGGCTTTGCTTGCCCCCCTATAAGGAGGTAGCCCACTACCCCTGCGGCATCTCGCTCTTCGCTATTATTTTTCTACTTCGATATATAACGTCAGATGCGTAGGAGCGGTGTCCTCACCGCGACAAAAAGCTGAGTCACTTTCGCGGTGAGGACACCGCTCCCACAATACGCTTATCCAGCCATTGAGATACAAGCGAAATAGAGATTACGGTGGGCCATTTCAGATCAAGCCAAAAGGGATGATAACCACCTACTGACGTAGGTGATTTAGGGCTAAAAATAAAAAGGCGATCCTAAGAGATCGCCTTTTTATCATACTGCTTAGGCTACAAAGCCATAGTCAGATTATTTACCTTCCAGAGAAGGTGCACCCTGCGCGTCGAAATACTCACGCGTCAACTTGAAGACAACCGGGCTCAATAGCGCCAGTGCAATCAGGTTAGGAATCGCCATCATCGCGTTCAGCGTATCCGCCAGCAACCAGACAAAATCCAGACTAACCATCGTACCTACCGGTACAGCAATGATCCAAAGGATGCGGAATGGGGTAATCACTTTCACGCCGAACAGGTACTCTGCACAACGCTCACCGTATACGCTCCAACCCAGAATTGTGGTGAAGGCAAAGATCGCCAAAGCAATCGCAACAATGTAGTTACCCACACCCGGCAGCGCTTCAGCAAAGGCCGCAGAGGTTAATGCCGCGCCAGACTCACCACTTGTCCAGATACCGGAAGTGATGATAACCAGCCCCGTAATCGAACAGATGATAATGGTATCCAGGAAGGTACCCAGCATCGCGATAAGGCCCTGACGTACAGGATCTTTCGTCTGAGATGCCGCATGCGCAATCGGCGCAGAACCCAGACCCGCCTCATTCGAGAACACACCACGTGCCACACCAAAACGGATAGCCGCCCAAACAGCAGCTCCGGCAAAACCACCTTCAGCCGCAGCTTCAGAGAATGCATAGGTAAAGATCAGATCCAGAGCTGCAGGGATAGCATCTGCATTGATCGCCAGAACGATCAGACCCGCAACCAGATAGCTAATCGCCATCAATGGAACCAGCGCACCTGCTACCGCACCGATACGCTTGATACCACCCAGCAGCACGGCTGCAGTCAGCACCATTAAGATGACACCCGTTACCCAGGTAGGCAATGCGAAGTTAGATTCCAGTACCGCTGCGACAGAGTTAGACTGAACTGTGTTACCGATACCAAATCCGGCGATCATACCAAACACAGCAAATGCCGTACCCATCCACGCCCATTTCGAACCCAGACCATTTTTGATGTAGTACATCGGGCCACCAACATGGTTGCCATTCTCATCAACTTCACGATATTTAACGGCCAGAACAGCCTCAGCAAACTTGGTAGCCATACCCACTAGCGCGGTACACCACATCCAGAAAAGTGCACCTGGGCCACCCAGGAAGACAGCCGTCGCAACGCCTGCAATGTTACCAGTACCAACCGTCGCGGACATCGCCGTCATCAGTGCCTGGAAAGGAGATATTTCACCTTCAGCTTTTTCAGAGTCAGACGCTTTACGTCCACCCCACATCAGCTTGAAGCCTGTGCCTAACTTTAGGATAGGCATCAGTTTCAGACCCAGCTGCAGGAACAAGCCCACACCCAGAATCAGTACCAGCATCATAGGACCCCATACGATCCCGTTAACCATGCCGATAAAATCGGTTAATGCTTCCATTTTTATTCCTCAATATTTTTTTGTTTATGTGAGGTTTGTTTACTCTTGGGAGTAATTATTATTCTAGCTAACATCCAGCCACTCATGATTGAGGGCGCTTCCGTTCATGGCGAGGTGACGATTGCCGAGCCCGCCAGGCAGCCTGATCAAGGCTTACAGACCGAGCTATCACAGCACTGGCCCTGATGATCAAGACCACCTTTATCCTGCCAAGGGTTATGGCTCAAAAAACCACCACCTCGATGCCACGAATAGAATTGCTCACTACAATATTTTAAATTCGCCAGAACATGGCTTTGAAATATCCGATTCGGCAGGACAAAAAACTTTATATATAAACAAAAACAGAAAAAAACACTGATTCATCTGTTTTTTTACCGGTTTCAAAGTTTATTCTGGGGGAATAACAGGTGAAACACAGTGATTCCACCTATTCCACAATCGAGATCACAAGCCCGCCTTTCGAACCCGCTAAAACACAATCAGGCTTATAACGCACAAAAACAGCTACACCAACAACAGTGCTGCAGCCCTCGAAACCGGAGAAAAGCGATAGGAATAAAGAAACAAGAGAGTGTGCAGAAGAATCGATTACACCAAACCTTCTGCACTGGTAGAAAGAGCGCTGCTTAACGCCCTGGATTAAACTGTATTGGAAGCTCCAGCGTTTCCCGGACCTCTTCCATTACGATATAACTTTTAGAGTTTTTCACGCCTGGCAGCGTCAACAGCATATCCCCCAGCAGCGCCCGGTATTCTGACATATCGTTGATACGCGCTTTCAGCAGGTAATCAGCATCACCCGAAACCAGATGGCACTCCAGTATATAGGGCAGCTCTTCCACCGCTTTATTAAAGGTCTGGAATGCATCAGGGGTCTGGTAGGAGAGCGAGATCTCTACAAACACCAGCATATTATATTCGAGGAGTTGTGGATTAAGGCGCGCATAATACCCCTCAATGTACCCCTCTTTCTCCAGGCGCTTAACACGCTCAATACATGGCGTGGAACTTAATCCCACTTTTTCCGCCAGATCTACGTAGCTGATACGACCATCCTTCTGCAATGTGCGAAGGATACTGACATCTAGCCGGTCTAGCGTTCGCTTTTTACTGTTTGTCATTCATTAATATCCACTGTAAAAGCAAAGTTTTGCAGTTATAAACCCTTTATATAACAAAATTTCAAAGCCTTCCAATGCTTAAAACCAAATAAACTAGTGTTTTCTCATTAACAAAATAAATCTATTAAATGAGGTGACACTATGCAGGTATTGGTTTTAGGAGCAGGGGTGGTTGGCGTTACGAGCGCTTGGTATTTAGCCAAGGCTGGCCATGACGTAACTATAATCGATCGCCAGGTAGATGTCGCGTTAGAAACAAGCTACGCCAACGCAGGGCAGATCTCTCCCGGCTATTCAGCCCCTTGGGCAGGCCCGGGTATCCCCCTGAAAGCGGTCAAATGGCTCATGCAGGATCTGGCTCCTTTTATGATCAGTGGTAAAGAGGTCGATACTCAGACCCTTGGCTGGATGACCAAAATGCTGACCAACTGCACCGAAAGTGCCTACCACACCAATAAAGCACGTATGGTTAGATTAGCTGAATATAGCCGCGACTGCTTTATCAACCTGCGTAATGAACTGGATATCGATTACGAGCAGCGCAGCAAAGGTACCCTGCAGCTGTTCAGAACCGATAAACAGGTTAAGGATTCGAAAAAAGATATCAGCGTTCTGAAAGAGAGCGGTGTTAACTTCCAGGAGCTGGATGTTGATGGATGCATCGAATATGAACCTGCGCTGATCCACGTCCGTGACAAAATTGTCGGCGGCCTGCGCCTGCCGGGTGATGAGACGGGCGACTGCTACAAATTCACCAATGCGCTGGCCGATGAGTGCAAGAAACTGGGCGTGAAGTTCCAGATGAAAACCGAGATTCTCAGCATCGAAACACAAGGTGATCAGATCACGGCTGTAAACACCTCCAGAGGCAAGATGGTCTCTGATGCCTATCTGGTCGCTCTGGGTAGCTACTCTACTCCGGTATTGTCGAAGATCGATCTGCGAGTTCCGGTCTACCCGATCAAAGGTTACTCCCTGACACTGCCGATCATCGATGCCAGCAAAGCGCCAACCTCTACCGTCATGGATGAAACCTACAAGGTGGCCGTCACCCGTTTTGAAGATCGTATTCGCGTAGGCGGCACCGCTGAGATCGCTTCTTATAACAAGGAGCTGGAAGAGAAGCGCAAAGCCAATGTGGAATTTGTTGTCAGTGACCTGTTCCCGGGCGGCGGTGATCTGGAAAAAGCGGAGTTCTGGACCGGTTTACGCCCGATGACGCCCGATGGCACACCGATCCTTGGCGAAACTAAATACTCCAACCTATTCCTGAACACTGGTCATGGCACGCTGGGCTGGACTATGTCACTGGGTTCAGGCAAATACGTAGCAGACATCATCAGCCAGCATGAACCGGAGATCGAAAAAGAGGGTCTCTCGGTTGCACGTTACGGCTAAGCGATCCACAAACAGAGACTAATTTTCAGACCGGCTCATCCGAGCCGGTCTCCCCTATTGAATAAAGGAAAAACAGATGAGCAACAAAGCAATTATCTCTACAGACAAGGCACCTGCAGCAATCGGCACCTATTCACAGGCGGTAAAAGCGGGTAACACGGTCTATATATCAGGTCAGATCCCTCTGAACCCGGAAATCATGGAGATGGTCACTGAATCATTTGAAGCGCAAGCCGTACAGGTATTTGAGAACCTGAAAGCGGTCGCTGAAGCAGCAGGCGGTAGCGTTAATGATTTTGTTAAAATCACCGTCCTGCTCTCGGACCTGTCATACTTTGCCCAGGTTAATGAGATCATGGCTAAATACTTCGATGCACCCTACCCTGCACGTGCAGCCTACGCGGTAAAAGCACTGCCAAAAGACGCTGACATCGAAATTGAAGCTGTTATGGTTGTATAAGAGATAAGTTAGCAAGCTGAGTAGGAGTAACTATGGCACGAGCAGCCACCGCAACAATCAATCTGGACGCTATTCGCCACAACTATCAACTGGCAAAATCCGTTGCTCCTGATCAGCGCGCACTTGCCATTATCAAAGCCAATGCTTACGGTCATGGCGCGGTTAATGTAGCGAACGCATTGATAGATATCGCAGATGGATTTGGTGTTGCCTGCATCGAAGAAGCCGTAGAGCTACGGGAAGCCGGAATCAGCCTTCCGATTCTGTTATTGGAAGGCTTTTTCAGTGCCGATGAACTGGACTACATCAGCCAGCATGATCTGTGGTGTGCAGTACACAGCCCATCACAGATCGACATCATCGCCAAGGCGGAGTTACCACGGCCGATCAGCATCTGGCTAAAAATGGATAGCGGTATGCACCGTCTGGGGCTACAACCCGCCGAGTTCAAAACCGCATTTGAAAAGCTCAATACACTTCCTCAGGTCAAAGAGGTTGTTTTGATGAGCCATTTCTCATCTGCGGATGAACCCGAACTGAGCGTCACCGCCGAGCAGATCAAGGTGTTTGATGCGATCGCCGCTGACCTGAACGCTCCCGTTAGTCTGGCAAACTCAGCCGGTACTATGGCGCATACAGAAGCACGTCGCGACTGGCAGCGCCCCGGCATCATGCTTTATGGCGCATCACCTTTTGCGCAGTCACAAACCATCGCAGATCAGTTAAAACCGGCCATGACGCTAAGTTCCGAAGTGATCGCTGTGCGAGATCTGGAACCCGGTGACCCCGTCGGCTACAGCAGTACCTGGGTGTGCGACAAGCCGACCCGGGTCGGTACCGTTGCGATGGGCTATGCTGATGGCTATCCACGCCACGCAAAAAACGGCACCCCGGTCTACGTTAACGGCCAACCGAGCCGAATTATCGGCCGCGTATCGATGGATATGCTCACGGTCGATCTGACTGAGATACCTGATGCAGGCATAGGCAGCTACGTCGAACTCTGGGGGGAGAATGTGCTCGCCTCGGAAGTAGCTGACTGCTGCGACACCATCCCCTACACCCTGTTTACCGGCATCACCCGCCGTGTACATAAGAAATATAGTTGAGGACTCACATGAGTATTGAACGCATTGAATCCACACAGCGCATGAGCCGTATCGTTAAACATAACGGTACCGTTTATCTGTGCGGACAAACCGCTGGCGAAGCCCAGTGGGATATTGCAGAGCAGACCCAGCGCTGTCTGGATAAAATAGATGATCTGCTGACAAAAGCAGGCAGCAGCCGAAACCAACTACTCTCCGTCACCATCTACATCCGTGACATGAAAGATTTTGCAGCCATGAATGAAGTCTGGGATGCCTGGGTAGCAGATTGTGAAAAACCTGCTCGCGCCTGTGTTGAAGCACGCATGGCTCGCCCGGAGATACTGGTAGAGCTCTCTGTTACAGCCGCCTATTAATAAAAAAAGCCCGCCTAATGGCGGGCTTCACTGCTAGTATGTCGATCAGGGCAGGCGTTTAGAATTCAAACGTTTTACTGATGTAGAAGTTGATGGTATCGCCGCTACCGATCTCTGAATCTGGATCGATGTAAGCAACACCCATGTCCAAGCCTTCATAAGTTGTGTTGTAACCGACTTCCCAGTACTCACCGTCATAATCGTTGCCGTATGAGCCTAATGTCAGATACGCGCCTTCATATTCACCGGTAATAGCCGCAAATGTGTAATCTGATTCTTCAACGCCACTGGCAGCATCTTCAGTACCAACCGTGTATTCAAAACTGATCGGGCCATAACCCAGATTTAGATTGATCTCATGGAAATCAGTCGCACCATCTTCTGTGTACAGGTAACCGGTATAACCCAGGTAGTAGGAAAACTCTTCTACTTCACCTGCATAACCACCATATACATCGATTTCCTGCTCACCATCATTCAGTGATGCTGCCCATGTGCCGACAGAGAGACCGTTCTCTGCTTCATAATCCAGACCACCCATGATGCTCGCACCGCTGACGCCCTGATCAACACCACGGAAGTAGTAGTCACTCATTGCGCCAATATTGGCAGAAAGGCCGGCCTCAGCCATAACTGATGCGGAAAGAAGACCTGCAGCGATTAAGGTTTTAGTCGTTGATTTCATCATTAATTTGTCCCCCTCGGATAAAATGAAATTCTTGAATTACCCTTACGAATTGCACAGCCTGTGCCAAATATTATTTTACCTTTAAAAACAAACAGTTAATAATTATTGAATCTATTTTCTCTGTCATACTCTAAGCTAAAGAATCGCAGCCGCACCAATGATGCGCCTTCGCATTGTGCAGATGCACCATAAGTGAACAATTTGTTACATTACGAACCAACTGAACTATGATGCCCACCCCAACTATGGGCTTAGAGAGGTTAAATGATGAAGACAGCGACATTTGCAGCCGGATGCTTTTGGGGCATTGAGCTAAAATTTTCTCAGATACCGGGTGTTACCCATACTGAAGTTGGCTACATGGGTGGCACAACAGAACAACCCGATTACAAAGCTGTGTGTCAAGGTGATACCTATCATGCTGAAGTAGTTCAGCTGGAATACGATGAGCAGCAGCTCGACTATAAAACTCTACTTGAGCACTTCTGGTCGATGCACAATCCCACTACCCTGAATCGTCAGGGGCCTGATATCGGTACCCAATATCGTTCAGCGATCTTTTATCATGATGAGAGCCAGCAGCTGTTGGCTGAGCAGAGCAAACAGGCCCTGGATAGCAACGGTACGTTTAACGCCCCGATTGTCACTCAAATTGCGCCTGCAGCGACCTTCTGGAAAGCGGAGGAGTATCATCAGAAGTATCTTGCAAAACGGGGCATGGGGAGCTGCGGTATCTAGTGGACCAACTTATGAGTGCACTGGGGAGCCATATCAGCTCACCGGCGTTGGGGCGATTTTACAAACGCAACGGTCATAAAGGGAGGATTCAACCCGAAGATCGCTGTTTCTGGTTGGAACGGGATGGAGCCATCGTTGCGGCAGCCCGCTTATCCCCGCTCGAGGATAAGCAACCCACTGGGCTGCTCAGAGGGCTGTGGGTAGAGAGGGAACTACGAGGGCAGCAGTTGGGAGGTAAACTTTTCATGGCTCTAATGCAGCAGGTTGAGCCACAATCGCTCTACTGTTTTGCCTACCACGATGCTGTTCCCTTTTATTTACGCCATGGTTTTACCCAGACACTCCCCGACACCACACCCACTCAACTGATCATAAAACAGCAGACCTACCAGCAGAGAGGCAGTGATACCTGTCTTCTGTACCACCCCTGGTCGTAGGGCATTTAGAACCAGCGGCGGACGCTCTGCTTATATTGGAGGTAGGTATCACCGAAGCGCTGCTCCAGATAATGTTCCTCTTTTCTAATTACCCACTGGTAGAGGCAGAGCGTTGCTGGAATAACACTCAAGGTGATCCAAAGGCTGTTTAAGAGAAGCCCCGCACCCAGCGTCACAAGAATAAACGCCAGATAGATCGGATTACGCGAGTAGGAGAAGATACCGCAGGTGATCAACTGTGAAGCGGGTTGCCAGGGCTCAATATGGGTTTTAGCACGCCAGAAATGAAGGGCCGCAGTGATCGCAATCAGCAGACCCGCGAGTATCAAAGCATAAGCCAGAAATGGCACTTCACTTAGCCCAAACAGCCCGGCCGGACGGACCGATTCTATCCCATACCCCACCAGCGCAAAAAAAAGGTAGATCAAAGGCGGGGGGATTTTGACACCAGGGCCTCGGTCTTTTTGGCTCATGCTCTCCCCTCTGATATTGATAGCTGCTTAGCTGTTGCGGTGCTCAGATTACGTTCGCATCAATCAATCGGTATTTAATCAATAACCTGATAGTGCGCTTACTCTTCCCTGCAACCTTAATGTTAGATTGTTCAAGAATCCACTGACGCTTTACGCATCCACAACCAGATGGTTCAGATAGGTTTCGAGTACCAGATTCGAACGCGCGCCCTTACGGGTGATCACTGAGAACTGTGTTTCATACTGATACTGTTCAGGATTGAGGGCGCGCATACGCCCAAGCTGTACCCAGCGTTCTGCAAAGTGCTCAGGCAGGTAGCCGATATACTGACCTGTCAGGATAAGGAACGCCACCCCTTCACGGTCAGTTGCTGTGGCAGTGGCTTTTAACTGTTGATAACAGGTTTTGATCTCTGGCGTCTGGGCATAGGCTGGCGCAACCGCATCCCACTGAGCTGGGTCCAGCTCCCTGTCATCACAGCCATAAAGAGGATGACTATCTGCACAGTAGAGTTTTGAACGTTCTTTATAGAGTGGCTGGTAGTTTAAACCTGAGAGTGAGCGAAGTGTCGGAACCATCCCCACATGAAGCTTCCCATCAAGCACCCCCATCTCGATCTCATTCGGGGGAATCATGCGGATATTCACAACCACTTCCGGTCCTTGACGCTTGAGCTCTGCCAAGGCATTGGTGATCTCCATCTTAGGCATCGTTACCAGATTGTCTGTGATACCTATATTCAACTCACCAATGAGTTGAGTATGCAGCGTATTGACCTGCGTGCGAAAGGTTTCAATAGATGAGAGTAGCTCCAGTGTATAGTCATAGACTTGCTGACCCTCTTCTGTCAGAGCAAAACCTGAACGCCCCCTCTGGCAGAGCCGGAACCCAAGGCGATTCTCAAGATCTGACATCGCAAGGCTAATAGCAGATCGCGTGATATTCAGCTCTACTTCTGCGGCAGAAAAACCACCGCACTCCACGACCACTTTGTAGATCCGCAACATACGCAGATCAATATCTCCCAGTTGCCCAATGGTTTTTTTCTGTTTCTTCATAGTGATCTCAACCTAATTAAAACAGTGATATCCCGCTGATAGCCATAAGCTTACCTTAACTTTACCGACTTTAAGTTAAGTAGTTACTTAACTGTATGACAGTTTTTTCAAATTTATTCAAAAAAACACCTGATTCATAGTTGATCAACCTGCTGAGTGAGAGCAAAACCAACTCAGCAAGGTGACGAATTGACCGTAAAAAAAAAATTAGAGGTCGCTATGACAATTTCTACAAAGATTAAACACACGCTCTCCGCGTGCACCCTTGCAGCAACATTAACTTTGCCTGCAACACAAACCGCCAATGCCGGTGATGAGTTTATGCTTGCTCACGCATATCCCACCGACCATATTTTCCATCTAGCCTCCACCACCTTTACAGATCAGCTTAAAGCTCAGAACTCTACTCTGAATATTGATTACCATCCCGGTGGCGACCTCGGAGATTGGGCATCCATCTTCGAACAGAGCATGGAGGGTGTTATCCCGATGTCCATGACATTCGCCGCATCCGAGTTTGATGAGCGACTGGATCTGTCCTGGTTGGGCTATGTTGTTGATAATTGGGATGACGCTCGGAAGGTTTATGGTCCCAACGGTAAGATGACCGCTGTTTATAACGAGATCATGAGTGATCTGGATCTGGTTGTACTGGGAACGATCCCAACAGGGTTTGGCTCTGTTGCGATCCGTAAAGGTGTAGACCGCGTACCCACTAACTTCCCTGAAGATACCAAAGGGATTCAGATGCGCGTCCCGCCCGTGGCGATCGGTATCGAGCGTTTCAAAAACTGGGGCTTTACCGCAGTACCTATGCCATTCTCTGAGTTATATACAGCCCTGCAATTGGGCACTGTAGATGGACGTGCATTTGGCCCATCGGTCGAGATCTGGCAGATGCGTGATGTTCTCTCCGCTTATATTCTTACCCGCGATTACTTTGAACATGCATTCTGGGTTGTCAACAAGAACTGGCTGGACGAGCTATCTGAAGAGGAGCGTAGCAAACTGCTCGCGGCGGCTGATGCAACTCTTAACCAGATCTGGGATGAGGCGCAATCCGTGGATGAAAACTTCCTGAAGCAGGTGCGTGAAGCAGGTATCAATGTTGTTGAGTTAAACCCGCAGCAGTTGGATAAAGCTAAGCAAGCGCTTTACGCCAACGAATGGCCCTACATGGAAGGTATTGTTGGCCCGAAAATTATGGGCATGATGCGCGAAATCGCTGGCATCAACTGATCCTAATATCAGGAAACTATCCGGTATCACTCGCGCCAACGGTGTCACAACCAGAGAGGCCATGCAGGCGGAGTTAATCCCGCGAGTGATACTTCCTGTTGACCCATATCAGGATCAGAACCATGAACCCGAAAAAACGCTCTACCATAGACTCTGTTGCTGAGGCTAAGATCTACGATTACGATCCAAACCTCAGTAAACATCCGATCCCGCCGCATCTTCACGCTGTCCCGGAATCAGCAAATAACCGATTAGACACTCACCTGATGCGCTTTGAGCGCATGCTGAATTGGATCTTCCGCAGTCTCATGCTCACAACCGGCTTAGGCCTGGCACTGCTGATGTTCGCTCAGGTCATCATGCGCTATGTTTTGCAATCTCCATTCAATGGTATCGAAGAGGCCGCTATTCTCCTTGCGGTCTGGATCTATTTTCTCGGAATGGGCTACGCCACCCGGGAACGAGAACATATCCATGGCGGCATTGTCAGCCTGGTCGTAAAAGACCCATTCAAAGTTAATATGATCCGCTTCGTAGGCTCTATCACCTGTATGATCGCGGCCATTATCTTTGGATATTTTGCCTGTAAATACGCCTTGAAAGAGATTGATCGAGGTCGTGTCAGTATCAATCTACGGTGGCCTAGGGGCTTCTGGAGCGCCAGCATGATTGTCGGATTTGCGATGATGGTCGGCTACTTCCTGCTCGAAACCATCAACGAATTCAGAGACCTGCGCCGAACATACCGCGCACGCCAGAACGTAAGGGAGACCGTCCAATGACCCTGTTTCTGATCGCGATGGCCGTAGTCGTCGTACTTATTTTAATTGAGATCCCTGTTGCCTTCGCATTTGGTATTGGCGCTGTGCTGTTTGCTTTTACCACCGGTAACAACATCTCATTCCTGATTCCCCACGGATTTAAAACTGCCAGTGGGTTTGCGCTCCTGGCATTACCGCTGTTTATCTTTGCAGGTTTATTGATGGCCGAAGGCGGGATATCAGAACGGCTACTGAACTTTGTAAACTCAATCGTCGGTCGTATTAAAGGTGGACTGGGAGCCGTAACCGTACTCACCTGTGCGCTATTTGGTGCTATCTCAGGCAGCTCTTCAGCGGCTATCGCTGCTGTTGGCCAGATTATGATCCCCCGGATGATCCGCGAAGGTTATCCTGAAGGTCATGCGACCGCTCTGGTGGCTTGTTCATCCGTACTTGCACTGCTGATTCCTCCCAGTATTCCTATGATCGTTTTCTCAATCACCGGTGGACTCTCTGTTGGCGCTGCATTCCTTTCTACGATTATTCCCGGCATCCTGCTCACACTGCTCTATTGCCTATTGAACATGTGGTTTCTACGCAATAATCAGAACATTAAAGTGGACGCCCCTCTCCCCTTTAAACAGGCGGTCACCGGTGTAGCTAAAACCGGATACCATGCGGCTTTTGCACTGCTGATGCCACTCATTATCCTGGGTGCTATTTACAGCGGTATTGCAACACCAACCGAAGCCGCCGCCATTGCGGTGATCTATGCAATTCCGGTGGGATTATTTATCTACAGAGGCATGTCGATCAAGAGTCTGAGCGCCGTGACTGTACGTGCGGTTACTATGACGGGCTCGATTATGGCGGTTCTGTTTTTCCTGTTTATCATGAGCCGTGCGATGATTTTGGAACAGGTTCCACGTGATCTTGCTCAGGCCCTCCTACAGGTTTCTGAGAACAAGTATGTTCTGTTACTGTTGATCAATCTGCTGTTATTGTTGATTGGTATGATCGTTGATGATATCTCCGGCAGTGTACTGGCCGCGATCATATTCCTACCCATCATCAATGAGCTGGGCATTGATCCGATACACTTTGCAGCCGTTGTTGGCGTTAACCTGGGATTAGGCAATGTCTCCCCTCCCTGCGCCCCGATGCTCTATATGGCTGGCGGAGTCAGTAAGCTATCGCTGGACAGATATATCACTCCAACCGTGAAATTCCTCTGCCTGGGGCACCTGCCCATGGTCTTTCTGGTCACGTTTGTTCCAGAGTTATCTCTATTTTTGCCAAAACTTCTACTGGGCTATTAATAGAACAAACCGCATTCATCCTATCCACACATCACTCTAATCTTACGCCACCGCAAGGTGGCGCTTTTTCTTCCTCTTCAGGTGTGACGAACATCGTGACCGTTCTAAAATTGAAGCCTCATATGCAACCTCTACCATAGGGTGATAGATGACAGCCAAGGTCCTGTACAGATCACCATTCCGACTCATAGGAAAGGAGTTATAAAAAATGGGTATTAGAAAGATCTGGCCGAATTCAAAGCGAGGGGTGTACTGAATTAACTTTGCATTTGGTTTGAATTTCCAAAGTCTTCTCTCGGTAAAAAGCAGAACTGGAGCAGAATTCAAAGAACGGCAGCAAAGTGCCAAAAGCTGGCATAGAAAATAGGTCGGCTAATTATCCAGAGCGCGCATAAAATACAAGTATTCGTTATTGTTTTTAAGTTCATTTTGTCGCAATCTGCGACTTGTAGATTGACCACCATTCAGATTCAAATGGATATCGACGTCCGTCACTTAGCTCAATGTAACCCAATGCCACCGGTGCTGCAGTTTCCATCCCGTATTCATGAACTCGTTCAATTTGGATATGACTACCATCGACAATCCCTACTATCTCGTAAAAACCGTTTGGAGTGTCTGGAGGTTTTATTTTCCCAGATATAATGTTAACCGCTCGTTCTGAGGGCATTAAGGTGAGCTTGTAGCCATCACTAAAGCTGGTGAGCGGGTCATAAGGGTCTCGCATCAAGAACCAAGTTCTTTCTCCTGAGAGAAGGATTAGTTTGTGACTGACAAGTGTTTCAAAATCATCTTTATTGGACAAATCGGACGTTAAAAGGGAACGGCCTCCACAACCAAGGAGCAAAATGGATAGGCTGATAGCTAAGATAGAATTACGCATAGCTAACATCATAGACTAGCAATGCGGTATGAGAAAGATTGGGTTCTAAACATTAGTCACTATGTCTCCTTAGGGTAGAACTCTTGTGAGTTCAGTGGGTCAACGCAACACGCTATCTTTAATTAAAAGGTGGAGTGATGAATGATAGTTAGAAGAGCCAGATAGATCAGCCCATAGGCAAAAGCGATGCAGCCGGAGAGATCTAAACCCACTTCGATTGGGATACTGCTGAGACACCAACGGTGATTGACGCTGCTATTTGAGCTAATGAAGACAGAGACAAAAAAGGCAGGTTCGGTATGCCGAAACCTGCCAAAGGAAGCATCACTTACCAGTGCGAAAAACATCTTTCGCGAAGTGATATTGAAACAATCCTATGGGGTATAGGATCAGTGGACCTCTTGAGGAAAACCTTAACTTGGGAATGCGAATGACACCCCTTCTCGTACCCCGCTGGAAGGCCAGCGCTGTGTGATCGTTTTACGCTTAGTGTAGAACCGGACCGCATCCGGACCATAAGCATGCAGATCACCAAACAGGGAGCGCTTCCAACCACCAAAGCTGTGGTACGAAACAGGTACGGGCAGTGGCACATTAATCCCTACCATACCGACTTGAATATGATCAGAGAAATAGCGTGCAGCCTCACCATCACGTGTAAAAATACAGGTACCGTTTCCATATTCATGATCGTTGATCAGCTGCATCGCATCTTCCATAGTGTTTGCACGTACAACCTGTAATACCGGACCAAAGATCTCCTCCTGATAGCTGACCATCTCAGAGGTCACACGGTCGATCAACGTTGCTCCGACAAAGAAACCATTTTCAAACCCTGCCACTTCAGGCGCACGACCATCAACAACAACCTGAGCACCGTCTGCTTCTGCGCTGTTAATATAGCCAACAACTTTCTCCTGATGAGCTCGGGTAATCACCGGTCCAAAGTCATTAGATCTCTCACTGAATGCGCCCACTTTTAGCGGTTTCATCGCTTCAGTCAACTTGGATACAAGCGTATCTGCAGCTTCATCGCCAACAGCAACTGCAACCGATAGTGCCATACAGCGTTCACCCGATGATCCAAACGCAGCACCTAAAAGCTGGTTCACAGCATTATCCATATCAGCATCAGGCATCACGATCGCGTGGTTTTTAGCACCGCCCAACGCCTGGCAACGCTTACCGTGCGCATTGGCTGTGCTGTAGATATACTCCGCAATCGGTGTCGAACCGACAAAACTCACAGCTTTAATGCGCTCATCTGTTAGCAGAATATCAACCGCTTCTTTATCGCCATTTACTACGTTCAGAACGCCTTTGGGGAGACCCGCTTCATGTAGCAGTTCAGCAATAAACATCGTTGAAGATGGATCACGCTCGGATGGTTTCAGTATGAAGGTGTTACCACAGGCGATCGCCATCGGATACATCCACAGTGGCACCATCGCTGGAAAGTTAAACGGTGTGATACCGGCAACAACACCTAAAGGCTGAAACTCACTCCAGGAATCTATGCCGGGACCGACATTACGACTATGCTCGCCTTTGAGCAGTTCCGGTGCACCACAAGCGTATTCAACATTTTCGATCCCTCGGATCAACTCGCCCATTGCATCGTGGTGGATTTTGCCATGCTCTTCACCGATCATCTCGCAGATCTTATCGGCATTCTCTTCGAGCAGGGCTTTAAAACGGAACATAATCTGCGCACGTTTAGCTGGCGGAGTATCACGCCATGCAGGAAAAGCGGCCTGAGCTGAAGCGATGGCACGTTCAACCGTACCAGCACATGCCAGAGAGACCTGCTTTGATGCTTCACCCGTAGATGGGTTGTAAATATCCTGAGCGCGAGATGCATCGTTAAGAATAGCGCCGTCAATCAGATGTCCGATTGTTGTAGTCATAATAGTAGTACTCTTAATCTGTATTTATTTTTAGATGGATTAGTCCAGCTCTGAGATGGAATCACCCAGTGCATTAATCAGGCTGTCAATCTCTTCGATTTCAGTGGTAAAGGGCATACCCAACTGAATGGTGTCTCCGCCATAACGAACATAGAAGCCTTTCTCCCAACACTTCATCGCAACCTGATAGGGGCGTAATGCCGGCTCACCAGGGGCTGATTCGAGAGTCAACGCACCCGCCAGGCTGCAGTTACGAATATCTGATACATACTGAGTGCCTTTCAGGCTATGTAGCATCTCTTCAAACTGTGGCGCGATAGATTGAACGCGCTCAATCAGCTTATCGTTCTGCAGAATATCCAGCGAAGCGAGGCCTGCAGCGCAGGCTACTGGATGCGCTGAGTAGGTATAACCGTGTGGCAGCTCCAGCATGTAATCCGGACCACCGGTTTCCATAAAGGTGTCGTAGATCTCCTGTTTTGCAATAACAGCTCCCATGGGTACGACACCATTGGTCAGCTGTTTCGCAGTGGTCATCAGATCCGGGGTTACTCCAAATACTTCTGCACCGGTTGGTGCCCCCATGCGCCCAAATGCCGTAATGACCTCATCAAATATCAGCAGGATATTGTGTTTGTCACAGATCTCACGCAGACGTTTCAGATAACCTTTTGGTGGAGGTATTACCCCGGCAGAACCAGCCACAGGCTCAACAATGACCGCAGCAATATTGGAGGCATCATGGATCGCAACCAGGTTCTCTAGTTCATCCGCCAGATGGGCACCCGTTTCCGGGCAGCCTTTAACAAAACGGTTCTCGGGTATCTGTGTATGCGGCAGATGAATTGCATCGATCCCCTGACCATAGATAGTTCGATTGGGGCCGATCCCTCCGACGCTGATGCCGCCAAAGTTAACCCCGTGATAGCCTTTAGAACGCCCGATTAGGCGGGTTTTACTGCCCTGCCCCTTTTTACGCCAGTATGCGCGTGCAATTTTCAAAGCGGTTTCAACCGATTCCGACCCCGAACCGGTGAAGAACACTCGGTTTAATGTATCCGGCATCATCTCGGTGATACGATGGGCCAGCTCAAAAGATTTTGGATGCCCGTATTGAAACGCAGGAGCGTAATCCAGCTCTTTCAGCTGCTGACTAACCGCTTCAGTAATCTCCGGGCGGCTATGACCTGCACCACAGGTCCAGAGACCTGAGAGCCCATCAAAGATTTTTCGACCATCAGCAGAGGTGTAGTAGTTCCCCTCCGCAGAGACAATCATTCGTGGGTCTTTTTTGAAATCACGGTTACCCGTGAATGGCATCCAATGAGCATCTAACTGTTCAGATGACAACCCGACCTGGGCTAGCACTTCATTTTTATTATTCATTTCGCTACCTCATAATTCTGCAGCATTAATCAAACTATGAGGTCATTATCGCGCAGCTTAAATTTAGTTAAATTCAAACTTTCTGAAGCTATGTTAAGCAAAAGCTAAACAATAAAACGTGCGTATCAAACCAGTAAAAGATTCAGATACAGGCCGCCCACAAGCAGCAGAACAAACAGAATGAACGCCATGATAATAGGCTTTACACCGGCCTCTTTAATTAGAGATATACGGGTCTGGACACCTAGCGCAGCCATCGCTATCGCCAATAGAAACTGACTGACGAAGGAAGCTGTCTGCCCTATAGGTTCTGGAACCTCCAGCACCGAATTCAGGCCAGCCATCAGCATGAATCCGAAGACGAACCAGGGCATGACTGAGAAAAGATTTAACTTTTCTTCAGGTTCATTTCGCCGGGCAATGAGTGTACTCAAGATGACAATAAACGGCGCCAGAAGCATCACCCTGATCAACTTTGTCACCACTGCATTTTCCAGCGCCACAACACCCACCGATTCGCCTGCCGCAACCGCTTGTGCGACTTCATGAACCGTACTGCCAATATAGATCCCAAATGCCTGCTCAGACATCTGGCTGTAGGGAAATATCAGAGGGTAAGCAAACATCGCCAACGTCCCAAACAACACCACTGTCGCAATAGCTACCGTCGCTTGTTGCTGCCTGGATTTTATGGCTGAATCCGTTGCCAGTACCGCCGCGGCTCCACAGATGGCACTCCCTGCGGAGATAAGAATAGCGGTATCAGCGGGAAGCTTTAGGAGCCGGATTCCTACCCATAATCCACTCCCCACGATCACACAGATCACAATCACATTCAGGAGCAATGTTTCAACGCCTACATTGGTGATCTGCTGGAAACTTAGATTTAAACCAAACAGGATGATGCCGATCCGTAGACACCGTTTCTGACAGAATCGGGTCACTTGATGGTCCCGCTCTGACAGCGCCCCACCCTCAAAATGGCCTGCTACCATTCCCAGCAGGATCGCCAGCGGGAGTGCACTCAGCCCAACCTGAGACAACTGCTCCAACCCGGATAGAAGAACGGCTGCAGAGGCAATCATTGGAAGAAGTATAGATCGAGACACAAGGCTGCCCTGTAGTGGTTAAGAGTGAGCGCATTGTCTCCAAAAAATACATATAGGTATAATGGATATATTTGATAAGAAACATTAACAAAACCGAACAGTTGTTATGAGCCTATCCATACGCCAGTTAAAAGTTTTTGAATCCACGGCCCGGCTGGAAAAGCTGACCTTTGCTGCTGAAGAACAGGCCCTTAGTCAGTCTGCAGCGAGCCAATCTCTGAAAGAGCTGGAGCAAGCTATCGGCTTTCCACTCTTTACCCGAGTGGGAAGAGAGCTGCAGATCACAGATAAAGGGCTGGAAATACTCCCCAAGGTTCGTCAGATCATGCTCCTGATAGAAGAGATTGAGCACCCTTCAAAAGGGGAACTTAGCGGAACACTCAGAATTGCAGCCAGTGTCACCATTGCGTGCTATCTTCTGCCGCAACTGACGGCTCAGTTTATGGTCGCTCACCCAGAGGTCATACCGGAAATTATGATCGGCAACACCGGCACAGTTATCAGCCAGCTGGAGAAAGGTCAGGCGCAGATTGGATTGATTGAGGGGCCAGCATCACCGGCAAAATTGACCATCACGCCCTGGCTGGAGGATGATTTGGCACTGTTCTGCCACCCAACACACCCCCTTGCCAAATCAGGCTTTATCACCTTGGACGAGTTCCCTAATTACCGCTGGATTTTGCGGGAAGCAGGCTCAGGTACCCGTAACGTTTTCGATCAGGCAGTACAGAAAGCGGGAGGCTCTGTAGGGCAGTCATTAGCGATGAATCGCCAGGAAGCGATAAAGCAGTCTGTCAGATCCGATCTGGGGATCGGCTGCTTATCACGTTTGAGTATTCGGGAAGATATTCAATCGGGAAAATTAGTCGAGCTGGCCTCACCTCTGGATCTGAGCAGACGCTTCTCCATCGTGACTCAGGCATCAAACCACCCTCTTGCTGAAGCATTCGCAGAGATGTTGCGCCAATAATTCCGAGAGAAAGGAGCACACTAAAGCTTTAGCACGATTTTTTAAATTTCTGGAACATAGATAACAAAAAGCCCACCAAAGTGGGCTTTTTTGTGTTGATCTCTCATCAAGCAGATTTATTCAGCTTGTTCTTTTCCCTGATCCTTAGCCGTCAGGTAAAGCCAGATAAAGCCCGTCACACCTGAGAAGAATGACGCGAACAATATGCCAGATTTCGCCATCAGAAGATCTTCCGGATGATGCGCAAATCCAAGTTCGGCGATGAAGATCGACATGGTAAATCCGATCCCTCCCATAAACGCAACACCGATGATATGCTTCATGTTGAGCCCTGTCGGCAGATCACACACGCCCGCTTTCACCGCGACCCAAGTAAATCCTGCGATTCCGATCAGTTTACCTAGCACCAATCCTAGCCCAATACCCATCGTCACCGGATGAAGAATCACCCCACCGAGATCAGCAAAGTTGATAGCAACACCGGCATTTGCCAACGCGAAGATCGGTATAATCAGATAGGCCGAAGAGAGATGCAGCTTACTCTCCAGTACCTGAGCTGGCGCTTGTACAAGATAAGCACCTTTACCCAACGCACTCACTTTAGAGCGCAGCGCATCGTTTACGATAATATTCTCATTCTCTTTGTAGGCATTTTTAATCTTATCTACGCTGTCTCCGATCAGTGAGAGAAAGCGCTTTGGATCATATTTAGGCTTCATAGGGATGGTGAAAGCCAGGATCACACCCGCCAACGTCGCGTGTACACCACTCTTCAGCATCGCGACCCAGAGGAATGCGCCAATAAGCAGATAGGGTAACAACATCCGAACACCGGCGCGGTTCAGTGATACAAGCACCATAATAAATAAGCCCGCTAATCCCAGTGCCCCTAAATTGATGGTTTCCGTATAGAAAAGGGCAATGACCGTAACCGCACCCAGGTCATCCACAATCGCTACAGCGATCAAAAACATCAGAAGGCTTTGCGGAATCCGGTTACCCAACAAAGCCAACGCTCCTAAGGCAAATGCGATATCAGTGGCCATCGGAATGCCCCAGCCATCAACTGTGTGGCCACTAGGATTAATGGCAAAGTAGATCAGGGCGGGTATCATCATCCCCCCAATCGCAGCAATAATCGGTAACAGGGCCTGTTTTACATTGGCCAACTCACCAACCAACAGTTCCCTTTTTAATTCCAGCCCCACAACCAGAAAAAAGATCGCCATCAAGCCATCGTTAATCCAGTGATGGAGTGTCTTGGACAAACCAAAGTTCTCCAACCCTATGGTGAAGTACTGCTGAAAAAAATGATGATAAGATTCAGAAAGATTACTGTTAGCTATGACCAATGCGACAACCGCGAACATCATAAGCAAAATACCACTGGTGGTTTGCCTATGAATAAATTCCTCAATTGGGCTTAACACTCGGTCAAATGCTTTTTCCCACGGAGCCACATGCTCCTTACCCGCTAACTTAATGATGCGTTTCATAGCAATCTCCGCAACTCCATATCCCTGTATGAACTATTGATCTACGCTCGTAAGACATAATAGTAACAGATGATATCCTACGTTATATTTCTAAAATTATTAGGAAATTTTTAACTTTTGATGAGTAATACAGGACCCATCATACCTTTAGGTGCCTTTTAACCTCTAGTTACCCCCAACAGAGCCACAACCACGTGGTCATTCACCTTTGAATCATTTGCTCAGACCACCATCAATCTACCTCAGTGCCTCCAGTAATCCTTTTCGACCACGATCCACTACATAATTAAGGAACGTTTCAGCGACAATCGACATTTTCTTACTCTTCAGGCGCCCAAGGTACCACTTAGTCATGATAGGAAGATCTTGAACATCCAGTCGGCACAAACCTAAACTGCCACCGAACGCCAAGGTATGGCTGGATAAGATACTTACACCAAGGCCAGACATAACAGCATGTTTTATCGCCTCATTACTCTCAATGGTCATTCTGGAACTGAGTTTAATGTCCAGTTTCTCCATATGGTTTTCCAGAGCATACCGTGTACCTGAACCACTCTCACGCATCAGAAATGAGTGATCTAAGAATCTCTGTAGAGGGATATTTTTCTCTTTAGAGAGAGGGTGCCCCTCCTTGGCGATAGCCACCAGCGGGTTGGGTAAAAACTCATCTAACATCAGGGCTTGGTTTTTGGGAGGGTGACTGAATACATAAAAATCATCTTCACCATTTTCCATACGATCAATGATCTGCTGTCGGTTACCCACTTTGAAATCGATATCAATATCGGGGTAGTGCTTAATAAATTCACCTAATAGGTGAGGTATAAAGTATTTTGCAGTCGTCACTACGGCTAAACGCAGCGTACCCGCTTTAAGTCCCTGCATATCAGAGAGTTTCATTTCCAGACGCTCAATACATCCCAGAACCTCTCGAGCGCCAGCGACCACTTCCAACCCAGCTTCTGTGAAGATCAGCTTACGTCCAACCTGATTATAGAGTTCAGCTCCTACTGAAGTTGATAGTTTCTTCAGCTGCATAGACACCGTGGGTTGTGTCAGAAACAACTCGTTAGACGCCTGAGTAATCGATCCCGTTTTATAAACCGCCAGCAAAATTTCCAACTGGCGAAATGTACCTATCCTTGCATGCAGTCTGGCCATAACCAATCCCATAGACATTTATCTATATATATCATAATAATTATCTAATTTTATCTATAAGAGTATCGTTAGATAATTGCGCGATCCCTAAATATCTCCAATCGATATCTTCCGGAGGAGCAAATGAACGATAACGCATTACTCTTTGAACTATTCTCCATCCTCCTTTTGCTAGGTCTGGGCACTACACTGTTACTTATCAACATGCCTGGGTGGGGACTGATCTCTATTGCTGCTCTTCTTGCGGGTGTTTCATATCTATTAAGAAGAGGGGCTGTGGTGGGGTCTGAAGTGGCGAATCAGGTTTCAGGTCACTGATTATGCAACTGGATGTAGTCGCAGCATTTTTCCTCTTAGGTGCCTTAGCACAACTGTTTAAAGCGCCGATAAAGATGCCGAAGGGCCTTTATCAAAGCCTGACAATCTTTTTACTGATTGCTATTGGTCTGAAGGGCGGTATTGCTCTGGGTCAGTACGGCAATCTTGAGCTACTCTGGCAATCATTTGTCATCATCCTCTTTGGCGCTACGCTGCCGCTTTTTGCTTTCCCGGTTTTATTAAAATTCGGCGGATTGAACCGTACCGATTCCGCCTCTATTGCCGCGCATTATGGCTCAGTCAGTATTGCGACCTTTGCGGTTGCTCTTGCTGTCCTGGAAGCAAATGAAATTAGTTATGAGCCTTATTTCCCGCTGTTTGTCGCTCTTCTGGAAATACCTGCGATTGCTGTTGGCCTCCTGCTCGCCAGCAACAAAAATCAATCTCTCGATCTGAAGAAAACTCTACATGAGATCTTTCTCAACCAAGGAGTTCTACTTCTTACCGGATCATTAATACTGGGTTGGTGGGCAGGAGATCAAACTCAAAAGCTAATGCCGTTCTTTGGCAACCTGTTTTACGGGGTTCTGGCACTGTTTCTTCTTGAGATGGGACGAATCGCCACTTCCAGAATTAACCTGTTGAAAGAGTATGGTTCTTTTATCGCTTCATTTGGCGTTGTTATGCCCCTGTTTGGGGCCTTACTCGGCACACTGGCTGCGCAGCTGATCGACTTAACCGTAGGCGGAACGATTCTTCTGGCAACACTTGGGGCCAGTGCTTCATATATTGCAGTGCCTGCAGCGATGTCTGTTGCACTGCCAAAGGCGAACCACAGTTTATCGATTACTTCATCTCTGACGGTTACTTTTCCTTTCAATGTACTGGTTGGCATCCCTTTATACAGCACATTGATCATTAGTTTTATGGCCTAGCAGGTAAGCAATATAGAGAATACAATCAGATATTAAGCGTTTGTAACACCCTATAATTGGTTTCAAGCAGAACGAAAAGCAATAACAAGGAGTTAACAATGAATCGTCTTACAACCGCATTTTCACTGATCATTTGTCTGTTTTCAGCTTCTCTATTTGCAGCAGAAAACACTGATCAATCCCGATTAACCAAAGCCTACATTGCGGGTTTTCTGGCTGGCGCTCAGATCACTGACAGTGAGATTATTGAACGTTTAGGTGATGCCAGAAAAAACGACCAACATTCTGATTTCTTCAGAAGAGCTTTTAAAACCCGCGTGGGCGAGCGCAACGAAAAGGTACCTGCGACCTACTTTGCAGGTTTCTGCCTGCCGGAAGACCGGGTAGATGAGAAAGTTATCCAAGAAGTTTTGAGTCAATTAATGCAAACAGAGGATCTTTCTAAATCACCCAGTGCAGAAACTGTATTTGATGCGGTTAGAGCCAAATACCCCTGTTGAATCGATCGAACCTAAGATCCATTTGCCAAGTTCGATGCCCTGCATCGTCAGCAGACGAATGCGGTGTGTAAAAAGCGATTTAATCTTTGAGCCAATAATAAATACATGTGGATCAGAGAAACTGACGGGGGCTATAGACGAAAAAAAAGCAGATCAGTAAGTTACTGATCTGCTTTCTTAAATTTGGTAGCGGGGGCTGGATTTGAACCAACGACCTTCGGGTTATGAGCCCGACGAGCTACCAAGCTGCTCCACCCCGCATCAATGTGGGGCGTATAGTACAGACGTGTTACCCAAACCACAACCCTTTTATTCAGAATATTTCAAAAAGAAAACCAGCCCGGATCAGGCACCATCATTTTCCTCACGCTGAGCTTTGGCATGCCTTATTCTGGCTTTCTGTAACTGGACCACCAGCTCTGAGAGTGCCATATGCGCCCGCTCCGACAGACCGATAAACTCAGCGCCACATCGCCCTCGGGCACAGAAGGTCACACGGAGTTTAGGTTTAAAGCGATATTTTTTTCGCGTCTCAAACAGGATCAACGCGCCCTCAATCTCGCCACTCAGAGTCTCCTCAGTAGCGAACGCAATTCCGGTCTCTGAAATATCCAGCAGAGTGACCGGCTCATCATTGATCGTCATCCTGACATTGCCATCGGCTTCAACCCGAAATGCACCGCGACGATTCTCCTGCTCATTTATATCGATCACTACCGGAATCTTCACTCTAGATCCTCCCGTTCCAGCACAAACTCCAAACGCCGATTTTCAGATCGTCCCTGCAGTGTCGAGTTATCCGCAATCGGCACTGAATCACCGTAACCGGTTGCCGAAACACGGTTCACCTCCAACCCACCACGGACCATATAGCGCAGCACATTTGTGGCTCGAATCGCTGAAAGATCCCAGTTTGATGGAAAGCGCGTCGTTTCTATCGGGATGTTATCGGTATGACCATGAATTCTGAGCCTGAGTTGTGGGTTCTTCTTCAGCATCAAAACAACAGAGTCCAGCGTGGTCATCATCGCAGTGTTAAACTCAGCAGATCCCGGCGAAAAGAGCAGATCCCCCTGCACCTTAACCACCACTTTTCCATCTTTTGGCTCACTAACCTCAACTATCGCTTTAGATAACTCACTCTGCAGCTGCTTGTTCAGATCTTCAGAAACCCGATTCCACTCAGACTCGATCGCCAATTTTTGTGCATCGGCTTCATTTTCATTCGGCTTTTCTCCCTCTTTATCTGACAGCTCAGTGGCTGGCAAGATCTCTTCGATCTCCTCAGGAACCTCAGTTTTAATCGGGGCCTCATGCGGTAGGTCGATCACACTGTTAGCGCCGTCCTCCCCCTGAAAAGCCTGATTCAGAGAGCGCATCGCTTTCTCAAAACGCTCTACCTCAACACTAGAGAGTGAGAACAGAAGAACAAAGAAGACCAGCAGCAGCGTCATCAGATCCGCAAAGGTATAGATCCAACCAGCGACCTCTTCCTCTTCAATCAAGGTTTTTTTAGAGTTCATATCGACACCCGCCTACTTCTTCCCAACACGGATCTTTTTACGTTTTGCAGCGGGAATATAGGAGGAGAGCTGCTCATAAACATGCATGTAGTGATCATTGGTCAGAATGCTGATAGACCCTTCACGGATAATCTCCAGATTGGTGACCTCAAGAATCGTTCTGGATTTTAATTTCCCCGCGATCGGCAGGAACACCATCGTTGCCAGCAGAGAACCATAAAAGGTGGTTAGAAGCGCCACTGCCATCGCGGGGCCAATAGTTTCCGGATTATCCAGTTCACTCAACATCTGTATCAGACCGATCAGGGTTCCCAACATACCGAAGGCCGGTGCATACGCGGCCATCTTTTTAAACACATCCTGTGTAGCATGGTGGCGAGCGACCAGAGAATCGATCTCATTCTGGATGGTGTTACGAATGACCTGCTCTGACGCCGCCTCCGCAAGCAGCATGCAGGCACGCTTGAGCACCGGTGATGAACTTTCAACATCCCCAAGTTTCAACAGGCCATGACGATGACTGATACGACTCAGTTCCAACATGGTATCAATCATCTCCTGAGGATTGGTTTTATCCCGGGTAAATACGATAAATGCGCCTTTGAATGCGTTGATTACATCCCGGAACTGTACAGTTAGCAGTGTCGCAGCGATGGTACCTCCGGCAACGATCATCATGCCCGGCACATTGACAAAAATATCGGCACTTCCACCCATAATGATCGCGGAGATGATCAGGGCCAGACCAGAGATAATCCCTAAAAGAGAAGCAAAATCCATCGGTTACTCACTTAATTAAACTGCACAAGTACATGTTTCAAAAGGTACAATCTACACTCTATGTATCCAAAATACAGCTGCACTACGGCATTAAAGTGACGATTAAAGAAAATCATCCAACTTGTTTGATTGGGCTCACACAATGGCAACATTCTGCCTGGCAGGATAATCTGCTACAGCGGGGAAGTAACACACATGTTATCCACGCTTACTCCCGCTATTTCAGTAGCGTAGAGGGTAACTCAACGTTCTATGGTTTGCCAAAACCGGACACAGTCCAACAGTGGTTCAATGAAACACCGGAGCGTTTTCGATTCTGTTTTAAATTCCCTCAGGCGATCACACACCGGGATCAGCTCACACGCTGTGATGGGGAGGCAAACGCTTTTTTCCGAACGGTTGAACCTCTGGGAGATAAGCTGGGTTTACTCTGCATCCAGCTTCCAGCCGCTTTCAGCCCTGATTCACTTCCGGTACTGAAGAAGTTTCTGAAAGGTCTGCCTGAGCAGTTTAATTATGCGGTGGAGATCCGCCATCTGGATTTCTTCAATAAAGGTGATGAGGAGCAGCAGTTCAATCGGTTACTGGCTGCTCATGGGATCAACCGAATTAGCTTTGATACGCGCGCCCTGTTTGCCCACACCGCAGATGATCCGGTGACTTTGAAAGCGAAAGCGCATAAACCAGAGGTCCCTGTTCATGCATTGGCCACTGGAGATTACCCGATGGTTCGTCTGATCACACCGATGGACTGGCGATGGGCGGTCCCCTATCTGACACCCTGGCTGGATAAAGCGGTCAGTTGGATAGCTGCAGGAAAAACGCCCTATTTCTTTTTTCATACCCCGGATAATGCAGAAGCTCCCGATCTGGCCGCTTATTTTGTAGATGCCCTTGAAGCCCGTTTACCCGGTGTTTGTCAATTTGATCCATGGCCTGCACCACAAACCAATCAATCGTTGTTCTAGCCCGTTATTGTCCCCAACGATTTCGACTCTGAAGCAGATAAGCCAGCTCTTCCGGTGTAGAACTGCGACCTAATACCTCATTTCGGTGTGGAAACCGGCCAAATTGTTGTATCTGCTCCTGATGCTGGAACGCAAAGTCCAACCAGCCTTCTACCTGGATTTTTTTGCCGCCCGGAACTTCAAGCAGCATCTGTTCAAAGCAATCGATGCACTGTACCTGACAGTCCAGATCCTCTGCATGCTCAAGCGGCATATAAAAAAATGTACGTTCAACAAATTCGAGAGCCTGATCATGCCCTGCTCTTCTACCTTCCTGACAAAGCTTCAGGGCGTGAGGATCTCCGGCAAATGCATCGGCTGTACCTCTGTAGATCGTCCGGGTGAATTGATCGAGGAGAATGATCAGCGCGAGTCGCCCTCTGGGAGTTTCAGACCAGTTATCAAGCTCTCCACGCAAAGCCTGCGAAACTTTATGACCAAAAAGGTCAGCGATCAGGCGATCATTTTCCGCAGAGCCTCCCCACCAGAGTGCACTTCTATCACAAGCAGTAAAACCTTCCTCAATCTGCCCAAACCAGAATGTCAGGACCTCATCAATTTTTTCAACCATATACGCAACAACGAGTGAATCTCTTTAGACTAAGATTAGCCTAAATTGCTCTTAATCGCTTCCGCCTCAACCATAACAGCGCTGAGTGATGAAGAGCTCCTGGTAGAAAAAACCCTGTACATAATCGATCCCCAGATTTACCGCTTTCGCGAGGTCTTCTGCAGTTTCAACGCCTTCAATCACGGTTTTCTTACCACTGAGGCGTGCAAAGTTGATGACACTCCTGAGCAGCAGTTGCATTGAGTCATTCTGAGTTTCTTTTAACCAGCTACGGTCAAACTTTATAAAATCCACTTCACTTAAAATCGTCAGAGATACCATTGAGCCGGGTGCTCCCAGATCATCCAGCGCGATTGAAAAGCCCTGCTCGCGCATCAATTCTGACATCTGCTGGCTGATGGTCGCATCGTTCACATCTGTGTTCTCTATAATCTCAATGACCAGACCAGAATGTCCCCTCAGCAGTGAGATAAACTCATTACTTCCCCCCTGAGTCACTTCTGAAAAGATCGCAAATGCATGCGGATCAAGGTTGAGGAAGAGGGGCAGATCATCAGGGCGATAACGCACCTGAAGTCGTTTTAGGTGCAGTTCTACCTGCGCCAGCATCAGTGGACTATCATGTAGCAGTTTGAACACAGTTAGCGGTGAAAGCGGACGGTCATCAGAGCAGTAAAAACGGGCTAACGCCTCGTAGCCCATAACGCTGCCCGTTAATGTATCAATCAGTGGTTGATATTCCACGCCAAAACGCTGCTGAGTAATGAGTTCCAGCAGCGCCAGATTATCTTTTTGAAGGTTCGTTGGTTCAGAGGTAAGCAACTGATAAATTCCGTAAGACTAATAATAATTACTATCATTTAGATTTGCGAAATATATCAGAACTATCACTTCCCTGTCATGCGGAATCTGGCTGTAGTGCAGTAAGAAACCTTAGCGCTTCTGGTGTCGCTCCCAGTTATCCAGCCTTTTCTCTTCACTTTTCCTTAACAATACATAGATCGCCCCGATCCCCCCCTGCGCAGGTTGTGCCGAGTGGAAAGCCATCACATCCGGTAACGCTTGCAACCACTGATTGAGATAGCTTTTCTGCTGGTTTCCCATGCCGGAACGATCCCGGCTACGACCGTGATTAATCAATACCGTACGGATATCGTAGCGGATGCTCTCCTGTAGAAATGAGAGCAGCTCATCACGGCATTGAGGGATAGATTTACGAATCAGATCTAAACGCGCATCAACCTGATACTTGCCCAATCGCAGATTTCTGTAGACCCCTTCCTGTACGCCATCACGCTTCCATGCCACGGGATCAAGGGGGTGTAACAACTCTATGGATGATGTAGACAAACCCTCGTCTTCGCCCGCCATGGCAGAGCGGCGGCGCGCTTCTGATAGGGTTGGATCCTGCTGCTTTTTCTGCTGAGTGAGGTCCGCTTTACTCTCTCCTTTCAGAGGTATCACTCCCTCCCCCTGCATTAAGTCACCGAAACTAGAATCAGAATCACTCATACAACCTCCCTAAAACATCCCCACTATTATATCGCTGATCTACGTAATGGTTGAGAAAACAGTTCTCAGGAATAGTTTTTTTCTGCTGCACATAGCGCTACATTAGAGGTGCACCATTGCCGCTAATAAAAATAAGGATTGGATGATGCAACGAATACTCTTCCTTCTGATCATTGTGATCGCGCTGGTTGCAGGCTATCTCTATCTGCAACCAACTGCTCCGCAGCAAACAGGAGATGTTGGCGACGCTTCAGTGACACCTCAAACTGAGCAGCAAGCCAAAGCGCATATCAACCGTCTGACACAGGGCTCGGAACAGCCGATCGACATCAACAACGCCGATAACTTTGTGACCGCCGATCAGCTCATTGCGCTGCCGAAAGCTCAAACACGTGATCAGGCGGGGATCTCCTTAGAGGAGGATCAAAGTAACCCGGTCGCCCCAAATGCCGATGCAACCTTTGCTGTCAGTACACATCTCAATGTGCTCGGTACCAAACCGAAAGCGGGCGATACCCATTCCAATGTGAGTGTCCCTTTACAGCTGGCCTCCCAGGTCAAACTGATGGAGCTGCTCGATAATCCCGACCAGGCTTCACAGAAAGTCTACTTTATCCACGCGGTGAATGAGGGGGATGATGAGGGCCTGTGGGGGATTATTCAGCATGGTTTGATGAAAACATTTACAACCGGTCTGACGTTACCCGGACTGGATAAAACAGTGTATGTATCCATTCCAAAAGATGCCGATGAGCAACTCAACGATAAACGCAGTTCCTTTTTAGGGCAGGTGTTAAAACGTAAGGTCGACCAGACTTATATCTACAACTATAAGCAGGGTATTCTGGGCGATAATCCCAACCTGATAAAGCCGGGTCAGCAGCTGGTTATTGTGACCTTCTCTGAGCAGGAACTGATCGGTATCTACAATCACTTTGTGAACCTTTAAGGAGTTCCGATGATCGACTTATATACCTGGGGAACCCCCAACGGGCGTAAGATCTCTATTATGCTAGAAGCTATTCGGCTCCCCTATCGGGTTCACCCGGTCAATATTCTTGAAGAGGAGCAGTTCCAACCTCCCTTCAGTAAACTGAGTCCTAATCATAAGATCCCCGCCATCATTGATGACGAAGGGCCTGATAATGAGGAGATCTCACTCTTCGAAAGTGGTGCGATTCTGCTCTACCTTGCAGAGAAAAGCGGCGAATTCCTCCCTACTAATCCAAGGGAGCGACTGGAGTGCATCCAGTGGCTTATGTGGCAGATGGGTAATTTCGGCCCCTTTCTGGGCCAGGCCCACCATTTCAATAAATTTGCGCCTGAACGTGTCCCTTATGCCCAGCAGCGCTATAACGACGAAGCTCAACGCTTATGGGGGGTTCTGAATAACCAGTTGGCTGATCGCTCGTTTATTATCGGAGATGATCTATCCATCGCTGACTTTGCTGTCTACCCCTGGGCGATGCGATATGAGTGGCAACATGTTGATCTGGATAAATACCCCTACGTCAAAGCCTGGATCGAACGTATGGGTCATATCGAATTTGTTCAGCGAGGCATGCAGGTGCCATGATCGCCAGCAGCATCATTGGTCATCGTGGTGCTGCCGATCTGGCTCCGGAAAATACGCTAGCGGGTATCAGAAAGGCAGCCAAATGCGGTATCCGTTGGGTTGAGCTGGATGTCACACTACTCGGTGATGGTACCCCGGTACTCTGTCACGATGACCGGTTAGATCGCTGCACGAATGCAACCGGCCCACTGACCAACTTCACCGCCTCCGACCTGCCTCTACTGGATGCAGGTAGTTGGTTCAATCCGGATTGGATTGATGAACCGATGCCACATCTCTCCGATGCACTACTACTCTGTCAGCAACTGGGGCTGGGACTCAATCTGGAATTGAAACCCTATGCGCTACCCGGTGATCTGGTGGCTCGTAAAGTGTTCGAAGAGATCAGCGTTTACTGGCAATCACCTGAAAAGCTTATCATCAGTAGCTTTGATCATGAGCTGTTAGGGTTCTATCGATACTATGATCTGTTTGCCCAGATCGGTTTACTGTTCGAACATCTGCCTGAATTCTGGCAACTCAAAGCTGAGGCCCTCCAGGCGATCAGCATCCACTGTGACTGGAGACTGATTAATGCTGCTGAAATAGCGTTAATCAAAGCCGCGGGGTACGACCTCTACTGTTATACCTGTAACGAGCCAGAAGAGGCCGCAAGACTCTTCCAACAGGGCGTAGATGCCCTATTTACTGATAATCCACCCCTGATCTCCTCATCCGTCGAGACCGATAAACACGCCATTGTGCTCGACGAACTCTAACCTGAACTTTATACCTCAAACGCTAAGCTATCTGGTCAGAGTGCCATCGCGGTAATCTGCTAATGCCTGCTCAACCTCCTCCATGGTGTTCATCACAAATGGCCCATACTGTGCCACCGCTTCATTCAGAGGCTTACCCGCCAGTATCAGCATTCGAGCACTCTCACCTTCTGTCCTGAGGGTTATCGATTCACCTTCAGTCAGTTGCGTTGCTGCATCCCGCTGCAACTGCTCACCCGCAATCATCGCTGCTCCTTCAAACAGATAGATCACGGCATGATAATCGGGCATGACTGGCAGGGTGACTTCACTCCATGCCTGCAAAATCAGGTCGATATAAAGCGGGTCAGTTGCCTCAGCCTGTATCGGTCCCACAATCTGTGCTTCATCCAAAGAGAGGCGACCCGCTACAAGCCGAATGCTCGCTCCCTCATTCAGATCAAATTGTGGTACCTCTTCCGGATCGATATTTTGATACGCGGCCGGCTTCATCTTGTCATGAGCAGGCAGATTGACCCAGAGCTGAAAGCCCCGCATCAGCCCATTCACCTTTTGAGGACGCTCCTCATGAATCACCCCGCGCCCGGCGGTCATCCACTGAACCCCTCCGGCACGTAACTCACCTTCATTGCCCATATGGTCGCGGTGGATCATGTGACCATTCAGCATATAGGTAACCGTTTCAAAACCACGGTGCGGATGTGGAGGGAACCCCGCAAGATAATCGTCAGGATTAGCAGAGGAGAATGCATCCAACATCAGAAACGGATCGACCCTCGATGCTGGATTTCGTCCCATGCTCCGCTTCAGCTTAACCCCAGCACCATCTTCGCTATCCACCCCAGGGATCACCCTCAAAACCGTTCTTGCACTCATAAAATCTCTCTCCCATGGGCTGCATTCAGATCAAACTCAGGCCCGGTCGAAATGATGCCTTGCGGGTTGAGCATAGGATGACTGCGATAATAGTGTTCGCGAATATGTGTCATGTTTACACTCTCAGCGATACCCGGAATCTGGTAAAGCTCACGAAGGTAGCCAGATAGCGAGGGATAATCCGAAATCCGCTTACGGTCACACTTGAAATGGGTGACATAAACAGGATCAAACCGGACAAGCGTTGTAAAAAGCCGGATATCCGCTTCAGTCATCTGATCTCCCGCTAAATAGCGCTGCTCGGATAGCTTCTGCTCCAACTTTTCCAATGAACTGAACAGAGTCTCTACAGCTGAATCATAAGCCTGCTGGCTGGTTGCAAACCCAACCCGATAGACACCATTATTAATGCTGTCATAGATCCAGGAATTGAGATGGTCAATCTTCTCTTGCAGGTGAGTTGGGTAGAGATCAGCCGCGTTAGCCCCACATCGGTTAAACGCAGAGTTCAACATCCGGATGATCTCTGACGATTCATTATTCACAATAGTTTGCTTTTGCTTATCCCAGAGTACAGGCACTGTGACGCGCCCTGTGTAGTCCGGCTGTGATCGGGTATACAGCTGATGAAGGTAGCTATAACCGTAGAGCAGATCGCCTGTCGCTGCAGGTGAATCAGAGGCAAAGGTCCAGCCCTGCTCCAGCATCAGTGGATGAACCACACTGACACTGATCAGATCCTGTAACCCTTTCAGTTCACGCATAATCAACGCTCGATGTGCCCAGGGACATGCCAATGACACATAGAGGTGGTAACGTCCGGCCTCCGCTTTAAACCCTTCCTCTCCGGTAGGGCCTGCACTACCATCCGGTGTTACCCAGTGACGGAACTGGGATTCACTGCGGATAAACTCTCCCTTATGGCTTTTAGTGTCATACCACTGATCATGCCACTTGCCTTCTATTAACAGTCCCATCTGCCCTCTCCCTTAGTGAAATGCTGCGATCTGTGCATTTGCCTCTGCAAGCGCTTTTTCAGCAATCTCTCCCATCGCTAAACCTTCTGCATAAACCACTTCAACATTTTTAAGGCCAATGAATCCCAAAAACTGTTTCACAAATGGAATCTGAAAATCGATACCGGTTTCATGATAGATACCGCCACGTGTGGTGATCAGATAGACCGGTTTATCATCAATCAGGCCAACAGGTCCGTTTTCAGTATAAGAGAAGGTCACACCGGCACGCGCTAGGAGATCAAAGTAAGATTTCACCTGGCTGGGCACGTTAAAATTGTAGAATGGCAGACCGATCACCACCTCATCCGCCGCCTTAAGCTCTGCCACCAGCTCATCAGAACGTTGCAAAATAGCCTGATGCTCAGCCGTGTGTTCAGCTGCACCCCCTCGCAGAGCGGTAACCACCGTTTGATCCATATGAGGGATATTTTCTGCAACCAGATCACGTTCAACCACTTCGCCCGCCGGGTGCTTTAATTTCCACTGAGAGATCAGTGTTTCTGCCAACTGAGCAGACTGCCCCTCACTACCGAAAATACTGGATTTGATATGAAGTAATGTTTTCATCGTATTTACCCTGACGCTGTTTATTTCACTTTTGCAGGCTCCCCTGCACTGGATGAAACCATTTTTATATTTATTGATACGATAAAAAACAGCTAAAATTAGCTTAATTTAATCGAAATTTTAGATATATGACTCAAATTACTCTGGAACAATGGGAGACACTAATCGCCGTAGTCGACAGTGGCGGCTATGCTGCCGCTGCTGAATCGATGAACAAAAGCCAATCTTCGATCAGTTATGCCATTCAAAAACTGGAAACCACACTTAATCTTCGCGCTTTCAAAGTTGTGGGGAGAAAAGCGGTCCTGACAGATGCGGGGAAAGCGCTCTATCAGCGGGCTAAAATTCTGGTGGAGGAAGCCCGACAAACCGAACAGATCGCGCATCAGTTTTCCGAGGGATGGGAACCAGAGATCCGAATTGCAATGGATACTCTCTTCCCGGAGTGGGTCATGATGGAGGTGATTCAATCCTTCACGCAGAAGCATCCACTGACTCGGATAGAGCTCAGAGAGACGGTACTCAGTGGCACCGATGAAGCATTATTAAGAAAAGAGGCTGATCTGGTTATTGGTGGACGTGTTCCCCCTGGTTTTTTGGGTGATCCAGTATTGAATATTGAATTTATCGCTGTTGCTAGCCCTCAGCATCCACTCCATCTCATTCAACATCCTCTGACCTATCAGGATCTGAGGCTTCATCGCCAACTGGTTGTAAAGGACTCTGGCAGCCAGGATATGGATGCGGGTTGGCTGGGAGCTGAACAGCGACTGACATTGAGCCACATCCGAACCTCAATCGACGCAGCTTGCAGAGGATTGGGTTATGCCTGGTACCCTCGCTTGAAGATAAAAGAGGAACTGGATAGCGGGCTGTTACAGCCTCTCACCCTGGAAGCGGGTAGCAAAAGGCAGGTCCAGCTCCATCTGATCTATGCAGAAGGTAGTTACGCAGGTCCAGCCATACGCCAGTTTGGTGAGCAGCTTATTGATCAGATTGCTCTGCTCTGTTGAATCCAAACCTCAGCAGAGCCTTCAGAAACTGATACAAATGATGCAACGCAACAAAAGTGGCTTTCTGTCTAATTAATAATCTGTTATAAATTCAAAAAAGCATTCAAGAACAACCGTGACTACACTTTAATCATCAATTGAGTAGCGGCATCCTTACCAACCGAACGGTTGCCATCCCAAAGAGCTTAATAGGATATTTTGCGGGGACATTAGCAAACATGGATAAGTTAAGTGCAACCCAACTCGAAGTAGGCATGTATGTCGATCTGGGTTCTGGCTGGTTGAATCACCCCTTCCTTCGCCGATCATTCCTGATCAAAAAACAGTCTCAAATCAGCAAAATTCAGAACTATCTGAAAGAGGTGGAGGTCTGCCCTGAGAGAAGTCAGGTGCAGCTAATCACAGAAGAAGCTCCTCCCCCTCCCATGATAAAAGAGCCCGTTTCGGCTACAGAATCGATTTCCAACGTGGTCGCTCTACCTGAGCAGGAAAATTGGGAGGACTCTAACCGCCCCACCAAAAAACTGGCTGAAGCGATACAGAGTGACAAGCCAGCAGCAGAAAAAGCACAAGCCATCTTCCATCACAGCACGGAGCTTATGGATGCAGTGCTATCACAGGCCCCTACAGCCGAATTAATCCATGAAAGCTCTGAAACCATCAAAGATCTTGCTGGGTTTATTGTGGAGGATGATGAAGTTTCTAATCGACTCCTTTCGATCACATCACATGACTATTACACCTATACCCACAGCGTGAATGTCGGCCTGAAGTCACTGTTAATCGCCAAGAAACTGCTGAATACACAAGATACCGAGTTACTCCGGGAGCTAGGGGTTGGATTCTTCCTCCATGATATCGGTAAATCGCAGGTTGATCCGGGTATCCTAAACAAACCAGGAAAACTGAGCGAAGAGGAGTTTGAGATCATGAAATCACACCCTCAACGCGGTGTTGAACTCCTCAGATCAGCCAACTCACTCACTGAAACAGCTCACATCATTACCGTCCAGCATCATGAAAAAGTAGATGGATCCGGCTACCCGTTTGGCCTGAAGGGAAAACAGGTACATGAGTTTGGACAGATCTGTGCCCTGGGAGATATCTACGATGCCCTGACAGCAGAACGCTCCTACAAAAAAGGGATGACCCCTTTTGATGCGCTGATGTTGATGAAGGGAAAGATGCAGTCACATTTTGATGAGAAACTGTTTGAGAAATTTATCCAGCTGTTTGCTGAAGAGTCCATGAAGCAACTGCAACAGAAACAATAACCATTTACGAAGCAGTCAATGATCTATGCCATCAACCCACAATGCAGGTTGATGGCAGACCGAACATTAAACTTTCAGATCCCGCTTATGCCAGAGATAAAATACCGCTGGAATCAGTAACAAGGTCAGAATCACTGCACTGATCATCCCCCCCACCATCGGTGCAGCAATCCGCTGCATAATTTCAGCGCCTGTACCGCTGCCGTACATAATGGGTAACAAACCCGCAATAATCGCAGCAACCGTCATCATCACCGGACGAACTCGCATCCCAGCCCCTGCCATCACTGCACTTTGCAGATCAGACAAGGTCAGTTGTCCGTTGCTCAGGCGTAACTGCTCCTGATAAGCCTGATTCAGGTACACCAGCATGATCACGCCGATCTCAACAGCCACACCCGCCAGCGCAATAAAGCCAACTCCGACCGCCACTGAAAAGTTAAACTGGTTGAGATAGAGCATCCAGATCCCGCCAATCAGGGCCAGCGGCAGTGTCCCCATAATCATCGCAACCTCAGCAAACCGCCTGAAATTCATGTAAAGCAGGATAATAATGATTGCCAACGTCAGTGGTACGACATAGGTCAGTCGCTCCTGGGCTCGTAGCAGATACTCATATTGCCCCGACCAGTTGATCGAATATCCAGGGGGTAGCTCGACATTTTCAGCCACCGCCTTCTGCGCAGCGGCAACATAGGAACCAAGATCCCGCCCCTCAATATCCACAAAGGTCCAGCCGTTAGGGCGTGCATTCTCACTTTTGATCCCGGGCGGCCCATCCTCAATCCGAATATCAGCCACATCTGCCAACGCAATTCGCATCCCCCGAGGCGTTACCAGTGGTAGCAAGCGTAAGGCCTCAACAGAGTCTCTGTATGCCTGAGGGTAACGTACATTAATTGGATAGCGCTCAAGCCCCTCAACAGTTTGCGATACATTCATCCCGCCAATCGCGCTGGTAACCACCGCTTGCACATCCGCGATATTAAGCCCATATCGCGCTGCCTTCTCACGTAGGATATCCACCTTAATATAGCGTCCGCCTGCCACGCGTTCAGAGTAGACCGATGTCGTCCCTTCCACCTCAGCCAGTACTTTTTCAAGCTGCTGTCCGATCTCCTGAATCACTTCCAGTTCGGCCCCGGCAACCTTCAACCCCACCGGGGTTTTGATCCCCGTGGCGAGCATATCGATGCGAGTTTTAATCGGCATCACCCATGCGTTGGTCAGGCCCGGCAGCTTCACCAGTTTATCCAGCTCTTTGGTCAGTTTTTCAGTGGTCATCCCTTCACGCCACTGATCCCGGGGCTTCAGGGTGATAAAGGTTTCGATCATGGTTAGTGGTGCAGGATCGGTCGCGGTTTCTGCACGACCGATCTTGCCAAATACCCGCTCAACCTCAGGTACGGTCAGGATCAATTTATCGGTCTGTTGCAACAACTCACGTGCTTTACCGATCGAGATACCGGGGTAG
The DNA here is from genome assembly GCF_947498015.1 of uncultured Neptuniibacter sp. Lineage (GTDB taxonomy): Bacteria > Pseudomonadota > Gammaproteobacteria > Pseudomonadales > Balneatricaceae > Neptuniibacter. The sequence goes on from NZ_CANMIR010000002.1 coordinate 109,874, forward strand.
GTCGTCGGCATATACATCAGATCGCCTTCATCCAGAGGCGGAATAAACTCACTCCCGATCTTATTAACCGGCCAGAACCCCACAGCTGTAATCGCCAACGCCAAAACAACGGTCGCTTTGGGCCAGTTAAGGATCGTACGAATCACCGGCAGATACACCGCCAACAGTAAACGGTTCAGTGGATTCTTATGTTCTGGCAGCACGCGCCCCCGGATGCAGTACCCCATCAACACCGGTACCAACGTGATCGCAAGCCCGGCAGCAGCAGCCATCGCATAGGTTTTGGTAAATGCCAGCGGCGCGAACATCCGCCCCTCCTGCGCTTCCAGCGTAAAGACCGGCAGAAAGCTCATGGTGATAATCAACAAGCTGAAAAATAGCGCGGGCCCCACCTCAGCGGATGCATCCGCAATTACCTGCCAACGATTCTGATCCGTCAGTTCCGTCCGCTCCATATGCTTATGAACATTCTCAATCATCACAATCGCACCATCCACCATGGCACCAATGGCGATCGCAATGCCACCCAACGACATGATATTGGCGTTGATTCCCTGGTAGTACATGATGATAAAAGCAACCAACATACCCACCGGAAGACTGATGATCACAACCAGTGAGGATCGAAAGTGGAACAGGAACAGCGCACAAACAACCACCACAACGAGAAACTCTTCCAGAAGTTTTTCGAAAAGGTTATCCACAGCACGCTCGATCAGACCGGAGCGATCATACACAGTGACCACTTCAACTCCCTCGGGTAAACTGCGTTTCAGCTCCTCCAGTTTGGTTTTCACCCCCTCAATGGTTTTCTGTGCATTTTCACCAAAACGCATCACAACCACACCACCGACGGTCTCTCCCTGCCCATCCAGTTCCGCAATACCACGACGCATCTGAGGCCCGATACTGACCTCGGCCAGATCTTGCAGCAGAATTGGCACCCCTTGCTGGGTTGCCCCTAAGGGGATCGTTCTGATCGCCTCTAAACCATCCAGATATCCCGTTGAACGTACCATATACTCTGCTTCGGCCATCTCAATCACCGAAGCTCCACTCTCACGGTTAGCACGTTTGATCGCACTATTTATATGAGTCAGCGGGATATCAAACGCACGCAGCTTTTCCGGATCAACCTTGACCTGATACTGCTTCACCATCCCCCCCACCGGAGCGACTTCAGAGACCCCCGGTACGGTTTGTAGCTCATACTTCAGAAACCAATCCTGGAGCGTTCTCAGCTGTGCCAGGTCATGCTGCCCAGTACGATCGACCAAAGCATAGAGGTAGACCCAACCGACTCCGGTTGCGTCAGGCCCTAACTGCGGTCGAGCCTCAGCTGGCAAACGTGAAGCAACTTGGCTCAGGTACTCCAGTACACGGCTACGTGCCCAGTAAAGATCTGTATCATCATCAAAAATCACATAGACATAGGAATCCCCAAAAAAGGAGAACCCACGGACGGTTTTAGCACCGGGAACTGACAACATCGCCGTAGTTAATGGGTAGGTAACCTGATCCTCCACAACCTGGGGCGCCTGGCCGGGATAGTTGGTTTTGATAATCACCTGTACATCGGACAGATCAGGAATCGCATCGATCGGCGTATGCTTAACTGAATACGCCCCCCAACCGATCAAAATCAGGGTCGCTAACAACACAAAAAAGCGGTTATGGATCGACCAGTGAATAATCGCTTTGATCATAATCCACCTCCCGACAGACTACCCGGCGCTTTGGGTCGTGGCAGAATATAATCGGTCACTCTCAGATCCCCCATATTCGCACCATTCAGCAGCACCTGGATCTTACTGGCCTGCTGCAGCGGCAGCAGGTCTAGTGCATCATCCACCGGTACTTCCATCACCATCGAGGGCTGCTGCCACTCGCGGATAGCATCATGATTCAGTACCAAACGGCGCAGTTCCAGATCGACTGCGCGTACTTCAGCTGCAACCCACACCTCCTCAATCTGTCCCATTTTGGGGGGTGTCATCCTGAGGAAGTCCGAGTTGATCGAAGATTCAGAATCAAGCAGGAACTGCGCAGATACAACCACGGAGTCCTCCGGCATCAAACCTGATTGGATCGCAACCCGATCACCCAAACGGGCTCCGGCTACAACCTCCACCGATTTGTAACGCCCCTCCCCCAGACTCACAACAACCCGATGCTGTCGACCGGTCTGAATCAGCGCAGCTGCAGGTACATTAAGCACCGCCTCAGTTGGCTGAGTTTCAATGGTCACCCGGGCAAACATATCCGGTTTGAGTTCAAGTTGCGGGTTGAAGAAACGCAAGCGCACTTTCAGGGTACGGGTCTGAGGGTTTAAAGCGGGATAGATATAGTCAACCTTCCCCTGCCACACTTTTCCCGGGTGAAAATCCAGTTCCATCTCCGCCTGATCACCCACTTTGACCTGAGAAGCCTGGCGTTCAAACAGCTCAGCTATCACCCAAACCTCATCCAAAGGCCCGATCTGCATTAACGCGATAGCGGGTTTTATATACATCCCCTGACGTAGTTTCAGCTGACTGATATAACCACTTTTAGGTGCATATACCGGCATCTGTTCGATCACACGTCGTTGCTTCCTCAGTTCAGTGATCTGGGATGTCGCTACACCTAAGGCTTTGAGCTTCGCTTCACTTGCTTGTCGCAGATAACGGTTGCCACTGCTCATTGCAGCGACAAACTCCTCCTGAGCGTTAACCAGTTCAGGAGAATACACGGTGTAGAGTAACTGCCCCTCTGTCACCGCCTCCCCTTCATAGTTAACGGCTAACGTACCGACCCATCCAGAAACCCGGGAGTGAATATCGACGATCTGTTCCTGATCAAAACCGACATAGCCTACAGTGTTGATCCGCTCCTGCATCGGGCTGAACACTGCGGCCGCCGTACGAACACCCAGATTATTCGTCACTTCCGGTGAGATCGAGATACTGCCTGGTGAATCGCCTCCAGCCAGATCTTCAGGATAGACCGGCACCAGATCCATCCCCATTGGAGAAAGGCCCGGTTTATCTCGTTTGAAATTCGGGTCCATCGGTGCGACCCAATATAGGGGCTGACTCTCACCACCAGAGGAGGCTGAAGGATCATCTGATTGAGTAGCCGCAAAGAAGTAACCACCGGCGCTTCCGATCACCAAAGCAACTGCTGCTAATATCCATCGATTATTCATGGTCGTACCTCCTTAGCTGACTGCACTTGATCCGTCGTTAAGGCCGGATCAATTCCGGCAAGAAAATAGTTGATCTGAAGTTGAGCTTTCGCCTGCTCATGGACCAGCACAATCCTTTGTAACTGGTTTTCCAGTTCACTGATCGCTGCAGATGCAACATCGGTAAACCGCGCATCATTTGCAGCATAAGCGTGCATCGCACTCTGCCGTTTAGCTGATAGTTGCTGAAGGTAGCGCTGGTTGTATATTGAGAGTCGTTGCTCAACACCTTTTTTTGTGGCCAATGCTGCTTGCATGCCGGACTGGAGTTCTCTTATTTTCAATAGGCGCATCTCCCTACCCGCTTCACGCTTCTGGATCGCAGCATTACGGCGTGCATCCTGCCTTTTTTCAGTGAACAGAGGCAGATCCATTGTCAGTGCGACACTAAAGAAGTCCGACCGCTCCTGTCCCTTGGGATGATCACCACGATAACCATAATTAGCATCCAGCTTGAAGCCGGGTTTATAAGCCTGTTCTGCCAGCTCAATTCCCTTCTGCCTTACCTCAATCTCCTGCTGCAGGATTTTCACCTGAGGGTGCAGCAGAATCGCTTTCTCCCGCTCTGATTGCGTTGTTTGAGATCTCTGTATTACCGGCAGGGTGAATGTCAGCGGTAACGCTTCCGCTAGCTGTTTCGGATCGACCCACTGACTTAACTGCGCTCGCTGCTGAGCTCTCTGCTGTTGCAGAAGCACGATCCGCTCCTGCAAGCGGGTGAGCTGAAGCTCCGCATCAATCAGTTCATAACGGCGAATAGTTCCGCTACGGAAATTAGCCCGGCTGATCGTCACCAACTCAGTAAACAGATGACTTTTCTGCTGTAGCTTCTGCAACTGCTCCTCTGTCTGATGCAGTGCCAACCACGCTAAGCTGATATCACGCTTCAAACGGGCTCTTCTCTCCCAGCGCTGAAACCGGTTCTGATCAGCCATCCGATTGAACCTCTGTTCCCGTAAACTGAGGCTATCGCCCCGAGGAAACTGCTGTGAAACGCCAAACTGCAGCTGCGTCATATTCTCCTGCTGCAGATCGAAGCTATCTAATGGGAGATTGGCCAGAGCGAGACGTAGTTTGGGATCAGGAAGCTGCCCGCTGGCCAGCGCTTCTGCACGCGTAGCCTGCTCCTGATAATGGTTACTTCGATTCCAGTTATCATTCTGAATCGCTTCGTCGACCGCATCAGTCAGTGATAACCCGGCATGTAGGTATGAGCTGCTAACGGCAGCCATTGTCATAAAAAAGATGGTGGAATAACGCATAATCCTTGCCTTTCAAAATAGCCTGTAAACCGCCCGAATCGGGCAGACTTTGGATATCCGGAAAGGAAGGTTAATTCAGAAAAACTGAGTGCTGCAGATGCAGACGGGGATAGCTGTGGCGATAGTATTGCTCTCTGAGAGATGCCAGCCAAGACGATCGTTTATGAGAAAAAAAGCTCAGAAAAACTAAGATGAGCGCTGCGGTCAGCGTCAGATAGTGAACAAAGTAATCAGCGACGGGATCAGCTGCAGAGACCGGATTGATGCTCCATTCACAACTATTCGGTTCACTCTCGCAATGGGATTGCAGTTGTGTTTGCGCCTCACTGAAACCCGCATGCTGGCTATGATCCATAACGCTTTCGGCGTCCTGCGCAGCCTGATGAGCAGCCCCAGAGCCTGCCTCCCCAATAAGATTGGTGCAAACCCCCACCGAGCAATACAGAATAAAAAACAACACTCCCAGTGTTGCTATCACTCTGTTTTGGCGGGATAAATGGTTTGTCATGCTAATCTGTACCCTGACGCGTGTATGAAAAACTGTAACTGAAATTAAGCTCGCTATCTATAGACCATAGCGGTGATTAAAGTTCCGAACAGCCCCTATTACCAAACCCAGTAGCAAGAATTACAGCTGCATCCGCGAAGCGCTCAGACCTCAATATTAAATTTTAGCAATCTGCGCGGCAGAACTTCCTCAAGATTGTCCAGATCCTCATCATCGAGCTCAATAACCTGACACTGATTCTGAGCGAGAATCTCCTTAACCTGCATCTTTTTTGAGAGGCCCGCAGCGGGATTATCTCTGCCCCAGTACTCAATATAGAGCTGACATTGCGGGAGATAGAAATCGGAAACCAAGGTAACATCAAAGGGAAGAGGCCGTTGATAGGCGTGGGTCAGTCCTGCCAGATAGAGCCAGTTATCAATTTTCTGCTCCGCTGTAGAGTTCACCCGATGACCGTCACAACATGGATATAGGTTACTTTCAGAAAGGCTTTGCATGCGTTCGGTCCAATAGCGTAAAACCGGACTATCCATCAGCAATTCAGCCCACAAAATATAGGGGACAGCGGTAGTTGTATTTTCCCGTTGGTGCCCACCGGCGTCAGTTCCCTGAGATGTTAGGAGCCAACCTTTACGACCCCGTTTTACCCAGCCGAGCTCCAGTAAAACCCGTTCAAACGTACTTTTTTTCAACAAAAATGTTTTTGCCAACACGGTTGTCGAGAGTAGGTGACTATCCGGATTCGACAGAACTTTATGTTCAGTGATGCTGCCTGGCCAGATAATATATCGGCCGAATTTACTGCTCTCACGATATCCGCCGCCTTCAAACTCACCCTTTGCGGTTAAAACCCAGCTATCCTGTTCACGGGAGATCCAACCCAGCGACTCCAGCTCGGCAAACATCTGACGAGTCGTTTTACTCAGGGCCTTTGCCAGCGCAGAGGTTGAAAGCGGAGAGGATTGATCTGACATGAACAGGTTTCCGGTTACGAGATTCTGCAAGCAGCATAATCAAACTAGCCGTTTAGGGGAAGATACAGATAACAGATCAACTACGCTTAACTGAGCCCGGCAACCCAAGCAAAATAACTAATTTTGACAGCCTTCACTTCTATTTATATCTCGTAACACGTATATATAGCCTGTTCTTTTTGGAAACTGTGCGATGACGACAAAAAAAATACTTCTGATCCATACCGGCGGGACAATCGGCATGCAGGCCTCTGAACGGGGGTATATTCCGGTCAGTGGTTTTGCGCAGCTGATCACTGAACGTCTGAGCCACTCCCATCATGCTGCACTACCCGACTTCGATATTATTGAACTACACCCTTTAATCGACAGCGCCAACCTGCACCCCGATCACTGGAATACTCTGGCTGAACAGGTGATCCGGCAGTATGAGAAGTATGATGGATTTGTCATCCTTCATGGTACCGATACCATGGCATACAGTGCTTCGATGCTCTCTTTTATGCTTCAGGGATTAGGCAAACCGGTGATATTTACCGGCTCTCAGATCCCGTTATCGGAACTTCGTAACGATGCTTTGGATAACCTGATCACTGCAATGTTGCTTGCCGGGTTCCATCCTGTAAACGAGGTCTGTGTCTATTTTAACGGGCGCCTGCTTCGGGGGAACCGCTGCTGCAAAGTCAAAGCAACCGGTCTGGATGCCTTTGATAGTCCAAACTTCCCCTGGCTGGGTCAGGCAGGACTGCATATTGAGCTTCATCCAAGGCTGTTCCTGGCACCACGATCACCGCAGTTCCAAAACCCTACATTCAACAGCCAAGCCGTCGCTATTTTACCGATCTACCCAGGTATCAACGCACAAAGTGTTGCCGCACTGATTAGCAACACGGATGTTAAAGCGGTAATCCTGCGAAGCTATGGGGTCGGTAATCTGCCGGATGAAAATTCAGAGTTTATCGAAGTGCTATCTCAAGCTGCCGGTCGGGGAATCCTGTTTTTCAATATCAGCCAGTGTATACAGGCAGATATTATTCAGGGGCAGTATGCCTGCAGCACTGTTCTAAATGAGATCGGTGTCATCTCAGGCGCAGAGATGACCGTTGAAGCAGCGTTCTGCAAGTTACACTACCTTTTGGCAACCTGCCAGAGCCCAGCAGAGATAAGGCAACAGCTGGGAATCAACCTGGTGGGTGAGATCGACACCCCCTGATCAGGGCAGCTCGAGCTTATCCAACCACTCACTCTCTTCCGGCTCAAGGTAGACCTGCTCAAGTAGCTCTACCGCCCAGCGCTCCTGCTCTGAGATGTTCTGCAACATGGCTATCGCCAGCACTTTAACCGCAGGCACGCTACTCCAGATAGAGTGATTCAGGCAGCGCCAGTGATTATTATCTCTGACCTTAGGCCGCTCAATCTGAGCTCTGCAGGTTTCACAGATCATAGTACAGTGGTCCAATAGGGGTTCCGTAGGAACGGGAGGGACTTCGAAGATGCCTAATTTTACACCTTGCGCATCGCATAATTCACAGTGAGAACTACAACGACGCACCAGATCTTTGCCAAATAGGGATAACCCGTGATGGCGCTCTTGATGACGATCATGACCTCTGGACATTTTTCATGCCTCCCTACTCCCCTTCACCCTATTAAGTGATAGCACACTCACTGAAGGAAAATAAGAAAATTATGGAAAATACGACAAACGATGAAAAAGCCGCTGGGAACAGGAGGACAGCCCCTGAATAGTAAAGGGCGGTAACGCAATCGTCGCTACCGCCCCTTGTGCCGGATAAATAATCCGACTAATCGGCCTTTTAAGGCAAAAATGGATCTCTTGTTATGCTGCCTGTTGATGATCCCAATGAAGGTAAATAATCTCGACCAGCGCTTTCGGACAATGTTGCCTGATCACTTTGTGGACTTCTGACATTCGCTCTGCCGGAATATCTACCATCACCAGAAAACACCCCTGCTCCAAAGCATGTTTATATTTTTCCAGCAGGTGCAACGGTGTTTCTTCACCAACCATTTTGCCAAGCCAACCTCCTATACCTATACCCAGAAGGCTGCTGGCAATGACTGCACCACCTGTGACAACTGTGCCAACAGGCCCCAGTGCAGTTGTTACCATGAGACCAGCTGCGAGGCCAAAACCGCCACCTGCAACCATGCCCCAATCCATATCATTTTCTAACTCGGTTGTTTCCACAACAGTGGCGGGACGAAAATGCAACTTCTCAAGCCGAGAAGCATCATCAGCTATCGTATGAATAGATTCTTTCTCAATCCCCATCGCTATAAAATCGGCAACAACGCTTTGCACCTGTTGCGCTTGAGGGGCAAGAAATACCAGCCTTCTCATCTTCCTGTCACTCTTAGGAACAACTACGCAAAGTATAGTTTATTGCCATTTTTATGCTGGTGATTCAGAAGAAATGCGCCTTATAATGCTTGAAATTTTTTCACGCTGAGGATTGGACAATGCTGCAAATAGGGACTCCTTTATCGCCCACTGCAACGAGGGTGATGATGTGCGGTGGTGGAGAGCTTGGGAAGGAGGTGGTGATTGAGCTTCAGCGCCTTGGCGCCGAAGTGATTGTGGTGGATCGCTACCCGAATGCTCCGGGGATGCAGGTCGCTCATCGCAGCCATGTGTTATCGATGCTTGATGGCCACGCCCTGCGCGCCATAATCGAAGAGGAGAAGCCAGACCTGATTGTGCCCGAGATCGAAGCGATCGCCACTGACACACTGGTTCAACTTGAAAGTGAAGGTTACACCGTGGTGCCGACAGCGCGGGCTACTCAGTTGACTATGAACCGGGAGGGGATTCGCCGCCTTGCCGCAGAAGAGCTGGAGATCCCTACCTCACCCTATCGATTTGCAGAGGATTACGACAGTTATCTGCAAGGGGTAAAAGCAGTTGGTATCCCCTGCGTAATCAAACCCATTATGAGCTCTTCAGGAAAGGGACAGACGACCCTTACCTCTGAAGACCAGATCGAGTCTGCCTGGCACTATGCTCAAGAGGGAGGCCGCGCTGGGAAAGGGAAAGTGATCATTGAAGGTTTTGTCGATTTTGATTATGAGATCACCCTTCTGACAGTACGCCATGATAGCCACACCAGTTTTTGCGAACCGATCGGCCATATTCAGGTATCCGGAGATTACCGTCAGTCTTGGCAGCCACAAGCGATGAGCGAAGCAGCGCTGGAGAAGTCACGTGATATCGCAAAAAAAGTAACCTCAGCACTGGGTGGTCATGGGTTGTTCGGTGTAGAACTCTTTATCAAGGGCGATCAGGTCTATTTCAGTGAGGTATCACCACGCCCACACGACACCGGCATGGTTACAATGATCTCTCAGGATCTCTCAGAGTTTGCACTGCACGCCCGAGCTATTCTCGGTTTACCGATCCCCAATATCCATTTCCACGGCCCCTCTGCTTCCAGCGTAATTCTCGTAGAGGGTGAATCTTCCTCGGTGAAATTTGGAAACCTTCAGCAGGTATTGGCAGAACCCGATACTGCACTGCGTTTATTTGGCAAGCCAGAAGTGACCGGGCAACGTCGCATGGGCGTGGTGCTGGCGCGAGACAGCAGTGTCGAGGCGGCTAAAGAGAAAGCGATTCGAGGCTCCACTTCGATGAATGTTGAGCTGTAAATCATCAATGTGCGCGGCTCGCTCGTCGCGCATTTTTCGCGCTCCATGGAACTATTTACCCAGATACACCACTAACTGCCTGATTACCTGAAAGATTACGCGAGGATAGAAATGGCTGAACCGAAGATTGCAGAACCCAAATGCCCTGAATGTCAGATCGCAGGCATCGAACACATCGTCTCTAAGGACAGTAACGAACGTGCCCGGGATAATCATGCCTGGTTTCAGGTTGCCTTCTGTGATAGTTGTGGGCATATCTATGGCGTTTTCGCCAAACACACCATTCCCGCAGGTAAGAAAGGTCCACAACTGGTTTTGAATCGATAATTTTCAGGCCGAATCAGAAGATCAGGAGGTGGAGTACACCTCTGATCAGCATACCGCAGAGAGCACCATAAACTGCAAAGCGTACAACCTGCCCAACCCGTTTACCTGCAGCGGCAAAGACAGCAACACCCACGACATCCAGCGGGTTAGTCGCAAACCCAGCCATCCGGTTTAGCTCGTTGGCAGTAATCACTCCCTGATTCATCAGATCGATCGTCACCCCCATAAATGCCGTACCTCCGGCAATGAATTTGGTCACTAACGGCAGTACCGTCGCCTCCGAAAGCCCTATCAGGGCTAAAGCTGGCGCGATAATACTGCTGATCAGGTCGATCGCTCCTGTAACCTTCAACACGTTAACCAGAAAGATCGCCAGAATCAGCATCGGCAGCATGTCGAGAACGATCTTCATCCCCTCTTTGCCCCCCTCTCCCAGAATCTGGATCACTGTTTTCTTATCATCTGTGACACGTTCAACCACCTGATCAGAGGTCTCAGGGTCTGAGATATGCCGGGTCAGCAGGTAGAAGGTGATCGCAGCTGCAGCCAGGCCACCGACGATAGAGGTCAGAAGGGTTACTCCTAAATTCAGACCCACTGCACTCAGGGGGAAGGTAGCATTGGCCTGGGACATCGCCAGAACCATGGCCAGTGTCGCAGCTATATAACGACGGGAGGTGCCATTTTTGTCCATCAGAGCGAAGGTCGCCAACGGTGCAATAAAGCTGACAAACAGCAGCTTTAACATGGCAAAAATACCTAAGCCGGGAATACCAAAGATACGAGAAACCGGGGCGAGCAGATTGGAGATCCAGCTCAGCACACCCTTCGCATCAAGTAACTTCATCAGAGCCAGCATCACGACCATAATCGGCAATAGGATATACAGCCCCATATCCAGCCCTGAGCGGCCTGAGTCCAAAATAAGTGTGACGATCTGTTCCACGAAAATACCCTGACGAATGTTAGTGGGGGTAAATTTTAACGACCGTCAATATATGAAACCAGTGTTTTATAATTTAATTGCATATTGGTATGACCACTAGAATTAAAGGTCATAGGGCTCGATCTGAAAGGCTTCCATCGAATAGCCCGATGTAGCCAGCTCATCCATCACTGTTTCCGTTTTTAACGTACCGGTTACCCAGATCGCATCATAGAGGTTCTCAATCTTAGTTCCCGGTTCAAAACGAACATAGATAATCTGATTTGAAGGAGGCGGTGGAACATGAATACAGGCACCAAAATAGGGGACCAGGAAAAACTCCGTAACCCACAGCCCTTCAGCCTTCAATGGCACCACGTAACCCGGTAGTTTGACCATCTTCCCATCCATCTCGGGGACGATCGGCGCCGACTGCATCTCAGCCATCATCTGATCCAACACCTGCTGGGCTTTAGGATCAAAATCATCCAGAGATCCCAGTTCGGCAGACTGATCCAGAATAGCATCAAGTGAGAAATCGGCGGGCATCAGCTGCTCCCACTCAACCTCCTGAACCGGTTCACCATTCACCTTTTCCACTGCCATAGCAGGGCCACTGAACCCTAAAAAACCAGCAAGGAGCAGGCTGTAAATCAATTTCATCTATATTACCTATCTAAATGCGCAGGCTCATACCATCCAGCAATGACTGGCGATAAGCCTTGTAACCGGGAATAACTCCCATCAATGTACCACAAAGCAAAATCCCACCCAGTATCTGCCACTGCCAGAGCGTTAAGTTCTGCACACCGATAGTGATCGCAAGCTCAGATTGGACCAAAGGGCTTAGCCCAAGTATGGCGAGATAAAATAGGATCACCCCCACCAGAATGCTGACCAGAGTGATCAACAGACTCTCAAACAGCAGGAGTTGCACTATCTGATGTGGACGCGCCCCGAGTGATCGTAAAATAGACATCTCACGTCGACGTTCGTTCAGGCTGGTGAGTAACAGAGTTAACATGCCGATCAAACTGGAAACGACCACCAATCCGGTAATCACCACCAACAACTGTTCAGCAAAACTGAACATCTGCCACAGTTCCTGCAGCGCCAGCCCCGGTAGGATAGCTGTTAAGGGTTCATGTCGGTAACGATTGATCGAACGCTGCAAATGAAAAGTAGAGAGTCGAGATTTCAGCCCCAGCATAAATGCGGTGATCTGTTTGGGCGTCAGATCCATCTCCTGAACCGCTTGCTGTGAGAGTGTGGCTCCTGGCAACCGAACACCCGCCTTCCAATCCAGATGGATCGCTTCTATCCCTGCCAGACTGACATGTAACGTCCTGTCCACAGGAGTACCTGTCGGTTTAAGCACCCCAACAACCCGGAACGGTTTGTCATCATGGGTCTGGATTGCGGCATTCCCCATCCCATGAGCAATGACAACCTCATCCCCTAGCTGATAACCGAGTTTCTGTGCAACTTCCGCCCCCAGTACCAGATCAAATACATTGGAGAATACACGCCCGGAACTAAACTCAAGAGGATAACTATTACCGTACTGATAGTACTGGAAGAACGCCTCGCTTGTTCCCAGAACACGGTAACCGCGATGGGAATCACCCAGCGAAAGAGGAATGCTCCATTTTACATCCCGGTGCTGGCTAATAGCCTGATAGCTTTTCCAGGAGAGATTATTGGTGGGATTTCCAATATGGAAAACGGAGTAAAGCAACAGATTGATCTGCCCACCTCGAGCGCCAACAATCAGATCGGTTCCTGAAACTGTGGATGAAAAACTATTTTTAGCCTGATGCCGCAGCATATCGATCCCCAACAACAGAAACACACTGATACTGATAGAAGCGACCGTCAGCATCAGTGTTCCTTTGCGGTTCAGAAGGCTCTTTAAGGAGAGGCGTAACATCATGTTTGAGTACCCCGGCCCATAAGGGTGAGCTCCTCTACACGATTAAAGTGGGGAGCCAGTGAAAGATCGTGACTCACCAGAATCAGCGTCGCTCCTGCGGCATGACACTGCTCACAGAGTAGCTGCATAAACTGATCACTGTTTTGCCCATCGAGTGCAGACGTTGGCTCATCGGCAATGATGATCCCGGGCTGGCCGATAAGCGCCCGGGCTGCAGCCACTCTCTGCTGCTGGCCGGTGGAGAGTTCATTGACTGCCTGCTCCTGTAACGACTGATCTGCAAGGCCTAACCGCTCCAGCAAGTGTCTCGCCTCTGCTTCAACAGAACCAAATTTCTGAGAAGCTGCGGCAGATCGCTTACCGGAGAAATGACAGGGGAGCATCACATTTTCAATCAGGTTCAGGTAGGGCAGCAGATTGAACTGTTGAAAGATAAATCCGGTATTGTCAGCGCGAAACCGGTCAATCTCAGACGGAGATAGTTTGGTGATATCTTCTCCCAACAGTGAGATGCGTCCCTGATCCGGGCGGATTATGCCACCTAGCAGATTGAGTAGCGTGCTTTTACCACTTCCCGAAGCACCTGTGATCAGCAACCTCTCCCCCCTATTCAGAGAAAAATCGGCTACGGATATCACCGGGTCTGACTTATTCCAACTATATCTAAGCTGTTCAAGCTCGACTGCTGATTGCATGCCTATCCCAATACTGACTTAAAAGTTAACAACGCTCTTATCTGCATTTAACTCAAATTTTTTCGCACCATGGTCCGATAAGAGATTCAGATCAAGCTGTTGTAACTTTGGAAAAACAGAAAACATCCCGACCCTCAACTGCCTCAGTGCAGCTGGGTTGGCACAAATAAAACGGTAGTGAGCGAGAATATTCTGGTGCCCTTCGGCCTCATGTTCATGTTCATGTTCATGTTCATGTTCATGTTCATGTTCATGTTCATGTTCATGTTCATCATGAGCGTGCTCTATTTTATTCAGATCGAACTCGGTACGCGAACCTTCCCTCTCAACTTCAACTGCAAAGTCGATCCTTACCTGATCAGCCCGGCATTCAGCCTCTTGGGAAAACTGAATAAGCGCATCTACCTCTTCGAGCTGATGTTTGGCACGCGTTAGCTGTTCCTGATCCTCTCTAGACACTGCAGGGTGCTCAAAGCCAACAATATTATATTGTGGCGATGAGAACATCACTTCGATTTTGGAACCTTCAGAGGCTATATCCATCTTCGCAAAACCATGCAGATGAACTTCCTGTTCTTCAAACGCAACGGCAGCGTTTTGGATTGCTAACACCGCCAGCCCCAGAACGACTCGCTTTCCTATTCGTATTGACATATCGTGCCCAACCACAAAAGCTATAATATAACATTACTATAATCATCCTATTCTCTGGTTCCAAGCCTTGAGATGAAATAGTTAAATTGATTTCTGTCAGCTGTCCCTGAATAAACCCTACAGAACTGAGCACAGTTGATTGTTATCAACCCCAGCTTTGCGCCATTAAGTTAGATTCCTGATCAGAGACAACGCAATACACGTGCCTTAGCCTAAGGCCCTTTGCGGCAAGGAGGGTGCATGAAAACCTACCTTAGCAGTGATATTGGTCGTCAGTTATCACTGATGACGTTAATCAGCCTGATCAGTATGCTATTGCTGTTCTATCTCTTCTTTAACGCGTTCAGTAATGGTTATTACACTGAGAAGCGTGCTGAATCACAGCACATGACCTCTGTCGCATCCTCCATTGTGAATAGTTTCCACCAGTTATCACTCAATGGGGATCTCACGAGTGAAGAAGCGGTTTCACTCGCTCTGGGCGCTCTGCAGGAAGCAAAGTATTCTGAGGATGGGTATTTCTGGATCAATAACAGCGCAGGTCAGATGATGATGCATCCGGTCAAACCTGAACTTAATCATCAGAATATGCTCTATTTTCAAGACCCAAACGGTCAGTTTATCTTTGCCCAATTCATAAAAGCAGCGCTTAGCGGTGGTGGCTGGATCGACTATTCGTGGATGAAACCCAGCAGTGACGACGAAGTAGTTCCTAAAGTCTCTTATGTCACCTATTTTGACCCCTGGGACTGGATTATCGGTACCGGGGTTTATCTGGATGACCTGCAAGCACAGCGCAACGATATTTTCATCCAATCAGCACGCCTTATATTTATCGTCTTTCTGCTACTGGGGCTCGCTTCCGGGCTTCTGACTAAACATAGCCTGGGAGTTATCAAGGAGATTGCGATAAAAGACCCTCTGACCCGCCTCTATACCCGTCGATTCCTGAATGAAACTGAGGGAAGCCTCATTCGGCGCGATGAGCGTGATCGAAACGGTTATCTCTATGTAATGTTTCTGGACATCGACTATTTTAAGCGGATTAATGACAGCTATGGTCATCGCTGCGGAGATACCGTACTGAGAGCTATCGGCAAAGCTCTGCAGCAACACACCCGACCGGAAGACCTCTGTATTCGTTACGGTGGAGAGGAGTTTCTGATTGTCAGTCAGGCCGATTCAGACGCGCTCATTCTTGCTCTGGCTGAACGTCTCAGAAGACAGATCCACCATCTTCAGTTCAGAGAACAGATTGAACTCACTGTGAGCATTGGCGTTGCACGCCGGCAAGCTGGCGAGCCCTTTACAGCAGTACTAAACCGCTCCGATATGAACCTCTACCAGGCAAAGCAAAATGGTCGTGATCAAGTCGTGATGTAACCCCTAAATAGTACTGTAAATCAGTTCAGCCAGTTTGGAGAGAGCGCTATGTCTTTCCCGATTCCAGAGATGGGCAAAGCTTAATCGTAAGCAGTTACGGTAACGATCCTGCGCCGTAAACAGATTACCCGGGGTGATGATCACGCCCTGCTCCCTCGCAAGACGATAACAGCTAAACAGGTCAATCTCGGGATCCAGCTCAACCCAGAGCGATAAGCCTCCTGACGGTTGACTCACCCGCAGATCTCCCAAGGGGCGCCAGTGTTGATCCAATGCGTCTATAAGCTGATCTCTCTGCTGCTGTAACAGCAGTCGCTGCTTCCGCAGATGTTTGTCATATCCCCCCTCCTGGATAAATGAGAACAGTCCCTGCTGGGTAAACTTACTGAGTGCGAGTAGATTGACCATTTTAAGCCGCATCAACTGCGGTGACTGATTTGCAACTATCCACCCCAATCGTAGCTCTCTTGAGAGAGATTTTGAGTACGACCCACACAGAATCACCCGCCCTTCCTGATCCAGCTGCTTTAAAGGCGGATGGCGTATATCAAAAGTGAGATCACCATAGATATCATCCTCCACCAGCATAAAATCGTAGTCTGATGCCAGCCTCAGCAGTTTTCTACGAGAGTCATCGGACAGGAGCGCACCTGTTGGTGTCGCAAAGGCTGGTGTGACGACACAAGCGCTGATCGACCACTGTTCCAGCGCCGCACCCAATGCATCAACATCTATCCCATGCTCAGGTGAGGAGGGGATCTCAAGTACTTTGAGCCCCATGGTTTCGATCAGTTGTAATACCCCGTAGAACCCCGGGGACTCTACAGCTACGGTATCGCCTGGCTGGCAACAGAGCTGCAACGCCAAAGATAGCGCGTGCTGGCAGCCTGCAGTCATCGTAATATCCGCTGCACTCAACCGACATCCCAGACGGTTGTAGCGTTCTGATATCTGCTGCCGTAACTGTTTTGAGCCGGATGGCTCATCGTAGTATTGATGCTCACTCCCCTTTTGGCGGCGAAGGGAGCGCGCCACGGCACGATTTAACTCTGTGATGCCTACAGGTAGCTCATGGTAGCTACCGGCCTGTGGACAGATATCAAATGCAGCACTGTGCTGCATGATATCCCGCATCAGATCACTCATATCCACCGGTTGTGGACTGCTGGTCACATCCGGCTGGGTTGGCAATGGTCGCCCCGTAGGCTGGGCACACACGTAGAACCCGGATCTAAAGCGAGCTGTAATCAATCCTGCTGCTTCCAGTCGCTGGTAAGCATGTAAAACCGTTGCTTTGGAAAGCTCCCTCAGCTGACACTGCTGCCTGATAGAGGGAAGTTTAGTTCCCGCAGGCAAAGCCCCATGCCGAATCTGCTGCTGCAACTCCTGTTCAAGATCTAGGTATAGATAGGTCATAGCTCCTCCATCTGTACCTATTATATTTATTTTTTTTATGCCTGCCCCTATTTATCTGCATCGTTATAGTAACGGTCGTATCCCCGATTCAGGCAGAGCCATGCAGCAGATAAGTAAAGGCGATATCCCTCTAAGGGAGATCACAGACCCCACTTCCCTCCCCGGAGATGGAAAATTTTATGTCAGACTGGTTGAAGGTTTTTATCAGAACCTCAGACGGTTGATCAGTTGGCCGCTGATCGTTGGATTCTTTGCGCTGGCCTGGATCCGAATTGAGGGCCAACCTCTTATCCTGTTTGATTTCGCATCGCACCGAATCTTTCTTTTTGGAAGTCAGCTCTCATGGTATGAACTCCCCATTCTCGCCGGATTGATGATTGCAGGAGCAGGGTTACTGTTTTTTATGGCGGTCGGTTGGGGCCGGATCTGGTGCGGTTTTGCTTGTCCACAGTCGATCTGGACCTGGATCTTTATCCGTCTGGAGCAACTGACAGAGGGACGAGCGGCTCAGCGCGCCAAGTATGATCGGGAAGGCCTAGGAGGGATCCGACTGATCAGAAGAGTCTCCAAACATCTGCTCTGGGCAAGTGTATCCCTGCTAACTGCTGTTAGTTTCAGCGGCTACTTTGTGCCTGTAGAGCATCTGCTTCAGGCGCTATTCACCCTTAACGCCTCTCCCTTTACCTATGGCTGGATCATAATAATGGCGTTGTTGACCTACCTTAACGCCGGATTGATACGTGAAAAGGTCTGTCTGCATATGTGCCCTTACTCTCGTTTTCAGGGGGTGATGTTTGACCGCGATACCCTGACAGTGACCTATGATCAAGCTCGCGGTGAACCTCGTAGCCACCTTAGGGGAAGCCCAGAAAATAGCGGAGATTGTATCGATTGCCATATCTGTGTTCAGGTCTGTCCTACTGGTATAGATATTCGCAACGGTCTGCAGTCTGCGTGTATCGATTGTGGAGCCTGTATCGATGCCTGTGATCAAGTGATGTCAAAACTTGGACGGGCACGCGGTTTAATTGAGTTTTACTCTGAAACACAGCTTGCTAAAGCGATGACAGAACCTCAGCCCGGCCCAGTATCGCTATTGCGGCCCAGATTGATCGGCTACTTGGCAATCACAGTGGTAACCCTTTTTGGTGTTGCCTACAGCCTGAATCACCGCTCCCCGGTTCTGATTGAGATCGCCAAAGAGCGTGGTCAACTCTATCAAGTAACAGATGAGGAGGTATGCAACACCTATCTGCTCGAGCTGGAACGCTTCTCCGATACATTGAAACAACTAAATGTCTCAGTTCAGAGTCAGGATTCAACCAACCGATTCCGGTTAGTAGGCAAACCTCTGATTGAATTATCCGGCGATCAAACCAATACCATTTATCAGGTGTGTACGCCAAAACAGGAGTTGAGCCAGCGGCAGAAAATCAGATTTATTTTTACCTCAGAGAATCTGCAGATCGATAAAATCAGTCGCTTTCTCGCCCCCTGATTGAGGAGATTCCACAGGGAACATACTGTTCGAGAGAGCCTGTGGAATCCCCCTCTTTAACTTTATTCACTGGGTATTGCGTTGGCAATCAACTGAAGCTTGGCTTCTCTGGAAAACTGCTTAATAGCGTATTCACGCTTTGAAGCTGACGCCCGATCCGGGTGTACTTCCTGCCAGACCAGCTCAACGGGCCGCCGGAGGCGCGTATATTTCGCCCCGCCGACCAGCTCCCCATTATGCTGGCGCAAACGCCTTGAAGGGGCTGTAGTTACACCGGTATATAATGAGTTATCCCGACAGCGCACGATATAAACAAACCACTCTGACATAACTCTCTCTGTAGCAGCAAAACGTAGCTGCGATCTTAACGATCGCCAAGCTATAAATAAACATTAAGGTTCGTCACAATAGAGCAGGGTATCCGAGAAAACAGAGTAAAACTTATAAATTGATTTAATTGAAAAATTAACCATTTAAAACAATAAAAAACTACGACAGAGGGAATAGTAAGGGCCTACTTATCCCATAACGCCCGTATTACAGTAATCCAGCCAAAGCGCCACCCTCTGGTTCAAACAAAATCTAATCCACATCAACCTAACCACCACCAGAAGATGTGGATAAAAAACCACCAGTTTCTATACCACGCTGTTTAATTAAATTAACCTACTGAAAAATAAGCTATTTATTAAATGTACAGATATACGACAAAATGCTGGATCACCATATAACATCAGCGTTACAGCGATTTACCCAAAACTTATCAAAGAAGTTATCCACAGATATTCTGGATAACTACTCTTAGACCCCTGCGTTGAACAGTTACACTGCGCCTGCATGTTTTCGAATCACCCCGGGAGACTGACCCACAATATTTTTAAAGGCTTTACGGAACGAGGCTTCTGTTTGATAACCGCACCGTTCCGCGATTGCAAAGACTGAAAGATCAGAGGTCCGTAACAACTCGGTAGCCTGAAGCATTCTCCACTGCGATAGATATAACATTGCGGTAGTTCCCGTGAGACGCTTAAACTCGACAGCAAACCCCGCCCTGCTCATCCCAATCTTTCTCGCTAGCATCTCCAGTGTCCAATGCCTTTCCGGTTGTGTATGGATCAGATTGAGCGCCTGCCCTACCTGAGGATGAAACAGTGCCGCCAGCAAACCTGTTTGCTCTCCCCGAGCTAGTTGGCTACGTAAAATGTGGATAAACAGTGTGTGTGTCAAATAGCTGACCGATTGATAGAACCCAGGTTCAGCTTCAACCAGTTCAGCGACAAGCAGGTGAAGCAGTGCACGAGTATTTGCCTGCCGACTGGTATCACTCAGCTCCAGAACGATAGCTGCAGGTAAACTATCGAGTAATGGCCAGTGTTGTTTATTCTCAAATTCAAAGTAGCCACAGGTCAGCCCGGTAATCTCTCCCGATTTTTTCTCTCCTATCGAAGCGACTGTCCTCGCCACTAAGTCTGGTGACGGCGGCTCACTCTCACTGCTGAGGTAGTGAGGTTCATCCCTGGGAAATACCACGAGGTCCCCTGCTGATAATAACCTCGGCGACTCACCTTTAAGGTGCAACCAACTCTTACCACTGTTCACCAGGTGGAACGGCACTCTGCGTGATCCCGACGTATCAACAGCCCAGCAGCCCTGAAATTCAGCATGAATATACACCTCAGCTTTAAGGCGTAGCCAAGATAGCATCTCACTAAGTGCATCAGTCTTCATATTTATACGATCCGACATTTTATTAAGACTTTATAGCATAGTTCGTCTATGTATTACTCGATAAATTAGATACCACCAGATCACTCGCAATGTAGCGAGGCAGGAAATCTAAGGAGTTAAACAATGAAACTACTACAACGAATGACCGCAATTTTTATGATGATGGCAGCACTGGTTGCCACCCCTTTCGCTAATTCAGCAACACCTGAAACCCGAGCAGATGGTGTTACTGTGATCCATCTGGATGAGTACAGTGGGTATTTCTCTGCGAAGGAAACTCTAGCTGGATTAAAAGCGGGTGAGTACGAATTTGTTGTAACCAACAAGTCCGATAAGCTGGTCGGCTTCCAGATTCAAAATTTCAAAACCCATGAAGGGTTGGACATGTTTCCTCTCAACCCGGGTGAACAGCGTATCTCACGGGTTACCGTTACTGAAGAGGGCGTTCGTTTTCGCTGCCCGATCAACCCGACTCCCTGGTACGACATTGATAACGTCAACTAATCAGATGTAGTCACAGGCGGCGGTTGTATAACCGCCCCTATAAACCGAGGTAACAGCAGATGGATAAGATTGAGATCTACACAAAGTCATACTGCCCCTACTGCCAGGCCGCGAAAAAGCTGCTAACCCACTTAGGCTGGCAATATAGGGAGTATGAAATCACTGGAAAACAGCAACAACAACGGGAGATGGTGCAAAGGGCACAACGCAAAACAGTACCGCAGATCTTCATTAACGATCAGCATATTGGTGGATTCGATGATTTTTCCAGTATGCTCAGGGATTCAGGGCAGATATGACTGCCCTGACACACAATTAAAAATCTGTTTTCTCTTTGAACTCACAGAGATCTTCAATCATGCAGGAGCCACATTTAGGTTTCCGGGCAACGCAGGTGTAACGACCGTGCAAAATCAACCAGTGGTGTGCATCAAGCAGAAACTCCTTAGGAATAAAACGCAGCAGTTTCTGCTCTACCTCATTCACATTTTTACCCGGTGCAATTCGGGTACGGTTTGATACCCTGAAAATATGGGTGTCTACCGCCATGGTTGGCTGGCCAAATGCTGTATTGAGCACCACATTGGCCGTTTTTCTCCCGACTCCGGGCAGCGCTTCCAAATCAGCCCGATTATCCGGTACCTCAGAATGATGTTTATCGATCAGTGCCTTACAGGTCTTGATCACGTTCTCTGCTTTCGCATTAAACAAACCGATCGTTTTAATGTATTCCTTAAGACCCTCAACACCCAGTGCATAGATCTGCTCTGGCGTATTCGCAACCGGATATAACTTGCGGGTTGCCTTGTTAACTCCAACATCGGTCGCTTGCGCGGAGAGAATGACTGCGATTAACAACTCAAATGCTGAGGAGTACTCCAACTCAGTGGTTGGGTTGGGATTATCCTCTCGCCACCGGGAAAAAATTTCATGTCGTTTTACTTTGTTCATAGTTCATCTCAACCCTAGCTGACGCTGTCCGTATCGCCGAATAGAGTCACCCAGTTGCGACCACTTTGTTTAGCCTGGTACAACGCCTGGTCCGCCTGTTCCAACCACTCAGTAGGGCTATCAATCTCATAATTAATCTCAGAGACCCCAATACTGATAGTAAATGTCAATTTGTGCCCTCCATAAGGCACGATAAGCGATTCCACTCGGGCACGCAGACGCTCCGCAAATATGAGTGCCTTATCACCATTTGTACCGGTAAGAATCGCACCAAACTCCTCTCCCCCATAGCGACCGACTATATCTGTTTTACGAACCTGCTCCTTCAGTGTGTTCGCAACGACACGAATGACTTCATCCCCAGCCTGATGCCCATAGGTATCATTCACCCGCTTAAAGTGATCAATATCAAACATCACCAGCGAACTGACTAACTGACTACGATTAAAGCGCTCAAACTCCTGATTCAGACACTCCTCCCAATAACCACGATTAAAGAGACCGGTCAGACGATCTTCACGGCTGAGAGTTTGCAGTTTTCCATTTGCATCCTGCAACGCGATCTGGCTGACAGCTGTATCGGTCACGTCGTAGATTAGGATACCCACATGATCGACCTCACCTGTAGGGGAAGTCAGAGGGATCAGGGTCACATTCTGGTACATAAAGCGGGCACTGCCAGTGATCGGCCGACTGGCTTTGAAATGGAACAGATAAGGGCGCTGTTCCCAAGAGATATAAGCCGCATTACGTAACAGAAAGACAGACTCCAGCTTATGCTGCAGCCAGCGGATTGGAAGTTCAGGAAACTTATTAAACAGCTTCTCACCTGCGACTTTCTGAGCTAGCACCCCAGAATGGTTTTCCATAAAACCATTCCATAGTTTGATCACACCCGCGCGATCCACAACAACCAGACCCACCTCAAGATTCTGGATCAGACCCAGAGTCCAGTGCAGTTCATCAATCTCCTGAAAGCTAGGTGAGTTCATCAAAAGTAACTCGCTATTTTCTGCAGGCCAGTTAAGGAATCCGGCGTAAACACCAGCATCAGTTCACACTGAAAATCATGATCATGGATCTGGTAATCGATCGATACTGTCAGCGTCTGGTCAAACTTTTCGACCTGATCAGCCATTCCGGTAAACTGATGGATAACTACCGGGGTCGCTTTGCTCAGATGCAGATCCAGCTGCTTCGAAAAACTTGAGAGAAACGCCCCAATCAATGCATTCGACAATGAGATCAGTAACTCCGTACGCTGATACTCACCTGAGGTATCTTCCACAATCAACTGAGATACCGACTCTAAACCCTCTTGAGGGAGTATCAGAAGCGCCTCTCCGGCGATCCCCCCACCGATAAACCCCTGACTCACGATCTCGCACTGTAAGCGCTGCACATCCAGAAGGTGCTCCTCCAGTACAGAAGAGGCTGTCATTCTGACAGCAGGTATCGGCAGGTGAACAAATGTATTCAGCAATCGCGCAAGCATCTCACCAGCCTGCCCCATCGCAATATTCGCTATCTCCCTGTAATACTCAGGCAGCGGGATCTCCATCTCAACCTGCTCATGGAGTTCCTCTGGATGTGCCAGTTCATCCAACAAGCCGAACTGTTGTAATACTTCTGATATATGCTCTGGAGAGGTCGGCTTCTTGATAAATTCAAGTGCGCCGAGCGCTAGTACCCGATTTCTTGCTTCAGGTTGGATATCGCCCGATACCACAATAACCATGGCAGGCAGATCCTGCTTTCGGATCCGTTCAAGTACCTGATAACCATCCATAATAGGCATATTCAGATCAAGAAAAACCAGGTCACCTTTACCTGCACGAACAGCTTCAAGTCCTTCCAGACCATGCTCTGCAAATGTTACCTCAACATTCCAGCCACGCAGAGCCGATGCCATCTGCTTACGGGCTAAACGCGAATCATCGCAGATCACTATTGGAACAGGTTGGCTCACAAGAATTCCCTACACTACACAAGAACGGAATACAGAAACCAAGAGACTAATAGATGCACAGGCAGAAAACAATTCAGCCTGTGCTATAGGAAGGTCTTATATCAATATTATCCGGTGACTCTGACCCGTTCAGGACGAACACCAGACTCAGGCGTAATCTCAGCTTTTCGCGCTTCTGTCCGGGCATCTATAACATTTTTCAATGCGATCAAGAGCCCCATCCCCACAAATGCACCGGGAGGTAAAACAGCAAAAAGGAAACCCGGGTAATCATCGACCAGCGTGATTTTCCAACTTTCAGCTACAGGGCCAAACAGGAGCTGCATATCACTGAACAGAGTGCCCAATCCTAACGCTTCACGCATCGCGCCTAAAACAACGAGTACCGCCGTAAATCCCAACCCCATCATTAAACCATCCAGTAGGGACTCCTTAATCGGGTTTTTACAGGCAAATGCATCAGCACGCCCCATGATTGCACAGTTGGTGACAATCAGAGGGATGAATATTCCAAGAATCAGATAGAGTTCGTAAGTAAACGCCTTCATCAGCAACTCAATGGCCGTTACAAACGAGGCGATAATCATGACAAAAATAGGTAAACGTACCGAATCCGGCACAAACTTACGAAATGCTGAGACTGTCAGGTTGGAACCGATCAGTACGATGGTACTGGCTAATCCCAAACCTATCGCATTAACAACCGAGCCCGTAACCGCCAGCAGAGGACAGAGTCCCAACAGCTGGACCAGTGCAGGGTTATTACCCCAGAGTCCGTCATGGGTGATCTTCTTATAATCCGCAGCCATTATTGCTCTCCTGACCTCTGAGGTACCGCCAGTTCCAACAGCTCAACCTGGTTAGCTATAAAATAATCATGCCCACGTGAGACTGCGTTGACCACTGCGCGTGGCGTGATAGTCGCACCCGTAAACTGATCAAAGGAGCCGCCATCCTTTTTAACAGCCCAGCGCTCATCGTTGCTGGCATTTTTTGTCATACCATCAAAGCTGTAGATCCAGTCTGACTTTTTAGTATCAACTTTATCTCCCAACCCCGGCGTCTCTTTATGAGCCAATACCCTCACGCCCGCAACTGAGCCATCAGCATTAAAGCCCGCGATCAGATCGATCTTACCACTGTAACCATCCGGCGCTAACAGCGGCAGAATGACCGTCGACACAGAACCGTTTTTACGCGCCCGATAGGCCACAAAGGGGGTAGTGTCCCCCCTTAGAGCAGGGGAAACCAGCTCAAGCGTATCTTCCAGAAGATCATTTTCAATGCTGCTACGTGGAACGATCTCATACAATGCCTTAGCACGCTGTTCACGCTCGTTATGACTGATCCTATCAGCGGTAGAAACCTGCGTTACCGCAATGATACCCGCACAGACAACAGCAAAAAGGCTGATAGCGCGTGTGCTGGTTTTAATCGCACTAAACATCCGCATTACACCTCTCCCTTCAGTCCACGCTTCGCCTTAGCATGACCATAAGAGCGTGGTTGTGTGTACTGATCAATAAAGGGAGCTGCCAGATTCATCAGCAACACCGCAAAAGCAACCGCATCAGGATAACCACCCCATCCACGAATAATGTAGATCAGCAGACCAATACCGATACCAAAAACTACTTTCCCCTTATTACTGGTCGCTGAGGTGACCGGATCAGTGGCGATAAAGAATGCCCCAAGCATCGTCGCCCCGGCTGTCAGATGGAAGAAAGGATCAGCATAGTTATAGGGATCAACAAGGTAGAACAGAGTTGAGGTCACAGCCAGCGTGATCAGCATCGCAGCCGGTGTGTGAATTGTGAAAACCTTCCGATAGATCAGAAAAACGCCACCCATAAAATAGGCTGCGCTGACCGCATGCCAGGCACCGATACCATCTGCAAGAACAGGCACCGAACTCCACACCTCTTCAGTCGTCAGCCCACCACGGTGACGCATCGCATCCAGAGGCGTCGCACCTGTGTAAGTATCGACTATGGCGCTATCAAGGCTACCAAAAATAAGTTTGAAGGTGTCAACAAAACCAAGGATATTCCAGCTATCACCCTCACCGTTAAGAACAAAAGGAGCTGTCCAACTGGTCATCTGGACGGGAAACGATACCAGCAGAAGCGCATAAGCGACCATGGCGGGATTAAACGGGTTCTGACCAAGCCCCCCATAAAGATGCTTTGCTACCACAATCGCAACAAAAACACCGACCAGTGTCACCCACCAGGGGACAAACGGTGGAAGCGCCAACCCCAATAACAGTGCCGTTACCACAGCACTGTAATCTTTAAGGTAGAACCCCAATGGACGTTTACGGATCTTGATAATAGTCGCTTCAAAGCCAACTGCTAACAAACACGCCCAAACTACATTGATCAAGGTTCCCCAACCAAAGAAAAAAGTCATTGCGGCCAGGCCTGGCAAGGTTGCCATTACCACCAGACGCATCACGTCTGAGGTACTACTGGCTTTATGCAGATGGGGCGAGCTGGTACGTATCAACGCCATCAGTCAACAATTCCTTAATCGGTAAAACGACTTAATGTCTGGTTTAAATTCTCAGCTTCCAGTTGGGCGGCCAGCAACTGCTGCTCGATCTCAGGAAGGTCATCTTGCTCGGCCTCACGCGCTTTACTTAATGCCCGTTCAGCTTTAGTCACTGCCGCACGTGCCATCGCAGCATCAATTTTTAGCTGTTTTAGGTCGATCCCTTCAGCCGCAGCTTTATCGTTCTGTTCGCTCTCATAAGTATCAAGGGCTTTTTTAGCCACCTCATGCGCTTGAGTTAAACGCTGAACCTCTGTTTGAAGCTCAACATCGTCCGCAGCACCGTCTAAAGCAGCCTGAGCTTTCTTAAGCTTGGTACGCACAATAGAAACCGTTTGCTTCAACGTTTTCGGATCCACTGGCGCAGCATCTGGTTGCGCTGCAGGGAGCTGCCCACCCGCCTCTAAAAACGCCTGTTTGAGCTCATTATATTTGCCCTGCAGCTTTTCAACCCCTGCTTTCATCTTATCCGCAGCGGGGCTACCAGATGCAGTGGCCGCATCAAGCGCTTTCTGAGCTTTCTCAACTTTACCCTGCATCGCTTCCATATCGGATTTCAACTCTGCCAGAGTTTCAGCAGACACCACTGGAGCCGAAGCCGGCGCTGACTGAGCGTTTTCATACTCAGCTTTTGCCTCTTTATATTTACCCTGCAGTTTCTCAACGCCCGCTTTCATTTTTTCAACGGCGGGACTACCGGATGAAACTGCTGCATCAAGTGCTTTTTGGGCTTTCTCAACTTTGCCCTGGATCGCTTCCATATCAGCTTTCAGCTCTGCCAGAGTTTCAGCAGACATCACTGGAGCCGAAGCCGGCGCTGACTGAGCGTTTTCATACTCAGCTTTTGCCTCTTTATATTTACCCTGCAGTTTCTCAACGCCCGCTTTCATTTTTTCAACGGCGGGACTACCGGACGCAACTGCTGCATCAAGTGCTTTCTGGGCTTTATCCACCTTACCCAACGCAGTTTCCATCGACGCTTTCAGCTCATCAAGATTCACTGCATTCACATCAGCTTGAGGCGCTCCCCCTGACTCTGCCTGATCATAGGCAGCCTGTGCGGCTTCAGTTTTCGCTTTCTGCTCTGCCAGTTTGGCTCTCAGTGCTTCAAGATCTCCTTCACCACTCTCTTTTGCTTTTGCCAGGGCCTTTTCTGCCTGCTTCAACTTTGTACGCGCAACAGCCGCATTCGTTTTCAGTTGCTGAATATCAACTACAGGCTGTTCTGCAGGGGCACTCTGAGCCTGATCGTAGGCTTCCTGAGCAGCTCTCTCTTTAGCCTCTAGCTCAGTCACGGTCTGACGTAGCTTATCAATATCGCCTACGCCTTTATCTTCCGCCAACTGCAACGCCTTTTGCGCTTTTTTAAGCTTGGTACGCGCAACAGCCGAGGCGGTTTTTAAGGACTTAAGGTCTGGTTCACCTGAGCTCTCTGCCTTTTCACTGTTTTGCACCGCTTTATCTTTCTTAACAGCCTGAGCCTTGGCAGCTTCTTCAGCGCGCTGTTTTCTGCGCAGCTCTTTTTCAAGCTTCTCCTGCTCTAAACGGGCCTGACGCGCTTCGAAGCGTTGGCGGGCATGATCAGCTTTACGCTGTTCAGCTTCCTCATTTCGGATCTCTGCTTTCGCAAAGCGATAGTACTGAACCAGCGGAATGTTACTTGGGCAAACGTAAGAACAGGCGCCACATTCGATACAATCGAACAGGTTGTGATGCTTCGCCTTTTCAAACTCTTTGCCTTTGGCAAACCAGTGCAGCTGTTGCGGTAACAGCTCAGCCGGACATACCTGTTCACACATGCCACAACGAATACATGGGTTGGCAGGAGGCGCGGGCGGCATCTCATTATAGGTTGCAGCGATAACACAGTTGGTTGTTTTAATCAGCGGAATTGACTGACTATCCACCGTAAATCCCATCATCGGTCCACCGATGACCAGACGATACAGATCCTTCTCACGCAACTGGGCAGACTGTAGCAGTGTCTGCAGTGGCGTACCGATTAATGCCCGCATGTTATGCGGGTGACCTAAGGCATCACCCGTTAGAGTGACGATACGTGAGATCAGAGGGATACCATTATAGACAGCATCATAGATTGCTGACGCGGTCCCAACATTCTGGCAGACGATACCCACATCCGCCGGAATATGACCACTGGGCACTTCAACTCCGGTCAGAAGCTTGATCAGCTGTTTTTCACCCCCTGAAGGGTACACCGTAGGCACAACCACGATGTCCAGATTCAACTTACTCTGCTCTGTAGCCAGCTCCAGGGCCCTGATCGCCTGAGGTTTGTTATCCTCAATACCGATCATAACGTGGTGAGGCTGCAGCAGATGTGCGATAACCTCAATGCCTTTTACCACTTGCTCTGCATGCTCCCTAAGCAGCATGTCATCTGCAGTGATATAGGGCTCACACTCCATCGCGTTCAGTATCAGGGTGTTAACGATATGATCATCCCCCAGATGCAGTTTCACATCTGTTGGGAAGCCAGCCCCACCCATTCCACTGATACCGTGATGGCGGATAAAATCGATCAATTCCTGTTTAGGAATCGCTCGGAAATCTTCAAGCCCGCTATGTTCAACCCACTCATCCTCTCCATCAGTCCTGATAACGATAGAGGGGGCAGTCATGCCTGAACTATGAGGCACAGGGCGTGCTTCAATCGCTTCAACCACACCTGAACTGGGCGCATGTACATTGACACTGATCCGCCCGACCGCTTCAGCGATCACCTGGCCTTTCAGCACACGATCACCCACAGCAACCACAACATCTGACGGCGCACCTATATGCTGTGACAGAGGAACAGATAATTGCTCAGGGATAGGAGCGATCTGAATCGGCCCACCGGTGGATTGACGCTTATTTTCTGGTGGATGAACGCCACCATGAAAAGAGAACTGAGTACTCATTTATGCCGCATCTCCCTGCTTCAACTCACCACGGAGATCGGTCACAATCAGATCAACACCCGGTTTAGGCATATCCCATTTCCAGGTATTCAGGGTTGTTTCAATCGGTAACATATCAATACAGTCAACCGGACAAGGTTCAACACAGAGATCACAACCGGTACATTCTGATTCAATCACGGTATGCATCTGTTTTGCTGCGCCTAAAATTGCATCAACAGGGCACGCCTGAATGCATTTGGTACAACCGATACATTCATCTTCACGGATATAAGCAACCTTTTTGACCGGTTCCTCTTCCACGCCCCCTTCGAGCGGAATCGCTTCTACATCCAGAAGGTCAGCAAGGGCTTCTACGGTGCTCTGACCGCCAGGGGGACATTTATTGATGGCATCCCCTTCCGAGATCGCTTCTGCATAAGGACGGCAGCCCGGATAGCCACACTGACCACATTGGGTCTGTGGCAATATGCCATCAATCTGGTCAACAAGCGGATTCCCCTCAACCCGGAAGCGAACGGAAGCGAATCCGAGGAGTAATCCAAAGACTAAAGCCAGGCCAAGCAGAGCAATAACAGCAATTAAGATAATATCCACTCTGAGTTCCCTAGATCTGCACCAGACCGGTGAAGCCCATAAACGCCAGTGACATCAGACCCGCTGTCACCATCCCGATCGCCGCTCCCTGAAAAGGCACAGGAACATCGGCTACCGCAACGCGCTCTCTGATCGCTGAAAAAAGAATCAGTGCCAGCGAAAAGCCAAGCGCTGCACCAAAACCGTATACGATCGAATCGATAAAGCCGTTCAGCTTTTTAATATTGAGTAACGCGACGCCCAGCACCGCACAGTTCGTCGTAATCAGGGGAAGAAAGATACCCAGCACTTTATAAAGCAGCGGACTTGTTTTCCTCACAACCATCTCAGTGAACTGTACGACTACAGCGATCACCAGAATAAAGGTGATCGTCTGCAGATACTCCAGCGCCAGGGGTTGAAGAAGGTAGGTATATGCGAGATAACTGCAGACAGATGACAGCGTCAGTACAAAAGTCGTTGCCAAAGACATGCCCATCGCAGTTTCCAGTTTATTGGAAACCCCCATGAAGGGACACAGTCCTAGGAACTGAACCAGTACAAAATTATTGACCAGTACAGTACTGATCACTATGAGAAGATATTCTGTCATAAGATCCGTGCAACTAAATGGCTTAAAAACCAGTGTCTTAAGCAAAGATTAGATTTTGCTAAAGTTTACCTTTTCTTATAAGGATTAGGTATAGCGTTAATCTGATATAGCGCAAAAAACAGGGAGGTCTCCCTCCCTGCTTTCATGATCAGATTAGTTCTGCAGTAGCTTCAGTGCAGCCTGCAGTTTTTCAGCTGTAGTTTTACCTTCCAGAGCATCAACGTTGACCTTCACAGCTCCTGCAAGATCAGCCTCTGTTTCCAAAAGGGTCAACATGCCAGCGCGATCAAACAGATCACCTACCGTCGCCAACTGATCACTGACAGACTCTAGCTGTGACTGATTAAATGCCACAACTGCACGCCCCTGCTCAAACAACAGAGCTTCCAGACTGTAAAGTAGCTCCTGACGCTGTACAGCATTTTCACCCGTGATCGTCACTGTCGCAGCCTGCTGTCCAAAGCGGATAACACGGTCAGATACAGAAACATTGGATTCACTAACGATCTTCCCTTCCAGATCTGACAACTGTTGCGAATCTTCTTCGATGATCATCCCCGCTGCAACCGTTGCATTGCTCAGGCGATCAACAATGATAAAAGAGCCTGTACCATGGTGTGAACGATATTCGTCGGCTACGACAGCACGCTCAAGGGTGACCTCACAACGTGCGATCTCATTAAGCTCCAGTGACGATGCCGGAGACTGCTCGAGAGTATTCACATCCACGCGGTGACGCACATGACTGATACCTCCAGCCACACGTGTAGTATTCAGTTTCACTTCATATTGGCGGCCAGCCTGAAGAGACTCTTCAGCCATCCAGACCACCATCGCATCAAAGCGGTTAGTACTGGCTGGTACGGAATCACTGTGAACCAGGACATCACCCCGGGAGATATCGATCTCATCCTCCAGCGTCAGCGTCACAGCCATCGGTGGGAACGCTTCCTCAATCTCACCCTCAAAGGTCACAATCGATTTAACTTTGCTCGATTTGCCTGAAGGCAATACAGTAACCTCATCACCCGGGCGGACAATGCCTGACGTCAATGTGCCGCAGTAACCGCGGAAATCCAAATTCGGGCGGTTAACATACTGAACAGGGAAGCGTAGATCATCAAAGTTTTGATCATTAGCGATCTCAACATGCTCCAGCGTTTCCATCAGCGGCTCACCATCAAACCAGCTCATCGATTCAGATGGCGACACGACATTGTCGCCCTTCAACGCCGAAATCGGTACAAACTGGATATCTGGCAGATCAAGCTGTTTTGAGAACTCAATATAATCTGCTTTGATCTCTTCAAATCGCTCTTCGCTGAAGTCGACCAGGTCCATTTTGTTGATCGCAACGATGGTGTGTTTGATACCCAACAGCGAGACAATAAAACTGTGGCGTTTGGTCTGAACCTGCACACCATGGCGTGCATCGATCAAAATAATTGCCAGATCACAGGTTGATGCCCCTGTCGCCATGTTGCGCGTATACTGCTCATGTCCCGGCGTATCTGCGATAATAAATTTACGCTTGGAGGTAGAGAAATAGCGATAAGCGACATCAATGGTGATGCCCTGCTCACGCTCTGCCGCCAAACCATCAACCAGTAGCGCCAGATCCAGCTCTTCACCGGCATTACCGACACGTTCGTTATCTTTCTGAATCGCAGCCAACTGATCCTCATAGATCATCTTAGAGTCATGTAACAGACGACCGATCAGGGTGGATTTACCATCATCTACGCTACCGCAGGTCAGGAAACGCAGCAGCTCTTTATTCTCATGCTGATGTAAATATTCTTCGATATCAGAAGCGATCAGATCACTTTGGTGGCTCATTACTCTCTCCTTTGGAGAAGCTCCCCGCTAACCAGGCCGGAAGCTATAAATCATTTCAATCTAATGGCGCTTAACAGTTCATATAACGCCAGTACCTAAACGACAGGGGTTAGAAATAACCTTCCATCTTTTTCTTCTCCATGGAGCCTGAGCTGTCATGGTCGATGGCACGCCCCTGACGTTCCGACGTAGTCGTCAGCAACATCTCCTGAATAATTTCAGGTAGCGTTGCCGCATCAGATTCAACCGCTCCTGTTAGCGGATAACATCCCAGCGTACGGAAGCGAACACTCTTCATCTGAGGCACTTCACCCTCCTCTAGAGGTAAACGCTCATCATCCACCATAATCATCAGACCATCACGCTCAACAACAGGACGCTCCGCAGAGTAATACAGCGGTACAATTGAGATATTTTCCAGGTAGATGTACTGCCAGATATCCAATTCTGTCCAGTTAGACAGTGGGAATACGCGAATACTTTCACCTTT
The DNA here is from genome assembly GCF_947498015.1 of uncultured Neptuniibacter sp. Lineage (GTDB taxonomy): Bacteria > Pseudomonadota > Gammaproteobacteria > Pseudomonadales > Balneatricaceae > Neptuniibacter. Next base: position 142,488 of record NZ_CANMIR010000002.1, read on the forward strand.
ATCCACCCGTGTATTAAACACATTCCATAGCTCGGGGCGCTGACTTTTCGGGTCCCAACGATGATTCTGATCACGGAAGGAGAATACACGCTCTTTCGCACGGGATTTCTCCTCATCACGACGCGCACCACCAAAAGCAGCATCAAACTGATACTTATCCAGAGCCTGCTTCAGTCCCTGAGTTTTCATCACATCAGTGTGCTTTGCAGAACCGTGTGTAAACGGGCCGATCCCCATATCCACACCTTCCTGATTAATATGCACAATAAGATCCATGCCAGCTTCTTCAGCCATCTTATCGCGGAACTCAATCATCTCCTTGAACTTCCAGGTAGTATCCACATGCATCAGTGGGAACGGAGGCTTACCCGGCGCAAACGCCTTACGCGCCAGATGCAACATCACGGCAGAATCTTTACCGATGGAGTAAAGCATGACCGGGTTATCAAACTCAGCCGCCACTTCACGAATGATATGGATACTCTCAGCTTCTAATTGCTTGAGATGCGTTAAACGATGTTCAGGTAAAGCACTCATCTGGAAATACTCTTTCTATTTAAACGTTGTGGACCTGCCCTTTCAGGAGCACACAAGGTACAGCTATCCAATATTGCGGCGCATTATCGCAGCCTATCTAATAAAACACAAAAGAATAAATAATTACTTTTTTATTACTTAATGGAATACAAAACCTATCCTTTATATAACTAGCTATAAATTCACTGCTTAAGCATATAAGTTATAAACAGATTCCCAATTATTATTTTGAGTTATATAAAAGCTCATCTATTATGCCGCCAGATTATTGTTGGACAGGTTTACCCATGGAACTTGCGTATAGCTTTGCAGGATTAGTTGTTGGCTTCATTGTTGGCCTCACCGGTATCGGTGGAGGCGCGTTAATGACGCCTATCCTGATTGTTGTATTTGGTATACCGCCGATTATTGCGGTCAGTACCGATCTCTTATACGCCGCAATCACAAAATGTGGTGGCATGATCTCCTATGCCCGCAAAAAACTGGTCGAATGGAAAATTGTAGCCATGCTGCTGGCAGGCAGCATACCTGGTAGCCTGATCACCATCAGCTACCTGCAGAGCCTTGAACATCTGGAGCAGATTGAACACCTGATGAATCTGACATTGGGTATCTCCTTGGTATTAACATCAGTTGCTGTTTTTTTACGTAATAAAATTCGTAACCAGGCGATGAAATGGCAGCATACCGTCGCAGCCACCCATGCCCGCAGGCTGCGCCCTATCGTTACGATTTTGATGGGCATCATTTTGGGGGGACTGGTAACGCTCTCCTCAGTTGGCGCTGGCGCTCTGGGCACAGCCCTATTGATTCTTTTGTACCCACGCATGACGATGCCTTCGATCGTGGGTACTGATCTGGTTCACGCAGTGGTATTAACCGCGATTGCTGGAGCAGGTCACTATCAGATGGGCAGCGTTGATCTCGACCTGCTCGTCTATCTCCTGATCGGTTCACTACCGGGCGTATTTATCGGAAGCCACATCGGCACCCGGTTATCACCCAAAGTGATGCAGCCCATCATGGGATCCATATTATTAGCCATCGGCCTGCGATTTGTACTCGCAGGTTAAGTAACCCTAAAAGTGAGGTGTCCGGTTACCTAAGTAGCCAGGCAAGGGAAATTAGTTATGTATCAGTATACCGAAGTCGACCAGAAGCTGGTTGATGAACGCGTTGAGCAATTTAGAGATCAGACACGCCGATTCCTGGCGGGAGAGCTGCCGGAAGATGACTTCCTGGCACTGCGTCTGATGAACGGTCTGTATGTACAGCGCCACGCACCTATGCTTCGTGTCGCAGGCCCATACGGCATGTACAACTCTGCACAGTTGCGCAAGCTGGCACATATCGCCCGGACATACGATAAAGGGTATGCGCACTTTACAACACGTACCAATTTGCAGTTCAACTGGCCAAAGTTGGAAGAGGTGCCTGATATTCTGGCTGAACTGGCATCGGTTCAGATGCATGCAATCCAGACATCCGGTAACTGTATTCGTAACACAACAACCGATCAGTTTGCAGGCGTCATTGCTGATGAAATTGAAGACCCCCGCCCATACTGTGAGATTATTCGTCAGTGGTCATCTCTACATCCTGAGTTCGCTTACCTACCGCGTAAATTCAAGATAGCTATCTCTGCAGGCCCGACAGACCGTGCGGCTACACAGGTTCACGATATTGGCCTGCATATTGTTAAAAATGATGCTGGCGAAGTAGGTTTTGAAGTGCTGGTAGGTGGCGGACTTGGCCGTACTCCTGTTATCGGCAAACAGATTCGTCCTTTCCTGGCGAAAGAGGACCTGCTCTCATACCTGGAAGCGATCATTCGCGTTTACAACCTGAATGGTCGTCGTGATAACAAATATAAAGCACGTATCAAGATACTGGTTCAGGCGATGGGAATTGAGAAATTCCGCGAGCTGGTTGATGCCGAGTGGGAACAGATCCGCGAGACTGATCTGAAACTCCCACAAGCAGAGATTGAACGCGTTCAGGCCTTCTTCAAGCCATTTGATTATGATTCAACGGCAGCTGAAGATACCACTCTGGCGACAAAGCTAGCTGAAGATGAAGCGTTCCGTGTTTGGTATGAACGCAACACAGTGGAGCATAAAGTTGCGGGGTACCGTATCACTTACGTCTCCCTGAAACCTTACCTGCAACCCGCAGGCGACGTAACCGATGAGCAGCTGGAACTGATAGCTGACCTGGCGGACAAGTACAGCTTTGGTGAGATCCGTGCGACCCATAACCAGAATCTGGTACTGGCTGATGTCAAGAAAGCAGACCTTTATGCTGTTTGGCAGGTCCTGGCGGAAGCTAATCTGGCACGTCCAAACATCGGCACACTGACCGATATGACTGTTTGCCCGGGAGGCGATTTCTGCGCATTGGCAAATGCCAAAACGCTGGGTATCGCAGATCAGATCAACCGTAAATTTGAAGATATGGACTACGTTCATGATCTCGGTGATCTGAAATTCAACATGTCCGGCTGCATCAACGCCTGCTCCCACCACCACGTAGGTCATATCGGCGTGTTGGGTGTAGATAAGAAAGGTGAAGACTGGTACCAGATCACTCTGGGCGGTGATGACGGCTCTGAAGCTGCACTCGGCAAAGTAATCGGTAAAGCGGTTGCCGCAGATAAAGTCGCTGATACGCTAGAAAAAGTGATCGAAGTATACGTAAACAACCGAATTGAAGGCGAACGCTTCATTGATACCTTCCGCCGAATCGGTATGGCCCCATTTAAGGAGTATGTCTATGCCCCTGCTAATTAATCGTGAAGTTGTCAATGACAGCTGGACACTGATCAACGAAGAAACCCTGGAGCAGGCTGGCGACATTATCGTACCGCTGGCCCTGTACCTGGAGAACCAGGACAGATTGGATAACCGTGAAGGGCAACTGGCCGTTCAGGTCAATGGTGATGACGATCTAAACCCGGTGCTTGAGAACCTGGATCGATTCCCTTTGATCGCGGTAGACTTCCCTGCCTTCAGGGATGGTCGAGGATTCAGCATAGCCAGATTGCTGGTACGAGCGGGCTATAAAGGTGAGATCAGAGCCACCGGCGACATCGGTCGTGATCGGATCGCCTATCTGGAGCGTTGTGGATTTACAGCGATTCAGGTCCCAGAAGAGCTGTGCAAGCCGGAACTCCTTGAAGCATTTACGGAAGTGAGTAACTACTACCAGAGTGCTGAAGACGGAGTTCGTCCGGTTTATCACCAGCAGTAACCCAATAGAGACGGTGAGGGTCCCTATGATGAGTGAGCAACTAAGTGCAGAGCTGCAGGCTAAAGTAGAAGCTGTTGCAGCCCTACTGAACAAAGGATTTAGCGATCACGAAGGTTCGCTGGTCTTTGCTAACAGTCTTGGCGCCGAGGACGTGGTTATTGCTGACCTGATCAGTAAATACTGCCCTCAGATCAGTAATTTTGTACTGGACACCGGCAGACTACCAGAAGAAACACTTAAACTGCTGGCCGATGTCCGTCAGCAGTACCCCAACCTGAGCATTGATGTTTACTACCCTGAAGCAGCTGATGTGGAAGGTTATGTGGCAGAGAACGGCATCAATGCGTTCTATGAATCTCAGGAGATGCGTAAAGGCTGCTGTTTTGTTCGCAAGATCAAACCCCTTAAACGCGCCCTTTCAGATAGGAAAGCATGGATCACAGGCCTGCGCCGTGAGCAATCGGTGACCCGTGACGAGATCCAGTTCGAAGAGTGGGATGAAGGCAATAACATGCACAAACTCAACCCTCTGGCCGACTGGTCCGAGAAAGAGGTTTGGGCCTACATTAAAGCTGAGAATGTTCCCTACAACGAGCTACATGACAAGCACTATCCAAGCATTGGCTGCGCTCCATGTACCCGCGCAATTTCAGTCGGGGAAGATGTCAGATCCGGTCGCTGGTGGTGGGAAAACCCAGAAAACAGAGAGTGCGGTTTGCACCCAGCGACACCTCTGAATTTTAAAAATTGATTTCCAGGGGTGGAAGGAATCCACCCCGAACAGGAGACCATTCTGCGCCTGCTTTCAGGTTATACTTTTACCCGTCCACGTCCCCCTTCATCCGGCAAGATAATCGTGGGAACGGATTGTTAAGGTATTCGGCAGGCCGCAGACTTTTTCAGCTCATCCACTCGTGCTAACTCCACCGCCAAAGGGTTACCCTTCCAGGGCGAAGAGAAAAACCGCTCTAAATGACTCGCATCAACATCTGTAATCGACCTATAAAGCCATTCTGGTTTTTGATCTTTATCGATCAGTAACGCTCTTATCCCCTCAGCTAACTCCCCCTCCTGACAGCAGCGTGTCGTCAGTATCATCTCCGAAAGAAAGGCCTCGCGTAACGACAGGTGACGACTGCGCTTTAACTGTTCATGGATGATCGCAGCAGCCAGCGGGCTCCCCTTCTGCAGACGAGATTGAGCAGAACGCCACCAACCGGAATCAACCGAACTCTGCAGAATAGCAGCGCTGATTGCTGCAGCGCTCTCAAACCCGGTCACATTCTGGATCTGCTTGTAATGACGCAAAATATTAGATGGCGGAGCGCTTTGCTTATGAGTGCAACACTCCAGCTGCTTTAACACCCGAGTGACGGTTTGACTGGCAGATCCACTCCAGTCAGCATTCTGTAGATCACTGATCATCTGCTCCCACCTCTCCGACCGGATATATCGATCCGCCATCCCCAGCGCCAGAGCATCCGCAGCGTTTATCTCACATCCGGTTAATCCAAGAAACTGACCAATGCCTTCAGGTATCCGATTAAAAAACCAACTCGCGCCCACATCAGGATAAAGTCCAATCGATACTTCTGGCATCGCCATCCTGGTTTTTTCAGTCACAATCCGGTAACTACAGCCATTCATGATCCCCATTCCGCCGCCCATAACGATGCCATTACCCCAGCAGATGATCGGCTTAGGATAGCTGTAGAAGGTGTAATCCATCGCATACTCAGCCATAAACCACCTCTCTATGAAGGCCTGATCGATCTCCCCCTGTATCGCATGATAAAGCTGGACAATGTCTCCACCAGCACAGAATGCCCTTTCACCACTACCCCTCAATAGAAGGGCCACTACCGAGTCATCTTTCCGAACCTGATCCAGGCAGGGACGGATCATCTCAATCATATCCAGGCTTAAGGCATTGAGTGAATCAGGTGCATTCAACCTCACCTCAACCAGCTTCTTACCCTCAGCACATGGATGTTCCACAAAAAGCACACACGCCATCACGCTCAACCTATCGACCATAAACAAACACTATCACTGCCCACATCCCTTCCACCTGTAATAACTGCGTGCACTTTTCTGAGGCAATCACCTCAAGCCTGCATCAAAACTATCAAACTGCTGGTAAACTTACCTTTAAGAAAACAAACAGATAGCCCGTGCAACGCCTGCCATCCCAAGCTTTCGCTCTACTCCATTGAAATCAGAGCAAAACTCTTTATAGCAGGCATACAGGTTGCATAACTATACTGAAACCATGTGCACCTTGCCTCAATGAACACCTCGCAGCGTACTGCAGGTAAACTGTCTGGAGAGAATATCTGTGGATTACTTACCCCTGTTTTTCAAATTAACTGAACAGGAAGTCCTTTTAGTCGGAGGCGGTAACGTTGCCTTACGTAAAGCTCGTCTGCTCTGCCGATCCGGGGCACTGGTTACTGTGGTATCCCACAAAGTCTGCGATGAACTACAGGATCTTCTGGATGAGAACCGAGGTAATGCTGTAATCGGTGAATATCACAGCGCTCTTCTAGAGGGGAAGATGCTGGTTATCGCAGCGACCGATGATAACGCTCTGAATGAGCGCGTCCATTATGATGCCATCGAACGGAATATCCCGGTCAATGTCGTCGACAGCCCGAAGTTATGCACATTTGTATTCCCAGCGATTGTAGATCGCTCACCGGTCGTCATCGGTATCTCATCTGGGGGCAGTGCACCCGTGCTTGCACGCCTGCTTAGAGCTCGATTGGAAACCTGGATTCCTAAATCCTACGGAAAGCTTGCCAGCATTGCGAACCACTTTCGTGATCAGGTCAAAAGCAAATTTAGCACCATCAATCACCGACGGGTTTTCTGGGAAAACGTACTTCAGGGGCAGATCGCGGAAAAAGTTTTTGCCGGTCGTCCCGATGACGCTGTAAAAATGATCGAAGAGAAATTGGCCCATGAAGACCCTGAGCATCAGGTTGGAGAGGTCTATCTGGTTGGGGGCGGCCCTGGAGATCCAGAGCTGTTGACATTTAAGGCCTTGAGATTGATGCAGCAAGCCGATGTTGTACTCTATGATGCTCTGGTTTCTGAAGCCGTACTGGATCTCTGCCGGCGCGATGCCGACCTGATATTTGTCGGCAAACAACGGGACAATCATGCGGTCCCCCAAGAGGGAATTAATGAGCTTCTGGTCAAACATGCACAGATGGGAAAACGTGTCGTGAGGCTCAAAGGTGGCGACCCCTTTATCTTTGGCCGTGGTGGCGAAGAGCTGCAGACATTGAAAGCACATAATATCCCATTCCAGGTAGTCCCCGGTATCACTGCTGCCAGTGCCTGTTCAACCTTTGCGGGTATCCCATTGACCCACCGTAATTATGCACAATCGGTTAAGTTTGTGACCGGGCAGTTAAAAAACCGTACGACCGATCTGAATTTTGAAGAGCTGGTGCATCCCAACCAGACACTGGTCTTTTATATGGGGTTACATACACTCCCCCAGCTTAGTGCGAAGATGATTGAACACGGCAAACCTGGTTCTACACCGGCCGCCATTGTATCCAGAGGCACCTCCGCTGATCAGAAAGTGCTGACAGGCACCCTCGAAACCCTGCCTGAACTTCAGCAACAGGCCCAGTTACCTGCTCCAGCGCTGATTATTGTCGGAGAAGTGGTTGAACTGCATAATAATCTAAGTTGGTTCGGTGAAGAGGTACTCGCACAAAACCTGACGCCTGTTAAAGCAGAGCCCTGATAAAGAGGGCCTGATCCATCATTAGATTCAGGCCCCTCCTCTCAACCGGCAGCCCCCCCTCAACAGTAGACCAAGGTCGGTCTTTGTGGATACAAGAATCCTGTATAGTGGAATACATACTAAAAAATAGTCAGTTAGCTCTGTTGTTGTGAAGCGTCTATTAAGCTTACTAATCATCCTCTCTGTTCTCGGCGTAGGCCTCCTCCTAAGCCTGACACTCTTCATCATCGCCAAAAACGAGTTTCAAGCCTATATCGATCAACAGGTTGATCATACCCACCAACAGGTCAGAGAACGTTTCCAGGTATTTGACGAGCTGATCGCAAATGATGAAAGGGAGCTACATAAGCAGGCCAGAAGAGCACTAAAAAGAGTTACCGACATTATTCTGCATGACAACTTCAAACCCGAGGACTGGAGCCCCGAACGGCTACAACAGCTCTCCGATCAATATAATGTCGATGCAATCTACGTTATTGATCGGTCAACTAAAGTTGTTGCAACCAACTTCCTTCCAGATCTTGGTTTTAACCTTGGCACCATCTCCAAGCCGTTCAACGACTATCTTTCCAAACTTTACGGGACTGGCCGTCTTGAGGTTGATCGCATCAATGTGTCATCGAAAACGGGTATTCTACAGATCTACGCTTACTATGCCCCGCTGGGCTCAGATTACATCGTCGAGGTCTCATACGACGTAAAAAAATACCTGATCAGGAGCCACTCCTCACGCTATGTCGATTTTATGTTCGGGGATTTCTTCACCGAGCTATCCAAATCCAGCCCTCTACTAGATAAGGTCGATATCTACCTGGTCAACAATTACGCAGCCTTCCCCTTCCTTCAGGACACACCAAACATAACTGCGCAGGAACTGCCTGTAATCCCAGAGAAGGGCGTACTCAAACGACAGGGAGATGACAATACGCTCTATCACTTTAGCCGCGCGGATCTAAACCGATCTAACCTGCATAGTGCAGATTACCTGGCAATCCGATCAACCATCAATCTAACCCCGATGAAACTGCTCCTGCATAAGTTCCTGGGTATCAGCCTGATTGTTATCGTGATCACCCTGACTCTTGGCTTCATCCTGATCACCTACCTGTTTGATAAATGGATTCTGCGTCGAATATTCAGAATTATTGCTGCGCTCGAACGCAGCGCTGAAGGCGATTACCGCGATCAACTAAGCTCTGAAAAGAGAGATGAACTTGGATTAATCTCTGACCACATCAACAGCATGAACAAACGTATAGCGCGACGGGATGAAGAACTCAGAGAGGCAAGAGACTATTTGGAGCTGAGGGTTGAAGAGCGAACATCAGATCTGCAACTGGAGATCGAAGCACGTATTGAAGCTGAGAAAAAGCTGAAAAACCTGGCCTCCACTGATCCCCTGACCGGGGTGATGAATCGTCGTGCCTTTGATGAACAGGCCCACCGGGAACTGGCAAATGCGAAGCGACATGGAAGAGAGTTGACACTAATCCTGCTGGATCTTGACCATTTTAAATCGATCAATGATAAGTTCGGCCACCAATTTGGTGATCAGGTCTTAATTAAAATTGCTGAGCTGATTCAACCCTGCCTGCGTGCAACCGATAGCTTATGCCGCCATGGGGGAGAAGAGTTCATCATCATCCTGCCCGAAACAGATATTCATAATGCCAAACTCATTGCAGAGCGCCTAAGGCTAGAGATCGAAAATGCAGTCATTTCAAACCAATCTGATGTGAATGCCAGCGTGACAGCCAGCTTAGGAGTGGCTCAGTGGGCTGATGATGAAAAAGATATCCTCCCCTCCATTCATCGAGCCGATGAGGCGATGTACCAGGCAAAACAGGAGGGAAGAAACCGAGTCGTTGTATCAGCGCACCAATTGAGCTCCTCCCTGTAATTTTTCCTACTTCTGGCTGTCCATCTGCTTTTGCTTAATCTGATCCAGTAAATCCTCAGTTACACAGCTTAAGCCTCGCTCACGTGCAGCCTTTTCTACCTTATGACGAATCAGTTTTCTTACAAAGAAAGGAGCCTCATCTACGCGCTTTTTTGCGGCATCTTCCCATTCAAGTTTCTCAGCCATGCAGACCTCAATATCCAGATACAAAAAAACAATTATACGCTGCGGAACCGATAACTAGAAAGCAGGTACTGACCTTGCCCACTATAGCTGCTATCTCTAAAGCCTGAAAATTAAAAACAAAAACAGACATTCAAACAATTTTTATACAAACGCTCAAAATTTAAAACAATAAACCACCTATTAAACATAGAGATAAAGCTATTAACCATATTAAAAAAAGGTGTATATTTAAACAAAATAATAAAAACACAAGGTGCGATGTAGACCATGAAACAAAACCTTCCTGTCACGCAGGTGGAAGAGAGTTATGACAGTTCCCTGAACATTCTCTCGACCACCAATCTCAAAGGAGCCATCACCTACGTGAACAAAGATTTCACAAAGGTCAGCGGCTTTACTGAATCAGAGATTCTCGGAAAAAATCACAACGTCGTCCGCCATCCTGATATGCCTCCTGCAGCATTTGAAGATCTCTGGAGTACGATCAAGACAGGAAACTCATGGATGGGCATCGTAAAGAACCGCTGTAAGAACGGAAATCACTACTGGGTCGATGCCTATGTCACACCAATACAGAAAAATGGCAGTATCTCAGAGTACCAATCCGTCAGAAGAAAGCCTCGTGATGAATATGTAGCAAGGGCTGAGCGGGTCTATCCTTCACTGATGAAGGGAAAAATCCCCTCCCATTTAAAAAACAGCCTGGGACTCCCGACAAAAACGCTGCTCATGAGTTTGATCCCAATTCTAACCTGTATCGGGTTACAGCTCGCCACAGGGCTCTCTCCATTATTGTCTATTGGCATCAGCCTTTTGAGCGGATTCGTCACACTTGCCGGGCTACTCGCACTCTTCCGTCCCTACAATCACTTGGTTAAACAGAGCCAGAAAGTAACGAAGAATCCGGTTGCACGCTATATCTATACCGGACGTAACGATGACATTGGCCAGCTGCAGCTGGTGATGAAAATGCTGGAATCTGAGACCGCCGGACTCGTGGGACGTATATCAGATACAGCACACTCATTAACCTCTGAAGCCTCTAGTCTCAGCTCAGCCGTCTCTCAGTCAGAAGCTGGCGTAAAGCAGCAGTTCTCTGAAACAGATCAGGTTGCAGCCGCAGTGAATCAGATGTCAGCCAGTATTCAGGAGGTCGCAGGCAATGCTCAAAATAGCTCATCTGCTGCGGCGAGCAGCCTTGATGAGGTCCTGAAAGGGAAGCAGGTGGTCGACAACAGCGTCAATGCCATCAAAGCACTTGAGGGCGATATATCCTCTGCATCGTCTGTTATTACCGAAGTTGAACACAGCAGCAACAATATCTCGAATATTCTCAATGTGATCGGCGAGATCGCAGATCAAACAAATCTACTGGCACTGAATGCAGCGATTGAAGCCGCTCGCGCCGGTGATGCCGGCAGAGGATTCTCCGTAGTCGCCGATGAGGTCAGATCTCTGGCCAGCCGCACACAAACCTCCACGGAGGAGATCAGACAGATGATCGAAGAGTTGCAAGGCGCTGCGAAAAAAGCCGTTGCCGTTATGGAGACCGGCAGAGAAAAGACCGATCAATGCGTGGCACAAAGTATCGATACGGCCAACAGCCTGAATACGATCCACAGCTCTATCGAGCTGATCAGCGATATGAATACTCAGATCGCTTCCGCAGTGGAGCAGCAGAGTGCTGTCGCCGATGAGATCAATCGAAGCGTCTATAGCATTCGGGATATGTCTGAGCAAAACATGACTGCCGTAACCACATCCTCACAAACCAGTGAGCAGATGTTGGATATTTCCAGAGACTTTTCAGAGCTATCGGCTCAGTTCTGGGCAAAACAAAATTAGTTTACTCATCAGGAGTATCTGGCAACTGCAGGCGTTAATGGCTGCAGTTGTCCGGATGCGCATCGGCAAAAGCGGGAAGGCTCTGACAGTTACTTTCTATCCTGAGCAGCTCGGGATAGGGTGCCATATCCACACCAAAACGCCTGGCATTGAACATCTGCGGTACAAGGCAAAGATCAGCAAGCCCAGGCGTATCTCCAAAACAGAACTTACCAGGGTACTCCTCCCCAGTTAACAACTGCTCTAGCGCCAGAAAACCCTCCTCAATCCAGTGCTGATACCAGCTAATCTTCTCTTGCTCTCCAATATCCAAACACTGGCTAAGGTAGTTAAGCACTCTAAGATTATTAACAGGATGGATATCACAGGCGATAATCTCTGATATCGCCCTCACCCGCGCACGATCCACCCTATTAACCGGCAGGAGCGGTGAACGCTCCGGATAGGCCTCTTCAAGATACTCACAGATAGCCAGAGATTGCAGCAGCACAGCACCCTGATCACGTAGAGCAGGCACTAAACCCTGCGGTTGTACCTGCTTATACTGCGGATGGTTCTGCTCACCTCGCTGAAGGTTGACTGGCAACTGAGTGTACGCGACCTCTTTCAGGTTCAATGCAATACGCACCCGATACGCAGCAGATGAGCGAAAATAGTTATACAACTCCATCAGTGGGCAACTTAAAGATCTTTAAACTCTTGCTCATGCAACCATGCAGCATGCTTGGGAGCCCGCTTCGTCTGTGACCACTCGTCCAACATCAATGGCGCAACCTCAGCCAGCTGTTTCAGTTGCTCTGCTGTACCTGACCGATAAGTCAGTTCCAGACGATGACCATTGGGGTCAAAAAAGTAGATCGACTGAATAATGCCATGATCGGTGACACCCACTACATCGATCCCCCGCCCTTCCAGCTCTGCTTTAGCTGCCAACAGCGCTTCACCATCAGCAACTTCGAAGGCGATATGCTGACACCACTCAGGGGTATTGGGATCCCTGCCCATCTCCGGCGAGTTCGGCAATTCAAAAAACGCCAGAATATTACCCTGACCGGCATCGAGAAAAACATGCATATAGGGATCTGGCTCTTTCGTCGAGGGAACCCGGTCTTCAGCTATAGCCACCAGAAAGTCCATATTCAATACATCCTGATAAAACTCGACGGTCTCTTTCGCATCCTTACAGCGATAGGCCACATGGTGGATCTGTTGGATATTGATCATGATGAATTACTCTTATTGTTATAGTGCGCAGCACTTAGGCTGCGGTTAAATTAAAGTGCCAACTTAATCTTTGGCGGGTAAGACCTGCGCCCTCACCTCACCAAAGCCGATGCGAACATGACGATCTGACCGACACCAGCCTCGCAGAATCACGACATCATGATCTTCAATAAAGGTTCGAACCTCTCCATTACTCAGTGTGATTGGATTTTTACCTCCACCACTAAGCTCCAGCATTGAACCCGCTTCTTCGGGTTCAGGCCCCGACTGCGTACCCGAACCCAGAAGATCCCCAGCGCGCATGTTGCAGCCATTGACCGTGTGATGTGCGACCAACTGGTTCACGGTCCAGTAGGAATGGATAAAATTTGAGCGCGATAGCACAGCGGGTTGCTCCCCCAGATCACGCATCGTTGCTGTTTCCAGCCCCACTTCCAGTTCAATATCTAAAGCACCCTGTTCACGATTTATCGCCGAATCAAGATAGGGCAGTGGCTGTGGGTCAGCCTCATCACGTTTCCAGGGTTTACGGTAGGGTACCAATGCCTCTGTTGTGACAATCCAGGGCGAAACAGTCGAAGCAAAATTCTTCGCAAGAAATGGCCCTAATGGCTGATACTCCCAGGCCTGAAGATCCCTTGCTGACCAGTCATTAAACAAACACAAACCAAACACATGCTGATCCGCTTCATCCAGTGCAACCGATTCTCCCATCAAGCTTCCCTGACCGATATAGATCCCCATCTCCAGCTCATAATCCAGCCGGTTACAGGGGATGACTCTCGGGCTATCTGCGTCCGGGGCTTTCACTTGCCCCTTTGGACGGTGAAACTTCTGCCCAGATATACCGATAGAAGAGGAACGGCCGTGATAGCCGATCGGTACCCACTTGTAGTTCGGCAGCAGCGGATTATCAGGACGAAACAGAGCCCCCACCGAGGTCGCGTGGTGGATCGAGGTATAGAAATCAGTGTAATCACCAATCTGACAGGGCAGCTCATATTCAGCCTGAGCCATGGGTATCAGAAACTCCCCAAAATCCGCCTCTGCTGAACTCCCCTCTCGAAGAGCATTGGAAAGCGCATGACGCAGAGAGGACCAGGCTTCCGGCCCCATTGACATAAACTCATTCAACTGGCTCTTTGCACACGCAAGCGCCGCCTGCTGAGCGATCCCTGAAAACCGTTCAGATGCTGCCAATCTCGCCAGATCCACAATCTGATCGCCGATAGCCACCCCGCCACGAAAAAGCTGATCACTTCCCTTCACTCTAAACACAGCGAAAGGGAGGTTCTGAATAGGAAAATCACTCTTCCCATCATTGGCACTCTGAACCCAACTTTTCAATTCAGGATGATGTGTTTCGTTAAGCGTCTGCATGGCACTACCTGTATAAAAACAACTATCTCTCTAATTTAGTCTCATTAAACAAAACAGCAACCGTTAAAACTGGGTTAGACTGTCCCAATAGTGAAACAATACTGGAACAGATATGAGCAATCTGGACGACACTCTCATCTTTAATAAAGTGGCAGAGCTGTGCAGTTTTACACTGGCAGGCCAGCAACTTAATATCCCCAAAGCCACCGTCAGCAGACGCGTAAAGCAGTTAGAAAAAAGCCTGGGAGTACAGCTTCTCAATCGGGACACGCGTAAACTCAGCCTCACAGAAGCGGGGCACTATCTTTATAAAAGCACGGCTCCCCTGCTCTCAGAGGCACTTAAAATTGAGACAGCCACAGCCAGTTTTCAGACCCACCCTGCCGGGGAGCTTCGGGTAACGATGCCTGTAGAGATAGGGATTCGGATGCTGAATGAGATTGTGTGTGATTTCGCCATTGAGCACCCTAAAGTGCAACTGGATATCCATATGACAAATGATGTGGTTGATATCATCAAGGAGGGATTTGATATCGCTATCCGCGGGGGCAGCCCAAAAGACTCAAACCTGATCGCCCGAAAGATCATGTCCAGTCGATTTCATCTTTGCTGTTCCCCAGAATACTCCAATCAATACCCACTCCCCCAACATCCCTCAGAGCTGAAGCAGCATCACCTGATCGCCTTTCCCTATAGCAGTTACCAAAGCCTGAAACTTAAACGTGGAACAGAGGAGATCAGCATCCATGCGAATAATCGGCTCTCCGCGAACAGTCTGGACATGCTTTTGAAGGCTGCAGTAAAAGGGCTGGGCATTGCGATACTGCCCACATCAGTTTGCTCTGAGGCGATCCAGCAGGGTCAGTTGATAACCCTTTTCGATGACTGGTCCACCGATGAGATCGGGCTGTTTGCACTCTACCCCAATCGGGTCAAAACCAAGAAGCTTGATATGTTCATTCACTACGTCGAAAAACGCCTAACCGAATTGGAAAAAGGTTTTATCTGAGCTCATCGCTTCGCCTGATACTCGACTATCGCACCCTCAGCCTCACGCCAGGCACCAAAACCCCCGTGCACATGCATCACCCTATCCAGCCCCATCTCAACGATCGCACGGCCTGCCAGGGCCGAGCGTAAACCACCCGCACAATACAACACAAAGGTCAGATCCTTCTGAAAAATGGATTTTGCATAGGGGCTCTCAGGATCGACCCAAAATTCCAGCATCCCACGTGGGCAATGGTAGGCCCCAGGGATCAATCCATCTCGCTGTAGCTCCCTGATGTCACGTATATCGATAAACTGAATACCCTCCTGACCCAGAAGCGATTTTGCCCGCTCAACGGAGATCTCCTCCACAACCTGATTTGCCTCTTCGACCAGTTGGTAGATCCCTTTTTTTATTTTATTACTCATGCTTAATCCTCTGATTCAGATGCTCCCCTATTCTCACCCACACAGACATTCAGGGGATCCGTGCTGTAAAAATAAGGGTATTTACTTATACATTAGATTACATCAATATCGATAGCGCCATAATCATTTAGGAGATCGCTGTGTCATTAGTCCTCTATCACTGCCATGAAGCACGCTCTATGCGCTCACTTTGGCTGATTAATGAGTTAGATTTGAAAGCAGAGATTGTCACCCTTTCATTCGGCGATCAGCTCAGAAGCGATCAGTATCTGTCACAGCACCCGCTCGGGCGTGTTCCCTGTCTAATCGATGGTGAGACAACACTCTTTGAGAGCGGAGCCATCACGGAGTGGCTTTGCGAGCAATATGATGATAAAAACCTTTGGCGCGCCCCAGGGTCGCAAGAAAGGGCTGAATGGCTCCAGTGGCTCCATTATGCCGAAACCATCTGTGTTCATGTTGCCAGCCTGACTCAGCAGCAGATTGTCATCTATGACCCGGAACTCCGCTCACCCACCGTCAGGAAGCTGGAAACACGCAGGCTGGAAAAAGCGATTGAAGTGCTTGAGCAGCATCTCGAAGAGAGGGATTACCTTCTGGAAAGTGGCTTTTCTGCCGTAGATGTCGGGATCGGTTACAGCCTTCATGCAGCACGCCTGTTTACCGATCTATCCCAGTTCCCTCGCGCTCATGCCTACTATCTACGGCTTGCTGAGCGCAGTGCATTTCAGGAGTCACTGCCAGAGCCGGGAGCTACTAACAGAATCTATACACAGGAAAATTATTGGCTAGAAAATGAATAGCGCGGATTAATGCTCCCCAACCAATCCAAGGGTCACCGCCATCTGAATCAGTTCAGCAAGTGAGCCGGCCTCCATTTTGGAGATCATATTGGCACGATGACCTTCGACCGTCTTACGGTTTATACCCAGGTCATCCGCAACCTCCTGGTTGGAAAGCCCCTGAACAACACGTTCGAATACCTGCTTTTCCCGCTTAGTTAATGCGGTAAAGTGCTGCTCAACCCCCTGTTTACGACGCCGCTCCTGCTGCCGTGCCAGATCATCAGCTAATGCTCGCTGCACATGATCAAGCAAGGTCTGATCATTAAAGGGTTTTTCTATGAAGGTTTGTGCCCCCTGAGTCATTGCGGTGACCGCAATATCGATATTACCGTGGGCGGAGATCATAATCAGGGGCAGATCAATCTGATACTCCGGTAACTTTTTCTGAGCACTGATTCCGCTTAAACCCGGCATTCGCACGTCCATCAGGATACATCCGCTCTGCCCAGGCTGATAGGCATCCAGAAAGGCTTGTGCGCTCGCATAGCTTTCAACGTTCAGATCCATGGATTCCAGAAGCCACTGCAGTGAATCCCTGACATCCTCATCATCATCGACTACGAATACGACCTGTTTTTGCTCTGAAAGCATCATCCCTCTCAATCATACTTTGTTGTGAATTAACGTCCGCCACCTTCAGAGCGGTTCAGGCTAAAACTGAATACAGCCCCACCTTCAGAAGCGTTTTCAGCCCAAAGGTGTCCACCATGCGCTTCGATTAATGAGCGGCTGATCGCCAGCCCCATTCCCAGGCCATGCTCTTTGGTGGTAAAAAACTGCTCAAAAAGCTGTGAATCATCACTGACCGGCAACCCCGGTCCCTGATCATGCACACGGATTATAACCTGCTGATGCTCAGCTTCGGCAACATCGACCCAAATTACTTCCGGCTCCCCCTTTACACTCTGAGAGGTCGCCTCGATCGCATTCAAAAAAAGATTGAGTAAAACCTGTTCCAACTGGATACGGTCCGCTTCCACCTGAAGCTCAGGATATTGGATCCTATTCTCGATTCTCACCTGCTGACGCGATGCATTATCGGCACAAAAACCGATCACATCATCCACCAGCTGACTCAACTCAATCGCTTTACGCTGAGGTTGGCCTTTGCGGGCAAAATCCATCATGCGATGGATAATTTCACCGGCCCTAAGCGCTGTTGCACTGATTTTTTTCAGCGGTTTTTTTAAGATGGCTGTTTCGATCTGATCCTGTTTATTTAATCGCCTCTCAATCCCGCTGACATAGTTCACTATCGCTGTCAGCGGCTGATTTAGCTCATGGGCCAGTCCCGATGCCATCTCCCCCATCGTCATGATCCGGCTGGCACGGCTGACCTCATCCTGATACTGCTGTCGCTCCGCTTCTATCGCCTTCTGCAGCGACATATCACGCGCCACAATTGAGAAATATTCGATACGATCATCATAAGTCCGATGAGCCTGAACCTCTAAAATCACAGGGATTTTATCCCCGCTCATCGTGCACATATCAACCTCACCCTGCCAGTCGCCTATCTCTCTGGCCTTCGCCATAGCCTCCTGAATCATCCGTTGGTCACTCTCAGAAAAAAACAGGTCGGCAAGCAGAATAGCGCTATTCGACTCCCCTGTTTCCAACCTTACCCGAGCGGCTTCATTGAGATTACTGACCCGTTCATCCAGATCGACAAAAGCCACCAGATCACTACTACTTTCGAGCACCTTCGCTAGTCGCCGGTTGGTCATCTCCGCGTTGATGCGCCGACTGGCATCCCTTGAGACGACCAGCATCTCTTTCAGCTCTCCCGTTTCGGGATCCCTTAGGGAGCGGCTGGTACTCTCCAACCAGGTATAGTGGCCATCTTTGCAACGAAAACGATAGGTATGGGTATAGGTCCCCCGCTCATAACTCACACTGGGGGCACGCCGCTTAAAATCTTCAACATCATCTGGGTGATATAACTCGTAGGCCGAAACCCCTACGATCTCATCAACGGTATACCCCAACAGATTCTCGACAGCGGGCGAAGCATAGATAAAACGCCAGTCATCCGGGGTATGACGCGAGATCATATCGGTGGACTGTTCGGCCATCTCAGCCAGCAGCTTATTACGCTCAGCATCCTGAGTCAGTGTGGAGGGTGGTCGGCCTTTAGGGGGCGATTCCATGGAGACAGTCTCAGCTAGGTGGTAAAACAACACGGGATGTTGCTCCGATGGTATCAAAAAAGAGGGGCGGGCCGAAGCAGCGTTACCGGCTTCGGCCCGGAGGCAATGGCTAGTCTAGATCTTTTAGCATAGAGCGCAGAGCAAACTTCTGCACTTTACCGGTAGATGTCTTTGGCAATGGCGCGAAAACGATCCGCTTTGGACATTTAAAATGTGCCATATTCTCACGACTAAACCGGATAATATCCTCCTCTGTCGCCTCCATCCCCTCCTTCAGAGTAACAAAGGCACAAGGTACCTCCCCCCAATGATCATCAGGCTTGGCAACGACTGCCGCTTCCAAAATAGCCGGATGGCGATAGAGAGTATCTTCAACCTCGATCGTTGAAATATTCTCGCCACCGGAGATGATGACATCTTTGGAACGATCTTTTACCTCGATATAGCCATCAGGATGCCACACCGCCAGATCCCCGGTATGGAACCACCCACCCGCAAACGCATCCTCTGATGCACTCGGGTTTTTCAGGTAGCCTTTCATCACATTATTGCCGCGCATAACGACCTCACCCAACGACTGACCATCCCGGGGACGGGGTTCTAAAGTCACCGGATCAGCCACCATCAGCTCCTCCAGAGCCGGGGCCCGAACGCCCTGTCGTGCCATTTTTGCTGCTTTCTGCTCTAACTCTAACTGATCCCACTCTCGCTGGTGCGCACAAAAAACACTCGGCCCATAGGACTCGGTCAAACCGTAGGCATGCACAACCTGAATACCGATCGATTCCATCCCTTCGATAATCGCAGCCGGTGGCGCAGCTCCGCCAGTCGTCACTGTCACCGGATGATCCACCAATGCCTTCTCCTGCTCTGGGGCATTCAGCAACATATTCAACACCACAGGAGCCCCACAGAAGTGAGTAACCCCACAAGCCTGAATTAACTCAAACACTTTTTGAGGTAACAGATGACGTAAACAAACATGCGTTCCGGCGACCGCCGTGACCGACCAGGGATAACACCAGCCATTACAATGGAACATCGGCAGTGTCCAAAGGTAGACCGCATGCGGGGGCAGGTTTTGACCAATAATATTACTCACTGCATTCAGATAAGCGCCCCTGTGATGATACACCACCCCTTTAGGGTTTCCGGTTGTACCTGAGGTATAGTTCAGCGTAATCGCTTGCCACTCATCCTCCGGCGGCTGCCAACAAAACTCTGAATCCCCTTCAGCCAAAAGTGCCTCATATGTCAGCGACCCGATCAGCTCCCCTCCGCTAAATTGAGGATCATCTACATCCACGACAAGAGGGGATACACTCGCCATCCTTACGGCTTTACCCACCACATCAGAAAACTCCCGATCAGTGATTATCACACTGGCTTCACCATGATCCAACATGAACGCAACGGTTTCGGCATCCAAACGGGTATTTTGGGTGTTCAATACTGCACCAGTCATCGGGACTGCGAAATGTAGTTCCAGCATCTCTGGAAGATTCGGTAACATAACCGCGACCGTATCGCCTGCACCAATTCCGCGCCGAGTTAATGCTGATGCCAACCTCCGACAGCGCTGATAGGTTTCCGCCCAGCTTCGTCGCACATCACCGTAGATAACCGCTGTGCGCTCCGGATATACGGTCGCCGCGCGCTCAATGAATGACAGCGGAGTCAACGCCGCATAGTTTGCTCTGTTTTTATCCAACCCCATGCTGTACGGATTGTTATTTTTATTTTCCATACTTCAACCTCATACCCATCTACTCAACCTCCCTCTGACCGGGGAGTGGAACCGGGCCGATGTCACCTGAAAAACTGCAGATAAACCGGCCTGTCCATAACCAAGCTTTTCTGTTAACGGAGGAAGTTCATACTGAACTCTTTGAACTGCGGTGCATCTGAACGACCGATCCATTCAAAGCCGACCATCTCACGGGTTACCATCTTGATACCCTCTTCGCGCATACGCTCAACAGCAGACGCTGTATCATTGGGATTACGCGCCGAGATCGCATCACTGACGACGTAGACCTGCTTACCCTGTGCCTGCAGGCGCAATGCGGTTTGCATGACGCAGACATGCGCCTCCATTCCGCAGATCACAATCTGCTCACGATCCAACTGATCTATACGCTCACTACACTCCGGTGCATCCGCACAAGAGAAATGTGTTTTACCGATAAAATCGGTTTCCGGAAGCATCTCTCTCAAGGTTGATACTGTAGGCCCTACCCCCTGTGGGTATTGTTCAGATGCCAGCACCGGCACATCCATCAGTTGTGCAACACCAATCAGCCACTGGCAGTTCGTGACCAACTTTTCATTATCAAACACACCTGGTAGTAGTTTTTCCTGAACATCCACCAGTAGTAACGCTGACTTACCCGCTTCAATTAACATGCACTCTCCCCTTTATTCTGCTGGTCGACGATCAACCATATTGGTTGCCACACCCTCTGCAACAACCTTCTCACCTACTCGGCATACAGTCTCAAGTTTGACGCGACGACGCTTTTCGTCGATCTCCAGCACTTTTGCAGATGCCACGACCGTATCACCTATATGCACTGGTGCTTTGAACCGCAACTCCTGATCGATATAGATCGCGCCAGGCCCAGGCATCCGAGTACCCAGTACCGCTGAGATCAATCCTGCACTGAACATACCATGAACAATCCGCTGCTCGAACATCGTTTGCGCTGCATACTCGGCATTAATATGAACAGGATTATCATCCCCGGTAATTCCGGCAAACAGTACTACATCCGCTTCAGTGATGGTCTTTGCATAGCTCGCAGTCATACCCACTTCAAGATCTTCCAGATAGTAACCATGTAACTCTTGCATAACTATTCCTCTCTCAATACTCAAATGGCTTTGCGGTCCGATCAGGCCTCCGTCAAAGCTATTGCTGGACGCAAGGTTTGATGAACGATTGAGCTACACAATAATATGCCAGAAACAAAAAACCAAGTATTTACCCTTGGTTTTTTAAATTTATTTTGCTAACTTGCCTAACAAATCTTGATTTAACAGCCAAAAACTTGATCAGCAATGAACCAAAATCGAGGATTTACCCCTATGAGTAATCAGATCAGCTCAACATTTATCGAGCGCACCCTGACTCAGCTAAAAAGGGTCTGGCATGATCTCTCAATCGACCGCCAGAACTCTGATGCACTGCAGATCTCCTCAGAACTTAGTGATACGGACTCAGAACAGCTACTTCAATGGATGAACAACTGCCTGAACCATAAAGGCGGCGAGGTTGCCGCCAGAAGGCGGGCAGCGCAGATTGGTGAAAGCTATCTGGCTCTGAATCAAGCAGGGCGTATACGCTTCCTGAAGCTACTCAATCAACACTTTGACGTTGACTCCATGGCTGTGGAAGCCGCGATTGAAGACTGGCGACAAGCAGACACAAACAGTAAGCCCAAAAGCGCTACCCGCCTAAGAGAAACGCTTGAGCCACCCAGACTCAGGCTTCTTAAACAGTTCACCGAGCTACCGGAAGGGGTTAAATTCCTGGTAGATCTGCGTGCAGAGCTGATTCAATTAAAGAAAGAGCATCCGGAGTTGGCCGCCCTTGAAAACGACCTGAAGCACCTTCTCACCAGTTGGTTCGATATCGGCTTGCTTCAGCTTGAACAGATCAACTGGCACTCCAGCGCAGAGATTCTTGAAAAGCTAATAGCCTATGAAGCAGTGCATGCGATTCAAAGCTGGGATGACCTGAAGAACAGACTAGATTCAGACCGCCGCTGCTTTGCATTCTTCCACCCAAACATGCCAAATGAGCCTCTGATCTTCGTAGAGGTAGCCCTGGTTACAGGCCTGGCGGATAACGTCCAGAAACTTCTGGATGAAGAGGCACCCATTATTGATATTCAGGCCGCAGATACTGCGATCTTCTACTCCATATCCAACGCACAGAAAGGCCTCGCGGGTATCAGTTTCGGTAACTTTTTAATTAAGCGAGTCGTTGCAGAACTTCAGCATGACTTCCCAAATCTGACCCAATTTTCAACTCTCTCACCTGTGCCTGGCTTTGTACGCTGGCTCAGTAGCCAGGATGAGAACGCCCTAAGAGGGTTACCCGGTGGGAAACAGTGGGTGGCTTTAAGCCAGCCTCGCCTGCCTCTTGACTGGCAGCAGGATCAAGAACTGCAACAGAAGCGCAAGGAACCTCTCTTAAGCCTCGCAGCTCACTACCTTTGTCAGGAGAAAAGGCGTGGCGTAACAGCACGGGATCCGGTCGCCCACTTTCACCTCAGCAACGGCGCAGAACTTGCCCAGATAAACTGGATGGCAGACAGTTCTGAAAATGGACTCAACCAGTCTGCCGGCCTGATGGTCAACTACCTGTATGACCTTCCCCATATAGAAAACCGTAGTGAGATGTACAGCGCGAAAGGCAATATCGCTTACGCGCCGGTTATCCGCACACTACTAAAAACCAACTAACAGAATAGATCTGAGAATAACAATTAAGGAGACAGATATGACACAACGTGTAGCGGTCGTGACAGGTGCCCAGGGTGGACTGGGTGAAAGCATGTGCAAAGCGATGCAGGATCAGGGGCACAAAGTAATCGGGAGCTATCTTCCTGGCACCGAGGAAGCAGCCAAATCCTGGCAAAAGAAGATGAAAGGTGATGGCTTTGAGGTTGAAATTTTTCCGCTTGATGTCACGGATTATGATCACTGTTGTAGTTTTATCGCAACCGTAGAAAAGGAAGCGGGGCCAATCGACATTCTGGTCAACAACGCCGGAATTACACGGGATGGCCCCCTGAAACGCCTTCAACCCGAACAGTGGAGTGCGGTAATCCAGACAAATCTGGATTCTATGTACAACATGACACAACCCCTCTTTGCCTCAATGTGTGATCGAGGTTTTGGCCGGATCGTTAATATCTCCTCCCTGAATGGTGAGAAGGGCCAGTTTGGCCAGGCCAACTACTCCGCTGCTAAAGCGGGTATCTACGGATTCACTAAGGCTATAGCTCAGGAAGGGGCTCGCAAAGGGGTTACCGTTAATGCAGTTTCACCCGGATATATCGATTCTCCGATGGTACGCCAGGTACCTGAGAATGTACTGAACAGTATCATCGATGGCATTCCTGTTGGCCGACTGGGCCAGCCTGAAGAGATCGCCAGAGCCGTCGCTTTCCTGACCGCTGAAGATGCAGGTTTTATCACCGGAACCAACCTATCTGTCAATGGCGGTCAGTACATGAGTTAAGAGATTCCCGGAGAGAAATACAGTGACGCAGACCTCTCTCACCTGATGCCTCACCGGGCTTCAGTCATTTCACTCCGGTTTAGGAGGCTCCGCGCCTCCTTTTTTCATATTTCGAGGCATCATTTCAACCCGATTTTTACCGTTACGCTTAGCTACGTATAACGCCTGATCAGCACGTTTAAACAGCGCGCTCAATTTATCACCCTGCTGATACTGACTCA
This sequence comes from uncultured Neptuniibacter sp., assembly GCF_947498015.1. Taxonomy (GTDB): domain Bacteria; phylum Pseudomonadota; class Gammaproteobacteria; order Pseudomonadales; family Balneatricaceae; genus Neptuniibacter. Next base: position 166,458 of record NZ_CANMIR010000002.1, read on the forward strand.
CACCAATACTCACAGTGATTGATTCTACACCCTCAAAGCAGGCCTGCTGAGCCCGGAGCCGTATCTTCTCCGCCACCACATAGGCATGAGTCAGATCGGTGTTTTCACAGATCACAACAAACTCCTCTCCACCCCAGCGCCCGACGACATCAATCTTACGTACCGCTCCGGATAAGATCACAGCAAGATGCTGAAGCACACAATCACCAACATCATGTCCATAGCGATCATTAACATTTTTAAAATCATCAATATCCAACAGGATAACAGTGAAAGGCAGCCCCTGGCGGTTGAAACGTTCCTGTTGTATGGAGAGAATCTCATCAATCTTAAGGCGATTAAATAAACCGGTCAGCCCATCTCTGACCGACAACTCCTCGATCCGCTTTTTATCGGTCACATCTTCAGATATAGCACGATACCCTGTAATTTTTTCACCTGAAATCACAGGTTCTACATGCGTCAACAGATAGAGATCTCTCCCCTCGCTTGTGACACATTTAACCTCGCCTGACCACAAGTGGCGCGTATTGATCGCTGCCCACATATCGGTATAAAAACTGGTCGGTTCTTCTGGGCAGAAGAGCTCACTTAGATTCCCGCCGATTAAATCCTCCTCCACGTATCCAAATACACGACACACGGAGGGGTTGGCAGCGGTAATTTTTCCCGATTGATCAAAATGGGTAATCAATACATGACGATCTACCATCGCCTGTTGGGAAACAATCTGTTTATGCGCATCAGCAATCTCTTGGTTTAATTTGCTGACAGCACGATTTCGATAGATCAGGACCAGAGCAATAATGATAAAGAGGGTAATAATCTGAATAATCAGCTGATAATCAGTGCCCCGCTGATAATTGATTGACACCCAACTGTTATGAAACCGTTTTCTCTCCTCTGGCGAAATCAGGCCCAGCGCCTTTTCCAGTATGGGCTTCAATTGAGGTTCTTCACGACTGACACCGATCGACAGATCCCAGGAATCATCAAAGGTTCCGGATACCTTCAATTCTCCGGTGTATTCATTCTGTATCCAGTAGCCAATCGAAGAGAGGGCATCAATGTAGGCGTAGAGTTCGCCCGAGCTGACCCGAGACAACCCTTCCTGAATTGAATCTACCTCGATCAGGTTAATCTTGGGGTATCTGCTTTTAATCCGTTCACTAATGGCATAGCCCCGAACAACCCCCACCTTACGATGATCGAGACGCTTGATATCACTCACAAAGGTTTCATTAACCGTTGTCGCATATACCAGCGGTAATGATATATAGGGTGAAGTGAATGACAGGAACGTCTCTCTATCAGCTGAAGGCATCACCAGGGGAAAGAAATCGCACTTTCCAGCCTGCCCAAGGCTCACAGACTCTTCCCAACTGCTGACCGGGATCGGCTTGATTGGAACTCCCAAATAAGCCTCAAAACGGCGTATATACTCTGATGTAATCCCGGTATGCTGCCCATCTTCAATCGCCTCAAGTGGTAGCCATTGAGGGTCTAAACACGTACGGAGGCTTTTTTTCTCTGCAAGGTATCGACGATCATCGGGCGTCAGGGTTTTATCGTAGCTCCCGTTATGGGTATCTATCCACCTATCCTTGAGCTCAAGGTTACGGCTATAGGATACCGCTTCGTTCGCCTTTATTAATATCGACAGTAATAATGAATTCCCCTTCGCAACTCCCATTGGCAATTGGGTACGTTCAGGTAGTTCCAAGCGATCAATCTTCCTGATTCTGACATTACTGAACCAGTTCTTATGGATGTAGTAATCCAACTGTGGCAGACTCGCCAGCACCACATCAGCACGCCCTAACGCAACCGCCTTTAATGCCTCATTCGTTGTTGAAGCGACGAGTAACGTTAAATTCGGATAGTGCTCCATGAGATAGTTGTGGAGAAAGTTTTTATTGGTAACCGCAACAACCTTACCTTCCAGATCAGAAAGCGTTTCAATATCGGAACGCTCATTCACAGCAGCCCCTACCACATAATCAATATGCGAAAAGGGCGTAAAATCGATAAAAGCCTTTCGCTCCTCTGTAGCTGCAATATGTGGGATGATGTCGAGATTACCCTCTTTAAGCATCTGCAGATATTCATGCCAGGGCTTGTTACTAATAAACTCGATCTCAACACCTAAGAGGTCACCCAGCATATTGATATAATCAACGGTATAGCCTTTCGCCCTTCCCTCTTCATAAAAATTGAAAGGAGGGAAATTGGACAGATTCTGCACTCTTAATACCGGATGATTCTTTAGATACTCCAACTCATCATCTGTCAACGCTAACGGATGCAAATCAGATCGCTCCATCCAGCTCCATTTAGATAAAATTTTTGATTTTTCCTGATAGGTCACTTCAGTGAATGCTTTAGCCAATATCCTCTTGAAAATTGGGTAATCACTCCGTAAGCCAACAACACTCTGTGTCCACAGCTCCTCTAATGGAAAGACCGGCTCGATCTCAACCATAGAGTTTTGCACTAACAGATAACTGTCAATGTTCATTCCGACCACAATATCAGCTTTGCCACTGAGCACCGCATTGAACGCAGCATCCGTGGATTCATACCCTAAAAGAGACCCGCCCCTCTGATGCTTTTCCAGATAACGCTGTATATGTTTTTTATCTCGATGATAGGCCACGTTAAGACCATGCATCTCCAGACTGCTGGAAAGCGGAAAAGTACGATCTTTACGCGCAAAAACCATCGTAGGAAAATTGATCGGCGTATCAACAGTTTCTAAACCGTAGTTCTCAGCGGTGGACCGGTTCATTGCCCCAACCAGATCAATGTCACGACGCTGCACTCGATCCAGAAGTGAATCCCAGTCATCAGCCACATATTTGAACTCAATCCCTAAACGCTGGGCGACCCGTTCAAACAGATCTGGAACAACACCGGCAAACTCACCTGGTTTCGTCTGAATTAAGAGCGGAGGAAACTTCAGAGTATGTCCGACAGTAATAACAGGATGAGCCTTAATCCAGGCGGCCTCATCTTCGGTTAGCTGGATCTCTGCCGCCAGAAAAGTGGGCAGCCAGGAAAGGAGAAAAAGTAGAGATATAAAAATTCGAGAAAGAATAGCCCTGCGCGCCACTGATACAACCTATTAAATAAACAGTGATAGGCGTGGAAAATATCATGTCGTATGACATCGCACTAGTTTTTCAAACAATTAACAGGAAAAAATTACCCCCTCCCCATAAGCTACCAAAAACAGGATCCAATTTCTTACAGACAAAAAAACCGGCACACTCGGTGCCGGCAAAGAATAAAGGCATCATGTCTTAATGAATCTTGAATCCACCAATAAGCCTTTCCAGAGTGAAAGAGGACCAGCTCAAGCAAAACCAGTCCGACCTTCGGTATTACAGTTTCTGTTCCAGCTCAGGTACTGCTTCAAACAGATCTGCGACCAGACCGTAGTCTGCAACGGAGAAGATAGGCGCCTCTTCATCCTTGTTGATCGCAACAATAATTTTGGAGTCTTTCATACCCGCCAGATGCTGAATCGCACCGGAGATACCAACAGCGATATATAACTCAGGCGCAACGATCTTACCTGTCTGACCGACCTGCATATCATTCGGTACAAAACCGGCATCCACTGCAGCACGAGAGGCACCCACAGCCGCACCCAGCTTGTCAGCAATTTTCTCAAGCATGGCAAAGTTTTCACCATTACCCATGCCTCGACCACCAGAGATAACAACACCTGCAGCGGTAAGCTCAGGGCGATCAGATTTAGCCATCTCTTCGCCAACAAAACTGGAGATACCCGCTTCATGTACGCTATCAACGGCTTCAACTGCCGCAGAACCACCCTCACTAGCAGCCGCATCAAATGCAGTACCACGCACAGTGATCACTTTAATCGCATCCAGGGACTCAACCGTTGCAATAGCATTACCCGCATAGATTGGGCGCTGGAAAGTATTCTCAGACTCTACAGCTGTAATATCAGAGATCTGTGCCACATCCAGAAGTGCCGCAACACGAGGCAGGAAGTTCTTAGCGGTTGTTGTCGCTGGTGCAACTACATGGCTGTAATCCTTACCCAGTTCAGCAACCAGTTTGGACATATTTTCAGCCAACTGATGCTCATAAGCTGCATTATCAGCCACCAGGACTTTGCTTACGCCAGCGACCTGGGCTGCGGCATCAGCCACCGCACCACAACCGGAACCAGCAACAAGAATGTGTAGATCACTACCGATCTCAGCTGCAGCTGTCACAGTATTCAGTGTCGCACCTTTCAGGGTGCTATTGTCATGTTCTGCAATAATCAGAATAGCCATATCATCACCCCTTAAATTACTTTGGCTTCGTTCTTCAGTTTTTCTACCAGCTCATCTACGCTGGAGACTTTAATACCAGCCTGACGCTCAGCTGGAGGGGTCACTTTAAGCAGTTTCGTATGCTCTTTCAGCTCAACACCCAGATCGGCAGGTGTTTTAACATCCAGCGGCTTACGCTTGGCTTTCATAATATTTGGCAGAGATGCGTAACGCGGTTCATTCAGACGCAAATCTGTAGTAACAATTGCTGGAAGGTTCAGCGAAACAGTCTGCAGACCGCCATCCACTTCACGGGTAACGTTGACTTTATCGCCATCAACTTTCACTTCAGAGGCGAACGTTCCCTGAGGCATTTCAGCCAATGCCGCCAGCATCTGACCCGTCTGATTGTTATCGCTATCAATTGCCTGTTTACCCATAATCACCAGATCTGGTTTCTCTTCATCAACCACTTTAGCCAGTAGTTTGGCAACGGTCAGAGACTCAGGCATAGCATCCGTATCAATTTGGATACCACGGTCTGCACCTAGCGCCAGAGCGGTACGAATCTGCTCCTGACACGCCTTAGGCCCAATTGAAACTACAACCACTTCAGACGCAGTACCCGCCTCTTTAAGACGAACTGCTTCTTCTACAGCGATCTCACAGAATGGGTTCAATGCCATTTTCACATTGGCCAGATCAACATCAGTATTATCCGACTTAACACGTACTTTGACGTTGTAGTCGATAACACGCTTAACTGTTACGAGTACCTTCATCAGCAAAGACCTTTTAATTCTAGTTGTTAAGGGAACTTACTGTTCCCTGTTTTGCTTTTGTTTACGTAAACACCCGGTGATATTTTGCACTAAAATACCGCACGCTTAAGTAAGTATTTTCCCTAATCATACTTATTTATCTTGAATAAGCAATCACCCCTACTAACAAAATCCTGCTCAAACCTACCAAATCGTTACAGCGGTAATAAAACTATTCACATATCAGGGAAATCCCTTATAATTGAAATTATAACTAAGGAGTGCTGTCTCAGCTGTTTACTGATAGCCTCGTATAACTATAAGAATCGCGAAATGCTTCGAAAGCGCGCCGATTCTCCAACCGAGCATGAGGGGAGATCGACCTATGACACGAGAGTCGATGGAATTTGATGTAGTAATCGTCGGTGCAGGCCCTGCGGGCTTATCCACAGCGTGCAGACTAATGCAGCTGGCACAGGAAAAAGAGCAAGAGTTAACCGTATGCGTCGTTGAGAAGGGCTCAGAGGTTGGAGCGCATATCCTCTCCGGTGCGGTCATTGAAAGCCGTGCACTGGATGAACTGTTCCCAGACTGGAAAGAACAGGGTGCTCCCCTGACAACCGCAGTGACCGAAGATGAGGTTTACCTGTTAAAGGATGCAGAGAAAGGCAGCAAAATACCTAACGCCTTTGTTCCTAAAACAATGCACAACAATGGCAACTACATTGTCAGCCTTGGTAATGTATGTCGCTGGCTTGCTGAACGCGCTGAAGAGCTGGGCGTTGAAATCTTTCCGGGCTTTGCTGCAGCTGAGGTTCTTTACAATGCGGATGGCAGTGTAAAAGGGATCGCAACCGGCGATATGGGCTTAACTGAAAATGGTGAGCAGAAAGACAGTTACATGCCTGGCATGGAACTGCATGCAAAATACACAGTATTCTCCGAAGGTTGCCGCGGCCACTTGGGTAAAGAACTGATCGACAACTTTAACCTGAATACTAAAGCGGATGCTCAACATTACGGCATCGGTATAAAAGAGCTGTGGGATATTCCAGCGGATCAACACAAGCCAGGACTGGTTGTGCACGGGTCTGGTTGGCCATTAGACAATGGCACCAGCGGAGGTTTCTTCCTCTATCACACTGATGATAATCAGGTTGTGGTCGGACTGATTGTTGACCTGAACTATGCAAATCCATATATCAGCCCTTTTGATGAGTTCCAGCGACTGAAGCACCATCCCGTGCTAAAACAGCATCTGGAAGGCGGCACCCGTGTATCCTATGGTGCACGAGCAATTACAAAAGGTGGCTTTAACTCCCTGCCACGTATGAGCTTCCCTGGCGGTCTGGTGGTTGGCTGTAACGCAGGTACGCTTAACTTCAGTAAGATCAAAGGCACCCATACGGCAATGAAGTCTGGGATGATCGGTGCAGAAGCGATCTTTGAAGCAGTATCCGCGGGCTGTGAGGGCGGTAAGGATCTGGAGCGTTATACAGAACTGTTCAAGGAATCCTGGTTATACGACGAACTGTTCCGCTCACGTAACTTCGGCCCTGCTATGCATAAATTCGGTGCAATTCTGGGTGGTGCGTTCAACTATATCGACCAGAACATTTTTGGCGGTAAAATTCCGGTTACCCTGCACGACAACCATGAAGATTTCGCTCAGCTGCAACCGGCCAGTAATTTCCAGCCCATTGAATATCCAAAACCGGACGGTCAGCTAAGCTTCGATAAGCTCTCCTCTGTATTCCTTTCGAATACCAACCACGAAGAGGATCAGCCTTGCCACCTTCAGTTGAAGAATGCATCTATCCCGATGGAGCAAAACCTACCTAAGTTTGCTGAGCCTGCTCAGCGCTACTGCCCTGCGGGTGTTTATGAAGTGGTAGACGATGAAGAGAATGGAGGCCAACGCTTCCAGATAAATTCACAGAACTGCCTACACTGTAAAACCTGTGATATCAAAGATCCGGCTCAAAATATTACCTGGGTAACACCTGAGGGTATGGGTGGTCCTAACTATCCAAATATGTAAACCGCCGGTTATTCATAAAAAAACCCATGTGTACTCACATGGGTTTTTTATTGGTTATCTATCTAAAAACGCACAAACAGATCATCAACCATATCCTCAACCATTTCAGGTTGATTACAACCTCTAAGGTAGCTCCTTAATCCCATGATCTGTGCCATTAAGCTTCGTGCCAACAGCTTGGGGGGCGCTTCATTAGATAGTTCGCCCTGATTGATCGCTTGTTCAAACAGCAGGCAGAACTCAGCCTCCATCTGCTTTAGTAATAAACGGCTTTCAGCCAGCAGTTCAGCATGCTGATCCGTAAGCTCCGTGATTGTTTTTACCAACAGACAGAGATCACTCGGGGCACTAGCACGCCGGTCCAACACCACCTTTTTAACAAACTCCCGTAATCCGAGAAGAACTGAGTTCTGCTCGGCGACGATCTCATGTAAAAGCGCTCTGGAATCACGGTAGTATTGATTTATGACCTCTCGGAAAAGCGCTTCTTTACTGCCAAATGCCGCATAAAAGCTACCCGGTCTAAGATTCACAACCTTTTGCAACTCCCGGGTGGATGTCGCGTGGAACCCCTGCTTCCAAAACAGAAGCATCGCCTGGCGAATTACCCGCTCTTTATCATATTTTGCAACATTGGCCATGTGAGCAACCTTTTTTGATCGTATGATCAATTTTAACTTGATCAATCGATCAAATACAAATACGCTGCAATTATTGACCAGTCGATCAAAATACATTGAGGCCTGACGATGAATAAACTGACCGTTCATACCTACGAAAGCGCACCAGAAGCCAGCCGCCCCCTTTTAGATAATTCGATTAAAAATTTCGGCATGATTCCGAGCCTGCATGGCGTCATGTCCGAATCACCAGAGCTTTTTGAAACCTACCAGATGCTCCATCAGAAGTTTCAGCAGACCTCTTTCGATGAAGATGAGCTAACCGTTGTCTGGCAGACTATCAATGTTGAACACGAGTGCCATTACTGCGTACCTGCCCATGCGGCGATCTCAAAAATGATGGGAGTGGATGATAAGCTGACCCAGGCACTCCGCAATAGGGAACCCATGCCTACAACTAAGCTACAGGCTCTACACGAGATGACACTATCGATCATACGTAATCGCGGCCGTGTGAATGAAGAGGAGGTCAGCCAGTTTTACGCAGCCGGCTATGGCCCCAAACAACTCCTGGAGATTGTGCTTGGTGTTTCACAAAAGGTGATGAGTAATTATGTAAATCATCTGGCTGATACCCCATTGGACGACCGCTTTAAACCCTTTCTGTAGAGGGTACTAACGAACCTGCCAGAAACCTCTGGCAGGTTATCAACGACCTGCTGATTACCTTCTAGTCGCTTTTCGGTGTAAGATCCATTTTCCTATGGAAAAGAAAGCACTGTGAAGGAACCATGCTTCATTCTCAACTCTCAACCACGCTTCTGATCACGACCAGCCTTTTAACCGGTTGCACCACGAGTATCCTCGATCACACTCAACGTGATGGCCAGCCTTATGAATCGGGCTTTTGCTATAACGGAGGACGGATTAATAACTACAGTTGTGATCCGGAATTAGCGGTAGTACAAGCTGATATGCGTGAAAAGGAGATTGATGAGGAGTGGATGTACCTCAAGTTGATTGAGATCCGTCACTGGCTTGCCATGCAAAGGCAAGAATTTATCAAGCGTGATTTTTCTCCTGAAACTACAACCAATCAGGAACAGGTAGTTTCTTGCTGTGTAAGAAAGCCGGATTGAACAACTTACTTTGATAACGTGCCGCTATATCACACAGAACCGTTACAATTGTATGACCTGCACCTAAATCTTCTGCCACTCTGACAGCGCCAGCCACATTGATTCCACTGGAACCTCCAACAGCGAGCCCCTCCTCTTTAAGCAATGAGAAAACATAATACATCGCCTCCTCATCTGGGATCTGGAAGGCACCATCCGGCATAAAACCTTCAAGATTACCCGTCACCCGACTTTGACCGATGCCCTCCATCACAGAGGAACCTTCACTCTCCAATTGACCATGTGTGTAGTAATGAAACAGAGAGGCTCCCATGGGGTCGGTCAGGAAGATTTTGATCTCAGGCTTATAACGCCGAAGCGCCTGGGAGACTCCGGCCAGCGTACCACCAGTGCCAACAGCACAGCAGAACGCATCCACTTTACCCTCCGTTTGGTACCAGATCTCCTTACCCGTGGTCTCTTCATGAATCGTCCGATTTGCCTGATTATTAAACTGATCTGCCCAGATGGTATTACCATCCTTGGCGGCATAGTGCTCGGCCAAACGTTGCGACACTTTAGTGTAGTGGTTCTCATCAGCCAGAGATACCGCCGGAACCAGCTCTAGCTCAGCCCCCAGCAAGCGCAGACTCTCTTTTTTCTCATCACTCTGAGTCTCAGGCATAACAATGGTTGTTTTAAGCCCTAGTGCATTGGCGACCAGAGTTAATCCGATACCGGTGTTGCCTGCTGTACCCTCGACGATACGACCTCCGGGCTTCAATGTTTTACGGTTAAGAGCATCACGCACAATGCCCCACGCCGTACGGTCCTTCACTGACCCGCCCGGATTGAGAAATTCAGCTTTCGCATAAATCTCACAGCCTGTCAGCTCCGACACTTTCTGCAGACGGATTAAAGGTGTTCGGCCAATCAGGTTAATCAGCCCATAGGCAAGATGAGACATAACAACCCCCTCCCAATATGTTGGTGAGGCTGCTTTGATCCACCCTATTATCAGCAAGGGTTAGATAGCAAAATTAATCAGTACTTTCAGTATAGATCTTTTTAAAAATTGAAAGAGAGCACCGGAGTACTCTCTAAAGAGCAAGACCGATAAGTACTATTTGCTAAAAAGGGAGGGTCTGACTGACTTTTTTGAATCATCCCGCTCATACTTCTCAGTCAGAGGACGTTTCCCTCGCTTAGATTGCACTTTTTTCCGCTTTTTTAGCGGCTGGTCAGCGATCGGATCAGACTCAATCATCTTTCCATTTTCAATTCGAGGGACAGGTCGCAACTTAACTTTCTGTTTAATCAGTTTTTCAATACGAACGAGAAATTCGCGCTCGGCTGGTGCTACTAATGAGATCGCCTCTCCGGTCTCACCGGCCCTTCCGGTTCGTCCGATCCTGTGCACATAAGCTTCAGGCACGTTAGGCAGATCATAGTTGACAACCTGGGGCAGTGCTTCAATATCCAGTCCTCTTGCCGCCACATCGGTCGCAACAAGAACATGCAGATCTCCTGCAACAAACTCATCCAGCATCCGGATACGCTCCCGCTGGGTCTTATCACCATGCAGGGCTCCGGCATTAATCCCCTCATGCTGCAGGTACTCCGTGAGTAGATCGACACGCTTTTTAGTACGCGCAAAAACCAGTGTTTGCCCCCACTTACCCTCCTTGATCAGATAGGTCAGAACATCAGATTTGTCTGCATTATCAACACCATAAGCAAACTGCCTGACCTGATGAGCTGTAGAGTTACGCGGCGAAACCTTGATCTTCTTGGGATTATTCAGATAAAACTCAGCCAGTACCTCGACACTATCATCGGCTGTCGCTGTAAACAGGAGTGTCTGACGTGGCTCTGCTGCGTAATCCATGATCCTCTGGATAGGGTCAATGAACCCCAGATCCAACATCCGATCCGCTTCATCCAGAACCAGGAACTGAAGTTTATTCAGGTGCAGCGCTTTCTGCTGTAGAAGGTCCAGAAGCCTCCCCGGCGTTGCCACCAGAATGTCAGCCCCGCGTTTCATCTTACGAATCTGATTATCGACCCTGACACCGCCATAGATCGAGATCACCCGCATGCCCAAGGCTTTTCCATACTCCAGAGTATTGTCTGCTACCTGTATCGCCAGTTCTCGCGTAGGTACTAATACCAGAGCACGTATATCCCGATAGTTTTTATCTGGAGCAGTTTTGCTTAGTTTTTCAATAATAGGCAGTGCGAAACTAGCCGTTTTCCCCGTACCCGTTTGAGCTTCCGCGAGGAGATCTTCACCCGCCAATACCTGCGGAATCGCTTTTAACTGAATCGGTGTCGGTTGGCTGTAACCGAGTTGTTGCAAAGTAAATTGCAGTTCCGGGCAGAGAGCAAGATCTGAAAACGAGGACGCAGGAGGCATAAGGAAACACAAACCATCAGTATTAAGGAAACGATCATTTTAACCTATCCGTGCACTGACTCAGAGTTTTTTCCTCTCACATCTTCCATTGAGTTCAGATCAGAGAAGCGCTGTATCAGAGACTTTACACAGTGTTAACAAACTGGCACAGCTCCTCTCTTTAACTAAACTACCGTTGTGTAGGGTAACGGGAAGTCCTCATGCACAAATTCATTTGGCAGGTCTCTAGTAGCATTCTAGCCACGGCAATTTTGATTGGGTGCAGTACTCAATCAGACACATCACTGCATGCAAACCTATCTACTGAAGGTTACTCAGGTAGCTACTGTTATAACGGGGGGCGCGTGCATGAATACAGCTGCGACCCAACACTTGCGAGTTCACAGCCGGATATGCACCCTGATGAGATCGATGAAGAGTGGATGTATGCAACCCTCTATGAGATCAAGCGCTGGTTCTCAGAACTCCGTGCCCTCCACTATGGCCCGATGCAAAAAACAGAGAATCACGTTACTTCCGAATAGCGCGAACACCTCTGCTACGCTAATCACAACTCAACACCCTTCGCACTTTACAGTCGCCTGCCAGGAGAGAACGAGCGTCTGACCTGACCAACTGAGAGACAAACGCTTATGGAGACCCAGTCATTCAAGAGCTGATCTAGCGTTCTCTTCGTCTCCTCTGCTGATACTATGCAGGCCTGCTGGTCGAGATTTGAAAATCATTAAGTGCTCTGGGAAAGCCTCAAACAGCGCCACAGTAAATTAGAGCTGATCGATCTGGTGGCGCAAATCAGCCAGTTTACCGTTAAGCACTTTCTCCAGGTGATCGATTTCATCCAGTAAAACCTGCTTTTTGGATTGAGCATCCTGATCTACTTTAACCAGTCGTTCGAGTTCGGTCACAGCTTTGAGAAAGTAGGCCGATGGTTCAGATGCAGAGCCATAAGCGGCATTCATCTCCAAAGATTTATCCACCCGTTTGAATTTAAACTTCTTACTTTTTGAGAACCAGTCTCCCTGACGACGTCGCAGGTATATTTTCAGGATATCCATATCCCCTTCCCTACGAGTTGAAAACCTCTCTATTTCAGACGGATCATCGAAGCCCATCTCGGTCAGTACAACAAATTCTGTATTCACAGCGCCTCCACTGAATCTGAAATTACAAAACAATCCAGATTCAGTGTAGACCCTCACAGGTTTAATCACAGGAAACAGTTCGGTCCTGCGCCCAATCCCTTAACTGCTGGATCTGTCCATCCATTACGACCGAGAGCGGCTGCGTTTTACGTAACTCCTCTTGTAGTAGCGCCTGATTCAGCTCCCTCCCCTGCGCATGAGATGTGTAATAAGCGGAGATCACCGCCTGCTCTATCTCAGCTCCCGAAAATCCATCACTCTCCTCAACAAGTCGTGCAAAATCGAACTGAGTCAGATCAGCTTTCTGACGCTTCAAATGGATATCGAAGATGCTAAAACGGACCTCATCATTGGGCAGGTCAACAAAGAAGATCTCATCAAATCGCCCTTTTCGGATCAGTTCAGGTGGTAGTGCCTGGATGTCATTGGCTGTCGCAACCAGAAAAACCGGTGCTTTTTTCTCTGCCATCCAGGTTAATAAAGTTCCCAACATCCGTGTTGATGGGCCTCCCTCATCACCACCGCCAGCGATCCCTTTTTCGATCTCATCCAGCCATAAAACACAAGGCGCCATCACCTCAGCTGTCTGCAAAGCCTCCCTAAGGTTTTTCTCAGACTCACCATAGAATTTATTATAGAGCGCCCCAAAATCCAGTCTAAGTAGTGGCGCATGCCAGCTACCTGCAACCGTCTTAGCTGCAAGACTCTTACCACACCCTTGTACACCCAATAACAGCATCCCTTTCGGAACAGGTAGATCTGTATTAGCGACATCACCTTTAAAAAAAGCTCGCCGCTCCTCCAGCCAGGCTTTAAGTCGGCTAAACCCTGCAATATCCGAAAACTGCGCTGTATCATATTCAAAATGCAGATTTCCCTGATCACTCAGCAGGTTGTATTTCGCTTCATTCACCGCCGGAAGGTCGCTTTCGGTAATCGCACCATCATCAAAGATCGCGTTCCGTGCCAAGCGACGGACATCAGATCGGGTCAGACCCGATAGGTTTTTAACCAGTTGCTGAAGATTATTGGAACTTGCCTGAACCCTTGCGCCGGATGATTTCAACCAGGCTTGTGCCTCCTCCCTGACTATTCGCTCCACCTCATGTTGATTTGGCAGAGAGATCTCCAGTTTCGCACTCAACTTATTCAACTCTGGGGGGACGACTAATGCATGGCTTAACAAAATCAATGTATGCCCCAAAAGCTCATACTTCAAAGCGATATCTTTCAACAGCCGGATATGCACCGGATCATCCATAAACGGATGCAGATCCGCCATGATGTAAACACCCGGCGTCGTCACTGATTTAATATGCGATAGGGCTTCAGCCGGTTGGGCAAACAGTTTTTGCGGTGCATATGCCTGATCCAGGCGTTGAATCCCTTCAGTCAATGTCCATTTAAACAGCGGCCGCCCATAGATCGGCTTCAACTCTGACAGCATCTCTACTATCTGATTTTCCTCAGTGCTTTCGATCACAATCAGAGGAGTTTCAGCTTTGATCAATAGTTCCAGCTGATGCTTAACCATGACAGATATCCTTATAAAAACGGGTCAGTGATAATCTAATATAAAACCCTTTCAGGCACTATTTCTAAAAGATAAAACCGAACCCGATGGAGAAACTATTTATCCCCGCTTCCTGTGGATAAGTTGGTGAATAGTTTTTGGGTAGATTGCTGAAATCCACATAATACGTTGTATTCAGCAGATCGAACAAAAAATAGACCGATGAGAAAATATTCTTAACTATCAACAAGTTAAATAAATCAACAGTTAATAGAAAACTTCAAATAAAAGTATTTATGAATATTGACAAGCCCATTTTTAAGCTGTGCAAAAGAGTGAAGGGAGATTAGTAGCTACAGTGGTTTGGGCCGTCTGCAGATAGAAAAGTGATCTGAATAAAGGAGCAGTGCTCCTCTATTCATCTGGGATCTCTAACTCAATATGGGATTTGGGGATACAACAGCAAGTGAGCACTTCATCATCCTGAAGGTCCAGCAAGCTATCCTGGACATATTCAACTTCACCCTCCAGAAGGCGCACTTTACAGCAACCGCAGTATCCACCGCGGCAGTTATAGGGTGCTGGAATCTCCTGGGCTTCAAGGGAGTCCAGCAGCGTAGGCTCATACTGATAGTAGTAGGTGTGATGATGGTTTACTTTGATCCGGGATGGGCCAGCCATAGTCACGTCCTTAGAGATCGAATCCGTCGAAATCACCCTCGTCCACCTCATTATCAATCTGACCAACCAGGTAAGAGCTGATCTCCGCTTCCTGCGGAGCCACCTGTACATTGTCGCTGACCAGCCATGCGTTCATCCAAGGTAACGGATTCTGGCGTGATGGAAAGATCTCATCCAGATTCAGCGCTTTCATCCGCACATTAGTAATGTACTCAACATAATCAGACAATATCTGGGCATTCAAACCGATCATCGAACCTTCACGGAATAGGTATTGCGCCCAGTCTTTCTCCTGCTGAGCCGCCTCTTTAAAGATCTCATAGACCTCAGGCTCACACTCTTTAGCAATCTCTTTGAAATCAGGATCATCCGCACCGGATGCCATGATGTTCAACATATGCTGGGTCCCTGTCAGATGAAGAGCTTCATCTCGGGCAATCAGTTTAATAATCTTAGCATTGCCTTCCATGATCGCCCGCTCAGCGAAAGCAAAGGAGCAGGCGAAACTGACATAGAAGCGGATCGCTTCCAATACATTGATTGAGACCAGTGTCAGATACAGTTTTTTCTTCAGATTACGCAGACTGGCATCATAGATATGACCATCAACCGTATGCAGCCCTTCCCCATGGATACTGTATACACTCGAGAGATTAATAAACTCATCATACAAGCGCGTGACAGAGTCAGCACGGCGGATAATCTCAGGGTTAGTTACGATCTGATCGAACACCTCTGATGGTTCAGTGATGATATTACGAATAATATGTGTGTACGAACGGCTGTGAATTGTTTCACTGAATGCCCAGGTCTCAAACCAGGTTTCCAGCTCGGGCAGGGATACAACCGGCAGGAATGCTATATTTGGCGAACGCCCCTGTACTGAGTCCAGCAGTGTCTGGTATTTCAGATTACTCAGGAAGATATGCTTCTCATGCTCTGGCATGTTCATGAAGTCTTTACGGTCAGTTGATAGATCAACCTCCTCCGGACGCCAGAAGAATGAAAGCTGTTTCTCAATCAATTTTTCAAAGATTGGATATTTCTGTTTGTCATAACGGGCAACGTTTACGCTGCGGCCGAAAAACATGGGTTCTTTAGTTGCGTCGTGAGTACTGTGACTGAACGTGGTGTACGCCATCGGGGTATTCGTTCCTGAAACCTGGGATAGTTCTAATTATGTTGCCTGCTCCAATGGGAGCAGGCCGTTATCTACTCTGGCTAAAAGCGCGTGGCAAACAATTAAAGTTTGCACGCTCCGCCTTCACAACCACCGTCATCAGCCTGATCAGAAGCGCCGTCACGGGTGTTGTGGTAATAAAGTGTTTTGACGCCGTATTTGTAGGCAGTCAGTAGATCCTGCAGCAGCTGCTTCATTGGAACTTTATCGTTCGGGAACAGTGATGGATCATAGTTGGTATTCGCAGAGATCGACTGATCCACAAACTTCTGCATAATGCCGACAAGCTGCAGGTAACCTGTATTATTTGGAATATCCCAAAGCAGTTCATACTGCTCACGCAATTCAGTGTAACCAGGTACTACCTGTTTCATGATGCCGTCTTTACTTGCCTTAACCGATACATAACCGCGCGGCGGCTCAATACCATTGGTTGAGTTAGTAATCTGTGAAGAAGTTTCACACGGCATCAGGGCGGTCAGGGTACTGTTACGCAGACCGAATTCACGGATATCTTCGCGCAACGTCTCCCAGAAATAGTGCAGCGGCTCTTCACAGAACTCGTCGACTTCACGCTTGTAAGTATCGATTGGCAGCAAGCCTTTAGAGTAAACCGTCTCGTCAAATTTCGGACACTTACCACGCTCTTTAGCCAACTCATTAGACGCTTTAAGCAGGTAGTACTGGATCGCCTCAAAAGTTTTATGTACCAGACCGTTAGCGGAACCATCCGAATATTTCATCCCATTCTTCGCCAGGTAATAGGCGAAGTTAGTCACACCCACCCCCAAAGGACGACGGTTCATTGTGGACGTATGAGCCGCCGGGATCGGGTAATCCTGATAATCCAGCAGGTTATCCAGCGCACGCACAATCAGATCGGAGAGATTTTCCAGTTCATCCAGATCCTCAAGGGCGCCAAGGTTGAACGCAGACAGCGTACACAGAGCGATCTCACCCTCAGGGTCGTTCACATGCTGTAGCGGCTTCGTTGGCAGCGCAATCTCAAGACAGAGGTTCGACTGTTTAACAGGAGCGACCGTCGGATCAAATGGGCTGTGGGTATTACAGTGATCAACATTCTGAATATAGATTCGACCCGTTTGTGCACGCTCAGCAGCGAGAATACCAAACAGCTCTACCGCTTTGATTGTCTGCTTTCGGATCGAAGGATCATTTTCATATTGAACGTATAAACGTTCGAACTCGTCCTGATCAGCAAAGAACGCATCGTATAAGCCCGGTACTTCATGCGGACTAAACAGAGTGATATCTCCCCCTTTAATCAGGCGGGTATACATCAACTTATTGATCTGAACACCGTAATCCAGATGGCGGACACGGTTCTCCTCAACCCCTCGGTTATTCTTCAATACCAGCAGGGATTCAACTTCAAGATGCCAGATAGGGTAAAACAGTGTTGCCGCACCACCACGTACGCCACCCTGCGAACAGGACTTAACCGCTGTCTGGAAGTGCTTATAGAACGGGATACAGCCAGTATGATAGGCCTCGCCGTTACGGATAGGACTTCCCAGTGCACGGATACCACCCGCATTGATACCGATACCGGCTCGCTGCGAGACATATTTCACGATTGAAGCAGAGGTTGCATTAATAGAATCAAGGCTGTCACCCGTTTCAATCAGAACACAGGAGCTAAACTGACGCGTAGGGGTACGCACACCTGCCATAATCGGGGTAGGCAGCGACAGTTTGAAGAGTGATGTCGCATCATAAAAACGTTTAACGTAATCCAGACGCGTTTCTTTTGGATAATCGGCAAACAGGCAGGCAGCTACCAGCATATAGAGGATCTGCGGGCTTTCGAACACTTCACCCGTAACACGGTTCTGAACGAGGTACTTACCTTCCAGCTGTTTCACAGCGGCATAGGAAAAATTCATATCCCGCTTATGGTCAAGATAACCATGAAGCGTTTCCCACTCCGCTTCAGAGTAGTCCTCAATCAGATGCTTATCATAACGGCCAGCCTCAACCTGCTCGGATACATGGTCAAACAGTCTGGGCGGTTCAAACTGCCCAAACGCACGCTTACGCAGGTGGAAAATTGCCAGACGCGCAGCCAGATATTGGTAATCGGGTGAATCTTCTGAGATCAGGTCAGCTGCTGATTTAATCAGTGTTTCGTGAATGTCGAAGGTTTTCATCCCTTCGAAAAACTGAAGGTGAGCCTTTAACTCTACTTCTGATGGCGAAACCGCATTCAATCCATCTGCGGCCCAGATTACTACTTTATGGATCTTCTCCAGATCCAGTTTTTCCTGTCGACCATCCCTTTTGGTAACCATCAGATCTTGCTGCATGCGACCTTCCAAATAAAACGCTATCGATTTGTAATTATTTTGCTGCAACTGCACTAAAAATTGTTCAAAATCCTGACCAAAATCGCGCCAGGCTTTGATATATCAGGCTCTGCAGCTTTTCTACTCTGACTTTCCGTCAAGCACAACATGTTGTGTATAGAAGTAATTAAGACACTAAATATAGTGATCCTAAAGGTTAATGCAATACTTGATTTTGGGAATACTTGGGTGTAGGCGAAGCAGTTACTTTTGCGCAAACATTGATGATGCGGGGCCTGTAGGCTACCTATAAGGTAACATCCTAATATGACATTTTTTTAATTTTTTTTTCAGAATAAACCGACGTCAAACAGCATGCCAAAGTTCCTATGACTTCAATCAATTTTTTGTTCACTGTTTGAGCAAAGAGCTGCCAACTTTATGATCTTCTAATTTAGATGTTCTCTGTACCTATAAAGCATAATTTCCTGTACACTTCGCAACCAATTTTGCTGACTTAAAGTTGGAGGTTACCCTGATGCGTTTGGCTGAAATGGAGGCTATCGCCCTAAATGTGGGTCTGGCCGTGTTTGCTGCGTTTATTTTTTTCATCATCTACGACCTGGCAAAAAAATCAAACGCGGGTAAATTTGGAACCGCAATCCTCTTTTTTGCTCTGGGGCTTGGGCTAGCGGCCTTCCTGGTTAAAACAGTAGTCGTAGAGATGATGGGTGGGCATACCGGAGTTTAACAACCGGTTCGCCCGCATCAATTTCGCTTAGATCGAATATTCACTTCCGAGAGATGGATCAGCTCACCGCTACAAAGATCTATCTCGTAAGCTTTTCCAAAGCCAACAACATAACTCCCTTCAAAGGCTTCTAAGCGAAAAAGGTGAAAGTCCGGTAAGGTTTTCAACATTGCCATGATATTTCCAAACTGATCCTCCATTCCGTTCAATACCTGTTGATACTCATCTTTTTGCGGCTCAACCTCTTCAGCACTACACCGATAAGTTAATCGTTCGCGAGCAAACAGATTTTGGGAATCTCCTTCATCCGCAATAAACATGACAGATGCACGTGGAGAGGTACTCAAGTTCTTTGTGTGACGGGCAAGCTCACTGATAAAGATATAAAACACACCGGGCTGATCACTGAAGTACGGGGCGTAACTGATCTCAGGAAACCCTTCAATATTCATTGTCGATAACAGAAGTGACTGCATCCCATTCTGTAATTTCTGACAGGATTGATTCAACCCAAGCAGCTGTTCTTTAGACTGTTCAGACATAACTACCTCTGTATGAACTCTGTTAAAAAAAACTAAAATTTAAAGCCTGACAACCTCTGCCGATACTATAATTAGAGTGGTTGTGAAATCGCAACCGAATCTGGACAGTGCTGATAAGGTGTTTGTCATGGGCGACAAGAAAGTATTTATCCGCCACCCCGAGGAGTTCCCTATTGAACTCCGGCCTCAGGATTCACATATGAATCCCCACCACTCCTCTTCCCTACAACTTGTTTGCCACTCAGATATCCCCTTCGAATCCGGCGACAATATCACAATCAAAATCCCCAGTATCGCGTCTAACCTCGAGGTACTTGGTACCATTCAAAGCTGTGAAGGTACGCATAATGGATATGAGTTGGGGATCGCATTTACCAATATCGACGCACTGATGCGTATCCGTATTCTGGAACAGCTCTGCTATATCCAACGATACCGCAAACATGTACATGAATTCGAAGGTCGCGAGTTGTCAGATCAGGATGCAGCTCTGGAGTGGATCGGAAAATATGCGCATCTGTTTCCAGTTGCCTGCTGAGCTTAAAGCACCTGAAGCCTCTGCATTGCAGCAATAAATCGTTATACTACACACTTCTTTTATTGGATGGGTGATAGAGAGAGATGCAGCAGAAACGCGTTCAGGTTGCTGGATTTGAAATAGCTAACGACAAGCCGATGGTATTGTTTGGTGGCATGAATGTTCTGGAATCACGTGATCTTGCACTTCAGATTGCAGAACACTATGTCGAAGTGACCAGCAAACTCAACATCCCCTATGTATTCAAAGCATCTTTTGATAAAGCAAACCGCTCCTCACTCGGCTCTTTTCGTGGTCCTGGTCTGGATGAAGGGCTAAAGATCCTCGAAGAGATCAAACAAACTTTCGACGTGCCTCTGATCACAGATGTCCATGAACCTGATCAGGCCGCGCCTGCAGCAGAGGTCTGCGATATTATCCAGCTCCCCGCATTTCTCTCCAGACAAACAGATCTGGTTCAAGCGATGGCCGAAACTGATGCGGTTATCAATATCAAAAAGGCTCAGTTCCTCGCGCCTCAAGAGATGAAGCATATTCTGCACAAGTGCGAAGAAGCCGGTAACAGTCGCCTTATCCTGTGCGAACGCGGTTCATGCTACGGCTACAACAACCTGATCGTCGATATGCTGGGCTTCTCAATCATGAAAGATTTTGGCTACCCTGTGATGTTTGATGCAACTCACGCCCTGCAGATGCCGGGAGGCCGTGCAGATTCAGCAGGAGGACGTCGCGCTCTGGCAGCACAACTATCCCGTGCGGGCCTGTCACAGGGAATTGCAGGCCTGTTTCTTGAAGCGCACCCAGATCCGGAAAAAGCAAAGTGCGATGGCCCATGTGCTCTGCCATTAAATGTTCTCGAGGCTTACCTCACACAGATGAAGGCGGTCGATGAGCTGGTCAAAAGCTTCCCTGAGCTAGATACCTCCAACTAAGTTTTTATTTTGACAGGCCTCCCTTCTGGGGGCCTGCTCTCTTCAACATTCACCCAGAAATCTTTCCCAAAGTGCTGACTTCTGATGCGCCCCTTGTCTATGATAGGCGGATGGACGAAGAACAGGATCTGCCACAATGAGTAACACCCCGGAATCTCTCTACGATGCGCTTCAGGATGGAATCGAAATCGGTCCGGAGCACCATCGATTCAAACTGATTAAGCATACCGGTATTCATGCACTGGGACGGCTCTGGCAGGCCGAGGATATTAGTGTTCAGGGCTCCCCTCTGGTCACCCTGCTGATCATCAATCCCTTTCTGCTTAAGCAAACTAACTTCGTTGAAGGGATTAAAAAGCACGCAGCTTTGAACAAGCAGCTGAAAAATAAGCATATCGCTGAGTGTTACGGCTTCTTTACTCACAAGAGTAAATTACTGTTCCTCTCCTACGAAAAACTTGATGGGCTAACCCTCGGGGGCTTAATTCACAAGGGTGGCAAACTTGCTGAGAAGCAGCAGTTAGGGCTGATTCGACAGCTCGCATATGCAATAGATATGGGCTATCAAAAACTACACAGCGCCCACGGTTGCCTGGACAGCGACTTTATTTTTATCAATCGCAACGGTGGGATCAAACTCACACTTTTCTCACTTAGGGAGAGTTTGGAATCCCTATCTGCGCTGCTACCGGAACCATTCCGCTACAAGCAATACCAAGCACCTGAAGGTTTCCATCCGGGTAAGTTAACACGTCAAGCCGATGTCTACTCTTTTGCCTGCATTCTGTATGAGCTATTCACCGGAAAATCCGGGTTCACTCCTGAAGATACTGAAGCACAACGAGTACGTACCCCTTTAGCACAGCCCAAAAATCTCAGCGACACACAGTGGGAATCATTACAGAAAGCCCTCTCCACCACCCCGGAAGAACGCTTTAACAGCTGTACTGAAATGGTTGAGGCTCTTTTCCCCCCTCAGTCTGAAGAGGCTCAGACAACCGAACCAGAACAGCCGGTTCCTGAAGATGTAGCCGAAGACACACAGGAAATACCAGCTGAAGAGAGTAGCCCTTCGAAAAAAAGGCTACCCAAACTATCCCTCTCCAAACCCGTCATGATGAGTTTGGTGGGATGTTTACTCTTTGCGATCGGCTATCTGATCGGTTGGTTTACCTCTGAATTTATCAATTTCAAAGAGCGTGATTTTCAAGCACTACAGATCCAGAAGCAGAATGAAGCGTTGCAACAGATGTACTCATCCCTTCAGGCCCAGCAGGAACTTCATAACAAACAGGACCAGCAACTGAAGGACAATCAGCTTGAGATTACCGTTCTGCAGCAGAAGCTTGAAAAAGCACGTGCCAAGCTTCAGAACCAGGATCCAGAAAAACCAGGCAACCAGATCTTTAAAGATCAGATCAGTGACCAAACCTATGGACCTGAAATGGTGGTCCTTCCCTCAGGACAGTTTCGCATGGGTGATCAGGCAGGCTTGGGTGATGACAACGAGAAACCGGTGCATGTGGTCCACATAGCTAAACCTTTTGCCATTGCCCGTTTTGAAGTTACCTTCAAAGAGTATGATGAGTTTGCCGATGCAACCAGCCGCCCTCTTCCCAGCGACGAAGGCTGGGGGAGAGGTCAGAGGCCGGTCATCAATGTAAGCTGGAAAGATGCAGCTGCGTATGCAACCTGGCTGAAGAATAAAACCGGACTTCCCTACCGGCTACCCTCTGAGGCAGAGTGGGAGTATGCCGCCAGAGCTGGCAGCCTCTCAACATTCTGGTGGGGGGATGAGTTCAAAGAGAATATGGCCAATTGTGCAGGCTGCGGCAGTGAATGGGATGGAAAACAAACGGCTCCTGTCGGTAGTTTCTCCCCCAATAACTGGGGATTACACGACATGACTGGCAATGTGGATGAGTGGGTCGCCGACTGCTACCTTGAGAACTATACCCAAGCCCCGATCGATGGATCGGCATATAAACAAAGAGGTTGTGCAGACCGGGTAATGCGTGGTGGCTCATGGTTTGAGATTGAAAGACTGATCCGCCCTGCGAGCCGCTATCGGAACCCTCTGAATGCAAAGAGAGATAGCTGGGGCTTCCGTGTTGCTCTGGACCTTGAGTAAGCCTGAGTTCATACCCTTCAGGTATAAAGAGCATATGGATTTTTAAAAGGACAACGTCATGCAGATCACCAAGTGGAACCTTTGCGTTCTGATTACCGCTCTAAGCTCGCTCACGGCTCATGCGGACAGCCTTCAGATCAGTTCAGAACAGCGTCAATCCTTAGATCTGACTCTGTACAACCAGAATCTTGGTCTGGTCAGGGAAACCCGTCAGTTGCCTCCTCTGACATCTGAACAGGTGATTACCCTTGAGGATGTCAGTGAACAGCTACAAGTTGCCAGCCTCCGCATCGATAATGCGGGTATGATCTTAGAGCAGAACCTTAATACCAACCTGTTAAATCAGCACAACCTGTTACAGCACTATATTGGTAAAGAGCTACAACTGGCGCGTTTAAATCCGGTTTCAGGTCAGGAGGTAATCAGCGCAGTTAAGCTGCTCAGTGTGGATGGCAACCGCGCCCTGATCAAACAGAATAACCGCTTCGAAAGCATCCCTCTAAACAATCAATGGCGCTTTATCTTCCCCAGCCTGCCGGGGGACCTTCTTAGCAAACCCAGCATCAATTTCCGTAGCGACGGTACGAAAAAACCACAAGAGGCAAGAATCAGTTACCTGACATCCGGATTACAGTGGTCGATGGATTATGTTCTGACGCTCAATCAAGCGGGCGATAAAGCCTCTCTCGATGGTCGCGCCAGCCTGAGCAACCGGACTGGAACTGACTTCAAAGATGCCCAAGTCTCTTTGGTTGCCGGCAACCTCAACAATCCAGGCGGGAATCGCCACGCCGAGATGCTGCAAGCCGATTTTTCTGCCAGGGGCGTGGCACGAGCCGCACCGAAAGCGGTTACTCAGGAAAACCTTGGAGACTTTCACCTCTTTACGCTTCCACGAAAAGTAAGCTTGCTTGATGGTCAGATCAAACAGGTCTCCTTCCTGAACTCCGACAGCATCCCGGTCCAGCGTAGTTACGATTATGAATTCCTTGTTTACCCAACCCTTGAGCGAAACCAGCATCGAGTAAAACCCGTACTGACGCTGACCTTTGAGAATGAAGAGCAAAGTAATTTGGGCCTGCCGCTGCCCGCAGGAAAGGTTCGTACCTTTACGCCCGATCAGCAAGGGATGCTTCAGTTTGCAGGTGGAAGTCAGATCGGACATACAGGCAAAGGCGATCAGGTAGAGCTCAAACAGGGGAAAGCGTTTGATCTCTCCATTCATCGAAAGCAAACGCACTTCAGTAAAACATTCAACGGTTTCCTCGTAGGTCAGGAGCTAAGAATAAGCAACAGCCGTCCAACCGCAGCAAAGCTGGTCTTAACTGCCAACTTCCCGCTGCAGTGGGACATTAAAGAGAGTAGCTTCCCCTTCGATAAAGTGATGGGAGGAAGCGCACGATGGCAGATCGATGTACCCGCCAAGGGCGAAGCACTACTTGCCTTCAAAGTACAGATGGAGAAGCGCTAAGTTTTGCAGAACAGGTCCTGCGAAGGCTGCGGCCTGGAACTTCCTTGGTGCTGCTGTAGCCAGATTGAGCCGCAGCAGTGCCAGCTTGAGTTCGCACTACTGCTCCATGAAAACGAACACCACAGAGCGACCGCAACCAGCAAAATCATCCAACAGGTTCTGCCAACAACCCAGCTCTATCAGTGGCAGCGCAAAGATCCTCCCAAGGCGCTTTTGGAGAGAATTAATGCCTCAGATACAGAGGTCTGGTTACTTTTCCCGGCAGACAGGCCAGAACTGATTACACGCAGCCGCCCCTTCAAACCCGCAGAGAAGAAGCGCTCCACACTCATCATAGTGCCTGACGGAACTTGGAAAGAGGTCAGAAAAATCGTGCGTAAAAGCCCCTGGCTTGATCAGTTACCTATCCTCTCCTTCTCTCCTGCGAGGAAAAGTCGCTATGACCTCCGTCGCAATCCCGATGCAGATCACCTGTGCACAGCAGAAACGGTAGCGGAGTTACTGAAGCTTAACAGAGAGGTCGAGGCGGCAAGCGAACTGGATCGCGCGCTGGATCGATTTATTCATCACTACAAGCGAGCACGTCAGAACCTTCCGCTGTAACCTATGGAGCACTGATTAAAAGCGCAGTCCGCTCCTCTCAATCGATAAATGTAGCCGGTACCTTACAACGCCGATCAACCTCCAACTTAAACAGATCCGGGCGCCCATAATGCCCGGCAACATCCAGCGCCTTTCTGGCTCGTCGAGCTTCCCTAATATCGATCTCCGCGTAGAGCACCTCTTTCTCCTGGTGTAAGGGCCCCGCGACTAAACCTCCAAATGGTTTTATCACTGCAGCGTCACCCGGATTGATCCACTCATCTTCGGTAAAAAGCGCCTCCCGTTCGGGAAAGTCGGCCGGTATATCTTCCCCTGTCATCGCCGTCGCTGTACTCAGAACCCAGCATCCTCCCTCACGGGCGATATGATTCATCGACGCGAGCCAGGTCTCTCCGCTATCCCATGTGGGAGCAATGTAGATATCAATATTCTGGGAAAAAAGACTATATCGTGCCAAAGGCATATAGTTTTCCCAACAGATTAAGCAACCAATACGTCCCACCGCTGTGTCGACAACTTTCAGACCAGAGGCGTCACCCATCCCCCAAACCATTTTTTCAGGATTGGTTGGCATCAACTTACGATGTCGGTTCACAATCTGACCATCCGCGTCTATGACCACAACCGAATTATACAAAGTGCTGCCGCTATAACGGCGATCCAACTCATTCAGCCCCATCACTACAACCACATTAAGTTCAGCAGCGGCGTCACATAACCGGTTTAGATCACCGGCATCGATATCGACTGAGTTTTCACGTAAACGAGCATGTATCTCATTTCCTAAAGCCATATCCCCTCCCGGTTTAAGTCGCCAGATCCATGTGGGATACCCCGGCAGGTAGGCTTCAGGAAACACAACCAACTGAGCTCCCTGCTTCGCCGCTTCATGTAAAGTTTCAAGTGCCCGTTCCATGCTGGCTTCAAGGTTTAACAACACAGGAGGGAGTTGTGCAATCGCTATAGGAGTTGGGGTAGCCATGAGAGAGGTCCTGTTGTCGGTCATGTTCTATAAGCATAGAGCATGACGCCAATCACACAGGGAAATTCGATATTAGGGAAGACCTATATCTGTACGTCAGATATGTGTGGGTTGGGGAGGTGAGTATTGATAAAAGCTGTCTTATAACTGCGGCATACGTGCCAGCCACTGATCAGCTTTGCGCGGATCAGCCTGCAGACCCAACTCACCATCAGCATAAGCGTCACACAAGCGCTTAATCGCAAGGTGATGTCCCTGTTCAGCCGCTTGTTGATAGAACGCCAGCGCCTTAACGGGATCAGCCTTAAAATAGTGCTCGAAACCCTCTTCAAAAATCCGACCCATCTGATACTGAGCCTTCAGGTCCCCTTTCTCTGCCGCCTGCTGCAGATAGATGCCTCCCTGAATTCGATTTTCAACGCCCTCCCCTCTAAAGTGCAGCAGATGACCATACACAGAAAGCGCACGTTTATCTCCATTATCCGCAGCGAAGCGGAACAGCTTCATCACAAAATTGTGTTTTTTAAGTGAGCCTTGCTTAACGGAAGAGCGAAATAGCCCATAGGCGATAAAAAAAACTAAAGGCGCTATCAGTTTAGAGAAAAATCGCATCATGCTCTCCGTTCTAGAATCAATTAATCCTGGCGCCGCTATCATATCAACCGTTCCTAATATTAGAAACAACCCTATCAGGACAAAAACTTCAATCTATGCACTTCCCCTTTTGGCAAAACTCCGGCTAGAATTGAAATTACATATAAAAACACAATCTAATATTCCTTTTGAATATATAGTTTTGTCATAAAGGATTAACTGGGTGACCAAATGAACATTTATGAAGATAACTCTCTCACCATTGGTAATACACCTCTGGTTCACCTGAAACGTATTGCTCCCGGATTAAATATATTTGGCAAGATAGAATCCAGAAACCCAGCCGGTTCTGTTAAATGCCGTATCGGTGCCAACATGATCTGGTCTGCCGAGAAAAGTGGAGCACTCAAGCCTGGTATGACAATGGTTGAGCCAACCAGCGGTAATACGGGTATTGCCCTGGCTTTTGTCGCTGCGTCTCGAGGTTATGAGATCATATTCACGATGCCCTCCTCTATGAGCCTGGAGCGTCGTAAGATCATGAAATCCCTGGGAGCCCAGATTGTACTGACCGAGCCGGCTAAAGGGATGAAAGGGGCTATCGAAAAGGCTCAGGAGATCGTTGATCAGAATCCTGAGACTCATATGATGCTGCAGCAGTTTGAAAACCCTGCGAACCCTGAGATTCATGAGAAAACCACCGGACCTGAGATCTGGAATGACACAGAAGGTCTGGTTGATATTTTAGTAGCCGGGGTGGGTACCGGTGGTACGATCACTGGGGTATCTCGCTACATCAAGCAACAACAGGGGAAAGCGATCACCTCCGTGGCTGTTGAACCTGTCGATTCACCGGTGATTACTCAGACAATCAATGGTGATGAGGTCAAACCCTCTCCGCATAAAATTCAAGGTATTGGTGCGGGCTTCATTCCGAAAAACCTGGACCTCTCACTGATTGATCAGGTAGAGCAAGTCAGCAATGAGGATGCAATTGATACCGCCCGCAAACTGATGGAGTCTGAAGGCATTATGGCCGGGATCTCATGTGGTGCAGCCCTCTGCGCTGCGATTCGGGTCGCCAATCAGCCTGAAAATGCGGGCAAAAATATTGTAGTGATTTTACCGGACTCTGGTGAGCGCTACCTTTCATCCGCACTGTTTGAAGGCATGTTCAGCGACAATGAGCTAGTGCAGTAACAAGCCGGCAAAAATGACGCATAAAAAAGCCAGAGCGACACCCGCTCTGGCTTTTATCTATCTGGAATCGATATCAGTTTAGTAGTTCACGAATCTTATCGTGGGAGGGAAACTCCTCCAGATGCTCTAACTGAACACTTCGATCGCTACTCTTTACAACGTTATACCACTGCGCTTTACGCTGCTGCCCCTGATAATACCCATCTACTTCATAGTGCTCACCATCCAGCGATAACACTGCGATCGTGCGCATATTCATATCCGTTTGCATCTTCTACTCTGTCCTGTTTGTAATTTTTCTACATACAAGCATAGCTTAAATTCAAATAATTACAATTTTATGAACAAATTTCATACAAAAGAATAATAAATTGTAATAAGACTACCTAAACTATGATGCGATCTGTGCCAGGTAATCAACCGAGGGCGCAAAGAAAGACTGACCTGTCACAGCACGGGTATACTTCAACAGATGATCACTATGCCCAGCACCGTCACCTTCTACCATGCTTTTTAACATCAACGTAAAGTTATCGGGGGTTCGGCAATAACTGGCAAAGAGCAATCCACACTCCTGTGTTGAGCCATAGGGCATGCTGTGCCGAAGGATCTCTATAGAAGCTCCCGCCTCATCCTTTAACGAGGTTCTCTTGGTGTGAGCTGTTAGCGGTTTATCCTCTGATGTGTACTCAATATTGTCAGACTTGGTACGACCGATCGTATCTTCCTGACACTTCAAACTCTGCTGATTCCAATATGCCATATTGTGGACATAGCGCTGAAGATGGATATAACTCCCCCCGGAAAAAGCCGAATCTTCATCACCTACGACCGCAACAGCCACCCGGTTTTCACCTTCAGGATTCTCAGTCCCATCAACAAACCCGGTCAGATCACGCGAGTCCAGATAGCGAAACCCCTCTACCTCCTCTACCAAGGCGACAGCGTCTGCCAACTCGGTATGTAAACGCTGGGCCACCATGAAATTCAGATCCTTACGCTGGGATCGAATATGGAAGAGCAGGTCAACTGGCGTATTCGGAGCGATATTTTCTCCATTCTCTAAACTGGGGAAGGGCTGCAACTGCTTAGGCACATCACACAATCCAAGCTGAGACCAGTAAGCACTCCCGATCGCAGCAACAATGTGCAATTCGGCGTCTGGATAGTTCTGATTAAATAGTTGTTCAAGTGTGGAAATTTTGGAGAGAACCAACTTAACTCTATCCACAGCACCATCATTGCGTGTCTGATTAAATGTCAGAAAAACTGCTGCGGGACTTGCCTCCGCTACGACGCCACGTTGAAACTGTGCCATACAAAAACTCCTTCTTCATCACATTCATTGTTGAGGCAGTATAGAGCGATCCTGAGATCAGGGACATTTATCTTTTATGATCTGCTTCATAGCGCATCGCTATCACCTGAAACTAGCCTCACCGGCTCTCTTTATCATTGATCCGATATGAGCGATGAATGAATCTTTACGGCGCACCCTTGTCTCTATAACCAGTTAAAACAACAAAAGAGTTAATCCATTGAAACACTTCAAACTGATTCTATTGGTTCTGATACTCCCATTACCTCTGCATGCTGCACCAGAAGCAGAACTTTGGGAGTATTGGAGGAAGGATAACAGCAACAATACAGCTCAAATCAATCACCAGATCTGGCAACAATGGCTTGACCGATATGTAGCAAGAGATGAGAGCGGCGTAAACAGAGTGAGCTACTCAAAAGTAACCATGGCTGACAGACAACGGCTGCAGGAATATATCAACACACTAGGGACGCTCCCGATCCGAAGCTACAACGCGGCCGAACAAAAAGCCTATTGGATCAACTTATACAATGCACTCACTGTTAACCTGATACTGGCACACTATCCGGTGACATCGATCACAGAGATAGATATCTCCCCCGGTTTATTCAGCAACGGCCCCTGGGGCAAAAAATTGATCACAATTGAGGATCAGCCCCTGAGCCTTGATGACATAGAGCACAGAATTCTTCGCCCTATCTGGATGGATCCCAGACTCCACTACACTCTCAACTGTGCGTCTATCGGCTGCCCAGACCTTCATCAAACAGCCTTTACGGCTTTAAACAGCGAACAGCTCTTAGACGACAATGCCCGGCGTTTCATCAATCACCCAAGGGGGGTCAGATTTGAGAATAGGAAGCTGATCGTATCTAAAATCTATAGTTGGTTTCAGACCGATTTTGGTAGTTCAGAGAAGGCTGTGATCAAACACTTACAGCAATATAGCAAGGCAAAATTAAGGTCAAAACTGGAAGGCCTGAGCACGATCGATCGCTATGAGTATAATTGGAAACTGAATGAGTTAAAAATCATCACCCCTTAGCAACCGGTCTGGCTGGATTACGGATCCATTCACTCCAGGAACCGGCGTAAAGGCGACTACCTTTGAGACCTGCAATCTCCATTGCCAACTGATTGTGACATGCCGTCACACCAGAGCCACACATATGAACCACACGCTCTGAACGCTGATCGCCCATCAGAGCTAACCACTCCTGCCTGAGCGTTTCAGCTGATTTAAAATAACCATCGCGGAGGTTATCCATCAACGGACGATTCAATGCATCAGGAATATGTCCCGCAACTGGGTCGATCGGCTCAACCTCACCACGAAAGCGCTCTGCAGCACGGGCATCAACCAATGTGATATCCCCCTCTGCAAGTGCACTCATAAGCTGATCCACACTCAGATTCGCACTCGGCCTAAGCTCTACAGAGCAACACTCCTTATTATAAACGGGCTGCTGCTGAGTCAGTTCACCACCCGCATCCCCCCAGGATTGTATGCCACCATCCAGCAAAGCAACCTGATCATGACCGATATACCTCAATAACCACCAGCAGCGTGCTGCCATCATCCCTGCACAATCATCGTATACCACAACCTGACTTTTACGCGTCACACCACAACGACCGAGTAGCTCAGCCAGCTCTTGTGGATTCGGTAGAGGGTGCCGTCCGGATTGCCCTGTTATAGGTGACGACAGATGTTCATCCAGATGGAGATAGAAAGCGCCCGGAATATGTCCCTCCATATAAGCAGCATACCCAGCATCAGGTTCCATAAGATTAAACCGGCAATCCAGAATAACCCAGTTGGGGTCATCGAGTGATGACTGAAGCTGTGCTGCACTCATTATGGTATTGAACATATCCCGCCCCTGGTTTCTTAAAGATATTGCGCTAGCTCTTCCTGAAGCAGATCCAACTCATTCTGAGCCTTCTGCTTAGCCTTCTTCTTAAGCGCAGCGACCTCAGCCGTTTTATCCGCGATCATCGATTGCGCAGCCGCCGCCTTATCATCAGAACCTTCAACCTGATCCAGCATCGGCTTGAGCTGCATCAGAATGGCACGACGGCGCCCCTCCTCTGCACGAGCAATTGCCTCAGCAGATTTCTCTTTTTTCTGCTTTTCCTCAGTTTTTGTTTGTGCAACATAAGTTAGCGGACGGATACCTGCAGCGATACGTGCTTTATCCATCAGTGGTGAAGCAACTTCCCGTGCTTTATCCGCACCTTTCTGCAACACCTCTTCAACAGCACCCAGATCACTCATCAGTTCGTTATAGCGTGCACGCGGTTCTGTCAGCTTAGCGTCCAGGAACTCAAATAACTCTTTTTTAGCATCTCCCCAACCGATACCGTCTTCAAAACGGGTCCGCATCGCAGCGGTTTCCAGCTCATTTGCAAAGCAACCATACAGCTGGAACAGTGTGCTGTTATCAGCATCCTTAGGCTCACCCGGCTCCCGCGTATCAGTCTTAATCTGCTTGATCAATCTGTACAGTTCGTCAGAGGAGCCGAATAGCGGAATAGTATTATCGTAACTCTTCGACATCTTGCGACCATCCAACCCTGGGATCAGCTGGGTTTGCTCATCGACAACGGCTTCAGGCAGAGTAAACAGATTTTCATAGGTATGATTGAAACGACCCGCCATATCACGAGCCATCTCTATATGCTGAATCTGATCTTTACCCACTGGAATCAGATCAGCATTGAACATCAGGATATCCGCCGCCATCAGGATCGGGTAACTAAATAACCCCATGGTCACACCATCATCCAGGTCTGCATTACCAGCATCACGATTGGCATCGACTGAAGCCTTATATGCATGAGAGCGGTTCATCAGCCCTTTCGAACACATACAGGTCAAGATCCAGGTTAACTCAGTAATCTCGGGGATATCGGTCTGGCGATAAAACGTTGCCTTATCAGTATCCAGGCCTAATGCTAACCAGGTTGCAGCGATCTCACGCGTCGACTGAGCAACACGCTCGGGATCATGGCATTTGATAAGTGCATGAAAGTCAGCAAGAAAGTAGAAGTTGTTATATTCGCCACTCTGGCTCATCTCAATCGCAGGCTTAATGGCGCCTAAATAATTACCAATATGAGGCGTACCTGTCGTTGTAATACCTGTTAGTACTGTTTTCTTATCCATCAACTTTTCTCTTCTGCCTACGAGAGCCACCCTTAATAAAAATGGCCCGGTGACTGCTAAAACCATATGAATGGCCGGTATAATACCGAAAAAAATTAATTGTTTCGCGCCTCTGGCAGTGATAGATCTCCCTCGGAAGCACCATTCATCCAAGGTATCTATGGCACTGCATTTAGGTTAGTGCTAAAAAGAGCAAAACAATAACAATACTGACTGAGACACTATGACTGATTCTATCGCTTCCTGGATCACACTTTCCGCACTCATTGGCAGTGCCGGCTGGTACATCTTGCAAACACCTGACCGTCAAATGAGCAGCCTCGTGATGGGCTTCATGTCAGGGGTTCTCTGCCTGTTCGGAGGCTTTCTTATTTCAGGGGCTGTCATGAAATTAACCGGCTCCTTTGATAACGCCCTTATTCCTGCACTGCTTGTATGCGCAGGTACAGCGAGTTGTACCGTCGCCCATACGGTGTATAAAAAGAAGAAAAGCAACAGCTAAAACTTAGCTAATAAGTCGATTTTGACAGATCGATTATCCATTACGGCTCTTTATTCGCGAGCAGTTTCCATATTTACCCCCACTTCAGCGACTTGGGAGCCGGGGATCAGCCAGTTTATTACGACTCATAACGCTCTAAAGTTGGCTGCATCCCTTCTGGAGCACAAATCAAACTGAACTCCTGAGCGAATCAACCAATGATCATTCCGAATAGTCAAAACTGATTGATGAATGGGATGTAAACTTGATGTATTCAGAGCCTTAAGCGGTATAAACCAACCTGCTAACACGTCAGTGATTGGAAGATTCAATGAAGACCATAGAAAAATTAGCCTTTTTTGTCACTCCATGCAGGGTTATCATCCTTATAACCCAACAATTTACAGACTGATCTCTTCCTATGTTAATAGTTGTCTCCCCTGCAAAAACCCTGGATTATGAAACCGCGCCAACTACACCCACCTATTCACAACCAGATTTTCTCGAGCACTCACAGTCACTGATTGAGGAGCTGAAAAAACTATCGGTTCAGGATGTGGCTGAACTGATGAAACTCAGTGATAAACTGGCCAGCCTGAATGTAGCCCGTTACGAATCATGGTCACCTGAATTTACAGCTGAAAACGCAAAGCAAGCAGTGCTCGCTTTCAAGGGGGATGTCTATACCGGTCTGGATGCTGAATCTCTCAGTGAAGAGGATCTGCAGTTTGCTCAGGCACACCTCCGCATCTTATCCGGCCTCTATGGTGTACTTAAGCCACTGGATCTGATGCAGGCATACCGACTGGAGATGGGAACCAAACTTGCTAACTCACGCGGCAAAAACCTGTATGAGTTCTGGGGCAATATTATCGCTGATCAACTCAATCATGAGTTATCCGAATTAAAGCAGTCAGTTTTGATCAACCTTGCCTCTAACGAGTATTACAAAGCGGCAAAAGAGAAAAATCTTCAGGGAAGAATCATTACCCCTGCATTTAAGGATTGGAAGAATGGTCAATATAAGATGATCAGCTTTTATGCCAAAAAAGCCAGAGGGTTAATGACCCGCTATATCATTCAAAACCGCATTGAAGATCCGGAGCAGCTCAAATCCTTTGACCTTGAAGGGTACCGCTTTGCTCCAAGCATGTCTGAAGGGGATAACTGGACCTTCATACGAGATCATCAGGAGTAAGCGGACTCTCCACAAAAAAAGCCAAGGCAGATGCCTTGGCTTTTTTGTATTCAAGCAACGATTAGTTCTGCTCGATACCCACAATGAACCAATCTGAATTATCTCGGGTCATATCACGGGACAGATGCCAGGTTTCATTAAACTCTGTCGTTTCTTCTGAGTCTTCCTTCAACCAGCCATAAAAGTTGATGCTGACAACCGCTTCATCGCCCTGATCAATAAAGTTAGCAAGCTCAGTCATCACAGAAACAACCTCTGTAACCTGGTGCTCCGGATGTTTTGCACGCTCCTCTTTCAGCGTCTGAAAAACCTCATCAGAGGTATAACTTTGAATCTCATCCCAATTACTTTCATCCCAGGCTTTTTGCAAGGTCACAAAATGCCCACGCGCACCTTCCAGAAATGCATCCCGGTTAAACCAGCCCGGCACAACAATTTCACCGGTATCACCCCATCCATTACCACTGAATGATGGCATAGGTTTAAAGTTTTTCTCAGTTTCAGGCTGATGAGCTTCACGCTGTTCAGGTTGATCATGCGTATTAATCTCATACTGCTGAGGCCCATTCGCATAACCCGGTTGCTGAGCAGGCCTGCGCATCGCCATAATTTTATAGATGATAAAGATCACCGCAGCGATCAGCAGGATATCCATAAACTGAATACCATCAAATGCACCGCCAAACAGCAATGCCCCAAAAATCCCGCCCGCGAGCAGACCTGCCATCATGCCCCCAAAACCAGCTTTCTTAGTAGGAGCAGCGGTGGTTGTCGCTTTTTGTTGCGTAGTCGATGTTTGACTCTGCGTGGGTGCCGATTTAGATTTTTTGGGTGAAGAAAAAAGTTTCCCGAAGGATGACCCACCACCCAATCGTTTTGCTTCAGCGGTTTCGGTTAGAGGTAAAGAGATCAGAAATACCGCCATTAACGTGACAAAAAAAGTCCGCATTGTTTCTCCTATACTGACTTGTTTTTTTTAAATAAAGCGCCGGATATAACAGCGAGATATATCCCGCTGAATATTAAAGCGATGCCCCATAAATGAAAAGGTTTCAGCTCCTCACCTAAAAAGAGGATGGATAAGATCATTCCCCACAACGGCACCAGATGCACAAATAACCCGGCAGTTTCTGCCCCTAGCTGGCTGACGCCATAATTCCAGAACAGATAGGCCAGTATTGCAGGGAATATCGCAAGATACAAAACTAATCCATACAATTCCACATTCCACTCGATCGGATCAGCACTACTCATCTCAAAATATGCAAAAGGAGCCAGTATCAAATTACCCGCCAACAACGTCACAGAAAAAAAGGCAAAACCTGTCAACTCTTTTGGGAGCCAGCGCAACGCCACACTGTAGGTCGCCCATACAAACATGGCACACAGGATCCAAAGATCACCAGGATTGAACTGCAATGAGAGCAGCAGCCCCAACTGCCCCTGTGTTATCAGAAGAGAGACTCCCAGTAACGAAAGCGCAACACCTCCCCACTGCTTGAATGAGGCCTTTTCGCCCAGAACAACG
The DNA here is from genome assembly GCF_947498015.1 of uncultured Neptuniibacter sp. Taxonomy (GTDB): domain Bacteria; phylum Pseudomonadota; class Gammaproteobacteria; order Pseudomonadales; family Balneatricaceae; genus Neptuniibacter. The sequence goes on from NZ_CANMIR010000002.1 coordinate 201,969, forward strand.
GCGCTAATCAATAGAATCATAATCGGCATACTGGATTGCATCAGCGTTCCATTCATTGCAGTCGTTGACTGCAGACCGATGTAGGCTAAGGTATTGAAGCCTGCAACACTCAGCCCTCCCATTAAGGCGAGTCGTTTCCAATACCTGCGGATAACAGCCCCGTGCCTGATAAGCACGGGAAGCGAAAACGGCAGTAATATCAATAACGCGACAAACCAGCGAACAAAAGCCAGCGTCACCGGTGGGATATCCATGGAAAACGCTCGTGCCAGAACAAAATTCCCAGCCCAAAACAGCGTGGTTAAACAGAGAAGAAAATAAGCCAGCATAGATTCGCGGGGGATCAGGTACGTTTTTTTAGAACGCGTGACAGTAGATTATTACTGGCATCATTACCAGTAATAACGTAGTGCAGCACATTATAGTTATTCACTGTCCACTGCATACGGCGATTGGATTTATTCAGTCCGCAGATAAGGATCTCATCACCCGACTGAATCTCTAAAAGCTCGCCAGGCTGCATAATGATCTCTTCACCCCGGCGCAACATCAGGGGAAAGGCATGTAGATTTCTCTTACGGTTATAAGGATCTTTAAAGAAGAGGGATAACGTCAGCTCAAACCCCTGCCGCTGAGCTTCCAGTAGCGCAGGTGTCTCCTCTTCGCCCACAACATAAGCCCAGCTATCAAGCTCATGATCCCCAACCACACGGCTCATTCGGTTAATCAGAGTATGCGCCCAGACATCATCATACTTATCCTGCATCTCTTCAATAAACGCGGGTAACAGAGGAGATTTAACATGTGCCAGAATACGGTTCGCAATGATCCGACCTGGCTCCATAATGAAATCAGCTCGGCTATTTTTAAAAACCAGCCGGTTTTCATGGATATTCTGACGGACAACCGTCAACAGTTTTGGGTTCATCTCCCTTGCGGTCATGATGATCGATAGGTTATCCGCATCATTCCCGGTCCCGGCAACAATCCCTACTGCATCCAAAACACCCGCTTCCATCAACGTAACGGCTTCCGTCCCCACACCAGTGACCTGGTGAGGAATATGTTCAACTTTTTTCGAATCCACATCCACCACTGTCAGATCAACATCACTTTCATCAAAGGCCCGAAACAGCGCCCGTCCAAAGCGGCCATGACCGCAAATAATCCACCGCCCTTTAGTGCGCTGGTATACGCTGGATAAGGGTCGGTGAAACGGATTGTGAATCCAGTCATAGACCAGATGCATATAGGGTGCATGGGCAGCTAATGAGAGATACTGCGCATAAGTACGGAAGGGATCCACTACCAAGTCCGTACCGAACGACTGTAAATTGGCAGTGGTAACATCTGACTCTGTACGACTGATTACCAACCGACCCGGACAAAGTAGTTTACTGGCGATCGCGATTGAAAGATTGACCTGATCAACATCTGTCAGCGCCATCACACCGATACACTTCGGGTGCTGTAAACCAGCGTCATCAAGAATATCGGGCAAAGAGGCGTCCGCACACAGGGAGGGTACAGAGACAGGCAGTTCATCCATCTGCAAAGAATCGATACGGTCCTGACTGATATCCAGCACCACCAAACGGATATCCCTACGGGCAAGCTGCCTGACAATCACACTACCGGTAACACCGTAACCACACACCAGATAAAAAGGCTCATTCATCTGTTTAACCGTGGAGGTAAATGATCGGCGCCTCATCATACGACCAAAAACGGGCTCCTGAAGCAGGGCCAGCGTCGTACCTATACCGTATAGCCACGCAATAACGGTGGCGTAGATACAGAAAAGCGTCCACATCCGTTGCGCCGCAGTAAAGTCATAAGGGATCTCACCAAAACCGATGGTCGATCCCATAAAAGAGACAAAATAGACTGCGTGGAAGAAATCCATCTGATAGATTTGCCCCTGATCATCGACTCCTGGGATAAGCACAAACCCCAAAACCGAGATCGAGTAGACAACGATGAGCGTGATCAGTGGTACACGCAAACGCCTCAGAAACAGATAGATAACATTATTCATCAGGAGGTGACCGCTCTGCTAACGACGTAGCATGGCAGTTTCAACCACCAGAAGGATCACAGAGATAATATTAGCCAGCAGAGCCCCACCACTCAGCGAGACCACACTGGACATGTTTGAGGCGTCCATACCTACACCACTGACCTGTTCAGCATAGCCCCATATTCCGGCAGCCACGACCAATTGAAGATCGGCCACCAGCGAGGTAGCAAGCATAAGCGCACCCAGGTGTGTACGATCGCCAAATTTGATCACCGTACAGATCATACTCACCACAAGCGCAGCAAAGAACTCATAGACATTATGGTGGGAGGGGTCGCTTATCTCCCCAAGAAAGAAACCAAAGTTCAGCGTTAATGCCAGTACGATAAAAAATGCAAAAATCACTTTTTCTTTGTTCATTGCTTCCTTCCTGCAAACCAAAGCTATATTTTATCCGTAGAATTGTAACACCCGTTATGGGTAATTCCATTGTTCTGGATACGCTTTCCAGATGGAACCCTTAACCTATTATCGAGTCAGATTAAAAATTAATTTTTTTCAGACTAAACCAAGGCGTTAATCCATGCGTTGTTCTGCCCTGCATAAAACAATTGTATCGTTGCTTCTTTTTTTACTGTCAACATCATCTCTGATGGCGCAGAACACAATTGAGATCAGTCCAAATGATCCTAAACTCTATCGCAGCCTGACACTGGATAATCAGTTACGGGTTCTATTGATATCCAGTCCTGAGAGCGATAAAGCCGCAGCGTCCATGAATGTGGCAATCGGCTCCAGCGCGAATCCAAAAGATCGCCCCGGGCTGGCACACTTCCTTGAACACATGCTTTTCCTCGGCACCGATAAGTACCCTAAAGCAGATGAATACCAAAGTTTCATCAGTTCTCACGGCGGCGGTCACAACGCCTATACCGCACAGGAAAATACCAACTACTTCTTTGATGTTGCTGCAGACAATCTGGAACCCGCCCTGGATCGCTTTGCCCAGTTTTTCATTGCTCCACTCTTCGATGAACAGTATGTAGATCGTGAACGGCATGCCGTGCACTCTGAATATCAGGCGAAAATCAGAGATGATTACCGTCGCACATATGCAGTCAAAAAATTAGCGATGAACCCTGAAAACAGTCAGAACAGGTTTATCGTCGGGAGTCTGGAAACCCTCTCAGACAAAGCTGGAAGCAAAATTCGTGATGAATTGATCCAATTTTACCAACAATATTACTCAGCAAATTTAATGACGCTGGTTGTTCTGGGGCGAGAGCCACTGGACCAGTTGGAACAGATAGTCAGGAGTAAATTTTCTGCAGTAAAAAACCGCAAAAGCCAGGGGTTCAAAAGCGATGAACCTCTCTTCCTGAATGAGAAACTCCCGCTCAAAGTAACGTTACAAAGCGTAAAAGACAGCCGTTCTCTGAGTCTGACTTTTCCGATCGCCGAGACACGCAGTCACTGGCGTGTCAAACCGGTCTATTACATCAGTAGCCTGATCGGTTATGAGGGCAAGGGGAGCCTTCTTTCCCTTTTAAAAGCCAGGGGCTGGGCAACATCCCTCTCTGCATCTCAGGGTCACAATCTCGAAAACCAGGGAAGTTTCATGGTGAATATAGCTCTGACTGAGAAGGGGATGGAGCATTATCTTGATATAACCCAGCTCCTGTTCGCGTATGTCGAATTGCTCAAGGACAGAGGGATAACAGATCAGCTTTACACTGAAGAGAAACAACTGAATGAGATCAGCTTCCGTTTTCAGGAGCAATCTGAACCGATCCATCTGGTCAGCAATCTATCACGTCAGATGCAGCATTTCCCGACCCAATACGCGATATCTGCTAGCTACAAATTCGATAGATTCCAACCCGAACTGATACGTGGCTACCTGGATCAGATCAGACCAGAAAATATGTTGCTGACCCTTAAAGCTAAACAGTTGACCGGTGACCAGATTGAACCGTATTACAACGTTCCCTACTCGATATCGCCCCTGACTGCTGATGAGCTTAGCCGGATCAAATCCACCACTAACACGCCTGAGCTTTCAGTACGTGACAACAATCCCTTTATTGCCGATAACCTAGAGCTGCTTTCCGGTTCCGCTCACAATCATGAAGTCCCCGTTCAATTGAGCAAAACACCCTTAGCGGAGCACTGGTATAAACAAGACACAGAGTTCAAAACCCCTAAAGCCAATGTTTACTTTTCGCTGCAAACACCGATCGCCAACCAAACCGCTAAAAATTGGGTACTGAATAAGCTCTATACCCAGATGCTGCAGGAACAGTTAAACGAAACACTTTACGACGCCTACATCGCAGGCCTCAATGGTCAGATATACCCTCATATGAAAGGCTTTACGGTTCGCCTGTCCGGCTATAGCGATAAGCTTGACCTGTTATTAAAAGCGGTAGCTGACGCTATCAAACATCCAGAATTGGATAAAACCAGATTTGAAATTCTTCGCCAGGAGTACATCGATAATCTGGCCAATCAATCGAAAAACAAACCCTACAACCAGGCCACTGATCACCTCTATGAGCTTCTGCTGCCTCAATGGGAGAAAAGCAGTCAGCAAGCAGCCCTTGAAAGCCTGGAACTGGATGATTTGAAACAGTTCTCAAAACAGTTGCTAGCCGCTCCATATCTGAAACTAATGACACACGGCAACCTAAGCCGCGCTGAAGCGCAATCACTCGAAACCGACTTAAAGCGATCATTATCGGGAAGTGAGAGCCATCCACCCTCAGCAGTTAAAGTGGTTCAGATCCCGGAGGGTAAGCCACTCACCTCAAATCTTGAGATCGAGCATAACGATTCAGCCATTGCTATGTTGCTGCAGGGGGAAAGTAACTCTCTTCAAGCCCGGGCAGAGATCTCTGTTCTGGCCGAGATGCTGGCGGCTCCCTTCTATAACCAGATCCGTACAGAGAAACAGCTTGGCTATATTGTCTTCGCTACACCTGTACAGATGAACAAAACACCGGGGGTCGCTTTTATCATTCAGTCCCCTGTCGCCGATGCAGAACGGCTAAACGCTGAGATCAATGGATTTATTCAGCAGTGGCAGCAACAACTGCCTGAAATCGATTTAGAAACGCTGGAAAAATTCAAACGTAGTGTCATAGGACGAATCACAAAGAAAGACAATACTCTGTCAAACCGGACCAATCGCTACTGGCGTGAACTAGATTGGGGGGATACGGAGTTTAATACTCGAAACCAACTGGCCAATCGTGTTGAAAAGGTGAGCATTCAGGATCTGAAACGCTGCTTTGAACAGCTCTTAAAGAGACGTCTGATTGTACAAAATACAGGGAAACGCTTCGTTTCTCAGGATAAAACCACTCCCACTACGCTTCATGCTCTCTTCGCTGAACTGAAAGCTGACGCACAGTTTGTCCCCGAAAGTTGACCTGATTGAACGAGAGAGCATCAGGGCCGGATAATCTCTCGTTTCTTCTCTTGCTCCAGAATTGGGCGAAAATAAACAGAGTCTTTCCGTTTAGGTTTCACGAGCTCTTCACACCCCTGCCCCAATAACAGGCAGCGTGCTTTTTTCTCATCTTTACCGATCTGTACAAAGATCTTATCTTCACCCTTCAGCGGCGGCTTTTTATCTTTACCCGCAGGCACCTCATTTACTTTTGGGGGGGCGTAGGGGATAACCAAAGGCTCTGGCAGGTTATTCGGTAGATCCCTTGGGATCACTTCAACCATCCGCTCCTGATCAAAGGTTCCACGTCGCCAATCTTGATAGGCCGTTTCTCCATCGACCGTGCCATAGTAATACCCCTTGGGGGCCGTTATCTGATAGTCGATCGGCAGCTCAACCTCCTCCTCAGAAAAAACTTGAGCTGAGAACAGCAGCAGACACAGAAGCTTAATGTGCATCATCAAATACATCTTCCATTGGATAGATCGCTTCGGCATAGACAGCCAGCTCCTCCAAAATATGACGCTTATGCTCATCCGCTTCGGACTCGGCATATAGATCATTTAAACGCTGATAGAATTTTTCCATCGTCAGGTGCCCACCTTCACCCCGCAAGAGTTTCCGGCGGCGATACTCCTCCCACTGCATCTGCTGCTCTTGCGTCAGAATATGAGGGCAGTTACGTGCTTTATAGCGCAACAACATCTCTTCGAGACGGACATCCTGGAAAGGCAGATCCAACTCTGCCAACTCCTCAGGCCCCGCTAGCCTGACCTGATCCATTGATTTCCTATCAGAGGGAGAAAAGAATCCCCCGCTATAGAGCATCATGTCCGGATCGCTATCCTCTTCAAAGGGGCTCTCTGAATAGATATCGGCAAGTTTCTCCTGAAGCCCAGTAAAACTTCGTAGTATCTGAAGATGGGCGCGGCAAACATCACCCTCAATCTGCAACCGACCCGCTTCCTCAGTGTTCAACATACCTGCAGGAGCAACAATCGGACATTTATTAATATGGAGCTGCTTGAGCGCAATTCTGGGATCAGATTCATCCAACTCCCGTTGAGGGGTATATAACAAACGCCTGATCTCCTCCGTGGTGAGATTCATCAGGGGCTCAGGGCTGTAGCGCAGATCCCACACCAGCACACCGTTTTTATTCACAGGATGGGTGCCCAGAGGCGCAACGATTGCCGCATTACCCTGTTCAACGGGATAACGAGAGGATATATGCAGTACAGGTTTATGTGTTTGAGTATCGATCAACGTCTGAATCGACTGTTTACTACGATGATTAACCACATAGTTATACAGTTTTGGCTGTTTTTCTCTAACCAGTTTAGCCATCTCAATGGTGGCATAAACATCAGAGAGCGCATCATGTGCATGACCATGATCAATCTGATTAGCCACGGTCAGATCCTCTAGCCTCAAGCTGGGAGAACCATCTTCATATTTCGGCCAGTTAATCCCATCGGGTCTCAAAGAGCGCGTTAATCGAAGCATATCGATAATATCCCAACGAGAGCAGCCATTTTGCCACTCTCTGGCGTAGGGATCGTAAAAATTACGATACAGACCATAACGGCTCACTTCATCATCAAAGCGGATACTGTTATAACCCACACCACAGGTGCCTGGGCGGGCCAGTTGTTCATGAATCTTTTGGAAGAAAACCGCTTCACATACCCCCTCTTCCATCGCTTTCTGTGGGGTAATACCCGTGATGAGGCAGGCCTCAGGATGCGGCAGCTGATCATCACTGGGCTTGCAATAAAACATGACAGGATCTTCGATGATATTAAGCTGCTCATCCGTACGAATTCCGGCAAATTGAACGGGCCAGTCACGCTTAGGATCGGCTCCAAAAGTCTCATAGTCGTGCCAGAAAAAAGTCAAAGGCGCATTAGCCATAAATTATCCTTGCCAAATAGGTAAAGCTCATAGATATAATGTGATTAAGCGGTTCTGTAACCCAAGGAATTTCAGATACAGAATCAACCGTAATCAGATTAACATTTCAATGTTAAGGGTTCACCCATGTCTCATGATCAGGAAGGAATGAACAAAGTCTGCCCCTGCGGTTCCAATAAGCCATTCGACTATTGCTGCAGACCCATCGTCGAAGGTCAGAAAGCGGCTCCTACAGCGGAAGCATTGATGCGATCCAGATACACCGCTTTCGCTCTGGGCGCGATCGATTATTTAATTGATACCACAGCCCCGGAAAAGCGAGGAGCTGATGATGCGGATATTCTTGCGGACCAGGTTAAATATACAAACTGGGTCGGCCTGACAATTTTAAGTACAGAGAACGGCGGTCGCTCAGAAGAAACGGGCACGGTAGAGTTCGAAGCAGGATTTGAAACCGATGATCAGGCCGGTACTCTCTACGAGAAATCAAACTTCCGTAAAGAGAATGGATTTTGGCTCTACGTAGATGGCGAGGTCGAGGTCAGAACCTGACCCCAAGCGTCAACGTTTTTTCCAAATAAGAAAAGCGTCATTGAGAATCACTCGTCATCTTTGAATGAGAGATTTTCATGCACGACGCCAAAAACAGCTTCATTCCTTCCCTGATAGCCTCAGCAGCGGTGCTCAGGCTATCGAAATGGTAAATTCCCCTGCCAAAGATCCTGTTTTCAATAATTTCTCTTAATGTCAACGCTGTCAGCGTAACAATTCTGCGTTAGAATGTTTGGCCTTAAACGGATGAGCGTTCCAACTTATATGCGCCTTTCCTAGATGTTCAGGACCTTATGCTAGCAAGATTATTCAAGCCCAACTGGCAACATGCCAAGCCCGAAAAACGAATCAAGGCGATTGCAAAATTTCGCGCAACGGATGCCGAAGCGCAACCGATCCTGTCACAGCTTGCGCTGGAAGATCAGGACGAACTCGTTCGCCTCAGCGCCACTGAAAAACTGAATAATCTCACACTACTGGTAAAGATAAGTAAGCGAGATAACTCCCCTAATATTCAGCAACAGGCACTTCACCGCATTAGTCAGATCATTCTGTCGCCTGAATGCGATACCGACATAGAAGAAAAACTCACCGCACTAAAATCGCTGAGTAATGCAGACCTTCTCACTCATATCGCACTTAATAGCAACAACGAACGGCTACGTGAGCAGGCAACATCACAGATCCAGGATAATACCAGCCTGGAGGTTATTGCAGAAAAAAGTCTCCGCGCCAGCATTCGTATCTTGGCAACAGAAAAAATCAGCTGCCCCGAGACCCTCGAACGGGTTCAGAAAGCGTCCAAGAACAGAGACAAGGGCGTCTTCAAGGTTGCCAGAGATAAACTTCAGCAGATCCGTGAAGATGAAAAGAGAGTAGCTCAGGAGAAGCAAAATGTCTGTGACCACCTGAGATCCATTCAGCAACTGAGTCAGTCCGAACTTTTCCCTTTATACGCTGCAAAACTATCTGCTCTGGAAAATGAATGGTTATCACTGCGCAGCTTTGCAGATCAAGAGCAGCTAAATCAGCATGAAAGTCATCTGAAAAATTGCCAAAACATGCTCGCAGAGCAAAAAGCCATAGAAGAAGCTGAAACTCTTCGGGTGCAGCAGGAAAAAGCTCAGAGAGAGAAAAGCCATCAAATCTACTCTGAGCTTTGCGTCCTCAAGGAGGACAGCTACGAACTTCAACCCGAGCAGTGGGCGATAGACCTGCTTTGTGAAAAACTAGATTCCCTCTCCACCCAATGGGAGGAGGTCCGTCAATTCAGTGTCGAAAGTGAACAAGAGCGATTCCAAAAAATAGCAGCTCAGCTAAGTAATCTGCAGATTGCATACCAGCACTTTATTGATGACAAAGACAAACTGGTTACCATCACAACCAGACTTGCCCAGCAAGATGATCTCAAGCAGGTTCAGAAATCATCAAATCAGGCCCGCAAATTAATCAACAGACTTAGCTGGCCTAAGCAACAAACCAAACCGTCTGAACTCTGCGCGTGTGAAGATCAACTTGCTCTGGCAGACCAGAAACTGGCACAACAGCAGAAAAACGCCGAAAGAAGCCAGGTTGAATTGAGTCAGATCCTGGATACGCTCAAGCAGGCAATTAGTAACGGTGAAATCCGTTCCGCAGATAAACAGATTAAAAAAGCGGATCAGTTGAGTAAACGCCTGAACGGACAACTCACGCCTGAACTAGATCAGCGTATTAAATCACTCACCGCTGAACTTCAGGAGATTCGTGACTGGCAAGCTTATGCTGTGACGCCCAAAAAAGAGTCCCTTTGCGACGAGATGGAAGCACTGAGTGACTCAGAGATACCGGTTCAGGAAAAAGCCAATCAGATCCGCAGAATCCAGAAAGAGTGGAAACTACTGGACTCAACCGATTCTGTTCATTCACAACAGCTCTGGCTGCGTTTTAAAAAAGCATCAGACAAAGCCTATAGCCCCTGTGATAAGTTTTTTGCCGAGCAACGAGATCTACGCAAGCAAAACCTTGAACACAGGCAGAACATCTGTGAGAAGCTAGCCGCTCTGACATCGCCTCCCGAGGGCGATTCTGAAGCATGGAAGTGTTACGAAGAACTCATTCGTCAGACCAAACAGGATTGGCGTACCTATTCACCTGTGGACCGTGCTCCAGGGAAAAAAGTACAGGCTGAATTTGACCGCTTATTGAAAGCCACTGAAGCCCCACTGCGCCAGATTCGCCAGAATAATGCCAAACAGAAACAGGCTTTGATTGAGCGGACTGTTGAACTACTCGATTCCCACAACCTGGCAGAAGCAACTGAGCAGGTCAAGGATCTACAGAAAGAGTGGAAAGCATTAGGCGCAGCTCCACGCAATCAGGAGCGCAGGCTATGGAATCAGTTCAGAGAAAACTGCAGCCTGATTTTTGAGCGCTTCTACGCTGAAGGTGACCGCTCCCCGCAATCCACCGGTGATAGCAACAAACAGTTGCTCAAGCAGTTACAGCAGGCCATTAACGAGCTGGAAGAACTGTTAGAATGCACAATAAACCTTCCTCAGATTGAAGCTAAATACCGCCATGCAGTTGAACGGTTTGAAGCGATTGAAGAGATTGATGCGTCACTGCATGAACGCCTTAATCTGATTAGAAAACAGGTTGAGTGCCTGAAGCATGAGCTGGGTGGCTTTGATGAACTTAACTATACGCATCTTCAGGCCAAAGCCCAGATCTGTGAGCAACTGGAGATACAAATTCTGGAAAACGATTCAGAGTTTTCACTGCCAGAGCTTCAGAGTGAATGGGAGCAGCTCTCACGGCAAACCAGTGCTGATCAGCCAATTGATCAGCGCTACGCAACCTTACTTCAGCTGCTCAATCAACCCGAAGCGCTCGATCAGATCCTGAACGATCAGGAGCAGAGCCTGAGAAAGCTCTGTATTCGCCTTGAGATTGCCACTGCCAACCCCTCCCCTGCTGAGGACCAGGCTCTTCGCATGGAGTACCAGATGGAGCGATTGCAACAAGCACTGGCAGAACAGAAGCAGGGACTTAATGCGAAAGAGATTAAACAGCTCGAATATGAGTGGCTTGCGATCCCGTTTGCAACCCATTTCGATGGTCTAAGCGAACGCTTTGAGAACCAGCTACAAAGCATCTTGTAACAAGTGTTAAATAACAGTCACAAAAAAACCCGCATAGTGCGGGTTTTTTTACGATTGTACTGATTACGACATGTGCAAACCGCCGTTAACCGACATATCAGCACCAGTAATATAACCTGACGCTTGCTCATCACATAGGAATGAACACATGCGACCGATCTCTTCAGGCGTACCAAAACGACCGACAGGGATACCTGCACAGATCTGATCCTGGATCTCCTGAGCGATCTTAGCCACCATCGCTGTTTTAATGTAGCCCGGAGACACAGTGTTAACCGTCACACCTTTACGCGCGACCTCTTGTGCCAGTGCTTTTGTAAAGCCGTGAATACCCGCTTTAGCTGCGGAGTAGTTACACTGACCAAACTGTCCTTTCTGTGCGTTCACAGAAGAGATATTGATGACACGGCCCCAGCCTTTATCAACCATACCGTTGATAACCAGGCGGGTCATATGGAACATAGAATCCAAGTTGGCTGTCAGCACCTCATCCCACTGCTCCCAACTCATCTTCTTAAACTGACCATCACGCGTGATACCTGCATTGTTAACCAGGATATCAACCGTTCCTCCAGTCAGCTCCTCTACTGTTGCAATACACTGCGCACAGGATTCTGCATTGGTCACATCACCATAGGCAACCTGAATGTCATAACCATCCTTCTTCTGCTCTTCCTGCCACGCTTTCGCTTTATCGTGATTACCACCGCTGTTATACCCTGCTACTACACGAAATCCTGCATCAGCGAGTTCACGACAGATTGAAGTACCCAAACCACCAGTACCACCAGTCACGAGTGCAATTTTCTGACTCATGCTCACATCCCCTTATTCATTCTATATTTGCTTGTGTGGGTGTTATCTTTCTTATTATCTTCTTGGTCAATTCCTTGGCCTTTCCTCGATCATAATCCCATACGATTCTGGATATTAATATGACTTTGGTTGAAGAGATAAAAGATTAGCGGAAGAGGATGAAAATATAATGACAGACATATGGGTGCCAGCAGCGCATGCGGCACCGCAACATTAGAGAGATTCCAGATAGCGTTTCATTGCTATCCAAGCAAGACAGGCAACACATAGATTTGCGATCACCAGCCCCACAAACATCCCTTCCAAACCAGCAAACTCAGAGCCTAACCAAGCAATTGGGAGGGAAAACATAAAGAGCCGCATAATGCTGATGCGCATCGCTCTCATCGGTTGGTGCAGCGCATTAAAACTAGACGCCGTGAGAAAGGTCACAGCCTGAAATGCGAAGCCTGCGGGCACAATAAAAATCCATAAAATAATTAGCGACTGAACGCCTTCCTTATCACTAAACAGCTGCGCAACCTGACTAGAGACCAATATAAGCACAAGAAAGACCAGCATCTGCCAGAAAATTGAGAACCTTGAGACCAGACGATAAGCCAAACGCACACGCTCTATTTTACCCGCACCAAAGTTTTGACTGATAAAAGGTGGCAATGTCATCGACAGCGCCAGACAGACCAGAAGTGAGAGTGATTCTATCCGGTTGCCAACACCAAAAGCCGCAACCGCTTCGGGACCATGCTTTGCAACAATAAAGGTCAGGACTCCTTGCGCAACAGGTGTCATCATATTTGAAAGGGCCGCAGGCAGGCCGATCTTCATAACGGCACGGAAATGATTTATCAATCGGTCAAGATGAAAAGGCTGAATCTGCAGCAAGCATTTCTTAAAAAGCAGAATATAGAGAGCGACGACGGTAGTCAGACTCCAGGCGATAACACTTGCAGTTGCAGCCCCTCTGATCCCCATTCCCTCAAATGATCCTGCGCCAAAAATAAGCAGTGGATCTAAGATAAAATTAAGCAAAGAGGAACCAGCCATCATCAGTGCAGGTGTTTTAGTGTCGCCAGTCGCTCGCATACAAGCGTTACAGACCATATTTACGACAAGAAACACAGAGCCAAATAACCAGATCTGCATATAACTTCGGATATAGGGCAACAAATTATCTCCTGCCCCCATCACCTTAAACACAGGCTCAATAAATTGCTGCATCAGTAATGAGATGAGCACAATCAAAAAGCCAATCGCCAGAAGGTTATCAGATGCCAGCGATGCTGCCGCATCTTTATTGCCACTGCCTAACAGCTTTGCCAGAGTAGCCGAGGTACCTATTCCTAACCCAATCGCCAGACTGATTACCGTAAAACAGACAGGAAAACTGAAACCCAGCGCCGCTAGGGCATCAGTGCCTAAACGACTAACAAAATAGAGATCGGCAAGATTGAATAGCATCAGACTGACTATCCCCATCATCATGGGAATCGTCATTCTAAGCAGCGTAGGTCGGATATCACCGTCTAACAGGTCTGGGCGGGCCATGATCTACCTGAATATCAGAAAAGGCGAACTATCCTACTTTATCGGTTGTGAGAAACAAGTCATTCAACTAGCAACGGACTGTTTCATTTATTAAGCATCGTTCAGAGATTAATTGCCTGGGCCTGAACTACTTCTGCTTCCTGAAGGTCACAGACACCTGTTTCAGGATCACAAATGGGCAACACCACCAGATGATCCAACTCAATGCTGATACCCAGATCCTCTCCTACATTATGGTCATGGTGACAGGCGGTAATACAGGGAAGAATCTCTCCATGTTCAAGCTGGACATGATATAGATAATGCGATCCGCGGAACCACTTGCTCACGATTTTCCCCGTCAGCGGGCTATTTTCTGCATGCTGGATATCATCCGGGCGAATCAGTAACTCAACCGGCGTTCCCGGCGCATATTTCAGGGGTTCGTCACCAATTAGACAACCCAGGGCCGAATCGACTGAGTATTCATCTTTGATGGTCGCCTGAAGAAACTCACCCAAACCAATAAAATCAGCGACAAAACGCGTCTTCGGTTCATGATAGATATTAAATGCAGTTCCCCACTGCTGGATAACCCCTTGCTGCATGACGGCAACTTTATCCGCCATGGCAAATGCTTCCATCTGATCATGCGTCACCAATATCGCACTCATCGATTCATGTTTAAGAATATCCCGGATCTCTGGCACCAATGTTTCACGCAGGTTAGCGTCCAGCCCGGAAAAAGGTTCATCCAGTAACAGCAGATCAGGTTTAGGCGCTATCGCTCTGGCAAGGGCAATACGCTGCTGCTGACCACCAGAAAGGGAGTGTGGATAACGTGCTTCAACACCGGGCAATCCGACCAGATCCAGCAACTCCGCCACCCTTTTCGATTGCTCTGACTTTACCCAATCCCTGATTCCGAAGGAGATATTATCTGCAATGCTAAGGTGCGGAAAGAGTGCTATATCCTGAAACACCATTCCGATATTACGCTTTTCTGTAGGGACGTTTTCAGCCTTCGAAGATAAACAGCGTCCCAGCATCTTAATCGTGCCTGATTTAACCGGTTCAAAACCCGCAATCGCCCTCAACAGGGTGGATTTACCACAGCCACTTGGGCCTAGCAGACAACCTATCTCCCCGTGCTGAAGCGTCAGGGATACATTGTGAACAATCTCCGTAGCCCCATAAGCTAAAGTTACATCGGTGAGATTAAGATGTTCTGTTGCAGTCATAATCAGCTTCCCGCACGCCCTTTAGAAATAGAGCGGCTCAATAAAATAACCGGTAACAACCCCACTACTACGATCAGTAACGAGGCAGGCGCTGCATCCACCAAGCGTTCATCAGATGCAAGCTCAAATGCACGAACGGCCAGCGTGTTGAAATTAAATGGTCTAAGGATAAGTGTAGCGGGTAGCTCTTTGAGCACATCCACAAAAACGATCAGCAATGCAGTCAGAACCGAACTCTTCATCAAAGGCACATGAACCTGCTTCAACACCTGCAGAGGAGTACGACCTAAAGTTCGGGCAGCCCCATCAAGGCTGGGCTTTATCTTACCTAATCCACTCTGAACGGCCCCCAGGGAAACCGCAAGAAATCTCACTGTATACGCAAACAACAGCGCAACTAAGGTTCCAGACAGAATCAACCCCAGATCCAAACCAAAAAGACTGCGCGCCGCTGCAATAATCTGGTGGTCCAGCCACGCGAACGGGATGATCACCCCCACCGCAACAATAGTACCGGGTAAGGCATATCCCATACCGGCTGTGCCGACCGCAGCGCGTACAACTTTACTTGGATTCAGGCGCCCGGCATAAGCAAGTATCAAAGCAAACCCGACTGCTATAAGCGCAGCCAGAGCGGCCAGATAAAAAGAGTTCCAGGCTAATTGAGCAAAAGCGCCATCTGAGAGGTTTGCTTTGGTTAAACTCCAATAACCCAGAACAGCGGCAGGAATCAGGAAGCCAAATAGAACAGGGCCCAAACAGATCAAAAATGCAATCAGAGCCTTAACACCCTTCAACTCAATCAGTTTTGCTTTCGCTTTATATTCTGCAGATGAGTGATAGCGGGCCTTTCGTCTGGAATACTTTTCCACCAAAACCAGTAACGCCACAAAGCCTAAGAGGAACGCAGCCAACTGAGCTGCTGCTGCAGAATCACCAAACCCATAGAAGGTTCTGAAAATTCCAGTAGTGAAGGTACTGACACCGAAGTACTGAACGGTGCCGTAATCTGCCAGAGTTTCCATCAAAGCAAGGGTTAACCCAGCAATAATTGCAGGCCGCGCAAGTGGTAATGCCAATCTAAATAATCCCTGCCATTGGTTATACCCCAAGGTCCTGCTGACCTCTAAGGTACTGGCTGATTGCTCAAGAAAGGCTGATCTGCTTAGAAGGTAGACATAGGGATACAACACAAGTGCCAGCATCAACATGGCTCCTGTCAGAGAACGTATCTCAAAAAACCAATACTCGCCATAACCTAACCCCGTAGCCTCACGGATAAAGGTTTGTACAGGCCCTGCAAAATCCAACAGCCCTGTATAGGTGTAAGCAATGATATAGGCCGGTACGGCAAGAGGCAGCAACAACGCCCAGGCAAAAACCTTTCGTCCAGGGAAATCACAAACACTGGTCAACCACGCTGTCGGAATCCCCATTACCAGCACACCAATACCTACTCCGAGCATCAGCAGCAGCGAGTTACCGACATAGTCCGCAAGCACAGTTTCAAAGAGGTGCTTAAACACGTCAGCTGACCCACTAAACACAAAACCAACGATCACAAGAATCGGCAGCATCAACAAGAACGCTACCATCACCGAACTAACCGACAGCCAGCTCAGTTTCTGTTTAGTTTTAGTCAGTGCAGCTACAGACATTAATTAAGACTCAAAGATACGCAAAACGCTTGTGACTCTGATAAGGCACAAGCGTTAGTGAGGAGCGAAATTTTATCATCGATTATGCAATAACGTTATCAATAACAGGGTTACTTCCAACCAGCACGATCCATTAATTGAACCGCCGCACGATTATTCTCACCCAGTTTACTCAGGACGATATCATCAGCGCTGAATTCACCCATACTCGCCAGATTCGCAGGGATCTTAACCCCCTCCACGACTGGGTATTCATTATTAATTTCAGCATACCAGGTCTGAGATTCAGCCGAGGTCATAAACTCCATCAGCTTAACCGCGTTATCAATATTGCGAGCGTGCTTAGTGACACCCACTCCACTTACATTCATATGAACACCGCGGTCATTTTGATTAGGCCAGAATGCAACCAGTTTAGACGCCAGTGCCTGCTTGGATTCATCATCGCTGTTAAGTAAGCGGCCAAAATAATAGGTATTCGCAATTGCCAGATCACACACACCTGCGGCTGCAGCCTTTAACTGATCCGTATCACCACCCGAAGGTGGCTTGGCAAAGTTTTTCACTAAACCTTTAGCCCATGCTTCTGTTTTTGATTCTCCAATTGCATCAACCATCGACGCGACAAGAGACTGGTTATAGATGTTGTTCGATGATCTGACACAGATGCGACCTTTCCACTTAGGATCAGCAAGATCTTCATAGGTACTCAATTCATCTGGATTAACCTTACCTTTAACATAAAAGATCGTGCGCGCCCGCTGCGTCATACCATACCAATACCCCTCAGCATCACGCAGGCTCGCAGGGATCGCCTGGTTTAATTGATCGCTACCGGAAACCTGTAGCACTCCAGCTTCCTTCGCTCGATGCAAGCGCCCAGCATCAACGGTCACAAACAGATCTGCTGGACTCGCACTCCCTTCAACCTCGAGCCTTTTTAACAAGGCATCGGCCTTACCCGTTACTAAATTAACGGTGATACCCGTCTGCTCAGTAAAGCGCTCCAGCATCGGTTTTATCAGCGCCTCTTTTCGCGCCGAGTAGACGTTAACCAAGCCGGACTCATCGGCAAATACAGATGTGGGTAACAAGCTCGCCACAGAAACCAATGCAGCAGAACCTAGAGTGATAAACAATTTGCTAAGGGCTTTCTTATCCATGGACTCTTCCAACATGAAGGAACACAAGCTTTTTAGTAAGAATAGAATCATAAACGATAACCGTTATCATTGGTATCTAACTATTCAATTTTTGGCTATGGATTTTTCCCTTTTCCTGACCTTACTCAAAAAAATGTTAAATGATTCAATAAAGGGCTGCATATAGATATAGAGGAGATTCTGTTCTCGATACGTAACTTCTCTACGCAGGCCGAATTCAATATCCTGACCTGGCTGAGAGATAACAAGCGATCCAAATAACCTATCCCACAAAGCCAGTACTACTCCGTAATTTTTATCGAAATGAATTGGGTTTGTGGAATGATGGATCTGATGTTGGGCTGGTGAGATCAGCCACTTTTCCAAGGCTTTCCCATACCTCAGTGCAATGTGGGAATGACGTAAATTTGATCCGGTTACATTAAACATAAATGCAAAGATGCTCGCCCCCAGAACAGTCACAAGATCAACTCTTCCACCAAAGAAAAACACAAACACCCCCATCGCAATCCCTTGCACCAAAGCGGTTCGCAAACTGAATAAAACACCCTCAACAGGGTGCGCCCTAAAAACAGTGATAGGTGTCAGAGTCCGCGCTGAGTGATGCACTTTGTGAAAGGCCCAAAGCCAGGGTACTTCGTGAAGAAGCTTATGCAGATAGAAACGGAAAAAATCATCCAACAGAAAATAGAACAGAGTAAAACAGATCATGACCTGCATATCAGACCACGATTCACCGAGAATCGGCCTATGCCCGATCCATTGATAGAGGGATTCAAATAACCACTGCGCTACTACCAATTGAGTCAGCAAAACCGGTGCGATAAAGAGAAAAGCCAGTCGATTCAGCAAAAAAATTGCGTAATCTGCCCGGGCAGAAGCGGACCACCAAACTTTTCGATTAAAGAGGTGCGTCTTAACCCTCACCCCTCTGTCAGGTGAAACCCATTTAATCCAGCAGATGGCAATCAACAGAGAGATCAGCAGGTATCCCCAGAATACACGTTTCCTGGGATCCGTAAGGGCGATCCAAAGATCCTGAACATAGGAAATAACTAAACTCTCGAACACATGAGCCTCTTACAAAAAAGCCAGCCAAGTAAACCGAGGCTGGCTATAGAACTGAAAAGTCAGTATGTACTTACTTTCAGCATGAATATTACTAATATCAGTCGTTCTCTACGCTAGCGCCAGAACCCAGTTTTTCAGCCAGACCACCCAGATCGGCCATCACATCATTGCTTCGAGCTTCCACACCAAATTCATCCACCATCAGTTTCTGAACGTTAAGCATATGAAGCATGTACTCTTTCATCGAGATTGAAGAAGACTGCACGTAGTTCCCTTCAGCATCAATTCCTAGCACTTGGGTATTCCCCAGCAATACTGGGCTGAAGCCGATAAGACGATTCAGTTTTACCGCGGTTTCGCCCAGATTATCTTTACCCGTCTGTAGTGCCAGTGCAAAGCCTTTCAGCTCACTCCAGTGTTTCGCATATTGACGAAACGCCTTGTTGACATCACCATTAGACTGAATCAGCTTATCCAGTTTTTGCAGATCCTTATAGGTCGATCCCGCATACTTAAACACCGCTTCAGCAATAACTTTCTCCCAGTTATCTGCTATCGTTTCCGCGTATGCCTTAAGTTCTGTTCGCTGCTTATCGGTTAGAGCCTCTCCATTTGCATCTGAGATCAGCTGACGACCATCGACAAAAGCTTGCATAATGGTATGCAGGTAGTTTGTTTTACCGCCTTTATCTGTCGCTGCTGCATAGTATGCATGTGCATAGGCCATCTCATTATAAAGAGATACCTCTCCATCGTTATTCAGATCAGCAAGCGTGAAAGCACTCTCTTTCTGCTTCGCAATGTTATACACCTGCTCTGCGGTCAGGTTGAGCGTATTCGCAGGAGCCCCAAAGTAACCAAATGCCTCATCCCAGACATGCTCTTTACCTGTGTAAGGCTGACCCTCTTTGTATGGCTTATTGTTCGGTTTGTTGTCCGCATCCAGTTTTTCATCAAGATAGTTGTCCACAACCTGATTATAGAAAACCGCACCCATGGCAAACTTATGAATCAGTTGCGCGTAGTCGTAGCCGGTCAGTGGATCAAACCCCTTATCAGCCGATGCGGCCTTAACAACCATGAAGTTCAGCACTTCCGCACCGGTCATACTTCCAGGCCACCCCGCAACCGCACCTTTATAAGTTTTTCCAGCCAGGTTTTTCTTCGTGGAGATCTCATCAACCTGAGATTGAGCAACAACAAAACCTCCCTTAGAAACCGGGGAGATCACCTCACGGCCAGCATCCTTACCTGCATAGTAAGCAAGCAGTTTAGCTTGAAGCGCCTGATCATCCTTCCCTTCACCTTTGCCTGCCAGTTTTTTCAGGCTCGTGAGCAAAACATGGCGCGCGGACTGGCCTGTATAAGAGACAGAATGATCAGCATCACCTTTATAATCTTTAACAGTCACTGGGAAATCTGCATAGTTCTGAGCAGCATTGACGTTCAAAGCAGTCGCGACCGCCACACAAGAAACCAGAATTTTAAGCTTCACAACAAACCTCTTCTCTAATGTTCTTTCTCGTACATCTTGAAAATATTTGTATAAAATTATCATAACTTAAAAGCGAATACTACCGATAAACATTCTCATTTAGATAAGCAAGCACATTTATTGATCTAGATTAATGTTTCGCAAATAGGTATCAGGCGATAGAATCCACCCTAACAACCTAAACAACGCAACCACAATGAACCTCATCCTCCTGCACGATTCCGATTTCATATCAAGTTCCACCGCTGTCCTAAAAGATCGTCGTTTTCACCACATCCGTACAGTTCAACAACCCGTAGCGGGGGATCAGCTTAAGGTCGGCAGGATAAATGGTAAGTTGGGCACAGGGTTAGTACTGGAGATCACCGATAATCAGATTCGATTAGAGGTCAGATGCAACACGACTCCACCGCCACCACTTCCGCTGACCCTGATTCTCGCACTCCCCAGACCAAAGATGCTGAAACGAATACTCCAAACATGCGCAACGATGGGTGTAAAACAGCTCTATCTGATCAACTCCTATCGGGTAGATAAAAGCTATTGGAGCAGCCCTGTTCTGACGAGGCAGATTGAAGAGCACCTCATGCTAGGATTAGAGCAAGCAGGGGACACCCTCATGCCGGAAGTCCATCTGCGAAAACGTTTCAAACCATTTGTTGAGGACGAACTACCCGGCCTTGCAGACGGAAGCAGTGCGCTACTAGCACATCCCTATGAGGCATCTCCCTGCCCCGCTCCTCAAATGAGACCAACAACGCTGGTCGTGGGTCCCGAAGGCGGTTTTATCCCTTATGAAGTCGATAAGCTCAACATGTGTGGATTCACAACCATACACATCGGTGAACGTATATTACGGGTAGAAACTGCGATACCGGCCCTGCTCTCCCGCTTATTCCCGCTTTGAATTATTTAAGAGCGCAGCGATAACGCGCCCAGTCAAACGCGGGGCCAGGATCGGTTTTGCGTCCAGGCGCGATATCTGAGTGACCCACAATCCGATCCTTTGTAATCTCTGGATAGAGCGCCTGAATCCGCTTCGTGAAAGCAATCAGAGAATCATATTGAGCATCTGTATAGGGATCGTGATCACTCCCCTCCATCTCTATGCCGATTGAGAAGTCATTACAAGCCTCCCTACCCTTAAAGCAGGACACACCTGCATGCCAGGCTCTTTCAGTGAGTGGAACAAACTGCACCACATGCCCACTTCGTTCGATAAGAAGGTGTGCAGAGACCTTCATCTCAGCGACCTCACAAAAGAAAGGGTGATCCTCAACGGGTAGCTCATTCTGAAAAAAACGGGCTATATACCCACCCCCATAACACCCTGGCGGTAGACTGATATTGTGTATCACGAGTAGCGATATATCACAGCAAACTGGCCGGGAATTAAAATTTGGAGAGGGCACCACAGCAACCCCCTCAAGCCAGTCGCAATTATTAATCTTCATCTATCCCCTACCCGCAAACTATCAATTTCGCTAGAATTGCCCCCTATATTAACAGAGGTAACCGTGCTGCAAAGCACAGCCATTGAAACTCATATCAGGACAAACTATGTTGACCCGCAAAGAGATACAGCACCTTATCCCCAATGCCGTTCAATACGCTTTGCAGGAAGACATTGGTAGCGGTGACATTACCGCCCAGCTGATTCCAGCCGAACAGATGGCCACTGCACGCATTATCAGCCGCCAGAATGCGGTTATCTGTGGTGTAGATTGGGTGAATGAAGTGTTTCGACAGGTTGACCCTGAACTAACGCTGGAGTGGCAGGTGGATGATGGTGACTCAGTCACGCGTGATCAGGTACTTTTCTGGGCTAAAGGCTCAGCGCGCAACCTCCTGACTGCCGAACGCGCAGCGCTCAACTTTCTTCAAACCCTTTCGGGCACCGCAACCATCAGTCAATATTATGCCGATAAAGTTGCTGGCACCTCAGTTAAACTGCTGGATACACGCAAAACACTCCCGGGCTTGAGATTTGCACAAAAGTACGCGGTTACGTGTGGGGGCTGTTACAACCATCGCATTGGCCTGTTTGATGCATTTCTGATCAAAGAAAATCACATCATGGCATGCGGCGGCATCCACGCTGCCATAGCAACGGCCAAAAAAAATGAGCCGGGCAAACCGGTTGAAGTCGAAGTTGAATCGATGGGTGAGCTGGAACAAGCACTGAAAGCCGGTGCTGATATCATTATGCTGGATAACTTCTCACTGGACGCGATGCGCGAATCAGTGACCTTGACGGATGGTAAAGCAAAACTGGAAGCCTCTGGCGGTATTACAGATGAGACATTGCGCTCAATTGCTGAGACCGGCGTGGACTTTATCTCGATTGGCGCTCTAACCAAACACTGTCAGGCGGTCGATCTATCGATGAGACTGATTGAAGAGCATTAAGTTTCAGAAAAGATTTTATGGCTGTGAGTGCCTGTACACTTACAGCCCATAACTCGAGTATATATCAGTAACAGGGCAGCGAAGCCAGCTTCTCCCAGTCATCCTCTTTCTGTATCTTTAGAACATCATAGATTTCAATCGTGACCGTTCTGACCCCTTTCGATTTCAATACCTGACACGCTTTATCCGCCGCGTGATTAGGGTTGACCTGTCCTTTGAGCACACCGATCGCCATCACAGAATCATCATGCCACCACACCGGGCGAGCTGGAAATTCCGAGCGTTCCAACAGAGTGTTTTCGACTGCACTTTTTGTTTGAGGGGAGAGACGCTCTGCTGTGTTAGCGATATACCAGGTTACGCCCACACAGGCAGCTATAAGAAGAATTATTATGGTTCGTTTCATGTTTTTCTTATCAGAAAATAAAAAACCCCTAGCTGTGAACTAGGGGCTCTAAAATCATTTTAAATATTAACGAGATGGACAACGCGCATCAGCAACATTAGTACAATCAATTGCCCAAGTTATATTACCAGATGCATTTGAAGTCGCCCAAAGGTTGATGACATCATTAGCACCATCACCATCAAGATCCTGTGCCAGCGTATTTATAATACCTGTACTAGCAACATTCCAAGTAACCGCGACAGCCCCTACATGAGAACCATTTATCGTAGCTTTCCACCCAGTAACATCACCAGCAGCGATATTAGCTGCTGTAGGGAATCCACCTTCAACTTGATAGAACTCTTCCAACGCAAGCTTATTGCCTGCAGCAATATTTGGAACTTCAGAAAGTTTTGAGCGTATTGTATAGTCCTGATACGCTGGCAGCGCAATTGCTGCCAAAATACCGATAATCGCTACTACGATCATCAATTCAATCAGTGTAAAACCTTGTTGTTTTTTCATATTTATCTCCAGCGAATTTATCCTTGAATAGATCCAAGTCTTTTGATTGTAGCGTATTTTTTATGACACGCCAGTGACTATTGTCAGATTTATAACAAGAATCCGTATAATGCGCATTTTCAAATCACCATGCAAATGCTATTTTTAGGCATAGAGCATTCCGATTGCATCATGGATTGAAACAGGGGTTAAAATTTTGCAGCCAAGCCAACCACTCAGCGGTTTAGCCAAACGATTAGTCAATGAAGGGGTGTGTTCAGCGGAAGTCGCGATGGATGCAGCCGTGCAATCCAGAGAAAGACAGCAGACTTTTATCTCCTATGTTATTGAACAACGACTTGTCAGTGCATACAGAGCAGCAGCAGCAGCCTCAGAAGAGTTTGGAATCCCTCTACTGGACCTTGATGCCCTCGATATGAGCAGCCTGCCTCAAGGGCTGATCAATGATAGTTTGATTACAAAACATCATGCCCTACCGCTACAAAAACGTGAGAACCGTTTATTTGTTGCAATATCCGATCCCACCAATATTCAAGCTCTGGACGAATTTAAATTTCAAAGCGGTATCACGACTGAAGCGGTTATTGTTGAAGAGGACAAACTAAGCAAAGCGATCGATTCTTTCCTGGATGATCAGGGGTCTGCTCTGGATGATCTCGAAGACAGTGATCTGGATAACCTTGAGATCGACGATGCGACACCGAAAGAGTCAGAAGAGGAATCTGCTGAGGATGCTGCAAATGACGCACCTATTGTAAGGTTTGTTAATAAAATATTGCTGGATTCAATCAAAAACGGCGCTTCCGATATTCACTTTGAACCTTACGAAAAAAGTTATCGCATCCGCAGCCGTATTGACGGTATCCTTCAAGAGATCGCGAAGCCGCCATCCAATCTGGCCTCAAGACTATCTGCACGTTTGAAGGTAATGTCCCAAATGGATATATCTGAACGGCGTGTGCCTCAGGATGGTCGCATCAAGATGAAGATATCCAAAAATCGGGCGATCGATTTCCGTGTAAATACCCTCCCAACCCTTTGGGGTGAAAAAATCGTACTGCGTATTCTGGATCCAAGCAGTGCAAAGATGGGGGTGGAAGCACTGGGTTTCACTGAACATCAAAAAGACCTCTACCTCAATACGCTTCACCGTCCCCAAGGAATGGTTTTAGTAACCGGACCTACCGGTAGTGGTAAAACGGTCAGTCTATATACTGGTCTCAATATCCTTAATACGGAAGAGCGTAACATTTCGACTGCCGAGGATCCGGTAGAGATCAATCTTGAAGGGATTAATCAGGTCCATGTCAACACCAAAGTTGGCCTCACCTTCGCTGAAGCACTTCGAGCCTTCCTTCGCCAGGACCCTGATGTAGTCATGGTGGGTGAGATTCGTGATCTGGAAACAGCAGAGATTGCCATTAAGGCGGCTCAAACGGGCCATATGGTGCTTTCAACGCTGCATACCAATAGTGCCCCAGAGACACTAACACGTTTACGTAACATGGGGGTTCCGGCGTTTAATATTGCAACATCGGTCAGCTTAATCATTGCCCAACGCTTAGCCCGAAGACTGTGTGAAAGCTGCAAGAAACCTCTTGCTCTTCCTGAAATAACCCTCAAAGAGGAAGGCTTTTCCGAGCAGCAGATTAAAGAGTTGAACTTACATGAAGCTAATTTTGATGGCTGCAACAAGTGCAACAGAGGCTATAAAGGTCGTGTAGGTATCTATGAGATGCTTCCAATGAGCAGCGAAGTCGCAGAAATCATTATGGAGAACGGCAATTCTCTGGATATACTAAGAGTAGCGGAACAGCAGGGTTTTATAAATCTGCGCCGCTCCGGATTAGCCAAAGTGGCTGAAGGCATTACCAGTCTAGATGAGATGAACCGAGTTATTAAAACCTGAGGAAGGGTAGCGCGTTATGGCCAAAGAAGCCAAACTGCAAACATTTGTATGGAAAGGCAAAGATAAGCAAGGCAACAGCAGCAAAGGTAAAGTTGACGCTGAAAGTCTTCAGTTAGCTAAGGCGCAGTTAAGAAAACAGGGTATTATTCCAGCAAAAGTTGCAAAAGATCGAGGCGCTGGCTTATTTAGCGATAAAAACAAACCGATCAAACCCGTTGATATTGCCTTTTTTACACGCCAGATGGCTACCATGCTTAAATCAGGCGTCCCCCTGCTACAAGCTTTAGAGATAACTGCCGGAGGCATAGAAAAGCAAAAACTAAAAGATATTGTTTACACCATTAAGAATGATATTAATAGCGGACTAGATTTTTCTACAGCTCTAACTAAATATCCCGATCACTTTGATGACTTATATTGCAACCTAGTAAATGCTGGCGAGCAATCTGGTGCGCTAGAACAGATGCTCGACAGAATTGCCACCTATAAAGAAAAGCTCGAATCTCTTAAAGCTAAAATCAAAAAGGCCTTAACTTACCCTTCAGCTGTAATAGTTGTAGGGATTGTCGTGTCAGCAATCCTTCTAGTTAAAGTCGTACCTCAATTTGAGTCAGTATTCAGCAGTTTTGGCGCTGATCTTCCTGCTTTTACTCAGTTTGTTATTGGATTATCTGAGACCGCACAAGAATGGTGGTGGGTTGTATTAATTACAGCAGTGTTGGGGGGATTTCTTTTCAAAAAAGCAATGGCCCGCTCTCAAAAGTTTAGCGACAATGTTGACAAGGCAATGCTAAAAATTCCAGTGATAGGCAAAATACTAGAGGAAGCCGCGGTTGCCCGCTTTGCTAGAACACTATCTACCACTTTTGCGGCTGGGGTTCCATTGGTAAATGCACTTGAATCAACAGCCGGTGCCTGTGGTAATGCTCTATACCGTGATGCAATACTCCAGATTAGAAACGGGGTTTCTACTGGACAATCACTTCAAAACGCAATCACCATGACAGGTATTTTTCCCAATATGACTGTTCAAATGGTAGCAATCGGCGAAGAAGCGGGCTCATTAGAAATGATGCTTGATAAAATAGCTGATTTCTATGAAGAACAAGTTGATAACGCTGTCGATAATCTTTCCAGCCTGCTAGAGCCCCTTATCATGGTAGTCCTCGGCGTTCTTGTTGGTGGACTAGTGATTGCGATGTACCTGCCAATCTTCCAGCTGGGTAATGTTGTTTAAGAATACCCTATATGAGCTATTTTGAATCGATCGAGTGGGCGCTCGCCTACTCGTTTTTAATTGCACTGTGTGTTGGCAGTTTCCTTAACGTCGTCATCCATCGACTTCCTATTATGATGGAAAAAGAGTGGGAAGCGATGTGTAACAACCAGGAAAGCACCCAATCAGAAAAGTTTAACCTTTCTTACCCCGCCTCCACCTGCCCTAAGTGCAATCATCGAATACGATGGTATGAGAATATTCCCCTCTTTAGCTATATTTTCCTAAGAGGGCGCTGCTCCGCGTGCAAAGTTCATATCCCGCTTCGTTACCCTTTTGTTGAACTGCTCTCAGCTCTGAGTGTTACGTTCTCAATCTATGTATTTGGCTTTAATGAGATAGGTCTGGCTGTCGCACTCCTGACCTGGGGTCTGATCTGCCTGATTTTCATCGATATAGATCACCAACTTCTTCCTGACAGTATTACCCTACCACTGCTCTGGCTCGGCATATTGGTAAATAATTTCAATTTTTTCACCACCCTTGAATCCGCTATCTACGGTGCCATGGCCGGCTACCTTAGCCTCTGGAGTGTTTATTGGATTTTTAAATTGATCACCGGAAAAGAGGGGATGGGATACGGTGACTTTAAACTACTGGCCGCACTAGGAGCTTGGGTTGGTTTATCTCAAATACCTCTCATTATCCTCCTGAGCTCGCTGGTAGGCGCTATATTCGGCATTGCGATGATTCTTTTACGTAATCATCAACACCAGACTCCAATCCCATTTGGTCCCTATCTAGCCATTGCAGGCTGGATTGCGCTTATCTGGGGTGAAAATATTACTCACACATACCTTCAATTTATTGGTTTATAGATGGCGTTCATTGTTGGAGTTACCGGTGGGATCGGGAGCGGCAAAAGCGTTGCAACTGACTACCTAGCGAAGCTGGGAATAGATATCATTGATGCAGACGTGGTTGCTCGGGAGGTGGTCGAACCGGGTGAGGCCGCTCTGGATAAAATAGCCTGCCATTTTGGCTCATCAATCATCACTTCTTCGGGATATTTAGACCGGGCAGAGCTTCGAAAGAAGATTTTCGCTTCTCCTGAAGAACGTAAATGGCTTGAATCACTCCTCCATCCAATTATTCGCCAGAGAATAATTGCACATTTAAATAGCTCGAGCAGCCCATACACTATTCTCGCTTCTCCTCTGCTGCTGGAGACTGACCAAAAAACATTGGTTGATCACATTGTTGTGATTGATGTACCTGTGTCACTTCAACTGGCTCGCGCTACTGCTCGCGACAATAACAATGAAGAGCAAATTAAAGCTATAATTGCAGCACAAATGCCTCGAGAGGAGCGACTAGCCAACGCAGATACGATTATCTGTAATGATTCAGATCTGGCCTCGCTTGAACAAAAACTCAAGCAACTACATAAAACGCTTATCAACGCTCTATAAAGGTATAGACCAGATGCCCGATACTAAAATCAAATGCCCTACTTGTGAACAGATGTCGCTCTGGGACAGTCGCAACAAGTTCCGCCCATTCTGCAGTGAACGCTGTAAGCTTATAGACTTGGGCGCTTGGGCAAATGAGGAATACACCATACCCGAATCAACATCTGCCAGTGACTTTAGTAGCTCAGAAAATGAAGATCAGATAGATCGGGACAGACCTTCTATTTCACCCATGCATTAATAGCAGCAATCCCCTGCGCACCAAAATTATGGGCACTCCCCAGATCATTCAGATGCACCCCCCCCAGCGCGTAAACCGGTACCGATGCCTCAGAAACAATCTCGGAGAAAAGCGACCAACCCAACACCTTCGCCCCTGGATGGGAGCGGGTTTCACAGACCGGTGACAAGGTCACAAAGTTAAGACCTACACCTACCGCCTCGTCTACCTCATACCGATCGTGTGTAGAAGCACTGAGCCAACGCCCAGAAAACTCTTCACGCGACGTCAATGATTTCAAGCGTTCAGCCGTAAGGTGGATCGCATCTAGACCGAGAAGATTACCAATATCGCAAGAGGTATTGACTGATAAGAACAACCCCTTATCCTCGCAAAAGCGCTGTACTGATCTGACTAGATTGATGGCTTTATTTTCAAGCTCTGACACATCACTTATCCCATTAAGCCTGAGCATAAGCGCATCAGCCCCCTGAAGGGCCACCCTCTCAATGTATGAGATCACTTTACTGTAATCAAGATTGAAAGGGGTCACAGCGATCTTTTGCGGCAAAAGACAAGCATCCAAAATAGGCTTGTTCGCAGCCGGAAAACGGTAATTCTCCAGAGATTGCGGATCCACCCAAGAGATAGGCTGCCCCTCACGCCCCCAGGCTTGCCCCCTGAAGGCGGTCACCTCAAAGACATCAAGAAGTACTGATTTATCAGGGTAGTGATAAGGTATCTGAATCAGTGGCCTGCATGCAGACACACAGATCCCCAGCTCCTCATGTAACTCACGCTGAAGGGCTACAGTAACCGGCTCTCCCGCCTCAACTTTGCCACCGGGGAATTCCCACAGTCCCCCTTGATGCTGCTCTTTAGAACGCCGAGCGATCAGAATCTGGTTATCTGCATTTCGGATAACCGCAGCTGCTACATGTACAATGCTACCAGCCATCAACTACGATAATCGGCATTGATACTGACATAGTCATGTGACAGATCGGTCGTCCAGACTGTTTCTGTCACATCCCCACGATTAAGTACGACACGAATCAGAATCTCCTCCTGATCCATTACCGCCTGACCCGCGTCCTCAGTATAGGAAGAAGCACGCCCCCCCTGACTGACGATGCACACATCACCCAGATAGATTTCTAAGCTATTCAAATCCAGATCTTCAATACCTGCGCGGCCTACCACTGCAAGGATCCGCCCCCAGTTAGGATCGGAAGCAAACAGAGCAGTTTTAACCAGCGGAGAATGAGCGATATCAAATGCAGTATCCAACGCTTCTTTCTGTGTCGCTGCAGATTCAACTTTCACAGTTACAAATTTGGTCGCACCCTCACCATCTCGAACGATTGCATGAGCAAGGCTTTGCATAAGCTGTTTTAGCGCGCCTGCAAACAGACTAAGCAACTCTTCATTACCTGCTGAAACTTCTACCCCTGATCGCCCTGTTGCCACTAACATACAGGAGTCGTTGGTAGAGGTATCGCTATCTACTGTAATGCGATTAAACGAGCAATCAGTTGCTTCAACCAACAACGATTGCAATAGCTCAGGTTCAACCTGTGCATCCGTAGCAACGTAACCCAGCATGGTTGCCATATTTGGTTTAATCATGCCCGAGCCTTTCGAAATACCGGTCAAGGTTACACACTGCCCCTGATACTCAAACTGAATCGAATCTCCTTTAATACGTGTATCAGTTGTGAGAATTCCTTCAGCCGCCGCCTGCCATCCATCTTCAGACAGGTTTTCAAAAGCAATGGGCATGGCTGCAACCAGTTTTTCTACCGGTAGTTTTTCACCAATGACACCGGTCGAAAATGGCAAAACCGTCTGCAACGGCATATCAGATAGATCCGCTACCCTCTGACAGGTTTTGAGAGCATCCTGATAACCCTCTTCACCGGTACCTGCGTTAGCATTGCCGGTATTAACGACCAGATATCTGGCAGACGCTACCGCAAGATGTTGCTTACAGATCTGAACCGGTGCCGCACAAAAAGCATTCTGTGTAAAAACACCTGCAACTGATGCACCTTCACACAACTCCATCAGCACCAGATCCTTCCTGCCGGGTGTTTTCACCCCAGCAGAGGTAGTACCTAATCTAAACCCAGCGACTGGGAGCATTACTTCTGGAAACGTTGCCGGACCTACCGCCATAACTTCTCTCCTAAGGCACAAAAAGCAGCCCTATGGCTGCTTTCTGTTTTTTCTTTATTACATCAGCAGCTTAAGACAGCTTACCGTGACACTGTTTGTATTTTTTACCTGAACCACAGGGACAAGGCTCATTTCGCCCCACCTTTCGCTCTTCACGAACAAAGGTTTCAGGCTGCTGAGCTTCATCTTCCTCGGGTTCTTTTGCCATTGCAGAGCTCTGGTCATGCTTGAAGTCCATCTTCTGGCGTTCTGCCTGCTCACGTCTCTGCTGCTCCATCGCCTCGACGTCTTCTGGCTGCTGAACCTGCACATGACACAAGATACGAATAACATCCCTTTTGATATTTTCAAGAAGATCCTGGAACAGGTGGAACGACTCTCGCTTATACTCCTGCTTAGGATTCTTCTGTGCATAGCCACGCAGATGGATACCCTGACGCAGATGATCCATTGTTTGTAGATGCTCTTTCCATAAGGTATCAAGCACCTGCAACATCACCTGTTTTTCAAAATTACGCATGGTCGATTCACCAACCTGCGTTTCTTTCTGCTTGTAGACCTCTAAGATAGTATCCTGAATTTTCTGATGCAGGGTCTCTTCGTGCAAACTATCATCTTCATCCAGCCATTGCTGAACAGGGACCTTAACTGCAAAATCATTCTCAATCGCCTTTTCAAGGCCGGGAATATCCCACTGCTCTTCCAAACTCTGAGGAGGCACAAACTCACTGAATTTATTAGCGATAACCTCTTCACGCACAGAATCAATCGTTTCTGAGATATCATCGGTTGCCATCAGATCATTACGCTGTTCGTAGATAACCGTACGCTGATCATTCGCGACATCATCATATTCAAGCAGCGCCTTACGAATATCGAAGTTACGCCCTTCCACTTTACGTTGTGCTTTCTCGATCGCGTTACTTACCATTTTGTGTTCAATCGCTTCACCACGCTCCATCCCAAGAGCTTGCATCAATTGACGCACACGATCAGAAGCAAAAATTCGCATCAAATCATCTTCCAGAGAGAGGAAGAAACGAGAAGATCCAGGATCACCCTGACGACCCGCACGCCCCCTCAACTGATTATCAATACGGCGTGATTCGTGTCTCTCAGTACCTACAATATGCAGACCACCATTATCCAGCACCTGTTGATGGCGCTCTTCCCACTCTGCCGTCAGTTCAGCAACCTGCTGCTCTGTAGGATTATTCAGCTCTGCAATTTCCGCTTCCAGCTTACCGCCCAGAACGATATCGGTACCACGACCTGCCATATTCGTTGCAATGGTGACAGCCCCTGGACGACCCGCCTGAGCAATAATCGAAGCTTCACGACCATGATTTTTCGCGTTAAGGACATTATGAGTAATCTTCTCTTTCTTCAGCAAAGAGGAGATGAGCTCTGAAGATTCAATCGATGCTGTACCGACAAGCACTGGACGTTTTGCTTCCTGGCAAGCACGAATCTCTTTGACGATCGCTTCATACTTTTCTTCAACCGTCAGGTACACCAGATCATTTTCATCTTTACGAGCAATCGACTTATTTGTCGGAATAACAACAACATCTAATCCATAAATCTGACGCAACTCAAAGGCTTCTGTATCCGCGGTACCGGTCATACCTGACAGCTTCTGATACAGACGGAAGTAATTCTGAAAGGTCGTAGAAGCGAATGTCTGGCTCTCATTTTGAACAGAGACGCCCTCTTTAGCTTCCACCGCCTGATGCAGCCCTTCAGACCAACGACGGCCCTGCATAATACGACCGGTGTGCTCGTCGACGATCACCACCTCATTATTCTGAACGATATAGTCTACGTCGCGTTGATACAGGTTATGAGCACGCAAACCCGCCAGGACATGGTGTAACAGATTAAGATTCTGAGGGGCGTAGAGACTCTCGCCCTCACTTAGCAACCCCTCTTTAGTTAGCAGCTCTTCAACGGCAGCATGCCCCGCTTCAGTCAGCTCCACGGTGCGATTCTTTTCATCAACAGCAAAATGCTCATTGATCTCCTGAGATTCATCCTGAGGATCGATCTCACCGTCAAATTTTGTCAGCTGAGGAATAAGTTTATTAATGGTGATGTATTGCTGAGAACTATCTTCTGCGGGGCCAGAAATAATTAACGGAGTACGTGCTTCATCAATGAGGATCGAGTCCACCTCATCCACAACCGCAAAGTTAAACCCACGCTGAACTTTCTCAGCGGTACTGAAAGCCATATTGTCACGCAGATAATCGAAACCAAACTCATTGTTGGTTCCGTAGGTAATATCTGCTGCATAGGCTGCACGTTTAGTTTCCGGATCCTGCCCTGACAGGGCAACACCTACTGAGAGCCCCAGAGCTTCATAGAGTGGACGCATCCACTCGGCATCACGACTGGCAAGATAATCATTCACCGTCACAACATGGACACCATCGCCAGGAAGGGCGTTCAGGTATACAGCCAGAGTCGCAACCAGTGTTTTACCCTCACCCGTACGCATCTCAGCTACTTTGCCGTCATTCAGGGTCATGCCACCGATCAACTGTACATCAAAGTGGCGCATGCCCATCACTCGCTTGGACGCTTCACGTACCACAGCAAACGCCTCAGGAAGCAATTGTTCTAAAGGTGCCCCCTCATCCAAACGCTGACGAAACTCAACTGTCTTAGCCTTGAGCTCCTCATCTGTTAGTTTTTCCAGATCGACTTCCAACGCATTGATCGCTTTAACGATCTTTCCCATACGTTTTAATTCACGATCATTTTTACTACCAAAAACTTTCTTAAACAGTCCTGTCAGCATATCTCGACTTATACCCGTGAAGTCTAAAATCTTTAGTCCGTTTAGATTAACGGAGGCAAATTAACTCAGCATTCTACCTTTATTGGGGGCAGAAAATGAATCTAAAAGGGCAAATAAAAAAAACCTTACAAAAAACATCCAAAACCACTTCATCAGGCAAAAAAAAACCGAGCAGATCAGCTCGGTTTTCTTTGAAAGAAGGTTTGGTATCAGACAGCTAAAACTGGCTTCTGATAGGAGATAGGCGCACCCTCTTCATTATCTTCGAAAGTCACTACTTCCCAAGCTTCTTCGTTTGCTAACAGCTCACGCAACAGGCGATTATTGAGATAGTGACCAGATTTGTCTCCGTAAAACTCACCAATCAGGCTTTTACCCAGAAGATAAAGGTCACCGACCGCATCCAGAACCTTATGCTTCACAAACTCATCATCATAGCGAAGACCATCTTCATTCAGGATTCGATAGTCATCCACAACAATAGCATTATCAAAACTACCGCCCAGAGCAAGATTCTGTGAACGCAGGTATTCGTAATCACTCATAAAACCAAAGGTACGTGCACGACTCACCTCTTTCACAAATGAGGTGCTTGAGAAATCCAGACAGGATTCCATTTTGCGGCCTTCAAATGCAGGGTGATCAAAATCGATTTTAAAGCCAACCTTAAATCCATCAAAAGGCTTAAACGTTGCAGACTTACCATCCGCTTCAACAGTGACCTCTTTCTTGATACGGATAAACTCTTTTGGCGCATCCTGCTCTTCCAATCCGGCAGATTGAATCAGAAAAACAAACGGCGCAGCACTACCATCCATAATTGGCACTTCTTCAGCGCTGAGCTCAACAAACGCATTGTCGATACCCAAGCCAGCCATTGCAGAAAGCAGATGCTCTACCGTTGCTATGCGCGCACCATCTTTGGCAAGATTGGTCGACAGCGTAGTATCAGCAACATTGTGCGCGTGCGCCTGAATCTCGACCACAGGGTCAAGATCGACACGACGGAAAACGATACCTGTATTTACAGGGGCAGGTTTCAGTGTCAGATACACCTTCTGACCTGTATGTAAACCGATGCCTGTTGCTTTAATACTGTTCTTAAGAGTTCTTTGCTTAATCATGCTTTCTGCCAAAAAATTTAAAGTGGGCCACACTAGCGCGCGATATTAACAAAGAAATTACCTTTTAGAAAGGTAAATCCCTTTAGTCCGCCTGCTTTCTAAGGAACGTAGGTATATCAAGATAGGCTGATTCCCCCTCAGTTCCGGTCTGCTGCAAGAGATCATCCTGCGCTTTTGCAGGCCCCTCTAATGCCTCATTTTTTTTCCTACGCAACACCGTTGGCAGATCAATCTGCTCTAGATTCAAGGTGCCGTCGTTTTTCTTGACTCCCTCAGCAACTGGCCGGATATTTTCCTGCGGCTTATCTAAACCTGTCGCAACAACAGTAACCTTGATCTCATCTGACATCTCCGGTTCGATCACTGTCCCAATAACAATCGTCGCATTTTCAGATGCATACTCCTCGATCTGATTACCTACTTCGGTAAACTCTCCGAGGCTGAGATCCATGCCTGCAGTAATGTTGACCAGAATACCGCTTGCACCACGAAGATCGACATTATCCAGCAGTGGACTCTTAATCGCCTTTTCAGCCGCTTCTGCTGCTCGGTCCTCCCCTCGCGCGCCTCCTGTACCCATCATAGCCATGCCCATCTCAGACATAACCGTACGCACATCGGCAAAATCCACATTGATCATTCCCGGGCGTGTAATCAGGTCAGAAATGCCCTGAACTGCCCCTTTCAGCACATCATTTGCTGACTGAAAGGCATTAAGTAAAGAGCAGTTCCGCCCCAACACTTGCATCAGCTTTTCATTAGGGATAATGATCAGTGAGTCAACGCTCTCTCTCAGCTCCTTGATACCTTCAATCGCGATGCTCATTCGCTTTCTGCCCTCAAAAGGAAACGGCTTAGTGACAACAGCCACTGTTAGAATCCCCATGCTCTTGGCCACTTCAGCTACGATCGGTGCAGCACCGGTACCGGTACCCCCTCCCATGCCAGCGGTTATGAATACCATATCCGCACCCTGAAGCAGTTCAGCGATACGGTCACGATCTTCCATAGCTGCCTGACGGCCAACTTCTGGGTTCGCGCCGGCTCCCAAACCTTTAGTCAGCGTATTCCCCAACTGTATGACTGTCTGGGAAGACATGGATGAAAGTGCCTGTGCATCAGTATTCGCACAAACAAATTCCACACCTTCAAGATCACCACTCTCCATGTGTTTTACAGCGTTACCGCCTCCACCGCCAACACCTATGACTTTAATAACGGCATTTTGCGGAACGCTATCTAACAGTTCAAACATTGTTAGCTCCTCTAATGCTCTGCCAAGCATTATTCCCTAATAGGCGATCAGGTATCTCTGATCGCATAAACTCAATATATTTCATTTGGATTCAGAAATTACTCTGAAACCATGATTTCATCTTTTCTAATACGCTCAGATGAGGTCGAGAAACGGTTTCAACCTCAGCGGTATTTTCGCTGGCTCTCACATGATCCTGCCGGGCATACTGCAACAACCCCATACCGGTGGCATAAATTGGACTGGACAGAATATCCTCCATACCTCTTACCCCATGCGGAGTAGCCAGCCTGACCGGCATATGAAAGATCTCCTCAGCAAGCTCAATGGCACCTTCCATTTTGGAGGTCCCACCCGTCAGAACGATGCCTGCGGCCACCAGATCCTCAAAACCACTACGACGTAGTTCAGCCTGAATTAGGTTGAACAGTTCCTCATAACGCGGCTCAACAACTTCCGCCAGCGCCTGCCTGGACAGATCTCGTGCAGGTCGATCACCCACTCCCGGGACCTTCACTGTCTCATTACCAGCAGCCAACTGCGCCAATGCACAGGCGTATTTCACTTTTATCTCTTCAGCATGCTGAGTCGGTGTTCGCAACGCCATGGCAATATCATTTGTTACCTGATCACCTGCGATAGGGATAACAGCGGTATGGCGAATAGCTCCCCCGGTAAAGATT
This sequence comes from uncultured Neptuniibacter sp., assembly GCF_947498015.1. Classification (GTDB taxonomy): domain Bacteria; phylum Pseudomonadota; class Gammaproteobacteria; order Pseudomonadales; family Balneatricaceae; genus Neptuniibacter. The sequence goes on from NZ_CANMIR010000002.1 coordinate 238,199, forward strand.
GAAATATCAGAGGTCCCCCCTCCAATATCAACCATGCAGATACCGAGCTCTTTCTCATCCTCAGTCAAAACAGAGTAACTGGATGCAAGCTGTTCCAAGACCAGATTATCAACTTCCAACCCACACTTACGGACACACTTTTCAATATTCTGTGCCGCATTTACTGATCCGGTTACCAGATGCACTTTTGCTTCCAGCCGGACGCCTGACATACCCAACGGCTCTTTAATCCCTTCAGAACTGTCAATCTCGTACTCCTGCGGAAGTATGTGCAGGATTTTCTGATCCGCCGGAATAGCCACCGCACGAGCAGCATCGATCACCCTTTCAAGATCGTACTCGGTAACCTCTCGATCCCTGACAGCAACAATCCCATGTGAATTAAGGCTACTGATATGGCTACCGGCAATACCCACGGTCACTGAGTGAATTTTACAGCCCGCCATCAGTTCAGCTTCTTCAACAGCACGCTGAATAGAGCTCACTGTTGACTCGATATTGACCACAACCCCTTTTTTAAGTCCCCGTGAGGGGTGCGAACCAATACCGATAATTTCGATGGTGCCATCGATATCGATCTCTCCTACCAGGCAAAGGACCTTGGAGGTGCCAATATCCAGCGCAACAACCATATTGTTATCCATCGAAGCACTCATTATGTTTTATCCTGCATTTTCATCATCGGTTTTTTCACGCCATTTAACCGCTACCCCATGGGTGTAGCGAATATCTATCTGCTCTATCTCATCCGCTCTCTGAGAGAGCTTTGACTGGTACAACACCAAAAAACGTTGTAAACGCTGATTAACCGACTCACGTCCAACAATCAGCCTGATATTATTGTCCAACACAATCTGCCAAGCGCCCCGAGGTTCAAGATCAAGGCTCACAACACTCAATCCTGCCGGCCGAAACATCTGATTAAGGTCATGAAATTGTGACATAACCCGTTCAGTATCCGGTGACGGCCCACTTAAACGAGGCAGCGTCCTATATTCATCTTTCAATTCCGGCCAGAAAATATCACCCTGATGGTTAAGTAAACCTCGCTCGCCCCAACGGGCAACCGGTACCTCTTCCTCTATCATCACCCTTAACTTTGCTGGCCAATCTCGCTTGATTGCAGACACCCTTACCCAGGGATGTTCGCTTACTAGCTGCTGAATTGAAGCAATATCAACATCCAACAGTTCATCATCTAAGCCTGCGGCTATATCTGCAGCAAGGGCGCGCTTATCCAGATGCTGAGTTGTACCAACCACCTCAATTTCAGATACCGGACGATCCAACCATCGCCAGAGATGATCCCCTAAGCTCCATAGCACCCCAATAAAAATCAGAAGCGCAGAGAAGGTCCAAAATGGCTGCCACCAGCGGTCTGACTCCAGAGCATTCGATCGCTCTTCAGATTCACTAGCTACTTCTCTTCTATCACGACTAGCACCTCTGGGCTTTACCGCCGCTTCCTCATCAGAGAGGTCAGTTTCCTGCGTAAAGCTAAAGAGCTTCATCTCAACACGCCGATCTCAATATCTCTACAACCAACTGATCAAAGCCTATGCCTTGCTCCTTGGCAGCCATAGGCACTAAGCTGTGATCAGTCATTCCCGGTGCCGTATTGACCTCAAGCAACTGGAAATTACCCTCACTGTCCTGCATCACATCAACTCGACCCCAGCCGTCACACCCAACAGCTGAAAATGCCTGTTCTGCAAGTTTCTTGAGCTGCTGCTCCTGTTCAGACGTCAGACCATGATCAAAACGGTACTGTGTATCATTAGCGAGATATTTAGCATCAAAATCATAAAATTCATGGTTGGTCACAAGCTGAATAGGCGGTAGCGCTTCCCCCCCTAAGATCGCAACGGTGTACTCATCTCCACTCATCCAACTCTCAGCAATAACGCTACGGTCAAAAGATTCAGCGGTCTCTAATGCATGTTTTAGAGCCGCTAAGCTATCCACCTTACTCATGCCAATACTTGAACCCTCATGTGCAGGCTTAACAATCAGCGGAAAACCCAAACTATCCACTGTCTCCTGCAGGTTCTGTTCAGCACTACAAACAGCAAAATTGGGAGTTGGTAGACCCGCGCCAATCCAAAGCTGTTTCGTCCTCAATTTATCCATACCTATTGCAGAGGCGGAAACGCCACTCCCTGTATAGGGTTTACCCATCAGATCAAGCGCACCCTGTAACGTGCCATCCTCACCAATAGGCCCATGCAATATTAAAAATGCACGATCAAACTCTTCAGCCTGCAGCTGCTGCAGAGGCAAACTATCCCCCTGCTCTCCATAGAGATCAATTCCAAACGCATCCACCCCTGCACGGAGCAGACCAGCCAATACCTCTGCACCACTTTTCAATGAGACAGGTCGCTCAGCAGAATTCCCCCCAAAGATCACGGCAACTCTGCCAAACTCAGCTTTCAACTTCTCATCAATCTGAAAGCCCATTACTCGCTCTCCTCAACCAACGACAGTTGCTTTAATTGGTGTGCCAACGCTGTGATATCACCTGCCCCTTGTGTTAAAAGCAGATCTTCAGGCTCAAGAATCCCCTTTAACACATCAGCAACTGTTTCCTTGTCACTGACAAACACGGGATCGAGCTTTCCTCTGAGCCGTATGCTGCGACACAAACTCCGGCTATCAGCCCCGGCAATCGGCTCTTCACCGGCTGGGTAGACCTCTAAGAGAATCAAAACATCCACTTCGGCCAGCACTTCCACAAAGTCTTCATAAAGATCACGCGTACGGCTATATCGATGAGGCTGATAGATCATAACCAGACGCTTTTCTGGCCAGCCCTCACGAATCGCTTTGACTACCGCGTTAACCTCTCGCGGGTGGTGACCATAATCATCCACCAGCATTGCATCCCCACCTTGCACAGGGATATCACCCAGGACCTGGAACCTACGCCCAACTCCCTCGAATTTTTCAAGGGCACTGCAGATCGCCTCATCAGAGATACCCTCATCCGTTGCAACTGCAATGGTTGCTAATGCATTGAGCATATTGTGATGACCCGGCATATTCAGGGATACCTCAAGATCTTCGTGAGCATCTGGCCGCTTCACAGTAAATCGGGTGCACATCCCCTCCTGACGAATATTCTCGGCACGGTAATCCGCGTCTTCAGAAACCCCATATGTCAACATAGGGCGACTGACTTCGGGCATGATCTCGCAAACAACCTGATCGTCCACACACATAACCGCCAAGCCATAAAATGGCAGGTTATGCAGAAACTCAATAAAGGTTTTTTTCAGGCGCGAGAAATCATTCTCATAGGTCTCCATATGGTCTGCATCTATATTGGTTACAATCGCAACCATCGGCTGTAGATGCAAAAAAGAGGCGTCGCTTTCGTCGGCTTCAGCTACAAGGTAACGACTGGTCCCCATCTTCGCATTGGTACCAGCACTATTGAGCCGTCCCCCTATAACAAACGTTGGGTCCAGTTGACCTTCTGCAAAAATTGAAGCCAACAGGCTCGTGGTTGTGGTCTTGCCGTGCGTACCCGCAACCGCAATACCATGACGGTACCGCATTAATTCTGCGAGCATCTCTGCCCTACGTACAATCGGTACACGCCTACTACGCGCGGCTTTAACTTCAGGGTTTTCTTCGTTCACAGCAGTCGACACAACGACCACATCGACACCTTCAATGTTTGTTTCATCATGCCCAATGAAGATACTCATCCCAAGTCCCTCAAGGCGATGCGTTGTTGCAGACGCTTTGATATCTGAACCTGAAATCTGATAACCCTGATTCAGAAGCACTTCGGCAATGCCACACATACCCACACCACCGATACCGATAAAATGAATACGACCGATTCGGCGCATTTCTGGAATTTCAAATCGGGTAAAAGCATTCTGCTGTTTCATTATTTAATCGCCTCAAGGCAAGCTTTCGCCACAATGTCACCTGCATCAGGTTTACCAAGTGATAGTGCTTTCTTTGCCATCTCAATCAGCGTCTCACGCCGATTCAATTGTTCGGTTAATAAACGGTTCAATTCCGTCTTACTGAGTTCAGACTGCTGGATCAAAACAGCTGCCCCCTGGTCTGCAAGGTAAGCAGCATTTTTAGTCTGATGATCATCTACTGCAAAGGGGAAGGGCACCAAAACAGAAGCGACTCCTGCAATACTCAGCTCACTCACCGTCAGCGCTCCCGCCCTGCACAGCACGACATCTGCCCATGCATAGGCCTCATCCATCGCTTCAATGAAGGGAACAACCTTACACCCTTCAACTCCAACGCTTCGATAGCGCTCTAATGTTTTTTCAATATTTCGCTTACCGGTTTGATGCCACACTTCAGGTCGTTGCGTTTCAGGAATCTCAGCCAGGACTTCCGGTAGCAGGTCATTGATTGCTTGAGCACCCAAGCTGCCACCCACTACTAATAACCTTATTGGACCGTCTCTAAGATCCATCCGCTCTTCCGGGGAGCGCATCTGTAAAATACTTCCGCGCACCGGGTTTCCAACGGACCGGGTTTTTAATTTCGTATCGAAAGCGCCTGAAAAAGCTTCCAAGACCTGCTTTGCCAGCTTGGACAAGGCTTTATTAGTCATTCCCGCCACTGCATTTTGCTCATGGATGATCAACGGTATACCCAATAACCATGCGGCCAGACCTCCCGGACCAGATGCAAAACCACCCATTCCAAGAACGACATCCGGCTTAACTTTGCGTACGACGCTTAAAGCTTGCCACAATGCCAAAATCAGTTTAAATGGCGCTAGCAGAAGACTTAACTTCCCTTGTCCACGCAGCCCTTTTACATCGATAGAGTGCAATTTAATCCCTGCTGCCGGAATCAATTCAGCCTCAATCCCGTGTCTGGAACCCAACCACTCAACATGTACGCCCTGCTCTTTTAATTTCTCTGCGGTCGCCAAAGCAGGAAACACATGCCCTCCAGTTCCCCCCGCCATAACCAAGGCTACTTTATTTTTATATCTGCTCATTCGGCCTTATCCCCATGCTTTTCAGAAGCGGATTTTTTCCGGACCGATAATTGAGTTTTAAGCTCATAATCTACTCGCAATACAACAGCCAGCATTACACAACTAACCAATAAACTACTGCCTCCGTAGCTCACTAACGGCAGGGTTAACCCTTTGGTTGGTAAAGCCCCTACATTTACACCAATATTAATAAGTGCCTGGCCCGCAAAGATAATTGCAAAGCCATAACAGACATAAGCGTTAAAAAATGACTTCACTTTCTCAGCACGGCGACCTACACGGAAAATATTTACAACCAAAACCGCATAGATAATTATCAACATCGCTGCGCCAATAAAACCAAGCTCTTCAGCAAGAACAGAGAACACAAAATCCGTATGCGCTTCAGGTAGATAAAAGAGCTTCTGTACACTATTGCCCAACCCTGTACCAAACCACTCGCCACGACCAAACGCAATCTGCGCCTGAGAAAGCTGATAGCCAGTCCCAAAAGGATCTGACCACGGATCAAGGAAGCTTTGTAATCGTGCAACCCGGTAGGGTTGTAATCCCACGACGGCAACCAAAAGAGCGATGACACCACTGATAACCATCAGGAATTGAGAAAATCGCATCCCTCCCAGAAAAATCATCCCCATCACGGTCCCCATTAGCACAACCAACGCGCCAAAATCGGGTTCGAAATAGAGCAGGATACAAAAAATGCCTAATGGCAAAGTTGGTTTTGCGATCCCTTTCCAACTACTACGCACCTCATGCAAGCGTCGGACAAGGTATCCCCCCATATACATCACCATGCAAAATTTAGCGACCTCTGAGGCCTGCAGGTTAATGGGGCCAAGTGGCAACCAACGATTACTACCATTAACCCCTTTCCCGATACCTGGAACCAGCACTAGAATCAAAAGTAATCCTGCGGCTATCATCCACCAATGCCCCGTCCTCTCCCACAAGCCCATCGGGATATTCCAAACAACAACAGCACCGATAAGAGCAATAGCGATAAAAGCCGCTTGCCGGACAACGTAGAAATATGGTGTTCCATTATTTCTCATCGCCACATCAAGTGATGCGGAACTGATCATCACAAAACCGATTAATATCAGAGCAACTGCACTAGCTAACACCCAAGGATCAAACGGCAATATTCGCTCTTCAAGTTTTACAGGCGATGTGAAACGCCGAGGAATCAAACGTTCCAAACGTGCAGTTAATGACTCCAGGGTAAGCAATCCCATCAGAGAGACTCCACCGCTTGAACAAATGCTTCACCACGCGCCGGAAAACCACTGAACATATCAAAACTGGCACATGCTGGTGAGAGAAGAACAATATCTCCTGGGTGTGCCATACCGGTCGCTTCTATCACAGCCTGAGACATATCCTCTGCAAACACTTTATCTATTTCGCCACAACTGTCTGCAAGGCGTTGCCCATCAGTTCCTATAAAGACCAGGCCACGACCATACTTTGATAATGGCGCATCCAGCTCCCCAAATTCGGCGCCTTTACCTTCACCACCTGCAATCAGGACAATTTTGTTACTGCCGGTTAGTGTTTCTCCCAGCCCTTTTAATGCAGCCACTGTGGCACCTACATTGGTACCTTTGGAGTCATTGAAGTAGGTAACTGCGAACTTTTCAGCCACCCACTCACAACGATGCCGTAATCCAGTGAACGATTTCAACGCATCCAGCATCGCTTCCATCGGCAGACTAGCAGCACGCCCTAACGCCAACGCAGCAAGCGCATTTGCCACATTATGGCTGCCACGTAACCTCATAGCAGAAACCGGTAATAATTTCTTCAGACCAAAACTGAGCCAAACTTCTTCTGATTCAACGATTAGCCCAAAATCTTTCAGGTCAGGTTTCCCCAGATGAAAGCCAGTCTGCTCTACACCTTTAGGCATCAGAGGCATAGTCAGGCTGTCATCTTTGTTAACCACTACCCGTTTTGCGCCTCGGAAAATACGGTGTTTGGCCTTGTAATAGTCCTGCATCGAATCATAGCGATCCAGATGGTCCGGCGTCACATTCAGTACTACGGCTACCTCTGCACGCAGATCATTTGTTGTTTCAAGCTGGAAGCTGGATAGCTCCATTACATAGAGATCTTTCTCAGGTTGATCCAACATCTCAAGAACAGGGGTTCCTATATTGCCGCAAACCCCAACATCCAGCCCAGCCTTTGAGGCCATCTCGCCAACCAGCGTGGTAACCGTACTCTTCGCGTTCGATCCTGTGATAGCGATGATCGGAGCCGATACCTCTCTGCAGAATAGATCGATATCCCCACTTAATTTCACCCCTTCCGATACAGCTTTTTGAATGGCAGGTTCACTTTGAGCAACCCCAGGGCTCAAGATGATCTCGCTGGCAGAAGCAAGATATTCAGGATCGAAATCACCACAATGAAGCTCCACCGAAGGAAATTCAGCATTCAGCTCATCCGCTCCCGGCGGATGGTTACGGCTATCGACAACTGAAAAGCACACCCCCTTTCTCGCTAAAAACCGTGCACACGCCAATCCGGTTTTGCCTAAACCGACTACAATGGTAAATGTGTCACTGGCGATCAAACTCATGCCTTTCCCTTTTTTCTAGCGAATCTTGAGCGATGCTAAACCGATCAGCACCAAAACTACTGTAATAATCCAGAATCTGACTATAACCCGAGGCTCAGGCCAGCCTTTCAACTCAAAGTGGTGATGCAGAGGGGCCATTCTGAATATCCTTCGCCCCGTCAGTTTGAATGATGCAACCTGCAGGATCACCGAGACGGTTTCCGCTACAAAAACCCCACCCATGATGAACAAAACAAGCTCCTGGCGAACAATCACGGCGATCACACCTAGCGCGGCACCCAGTGATAGCGCTCCAACATCCCCCATAAATACCTGAGCGGGATATGTGTTAAACCATAGAAATCCCAGACCAGCTCCGACGATGGCGCCACAGAAAATGATCAACTCCCCTGAACCCGCCACATAGGGGATCAACAGGTAATCTGAAAATTTAATGTTCCCGGACAGGTATGCAAAAACACCTAAGGCGCCAGCCACTAGCACAGTAGGTAAAATAGCCAGACCATCAAGGCCATCCGTCAGATTGACTGCGTTGGAACTGCCGACAATGACAAAATAGGTAAAAACAATAAAAAAGATGCCCAATTCAATAGACACATTTTTCAAAAAAGGAATCAATAATGAAGTTTCAGCGGGCGTGGAAGCCATCAGATACAGAAGAACTGCAGCACCTAGCCCACCCACTGACTGCCACAGATATTTCCATTTAGCAGGCAAACCTCGGGGATTCTTCTCAACCACTTTACGGTAATCATCAACCCAGCCCACTGCGCCAAAAATCAGCGTAACGCCCAGTGTAATCCAGACGTAGCCATTCCGTAGATCACTCCAAAGCAATGTACTGATCGCTATAGCCACCAGAATCAACGCCCCGCCCATGGTAGGAGTACCCGCTTTACTTAGATGGGTTTGCGGGCCGTCATCACGAACAGCCTGACCGATCTGATTACTGCGAAGCTTATTGATCATATACGGACCAACCAGCAGTGAGATCAACAGTGCGGTCAACACCCCGAAGATCCCACGCAGCGTCAGATACTGAAATACTGCGAAGCCGCTGTAATACTCTGATAAAAATTCTGCTAACAGTGGTAGCATTGCCCTCTATTCCCCTTTCATCAGATGCCTAACCACCTGATCCATTGCCGCACTTCGTGACCCTTTGACCAGAATATTTAAGCTCTGATCATCGATCTCTTTTAACGAAGCGATTAACGCCTCTTTCGTTTCAAAATATCGTCCATGATTGCCTGCCTCTGCCTCATAGGCAGAAACAGAGTGCCGGGACAGCGCGCCAGTCGCCCAAAGACGACCAACCCCCTTCTGCGCTGCCCGACAGCCTACCTTTGCATGCTGCTCGGCGGCATCAGCCCCCAATTCAGCCATATCACCTAAGACCAACACCGAATCTCCGGGTAGGTCCACCAGCAGATCAATTGCTGCATTTACAGACCCTGGATTTGCGTTATAACTGTCATCAATCAATAACGCACCTTGTGACGTTCTATGGGTTTTCATACGACCTTCAACCGCCACAAAACGCTCCAAACCGGTTACGATTTCATCAAGCCCCAGTCCTAAAGCCCACGTAGCTGCTGCCGCTGCTAACGCATTGGCAACATTGTGCTGGCCCATCACCTTCAACCGAATAGTTCTCGATTCAACACCGTGATGTAAGCAAAAACTGTAACAACCGTTATCGGAAGGCTTAAGATCACTGGCGGTCAGATCCGCAGCCTTTCCCATCGCTGAGAAAGTCATCCGTTTACTCCCCCTGGTTTTTTCTAACCAGAAAGATACATTAGGATCATCCAGATTGATGATTGCCGTTCCCTGAGTCGCCTCTAGTTGAGAAAAGATCTCTGATTTAGCTTCAACAACACCCTGTAATGACCCAAACCCCTCAAGATGAGCACCCATCGCATTATTTAAAATGGCGATATCAGGCCGGGAGATCGCGGTTGTGTATCCAATCTCACCTATCGCACTCGCACCCTGCTCAATCACTGCGTACTGATGCGTTTCCCCTAATTCAAAGAGGGTCAAAGGCACACCAATATCATTATTTAGATTGCCTTTGGTCGCTAATACATCTGCGCCTTGTGAAAGAATACTGTTAAGCATCTCTTTCACCGTGGTTTTACCACTGCTTCCAGTCACCGCCAGCAATTTGCCACTGAATCGTTGTCGGTTCTCCATGGCTATATTGCCCAACGCAATGCGGGTATCCGAAACCTGCCACTGTGGCAGTTTCAACCCCTTGATCTCATGGCTTACAACAGCCGCAACCGCACCTTTATCAGCAGCATCCTCAATGAAGTTATGACCATCAAAATTTGGCCCGACCAACGCAACAAAAAGATCACCCGGTTTAATGGTTCGCGTGTCTGTACTGACACCAGAGAAGCTCACATTAGACGTGGCAGCTCCACCAAATCGTTCTACAAGAGTCTGCAGATCCCAAATTCCAATCATGCTGCGCCCTCTAGTATCGCCCGACTTAACAGATGATCACTAAAAGGTGTTCGCACCCCATCTACTTCTTGATAATCTTCATGCCCCTTCCCTGCAATCAATACCACATCCCCTATTTCGGCTTTATTCAGGGAAAATCTGATCGCTTCTTCCCGATCAGGTAGCACTACAGGGAGGCTCTCTTTACATCCGTCCAAAATCATCTGAATAATGCTCTCAGGCACCTCTGATCGTGGATTATCACTAGTCACCACAATCTGATCAGCCAGACGCTCAGCAACTTCACCCATCAATGCACGCTTCCCGCTATCCCGGTCACCACCGCAACCAAACACACACCATAAGTCGCCAGACGTATGCGCTCGCACAGCCAACAAGGCTTTCTCCAAAGCGTCGGGGGTGTGCGCATAATCGATGATGACAAGCGGTTTTTCTGCAACTACTACAGCCTGCATCCTGCCCGGAACAGATTGCAGACAGGTAAGACCAGTTTTAACCTGATCAGCAGAAAAACCCTGTTCGACAAGCAGAGCGGTTACCAGTAATAGGTTGTCCAGATTAAATTCACCTACAACCTCACAGCCAAATGCCAGATTCCCCTGATTAGCTTTCAGTTCAACATCCATCCCAGTCAGAGCCATTCGGTAAGCTGCCAACAAGTAATCGCCCTGAGTTCTCCCGACCGACACCTTTCTGCATCTGATTGCGTTATCAATCAACATTGAGCGACCAAATTCATCATCACCATTGATCACAGCAGCTTTCAGCTCATAATCGGTAAAGAGTCTTTTTTTCGCATGACCATAGGCTGACATGGAGCCGTGATAATCCAGATGATCTCTGCTTAAATTGGTAAACAGCGCATAATCAAAATCAACCTCTGCAACACGCCCCTGCTCCAGCGCATGGCTAGAAACTTCCATCACAATGGCTGCAGCCCCTTGCGCTTTTAAGTCCGCAAATAATCTCTGTAATCCTATTGCGTCGGGTGTTGTGTGTGTCGCCTGGTACAACTCCTCAGGAAAGCCATTCCCAATCGTGCCAATCACTGCGGTTCTTACCGCAAGATGGTTCATAGCCTGAGCGATAAAATGCGCACAGGATGTTTTCCCATTAGTCCCCGTTACACCGATAACGGTCAGTTGCTGACTAGGATGACCGTAGAAACGAGCAGCAATCAACCCCAAGTTGTTCACAAGATCTGGTACCAAAATAACCGGCACATCCACGGCGGGACAGAGCGATTTCTCTGATGCATCTAAAACTATCGCAACAGCTCCCTGCGAAACGGCACCAATGACAAAGTCCACCCCTCGATGCTTCAAACCCGACCGAGCAATAAATAAAGTACCAGAACCCACTTCACGACTATCCTGTGAAATCTCAGACACAATCAAACCCGAGTCAGGCATATCGACCCACTCAGGTATAATTTCGGATAATGTCTTACTTATTTTCACAATTCAGATCCTATCTGTGTACGACCTGTTTATTAACATCAGGCCAGTTATCCGGTGGTATATTCATCAATCGCAATGCACCACCCACCGCTCTTGAAAAAACCGGTGCAGCCACTTCACCGCCGTAATACTCCTGCCCTTTAGGGTTATCAATCATAACCACTGTTACCAAGCGCGGATTACTCACAGGCGCAAGCCCTGCAAACGTTGAGACATACTGGTCATCGATATATCCACCACGACCCACTTTATGAACGGTGCCGGTTTTACCCGCAACTCGATAACCAGCTACAGCAGCTCTTCGCCCTGTCCCTTTAACACTGATCACTGTCTCCATCATCTCCCGAACATCAACCGCTACATCCGCAGGCATCACCCTAACCGCTTTACCAGCCTCATTTTGACGGATAAGACTGACCGGATTAAGCACTCCGTCATTCGCTAATGCCAGATAGGATTGAGCCAGCTGCAAAGGGGTGACTGATAGTCCATAACCGTATGAAAGCGTTGCCCTTTCAACTTGCTGCCTCTGATTCAGATAAGGCAGGTAACCCGTGCTTTCTCCTGGAAATCCGATCCCAGTTGCCTGACCTAACCCTAAGTTCTGATATAGATTACGAACAGAACCTTCAGGCAAGCTTAATGAGAGCTTTGTCACCCCGACATTGCTCGATTTAGTAATAATGGTCGACACATCTATCTCACCGTAATTCCGGTGATCACGGATTGTTTTACGCTTAACTTTCAAATATCCAGGCGCCGTATCCACAATCGTCTCAGGCGTGTACTGCCCACTCATCAATGCAGCTGCGACGGTCATCGGCTTAACCGTAGACCCAGGCTCAAAAGTATCGGTTAACGCACGATTCCTCAAAGCAGAAGAGACCCTCTGCTTTGGGTCATTCGGGTTATAGGATGGCTGATTAACCATCGCAAGAACTTCACCGGTTGCAGCATCTAACATCACCAGTGAACCACCATCAGCTTTATGTGCTTTAACCGCCGCCTTTAACTCCCGGTAAGCCAGGTACTGAAGGCGCAGATCGATACTTAACTCAATATCATTGCCATGCTGTGCTGGCTTAACTTCATTTAGATGCTTAATCGTTCGTCCTAAACGATCCTTCATGACGAGCTGACGCCCAGGTTCAGCCTTAAGCCAATCCTCATAAGCAAGCTCCAACCCTTCCTGCCCCTGCCCATCCAGATTAGTAAATCCAACCAGATGGGTCGTCACCTCCGCAGCCGGATAGTAACGCTTATAATCCCTGTCGATATGAATACCCGGGATGCGTAATCCCCTGATCTGTTCCGCAAGCTCAGGCGACACTTGTCGTTGCAGATATAGAAAGCGTCTTGAACGATTTTCCGCCAACCGGGCTTTCAATCTCTTTTTATTGGTCTTCAATAAAACAGCCAGCCGTCCCAGGCTATCATGCTGTAAGTCCGTCATTTTTGGATCAGCCCAGATCGTTGCAACCGGCGCACTCACCGCCAATGGTTCACCATTGCGGTCAGTAATAATGCCCCTGTGAGCGGGAACCTGAACAGTCCTTAAGGAGCGAGCATCCCCTTGAGTCTGAAGAAACTCCTGTTCTGTCACATATAGAGAGAGCATTCGGGCGGTAATCCCAACGGCCACAAGCAACAGCAGAGTCAACACCAACCAGAGGCGCCAACCTTTCCCCACTGAAGCTTCAGCTGATTCACTCATGCCTGACTATCTCTATTTGATTAACTTCTGGAACCTGCATACCAAGTTTCTTAATTGCCTGCTGTTCCACCCGATTATTTGCCGCCCAAGCACTTTGCTCTAAAAGCAACTGACCCCATTCAACCTGCAATTCATCACGCTGCTGGACCAACCCCTGATACTGATGAAATAACTGACGATACTCAAAAGCGCTGGTCACAACCGTCAGACAGGAAAGCACAACAACTACCACAAGCAGAAAAATTATCAGAAACGGTCTGACTAACTCCTCAGAGCTATAAATTTTCCCCTCAGCTAGTTCCTTACTGGCTTCAGCCTTAGGTTCACCGTTTTCAGGTTTAAATTTCTGCCAGAACCCCGCCAGCATCAAACCACCTTTTCAGCAACTCGCATCACGGCACTGCGGGCACGGACATTGTCAGACGTCTCATCAGCACCGGCTTTGACAGCTTTACCAACATTTTTCAAACGAATTTTCAGCATTTCGTTTGTCACCGGAATCCCGCGAGGAAGGTGTTCATCCCCCTTTACATGATGGCGTATAAAGCGTTTCACGATACGGTCTTCCAACGAGTGAAAGCTGATCACCACCAGACGGCCTCCAACCTTCAGCATATCGAGCGCCTGATCAAGGCAGGCTTCCAGATCTTCGAGCTCCCGATTGATATGGATACGAATACCCTGAAATGCACGTGTTGCGGGGTTCTTTCCCCGTTCCCAAGCAGGATTGGCTTCCGCGATAATTTTTGATAGCTGACCCGTAGTAGTAATGGGCGATTCTTCGCGTTTAGCTACAATTGCCTTTGCCATACGACGCGAAAACCTTTCTTCGCCATAGGTGTAAATCACATCAGCAATCTCTTTCTCATCAGCTCGCGCAATCCAATCAGCAGCACTTTCACCTGAAGTGGTATCCATTCTCATATCCAACGGACCATCATTCAGAAAACTAAACCCGCGTGACGCATCATCAAGCTGTGGCGACGAAACACCCAGATCCAGAAGAATGCCATCGACCTTACCCTGCATTCCGCGGTCAGTGACAAACTGCTGTAACTGCGCAAAACTACCATGCGCAATCGAAAACCGAGATTCCTCTGCAAAACGCTCGTGAGCATGTGAGATAGCTTGCGGATCTTTATCAATCCCCATCAAAGTGCCATCAGATGCAAGTTGCTCTAAAACCAGCGCAGAGTGACCTCCACGACCAAACGTACCATCCACGTAAAAACCAGAGGCATCCTGCACTAAAGCATCCACTGCTTCATTTAACAGAACAGTAATATGTTTAAATTCCTGGCTCATCAGTACGTTATCTCAACAAATTTATAGCGACAGATTCTGTAGCTCTTCTGGCATTGCCATGCCACCCTCCACCTCACGAAGATACTCTTCACGAGTGGACAACCATCTGGATTCACTCCAGATTTCAAATTTTTGACCCTGACCGAGCAACACTATTTTCTTTCCCAGCTCGGCATAATCACGCAATGGAGCAGGAAGCAACAACCTGCCATTTCCGTCCATTTCGAGATCAGTTGCATGACCAATCAAAAGCCGCTGTATCCTACGCGCAGCAGGATTAAAGCTCGGTAAACTTTCGATTTTTTCCTGAATGGCTTCCCACTCCTCTAATGGATACAGGAGCAGACAACGTTCCTCAGTATCAATCGTAGCCACAAGCTGTCCGCTGCAGCATTCCGTGATCTTCTCACGGTAACGTGCCGGGATCGCCATGCGCCCCTTCGCATCCAGATTGATTTGATTGACACCTCTGAACATTATTTCGCCCTTAAATCCCCTAAAAACCCACTTTTACCCACTTTATCCCACTAGAGCACACTATAGAAACTAACCCCAACTAAAGCAAGGCAGATTCAGTACTCAGAGGCTGTTTAAATCAGGGGTTTATTAGGGAAATACATACAGGAGATAGCAGCAAACAAGTGCCATCTAAAAGACACCTTACAAAACAAGGAATTAGAGATTTTAAGCAGATATTAGAAAAAGATCAGACCGAGAATAAACATGAACACAAAGCATAAAAATTTTGAGGAGTTTGCCGATAAGCCGGGTTCTGTCACGGACAATCATTCATCTGGGATGTACGTCACCATACACCTCAAGCAACCTACCCGGTTCCAGCGCGGGTCACGCCTGTAGGAACCCTATTTGGTCTTGCTCCGAGTGGGGTTTACCATGCCGTGGAGTGTTACCACCCACGCGGTGCGCTCTTACCGCACCATTTCAACCTTACCGGCATCTCAGATGCTTAGGCGGTATATTTTCTGCTGCACTTTCCGTCGACTCGCGCCGCCCAGACGTTATCTGGCACTCTACCCTATGGAGCCCGGACTTTCCTCCACTCCCAAAGGGAACAGCGATTGCCTGGCAAACTCCTCAGCGCGGATTCTACCAGAGCCAAAGACAGTTAGCGATCCAAGGCAGCCTGATAGAGCACTTTTTTCTTCAATCCCGTTATCTTTGCAGCTAATGAAGCGGCCTGACTAGCCGGCAACTCAGCCAGCAAAATATCAAGCGTATGCAGTGCCACTGCATCCAACTTAGGCCCACCCTCTAATATAGCCCCATGCACCAATACGACAAACTCACCACGCTGTTGATTACTATCGCTCTCCATCCACCGGATCAGATCTGACAAACGGTCTGAGCGAATCGTTTCATAAGTTTTTGTCAGCTCACGCGCAACAGCCACAACCCGCTCCCCGCCAAATACCTCTTCCATATCCTTGAGGGACGCCAATATACGATGCGGCGATTCATAAAAAACAATCGTTCTGGGCTCATCGACAAACGACTTCATATGCTGCTTACGTGCACTTGTTTTATGCGGCAAAAATCCTTCAAAAACGAACCGATCTGTCGGTAAACCCGCAGCAGACAGCGCTGCTATAAAAGCCACACAACCCGGAACAGGAACGACACGAAACCCCTGCGCCCTCACACCATTTACCACCACATAGCCCGGATCTGAGATCAACGGAGTACCCGCATCAGAAATCAGCGCAACACTGGCACCAGATTGCAACTGGTGTACAATCGTTTCAATTCGCTGATGTTCGTTGTGCTCATGAACGGAAACAAGGCGGGTATCGATGCCAAAGTGCGCCATCAACCTTGCACTATGCCGAGTATCTTCTGCAGCAATCAGCTCAACCTGCTGCAAAACCTCTACAGCGCGCGGCGTCATATCCATCAGATTTCCGATAGGAGTCGCTACAACATACAGTGCAGGTTCTAACATTTTCGATACCATCCTCAAATTTGGGCTGTGAAGTATATGAAATTTCAGTGGCGCTTGTCTCTTATAGCCATAATGCTATGCACATTAATTTCTGGCTGTTCGACACCTACAAACACCTACAAACCACAACTATCCACGACTGAACAGAAACAGCTCCAGGCTGAAAAACTACTTAGCAAAGCCACCCAGGCAAAACCAATTGCCTCAGCAGAACTGCGCGCCAAAGCGGCCACCCTTCTTATGGAACTGGGTCAAAAGGAGAAAGCCAGCCAGGTACTGGAACTTATCGATATTAGCCTGCTCCCCCCGAGCCTACGCTTTGAGATAGCCTTGTTAAAAAGCGCTACCGCTCTGGAACAATCTCGTCCTGAGGATGCCATCCGCCAATTGGACAAACTACAGCAAATCAGCACCGCCCCCCTCTCAAGGGAGCAGAAAATAACCATCCTGCAAACCCGCTCTGAGGCCTATCAACAGCAAGAACTATGGCTAAGCAAAGCCAAAGCGCTCATACAGCTCGGCCTTCTAATAGAGACAGAAAGTACAAAACAAGAGATACATGACCAGATCTGGAGCACATTGCTAAATACCTCTCCCGCAGACCTCTCGATGCAACTCCAAAGCGGTGAGAACAGCTATTATGTACAAGGCTGGCTTGAGCTCATTAACGAAATAACTCACAACAAACAACTTGATACCCAGCATCAAGCCATTGAAAACTGGTCTCTATTATGGGAGGCCCACCCAGCACGGATTCTGCCACCCTCATCTTTGACGGGACTTGGACAAGAAACTCTCAAAGCGCACAAGATTGCAATATTACTTCCCAACAAGGGAAAATTAGCCCGCCCTGCTGCTGCCATCAGAGAGGGCATATTGATGGCCCACCTCCGCATGGAACCATCCAGCAGTCAAAAACCAGAGCTTCTATTCCTTGACTCAGAAGCCATTAACACTCCCATCCAACTATCCGCCATTGTAGATGAGCAAAACATTGACCTTATTATTGGACCGCTTGATAAGAAAAGAGTCACAGCCCTCGCATCGGACAATCATATCCGCATACCCATTCTTGCTCTCAATTATTCCGACGCTGCTGGACGCGAAGGGCTTTATCAGTTTGGTTTATCCGCAGAGGACGAGACGAAGCAGATAGCCTCAAGAGTTTGGAATGATGGTGCCAAAAATGTAGCCATTCTCACCCCTGATACAGCGTGGGGAGTCAAAATTTCACAGGCATTTAAAGTAGATTTTGCAGAACTCGGCGGCTCTATTGTCAGTGAAAGCACTTTCTCAGAAATTAGTGAATACTCCACTAACATCAGCCGCCTGGTTGCCACTGATAACAGCAAGGCACGCTACCAAAAGCTCCGTCAGATCACCCAAGCAAAATTTGAGTTCGAGGAGTATAGAAGACAAGATATTGATGCCATTGTGATTACAGCCCTTCCAAATGACGCACGGCAACTGGCACCCATCCTTGCATTCAATTTTGCAGGCGATCTACCCACATACGCCACCTCACATATTTACAGTGGCAGCAGCGATCCTGTGCTTGATCAGGATCTGAATAACATTCTTTTTCTTGATACACCGTGGAATCTGAAACCACCCTCCCAAGACAAACTACTCATTTCACAACAACGGACCGATACAAACAGTCGGTTTGGCCGCTTATATGCACTCGGCTTGGATGCATATCGAATCTATCCCTACCTTCGCCAATTGAGCTCTATCCCCGGAACCGCAATTCAAGGCGAAACAGGCACGATACAGATCGATCAAAATGGCCTGATAGCACGCTCGCTTCTCTGGGCTCGCTACAAAGATGGAACCCCCCAACTGGTAGAGTAAATATCTCATGGACCGACAACAGATCGGCAAGGACGCCGAAAAATACGCAGAACAATTTCTCAAAGAGAGAAGACTGAAAATCATTGCGCGAAATTTTAGCTGCCGACTAGGTGAAATTGACCTCATCATGCTGGACAAAAACACTTTAGTCTTTGTAGAAGTGAGACTCAGACGAAATCGGAACTATGGTGGAGCAGCCAGATCAGTCACACCCTCAAAGCAGCTCAAAATCATTAAAACAGCTCAACTGTTTCTACAGAAAAACCCTCAATACAATAATAATAGTTGCCGTTTTGATGTCATTGCATACGAATATGATGCAGCACCTTCCGAGCCACTATGGTATAAAGATGCCTTTAGAATTTAAGGCTCATAAATAAGGACAGCATGGAACTCGAAGACCGCATCGTCAGCCAGTTTCACAACTCAATGGAGATTAATGCGATCACCATTGAACAATACACCCCGCTCATCGCCCATGCAGGTGAGCTACTTCTGCACTGTCTTGTAAGCGAAAGCAAGATTCTCTGCTGCGCAAACGGTGCCTCATCCGCACTCGGGCAACATTTCACATCACTGCTGATGAACCGATTCAGTCATGAACGCCCCGGCCTCCCAGCAATAAACCTCAACTCTGATGGGGCTACCCTGAGTGCGATCTGTGAAGACAGTAGCTTTATGGACGCACAAGCCAAACAGATACATGCATTAGGTCAACCCGGCGATATCTTACTCCTTATCACCACACACGGCCGCTCCAGTAGCTTAGTACAAGCGATCCAGGCAGCTCATGACCGCGATATGACCGTAATCGTTCTAAACGGATCCGATGGAGGTGATATTACAGCCCTGCTCAGTCCGGAGGAGATCGAGATCTGCATCCCCAGTGATGATCAGGCACTTGTCCACCATGCCCAGCTCCTCGTACTTCATGCATTGTGCGATTTGATTGATTACCAACTCTTTGGAAGCGAATAACATGCTGAAAATGAAAAGTATTGCGATAATTGCCGGCCTTGGGCTATCAGTCCTTATATCCGGCTGTTCAGATCTAATTGGTGCCGGTCGAGAAACCCCCATACAGGAAGACCCGGGCCATAGAACCGTTGGCTCCTATATCGATGATGAAGTTATTGAGACGCTTTCACTGGTAAACCTTAAGAAAGGCTCTTCAGAGATGGAAGCCTCTAACATCAGCGTAACCAGCTATAACGGTGTTGTTTTGCTAACAGGGCAGGCACCCAGTGATGCGGTTCGATCTGAAGCCGAACAAATCGTCAGCCAGGTACGAAAGGTTCGCAAGATCCACAACGAGATCAAGATTTCCGGCGTTTCCTCAGCCCTAGCCAGATCAAATGATCTTTGGTTAACCACCAAAGTGAAAGCCGAACTCCTGACGAACGGAAATGTAGAAGGCTCTCGAATTAAAGTTGTGACCGATAGCAGCACTGTTTACCTGATGGGGTTAGTCAATCCACAGGAGGCTGATGTCGCTATCAACATCGTTCGCAATATTACCGGCGTAGAGAAAATCGTTAAGGTATTCGAATACGTGCAACGATAAATAGACTTATCAGAATTGGCCGCTTTTAACTTTAAAAGCGGCCTAAATGTTTCTACTTGACTACTTTTAAGGCAGGTCTTGAGGATTTATCCACAGGCGCTTCGTCACCCTCATCACTCTTCGCCTCACTTTCATCTGCCGTAGCAAGATAAGCCTCTGCACCTGGTTCAGCTCCAAATCCCATCCCCTGTCCATTCTCACGCGCATAAATTGCCAGAATTGCACTCATAGGGACAAAGATATCCATCGGCTGACCGGAAAAGCGGGCATTAAAAGAGATGCCCAGATCATCCACATAGAAGTTTCTTACTGCTGACGGATTAATATTGAGAACAATCTGCCCATTCTCTACAAATTGAACAGGAATGATCGCCTCCCCGTTCTCTGCATCTACCAACAGGTGCGGCGTTAGCTCACTATCTAAAAGCCAATCATAAAGCGCCTTAAGGATATATGGTCGACTCGGCTTCATACACACTCCAGAATTTTAAAAATAAAAAAGGGATGAAAAATCATCCCTTTTTTTAACACAAGCATTCCGTTAATCGCGCATCTCACGCTCAGCTTCAGATAAGCTTAGCTGAAATGACTCACGCTCAAATAGACGCTCCATATACTTGAACAACGGCTTACACTGCTCTTCTGGAAGGTCGATCCCCAGTAGAGGCAAACGCCAAAGCAGAGGTGCAAGGCAGCAATCAACCAGTGTAAATTCTTCGCTCATAAAATATGGCTTTTCAGCGAAAATTGGTGAAATTGTCACCAAGCTGTCACGCAGCGATTGACGCACCTCTTCAGCACGATCTTCATCATCAGCCATAGCCGCTTCAATAATCTGATCAGCCAGATCACACCAATCACGCTGAATGCGGTACATATACAAACGACTTTCCGCTCGCGCAACTGGATAGACCGGAAGCAACGGAGGATGCGGGAAACGCTCATCAAGGTATTCCATCATCACATTTGGCTCATAAAGAACCAGATCACGGTCTAACAAGGTTGGCAGGCTGTTGTACGGATTCATAGAAGTTAGATCTTCAGGAAGATCATTCTCATCACAATCATGAATCTCTACAGCAACACCCTTCTCCGCCAGTACTATACGCACTCGATGGCTATACTGGTCTTCGCCATTTGAGTAGAAGGACATGGAAGAACGTTTAGCCACGACACCCATTAACAATACCCCTTTTTAAAAACAGATACGCGGCCCCTTTTTAAAGAGGCCGCGCCAGAATCCCTGTGATTATATCACAAAGCTATTAGTGCACGTCTTTCCAGTACTCTTTCTTCAGAGCGTATGCCAGGAAGAAGAAGAGGAATAGGAAGATCAACACATAAGTACCTATACGCTGCGAGTCCAACTTAGATGGCTCACCCATGTAAACCATAAAGTTAACAAGGTCATAAACTACCTTATCAAACTCTTCTGCAGACAGCTCACCAGTACCTTCCTCTACGGATGCACAGTTATTCAGTGGGGTATTAGTCAGAGGATCAATACCCTCACCACGCATACCGTGAGCATGCATATCATCCCAAGAGCAGCTAGCTGTCACCACACCCTGAAGGGAGCCTAGTACGTTAGGCATACCAACATCTTTAAATACAGCGTTGTTAACACCCCAAGGGCGGGAGTCATCAGCATAGAAACTACGCAGATAGGTGTATAACCAATCTGGTCCACGCAGACGAGCTTCCAGAGTCAGATCTGGTGGAGGGTTACCAAACCATTTAGCAGCATCGCTCTTTGACATGGAAATAGTCATCTGCTCACCAACCTTCTGCTCACCAAAGATCATGTGCTCAGCAACCAGCTCTGAATCCATTCCCAGATCAATTGCAGCCCGCTCATAACGCTGATACTCAGCAGAGTGACAACCTAAGCAGTAGTTTACAAACGTTTTCATACCACGCTGCAGGGATGCTTGGTTATGCAGATCAACATCCATGCTATCCAGGTGGCCTTTCGAACCAGCAGCATTTGCAGCCAGAGGCAGCACTGCCATTACTAATGCAATTAAAAACTTTTTCATTAGCCTGTCACCCTTTCTGGAACCGGTTTAGTGCTCTCCATTCTGGTGTAGAACGGCATCAGGAAGAAGTATGCGAAATACAGCGCAGTACAGATCTGAGCCACCAGAGTACGAGTTGGTGTAGATGCAACCACACCTAGGTAACCCAAGATTACAAAGCTTACACAGAAGA
This sequence comes from uncultured Neptuniibacter sp., assembly GCF_947498015.1. Classification (GTDB taxonomy): domain Bacteria; phylum Pseudomonadota; class Gammaproteobacteria; order Pseudomonadales; family Balneatricaceae; genus Neptuniibacter. Next base: position 260,322 of record NZ_CANMIR010000002.1, read on the forward strand.
TAACCAGCATCACTTTACTGATCATACCTTTGTAACGAATGGATTTAACCGGGCTACGATCCAACCAAGGCAGTACAAACAGAATTGCTATAGCACCACCCATTACGACAACGCCTGGGAACTGAGATCCAGCAATTGGCGGGATCGCACGCAGCATGGCGTAGAATGGAGTGAAATACCAAACAGGAGCTATATGTTCAGGCGTTTTCAACGGGTTAGCCGGCTCAAAGTTTGGCGCTTCAATCAGATAACCACCTCCTTCAGGGAAGAAGAAGATTACTGCACAGAAAACAAACAGGAACACAACCACACCGACAATATCTTTTACAGAGTAGTAAGGGTGGAAAGGGATACCATCAACAGGTACACCGTTCTCATCCTTATTCTCTTTGATCTCAACACCATCAGGGTTGTTAGAACCTACCTCATGCAGAGCAATGATATGAAGAACAACCAGAGCCAGCAGAACGATTGGTAATGCAACAACATGCAATGAGAAGAAACGGTTCAGTGTAATACCAGAGATCAGGTAGTCACCACGGATCCATTCAGCAAGATCAGGACCAACAACTGGAACTGCAGCAAATAGAGAGACAATTACCTGCGCACCCCAGTAAGACATCTGGCCCCATGGAAGCAGATAGCCCATGAAAGCCTCAGCCATCAGCGCCAGGTAGATTGTCATACCAAACAGCCATACCAGCTCACGAGGTTTACGGTAAGAACCGTACATCATGCCACGCAGCATATGCAGGTAAACAACCACAAAGAATGCAGATGCGCCTGTGGAGTGCATATAACGCAGCAACCAACCGTATTCGACATCACGCATGATGTATTCAATAGACGCAAACGCACCTTCCGCAGAAGGATTGTAAGACATAGTTAGCCAGATACCTGTCAGGATCTGGTTAACTAGCACCAACAGTGCCAAGGAGCCAAAGAAATACCAGAAGTTGAAGTTCTTTGGAGCGTAGTATTTTGACAGATGATCTTCCCACATTGCCGTCGCTGGGAAACGATCATCGATCCAACCCATGATACCTGGGTTTCCTTTATTACGTGTGCCAGCCATTATGCAGTCTCCTGATCTACACCAACAATGATCACACTATCACTCTCATAATGATGAGGTGGGATCACTAGGTTACTTGGAGCCGGGGAGCCGTTCATAACACGACCAGATAGATCGAAACGGGAACCGTGGCACGGACAGTAGTAACCACCTACCCAATCAGCGCCCAGATCAGCAGGCGCAATTTCTGGGCGGTATGTTGGAGAACAACCCAGATGCGTACAAATACCCACGAGCACTGCGATATCATCACGCAGGGAACGCGCAGGCGTCTGAGGAATATACTCAGGCTGCTGTGCCACATTTTCAGAATTAGGATCCTGTAAGTTATTCAACTTAGCCAGGTTAGCCAGGGCTTCTTCGCTACGGCGAACAATCCATACAGGCTTACCACGCCAGCTTGCAACCATCTGCTGACCCGGCTCTAGTTTACTTACATCGACCTTGACAGGTGCACCGGCAGTTCTTGCCTTAGCACTTGGCGTCCAGGAAGCTACGAATGGGACTGCTGCTCCTATAGCACCTACCGCACCAACTGCGGATGTAGCACCAACTAGGAGACGGCGCCGACCCTTATTCACGCCATCATTGCTCATTAAGATTATCTCCCCTCAATCGACCTTATTTTATATTTCTGCAGGTGCAGAAATACTCTGGCCGCTAAGAATTATAAAGCTACGGAAACATGTATCTTCAAAATGGCCCAAATAGTAATGAAATTACCCCTTTCTTACAAGGTGAATTACTGAATAAAAGGGGTTCTTTAGGCCAAAGTATTGACTTGGTGCAGTGCAAAAAAAACGCCCACCCCAGCAATGGGACAGGCGTTTTTTTTGAATCCAGATTTCTCTGCGAAAAATCGAATTAACGCTTGGAGAACTGTGGCTTCTTACGCGCTTTACGCAGACCCACTTTCTTACGCTCAACCATACGCGCATCACGAGTTACATAACCCGCTTCACGCAATGCAGGACGCAGAGTTTCATCATATTCCATCAGCGCACGCGTGATACCATGACGAATCGCACCAGCCTGACCGAAGCCGCCGCCACCTTTTACAGTAACAACAACGTCGAAAGCTTCCAGATTGTTAGTCAGCTCTAGTGGCTGACGAACGATCATGCGAGCAGTTTCACGACCGAAGTACTCTTCGATAGTGCGGTTATTGATAGTGATTGCACCTGTACCTGGACGCAGGAAAACACGAGCAGTAGAAGTTTTACGACGACCTGTACCGTAATACTGTGTAGTAGACATGATTTTCCTTCCCCTTAGATGTTCAGTTCTTTAGGCTGCTGAGCCTGATGCGGATGTTCTGCACCAGCGTATACTTTCAGCTTTGCGTACATAGCGCGACCCAGAGGACCTTTTGGCAGCATGCCTTTAACAGCCAGCTCGATAGTGCGCTCAGGGAAAGTTTCTACCATTTTTTCGAAAGAAGCTTCTTTCAAACCACCTGGAAAACCAGTGTGGTGGTAGTAAGTTTTATCCTTACGCTTGTTACCTGTAACGCCCACTTTTTCAGCGTTTACAACTACGATGTAGTCACCAGTATCAACGTGTGGAGTATATTCTGGCTTATGCTTACCACGCAGACGGCGTGCAATTTCAGTAGCCAGACGACCCAGAGTTTTACCTTCTGCGTCAACAACGTACCAGTCGCGTTTTACTTCGGCTGGCTTAGCGACGAATGTTTTCATCTGTATAGCCTTTTTCTTGGCTCAGATCTCGTTGATTTTATTAAAAAACCGCCCGATCTGACTTATAATTATTTGTTGCCCGAAACTCTTCATGACAACTCGCTTTTGCCCAAAATTTAAACACAGCTAAACTTGGGAGCGCGCATTATACTTATCGACACTCAGGCCCGCAACCAATAAACAACACGAAAACCAAAAAACTCGACGCGAGACGCGCCTTCTACAATGGAAGCACCTCTGCTGGAACTACTTTGCTATGCCCTTGGGCACTCGCAGCGAGTATGTACTTGCATGCCCATTGGGTCGCTAGCCGCGAAAAAAATGCGCCATAACGGCGCATTTTTTCTAAAACATTAATCGTAGCTCAGTTTAAGCTCTATGCTCGCGAGCCAGATACTCATGCGACTGCATCTCCAGCAGACGACTCTGTGTGCGCTCGATCTCAAACTCCAAACGCCCTTCAGTGTAGATCTCATGGATCGGCTTTTCTGCACTGACAATCAGCTTTACACCACTGTCATAAAATTCATCAACCATATTGATGAAACGGCGTGCAGCATCATCATTTGAGCGCCCCAACTGCGGCACATTGCCCACCATTACAGCATGAAAAATTTTAGCCAACTCAATGTAGTCATTTTGGGAACGTGGCCCCTCACAGATCTCTTTAAAATCGAACCACACGACATCTTCACAGCATCGACGCGTCTGCATATCACGTCCGTTAATATCCAGAACCTCGTTCTCAACTACCTCTTCCAGATCTGGCGCAAGACTTTCAAAACTTCGGTTTAAGCTCTCGTCCGCTGCAGCATCCAGTGGATAATGATAAAGCTCCGCCTGCTCTAAGGCTCGCAAACGATAGTCCACACCACCATCAACGTTTACCACCTCAGTGTAGCGATTCAACATATCAATCGCTGGTAGGAAACGCGCACGCTGTAAGCCATCCTTATACAGACCATCCGGTACTATATTAGAAGTAGCAACCAACGCCACACCGTTATTAAATAGCTCTTGCAGCAAACCGCCCAGAATCATAGCGTCTGTGATATCAGTTACAAAAAACTCATCAAAACAGATAATTCTTGTTTCTTGAGCATATTTTTTACCGATCTCCACCAGAGGGTTTGCCGTCCCATCCAACGCTTTTAGCTCAGTATGAACCCGCTGCATAAAACGATGGAAGTGCGTACGCATCTTCTGTTCAAACGGCAGGCTGTCATAAAAAGTATCCATCAGATAGGTCTTACCACGACCAACCCCGCCCCAGAAATACAACCCTTTCACAGGCTCTTTCACATCAGGCTTCTTGAGCTTACTCTTAAGACGCCCCATTAGCCCGACTTTAGGAGCCTCCTTTTGCGAGGAGACAAGATCTTCATAAAGACGTTGCAAATGCTCTACAGCCATCTCTTGGGCCGGATCATATGAAAAGTCTTCCCGCTTTAGGTCTTGCTTATATCTTTCTAATGGAGTCATGTGAGAGCGCCAGTTTGATCTGCTTTTTAACCTGCGCGAACTTTACCGGCGAAAGTACTATTTAGCAAATGCAACAAAAGGAGGAAATACTGTTACAACAAGAGGTCTAAACACTGATTTGAGATCATTACGACCTGATAATTGATATCACATTACAAACCCAGAATGGGCATTAATAGTGGTAGCATGAAAGCAGTGAATGTTCCGGTCATGCTCATCGCCAAACCACCAAAGGCGCCAGCAACCATTCCATATTCAAATGCAAATGCTGTCCCCATCGCATGCGCTCCCACCCCAAGCACAAACCCTCTTACAGATTCATCTTTAATACCTAACACCCGATAAACGAACGGTGCTATCAAACACCCCATCGCCCCAGTAATCAGAACAAGCCCAGCAGACAAAGATGGATAACCACCCATCTTTTCAGCCACCGCAATCGCAATCGGGGACGTTACAGACTTAGGAGCAATGGTTAATAACAGTTGATCACTGAAACCAAACAAAACCCCTATCATGATTGCTGAGGCCGCAGCAACAATCGCTCCAACAACACACCCCACCAGCAGCGGGAACAGTAATCTTTTAACAGTTGCCAGATTCTCATAAAGCGGGATAGCTAAAGCGACAACTGCCGGACCTAAAAGCAGATGAATATACTGCCCACCTTGCATATATGTCGGATAATCTGTCTCAGTGAATTTCAAAACTACGATGATTAACGTCAAAGAAACCAATACAGGATGCAGAAAAGGTGTTTTACCCGCTTTAGCATTGACCCAGGAAGCGAAGAGAAACACAAGTAACGTCACAACCAGCCAGAGTACAGGAAAAGCTTGAAAGTGCCCCCAAAGATCAGTCATCAACACCTCCTCCTTCATGCTCGACAGCTACCTTTTCTTTTGAGAGAAGCTTTAACAGTAGCGCAACCGTAAACATGGTTATCAAAGTGCTAACAAACAGCGATATGATAAGCTCTCCCCAATATTCAGACAGTAGAGCAAAGTGAGTCATCAAACCCACACCTGCTGGCACAAGAAGTAAAGGTAAAAGTCTCAGCAGCCCCTCCCCTGTTGTACGCAGACCATCTGGCACTTCACCCCGAATCATCAACCCAATAAGCAGAAGGACCATGCCTACCACTGAACCAGGAACAGGGACATTTAACAGTGTAACAGTCAGCTCACCACAAAGCTGGCAAGCCAGAAGAATCAGAAACCCCTGAACCATATGCACCTCACGCCACTATTTGAGCTAATTTCCAAAAAGCCACACAAGCAAATCCAATAAATAGAACACCAGCACCACGATGGATCCAAAGTATCGATACTCTCTGGATGAGTACCCGACCCAACACTACTCCCAGAGCACTGGTCACGAATAGCGCTGATGTTCCTGCCAACCAAACAACCCAGGCATTTTCAACCGCAGCCATTCCCGCAACGGATAGCTGAGTTTTATCTCCCAACTCTGCAAGGAAAATTAACATAAATACCGAAAGAAAAAGGTGCTTACCCATTTTAAGCTCACCTTCGTCTTCATCATCTTCTGCGAACAGAGACTGAACTCCAAACAACAGAAACAACATCCCCACCAAACCAAAAATAATAGCCTGCGGTAGGTATAGACTAATCGTTGCACCAAAAAGAACAGCCAACAGATTCAGGGCCGAAAATGCTGCCATACTGCCAACAAGCACAGACACCGGCCGATATCGAGTCGACAACGTCATACAGACCAACTGGCTTTTGTCACCGAATTCAGCAAAAAAGATCAGCAGAAAAACCTTAACAAACGGTTCAAACGCATCCATAGAAAATCCAACCAAAAAAAACAGTGAGGCATCCTAACACCTGAACCCGTTTAAACAAAAATAACGCTAAATCCCAATATCTATCGAAACGAGATTTTATCCAGATTTTTATTACTGCAACCAATAAGTGATAATATCCATCTCATTATTTCCCACCGTTCAACAAGGACCGACTCAGGATGCAAAAATCTGTGACAAAGGCTGTAATTCCGGTAGCAGGCTTGGGTACTCGCGTACTCCCAGCGAGCAAAGCTATTCCTAAAGAGATGATGCCTGTCGTTGATAAACCAGTTATCCAGTATGTTATTGAAGAAGCCGTTGCGGCTGGCATCAAAGACATTGTACTGGTTACCCGTTCGGGAAAAGCATCCATTGAAGACCACTTTGATTGCCATTATGAGCTGGAATCTGAACTAGAGCGAAAAGGCAAAATCACAATTCTTGACTCAGTACGCAACATTCTTCCTTCTGCTGTTTCTATTACAGTAGTGCGTCAACATAAAGCACTTGGCTTAGGCCACGCTATTCTATGCGCAGCCCCAATTATTGGTAATGAAGACTTTGCTGTGCTACTCCCCGATATGCTTATCAACAGCTACGGATTGGATAGAGCTGATCTCACCTCGATGGTAGAAGCCTACCACTCATCTGGCTGTGGGCAGATCATGGTGGAACCTGTTCCTATGGAGCATGTCGATCGATACGGCGTAGTTGATTGTTCTGGAAAAGATATATCCTCTGGAGAGTCAGCAGATATATCCCGTATGGTGGAAAAACCAGCTGTAGACAAAGCCCCATCAAACCTGTCAATCAACGGTCGTTACATCCTCCCCGCTCGCATCATGGAACTCCTTAAAGATACAAAGCCGGGCGCAGGTGGCGAAATACAACTCACAGACGCTATGGCTGATTACCTAATCGAAGGTAAACTTCAGGCTTTTCACATGAGCGGCAAAACCTACGATTGCGGTAACAAAACTGGATATCTTCAAGCCAATATTATTTATGGCCTGCAACATGATGAAACAGCCGAGAGCCTGAAGGCCTTTATCAAAGACCTTAAGCTCTAAATGCGGCACGAGGAGTTCTCTTACACCAAACACATGTGTATAGCTCTGGCCTCTGCACCCAAATAATTAAACAAACAACACCACTGATTTTACCTTTTTATTCTTGGAGAGATTTTTACCTGCCACTAAAATAGCAGTTAAAATACCCATTTAGCGAAACGCTCCCACAAGGAAGACCTGATGCCCGCAAACAACTCGGTAGCATGGAAAAACCTGAAATCTCATGCTTATAGCATGTCAAAGACTCACATCAGCAGTCTTTTTACTGACGAGCCGGAGCGCTTTTCTAACTTCACTTTTTCTCAAAACAACCTGTTACTCGATCTATCGAAGCAGCGCATCAACAAAGAGTCCCTAACTCTTCTGATTCAATTAGCCGAAGAGAGATCCCTTTGCGAATGGATTAAAAATCTCTTCAATGGAGCACACGTAAACGATTCCGAAGACAGGCCCGCACTACACACTGCCCTTAGATCACCTGCCAATTCATCCCTATCCATCAACGGCAAAAACATTATCGAGGATGTGCATAACAACCTTGCACGAATGGAAAGCATGGTGAACAGAGTTCATTCCGGGCAATGGCGGGGGTTTACAGGGCATCCGATTGATACTGTTGTAAATATTGGTGTGGGTGGCTCGGATCTGGGGCCACTTATGGCATGTAAAGCCCTCTCAGAAAACCAAACAGATACAGCACAGAACATTAAGATCCACTTTGTTTCATCGATGGATGGAAGCCAATTAGCAGAATTACTCAACTCTTTAAATCCTGCGCGCACACTGTTCGTCATTTCATCTAAATCGTTTACCACGATAGACACTCTAGCAAATGCACAAACAGCCAAAAAATGGCTTAAAAAATCAAGCAGTACCGCCAGTGAAGAAACCTTAGTATCCCGTCACTTTATCGGTGTTTCAGCAAACCCAGATAAAGCAAAAGAGTGGGGCATCCCTAAAAGCAATCAGTTAGAGTTTTGGGATTGGACCGGAGGACGTTACTCCATGTGGTCTGCCATCGGTTTACCTATTGCTATGCAGCTAGGCATGAAAGGATTTAGGGAATTTCTTTCAGGAGCTCACTCTATGGATGAGCATTTCCGCACAGCTCCATTAGCGGAAAATTTACCCGTTTTATTGGCGATGGTCGGCATCTGGAATATCAATTTTCTTCATATCAATGCCCACGCGATTCTCCCTTATGATGGCAGACTAAGCCCCCTCCCCGCTTACCTCGAACAGTTAGAGATGGAAAGCAATGGCAAGTCAGTTGATCGACAGGGTAACGCCATCAATTACAAAACTTGCCCCATCCTATGGGGGGAAGTGGGCACTAATGCCCAACACGCGTTCTACCAACTTTTACATCAGGGAACCGAGGCAGTTATGTGTGATTTTATCGTTGCTGCTCGTAGATACCACGACACAGATAATCCCGAGTTACAACATCAGCACCAGCTTAACCTTGCAAACTGCCTCGCCCAGTCGCGCATTCTTTCTTTGGGCGATTCTGTCTTGGAAGGAGCAGCTGACGCGCCCGCATTTAAGCGATACAAAGGCAACCAACCCTGTACAACCATCATGCTTGATGAGCTTAATCCATTCTCCTTTGGGCAACTTATCGCCATGTATGAACACAAAGTGTTTGTACAATCCGTCATCTGGAACATCAATCCATTTGATCAGTGGGGTGTAGAACTCGGTAAGACAGTAGCAACCTCACTACTTAGCGCATTGAGCCCCGAAAAAGCCCAACCGACCTTTGACAGCTCAACCAATGGGTTATTAAACAGAATCGCAGAACGAGGCGCGTAGCATGAAAGTTACAATTTGGGGAAATGAACTACTTGCCTGGACCTCTGCTGCAGCGCTGGCCGAGAGCGGAAATCACGTAGTGCTGGTTAATAATGAGCACGAGCTACCGGACGAGGTTGAAACGGAATTTAAAGTTAGCAATGAGCCGGGGCTTGAGCAATTACTAACAGAAACCAAAGCGACCGGACGATTGGCAATGGGAACAGATCAGCTTGGTATAAACCATGCCTCGGTCCACATCCTTGCCTTAAATCCGGATCAATTTGGTACAGCAGAACTCTTGATTGCTCGGCTGAGTGCAAAACATTCAAACAACCTTCTTATTATCAACCAATCTAATTTCGGTGTTGGTAGCACCGACCGGCTACAAAACCGGCTAGACGCATGTAACAATCAGGTCATAAGCTATATTCCAAATATGTTGGCTGAAGGAACAGCGCTGCAAGATTACAAAACCCCACTAACATATATTATTGGCTGCACAAATGACTGGGCGATGCTGAATATTAAAGCGCTATTTCGTCCCTTTAGTCAGGTTACGACTCAATGGTTGCTGATGACCAGCAAAGAAGCCGAGTTCACCAAATTCGCCAATACCGGGATGCTCGCGCTTCGCCTCGGCTATATTAATGAACTAGCAAACTTAGCAGACCAGCTCGATGTAGACATTGAAGTGATACGTGCAGCCATGATCACTGATCCACGTATTGGCCCTCACTACCTGCATCCTGGTTGCGGATTTGGGGGGCTTCATTTTCAACAATATATCGAAGCACTTTCAGAACTGCTGTCAGAAACCCGAAACTCGAAACTGCTCGACACGGTGTTAACTGAAAATGAAAAACAGAAAGAGCAGCCCTTCAGAAAACTTTGGCGCCACTACGACTGCGACCTAGAGAAACGAACGATATCGATCTGGGGACTTTCTTTCAAAGCTGGGACTGCGAGTATTGATAATGCCCCCAGCCTTAAGATCATTGACGCTCTACTTGCACAAAACTGCAAAATTCAGGTTCATGACCCTGAGGCAATGAGCAATATCCAAAAATACTTCGGTGATCACTCTACATTAACCTACTGCGATAATAGCTATGACGCACTAAAGGGGAGTGATGCCCTCCTGCTTCTAACTGATTGGCCAGAGTACTGGTCTCCCGATCTCGACAAGATGAAAGAGCTAATGATCAATCCATTGATAATAGATGGACGTAATCTTCTTGATAAAGAACTGTTAGTTAATAGTGGGTTCAAATATTATGGGGTAGGCAGATAACCCCTCAAGGCCGTGCTCAGAGCCTGGAAATTAGATCTAAGCACGACCATACTCATCATCAAAGCGCTCAATATCATCTTCATCAAGATAGCTACCAGTCTGAATCTCAACCATTATTAGCGCCACATCGCTCTTATTCTTCAAAGAGTGCACAACTCCCTGAGGAATATAGGTTGATTGATTCTCTGTAACACAAAACAGATCCTCACCTCTTCGCACCTCAGCATCTCCCTGAACAACAACCCAGTGTTCAGCCCTATGACGATGACGCTGCAAAGAGAGGCTAGCCCCAGGGTTCACAGTGATACGCTTGATCTGGTACCCCATCCCCGATGCAACCAGCTCATATTTCCCCCATGGCCGAAAAACCTCCCGATGATAATCCAGCTCCCCTCGTCCAGATGCTTTCAATGTATCTATCACCCGCTTAACGTCACCGACCGCATGCTTACCAGCAACCAACAAGGCATCCTCAGTATCCACTATCAATAACTCATCGACGCCAACCGCTGCGACCAATCGGTCCCCAGACATAATCAGTGAGTTACTGGTCTGGTGGGCAACCACATCCCCTTTAACGACATTTTGTTTATCATCCTTTTTCCCAATACGCCATAACGCTTCCCAACCGCCAAGATCACTCCAGGGCGAGCCTATTGAAAGCGCGATAACACTGCTTTTTTCTTCAAGGCATAGGGGCTCCATAATCGCAAAGTCTATCGAGCAACTTCGACAACGCTTAAACAGATCAGAATTGATACGTATAAAATCCATGTCATGTTGAGTATCAGCAGAGGCTTCTATACAAAGATCCAGAATATCAGGAGCAAACCGCCTTAACGCTTCAAGGTAGCACCGTGCGGTAAATAGATAGATACCACTATTCCATTGGAAGCGATCATCCAGAAACAACTCTTTAGCGGTAGTTAGATCTGGTTTTTCGATAAAACGATCCACCCAAAAGCTCTCTGAGTCCCTCTCAGACAGAAGCAGGTAACCGTAGCCAGTTTCTGCTCTATCTGGTGGAACCGCCAATGTCACCACATATCCCTCAGAGGCAAGAGAACCAGCCTGAGCCACCTGCTGCATAAAGGTATCCGGGTCTTCGATATGATGATCAGCGGGAAGTACCAACATCACCTCATCCAACAGCCCGCGCGCCTGAGCATCCAAAGCAGCTAACGCTATTGCTGGAGCAGTATTACGCCCTTCGGGTTCTAAGATAATCCGCGCTTTAAGCTGCGCGCTCCTTAACTGCTCGGCTACAAGAAAACGGTGTTCCTCATTGGCCACCAACGTCACTTCATCAACCCCACCCAACCTCGACAAGGTAGATTGTAAGAGCGAAGTATGATCGACCAAACGATGAAACTGCTTGGGAAAATAAGTTCGAGACAGCGGCCATAACCGAGAACCACCACCGCCACAAAGAATAACAGGAAGCATTAAATCGCCTTAAAGTAAGCTACAAGCAGGTAAAGAGTATTCATGACTCGTTAAAATAGCCTGTAAGTTTTTGCATTACAGCCTGATCATTAAACTGAGTACGACAGCAACGTTTGACAATAGATAGCCTCAGAACCATCACAAATGCTCTTTTAACATGATCCATAACATATATGGTCGAAATAACAGCGCATATTACACTAGCTATACAAGCGATTCAGAACAACTCAAACGCGTAACAGATTTAAAACAAGGGGAACCAGCTACTCAAGATAAAAAAACGCTAAAGGAGATACATAGATAAGCACATTTACCCCCATTTCTTGCTCCTAACAATACTATCGTTAGCGCTTAACACTTCGTCCTCTACCTATTCCATAATACTCAATGCCATGTCTTTCAACCACTTCAGGCTCGTAAAGATTACGACCATCAATGATAACCGGGCACACTAATGATTTTTTGATCAGATCAAAATCTGGAGACCAGAACGCTCGCCATTCGGTACAGATTACAAGCAGGTCAGCCCCCTGCAGAGCCCCCTCTTTAGTTCCACAAAGCTCAAGATCCGCACGGCACCCATAGATTTCCTGAGCCGTCTCCATCGCCTCAGGGTCATACGCCCTCACTTTTGCACCCTCTTTCCATAAAGCTTCCATCAAAACACGGCTGGTTGCCTCACGCATATCATCGGTTTTTGGTTTAAAGGACAGCCCCCAAACAGCTATCGATTTACCCTCTAAATTACCGTTGAAATAGTTACTCACATGCTTGAATAAAAGGGACTTTTGACGATAGTTAACTGATTCAACTGACTTCAGTAGCTGAGCATCATAATCAATACCCTCTGCCGTACGAATCAAAGCCTGCACATCTTTTGGGAAGCATGAGCCTCCGTAGCCGCAACCCGCATAGATAAAGTGATAACCAATACGCTCATCCGAGCCTATACCCTTGCGGACATTTTCAATATCCGCCCCCAAGCATTCTGCCAGATTAGATATCTCATTCATGAAGCTAATTTTTGTCGCAAGCATGCAGTTTGCAGCATATTTTGTTAATTCTGCACTTCTCACATCCATTAAGATCATACGGTCATGATTACGGTTAAATGCCGAATAGAGTTCACGCATCTCTGTTTCTACATGGGTACTATCTGTTCCGATCACGATTCGGTCCGGCTTCATACAATCACTGACAGCCGCCCCCTCCTTTAGGAATTCAGGGTTTGAAGCTACATGGAATTCGATATCAACTTCGCGTGCATTCAATACAGAGCGCACTCTTTCTGTAACTTTATCCGCTGTGCCAACAGGCACTGTCGACTTATCCACAATGATCTTTGGTGTGTCCATATGCCTTGCAATTGTCTCTGCAACTAAGAGCACGTACTTCAGATCAGCAGAACCATCTTCATCAGGAGGCGTCCCAACCGCAATAAACTGAATTTCTGCATGGGCCACACCTTCTTCGGCATCAGTCGTAAAGCGCAATCGTCCCTCAGTATAATTACTCTCGACAATCGGCGTCAGGCCAGGCTCATAGATAGGTATAACCCCTTTCTTTAGGTTATCTACCTTCTCTGCATCAACATCGACACAAACTACATCATGACCAACATCTGCCAGAACCGCCGCCTGAACAAGACCTACATACCCAATTCCAAAGACAGTAACTTTCATTTGCTTCTCACTATTAAATCTATGAGAAAACTTTATGACGACATTGCTAAAGTGACGTTTCTGAAAAATGACGGATTGGTTAAATTCGGATTTTATATGAGCAGTTTTCGAGGCGGGGAACCCAAGAAGCGAGGCAACATCGCTCTCTCATAAAGACAGTGCCGTAGGGAACGCATCCCGAGGCGATTACTTCTATAGATCCAGACATAAAAAACGGCGACCTCCTGCACAGAGTCGCCGTTTGTTGATCTACCCCCTTGGAAAAAGACCGCCTCCGAAGAGGCGTTGAGCCAAGGGATTGGTAAATGGGTGTTACAGCACCAGGCGACGAATGTCGCTCAGTAAACTGTTCAGATAGGTCAGGAACTTACCTGCATCACCGCCATTAATTGCACGATGATCGTAAGACAAGCACAGTGGCAGCATCTTACGTGGTTCAAACTCTTTACCATTCCAACGCGGTTCGATGTCTGCCTTCGACACGCCCAGAATCGCAACCTCAGGCGCATTAACGATAGGCGTGAAGCCTGTACCACCAATGCCACCCAGGCTTGAGATTGTGAAACACGCTCCCTGCATCTCTGCAGGCTTCAGCTTACGATCCTTAGCTTTACCAGCCAGTTCGATCGCTTCTTTAGACAACTCGTAGATGCTCTTCTTATCCGCATCTTTGATGACTGGAACCATCAGTCCGTTAGGCGTATCTACCGCCATGCCAATATTTACATATTTTTTGTAAACGATATGCTCGCCATCAGCATGCAGTGACGCATTGAACTTAGGATGTGCTTTCAGCGCAATCGCAATCGCTTTCAGCATAAATGGCAGCGGCGTCAACTTAACGCCAGACTTAGCAGCCTCATCCTTCATATCTTTACGGAATGCTTCGAGTTCAGTGATATCGGCTTTGTCGAACTGCGTTACATGCGGGATGTTCAACCAGCAACGGCTCATATTGTCTCGAGTCACTTTAGCAATTTTGCTTAGCTTCTCGACTTCAATCTCACCAAACTTGCTGAAGTCCACTTCTGGGATAGCCGGGATACCTGAACCGCCCGTTACAGCACCACCTTTTGGTGCCTCAGCCAGCTGTTTCAATGCTCCCTTAACGTATGCCTGAACATCTTCTTTAAGAATTCGCCCACGACGCCCCGTACCGGATACCAGAGACAGATCAACACCAAACTCACGCGCAATGGCACGTACTGCCGGGCCCGCATGAACAGTTTTGTTTTTCTTCTCCAGGGCTGCTTTATCAACATTACCCGCCGCTGACGCTGCCTTAGCAGGAGCAGATGGCGCTGAAGCCGCAGGAGCTGGCGCTGCCGGTGCAGCAGCCGGAGCTGCTGGCGCAGGCGCCATACCACCAGAAACTTCAAGCTCCAGCAGCAGATCACCCTCGTTTACCGTATCGCCTTCATTGATCTTCATGGAAACAACCGTACCTGCTTTAGGTGCAGGCACTTCCATAGAAGCCTTGTCTGTTTCCAGTACGATCAGGCTATCACCTTCTTCAACGCTGTCGCCGTCTTTAACCAGCACTTCAACAACATCGACATCAGTCGCACCTGAAAGGTCAGGAATCAATACATTTTCTTTACCGCCGGCTACCGGTGCAGCAGCAGGAGCCGCTTCCTGAGCTGGGGTGGCTGCTGGCGCTGCGTCAACCGGTGCAGCTGCACCACCTACCTGCAGTTCCATCAGAAGATCGCCTTCGTTAACCTGATCGTCAACGTTGATCTTCATGGAAACAACGACACCATCTTTAGGTGCTGGTACTTCCATAGACGCTTTATCTGTTTCCAGTACGATCAGGCTATCGCCTTCAGATACTGTGTCGCCGTCTTTTACCAGTACTTCAACAACATCTACATCAGTTGCACCGGACAGATCCGGGATCAGTACATTTTCTACAGCTGAAGCCGCTGCTGGTGCAGCAGCCGGAGCCGGTTCAGCTTCAGTCGCTGCAGCTGGTGCAGACACTTCTTCCGCGGCTGGCGCAGATGCAGCAGCACCGGTATCCAGCTCAAGCAGAAGATCACCTTCATTAACCTGATCATCTACATTGATCTTCATGGAGACAACAACACCGCTATGGGTTGCTGGCACCTCCATGGATGCTTTATCTGTTTCCAGAACAATCAGGCTGTCGCCTTCGCTGATGGTGTCGCCGTCATTAACCAGCACTTCAACAACATCAACATCTATGGAACCTGACAGGTCTGGCACAGTAATTGTGATAATACTCACTTTGAATTCCTCCAGTTCTAAGCTGTTAAGAAGTTCATCGCAGACTTAAACAGTCCACGGTGCCGGTTTAGCCGGATTGATGTTGAACTTCTGCATGGCTTTGGCAACTTCAGCGCCTTCAACCTTGCCTTCTTCCTGGAGTGCTCTCAGCGCAGCCAGTACTACGTAGTAACGGTTAACTTCGAAGAATTCACGCAACTTAGTACGTGTATCAGAACGACCGTAGCCATCCGTACCCAGCACTTTAAAGTTACGAGGAATGTATTCGCGGAGCTGATCAGCGTAAGAGCGCATGTAATCCGTTGATGCGATAACCGGACCTTCACCACGGCTTTCGATGCATTCAGTTACATAAGCTTTCTTAGGTTCAGCTTCTGGGTTCAACATGTTCTCACGTGCTACAGACATCGCATCGCGACGCAGTTCATTGATCGATGTTGTACTCCAGATATCAGACTCTACACCAAACTCTTCACTCAGTATTTCAGCCGCCGCTTCAACTTCACGAAGGATTGTGCCACAGCCCATCAGCTGTACTTTCTTATCAGAGTCTTTACCCTCTTTCAGCAGGTACATACCTTTAATAATGCCCTCTTCAGCATCCTGAGGCATCGCTGGGTGGTGGTAGTTCTCGTTCATTGTGGTGATGTAGTAGAAGCAGTTCTCCTGATCCTGATACATACGACGCATACCATCCTGAACAATAACAGCCAACTCGTAGCCGTAAGTAGGGTCGTAGGATTTACAGTTAGGAATCATCTGAGCCATCAGGTGGCTGTGTCCATCCTGGTGCTGCAAACCTTCACCGTTCAGCGTTGTACGACCCGATGTTGCACCGATCAGGAAGCCACGCGCCTGCATATCACCTGCAGCCCACGCCAGGTCCATTACACGCTGGAAACCAAACATAGAGTAGTAGATGTAGAACGGTACCATGGTGCAGTTGTTGTTAGCGTAGGAAGTAGCCGCAGCCATCCAAGCAGACATCGCACCCGCTTCATTGATACCCTCTTCCAGAATCTGACCTGTCTTAGACTCTTTGTAGAACATGATCTGGTCAGAATCGTGTGGGACGTAGCGCTGACCTTCAGAGGTGTAGATACCCAACTGACGGAACATACCTTCCATACCGAACGTACGTGCTTCATCAGGTACGATTGGCACTACACGCTCACCCATGTTTTTGTCTTTAACCAGTGTGCTCATCACACGGTTAAGTACCATCTGGGTAGAGGCAGAACGCTTACCACTGTCTTTCAACTGACCGTCGAAATCAGATAGTGGTGGTGTTTCCAGTTTTTCGAACTCTGTGCGACGCACCGGGTAGAAACCACCCAGGCTTTCACGGCGTTCGAACATATATTTCATTTCAGGTGAATCTGGCGCTGGACGGTAGTATGGAACTTCCTTCAGCTGATCATCCGTTAGCGGGATGTTAAAGCGGTCACGGAAATCTTTCAGATCATCCATCGCCACTTTCTTCATAGAGTGGGTATCGTTCTTCGCTTCACCCGACTTACCCGTACCGTAACCTTTTACAGTCTGCGCCAGGATTACCGTAGGCTGACCTTTATGGTTAACTGCTTCGTTGTAGGCAGCGAACACTTTGTAAGGATCATGGCCACCACGGTTCAGATTCATAATGTCTTCATCAGACAGATCTGCAACCAGTTCCAGAAGCTCTGGGTATTTACCGAAGAAGTGCTCACGCGTGTATGCACCGCCGTTCGCTTTGTAGTTCTGCAACTCACCGTCACATACTTCATCAAAGCGCTTCTGCAGAAGACCTTTAGTGTCTTTTTCGAACAGGGCATCCCAATGACGACCCCATAGGCATTTGATAACGTTCCAGCCTGCGCCACGGAAGATACCTTCAAGCTCTTGTACAACTTTACCGTTACCGCGTACCGGGCCATCCAGACGCTGAAGGTTACAGTTAACTACGAAGATCAGGTTTTCAAGCTGCTCACGCCCCGCCAGAGAGATAGCACCGAGAGATTCTGGCTCATCACACTCGCCATCACCCAGGAACGCCCATACTTTACGATCGCCACGGTTGATCAGATCACGCGCTGACAGGTAACGCATCACGTGCGCCTGATAGATCGCCTGAATCGGCCCCAGCCCCATAGATACGGTTGGGAATTGCCAGAAGTCAGGCATCAACCAAGGGTGCGGGTATGAAGAAAGGCCGTTACCGTCCACTTCACGACGATAGTTATCCATCTGCTCTTCTGTCAGACGTCCTTCAAGATAAGCTCGGGAGTAGATACCCGGAGAGATATGCCCCTGGAAGAAGACCATGTCAGATTCCTGACCACCTTCATTACCACGGAAGAAGTAGTTAAAACCGATATCGTACAGTGTTGCAGATGAGGAGAAAGATGATATATGACCACCCAGACCATCTTCATTGTCATTGGCACGCATAACCATTGCCATGGCATTCCAACGAATGAAAGAACGGATACGACGCTCCATAAACAGGTCGCCTGGCATGCGTGATTCATCTTTAACAGAAATCGTATTGCGGTATGGTGTTGTCAGCGCAGATGCTGAATCAACACCAATATCATTCGCTTTCTCACCTAGCTTTCTAAGAATATATTTTGCTCGGTCGTCACCATCATTCTTCGCAACCGATTCAAGCGCATCCAACCACTCTTGTGTTTCAATTGGATCAACGTCATCAATAATGTCTTGCACTTTGACCTCTCCACTCTAAGTTAACGCAGCGTAATTTTTTTGTTATGACCTTTAACCAGCAACTCTGTCCGCCCTATAAACAGACACAAAAGAACCACTAGCCAAGTCTTATAGTAATTATCTTGTAGTAATACTACATAATTATGACGAAACTGTCTACAATCTTGTTGATACTACCTATTAATTCATGAACATCTTAACTCTAAACTACAAAATTGTAGTTTTAGTACATTTATAAGTCGGTACTAATATTGGCGCGTCGCAAAGCACGCTCAAGCCGGGTGTTCTCCCTCTCTCCTTCCAAAAGAGCATCCTCAACATAAGCCAGATGATGATGCGCCGCCTGTCGTGCCTTTTCAGGATCCCCTTCGAGGATAGCATCCATCAGAACTTTATGCTGATCATGAATCTTTTCCCTGTAATCAGAACGAGGATAGATATTTTTCAGATTATCCCAAATATGCTCACGCAGCAGATTAAAAAGCGCACGCATCATATGCAAAAGCACCATATTGTGGGTCGAAGCGGCGATCGCAAGATGGAAGTCCACATCTGCATAGACCTCTTTTTGAATCTCTTTACTATCATGATAGCGTTGTAGCTCTGCATAGCATTGTAATATAGCCTCTTTATCAGCAGGTGTACTCCTCAAAGCAGCATAATACGCAGCAACACCTTCCAACGCATGACGGAACTCCAGCAGATCATATTGCGCTTCTGGGTGAGTTCGGAACAGCTCAAGCAGCGGATCAGAAAATGAACCTCCCAGATCTTCAGAAACGTAAGTCCCCCCTCCCTGGCGACTGTTAAGCAGTCCCTTAGCTGCTAATTTCTGCACAGCTTCTCTCAATGAAGGCCTAGAAACTTCAAATTGCTTTGCTAACTCACGCTCAGGTGGAAGTTTCTGCCCTGGTTTGAGCGTCCCCTCCAGGATCATGGTCTCCATCTGCTCCATAATCACATCTGAAATTTTTGGCTGTTTAACCCTGTTATAACTCATCTTCAATACTCAGAATATATTGGTATGACCAATATTGATACTAATCCAATCACTCTCATTAAGACAAGAGGAGACAATATTTTTATTTTCAGATCAACATTATCATCACTCCAAACCCACAAGTTTGCTTAATATCTACTTAAATTTTTCCAGTTTGGATTTTGAACTATAGTAATTAAACTTAAAAAAAATATTGACATCCCCTGCTCAAAAAAAATACAGTAGGAAGTCTCTTACGGTAAATTGGTAATACCAATTGAGATTGACGCACTGCAGCAAAGGTCCTTACAGGTCATTTATCCTTTGCTCAAAGCGGCTCAATACTAAATATAAAAACGAATCTCTAGAGGATGTGACATGAAAAAGTTCGCCAAGTCTCTGATCTCCGCAGCTGTAGTTACTGCTGCTGTTGCAGGCACCACAGCTCCTGTTCAGGCTGCTGACAAACTGCTTCTGAAAACTCCAATCGCTTTTGGCTCTCACCTTCCAGCACTGGGCACTCCAATCGTTTGGGTTGCTGACCAGCTAAAAACTGTGAGTGATGGCAAAGTAAAAATGAAGATCTATGAACCAGGTAAACTGGTTAGTCCGAAAGAGATTCTGGACGCGGTATCTTCAGGAAAAGTAAATTCCGGTTACTCTACTGCGGGTTACTGGCAGGGCAAGATGCCAGCAGCGGCACTGTTCTCTGCAGTTCCTTTCGGTCCTGAAGCAGGTGAGTACATGGCTTGGTTGTATTACGGCAACGGTATGAACCTGTATCAGGAGATGTACGACACGGCTGGCTACAATGTAAAAGTTCTTCCGTGTGCCATCATCTCTCCTGAAACATCTGGCTGGTTCTCAAAGCCAATCGAAAAGCCTGAAGACCTGAAAGGTCTGAACATGCGTTTCTTCGGTCTGGGTGCTTCCGTAATGGAAAAACTGGGCGTAGGTACAGTTCAGTTGCCGGGTGGTGAAATTTTCGGTGCGCTTGAGAAAGGTGCAATTGATGCATCTGAGTTCTCTCAGCCTGCTATCGATCAGCGTCTTGGTTTCCACAAGATCGTCAAGTACAACTACTTCCCTGGATGGCATCAGCAAGCAACAGTCTTTGAGCTCCTAATCAACAAAGACACCTGGGGCAAGATGAGCAAAGGTCAGAAAGCACTGGTTGAAACAACCTGTAAAGCTTCTATGACTAACGCTATCGCTGAAGGTGAAGCGATGCAGTTCCCTGTGATGCAAAAAGCAGCTGAAAACGGCGTGCAGATTCGTTACTGGAACGAAACAATGCTTAACACTTTCAAATCTACCTGGGATGAAGTGGTTGCAGAGAAAACTGCTGCAGATCCATTCTTCAAGAAGGTATGGGATGACATGAGCACTTTCCGTACTGGTTACGACCTGTGGGAAGCAAATGCATTCCTGCCTCGCGCAACTAAGTAAGACAATCCTTCGGTTGGTTTAATTAACCTTCCGAGCTCAACAGGGCAGCTTAGGCTGCCCTGTTTACCTCTGAGCTATCTTTAAGATAATCATGAGGTTCCATCAATAACTATAAATACATCGGATTACTTAGTTTATGTCCCTACTACTATTAAATCCGATGACAAGTAGCGAAGGTAAGTTTCAGTGACTGAAAACGAAAAACTGCCCCCTGTGCCACTTTCTGATGCAATTGATAAATTCATTCAGCGTGTTGGCCTGACTATCGCTTGGTCGTATGTAGTGCTCGTGCTGGTAATCATGCTGCAAGTTATATTGCGCAAAGGTTTTGCCAGCGGCTTTATCGCCCTCGAAGAATTACAGTGGCACCTTTACTCCATAGGCGTCATGTTTGGACTCTCCTATGCGCAAACGACTAATTCACATATACGAGTCGACCTTTTCTATTCCCGCTTAAGAGGAAAAACAAAGCGACTGATCGAAGTGATCAGCATTCCGATTCTGGTGATGCCGTTTATTGTCATCATCTTTATGCAGAGCCTCGATTTTGTTTCTGAATCCTATCGTGTCAATGAGTCATCTGAAGCAGCATCTGGCCTGCCCTATCGCTGGCTAATCAAAGGTGTAATCCCTGTTAGCTTTGGCTTACTGGGGCTGGCTGTCATATCCCGCTTTATCCGGGACCTAACTTTGCTATTGAAAGGTGACGACTAATGGATGCGAATGAAATTCTTGTAATCGCGATGTTCCTGTCGTTCATCGCACTACTATTTACTGGTATTCCTGTTGCCTGGGTATTGGGCGGCATCGGAATCATCTTTGCGTTTCTGGGTCAGTTTACTGACTCTTATATGGACACAATGACGGGTCTGGATTACACCACACTGGGACTGGTGGTGAATCGTCTCTGGACCATCATGGAAAATTGGATTCTGGTTGCATTACCCATGTTTATCTTTATGGGGATAATGCTGGATAAATCCGGAGTTGCCGAACGATTAATGAAATCGATGCAGGAGCTCTTCGGGCGGGTTCACGGTGGCCTTGCGATCACTGTCACTGCGATTGGTATTATTCTAGCCGCCTCTACCGGTATTATCGGAGCTTCTGTTGTTCTCCTGGCGGTCATGTCACTTCCAGCCATGACCAAACAGGGGTACAACATGCCTCTGGCTCTGGGTACCATTGCCTCCGCAGGTACCCTTGGTATTCTGATCCCGCCAAGTATCATGCTGGTTATCATGGCAGATCAGTTAGGCTTATCGGTTGGTGATCTGTTTATGGGCGCGGTCTTCCCGGGCTTGATGCTCGGCGCGTTCTATATTGTTTACATCCTGGTACGCGGTCTTATCAAACCAAGTGATCTGCCCGTACCGGATGATGCAAAACCGGTCACATTTGGCATCGTGATGAATGTTCTCAAAGATGTCCTGCCCACAGTTCTATTGATCGTTGTTGTACTTGGTTCAATCTTCGCCGGTATTGCTACGCCAACAGAAGCCGCTGGTGTCGGTGCTTTTGGAGCCACCCTACTCGCAATGTACAACCGGAAGTTCAGCTTCAAGGTGCTACATGAGGTGGTCGGTGGAACGATGAATACAACCGCTTACATCTTTGCAATCTTTATCGGTGCTACCTGCTTCGCTCTCGTTCTGCGCGAACTAGGTGGGGATGAGATGATCGAATCATTCCTGACAGGTCTGCCGTTTGGCCCTTATGGAATCATCTTCTTCATACTGGCTGTCATCTTCCTGCTCGGTTTCTTCTTGGACTGGATCGAAATAACGTTGATTATTCTGCCGTTACTGGCGCCTGTTATTTCGGCACTGGGTCTGGATATTACAGCACCCGGCATTGATAACCCCGAGCTAGTCTGGTTCGTGATGCTCGTTGCCATGGCATTACAAACCTCATTCCTAACCCCTCCGGTTGGGTTTGCACTCTTCTATCTCAAAGGCGTTTGCCCTCCGAATGTGAAGATCACTGATATCTACAAGGGTGTGATTCCGTTCATTATGATTCAGCTGGTAGCACTACTCATTCTGGTGTTCTGGCCTCAGCTTGTACTTTGGTTACCGACCATCGCATACAGCTAAAGCAAAGCTGAACCTCTGTATTCACAGAGTTAAGTTAAGGCCCGGTGATACCTGCATAGAACATCAGGTATCACCGGCCCTCATCTACCGTTTCAAAGTGAGGTGTTGCAATGAAACAGGGCTATCAAGACTTTCTGAACGCTCTGCGGGAGTTCATCCCCGATACACGTTTAATCAGCGATCCCCTTCGCACATTAGCTTATGGTACCGATGCTAGTTTCTACCGGCTGATTCCCCAGATTGTGGTTCGGGCTGAGACTGAGTCGGAAGTTATCCGTATTGTAAAACTGGCGGAACTGCATAATAAACCAGTCACCTTTCGTGCAGCGGGTACAAGCTTATCAGGTCAGGCGATTACCGACTCAGTATTGATCCAGCTAGGAGATGGTTGGGATAGTTATTCGATCAGCGATGATGGCCGTACGATCAAGCTGCAGCCAGGTGTTATTGGCGGCAATGCCAATAAATACCTCGCCCCGCTTAACAAGAAAATTGGACCCGACCCAGCATCGATAAACACCGCAAAAATTGGGGGCATTGCGGCTAACAATGCCAGCGGAATGTGTTGTGGTACGGCTCAAAACAGCTATCGTACCCTGAACAGTGTGCGCGTAGTACTAGCGGATGGATCTGTACTGGACACAGGCGACAAGGCCAGCATCGGAATATTCCGTAACACCCATAAGGGGCTCCTTGATTCTTTGGATTCTCTTGCCCGGCAAACACGTGATAACCAAGTTCTGCGAGAGCGTATTGAACATAAATACCGACTTAAAAACACAACCGGTTACGCTCTGAATTCATTGGTTGATTACGAAGATCCGATCGATATATTGCAACACCTGATGATCGGCTCAGAAGGCACACTCGGTTTCATATCTGATATCACTTACAACACGGTTGATGAACATCCAAACAAAGCCTCT
Source organism: uncultured Neptuniibacter sp. (assembly GCF_947498015.1). Taxonomy (GTDB): domain Bacteria; phylum Pseudomonadota; class Gammaproteobacteria; order Pseudomonadales; family Balneatricaceae; genus Neptuniibacter. The sequence goes on from NZ_CANMIR010000002.1 coordinate 284,084, forward strand.
GCCCTGATCTTTTTCAACAGCGTACGTACAACTTGCGAAGCGGTCGCTATTCTTAAGAAAACACCGGTTTCAGCCGTTGAGCTGATGGATCGTGCAGGTCTGCGATCAATCGAAAACAAGCCGGGTATGCCCTCTTTTATTAAAGAGTTACCCGAAGATGCAGCAGCCCTTTTGGTTGAAACACGTGCAGCTGATTCTGATACTTTAAGCGATCATGTGAATGCAATTACCGCATCCATTGCAGATCTGGAAACAGCGAAGCCGATTGAATTTTCTACGGACCCTACGGTTAATGCTCAGTATTGGGCGATCCGCAAGGGGCTGTTCCCAGCAGTTGGTGCTGTCCGCCTGACGGGAACTACAGTCATCATTGAGGATGTAGCCTTTCCTGTCGATCAATTGGCGGATGCCGTTCATGATCTTCACTTACTGTTCGCAAAATGGAACTACTCTGAGGCACTCATTTTCGGACATGCCCTAGAGGGCAATCTGCATTTTGTTTTCACTCAATCATTTGACACTCAGGAAGAGATAGATCGCTATGACGGTCTGATGGATGAGGTCTGTAAAATGGTTGTCAACAAATACGATGGCTCCCTTAAAGCTGAGCATGGTACTGGCCGAAATATGGCACCCTATGTCGAGATGGAATGGGGGGAAGACGCCTACCGCCTGATGTGGGAGTTAAAGGAGTTATTTGATCCTAAGAACATTCTGAATCCAGGCGTTATCCTTAACAAAAACGCTCAGGTCCATCTGGAAAACCTCAAATCACTACCTGCAGCTGATGAGCTGGTCGATAAATGTATTGAGTGTGGTTTCTGTGAACCTACATGCCCTTCTCGAGCGCTTACACTCACCCCACGCCAGCGAATTGTTTTATGGCGAGAGATTGCACGTCTGGAGGCTTCAGGAGAAGATCCGGATCGGTTGGCTCTTTTGAGAAAAGAGTATCAATATCAGGGGACTGATACCTGTGCGGCCTGCGGTCTGTGCTCCACCACATGTCCAGTTGGTATTAACACTGGTGACCTTACCCGCTCTATACGTAGCCGCAAGAACGAAAATCATAGTAAACTGGCGCAATGGCTTGCAGAACACTACGGCGGATTGACCTCAGCAACACGCGCAACATTCAAGGTTGCTGACACTACACATGCCGTGATCGGCACAAAAGCGATGTCAGCGATTACAGGCCTTGCACGCAAAGCGACAGGCGGCATAGTCCAGCAGTGGACCCCCGCGATGCCTAAGGCTGCACCAAAAATAAAACCTACCCTACCCAACCCTGATCACAGGGGGCCTGAGGTGGTTTACCTTCCAAGCTGCGCAAGCAGAACTATGGCGCCATCCAGAGGCGAACGAGATCAAACGCCTCTGGCTGATAAAACAATTCAGCTGCTTCGAAAAGCAGGTTTTAACGTTATCGTGCCCGAGGGTCTTGATGACCTTTGTTGTGGAATGCCCTTCCAATCCAAAGGCATGTTTGATGCAGCTGAATACAAAGCGAAACAAACTGAAGAGCTTATACTAAAGCATACAGACAATGGCAGAATACCCGTATATTCAGATACCAGCCCCTGCAGTTTGAGGCTTAAAGAAAATATTGACGAACGTATTAAACTTTACGATACCGTCGACTTTATCGATGAATTTGTCATGGATCGCCTGATCTTCACACCATCAGATGAAGAGATTGCACTGCATATCACCTGCAGCGCGACTCGAATGGGGCAGACTGAGAAACTTAAACGTATCGCTAAGGCCTGTTCAAATAAGGTGTTAATTCCGGATCAGATCACCTGTTGTGGCTTTGCCGGTGATAAAGGTTTCAGTACTCCTGAATTAAATGCGTCATCACTGCGCACACTCAAAGATCAGGTTAAAGAATGTAATGAAGGCTACTCAACCAGCCGCACGTGTGAGATCGGTTTAACGCATCATAGTGGTATCGACTATAAGTCAATCATCTACCTTATTGATCGCCAGAGCCAACCTAAACATTGCAGTGACAATGATAATCAGGAAAACGCGCAGATCTCTGCAACTCAGCTTTGATCTGTCATTTAAAAGAGGATTCAAACGATGGCACTTCCTGAAATTAACACCATTTTGTATGCAACTTCATTAGGCAAGCATACACGTCCAGTATTTCGCCAGGCAGTTAAACTTGCAGCATTGAATAATGCCAAAATTGTCATGCTGCATGTTGTTGAACCTATGGGCGAAATGGGCCATGCACTGATTCAGAACTATGTCTCTGAAGACCTGATCAAACAGATGCACGATGAGGGGATCCAGGAGATCCATAAAACAATGCAGTCTCGAATTGAAAACTTCTGGGCCGAAGAGCTTTCTAGCTTGAATCAGGAGATCTCAATTACAGTTGATTACAAAGTTGCTGAAGGAAATCACACAGACTCTATACTGGAAGCGGCAACCGCAGTGAAAGCAGATATGATCGTACTTGGAGCCGAAAACCGATTCGGGCATCATAGCCATACCAGTCAGCAGGTCATGCGGAGTGCCAAAGTACCTGTTCTGACCGTCCCAACAGGTAAAGACTATACATAATGCCAATCTGGCCTTGCGCATTTTGAAAGGGAGTAATTTTTGATGGAAGCACAAGGCCTGTTGATAGAACGAATTTTCCTGACCGTATTCCCACTGGTGGCTATTGTCACCGTGGGTTTTTTTTATGCCCGGCGCCGCAGTCCCGATATGAATGTGGCCAATCAGATCAATATCGATGTTTTTGTCCCCGCACTTATCTTTGCGGTTCTGTCCGCTGAATCCTTTGATCTTGTTAAATACCAGTCTTTAGCTGTCGGCGCGGCATGCGTTGTTATTGGCTCAGGGGTATTACTCTTTCCCCTCTGCAAACTGTTAAACGTACACCCAAAAACCCTCATTCCTCCGATGATGTTCAGTAACAGTGGTAATCTGGGTATACCACTGATTGTTTTAGCCTTCGGTGAAAATGCACTTCAAGCTGCCGTAATCCTGTTTCTTGTTGAAAACGTGCTCCATTTTACGTTGGGAATTTACATACTCGATCACAGGACCAGACTACTCAACTTACTGCGCATGCCAATGATTTTAGCGACCATTCTAGGCCTCATCTGGAGCGGTTTTGATCTGCCTATCCCTAAATCAGTTCATACTTTTATTGAGATGCTCGGACAAATTGCCATTCCACTTATGCTGTTTGCACTGGGTGTGAGAATGACCAGCGTTGACTTTACTCACTGGAAAATTGGCTCTATCAGCGCAGTATTATGCCCTGTTAGTGGGATTGCGATCGCTTTGATCTGTCAGCAGTTTTTAAATTTAGACCCAACACAGTTTGCTTATCTGATCGTATTTGGCGCACTTCCCCCCGCCGTTCTCAATTACATGATTGCAGAACGATACAATCAGGAACCTCAGCAGGTCGCTTCGATTGTGTTACTTGGCAACATGGGTAGTTTACTCTTTATTCCCACTACCTTAGCCTTTGTTCTGTAACCTTCTACAGATAAAAGAGATCACAGAGATGAACTCCAACAAGGAACAGATAGGGATCGATCTCGGCGGTACGAAAATTGAAGTTATCGTGTTAACACAGCACAACGAAATTCTTTATAGGGAACGCCTCCCTACACCTCAAGGAAAGTACTTAGAGACCCTTGATGTCATAGCTCACTTAATCGAAAACGCTGAGCTGGCCTGCAATATACAAGCCCAAAGTATAGGCATCGGTATTCCAGGCGCTATATCTCCCGCAACAGGCTTAGTAAAGAATGCGAATTCAACCTGGCTAATCGGAAAACACCTGAATACTGACCTTGAGGAAAAGCTAGGACGCCCGGTAGTTATTGCTAACGATGCAGATTGCTTTGCCCTTTCCGAAGCTTATGATGGTAGTGGTGCGGGATACCACAGCGTATTTGGCGTTATTCTTGGTACCGGAGTTGGTGGCGGCATTATTATTAATGGCTCTCCACTTTCAGGGCCCAATGCTATTACCGGTGAATGGGGGCACAATTCATTACCGTGGTTAGAGGAATCTGATTTACCTGGACGAAAGTGCTACTGCGGCAAAGAAAACTGTATAGAAACGTTTCTATCAGGACCCGGCTTTGAAAAAGCCTATCAGGAGATCTACGGAAAGTGGCTATCATCGGCCTCTATATGGTCAGCTGCGTCCCAAGGGGAGCAATCAGCTCTTGATCACGCCTTACTCTATATTGAGCAGCTAGCTAAGGCATTAGCCTCTGTAATAAACATCCTCGACCCCGACGTCATTGTATTAGGAGGCGGCATGTCTAATCAGCAGATGATCTATTCTGAGCTCCACACAAGAATGTCAAAATATGCCTTTTCTGATCAGCTGAATACCCCTGTTAAACAAGCACAACATGGCGACTCCAGTGGTGTACGTGGAGCCGCCTGGCTAAATCAACTCTTAATCTGAGGGTTGGGTTTTATCTTCCTTAGGCAGACCTAAGGTAATCACGCTACGGTTTTTCTCAATGGTCGCTGCTCCTATCCCCTTCACTTCAGCTAATTGCTCGATAGACTGAAACGGGCCATGTGCCTCGCGGTAAGCGATAATGGCCTCAGCTTTACGTTCACCAATACCGGAAAGCCCATCGGATAGTTCAGTCGCAGTGGCTTGGTTGATATCGATTTCAGCAAAAGCAGGGAGGGTAAACAGACAGATAAACGCCAGAAGAAGCGTTCGAATTGAACGTAATTTCATTGTAAGTTCCTTTTACATTTTGGGTTAAGAACTGACACCATCCATAGTGCCAGATTCATTTATAACGTGACTTCTGCACTAAAGCAATGGTGCTAATTCACTATCTATTTTCTCTAATGACTTAACAGGTGACTCAGCCTTTGTTATTGGTCTGCCTATCACCAAATAGTCACTCCCCGCCTGGATCGCTTCAGCCGGCGTCATGATCCGCTTCTGATCACCTACATCCGCATCAGCTGGACGGATACCCGGTGTAACCAGCTTAAATTCTGGGGAGATCACGTCACGTAAAGGCCTTACCTCTTGTGCGGAGCATACAATACCGTGAAGACCACTTTGTTCGGTGAGTTTCGCTAACCTCTTAACCTGTTCCAGAGGATCAATATCAAGCCCAAGCTCCGCCAGATCCTGCCGTTCCATACTGGTCAGTACTGTCACTGCAATCAGCAACGTATCACTGCCCTTCACCTGTTCAAGTTCGTTTCGGGCAGCCTCCATCATTCTCCGTCCGCCTGAAGCATGAACATTGACCATCCATACCCCCATCTCCGCTGCCGCGCGCACTGCTTTTGCTGTGGTGTTAGGAATATCGTGAAATTTGAGATCCAAAAACACATCAAAACCGGTTTGCTGCAGAGATTCCACAACAGCGGGTCCACAGCGGGTGAATAGCTCCTTACCCACCTTAACACGGCAACGAGCAGGATCTAGCTGATCTGCCATTGCTAAAGCCTGCTTCATATCTGGATAATCCAGAGCAACAATTACCCGTTTTTTATCAAGTGACATATACATTCTCTATCAATTATTCACCTTCCAGTCCCTGGATTGGTTTTGTAGTGCCCCACTGTTTACATGACGGGCACTGCCATAAAAGCGTTCTGCCTGAAAAACCACAGTTATTACAGCGATAAACCGGCTTCGATAGTTCAAGCTGCCCCGTAAGGCCGCGCAAGACTTTAAGGCTATCTCTAGCACTTTCAGATCCATATTCTATATGAAGATCTATCAGACTATTAAAACCTTTTACTGAGGGCCTGCGCTTTAACTCCTCAGTGATAAAACTCCCGGCGGCATAGATACCCCGTTCATTTTTAATCTGTTCTGCCAGGGCTATTATCGCCGTAGTAGACGGAGACTGAGCCAGACTGGTACGTAAATAGGAAATATACTCATCGATATCCCCTGTTTCTTCGAAACAGCGTTTCAGATCTGGAATCGTTTCGGAAACAAACAACTTATCCTGTTTACCTACTGATTTAAGATATTTAATCGCCTGTTTCCACTGCTGAGCTTGCATCGCAATACCTGACTGCAGCAGACTGATACGTACGTTTTCAGGATCATATGAACTTGCCTTCCGCAGATAGTCACGTGCCCGCTTTAGCTGTTTTTCTGACAACGCCGTTTCTACTAACTCACAACAGTAATGAGCAAGCTCTGTGGAAATACGTTTGCGCTCTTCAGTAGATAGTTTTTCAGCAGTTGCAAGTGCCTGCTCCCACTCTCCCTCTTTCTCGTACAACTTAATGAGCAGGCTGAGTGCTTTACTTTGGGTTTTTTTAGGTGAGGGCGCCTTGATTAAGTCCTGTAATAGATTCTCCGCACGATCAAGCAAACCTACTGCATAATAATCACGCGCCAGAGCCATCTGAATTCGCATAAAATCGGCACGATTCAGGTCCGGCCTCGCCAGCAGTGTCTGGTGGATCTGGATCGCCCGATCAACATCCCCTTTACGCCGAAATAATTTAGCTAGGGAAAGGTGGGCAGGAATTGTATCTGAGTTGATCTCTAAAGCACGGATAAAGCTTTCAATCGCTTCATCCATTTTTTCATTTAGAAGGTAATCCAAACCGGTAAAGTATTCATGACTGAGTGAATTCTGGGGTCTGGATAACCTTTTTTTTACATCACGTCTTCCCAACAACCAACCAATGCCGATTGCTAGAAAGAGAGGGATAATAAGAAGGTAGTTCTCGAAATTAAGCGGCATCTTTGAGGTTGGCAACTCTCAATTGATCAAGCTCTTTCTGCGTACTCGCAATCTTACGACGTGCAGAGCCTAAACGAGTTCTCAACATCAGAACGGTCATGATGCTAAGTGCCACCCCCAAGATCCCGCCGAGGACAAACGTAGCAATCAGCCAAACAGACAAACTAGCTTCCGGCAACTGGAAAAACACGAGATCGATGGCAACTTTTTCTGTGTTATGGATAGTGAACATGATGCCTATAAGCAAAACTGTTAAACAGAGCAAACCGACAATCAATGTTTTTAAAAATCGCACTGGTATAAAACCTCAGAAATTAATTGGTTATTGACTCATTAACCTGCTCACGCAACTCTTTACCAGGCTTGAAGTGCGGAACAAATTTAGCATCCAGAGAAACAGATTCTCCAGTTTTAGGGTTTCGCCCAGTTCTGGGTGCCCGATAGTGCAGTGAAAAACTACCGAAACCTCGGATCTCGATCCTATGCCCCTGAGACAGGGATTCAGTCATATGATCCAGCATAGTTTTCACTGAAAGCTCAATATCTTTCACTGAAAGCTGCTCATGTCGATCTACAAGAATCTCTATCAACTCAGATTTAGTCATACTTCATACTCCTTATCCCCTGAGGCCACAAGCTATTTAGGCTCGCCTTTTTTCATCTGTGCCTTGATCAGCTCCCCTATGGTTGTAGGACCTGATATCTCAGTTTCAGATTGTTTGCTGATTTTATTCATAGCCTGTTTTTCCTGCTCGATCTCCATCTGCTTAATCGACAACATTATCGATCGGTTACGACGATCAATATTGCTGATCATCGCTTCCAGATCATCACCCACCGTAAAAAGCTCAGTCAGATTATCAACCCGATCTCTGGAAACATCAGCAATTCTTAACTGCGCCATAATCCCATCAGCAAGATTAACAGCTACAGCTTTATCAGTGACTTCTGAAACCGTCCCCTTAACGACAGTTCCTTTATTATACTGGTCAGCAAACGAAACAAATGGATCAGAATCAAGTTGCTTGATACCGAGAGCAATACGCTCTCGGTCTGCATCGACAGAAAGGACTACCGCCTCGACTTCATCACCTTTCTTATACTCTTTGACAGCAGCCGCACCATCATCCTCCCAGGAGAGATCTGACAAGTGCACCAACCCATCAATACCACCCTCTAAACCAATAAACACGCCAAAATCTGTAATGGAACGGATCCGGCCGCTAAGGCGGTCACCTTTGTTGAAGTTAGTTGAGAATTCCTGCCAAGGATTGGGCTTACACTGTTTCATACCGAGAGAGATACGACGACGTTCCATATCGATATCAAGAATCATGACATCAACTTCATCTCCAACCTGAACTATTTTGGAGGGGTGAACATTTTTATTCGTCCAATCCATCTCCGATACATGGATCAAGCCCTCAATACCATTCTCAATCTCTGCAAAACAACCGTAGTCTGTCAGATTGGTGACCTTCGCCGTCGCTTTTGTTCCGACAGTGTAATTGGAAATGAGCTGGGTCCATGGATCATCAGTCAGCTGTTTGACGCCTAAGGAGACACGGTTACGTTCTTTATCAAAACGCAGAACCTGTACATCAATCTCTTCACCAACCGTTAAAGCCACGCTGGGGTGCTTTACACGCTTCCACGCGATATCGGTAATATGCAATAAGCCATCGACTCCGCCCAGGTCGATAAATGCGCCGTAATCGGTAATATTTTTTACAATACCTTTGAGAACTACGCCTTCCTTCAGGCTTGAGAGTAACTTCTCCCGTTCCACGCTATACGCAGCTTCAAGAACAGCTCTTCGGGAAACAACAATATTATTACGCTTGGCATCAAGCTTAACGAGCTTAAATTCAAGCTCTTGGGATTCCAGATGCGAGGTATCTCGGAGAGGGCGCACGTCAACCAGTGAACCAGGAAGGAATGCGTTAATAGAGTTAACAGTAACGGTGAAGCCACCACGAACTTTACCCGTGATATGCCCTTTAACGATCTCATCGGCTGCATACGCTGCTTCCAATTCGATCCAGGCTTCTGCTCGTTTCGCCTTTTCGCGGGAGAGCTGAGTTGAACCGAAGCCGTCTTCAACAGCTTCCAACGCCAACTTAACCTCTGAACCAACGGCGATCGTTAGCTCGCCCTGTTCATCAAGGAACTGCTGTCGCGGGATAACACCTTCAGATTTAAGCCCTGCGTTGACGATGACATAATCATCCTCAATCGCAATTACTGTGCCTGTCACAATGGCTCCAGGAGCCATCTCCAGTGTCTGAAGGCTCTCTTCAAACAGTTCAGCAAAGCTTTCGCTCATAATCATATCCCGCTTTCTGTCTTTACGACGTCATTCAGCGAAGTCCTTTGTGCCTCGCTTCATCCATTACAGCGGCTAGGACCTCTTCAATCGACATTTTAGTCGAATCCAGAATTACTGCATCCGCCGCGGGCTTCAATGGAGCTACAGCACGGTTCATATCGCGATCATCCCGTGCCTGTATATCCTCCAATATAGCTTGAAGACTAGCACCCAGTCCCTTGTTTATCAACTGGTTATAGCGACGTGAAGCTCGCTCCTCGGCACTCGCGTCAAGATAGATTTTCAACGATGCTTCAGGAAATACCACCGTTCCCATATCCCGACCATCCGCTATCAATCCAGGCAATTCTGCAAAAGCCCTTTGACGCTCCAAAAGGGCATCACGTACAGCAGGAATTGCCGCCACAATAGATGCATCTTTGCCAACGACTTCGGTCCGGATAGCATCAGTGACCTCTTCACCTTCCAGAATGATCTGAACACTATCACCCTCTCGGGCCACAAACTGCACATCAAGATGTGCAGCCAGAACAACTAAAGCTTCCTCATCGCTCAAATCAACACCGTGGTGACGTGCTGCCAGCCCAACTAAACGATATAGAGCGCCGCTATCGAGTAGCTCCCACCCCAGCTCTCTTGCCAATAAATGGCAGATAGTTCCCTTACCTGACCCACTTGGACCATCTACGGTAATTACGGGCACCTGTCTGTTAGACATCAGCCCTCCTCCCTCTCAACCTTAAGGCCTGCTGCACACGCCAGTTCTACAAAATCAGGAAATGACGTTGCGACATTTGCGCATTCATTAATGACAATGGTGTCTTTGGCCCGCAATGCTGCAATACAAAATGACATAGCAATACGATGGTCATCATGCGATTCAACTACGCCACCACCTATAGGGCCACCTTTAATAACTGCGCCATCAGGCGTGCCTTCAATATCCACACCCAGTGTTTTCAACCCATCAACCATGGATTGAATGCGATCACTCTCTTTGACTCGTAACTCTTCCGCGCCCGACACAATAGTTGTCCCCTCAGCACAGGCTGCGGCAACAAAGAGAGCAGGGAATTCATCGATTGCCAGCGGCACCTGATCTTCAGGGATATGAATGCCTTTTAATGGCGCATAACGGATACGGATATCCGCGACAGGCTCACCGCCAACTTCGCGCTCATTGAGTAGCTCCAGGTTAGCCCCCATAAGACGAAGGATGTTGATAACCCCGATGCGCGTAGGATTGATTCCAACGTGTTCCAGAACCAGATCAGAATCAGGGCAGATCGCGGCAGCCACCATAAAGAAGGTTGCTGATGAGATATCAGCCGGCACATCAATACGGCATGCATGTAGCTGCCCACCGGATGAAACTACAGCTGTTGCACCTTCCTGTTCGACGGAGTAACCAAATCCATTCAGCATTCGCTCTGTATGATCACGGGTGGGCGCTGGCTCAGTGACCGATGTCTGCCCCTCAGCATACAAACCCGCTAACAACAGACATGATTTCACCTGGGCGCTCGCCATAGGCATCTCATAATGCATACCTGTTAGTGATCTCTTACCTTTAATTTTAAGCGGCGGACGACCGTTTTCAGCCGTTTCGATCTCCGCGCCCATCAGCCTCAATGGATCAGCAACTCTTCCCATCGGGCGCTTAGTCAGCGATGCATCACCTGTCAACTCAGAGTCAAACTGCTGAGCTGCCAGCAAACCAGATAACAGACGCATTGAAGTCCCGGAGTTACCAACATATAACGGCCCCGGAGGGGCTTGTAAGCCATTTATGCCAACACCATAGATCGTAACATTACCATCCACAGGCCCTTCAATCACAACGCCCATATCCCGGAAAGCTTGTAACGTCGCCAGGCTGTCTTCACCCTCTAGAAAGCCAGTCACTTCAGTGACACCATCTGCCAGTGAGCCCAGCATGATAGAACGGTGTGAGATTGATTTGTCACCTGGAACTCGAATTTTTCCACTTACGCTGCCGCCAGGCTGGGCACGAAAGGTTACTTGTTGATTACTCATATCGTGTGAATATGCTGTACCAGAAAGGATTCTTGAAAAATGTTCTCTTGCAACGCGCGCGCGGGTGAACGTCCCCAACATTGTCTCACTATCACCACACTCAATCGCTGCTCTGAGATTACCCAGGCCCGCTACAAATCTATCCAGCTGGGCCAGTAATGCTTCTTTATTTGCCAAACAGATGTCATGCCACATGGTCGGATCGCTACCCGCTATACGGGTAAAATCTCTAAAACCTCCTGCAGCATAACGGAATATATCGGTGTTGTTATCCTGCTCCTGCGCCAGAGTATCAACCAATGAGAACGCGAGCATATGCGGTAGATGACTGGTGGCTGCCAGCACCTCATCATGCTTTTCAACATTCATCACCAGAACTTCTGCACCAAGCGCACTCCACATCTCTGTAAATAGCTTAACAGCGCCAGATGAAGATTCTGCTAAAGGTGTCAAAATTACCTTATGATTCAAAAACAGGTTTTCATCGGCAGCTTCAACGCCACTCTTTTCAGATCCAGCAATGGGATGCCCGGGTACAAATCCACTAGGCAGTGCAGTAAAAACACGTTGCGCCGCCTCAACAACATTCCCTTTTGTACTCCCAACATCGGTTAGGAATGTATCCTCAGCAATGAAAGGGGCAATATCAACCAGCACTTTCTCCATCGCTTTAACAGGTACAGCCAGGACTACCAGATCGGCCTCAGATACAGCCTGAGCCAGGCTTTCGGCCGCTACGTCAATAACACCTGTGAGCAACCCCTTCTCAAGCTCATCTGGATCCCGGTCAAATCCAATCACTTCACCAAAAGAGCCGTTTTTTCGAAGACCTTTAGCTAAGGAACCACCAATCAATCCCAGACCGATGATAAGCGCTTTCTTTATGTTGTTACTCAAAGTTTTCTACCACTCTGGCCAGTGCTCGCAAACAACGCTCATTCTCTTCAGGAAGACCAATACTGATTCTTAGATGTTGAGGCATACCATAATTTGCAACGGGTCGTACGATAACACCCTGATGTAACATGGCATCATAGACAGGCATCGCATCCTGCTTCATATCAACCGTGATAAAATTGCCGACTGAGGGTATAAATTCCAAACCCAGCTTTTTAAATCCCTCTTCGTAAAAGCGCATCCCAGATGAGTTAATCTCTACACTTCTGGCCAGATAATCTTTATCAGACAGGACCGATTCAGCCGCAACAAGCGCAAGATTATTCACATTAAACGGCTGCCTGACTCGACTGAGAACATTTGCAACATCTTCATTAGAAACAGCATACCCAACCCTCAATCCAGCTAAACCGAACGCTTTTGAAAAGGTGCGGGTAACAATAAGGTTTGGATAGTCTGCTAATTTATCCAGCCCATTTGGAAATGCTTCATCCATCACATACTCGGTATATGCCTCATCAAGCACGACCAGGATATTTTCAGGGACTTGATCCAGAAATGAAGTTAACTCCGGTTCAGAAAGCCAGGTTCCCGTTGGATTATTAGGGTTTGCGATAAAGATAATTCGGGTTTTATCAGAGATCTCTGCGAGCATCTGTTGCAGATCATGCCCCCACTCTTTAGCTGGGGTTACGACTGCCTTGGCTCCTGTCGCCTGAGTCACTAACGAATACACGACAAAAGCATATTCAGAATAGATAACCTCATCACCCGGATTCAGGTAAGCTCGAGCGATCAGTTCAAGAACATCATTTGAGCCATTACCTAGAGTCACCTGCTCTGGAGAAAAGCCATACTCTGAGGCAAGTGCCTGTTTCAGGCGATAACCACCACTATCAGGATACAATGAGAGACCGGAGAGATGATTATTCACCGTGGACAGAGCTTTTTCAGAAGGCCCCAGAGGGTTCTCATTGCTCGCAAGTTTAACAACATTTTTGAGACCCAGCTCCCGCTCAAGCTCTTCCGCAGGCTTACCTGGCAGGTAGGGATGTAGATTCTGAACACCGTTTGTCGCCAGAGCAATATAATCACAACCCATAACTGATCTCCTTAAAGTACCGCGCGCGGATATGAGCCCAATACTTTTAATTCAACGCTGCCTTTAGCAAGATCATCAAGCGCACTCTGCACAACAGGATCATCACTATGACCTTCAAAATCGATATAGAACAGAGAGTGTTTAGAGGCAGAACGTGTTTCCACTCTGGTCAGGCTAAGGCCATGACGATGGAACGGTTCAAGCAACTGATACAGTGCACCCGGCGCATCGGGTACTGAAACCAAAATTGATGTTTTATCATCACCACTGGGACCCACGTCCTGATCGCCAATGATAAGGAAGCGTGTGGAATTATCAGCCTGATCTTCAATATTTTTAACCATCGGATCAAGATCATAAAGCTCCGCCGCCATATCACCAGCAACAGCAGCATAGCCCCGCCCCTCCTGCGCTGCTAGACGCGCAGCTTCCGCATTGGAGCTTACAGCTACCTTTTCAATATGTGGATATCGCGCATCAAGCCACCCGCGACTCTGTGCCAACGACTGCTCATGCGAATAGATTTTAGCAATCTCATCAAGACTATCTCCCTTGTTCAGGAGGAGATGAAGATGCACCGGCACTTCGACTTCACCACAGATCTTCAGATCAAACTGTTTAAACAGATCAAGTGTATGGCTAACCACCCCTTCAGATGAGTTTTCAATAGGCACGACACCATAGTGTGCAGCTCCAGACTGTACCTCACGAAAGACATCTTTTAGTGACTGCATCGGCAGGTTATGAGCAGAGTGACCAAAATGCTTCATTGCAGCCTGTTGAGTAAAGGTACCCTCCGGGCCTAAAAAAGAAACGCGCATCGGTTCTTCAAGCGCAAGGCAAACCGACATTATTTCCCGAAAAAGGCGCGCAACCTCTTTATCCGCCAAAGGTCCTTCGTTTCGCTCCATAACAGCACGCAGCACCTGAGCTTCCCGCTCGGGGCGGTAGAATACAGCCGATGCTTCACCCTGATATTTCTGTTTAACCTCTGCGACATTCTGCGCACAACTCGCCCGATTGTTCAGCAACTGATGAATCTGTCGATCAATGCTATCAATCTGGTCACGTAAAACCCGTAACTCTTTTTCCTGTTCGCTCATATTTTTTAATTACTCTGCAAAGACTCAGGCGTGCAGCTTTTCAAACTGCTTCATAAAGTCGATTAAAGCATCCACCGCAGTTTCAGGTACTGCGTTATAAATACTGGCACGCATGCCACCAACAGAGCGATGCCCTTTTAAGTTTAGTAGACCGGCTTCCTCTGCTTTTTCTAAAAACAGTCCATCCAAAGCATCATCCGCCAAAGTGAAAGGGACATTCATCCAGGAACGGTTCGCTTTCGCCATCGGGTTTGCATAAAAGTCACTGGCATCGATCGCTGCGTAAAGCTTTTCCTGCTTACGTTGATTGATCTCAGCAATTGCAGACACACCGCCCTGCTCTTTTAACCATTTGAACACTAAACCAGCCAGATACCAGCCAAAGGTTGGCGGTGTATTACTCATTGAATCTGCATCTGCATGAACTTTATAGTCAAACATCGTAGGCATACCAGGTACAACGTCCCCTAATAGTTCTTCACGAACAACTACAACTGTCAGTCCTGCTGGGCCAATATTTTTCTGTGCCCCCGCATAGATCAGTCCAAACTTATTCACATCGAGCGGGCGAGATAAAATGCTGGATGACAGATCAGCGACCAACGGCACATCCCCAGACTCGGGAATGTAATCGTACTCCAGTCCGCCAATTGTTTCGTTCGGCGTATAATGAAGGTATGCCGCATCAGGATTCAGTGTCAGTTCGTTCTGCTGCGGAATTGCACGGTAACCATTACCTTTACTACTGGCGACAACTTTCACATCACAGAAGCGTCCAGCTTCCTTAATCGCCTTCCCAGACCAGATACCTGTATCTATGTAGTCAGCGGCACCTTTACCACGCAGCAGGTTTATAGGGATCATTGAGAATTGAGAGGTTGCTCCCCCTTGAAGGAACAAAACCTTATAATCCGCACCAATGCCCATCAACTCCCTTAAGTCCTGTTCGGCAGTTTCAGCGACGGAGATGAACTCTTTACTGCGGTGACTCATTTCCATAATGGAAAGGCCTTTTCCCTGCCAGTCTAGAAGTTCTTCCTTTGCCTGCTGCAATACCTCATCTGGTAATCCAGCCGGGCCAGCACTGAAATTATACTTACGCGTCATCGACCTATATCACTCTTTCTAAAAGCTATATAAAAAGAGTGGCTTTGTAGAGCCACTCTTAATGTTTAGCGCTTACTCTTCAATCATAGGGGTATCGTTGTCACCTGCATCCACCTCAACGGTTTCGTCAGCTCCCACAACCCCCTCTTCTTCCTCAGGCTCTTCAATACGTGCAACTCTAACCAGTGATTCGCTATCTCCGACTCTGATTAGGGTGACACCTTGTGTATTTCGACCCAACTCGGAAATACCATCACACCCAGTACGAACCAAAGTTCCCTGATCGCTGATAAGCATAACGTCATCACCATCGAAGACCTGCACAGCCCCTGCCAACGCACCGTTTCGGTCCGAAGACTGTTGCGCAATGACACCTTGACCGCCGCGCCCCTTAACAGGGAAATCCTCAACAGCCGTTTTCTTTCCGTAGCCGTTTTCAGATGCGGTCAGAATTTTCCCGCCGGACTTAGGAATGATCAGGGAGATGACTTTTACACCACCATCCATCTTCACACCTCTTACGCCACGAGCAGTACGACCCATCGGGCGCACATCATTCTCATTAAAGCGCATGCTCTTACCGGCACTTGTCATCAACATTATGTCATCGCTGCCATCAGTGACAGCGGCCCCGATCAGATGATCATCATCGACCAGGTCCAGTGCTATCAGACCATTGCTTCTTGGTCTTGAGAAGTTCGTCAGTGCAGTTTTCTTCACCGTGCCAGACGCGGTCGCCATGAAGATGTACTTGTCCTCTTCATATTCCCCTACAGGAAGAATCGTACTGACACGTTCACCTTCATCCAGTGGGAGAATATTTACGATAGGACGTCCCCGTGCAGTTCTGCTAGCAACCGGAATCTCAAAGACCCTTAACCAGTAGACTTTACCGCGGTCGGTGAAACAAAGAATCGTATCGTGTGTATTAGCAATCAGAAGATGCTCAATGAAATCTTCATCCTTGATTGCTGCCGCTGACTTCCCTTTACCACCTCGCCTTTGCGACTGATAATCGGTCAATGGCTGTGTTTTGGCATAACCACCATGAGAGATAGTAACGACCATATCCTCTTCGGTGATCAGATCAGCAACCGTCAGATCTTTACGCGATGCAGTGATCTCTGTTCTACGCTCATCACCATACTCTTCCAGTATCGCTTCCAACTCTTCACGAATCACTTCCATCAAACGTTGATGAGATCCCAGAATTTTCAGCAGCTCTGCAATTTTATCCAGAAGCTCTTTATATTCCGCGATCAGTTTTTCATGCTCCAACCCAGTCAAACGGTGGAGGCGAAGTTCAAGAATGGCCTGAGCTTGTGCCGGTGACAAATTATATTTACCGTCACGCAACCCATACTGCTCTTCCAGTTCTTCAGGTCGACAGGCATCTTCCCCTGCTCGCTCAAGCATCTGGATAACATCTCCAGGCGTCCAAGCTTCACTTATCAGTCGTTCTTTCGCTTCTGCAGGTGTAGGCGATGTTTTGATCAGCTCAATAACCGGATCAATGTTCGCCAGGGCTATCGCCAAACCTTCCAGAATATGGCCACGTTCACGCGCTTTACGTAACAGATAAACGGTACGACGAGTCACAACTTCACGGCGGTGACGGATGAAACATTCAAGTGCAGATTTAAGGTCAAGAATCTTTGGCTGCCCATCGACAAGAGCAACCATATTGATACCAAATACCGACTCCATCTGCGTCTGTGCAAATAGGTTATTAATCACTACATCAGGCATCTCGCCACGACGTAGTTCAATAACAATACGCATCCCGTCTTTATCAGACTCATCACGTAACTCGGTAATCCCTTCGATCTTCTTATCCTTGACCAGTTCAGCGATCTTTTCGATCAAACGCGCTTTATTTAACTGGTAAGGGATCTCAGTGATGATCAGTGATGGCTTACCACTCTTCTGATCCTCTTCAACATGATGCTTGGCACGAACGTATATACGCCCACGCCCAGTGCGATACGCCTGTAATATACCCGCGCGACCATTGATAATACCGCCGGTAGGGAAATCAGGCCCAGGTATGAATTCCATCAACTCGTCGGTAGACAGATCGCCATTTTCAATCAAGGCGATACAGCCTCGAACGACTTCTGAAATATTATGTGGCGGAATATTAGTCGCCATCCCCACGGCAATCCCTGACGAACCATTCACCAACAGATTAGGCACACGTGTTGGCAGCACTTCCGGGATTTTTTCCGTTCCATCATAGTTATCTACGAAATTAACGGTCTCTTTTTCAAGATCAGCCAAAAGCTCATGGGAGATTTTATCCATGCGTATTTCGGTATAACGCATAGCTGCGGCAGAATCGCCATCGATGGAACCGAAATTACCCTGGCCATCCACCAGCGTATAACGCATAGAGAAGTCCTGCGCCATACGTACGATCGTGTCATACACTGCACTATCGCCATGCGGATGGTATTTACCGATTACATCACCCACCACACGGGCAGATTTTTTGTAAGCTTTGTTCCAATCATTGCCCAGTTCATTCATCGCAAACAAAACACGACGGTGTACTGGTTTCAGGCCATCTCGCGCATCAGGCAAGGCACGGCCGACGATCACGCTCATGGCGTAATCAAGGTATGACTGCTTCAGTTCATCTTCAATGTTAACTGGCAGAATTTCTCTGGCTAAATCACCCATTCCCTATCCTTGAATCACTCTCGCAACGGAAGGCTTCCGCGGATATTTTTAACCGACGGAGTATATCACATATCCCACAGGGGAATCCTGAAAAAATAAGAGCTTATACATTTAAGTATCGCATTTTTAATCCGACTATTTTTGAACCGGCGTGCAGTGCTAGAATGCGACAAAATCTTTCAAAGCTTAAATGTCATGACACAGCCAGAAAACACAACCCAGAAAAACATTGATCATGAAGAGATTGCTAAATTCGAAGAACTTGCCAGCAAGTGGTGGGATAGAAATAGCGAATTTAAACCCCTACATGATATCAACCCTCTCCGGGTAGGATACATCGACCGCATCGCCAAGCTTGCCGAAAAAAATGTTCTCGATGTTGGCTGTGGCGGCGGCATTTTATCTGAATCAATGGCGCAACGCGGCGCAAACGTTACCGGAATAGATATGGGTGCAGCTCCTTTGAAAGTAGCTAAACTTCATGGCCTGGAAAGCGGTGTGAATGTGACCTATAAACAGATTACGGTAGAAGAACTCGCCCTTGAACAGCCCGAGTCTTTCGATGTCGTAACCTGCATGGAGATGCTGGAACACGTTCCTGATCCATCCTCTATCGTTCATGCTTGCGCAAGGCTATGCAAACCTGGCGGCCAAGTTTTTTTCTCAACCTTAAACCGCAACCCTAAAAGCTACCTCTTTGCTATTCTGGCCGCTGAGAAACTGCTTAAACTGGTACCAGACGGCACCCATGACTTTAAGAAGTTTATTCGCCCTTCCGAATTAGGCAGCTGGATCCGTCAGAGCGGTCTACTCAATACCGATATGTGCGGTATGACTTACAATCCACTTACCAAGACATACAGCCTGCACCCCACTGATGTCGACGTAAATTACATGATTGCAACCGAGAAACCGGAATAAATGCACGCAAAACCCGCCTCAGTACTCTTTGACCTTGATGGCACACTGATTGATACTGCACCCGATTTCCATTGGGTTATTAACCAGCTACTCCAGGAAGAGGGACGCACCAGGATCGACTTCGATTTTCTGCGTCGCTATGTATCCAACGGTGCACGCGCCATGATTGCGGCAGCCTTTGACCTCGAAGAGGACGATTCCGACTTTCCCAGACTGCATCAGCGTATGCTTGAGATCTATCTGGAGCACCTGGCGGTAGACAGCAGCCTTTTCCCTGGGCTACAGGATTGCTTACACTGGCTCCAACAACATGAAATACCCTGGGGCGTAGTCACGAACAAGCCAGAACGCTTTACCCTCCCTGTCATGCAGGGCCTTGCCATAGATGAGCAGGCCAGCAGCATAATCTGCCCAGATCACGTAACTCATAAAAAACCACACCCTGAATCGCTCCTCCTTGCCTGCCAACAGATAAATTGCAGCCCGGAAAACAGTATTTATGTTGGCGATCACCTACGGGATATTGAGGCAGGAAAACGAGCCGGCATGATCACGATTGCAGCGACCTATGGCTATATTGATGAAGACGAAGATCCTCAAACCTGGGACGCCGATCATTATATTTCATGTGCAACAGAGCTAAAGCCCCTGCTAAAATCTCTATACTCAGTATTAACACCCTGATCAGGAAAGAATGACTATGTTTGAATATCAGGCACCAGAAACACTGCTCAAGGACCGTGTCATTCTGGTTACCGGAGCAGGCTCTGGAATCGGCCGAACAGCCGCAATAACTTATGCAGCCCACGGGGCGACAGTAATTCTTCTCGGGAGAACCCTGGAAAAGCTTGAGCATGTTTATGATGAGATAGAAGCTGCCGGTTATCCACAACCCGCACTGGTACCGCTCAACCTTGAAAGCGCCCAGGAACATGATTATATCGAGTTAGCCAATACCATTGAGCAGGAATTTGGTCACCTCGACGGAATTCTTCACAATGCCAGCCTGCTTGGGGTAAGAACGCCGATTGAATCCTACGACCCTGTCATCTGGCAACAAGTGATGCAGGTTAATGTAAATGCCCCATTTATGATGACCCAGATCCTCATGCCCCTGCTTGAGCGCCGAGATAATACATCGATCATATTCACCTCATCCAGCGTAGGCAGAAAAAGCAAAGCCTACTGGGGCGGATATGCAGTCTCCAAGTTTGCAACCGAAGGAATGATGCAAACGTTGGCGGATGAACTGAGCAATACCAGCAAAATCCGAGCAAACTGCATCAACCCCGGCGCCACACGCACACAGATGCGAGCCGACGCTTACCCAGGTGAAGACCCCTCCACAGTCACCACCCCAGAGGCGATCATGCCCCTATACCTATATCTGATGGGAGATGACAGCCTTGATGTAAATGGGCAATCCCTGGATGCACAATAACTAGTCTAGCGCCGCTAAAAACCCTGTTGACCTGACCTTCAACACAAAAAAGCAGCCTAGGCTGCTTTTTTTGTGTACACAATAGATCGACTAGTTACCCTCTTGACGTCTCGCACGCTGTTTTTTATAGCGGCGTTCCAGCTTCTGCTTTTCTGAAACCGTCATTTTGGGTGCTTTTTTTGGCTTCAACTCCAGCATTTTTGAAAGGGAATTTACCTCTTTCACCGTCATCTCCTTCCAAGTACCCGACTTAACATCACTTGGCAGGAATACAGGACCAAAGCGGACACGCTTCAGCCGGTTGACCTGAATCTCCTGTGATTCCCAGAGTCGTCGTACCTCCCTGTTTCTCCCTTCCATAACGACACAGTGGAACCATTTGTTAGCGCCCTCTCCATCAAAAAACTGTACATCGGTAAATCGTGCCATTCCATCTTCTAGCAACACGCCATCTTTTAAACGCTGCAGAATCGCTTCATCAACATTACCCAGAACACGAACCGCATACTCTCGGTCAATCTGCGCAGATGGATGCATAAGTGCATTTGCCAGCTCACCATCCGTTGTAAATAACAACAATCCGGACGTATTGATATCCAAACGACCGATCGCTATCCACCTACCCTCTTTTAAAGGCGGGAGATGGCGAAAAACTGTAGGTCGACCTTCAGGATCATGTCGGGTACAGATTTCACCAACAGGCTTGTTGTAAATCAAAACTCGGCGCTCAGCCTGCTGATCAAAAATCAGCTGCACAGGGCGCTCATCAACACTTACAGCATCGCCTTCAGAAATTCGATCACCCAACGTAGCCAGCTCCCCGTTTACAGAAACCCGACCCTCTTTAATCCAACGCTCCATCTCACGACGTGAGCCTATACCGGAGCGCGCCAGAACTTTATGTAACTTCTCATCAGACATTTGACGCACCTTTAATTCAATAAATAACAAATAAAAAAGCCCTTCCATCAGTGAAAGGGCCTTTTCAATAAATCGCCTTAATTTTAAATGAGGCAATCGTCTTTAGTAAATCCTTTATCAAAATAAGCTTGGAATGCCAGCGGCGTTCGGCCACGACCAGACCATTCGTGAGCGTTACCCTGATCATCAACGATACGATATTTGGGCTGCACTTTTTTCTTCTCGGTCGCAGTTTCACCAATCATATTCATCAAATCGCTAATATCTACCCCTGCATCCTGCATGCTCTGACGAATAGCATCAATCTTAGCCGCTTTCTCTTTTTCAGCAGCCAACACAGCTTCCTCTTCCGCCTTTTTATCAGAAGCGATAGCTGTTAAATCAGAGATAACTTTTTCCAGATCCGCTACTGATAATTCCTGACACTGTTTTCGAAGAGAATTTTTTCTTGTTAGAATTTTCAAAAAATCGGACATTTTACTACTCACCGGATTAAATAGGATTTTGATTATTATCTTTATAGTAGATTATTTATCAAGCACAATTAGAATCTAATTATTTATCGAAAATTAATTAAAATCTGAAACATCTCCTGCACCCGACCTGATTATTTCAGGAACTTCATCAACCATATTAATGACACTGGTTGCCTCCATGCCACAATAACCACCATCAATAACCAGATCGACCTCATGCTGAAGTAACTCTCTCATCTCATAGGGATCAATCAACGGCATATCTTCCTCAGGCATTATCAGTGAAGTACTCATAATTGGCTCGCCCAGGGTCTCCGTTAATGCCAACGCTATTGGATTATTAGGAATTCTAATACCGATCGTTCTGCGTTTAGGATGCAACAACCGC
The DNA here is from genome assembly GCF_947498015.1 of uncultured Neptuniibacter sp. GTDB lineage: Bacteria > Pseudomonadota > Gammaproteobacteria > Pseudomonadales > Balneatricaceae > Neptuniibacter. The sequence goes on from NZ_CANMIR010000002.1 coordinate 306,228, forward strand.
CTTGGAACCTCTGAAGTCGCTTTCAGAATAAAAGTATACGCACCCGGCGTATGCGCTTTTAATAACCTATAGCTTGAATTATCAACTTTTGCATAGGTGCTAATTTCACTTAAGTCACGACATACCAAGGTAAAATTATGTTTATCATTCAGCTTACGAATTCTTTTAATTTTTTCGAGTGCCGCCTTATCCCCCAAATGACAACCCAATGCATATGCGCAGTCTGTGGGATAGATAACAACACCACCTTTATTTATGATTTCAACAGCCTGATTAATCAAACGCTGCTGCGGGTTTTCTGGATGGATTTGGAAGAATTGACTCACAACACTCGCCTTGTATCGAGAAGTTTATAGAAGCCTATATTAACTTATTAACAAGCACCTAATACAGCCACAATAGATTTTTATAAAAGAGCGGCCAAAACATGATTATCCTTACTCTTAAGAGGAGGAAATTTACCGAGATCAGTCCAGCCTTGCGATGGCGTATGAAAATCACTTCCGGCCGATAGCATCAAATTATTTTCATTGGCGATTCGAAGCAAGTGATAATGATGATCTGGCGTCATACCCGGATATGAAACCTCAATTGCCTTACCACCCGCTTCAACAAAACTCTTAATCACCGCTCTTAATTTAGTAAAGGTCATCTTATACTTTGTCGGATGAGCAAGCACAGCTATACCTCCAGCCTGGGAGATCACCTCTATAACCCTTTCCAAAGATGGCCACTCAATTTTTATATCTCCTTTTTTCCCAGTCCCCAAATATTGTTTGAATGCTTGCTGTTCAGTGGAAACCACTCCTTGGGCAATCATCGCCTTTGCGAAATGGGGGCGGCCGATAATCCCTTCCCCGGCTATACCCTTTGCATCTTCAAGCAGATCAGGCAACCCCATCTTAATCAGCTGCTCTGCGATTCGTACCGACCTCTCTTGCCTTAACTTAGCCAGATTATCAAGATAGGTGATTAAAGCTTCTGACTGAAAATCCACCCCTAAACCAACCACATGAATGACCCTGCGGTTCCACTGAGCCGTGAGTTCAGTGCCAGAGATCAGCTTTAAACCCAAGCACTTCTCATTCTGAAGCTTCGCGACCCCCGATAAAGTATCGTGGTCAGTCAATGCTAAAACCTCTATACCATTCCCAATAGCGCGTTCAACCAGCTCAACTGGGGTTAGAGAACCATCTGAGGCGGTCGAGTGGCAGTGCAGGTCATAATTTGGTAATTCCATATTTATTCACTGTTTATATAAACGCTCAGCAACTTTATACTTGGCGTTTAACTGAATGAATTCAACGAATATGAAGCTGTTATTAGATTTTCTACCCATCATCATCTTCTTCATCGTCTACAAGGCGACCAATGATATCATCATTGCAACTGCAATCCTGATCCCAGCCACGCTTTTGCAGATGCTATACACCTGGATCAAGACGCATAAAATTGAAAAAATGCAGCTGGTCACCCTTGTATTGGTCATTATCTTGGGTGGCGCCACTGTCCTATTCCAGGATAAGACCTTCATTCAATGGAAACCCACTGTCGTAAACTGGCTTTTTGGCCTAGCATTTTTAGGAAGTCAGTTTATCGGTGACAAAACTATCGTCGAACGAATCATGGGGAGCAACATCTCACTGCCCGCGTTCGCATGGCGTAAACTGAATATTGCCTGGGTTATCTTTTTTATAGCGATGGGTGTACTTAACCTGTTTGTAGCATATAGCTTCAGCGAAGAGACCTGGGTTAATTTTAAACTATTTGGCATGCTCGGCCTGACATTAGTCTTTGTACTAGCTCAAGGCCTCTATCTTTCCAGACATATCGAAAACACTGAAAACAACGATCAACAGTAAAAGGTCATCTCGTGTATTACGCAATTATCTCTGAAGATGTTGAAAACAGCTTACAAAACCGATTAGACGCACGTCCCGCTCACCTTGAGCGACTGAAACAGCTTAATCACGAAGGCCGCCTATTGATAGCAGGCCCTCATCCCGCTATCGATTGTGAGGATCCTGGCGAAGCCGGTTTCAGCGGCAGTTTGGTAGTGGCTGAATTTGCCTCTCTGGCAGATGCGCAAGCCTGGGCAGACAAAGATCCCTATATTGCCGCAGGTGTTTATGCAGAGGTTAAAGTTAAACCATATAAAAAAGTGCTACCCTAAAGGAACATACTTTTAAAAACTCGACCAAAGGCTAAAGGAGAAGCGCCAAGCAGTAAGAGTAAACTTAGTTAAGAACTATCTTATATAACAGTTATATGTACATAATTAGTTCTATTAAGTGATAATTTAACTGCTGTTTATCCTAGGTTCAGGTTAGAAGAGTTGTAATAAGCTAATAATTTCTTATTATTCTTAGATACAGAACCCAAATCGTATTAAGGACAGCAAAATGAAAAAATTCGCGATCGCTTCCGGCTTAGTATTAGCTATGGGCTTGGCTACAGGTGCACAGGCTCACCCTGATAATGCTGGTTACTGGGATGAAACTCCAAACGGCACTGTATGGAAAACAGGCACTGGCGGATGCTGGCGTCATGGTTTCTGGAAAGAAGAAAACGCTATCGAAGGTTGCGATGGATACAAAGCAGCTGAAGCACCTGCTCCGGCACCTGCTCCAGCACCCGCTCCGAAGATGATGAGCGTTGTTGAGAAACACGTTGTCTACTTTGACTTTGACAGCGCTGAGCCAGGTGATGTAAGCGATATTTCCAGCTACATCAACTCACTTAAAGAAGTAAGCAGCGTAAATCTGGTAGGTCATGCTGACCGTATCGGTGCAAGCGCTTATAACGATGCTCTGTCACAGAAACGTGTAAATGCAGTATCTGATGCGCTTCAGGCTGGCGGTGTAAACGGTTCTGCTATCAGTACTGGCTACATGGGCGAAAATGCACCAGCAAAATCTTGTGATGGTCAGCGTGGTGCTAACCTGATCGATTGTCTACGTGCCAACCGTCGTGTTGAAGTAGAGATCTCTGGTAAAAAATAAGTAATAAAGTCATACAGCTTTATTACTGAAAGGGCGCTTCGGCGCCCTTTATTCAACAAACAGTAAAGGCTGATAATGAAGAAACTCACTACGTTCCTGCTTTTCCTCCCCCTCTTCCTATTCTCCAAAACCATTTTTGCAGCTGACGAATACCCAGAGCAGAAAGTGGTTTACCACATCAATTATGACGATCCTAAACGCATTTCCGGGACCTTTTCTAATATGGCAAACCATATTAATGGACTAGGTGAAGGACGAGTGGAGATCAAAGCTGTTGTCCATGGCGTAGCCATAAAGTATTTCATCGACGCCGTTAATGATGAAGCAAAACAGACGGCTCTTGACTCATTAAGACTAAATGATGTGCAGTTCATCATCTGTGGTAACAGCCTCGACGGCTTTCAAGTTACCCACGAAGATCTCTACGATGTAGAAGCTGAAGATGTCGTGCAGGCAGGCCTTCCCGAGATCGTCCACCTTCAACAACAGGGATTTTTTTACGTACGCCCCTAATAGCGCCTATACAATTACCCAATAAAAAAGGTGGCCAGAGGCCACCTTTTTAAAAACACTGAAACGCTTAGTCCACCCAAACTCGCGCATTTCGGAACATACGCATCCAAGCCCCATCTTCATCCCAATTATCAGGTGCCCAACTATTTGTAACTGCGCGGAATACACGCTCAGGATGTGGCATCATAATAGTCACACGACCGTCATCCGTAGTAACACCTGAGATACCTGCTGGCGACCCATTCGGATTAGCAGGATAACGCTCAGTTACCTGACCATAGTTGTCAACATATCTCAGTGCAACATTACCAGCACCCTGCAGATTAGTCAGATGAGTCTCATCTTTAAATTCAGCACGTCCCTCACCATGAGCGATAGCGATCGGCATTCGCGACCCATGCATCTCTTGCAGGAAGATTGATTTACTCTCCTGCACTTCCACCATCGCAACACGTGCTTCAAACTGCTCAGACTGGTTACGCACAAAATGCGGCCATAATTCAGCACCTGGAATTAACTCATGCAGGTTCGACAGCATCTGACAACCATTACAGATCCCCAGAGCAAAGCTGTCATCTCGATTAAAGAAGGTCTGGAACTGCTCACGGGCAACCGCATTAAACAGGATAGACTTCGCCCAACCTTCACCAGCACCCAGCACATCGCCATAAGAGAAACCACCGCATGCCACCAGACCTTTAAATTGATCAAGGGTTACACGTCCTGCGAGAATATCACTCATATGGACATCGACTGCAGCAAAGCCTGCACGATCAAATGCAGCTCCCATCTCTATATGGCCATTAACACCTTGCTCACGAATAATAGCCATCTGCGGACGTACTCCCGTATTAATATACGGAGCCGCAATATCGTCATTCACATCAAAGTTCAACTCTGCACTCAAACCTGGATCTGTATTTTCAAGCAGTGCATCAAACTCCTGCTTAGCACACTCAGAGTTATCACGCAGGGATTGCATATGATAAGAAGTTTCAGCCCACCAGCGCTGCAGCTGAACACGAGACTCGCTGTATACTTCCTCTTCGTCGAAGTGGATATTCAGGGAATCATCTTCATTAAGGGTACCAATAACCGCTGTAATATCGCCGAGTCCTGCAGCATTGAGTTCGGTCAGAACCGTCTCAAGATTATCGCGCTGAACCTGAATAACGCCACCCAACTCCTCGCTATAGAGAGCCGCAGCCAACTCAGATTCATTCTCAGCCAGCATATCCAGCTTAATATCCACACCGGTGCGACCAGCAAATGCCATCTCTGCAACTGTTGCAAAAAGACCACCATCACCACGGTCATGGTATGCCAGAATCAGGCCCTGTTCGTTCAGCTCCTGCATCGCCTGGAAGAACGCCACCAGAGATTCAGGCTGATCGACGTCCGGCACATCCTGACCCACTTCGTTGTACACCTGAGCCAATGCAGACAGGCCCAGACGGTTCTGGCCGTTACCCAGATCCAGCAGGATCAGATCCGTTTCACCTTTATCAGTACGCAGCTGAGGCGTCAGTGTCTTACGCGCATCTTTAACCGGCGCGAAACCGGTTATGATCAGGGACATCGGCGCCGTTACAGACTTATCTTCGCCTTCGTCGTTCCACACAGTACGCATGGACATGGAATCCTTACCGACCGGGATGGTGATACCCAGCTGCGGACATAACTCCATACCTACCGCTTTTACGGTGTCATACAGCTTTTCGTCTTCACCCGGGTGGCCCGCCGCACACATCCAGTTCGCAGACAGTTTGATATCAACGATATCCTGGATACGCGCACCGGCCAGGTTAGTCACGGTTTCACCAATCGCCATACGGCCAGACGCAGGGGAATCAACCAGCGCCAGCGGGGTACGCTCACCCATCGCCATCGCTTCACCTTCATTGGTGTCGTAAGCCGCTGTGGTTACCGCACAGTCAGCTACCGGCACCTGCCATGGACCAACCATCTGGTCACGAGCAACCATCCCTGTGATAGAGCGGTCACCGATGGTGATCAGGAAGGATTTAGAGGCAACCGCTGGAAGCTTCATTACTCGCTCAGCAGCATCTTTCAGATCGATGCTGGTTGCATCAAATGCAGGCACTTCGTAGGCCTTACGCTCTACGGAACGGTGCATCTTAGGTGGCTTGCCGAACAGTACGCTCATCGGCAGGTCAACCGGCTTGTTCTCGAAGTGCGTGTCACCCAGTGTCAGGCGGTGCTCTTCGGTCGCTTCACCCACAACTGCGTATGGACAGCGCTCACGGGCACAGATCGCTTCAAAACGTTCCATATCCTGTGGCTCAACCGCCATTACGTAGCGTTCCTGAGCTTCGTTACACCAGATCGCCAGCGGGCTCATACCTGGCTCATCGTTGTTAACGTTACGCAGTTCGAAATTACCGCCACGCCCCCCATCTTTCACCAGCTCAGGGAAGGCATTAGACAGACCACCCGCACCTACATCGTGAATAAAAGCGATCGGGTTTTCATTACCCAGCTGCCAGCACTGATCAATAACCTCCTGACAGCGGCGTTCCAGTTCAGGGTTATCCCGCTGAACTGAAGCAAAATCCAGATCCGCAGAAGATGTACCAGAAGACATTGAGGAAGCAGCACCACCACCAAGACCAATCTGCATTGCAGGGCCGCCGAGGCAGATCAGTTTCGCACCAACCGGGATCTCTCCCTTGTCAACATGATCAGTACGGATATTGCCGAACCCACCAGCAATCATGATAGGCTTGTGATAACCACGCACCTCTTCACCTGCAGCACCGTTCACCTTCTGCTCAAAAGTACGGAAATACCCGTTCAGTGCGGGACGGCCAAATTCGTTGTTGAATGCAGCACCACCGATCGGGCCTTCGATCATGATATCCAGTGCAGAAACAATACGTTCAGGCTTACCATATTGGCTCTCCCATGGCTGCTGGAAACCCGGGATGTTCAGGTCAGATACGGTGAAACCGGTCAGGCCCGCTTTCGGCTTAGAACCTTTACCGGTCGCACCCTCATCGCGGATCTCACCGCCGGAACCGGTTGCAGCACCAGAGTGCGGCGCAATCGCAGTAGGATGGTTATGAGTTTCAACCTTCATCAGGATTGCAATCTCCTCCTGATTGTAACCGTACTCTTTACTATCTGGTTTAGGGAAGAAACGACCCGCTTTGGCACCATTCATGACTGCCGCATTATCGGAGTATGCAGAGAGGATATTCTCCCCTCCCATCTCATTGGTGTTGCGAATCATCGCAAACAGGGATTTCTCCTGAGCTTCCCCATCGATATCCCATGACGCATTAAAAATCTTGTGACGACAATGCTCAGAATTCGCCTGCGCAAACATCATAAGCTCTACATCGTTCGGGTTTCTACCCAGCTCCTGAAATGCATCGACAAGATAATCAATCTCATCCTCTGCAAGCGCCAAACCTAAGTCAGTATTGGCTGCAACCAGAGCCCCTCGACCACCACCGAGAATGTCCACGCTGGTCATAGGAGCAGGCTGATCTTCTGTGAACAACCCTGCGGCCTCATCAATGCTGGAAAGAACAGCTTCAACCATACGATCATGAAGATCTGCTTTAATCTGTTCTGCCTCCTGAGCCGACAATTCAGATGAGACCGTGACATAATAGGCAACACCACGCTCAAGACGCTTAATCTCCGCCAGGCCACAGTTGTGTGCTATGTCAGTTGCCTTAGAGGACCAGGGCGAGATTGTTCCAGGGCGAGGTACAACCAGAAACAGCTGACCTGTCGGTTCTTGTACTTCAGCCTTAGGTCCGTAGCGTAGAATACGCTCCAGCACTTGCTGCTTTTCTTCCGATAAAGCTTGAGACAAATCGGAAAAGTGCATAAATTCAGCATACAAGCCTTTTACGGCAGGAACCTTAGACTGAATAACAGAAAGTAGCTTCTCATGACGAAAAGCAGAAAGAGCAGGTGCTCCGCGCAGTGCCAGCATCTCTAATAGAGCCTCTTGATAGCTGCCGTAGACCGACAGTAGTTACAGGAGAAATATAGGTTGTGAATTTTACAGAAACAGCCTGTTGGATACCAGAAAAGCAGTACTATGTTTGATATTAGTCGTAAAAAAGATGCCGCATATGCCCTGGTGATTTTTCTCCTGCTCTGCATTCCTGCCCTTCTAAGCTGGAACAGCAAGACACAGCTAGGCGCAATCATTGAATCTGGTCGGCTCAAGCTGGTTACACGTAACTCTCCAAACACCTATTTCATTGAAAAAGGCACCCCTGCCGGTTTTGAATATGATCTGGCCAAAGCCTACGCTGATCATCTGGGGGTCAATCTAGAACTGGTTCTTCCGGACTCATTCAGCGATATATTCACCACCATGGAAGCAAAAGATGGGCATATTGCAGGTGCCATGCTAACCGTGACTCAAGAGAGGGAGCGCAGTTTCGAGTTTACTCAGCCCTATCTTCACACCACCACAGCACTTGTCTACCGAGTCACACAAGGAAAACCAGCCCCAAAAGGGATCGAAGACCTTATAAACTCCAAAAGAAAACTGGTCGTTCTCGCAAATAGCAGCCACGCAGAGCTCCTACAAAGACTGAAAGAGCAACACCCTGAACTCACCTGGGAGGAAACAGAAGAACTCTCCTCAATTGAGCTGTTAGAGAAGGTCCATACAAAAGAGATCGATTACACAGTGACAGATGCTGTCGCCTTCGGTAGCCAGAAATCATTCTTCCCAGGCCTACAAAAAGCATTTGATCTCGACAATCCCCAACCCTTAGCCTGGATGCTTGCTCCCCATTACGATCAAACACTCAAAGATTCCATCAACCGCTTCTTAGCGCTCGAATCCACCCAAGCACTGATTCATGAACTGAGAGAGAAATACTTTAACCGCACCAATCCGCTGAACTTTTACGATACAGCCACCTTTCGTGAAGATATGGAAACGCGCTTTCCTAAACTAGAACAATATTTTCATATGGCAGAGCAGGAAACGGATATTAACTGGCACCTTCTCGCCGCAATCGCTTATCAGGAATCACACTGGAATCCTAAAGCGGTATCACCCACCGGAGTGAAAGGGATTATGATGCTGACAAATGCAGCGGCAAAAGAGGTTGGTGTCACAGACAGAACAGACCCTATGCAAAGCATCATTGGCGGAGCCCACTACCTCGTCAAAGTGATGCAGAAAATTCCTGAACGCATCCCCCAGCCTGATCACACCTGGTTCGCACTTGCAGGGTACAATGTAGGCTATGGACACCTGGAGGATGCTCGCATTTTAACCACCCGAGCAGGGAAAAATCCCGATCATTGGGATGACGTAAAACAGTTCCTTCCCCGATTAACACAGGAAAAGTATTTCAGCACGGTGCGTTACGGATATGCTCGTGGCTATGAACCGGTTCATTATGTCAGCAATATCCGTAAATATATGGAGCTTCTTAGCTGGGAGATACAGCTCCAGCAAGCTCGCAGAAAAGACCAAAAAGCTGATTACGATCCAGATGACGAAAGCTGGGATGAAACCACCGTTGTCGAAGATATCCTACCGGCTCTCTAAGCTTAGAAGAGTTAAGAGGCTGAACGTTTTGCCGCTTTTTTCTCTTCCCTCCGCCTACGGAAAAAATTACTGATCTTCTCGCTACACTCTTGCGCGAGAACCCCTGTTGTCAGCTCAACTTTATGATTCAACCAGGGCTGGGAAAACAGAGAGCAATTACTGGTGACAGCCCCCGACTTTTCCTCCGTCGCCCCATAAACAACCCGAGATACCCTTGAATGAACAATTGCCCCCGCACACATCGTACATGGCTCAATCGTCACAAACAGCTCAGCTCTCGGCATACGGTAGTTTTCAAGCCGCTCGGCCGCATCACGTAATGCAATAATTTCCGCATGCGCTGTCGGGTCATGACCTGTGATCGGCTGATTCCAACCGCGCCCAATCACCTCGCCATCTAAAACAACAACAGCACCGACAGGGACTTCACCCAGACTTTCAGCATAATCCGCCAGCTTCAAAGCTTCCCTCATCCAGCTTTCATCTTGTTTTATTGCATCACTCATTTGAGATTATCCACTGCCATAAAAAAGCCTGCTTAACAGCAGGCTTTCATTATTCCAGATTAGCTCACTCACTTATTCTGGATACTATTCCCACTCAATTGTAGCCGGTGGCTTAGAGCTGACATCATAAGTAACACGAGAAACTTTTGGGATCTCATTAATGATACGACTGGATACTGTCTCCAATAACTCATAAGGCAGATGCGCCCAACGAGCCGTCATGAAATCGATAGTTTCGACAGCACGAATAGCAATCACGTATTCATAACGACGACCATCACCCACTACACCAACAGACTTCACCGGTAAAAACACAGCAAACGCCTGACTGGTTTTATGATACCAATCAGCTTTATGCAGCTCTTCGATAAAGATCGCATCAGCTTCACGAAGGATATCAGCATACTCTTTCTTAACTTCACCCAGAATACGCACACCCAGCCCCGGACCCGGGAATGGATGACGGTAAACCATATCGTAAGGCAGACCTAATTCCAGACCCAACTTACGGACCTCATCCTTGAACAGCTCACGCAGTGGCTCTACCAGCTCAAACTGCATATCTTCAGGCAAACCACCAACATTGTGATGAGATTTTATCACATGCGCTTTGCCAGTTTTCGCTGCAGCAGACTCAATCACATCCGGATAAATTGTCCCCTGAGCCAGGAAGTTAACATCCTCCAGTTTCGTCGCCTCATCATCAAATACCTCAATAAAGGTATTACCGATGATCTTGCGTTTCTTCTCAGGATCATTTTCACCCTCAAGACGCCCCAGGAACAGATCTTCAGCATCCGCACGAATGACGCGAACACCCATGTTCTTAGCGAACATATCCATTACCTGATCACCCTCCTGCTTACGCAGCAGACCGTTGTCCACAAACACACAGGTCAGTTGATCACCAATCGCTTTATGAAGCAGCGCCGCTACAACCGAGGAATCTACACCACCAGACAAACCCAGTAGGACCTTCTGATCACCTACCTGCGCACGAACTTTTTCAATCTGGTCCGCAATAATATTGGCGGAATTCCACAGCGCTTCTGTACCACAGATCTCAACAACAAAGCGCTCCAGGATACGACCGCCCTGCTTTGTATGGGTTACTTCAGGATGGAACTGAACACCAAAGAACTGCTTCTCTGGATGACACATTGCCGCAATCGGTGCTGACTCAGTCGCAGCGATAACCGCAAAGCCTTCTGGTAATTCAGTGACCTTATCACCATGACTCATCCAAACATCAAGAGAGAGGTAGCCGTTATTTGCAACATGATCTTCAATCCCTTCCAGCAGGCGGCTAGGACTGCTTTCAAGGCGAACCTGCGCATAACCAAATTCACGCTTATCTGAAGTAGAAACTTCACCACCCAACTGAGCTGCCATCGTCTGCATGCCGTAGCAGATACCCAGAACAGGCACACCCAGATTAAAGACCACCTCAGGTGCACGCGGAGAGTCACCTTCAGTTACTGATTCAGGGCCGCCCGCAAGAATCACCCCTTTAGGTGCAAACTCACGGATATCCTCTTCCGGCATATCCCAAGCGTGAATTTCACAGTAAACACCGATCTCACGTACACGGCGAGCAATCAACTGTGTGTATTGTGAACCAAAATCCAGAATCAGAATTCGTTGAGCGTGAATATCTTTAGTCATAACTTTCTGTCTCTATGTTTTACAGAGTGACGTTTCTGCAAAAAAAAAAGGGGTGGAAACAAATCCCACCCCGCTTTTTAGAGTTTTTATCTTAGCCAACGCGGTAGTTAGGCGCTTCTTTAGTGATGCTCACATCGTGAACATGACTTTCGCTCATACCCGCATTTGTGATGCGAACAAACTGTGGAACGGTCCGCATCGTGTCAATGTCTGCGCTACCGGTATAACCCATCGCCGCACGCAAGCCTCCCACCAACTGGTGCACAACTCCACCCATTGGACCTTTGCAAGGCACACGACCTTCAATACCTTCAGGAACCAGCTTTTCAACACCTTTAGAAGCATCCTGGAAGTAGCGATCAGATGAACCGGAAGACTGCCCCATCGCGCCGAGAGACCCCATCCCACGATAGGATTTAAACGCACGACCCTGGAACAATTCAACCTCACCTGGCGCTTCATCAGTACCCGCCAGCATTGAACCGACCATGATCGCAGATGCACCTGCTACTACTGCTTTTGCCAGATCACCTGAGAAGCGGACACCACCATCGGCGATGACGGGAACTCCACGCTCTGCCAGAGCAGTAGCTACATTGGCAACCGCACTAATCTGAGGTACACCCACACCAGCAACGATTCGAGTTGTACAGATAGACCCAGGACCGATGCCAACCTTAACGCCATCAGCTCCCGCATCTGCCAAAGCAATCGCAGCTTCAGCCGTTGCGATATTCCCACCGATTACCTGAACCTGAGGAAACGTCTCTTTAACCCAAGCAACACGATCAATTACACCCTTAGAGTGGCCATGCGCAGTATCAACAATGATCACATCCACACCTGCAGCCACAAGTGCAGATACACGATCAGGAGTTTCCGGCCCCGTACCTACCGCAGCACCAACGATCAAACGCCCTTTAGCATCTTTAGCGGCATTAGGATGAGATTGTGCTTTATTCATATCCTTAACCGTCATCATACCTTGCAACTTAAAGGCATCATCTACGACTAGGATCTTTTCAATGCGATGTTTGCGCAGCAGATTGCGGACTTCATCTGGATCTACACCCTCTTTTACCGTCACCAGACGATCTTTTGGGGTCATGATAGATGCAACGGTTGCATCCAGCTTGCGCTCAAAACGGAAATCGCGGTCAGTTACAATACCAACCAGATCTTCACCATCAACCACAGGGAAGCCGGAAAAACCAACTTCTGCAGCCATGTTGCGCAAGTCACCTACCGTCATGTCAGAACGACACGTTACAGGGTCACTTACGACACCCGCTTCGTACTTCTTCACACAACGAACTTCAGCAGCCTGCTGCTCAATTGTCAGGTTCTTATGGATAATACCAATACCACCTTCCTGAGCCATCGCGATAGCCAGACCTGATTCGGTCACGGTATCCATAGCTGCAGAGACCAGAGGGATATTGAGTTCAATACCCTTAGTCAGGCGAGTTTTCAGTGAAACGTCCTTAGGCAGTACTTCAGAGTAGCCCGGAACCAGCAACACATCGTCAAAAGTGAGTGCTTCCTCAGCAATTCGCAACATTCTTTGCCAGCCTGTGTAGTCAATAAATTTAAACGCGAAATTATACAGAAATTAGCCTTTCGTCTCAATCTAAAACTTATTTTTTAACACATTATGACAGCCACAATTTTTTAAAATTTTCAGGATCGACTTCCAGCTCGGGATTAAGATCGTTTACCATGCAATTTATGCAATCTAAAACCCTACATTCCAGCACCGCTATTAGCGTCTCTGAGCTGAACCGGCAAGCGCGCAACCTGCTGGAGCGCTCCTTTCTAACTATTCAGGTCGAAGGCGAACTCTCCAACTTTGTCAGACCCAGTTCGGGACACTGGTATTTCACACTAAAAGATGACAAGGCTCAGGTACGCTGCGCCATGTTTCGGAACCGCAACCAGCTGATCCGACCTCAACCTAAAAATGGTGACAAAGTCAGAGTGGCAGCCAAGGTCAGCCTGTATGAAGGGCGTGGTGACTACCAATTAATATGCGAACATCTACAACCCGCCGGTAGTGGCTCACTACAGGCGGCTTTTGATGCCCTTAAGCTTAAATTGCAACAAGCTGGACTGTTTGCGAACGAGCATAAAAAAGCACTCCCCGCTCATCCTCGTCATGTAGGTATAATCACTTCCGCGACGGGTGCTGCAGTACATGATATTTTGAATGTATTAAAGCGACGTGCTCCCGCTCTTCAGGTAACCATATATCCCACAGCGGTTCAGGGAGAGGGCGCTGCGGATCAGATATGCCGCGCCTTGCTTTTAGCCGAAGCTCACCAGTCATGTGATGTACTCATCATTGGTCGGGGCGGTGGTTCACAGGAGGATCTCTGGAGCTTTAACTCAGAAAAAGTCGCGCATGCGGTGTTTGACTGCCAACTCCCGATCATAAGTGCAGTGGGTCATGAAGTAGATGTTGTCATCACCGATTTTGTGGCAGACGTTAGAGCTCCCACCCCCTCTGCGGCAGCAGAATTGATAAGCCCGGACCAACAGCAGCTCTCAGTAAAGCTCAAGCAACTCGAGCAACGCCTCTTCCGCCAGCTTAAACAGACGTTAAGATTGTCCCGGAATCAACTTGAGAATCTACAATCCAGACTTCGACATCCGACACAACACTTAAAAGAGCGGGCGCAGCAGCTAGACCATCTTGAACTGAGACTAATCACCAATATCCAAAAAAAGCTTGCGGCAAAACGCAATCAACATGCTCTGATTGAAAACCGATTATATAATCAGAAACCCGAACAACTGATCCTGCAGCGCCGGGAACAGATTCGCTCATTACATACTCGATTAAATACCTGTATTCAATCCGACCTACAACGAACCAAACTCCAACTTCGTAGTCTGATGGCACAGCTGCATACAGTCAGCCCTCTGGCAACACTTGAACGGGGATACGCCATTGCAAAAGATGATCAGGGTCGCGTGATACACTGCGCATCGCAATGCCAAGTCGATGATACCATCAGCGTACAACTTCACGATGGGAATCTGACATGTACGATCAACGAAGTTAATTCAGAGGAAACCCTATGAAACAATCAATTCTCAGAGGACTACCTCTCTGGTTGGGCCTCATCTATTTCGGCCCCGCCTTTGCTTCGGTAACTCTTCCACAGGAAGCCCGGGTACCCGGAGGAATCGCCATCATCCCTTTAACAGGCCTACAAACCGACATTACGCCATCTGCCTGGTATAAGGGTAATCGCGTCATGGTCTTATCCAGTGAAGGAACACCTCATCAGCGACAAAGCCGCTGGATCGCAATCGCAGGTATCCCTCTCAGCGCCAAAGCTGAAAAAAAACAGCACCTTAGAGCGAACGCCACCTCATATTACTTTTCCGTAGAACCTAAAGAGTATAAAGCCCAGTACCTGACGATTAAGAATAAACGTCACGTAGAACCCAATCCCGAAGACGTGAAACGGTGGCGACGGGAAAAAGCCAAAATGACGGCAGCCTATAAGATCTGGAGCACTCCCAATCTTAAGAAAGTACAGTTTGACCTTCCCGCTCAGGGCCCGCTTAGCAGTCCTTTTGGGCTTAAACGGTTTTTCAACAAACAGCCCCGAAATCCACATAGCGGACTGGATATTGCTGCTCCACATGGCTCACCCATCATCGCCCCTGCCGATGGCACTGTAGTCGACACAGGCGAATACTTTTTTAATGGCAACACAATTATTATCGATCATGGTCATGGACTCACCTCCATGTACTGCCATATGGATAGTATTGACGTCGAAATTGGCGATCAACTAACCCGCGGTAAACAGATCGGAACTATCGGAAAAACAGGTAGAGTCACAGGCCCGCATCTGCATTGGAGCGTCAGCTTGAATAATACCCGAGTGGACCCCATATTGTTTTTGAATAAGTAATTTATCCACAACGAGCTCAACTCAGAGCTCGTTTTATTTGACTCAGCAGGACTTTATTAATGTCTGACGTACAACTGGAAACACTGGAACAGAAAGCAAGCTACGGCATCGGCCGTCAGATGGGCGACCAGCTGGCACAACAACCATTCGATGGCATGGACCTGAACGCAATTGCAACAGGCATTGCAGATGCCTTCAATGGCGAGGCGATGCGCGTGGAAGTGAACGATATCCAGGAAGCTTTTAACGTAATCAATGACCGTCTGCGTACACAGCAGGAAGCCGCTGCTAAAGAAGCTGCGTCTGTTGGAGAAGCGTTCCTGGCAGACAATGCCAAACGTGAAGGTGTTACAGTTCTTGAATCTGGCCTACAGTATGAAATTATTGAAGCGGGTGAAGAGGATAGCGAAAAACCAACCCGCGACTCAAAAGTACGCACCCACTATCACGGTACTTTTATCGACGGAAACGTATTCGATAGCTCTTATGACCGCGGCCAACCAGCTGAATTCCCTGTTGGCGGTGTGATTGCAGGCTGGACTGAAGCATTACAGCTGATGAACAAAGGTGCTAAATGGAAGCTGTATATCCCTTACAACCTGGCTTACGGCGCACAGGGTTCCCCAGGCGGTATTCCTCCTTATTCAGCTCTTGTATTTGACGTGGAGCTGCTGGATATTCTTTAATATCCAATTCTGCTTATGAGGGCGGCTCTGATTTTCATTGCCGCCTTTTTTGTGAGACATAAATAATGCTGTTAAATTTTCAGATTCATGGCGAAGGACAGCCACTCATCATACTTCACGGCCTTTTCGGAACACTTGAAAACTGGGGCGCACAGATAAAAAGCCTGAGTGAACACTTTCAGGTTATTGCGGTCGATCTTCGTAATCATGGCCGCTCCCCCCACTCTGATGAGATCAGCTATCAGTTAATGGCTGATGATCTTCGCACTTTGATTTCACATCTGAATCTGGATACAACCCACATCATTGGTCACTCGATGGGAGGTAAAGCAGCGATGCAGCTTGCTTTAACTTCACCCGAACTGATCGATAAACTGATCATAGTTGATATCGCACCGGTCTCTTATGGCGCACACCATAACGACGTTTTCGAGGGTCTGTTTTCCATTAACCTGAACGCGTTAAAATCACGCAGTGAAGCTGATCAAACACTTGCAAATTCAGTTGCGGAACCTGGCGTAAGAGCGTTTTTACTTAAGAACCTCTATCGAGATGAGAATAAACAGTTCAACTGGCGCATGAACCTTCAGTCTCTGCATAAGCACTACGCTGAGATCAGTGCTGCACCCTCGGGGCAGACCTACACAGACCCGGTTTTATTTATCAAAGGCGCCAAATCAGACTACCTAATCCCAGAATACAGAGAATCTGTACTTAACTTTTTCCCGAGAGCGGATTACAAAGTGATAAAGGAAGCTGGGCACTGGCCACATGCAGAGAAGCCTGCAGAGTTTACGCAGATTATTCTTCAGTATTTAGAAAGATAGTAGAGCTCTGGCTTATACCTGCTGATCAAGCAGGGAACCCTCTGGGAAAAGCTTCTGGAACACGCCAGCATCAACCAGTTTTTTGTTGATCTCTGCAAGCTGCTTATTGATCTCATTCAGCCGATTATTGAACTCATTCAATGCCTCTGCTGCGCCTTCAGCTCGTGCAGCCCGCTCATCTCGAAAAGACTGAAGCTGCTCGCCAGCTGTTGGGCGATCGTCATCCGCCTCCGCCTCATCTTTTTCAGTCTCGGCTACAAGCTCCTCAGATCGAAGCGTTTCCTCTTGCTGCAAGAGCTGCGCACGAGCCTCAATAGCCATTGCTCGCGCCTCCGCAGCAGCAGCTCGATCCGCGGATGACGGCTCAGCTACGCTTAAAGCAGCCCTTTGAATTATCTCTGCTTTTTCCAGAGTGGCCTCAGGATCATTGGGTATGGGTGATGTATCAATCTTCACCTCACCCTCGACAGCATAAAGGCGCCCATCCGGACCGCGCTCATAACTATAACTGGGAGCTGAGGCATACTGTCCGCCTATAGCCGCATGCGCCTGCTCATGCGCACGGACCTCGCGATCACGCTCTGCAAGTTCACGCGTGATCTCTAACTCCTGCTGGTCAGAATCCGCACGCGCCGCTACTGAGGATGAAGAAGAATCAAGCCCGACAAACTCTCCCTCTTCTGTTTCCAGGCCTACCAGACCAGATTCTGAAGTTTTAAGTTCTGATGCACTGTCTGCCAAGCGGGATATTTGCGCCGCTTCCGCCGACAAAGTTACCCGATCACGGTTGATAAAGGTGCGATCAGATTTTAGCTCCTGCTCTGCAGGTACCGTCTCCAAAGCCGCACGCAACCTCAAAGCATCGCGTGAACGAAGCTCCTGAGGAACTGAATTCGAATTCAGCGTTTGCGTATCAGTAGAGATCTGCATTTAAACCTATCCGCACCATTCCATCGATAACAACTGAACTGTACTGCCAGGCCGACAGGCTCAGACAACCACATCAATGATTGAACCTGACGCTCCGGTCGATTCAACGGGTGTAACCACTTTGGTTGAAGCTGCTTCGACACCCGCACCAGCTGCTGTTTCATCCACAGCCTGATTTTTATTTAGCCCACTGGCAAGTTCAGGCTCATCTGTTTTACCTGATCCTGTTACATCACCTGCAGCTCGGGGCGCATTATCCAGCCCCCGGTTAACGCCTAACAAACCTGATTGCAGTGCATTAGTTACATTCACGACAGACACCTCACAGTCAAAATTTGAGTCATGCCAGTCGTTATTATAGAACAGCCTTACAATATGTTCATATATTGAACACTTTATTCACTTTGAAGTAAGTCCAGATCAATATAATTCGATACGGATTCTGCTGAGGTATCCTCGAGATAGGGTACTTCAGCGATCAGGGGCGCCCTTAACATGGCGCGAATTGTACTCACATTATCTGCGTAGTGTGAAACTTCAGGGTCAATCTGATTTGCAACCCAACCCGCTAACCTTAAGCCATCACGTGCGATACTCTCGGCAGTCAATAGAGCATGATTGATACAGCCCAACTTGATACCAACGACCATAATAACCGGTACATTAAGCTGCTTAGGGATATGAGCCATTGTCTCACGAGCATTCAGTGGAACTCTCCATCCACCAGCGCCCTCAACAATAGCAAAGTCGGCAGGCTGTAAAAGCGTCCCTTTACAGATCGCTGAGATCCGATCTGCACTGAGTAGCCTCCCCTCCTCTTTCGCAGCAATATGAGGAGCGATTGGCGGGGCAAATGCAACAGGGTTAACCTGCTCATAAGGCAAAGTGATTGAAGCCGCCTTTTGCAACTGCAGAGCATCACTATTTCTCAATCCATCTTCGGTCTCTTCACAACCCGCGGCAATCGGCTTCAGACCTAAAGTTGACCAGCCACGCTTATTAGCGGCTGCTAGCAATCCCGCTGATACTACTGTTTTACCCGCATCGGTATCGGTTCCGGCCACAAAATAACAACGCTTCGCCACTAAAAACTACTCCTGAAAGCTCTTTTCAAATACAGCATAAAAAACCTGATAGGTAGCGGGCAGATAGCCCTCTGTCGTACGTTGCGCTTCGTACGCGTCCCGAAAACGGCTGATCCGTTCACGTCCAGTCAGCCCTACCTGCTGACCGGCATTCATATTGTGTGCACCCAATCGTTTCAACTCATCTGTCAGTTGTTTTAAGCGAGGGTATTGAAGCACCCTCAGCTCTTCATCAAACCGTTGACAACGTAGCGCTTGGGGCAATGCCGACAGAATCCCTTCCCGAGAGATAAACCGATTAACATGGGTATAACTGTCTGCCTTCTGCCAGGCAGAACGTAGTTCATGCAATGTTTGCGGCCCCAGAGTGGCGACAACAAATCTCCCACCCGGTTTTAAAACCCGCTCTACTTCAGAAAAAAGCTTAGGCAAATTTTCGCACCACTGAATTGCCAGGCTTGAGAAGATAAGATCAATAGAGCTATCCCTCAGAGGCAGAACTTCTGCATCCGCACAGATCCAGTGTGTATCATCTGCCCAACGCTGATTTCGTGCATAACTCAGCATGCCAAATGCCAGGTCCATATTGATCAACCCAGCCTCTGCATATTCTGCTTTTAACCTCGGGGTAAAATATCCAGTCCCGCACCCAAGATCAGCCATTACCTCTATAGATCTAGAGGGAAGATAGGTTATCAGCGCCTCACCAATATCTCTCTGCAACTCAGCAACACTGTCATAAGTGACAGCGGCTTTACTGAAGGAATCTGCTACTCGTTGCTTATCAATAACCTTATCCACTATAGAGTCTGTCCATTAACAAAGCTGAGGATATCGTTAACAACCTGCTGTTGATGTGAATAGAATGGCAGATGCCCTGATTCCGGATAGACTTTAGCGGTACATTCTTCAGGAGCGAGACAGGTCTCTGCAACACCGGCAGGTACCAGTAGATCCCTCTCACCTAACAGCTGAAGGACCGGCTGTGTCAGTTTCGCAAACTCTGGGCGAACATCTTCACGTAACAGACCAAGGCTTTGCTGGAGCGCCACAGGTTTCTCTTCTGACAGAACCGCTTTGAGATGTTTCAAGGTGATTTTGCTCTCTAACGCCCCCTGCGTTTGCAGCATCGCAAAACGGCTCAATGTTTTAGCAGGGCTCTGCGCCAAACCAGATTCAAACTGCTGATGAGTCTGCTCATCCATCGCACACTCCCAGTCGTCACGCGCTACGAAACAGGGATTGGATGCGATTGTTACCAGCTTATCAACACGTGCAGGGTAACGGGCCGCGATAAGCGTGGCGATCTGCCCACCCAGAGACCACCCTACCCAGATAGCCTTTTCGGGTGCGTCTGCAAGTACCCAATCAACAACCGCGTCACTGGTATAGGGATCTGGATAATCGTTTGAACGGCCGAGGCCTGGAAGATCTATTAGAGTCAGACTAAAAAACGGCGCTAACGCCTCTGCAAAATCCCCCCACACCCGGCTACTCATTCCCCAACCGTGCAACAAAACCATCTCTGGTTTCCCCGGGTTGATCCTATGTTCTTTATATAGATTCATAGATATGCTCTAAATCACACTGTCCAATGCTGATAACAAGCGGTCAATCTGCGCCTCGGTATGTGCTGCACTTAGCGTAACCCGTAACCGTGCGCTCCCCTGTGGAACCGTTGGTGGACGGATGGCGCTGATAAAAATTCCCTGCGCTTCTAACGCCTGACTCATAGCGACAGCCCTATCTGATTCACCTATCATAATGGGTTGAATCGGGGTTGGAGAGTCCATCAACTCCAGTCCTAGCTGCTCGCACCCTTGGCGGAATTGTTGAATCAAACTCGCTAGTTTTTCCCGACGCCAGCTTTCTGTGCGGATAATCTTCAAACTGGTTAGCGTTGCAGCCGCAACCGCAGGCGGCATACTCGTTGTATAGATATAGGTCCGCGCATGTTGTATCAGTGTTTCAATAAGCTCTTCAGAGCCTGCGACAAACGCCCCAGCTGTGCCAAACCCCTTGCCCAGAGTACCAACCAGGACCTGGAGTTGATCACTGTCCATCCCATAATACTCTGCGCAGCCGCCTCCTTGATGCCCCAAACAACCAAACCCATGAGCGTCATCCACCATCAACCAGGCATTCTCACGCTGGCAAACCTTTGAAAGGGAGGGAAGATCAGCAACATCGCCATCCATACTAAAGACACCATCGGTGACGACCAGCTTCCTTCGAGCCTCTGTGCGCTTTAGTTTTTTCTCCAGACTATCTGCATCATTATGCAGATAGCGCTGAAAACGCGCGCCAGATAACAACCCTGAATCAAGAAGCGAAGCATGATTCAGGCGATCCTGAAACACCGCATCACGCTTATCTAACAAGGCATTCACAGCACCCAGGTTCGCCATATATCCAGTTGAGAATAACAAAGCACGAGGTCGGCCTGTAAACTCAGCCAGCGCTAATTCCAGCTCATGATGGGCTTCACTATGACCATTTACCAGATGCGATGCACCACCACCAACCCCATACTGGCTGGCTGCATTTTGAAAGCTCGATACCACCTCTGGATGGTTAGCAAGACCCAGATAATCATTAGAACAGAAGGCAAGATACTCCTTGCCATCAACTTTAACTAACGGCTGTTGAGGCGATTCTAGTGTACGGCGCTGACGATAAAGCGACTGCAGTTTACGAGCGGACAGCTCATCTGCCAGAGAATCAAAAGACATACAGACTCACAGATAGGGGCCGGAACCTTCAAAGGCCCCGGCGATCGATTAAGCTTCGTAGAAGTGCTCACTATCCTGCTGGGTTTGCAGGCCTTTCATAATGGCAGCTTCCTGAGTTGCATCAGAATCAGAAATACGCTGTTCCATATTGATACCCAATTTTCGGAACAGCTGCACATCACGGTGAGTTTCAGGGTTTGGCGTGGTCAGTAAGCACTCACCATAAAAGATTGAGTTGGCACCGGCAAAGAAAGTCATCGCCTGCATCTCATCACTCATTTTTTCTCGTCCGGCCGACAGGCGAACGTGAGAAGCCGGCATCATGATACGTGCCACGGCGATCATCCTGACAAAATCCAGGTGATCAAGATCATCTACATTTTCCAGAGGTGTACCCGCCACCTTAACCAGCATATTGATCGGAACGCTTTCAGGCTGCACTGGCATATTTGCCAACTGCATCAGCAAACCATAGCGATCGGTTGCGGTTTCTCCCATCCCCAGGATACCACCACTGCAGATCTTCATACCGGAATCACGTACATTCTGAAGTGTATCCAGCCGATCCTGATAGGTACGGGTTGTAATAATTTTGTCATAGAACTCAGGTGACGTATCCAGATTATGGTTGTAATAATCCAGACCCGCATCAGCTAATTCACTGGCTTTATCCTGATCTAACATCCCCAGCGTCATGCAGGTTTCCAATCCTAGCTCTTTAACCCGCTTAACCATCTCGACCACATAGGGCATATCTTTATCTGCTGGGTGCTTCCAGGCGGCTCCCATACAGAAGCGGGTAGATCCGGTTTCCTTCGCTTTCTTCGCTTTCTCGATAACCTTTTCAACCTGCATCAGGCGCTCTTTCTCAAGCCCTGTATTGTAGTGCCCACTTTGAGGACAATATTTACAGTCTTCCGGGCATGCGCCTGTTTTAATGGAGAGCAAGGTACTGACCTGAACCTCATTTGGATCAAAGTTTTCCCGATGCACTGTATGTGCTTTAAACATCAGGTCATTAAAAGGCAGTTCAAACAGGGCTTTTACTTCTGCCTCTGTCCAATCATGACGAATTGCACCCAGCTGTTGCATCTTGCGCTTACTCCCGGAAAATACATCCTGAAGCAAGAAGCTTCAGTAGTAATGCTGTTCTATAAGTGAAGAACACAATTCTATCCTGACAGAAGGAACTGTCAACTTATGAAAATACCAAAGGTTAACTTTAGATCATTATTTGATCAATGCTTACTCTGCCAGCAAAGTTATAAAGGGCTTGATCAAAAACCCTCTGGTATCTGCGCAGGATGCTTAGATGACCTCCCGATACTCACGCAAAAATGCAGCCACTGCTCCCTACCACTCAGCACATCAAACGACCTTATTTGCGGAGAGTGCAGCACAAAGCCTCCAAGCTATGACCATGTCGATTCATTCTTCCTCTATCGCTTCCCTATCGACCATCTGATAGGACAGGTTAAATACAGCCAAAAAGTACAATATATAGGACTTATAGCGTCGTTGATGCATCACTTTTCCAACATCCCCCCCTCGGTAGAAGCTCTGATTCCGATCCCCATGTATCGCTTAAACCAGTTCAAACGAGGCTTTAATCAAGCAGAACTCATTGCCCGCGGTCTGAGTAGGCATACCCACATTCCAGTAGATACCCAACTATTGACGAAGTTGCATGCAAGCCATCCTCAGATGGGTTTGAGCCGCTTAGAGAGACTTAAAAACCAAAAAGGCTCTTTTGCATGTACACCCTCTGAATACGACCATGTAATGCTTATTGATGATGTAATGACCACCGGCGCAACTCTGGAAACGGTCAGTCAGGTATTGAAACAGAATGGCGTAGCTAGGGTATCAGCACTAACCCTCGCCAGAACTGAGCGTTAAAGCTGAAGTCGATTTGATTATTTCATCGTTAAGATTAACAATTAACTTTGTTAATTCAATATGTTGAGAACTGTATGGGCTTATTAGGTGATCTGATTGGTGGTGTCGGCCTGTTTCTGCTTGGCATGCACCTGATGACAAATGGGATGAAACAGGCCGCTGGCCAAGGGCTCAAGAAAGCGTTACAGGCCGCAACAAATTCACCCACGAGAGGTCTGGCATCGGGCATCCTCATCACCGCTTTAGTCCAATCCTCCAGCGCTGTTACTGTCGCCACTATCGGTTTCGTCAACGCAGGCCTGTTAAAATTACGCCAATCAATTAATGTCATCTATGGCTGCAATATCGGAACGACTATGACCGGCTGGCTGGTCGCGTTGATAGGTTTCAAAATTAAAATCAGTGCGTTCGCCCTACCCTTAGTTGGACTAGGGATGCTCCTAAAACTATCCGGGAACGATCGGCGCATCAGTCACATTGGGATGGCATTAGCCGGATTCGGCCTGTTTTTCATCGGCTTAGACTACCTAAAAAATGCCTTTGACGGCCTGGATAACCAACTCCCTCTTGATCAAATATCACACTCCCCACTTGGCCTGATCCTGTTTGTCGCCGCCGGTTTTATACTCACATTCCTGATGCAGTCATCCTCCGCCGCAATGGCTATCACACTCTCACTGACAGCAGCTGGCTCTATCCCTCTGGCTTCCGCAGGCGCTCTGGTGATAGGGGCCAACCTCGGGACAACGTCAACAGCGATGCTTTCCGTCATTGGTGCCACCTCTAACGCTAAAAGAATTGCGGCGGCTCATGTTGTCTTTAATCTGATTACCGGAGTCATCGGCGTACTTATTCTGATTCTGCTGGCGGGGCTCATTAATCAGGATCTTCAAAACCTGAATATGGTTACCCTTCTCGCCGCATTCCATACTCTGTTTAATGTTGTTGGCGTCATGGTGATGTGGCCACTAACAGATCGATTGGAAGGCTTCCTGAAAAGACGATTCCGCTCCCAGGAGGAGGATCTTGCCCGCCCACGTTTCTTAGACGATACCGTTCTGGCATCTCCCTCCCTTGCTGTCGAAGCGATGAGCAACGAGCTCTCCAGAGTCAGCGGACTCAGTTCAAATATGGCCCGGGCTGCAATCAGTGCCGAGAGCTCAGAAGTGACCAAGCTAACCGCTCTGATGAACAGCTTACATAAACTTAACGGCGAGATCGGTCGATACAATCAGAGAATTGCTCAGGAAAACCTCTCCCCCGAAATTAGTAGCATTCTGCCTTCAGCGATGAGGATAACTCGCTATTACAGTGAGATCGCCCGACTCTCAGCTATATTGCCAAAATACTATGAAATTATTGATCTGCAATCTGACCGCTCACTCCATGAGCTTATCCATGATTATCAGAGTAAAACCATTGAGTTGATCGACTCCTGCGAAATAAGCCAGGACTCATACATATCGGGTCATGAAAGCCGATTGCAGATCAAACAGCTGGAAAAACAGTACCAGCAACTAAAAAATCACGTTATGCAGAGTAGCATTGAGGGACACCTCAAACCCAAAGACAGCATCGAACTTCTGGATGCGCTCAGCCATATACACCGACTTGCAGAGCAGGTTGAGAAAGCAGCGCGTTACTGGAGTAGTATTACTCCGATGCAGACTCGCGACAGCATCCCTGAGCATGATTAACCTGAGTCACAATGAACGATACCTATACGATTACGCCCGTTGCCACAGTCATTAGCCCCTACAAAGAGAAATTTGGTATCCCGCGACAGCCAGGACTGGCAACCAGCCTAGAATCCCGGATTCGCCTATTACCCGGGTTTGATAACGAGGAGGTCGTGCGGGGCCTTAAAAACTGCTCACACATTTGGTTACTTTTTATTTTCAGTGAGTGTGTCGATAAAGGCTGGAACCCATTGGTAAGACCACCTCGGCTTGGAGGCAATAAACGGATGGGGGTTTTCTCTACCCGTTCTCCATTTCGCCCCAACCCTATTGGCCTCTCTCCGGTGAAGCTCATCGCCATAGAATCTGATGATAATCACCTTGAACTGATTGTCAGCGGGGCCGATCTTTTGAATGGCACTCCAATTATCGATATCAAGCCATATCTGCCTTACTCTGATGCGATCCCTGAAGCAGAGTGCAGCTTTGCTGAAAATATCTCCTTTCTGGAGCAGCCAATTCAATACTCTGATCAAGCTAAAGCAGAATTAACTCAAGCACAGGCACGACTCCAACAGCCCTTAAAACTCCAGATTTCTGAACTGCTAAAGTGCGATCCTCGCCCCGCTTACAAGAAAAATGACAGCGAGAAGAGCTATGGTGTCAGACTTCATGATCTGAATATCCGCTTTAGAATTGCCGACGATACAATTTACGTCGACTCCATCACTGTGGAACAGTCCTGAACTGGTTCATCTAATCTTCAGTCAAACCATGTTAGCCTGACAGAAAGAACGCCTTGAGAGATCAAATATGCGAAAGTTGTTATTAGCTATCAGCCTTTTCGGTGTTACCGGCTTCGTTTACGCTGAACCCACCTCCGATCTGGAACTGTTGCAAAAATGGCTAACCACTCTGCCCGGTTTGGTTGAAGAGCGAGGTGAAATCGGTTCTCTATATATGCAAAATTACATTCAGTGTATGGAGGACCAGCAAGCACTTAATCAGCAGTCAAATCCTACACTCGGGCAGTATATTGATAATGCGCTTGAATCTACCCATGTCTGCTCACCTTTGCTAAACGAGATGCTGGAGGAGCTGACTGACCAACCGATAGGCAGCCTAAGCAACGAAGAGAAAAAGCAGCTACTCGAAGAGAGCATGTAAGCGGATAATATTTGACCAAAGTCTAATGCCTCAGTAAAATACTCGGATTATTCAGGGGTGCCCTGTGATCGACAGAGCGTAGAAACCGATAATTTCAGGGATAAATGAAGAGGAGTTTGCTTTTTATAGCTGAGGTAAAAATGACTATTACATTTCCAGATGTTGAAAACATGATCGAAGAATCCAGCTCTCTTTTTGAGTGCTACCTAGAGCGTATTTTTGAGTCAAAAAACATGAATGACTTAATCAGTGCTTCCCACTGGTATACAGACGCTGTGTTCAACATGCTCACTTACCCTCGGCACCGTTAATTTATCTCTATAAAAAAAGCCGCAACATGCGGCTTTTTTTATATCAGGTGAATTATTCAGACTCCCTGAAACATTTCGCTACCCAATGATCCAAGCTGAACAACCGGCCCGCCCCCGTAAAGAAAAGACTAAAGAGCATGACAAAATAGGTAATAGCAAACTCAATACCGTTGTTCAGAATCACGACAGAGCCTCGCCCTGTCAGCCAGTTGTAGTTCCCATATTCCTGCAGAATACTTTTAGCCGCTGTCAGACGATCCTGAGCTTCCATTACACGCTCATTGGCTAACCAACTACCACCATCCGCGATGGCAAGCCAGCCATTCTCCCAGTGAACAGCAAATGCAGCCACCAGCATCGTTATCATTAATGGAATACTGATCCAGCGGACAGCAAACCCTACAATCAGCAGCATCCCGCCAACTAACTCAGTGCCAGCAGCCAACCCAGCCATAACCTCCGGCATAGGTAGGCCTAGCCCCCAGTCAGGATTACCAAACCAGGCCGCAGTATCCTCAAAATGAGATAACTTATTCCAACCCGCTTGCATGAAAATTGGCGCCAGGTATAAACGAAGTAACAGAGGCGCAAGCCCATCTGCAATACGTGTACTATCCAGCACATCCTGTAAACGATTAGCGAGCTTTACTACTGAATTCGCCATAAGATCACCCTTCTCTTTACGACAACCTGTCTGTCATCGAATTTTTAAATTTTTGTTCCTAATATGATCCCTTTGGAGCGTAAATGTTCCAAAGTTTTTGCTCCACCTTCAATGACTTGCTTTGTATCAGGGTGATTCATCTCCTGCGCTATCTGCATCAGTGCAGCTTCACCCGATAAGGATTCATCTTCCGACAGAAGATAGAGCAATCTGCCGGTAACCGGATTCACCTCCATGAAGTTCACATCATATTCACGGTTCCGGTAAGCGATCAGAAAAGTAGGATTGTCCGGTGCGGTATCCGGTAGATAGTCAGAACGAATACAGTGCACGGGATACTGATAGGACAACAACCACGCCAAGGGTGACTGCACCGGGTGCTGTTTAAGTAGGTCACCATTAACAGATACTCCCTCAAGAGGAAGCTCAACTTCAGAAGCATCCAGCGCGAGCTCAACCCACTCATAGTGAATCAACTCCCGGAGAAAAGCCGGATCTTCCGGTTCAGGCGCTCTCTCATTGTTCACATACTCGATAAATTCCTCTCCAATCTCCAGGAAATAAGGGGTATGACAATGATGCTCGTCGAAAAAGGAGCGAGCCAGCGTTAACCAGTAGGCTTCCGTTGAGATCTGTTTGAGTACTGGGAAGTTGCCAGAGAGAAAACCTTCAACATTGTTAAAAAAAAGATCCCGGTAGATCCCCATTCTCCGATCTTCAACGCCCTCCGGTTTAGGATGACGATCTGGATTGCGAATATGAGCTGCAAACTGATATTGCAACTTCTGAAAATCAGTCACTTCAGGCAACGGTTTGTGCATGGCTCATTTCCCACTGATTCTGATAGAACCGGACCTGCTCTACTTCCTGCAGCAGTTCCGATAATGGCGGGATATTAAAATCTCGTTCCAATAATGTAGGGATTAAACCGAACTGTTCATAAGTTGCTTGCAGTAGCGACCACACGGGGTCAACAACCGGCGCACCATGGGTATCAACAATCAGATCCTCTGCCTCATTGTAATGACCCGCGATATGCAGATACATTATTCTCTCTTGTGGCATCGCTTTAAGGAATTCGAGCGGGTCATAACCATGGTTAATGCTGTTTACATAGATATTATTTACATCCAGTAGCAGCTCACAGTCTGCCTCCTCCAGCACAGCCAGCAGGAACTCTTTCTCACTCATTTCAGAGCCCGGCGCAGCATAATAGGAGACATTTTCCATTGCGATCTTCTGTTCAAGCACGTCCTGAACCTGCTTGATTCTATCAGCAACATACTTCACTGCTTCCTCGGTAAAGGGGATTGGCATCAGGTCATAAAGATGCCCGTCATCAGAGCAGTAGCTTAGATGTTCAGAATAGGCACGGACATTGTGCTCCTTAAGGAACTGCTTAAGCCGAGTCAGAAAATCCATATCCAGAGGTGTCGGTCCCCCGATCGAGAGCGACAGGCCATGCGCCATGAAGGGGTGTTGTTCTGTGTATTGACGAAATGCTTTGCCAAAGCGACCGCCCAGACCCATCCAGTTTTCTGGAGCTATCTCGAGAAAATCAAATGCCCCTGTTTCAACCTCTTTAAGCGTGCTCGCCATACAGCGACGAAAACCAAAGCCGGCACCCGTAACCGGGTATTGCTTCCCACTCATTACTCCACCTCAGAGAATACAGATTAAAAGGCCCTGTTTAACAGGGCCAGATTCTACAGCTATGAAAGCACTCGATGATTATTTAGAACCACCGCATTTACCTTCACCACATTTACCTTCGGACTTGGAAGCTTTGTCACCGCCACACTTGCCTTCGCCACATTTGCCTTCAGACTTGGAAGCTTTGTCGCCACCACACTTGCCTTCGCCACATTTGCCTTCAGACTTGGAAGCTTTGTCGCCACCGCACTTACCTTCGCCGCACTTGCCTTCAGACTTGGATGCCTTGTCGCCACCGCACTTACCTTCGCCGCACTTGCCTTCAGACTTAGAAGCTTTGTCGCCACCGCACTTACCTTCGCCACATTTGCCTTCGGACTTGGATGCCTTGTCGCCACCGCATTTGCCTTCACCGCATTTGCCTTCATTCATCGCAACTTGCTGACTATAACCAGATTTAAGATCGGTCGTAGCAAACGGGTTCTCCGCAGCAGTTGCAACAGGCACAGTTGCCAGACCAGCTAGAAACGCCGCACCAACAGCAGCTACCATAGGTTTTACAGAAGTATTATTAGCCATTTTGGATTCACCCCATTTATCAATTCTTATGATTTTGCATACGCTTGAAAAAATTTGTTAGAGCCTGTCACTAGCTCTTGCGTTTGTGACTCGCCCTTATGGATAAAGTTTCACATAAATGTATTTTTAGTGAAAAATAATTCATCTTAACGAGTACAGATAGATAGAACCTCTTTCGTTGCTTTAGTTCCTTAGAACTTTGGTCATAGTCTCATACCCTCTTGATCATAAAAGCAAACCAAGCTCTAATTATTATTCCCATAAACCTTCCCAAGGATTTACTCAGCATGACCTCACCCGAGCAGATCGCTTTTGATCAGCAGCATATATGGCACCCCTATTCATCAATGATCAATCCGCCACCTATGTATGCCGTAGAGTCAGCTGAAGGAGTGCGCCTGACACTCTCGGATGGAAAAGAACTAATCGACGGCATGTCTTCCTGGTGGTCAGTAATTCATGGCTACAATCATCCAGCCTTGAATCAAGCTGCTCACAATCAGATTGATAAAATGTCTCATGTGATGTTTGGTGGACTAACTCATGAACCTGCCATCGAGCTGTGTAAAAAGCTGGTCAACCTCAGCCCTGGGAATCTGGATAAAGTGTTTCTTGCAGACTCTGGTTCAGTGGCGGTTGAAGTCGCGATTAAAATGGCACTGCAATATCAACACGCCAGAGGGAAACCAGAAAAAAACCGATTACTGACGATACGCAATGGTTATCACGGGGATACCTTTGGAGCGATGTCGGTCTGTGATCCAGTCACAGGTATGCATGAGATCTTCACTGGTGTCCTGCCCCAGCATTTTTTTGCACCGGCCCCCAGCATCGGTTTTGACCAACCCTGGAATCAGGATGAGATCACTTCCCTATACGAACTACTGAAAAAGAATCACAAGCAGATTGCCGCGCTCATTCTGGAGCCGATCGTACAAGGAGCGGGAGGGATGCGCTTCTACTCTCCGGAATATCTGAAACAGACCCGTGAACTCTGTGATCAATTCGATGTACTGCTCATCGCTGATGAGATTGCCACTGGGTTTGGCCGGACTGGAAAGCTATTTGCCTGTGAGCATGCAGGAGTCATTCCGGATATTCTCTGCGTCGGCAAAGCACTGACCGGAGGGTATATGACACTCGCGGCGACACTAACAAACCAAAACGTGGGTGAAACCATCTCTGCTGGCGGGGCTGGTTGCTTTATGCATGGCCCGACTTTCATGGGTAACCCACTAGCCTGCGCTGTCGCCAACAAGAGCCTTGAACTTCTTGAAACTAATGACTGGCAAGCGAATGTCGAACGTTTAGAAAAAGGGCTAAAATCAGGGCTTCAAGCAGCCATAGCACTTCCTCATGTCGCGGATGTAAGGTGCCTTGGTGCGATCGGTGTGATTGAGATGAAAAGGCCGGTGAACACAACTGAGATACAAAAGCTGTTTATTGAACGTGGCCTCTGGATCAGGCCCTTCGGTAAACTAGTCTACATTATGCCCCCATTTGTGATGCAGGACCAAGACCTTGAAACCCTGACCAACGGGATGGTTGAAGCTGTATCGATCTATCGGAATTAAGGAAAGATTATGGCAAGAATAAAAATTGATATGCCGGATAACTACATCTTCTCAACCGAGTTACCCATTCGTATCAGTGATATTAATTATGGCGGCCATCTGAGTAATGACGCCATGCTCTCGATTGTACATGAAGCACGGATCCGCTTTCTCAACCACTACCATTATGGTGAGCTGGATATTGAGGGGTTGGGATTGATCATGACAGATTCGGCCATCGTCTATAAAGCCGAAGGCTTTCACGGAGATCTTCTACAGATCGATATAGCTGTTGGTGATTTTAATAAGTATGGTTGCGATATCTATTATCTGATCAGCAATAAAAAGACCGCGGTTGAGGTTGCACATGCAAAAACCGGGGTGGTCTTTTTTGATTATGATGAACGCAAAGTCACCAGTATCCCAGAACCCTTTATGAATAAGGTCGTAAAAATCACCTAATCCCAATTAAATAAAAAAACCGCCAAAAGGCGGTTTTTTTAATCATCTATCCCCACATACTGCGCATAGACATCAGGTGCGAGATTTTCGAATTTGGTGTATTTACCAATGAAGGCCAGACGTGACGTCCCGATAGGACCGTTACGCTGCTTCCCGATAATAATCTCCGCGACCCCCTTATGCTCAGAGTCCTCGTTATAAACCTCATCGCGGTAGATAAACATAATCACATCGGCATCCTGCTCGATCGCACCAGATTCACGAAGATCGGAATTTACAGGGCGCTTATTGGGTCTCTGCTCCAAAGAACGGTTCAACTGAGACAACGCAACCACTGGGCACTCCAGCTCTTTGGCTAACGCTTTCAAAGAACGGGAGATCTCAGAGATCTCCTGCGTACGACTTTCTATACCCGCCCCTTTCATCTGCATCAGCTGCAGGTAATCGACCATGATGAGTGCCAGATCCCCATGCTCCCTTACGATTCGCCTTGCCCGGGTTCGCATCTCGTTAGGACTGATTCCAGCCTGATCATCAATAAACAGAGGCTTATCTCGCATCATGTTGACGGCAGTCGTCAACTTAGGCCAGTCTTCCTCTTCAAGCATCCCCGTTCTGACACGGGTCTGATCGATACGCCCCAGAGAGGAGAGCATACGTGTTACCAACTGGTCAGCAGGCATCTCCAGACTGAAAACCAACACCGGTTTGTTGGAAGACATTAACGCATTTTCAACCAGATTCATCGCAAAGGTTGTTTTACCCATAGAGGGTCGCGCAGCCACAATAACCAGGTCCGAAGGCTGCAAGCCTGCAGTTTTCTTATCCAGATCATCAAAACCGGTGGTAACACCGGTCAGGTCACCATCACTATTAAAGAGGGTATCAATTCTGTCTACTGCTTTTTTAAGCAGCGTATTTACACCTTCAGGCCCCCCCTGATTAGGGCGGTTCTCAGCAATACGGAAGATTCTCTGCTCCGCATCGTTAAGAATCTCTTCAGAACTTCGCCCCTCAGGATTAAAGGCACCATCCGCGATCTCATTGGCGGCTGCAATCATCTGTCGCAGCAAAGCCCGATCCCGGACTATCTCCGAGTACGCTCTGATATTGGAAGCACTCGGAGTGTTTTTAGCCAGCTCAACCAGATAATCCAAACCACCGGCACTCTCCAGCTCAGCGGTCCGATCAAGCTCCTCTGAGAGCGTTACAACATCAATCGGGTTACCATCGTTCACCAACTTTTGCATGGTGCGATAGATCTGACGGTGCTCCTGTCGATAAAAATTATCTTCCAGCACCACCTCAGAAACGGTATCCCAGGCGTTATTATCCAGCATCAATCCGCCTAAAACAGATTGTTCCGCTTCCATTGAATGGGGAGGTACTTTGATCTTTGCCAGATCGTCGTCAGTGAGCTTCATCTTTTCCATAATTGACCAGAGCTAAAAACAAAAAAGCACTGCGGGCGAACCACGCAGTGCTTTATATTACAGCAGAGTCTGGCTGAAGACGATTATTCGCCTACAACTGCCAGCTTAACTGTTGCAGTAACTTCTGGGTGAAGCTGGATAGCGATGTCGAACTCACCAATAGAGCGCAGCGCACCCTCTGGCAGACGTACTTCGCTCTTGCATACTTCAGCACCAGCAGCAGTAACCGCGTCAGCAATGTCGCGAGTACCGATGGAGCCGAACAGCTTACCTTCGTCACCACACTTAGCAGTGATTGTTACTTCTTTCTCGTTCAGTGCTTCAGCACGTACAGTTGCAGCAGACAGTTTCTCTGCAGCTGCTGCTTCTAGCTCAGCACGACGCTCTTCGAATTTAGCAACGTTTGTTTCAGTTGCAGGAACAGCTTTGCCCTGCGGTACCAGGTAGTTGCGACCGAAACCGCTTTTTACGGAAACTTTGTCACCGAGGTTACCCAGCTTACCAATTTTCTCGAGCAGAATAACTTCCATCTCGTAAACCTCTTTTGTTCTGCAATCTAATTGCAGTCCTAGTTCTTGGCTGGAATCCGCGCCCGAATATTAACAAAACTGTCAATAACGGCTGCAAAAACCAGCAGCGTAATCACATACGGTCCTATCAGAATGACTGCCATATAAAAGGCAACCAGCCAGGACCTGCCTAAATCACGTTTAGCCAAACTGCCATGCACCAGTGCGATACCCGCAAAGATCCAAGGTAGCAGCAGCAGTGGTAACCAGCGCATAAAATCGAGCTCCATCTGGTAGCTCACCAGCGATACTACTATTAACGCTGCGGTATAAAACTGGGGAAGTCTCAGTTGATGAAACTCCTGCCTGAAACCACCCGGATTGTATAACCCCGATTGCCAGGAACGTGCCAGTATCAAACTCAGCAGCATTATCGCTGTATGTACTGATCCCAATCCGCCCAAAAGCAACAATCTCAGTCGCTCTGTATCGAGGCTAACCTCTGCAGATTGGTTGACCGACTGGGATAGAAAGCGTTCTGTTGCCTCTATCACCTGACCGAGAAGACCATCCAGAACTGTCTCCAGCCCTAATCCGGCCAGCGCCCCAACTGGCAGTGCTATCATCAACACTTTGGCCCAGGACACTGTTTCTCTTAATGCGACAGCAAGTAAATAAGTACCTGTTATCACGGTCAGTGGTGTCGGATCCCCACTGAAAGCCCAAGCTCCGGAAGGCAATAAAGCCCAGGCCAGAACTCCAGCCCCGTCCCTTGATCCTTTTCTTAAAGTAATCAAGGCTACGGTCGCTGCACTGATCCAATAGAGCAGTGGCAGCAAGGCGGCGATAACCGCCACAAAAGCCGCTTGCTTGCGGCCTTTCATGACCAATTCGGCCAAGGCACGCATACGCGACTCCCCTACCTTTTACTGATGGCTATCAGTGTAAGGCAGCAGCGCTACGAAACGAGCACGCTTGATAGCAGTTGCCAACTGACGCTGGTAACGCGCTTTAGTACCTGTGATGCGGCTAGGTACGATTTTGCCAGTTTCAGTAATGTAACCTTTTAGTGTATCCAGATCTTTGTAATCGATCTCTTGAACACCTTCAGCCGTAAAACGGCAGAACTTACGACGGCGGAAAAAACGAGCCATTGTATCTCTCCTCAGAAATTAGATTACTCAGCAGCTTCTTCTTTAGAAGCTTCAGCAGCAGGAGCCGCCTGTTCAGCTGGTTTTTCAGCAGCCTTTTCTTCACGACGAGGCTTACGCTCTTCGCGGGATTCAGCAGCTTTGATTGGAGAGATCTCAGTGATCGCTTCTTTACGACGGATAACCATGTTACGCAGAACAGCATCGTTGTAACGGAATAGGTTTTCCAGCTCGTCCAGAGTTTCCTGATCACATTCGATGTTCATCAGGACATAGTGTGCTTTATGAGCATTGTTGATTGGGTAAGCCAACTGACGACGGCCCCAGTCTTCTAGACGATGGATTGTGCCTTCAGCACCCTCGATCAGAGAGGTGTAACGCTCAACCATCGCAGAAACCTGCTCACTCTGGTTCGGATGAACCAGAAATACGATTTCATAATGACGCATTTTAGCTCCTTTCGGGTTAATAGCCCCCTGTCCACACCATGTGGCAGGCAGCAAGGAGATTGGAAATAGTTCTCCAAAGGACGCGTAATTCTACGCACCTTACAAGCATGTTGCAAGTGAATATAGTAGAGCCAAATGAAGGGATTATGCGTCAGTTACCTGCCGCATTGAAACATAGGCCCCAAGCTTCTCGCCATGGGTATCAATTAGCGGATGCGCATTAACCAGTACCTTTCGATGTTCTCCCAGAGCAGCCACGATAATAATTTCGAGTCCGGTAATATTCTCTCCAGCAAGCGCCCGATAAATCGGCCACTCATCTCGCTCTAATTCGCGCTCACCACCGGCCGAGAAGAGCCTGAAGGGAGCATCATCAAATCGCTCCAGATGAGCGTCATCTGGTAATCCTCTTAGCCTGTTCACCACGCGATTAGAGTAGACAAACTTCCCATCCACATCACAAACCAGTACACCGCTCTCAATATTCGCCAGTACCGCCTCCATAAAGTGCGCCTGCTGAGTTAAACGCTTTTTAAATCGCTCGCTTTTTTGCTGATTCTCTTTGAGGAACTCAACCATGCTTCTGAACGCAGATGTCGTATCATCAATATCATGAAATATACTGTTCCCAGATTCGATATGAACTTCATACTCGCCTTTTTTAACCGCCTCAACACTTTGCTGCAGAGCCTGAATAGGTCGCGAGAGTGAACGGGCAAACATCACCCCTACGATCAGACTGATCAGCGTAATCCCCGCTGCAAGGAATAGGTTGAGCTGCCTGTTTCCTTTGATCTCATCAAGAAAGTCATCTTCCGGAACATAGATCCCCAAGATCCACGGCCAGTTATCTGAGAAAGGAGTAAACACCGCCTGATAGCTATTCTCCTGATAGCTAAAACTGGTATTCAATGCTCTATTAAGAACATACCAACCTGGCGATTTGTCTAATGAGTCCACCGCAGCTCTCGCCTCCGGGCTCTTCAGCTCATCCACTCGTAACAACCTTCTGGCCCCTGTCTCTCGATCCTCGGCATAACTCCCTTGAGGATTACGGTGTGCTATAACATCACCATTATTATTGAGAATTAATGCGGAGGCATGCTGGCTTAATTCGAGATATCCAAGAAAATCAGAAAGCGCTGAAAGGTCTATATCAACGCCAACCACACCGATCAATTCGCCTTGCTGAGAGAAGACCGGACTGGCCACAGTGATCCCCGGGGTTTTAGAGGTAAAAAACAGATAGGGATCAGTCCAGATCTGTTTACGTTCACCGATTGCCTTGGTAAACCAGGGTCGTGTCCGTGGATCATATTTATCTGTAGGATCGTAGGAGGACTCAACCAAAACATGCTCAGTGTCATACCAGCGATTGAAAACTGTCCGTTTACCCAGATCCTCTTTGATCCTTTTAACCTGAAAGTCAGCGACCTCCATGCTACGACGAACAAAATAGAAATCACCCTCAAGATTGCCATAGTAGATCCCCGCAATATGCGGCGAGAGTCTTAACTGATCGAAAAAGTACTGCTCCATCTCATCAGGTTTTTCCGCACTAACGACCTGATTGCGCGCCAGACTACGCGTAAGGCTTACTGCAGAACGGGCTGGAGAGAGAAACTCCTCGGAACGATGGATCACTTCCCTTGATAGGTTACGCATCAACTTTTGCGCATGACCGATCAGCACTTGCTCTGTGCTGATATAGGAAGAAATCAGAATGACACAGACCGTCACGATCTGCAGTGCAACAATCCCTAGCGCTAACGTTTTTGAGATAGATAAACGCATCAACACCTCTGATAGCCATCACTCCATGACAGCAACCATATTTCATTACTACGGACACCCGGCGCTATCTTTGATCTTAGAAACAGATCAGGATTGATATCAACCGGTTATTTATTAATCGTATTACTATAACCCAAAACTCGAGTGCCACCGATAAAAAAGGCCACTTTAAAAAGTAGCCTTTCCCATCATGAATACAATTGAGAGATTATTCGACCTCTACTATCTCATAGCCGTGGGTAATCTCCACTCCCCCCTTCTCCAACATAAGAGAAGCGGA
This sequence comes from uncultured Neptuniibacter sp., assembly GCF_947498015.1. Lineage (GTDB taxonomy): Bacteria > Pseudomonadota > Gammaproteobacteria > Pseudomonadales > Balneatricaceae > Neptuniibacter. The sequence goes on from NZ_CANMIR010000002.1 coordinate 343,243, forward strand.
GCAATACTGCTCTGCCGACAACTTCACTGCGCGCTCCACCTTTTTCTCATTAAGTCCGCGACCACTCACCACAAACTTAACATGAATTTTGGTAAAGACCGCCGGAACTTCATCCGCGCGCTCAGCCTCGATCTCTGCTACACAATCAACCACATCCTGACGTGTCTTCTTAAGAATCCCAACCACATCATAACTGGTACATCCACCCAGCCCTAATAACATCAACTCCATCGGACGAGGGCCTTTCTGGAGTTCACCGTCAATCATCACATCGAAGCCAGATCCTGTTGTCCCCTGAAAACGAACATCACCATCCCACTTAACTTTGGCACTCATACTCATGCGTAGCACACCTTATTCAAATAGTTCTTTAAGTTTTTGCCCCGGATCAGATGCACGCATAAAGGCTTCACCTACCAGAAAACTATGTACATTATGCTCACGCATCGCCTGCACATCTTCACGGCAGTGAATGCCACTCTCCGTCACGACGATGCGATCTTCAGGGATCATATTTAAAAGATCAAATGTATTATTCAACGTCACTTCAAACGTATGGAGGTTACGGTTATTGATACCTACCAGACGATTACCCAGTGGCAGAGCACGTTCAAGCTCATCAGCACCATGAACCTCAATCAACACATCCATTCCCAGCTCGCAGGCCAAACCGTTCAGGTCTGCCATCTGCTGGTCCTCAAGCGCAGAAACGATCAGCAAGATACAGTCAGCCCCCATCGCTCGCGCTTCATACACCTGATATGGGTCAATAATAAAATCTTTGCGAATAACAGGCAGTGAGCAGGCTGCCCGTGCTTCAACAAGATAGGATTCAGATCCCTGAAAGAAGTCCTTATCTGTAAGTACTGATAAGCAGCTTGCACCGCCGGATTCATAAGAACGCGCGATCTCAGCCGGAATAAATGGTTCGCGTAACAGCCCTTTTGATGGACTCGCCTTCTTTGCTTCAGCAATAACAGCCGAACGACCTTTCGATATAGCCTTTGCCATATTCGCGGCAAAGCCACGAGGATCAAATGCGCTTCCCTGTTGATCTGCAATTTTGGCCTTTAGGTCTGAAGTTGAAACCTTTGGTTCACGCTCAGCCACCTCTTGCGCTTTACGCGCGAGAATTTTTTTCAGAATTGTTGGTGTATCAGACATATTTTAACCTTTAAATGCCTGGCTAAATTCAGCCAGCTCGGTAACTTTCTTAGCAGCAGAACCACTGGTAATTGTTTCTTTAGCCAAAGCAACACCCGCCTTAAGCGAGTCACAAATATCCGCAGCATAAAGTGCCGCACCAGCATTGAGTGCAATCATATCGATCGCTTTCTCATGCTCACCCGCAAATGCTGACTGAATCAGCGCCAGACTCTCGGCTGAACTATTAACCTGCAACCCATCCAACGACTGTTTTTGCAAACCGGCGTCTTCAGCTGTCAGCGTATATTCAACCACCTCACCCTGCTTGAGTTCTGCGACTGCAGTTTCGCCAGCCAAACTAATCTCGTCCAGACCTTCAGCCGCATGCACCACAAGTGCATGGACAGCCCCTAAAGAGCTCAACGCTTCAGCCATTGGGCGACAGAGTTTTTGGTCAAAAACTCCCAACAGATAGTGCTTCGCCCCTGCCGGATTCGTTAAAGGGCCAAGGATGTTAAATAAGGTCCTTAAAGCCATCTCCTTTCTGGGTCCGATCGCGTGTTTCATCGCACTGTGATGCTGGGGTGCAAACATGAAACCTAAGCCAACTTTTTCAATACACTCGCCGATCTGCTCCGGTGTCAGGCTAAGATTGATACCGGCCGTTTCCAGCAGATCTGCAGACCCTGAGCTTGAAGAGACAGAACGGTTACCATGCTTGGCAACATGACCACCCGCAGCAGCCACCACAAAGGAACAAGCACTGGACACATTAAACAAATTAGCACCATCACCACCGGTACCAACGATATCCACTGCATTCGGCACACTGATCTCAACAGGCGTCGCCAACGCACGCATCGCGTCTGCAGCTCCGGAGATCTCATCAACAGTTTCACCTTTCATACGCAACGCCACCAGCAACCCTCCAATCTGAGAATCGGTAGCCTTACCAGTCATGATCTGCTGCATCACTGCCTGCATATCCTCTTTACGAAGATCCTGCTGATCAACAACCAGCGCAAGTGCTTGCTTGATATCCATATTGTTATCCTTATCTGTGCTATTTAGTACGCTTGAGGAAGTTTGCCAAAAGATCATGCCCTTGCTCAGTCAGAATCGACTCGGGATGAAACTGCACGCCCTCAATATCCAGGGTTTTGTGACGAACACCCATAATCTCATCGATTTCACCTAGCTCATTTTGAGTCCAGGAGGTGATTTCAAGACAATCAGGCAACGTTGCCTGATCGATCACCAATGAATGATAACGTGTCACTTCAACAGGATTGTTCAACCCTTCAAAAACACCGCTATTGGTATGAAAAACCGGAGAAGTTTTGCCATGCATCACCTGTTTTGCCCGAACAATATTCCCCCCAAACGCCTGACCGATGCTTTGGTGCCCCAGACAGATACCTAAAATAGGTAACTTCCCTGCAAAGTGATTGATGGCCGCAACAGAAACCCCTGCCTCATTTGGCGTACAAGGCCCCGGGGAGATCACAAGGTGATTCGGATTCAGTTGCTCAATCTCTTCAATGGTTATCTCATCATTACGATAAACCCGAACATCCGCACCTAACTCACCCAGATACTGCACCACGTTGTAGGTAAAAGAGTCATAATTATCTATCATCAACAACATGGTTCAGCCCTTTCTCTTACTGCACGATTCAATTTTCATGGCGTTTATATCTACGCTAACTTTGCTCATAGATGATCCAACCCTTTTTCAACCATCGCAACAGCACTGAAGACAGCACGCCCTTTATTCATTGTCTCCTTCCACTCCAGACGCGGAATAGAATCAGCAACAACTCCCGCCCCAGCCTGAATATGCAGTTGATTATCTTTGATAACCGCAGTACGAATAGCGATGGCAGTATCCATATTTCCATTCCAGGAAAGGTATCCCACTGCACCGCCATAAACCCCGCGTTTCACTGGCTCCATCTCATCAATGATCTCCATCGCCCGTACTTTAGGCGCACCGCTCAGCGTGCCAGCAGGAAGAGTTGCTCTTAAAACATCCATAGCCGATACATCAGGCTTCAATTTAGCATTCACATTGGAGACGATATGCATCACATGAGAGTAACGTTCGATCACCATTTTATCGGTCAGCTCAACACCACCAATCTCAGCGACACGCCCCACATCATTCCGCCCCAGGTCAATCAGCATAAGGTGCTCCGCTATCTCTTTAGGATCAGCCAGCAGCTCCTTTTCCATCGCCAGGTCCTCTTCAGGAGTTTGACCACGCTTTCGTGTACCGGCAATTGGGCGAACACTCACCTGACCATCTTCTACTCGGGCCAATATCTCAGGCGATGAACCCACGACATGGAAATCATCGAGATTCAGGACATACATATAGGGTGAAGGATTCAGGCAACGTAGCGCACGATAAAGATCGATCGGCTTTCGATCAAAGGGAATCGACATCCGCTGAGATATCACACACTGCATGATATCGCCGTCTAAAACATACTCTTTGATCTTATCCACAGAGTCTTTGAATGCCTGTTCACCAAAGCTAGACTGAAATTCAGTCTCCGCCACTTCTCTCTGTTGATCCGCTGGCGTTTCATCATATGGAGTTGCAACTCTCAACTGCTGAACCAGGCTATCAAGACGCTGTTGCGCTTTTTCATACGCTCCCTCAACTGCAGGGTCCGCATGACAGATCAGAATCAACTTGCCCGCCAGATTATCAAAAACGACCACTTCATCGGACACCATCAGCAGAATATCCGGTGTTCCAAGACGATCTTCAGGACAGCTTTTCTTAAGGCGTTTCTCTACATATCTGACACAATCATAGCCAAAGTAACCAACCAAACCGCCATTAAACCGCGGCATACCTTCAAGTTGCGGCACCCTGAAACGCTGCTGGAAACTTTCAACAAATGACAACGGATCGTCCAACTGACACTCTTCAACAACCTCACCATCAGTGGTCACCGTTACCTGCTCGCCAAACACTTTCAGAATGGTTCGACAAGGCAGCCCGATAATTGAATAACGCCCCCATTTTTCGCCACCTTCCACAGATTCGAGCAGGTAGCTATATGGTCCGTTAGCCAGTTTTTTATAGGTCGATAGAGGGGTATCCAGGTCAGCTAGAACTTCTCGAGTAACAGGAATACGGTTGTAGTCTTGTGCGGCCAGTTGGGCAAACTGTTCAGGGGTCATGTTGTTCTCTCATAATGCCAGTAAAAACGAAAATCAGGGCGTACTGAGCAGACACAACGTAGGAATTATTAAGATACAGTTTTGGGTACTGTAGAACCAGGTCAGGATAAAGCCGGGTTAAAATTGTAGCGATATCCAACCAGCCTGCATAAGTGTCTGCGGGGTTGAATCAGACACGCCATCGCCATCGCTCACCCACAAAAGGGAAACGATCTTTTACTGCATCATTTTTTACGGTTGCTGTAGCAGAGGGCATCACGGCAAGCTTAGTTAATTTTTGAATAGCCAAACGATATAGCAGCGGACAGCGTGAATCAACCGCTGCTATAGGCTAATCAGTTATTTTATGTCCATTTTGTGGTTTAGTTACGATCAAAAGCAACAGATAACCAAAAATCGCAGAGACAAATGAGCCGGTCAACACAGCCAGCTTATCAGCGGAATTAAATAAGGATACACCTTCATCAAAAGCGAGCGTGTCGATAAATAAACTCATAGTAAAACCGATCCCGGTCAGAACTGAAACAGCATAGAGCGACAACCAGGTACTGCCTTCAGGTTTACTGCACCACCCCAACAAAATAGCGGCGGCACTGAATAGAAACACTCCCCACTGCTTCCCAAAAAAGAGTCCCAGCATAATCCCTAAAGGCACCGGCTCCGCCATATCCTCAGTAGAAACACCGCCTAGGGAAACCCCCGCATTCGCGTAGGCAAACAGCGGTAAAATCATAAAGACCACCCACGGGTGAAGTGCTCGTTCAAGAGTTTTCAGTGGCGAGAACTCAGGCTGATCCCGGTTTTCTAGCGGAATCGCAAATGCCAGTACAACACCGGCCAGCGTTGCATGCACTCCAGATTTAAGTACGCTAACCCAAAGCACGATACCAACAAGAATATAAGCCGCTAGCCGCATCACACCGAAGCGGTTTAAAGCAATTAAAGTAGCAACAGCGATTGACGCGATGACCAGCGATTCCAGAGATAATTCAGCCGTATAAAACAGAGCAATGATCAGAATAGCACCCAGATCATCAATAATCGCCAAGGTCATAAGAAACAGCTTCAGTGAAACAGGAACACGCAACCCCAGCAATGACAGAATTCCCAACGCAAAGGCGATATCAGTAGCCGTAGGTATCGCCCATCCGCGCATCGCGGTTGAATCACCGTAGGTAAAGAACAGATAAATCACCGCCGGGACCACCATCCCCCCAAACGCGGCCAGACCTGGCAATACAATTTGCTCAGGCTTTGATAGCTGTCCGGTAAGCACCTCTCGTTTAACTTCCAACCCAACCAGAAAGAAGAAAACCGCCATCAAACCATCATTTATCCACAGAAGTAACGGTTTAGCGAGCTGAAGATCGCCGACTCTAACTTCAACTGGCAGGTATAAAACCGCTTGGTAATACTGATCAAGAAAACTATTTGCCATCAGCATCGCCAGCAATGTTGCGAATATAAGTAAGATACCGCCTGAGGATTCGTGTTTGATGAAAGACTGGATAAGGTTAGGCATGATCACCTCCTGCCCCTCCCCCAAATTTTAGCAAAAAAAAACCCCGCAAAGCGGGGTATACAAGTGCTGTGATAAGAACCTGCTATGTCTCAAACTCTTAAACCTAGCAGTTCAGGTCTCTATATTGGGGGAGATAACCTGAGAGCTGTGTTTAAGAGTAAGGCAAAGGTCAGGAACAAAAAAAATCGATTTTAATGCCATTTAAAATCGATTTTTACGATGAGTATTCATAGATTAGCGGTCACATTAACTGATAAAGGGATTCCAGCTTCAGATCCGGCTCAGATTGGAAGATATCTTTACCATGATTGTATCCATAGGGGACACAAGCAACCTGACAACCTGCCGCTCTCGCAGCAGACAGGTCACTGATCGAGTCCCCGACCATCAACGTCATCTCTGGTAGCGCACCACATACCCTCATCGCTTCCTGCAAAGGTAATGGGTCTGGCTTTTTCCTGGGTAGGCTATCGCCGCCTAAAACCACATCGAAATAATCCGTCAGCTCAAACCCCTTCAGCATCGAAGTGGTAAAACGCATCGGTTTATTAGTTACCAAACCTAATTTAATACCACGTCCTTTGAGCTCAGATAAGCACTCAATCACGCCTGGGTAGAGAACACTCTGGTCCGCTGTAGCCTGAGCATAAAACTTAAGAAAAGAGCGATACCCCTTATCAAAAAGAGCTTCTTCCAGAAGATCAGGACACATCTCTCCGGTCAGCGCCCGCTTAACCAGCATAGGCGCACCATTTCCAACCCAGTGAGATACAGCCTCCAAACCTGCTACAGGCCTCCCCAGAGAGGTCAGCATCCGATCGATCGCCTGAGCCAGATCCGGCACACTATCCACCAGAGTTCCATCCAGATCAAACAGAACCAGAGCAGGATCCTGACTGGAAAAAAGGTGTTTCATTACCCTTTTCCGACCAAAGACAGTTGCTCACGCATCTGATTGATCGTGGCTGTATAATCATCTGTGTTGAAGATAGCTGAACCTGCGACAAAGGTGTCCGCACCCGCCTCAGCAATTTCACGAATATTACCAATACCCACTCCACCATCAATCTCTAAGCGGATGTCGTAACCACTTTTATCGATAATTTCACGAGCCTGCCTCAACTTATCTAAGGTCCCCGGAATAAATTTCTGGCCACCAAAGCCAGGGTTAACGGACATCAGCAACACCATATCCACTTTATCCAGAACATATTCCAGATGACTCAGTGGTGTCGCTGGGTTAAAGACCAGCCCTGACTTACATCCACCATCACGAATCATCTGCAGTGAGCGATCGACATGCTCTGAGCCTTCAGGGTGGAAGGTGATAAAGCTAGCACCCGCTTCAATGAAGTCTCCGATAATCCGATCAACAGGCTTAACCATCAGATGAACATCTATCGGCGCTGTGATGCCATGCTTGCGAAGTGCGCTACAAACCATAGGGCCAATTGTAAGGTTTGGTACATAGTGATTATCCATTACGTCAAAATGAACATAATCTGCACCCGCAGCAAGCACATTTTCAACCTCCTCTCCTAAACGAGCGAAGTCGGCAGAGAGAATCGAAGGTGCAATTTTGAAGTCAGCCATATAGGTCTTGTCCGCTATAAATATTTTTGTGCTATTTTACCGGAGCTTTGCGCTTGCTGTCAGCCTGCATCTTACCCATAATCGAGTCCATGAAATGGTTACTCCCCGCACTTGTGCTGTTCATCAGCAATATCAATTCGTCATTTGCAGCTGACGAAGAAGCCCCTGCACCAGCAGAAAACACTTCAGCCAGTTCAGCGGCAGCGTCCCCCCCTGCAATTCCGAGAACAGAACCTGACCCAGAAGCATCGCTGTTAAAAGAACTAATCACCAAACATGATCCGATAACACAAGTTCTTCAGCTTACTACGTCAAAAGAAGCCGAGAAGCTGATCGGCTACTATCTACCTGCGGCAGCACCATCTCCCCTCGGGGGGATCATCCTTTTCCCGGATGAACAAACACATATGGACTGGCCTCATAAATATCGAATTTTAAGAGAGGGGCTAGCAGATTATGGCTGGCATACTCTCTCAGTTTACCTTCCCAGACGAGCAGAACCCCCTATCCCCAAACGCACCCTGCCAGCCCTTCAGGCCATCAAACCGGTAGCTGAGACCGCCCCTTCAGAGATAGCCTCGGCCGCTGAAAGCACTATGCCTCAACCAGAAAGTCCTGCCACTAACCAAACAGCTGAAGGGACCGTACCCAAGGATGAAGAACCAACAATTGACAAACCTGAGACTGAACCCTACCGGGAACAGGTTTTTCGGTTAGGCAACAGTGCGACTGAGTATCTACAACAACAGGAGGTTGAACGATTCATCATTATAGGTGTAGGGACTGGAGCAGCCTGGGCGGCGCAATACGTTGAAAAATTCCAAGAGAGTCTCGATCTTCGTCTGATCATGATCGATGCGCGTACACCATCAGGTGAAGAGGTCCCCGACTTGCTCGCACTTTTACCAGAGATTGAATCCACAATTCTGGACTTCCACCACAACACCAAAGGTGCATCTTCACTTCTTCAGCCCCATGAAGCGCCAAAGTATAGGCTGAGAACTGCTCGCCAGAATGGGCTGAAAAACTTCTATCAGATCAGGCTACCAGCCCACAGTACGAATGAGGCCCTACTTCTAAAACAGGTCCGCGGCCAGATTAAGCGGCATTTTATTCAAGGAGAAGCTGCTGCCCAGCCTACACCGGAGAACAACACCCCAAACAGCAGCACTAAGGAGAAAGCTCCCGGATAGCGCTACTTTCTGGAAGCTTTTATACGCTCATAAGCTGCTTGAATCTCCTGGGATTTCTCTTTGGCGAGTTCAATCATCTCTTCAGGCAACCCTTTTGACACCAGCTTATCAGGATGATGCTGACTCATCTGACGACGATAAGCTTTCTTCACCTCGGCATCTGTCGCTGTAGGATCAACACCCAGCACTGCATAAGCATCTTTCAGTAAAACCTCGCTATCAACGCCCGCCTGACCATGCTGATAAAAGTCCCTTTGTGCTTTCACCCGAGCAATCACTTCATCAATGCTTCCTAACCCCAGATCAAGTAACTGACAAACTTCATCTATCACTCTGAGCTCAGGCTCACTCACCTCTCCATCAGCCATCGCAGCCTGCAGCTGTATCTCAATAAACATCAACTTAACCGTTGGGCGGTGTTTAAGAAGCACAGAGAGCGGTTTTAACACTTTATGCAGTTCAAAGTCCGCACTTTTCCCTTCAGAAAAAAGATCAATCGCCTGCCGCTTTCTCTCCTCAGTCAGCCGCATCTGCGTCATGACTGCCCGAGCAAACTGAATCTCATCCTCTGTCACCCGACCGTCGGCCTTGGCCAGTTTGCCCATAACCGTGAATGTAGCCTTAAAAAAAGCTTCCTGGGGATTTACTGCTGCCAACGCAGATCCCAATGCACGACTGATCAGATAGCCGACAAAACCACCAAAGATAAGCCCCCAAAAGCCCCCGGAAAAAAGACCTACCACTGCCCCCAATAGGATTGAGGTAGAATACTTTTTCATGGTTGCACCCAGTTCTGCACCCTTTTCCTGAGCATCAAAGGCCATCTATTTTCCGCTCCGACATTAATTGATTAATTTCGTCCAACCTCTCCGGGGTGCCAACGTCAGCCCAATATCCCTGATACAGCTCACCTGCGACTCTATTTTCGGAGATAGCACGTCGCAACACTGGCGCCAGAGGGGCCGCCTGATCTGATTCCACACTATCGAAGAGCGACAACTGCAGCCGGCTGATTCCACTAAAGGTATAGCGCAACTGCCCCGCCAGCCCGACAACACTGCCCTCAAGTGAAAAATCTCCTTCAGGATGGTGCACAGGATTAGGCACCAGTACCAGACGATTACCACATTCGCCTGAGACTAAACGGGAAAAAGGATAGTTTGTAAAAACATCCCCATTGACCAATATAAACTCTTCACTGCCGCCAGACAGCATAGGAAGTGCCTTTTTTATCCCACCCGCGGTTTCCAGCGGCTCACCTTCTGCCGAATACAAAAGGGATACGCCAAATCGCTCACCATCTCCGAGAGAACTCTCGATCTGCTCCCCCAGCCAGGCATGATTAATCACAATCGTATCCACACCCGCCGCGGCAAGACGCCGAATATGGTATTCAATGAGCGGGATACCCGCCACTGGAAGGAGTGGTTTAGGTGTAGTCAACGTCAAAGGGCGCATGCGTTTACCGAGCCCCGCGGCCAGAATCATTGCTCGCATGAGACAACCCAGTGATCTAACACATCCTCAGCAAAGCAGGGATGCTGGCGCATTACCGGGAGAACCTCTGCCACCAACCATCCTGCGACTGGCTTCAGCTCTTCAGTCTTAGCTGTCACGGAGATAAGGTAATTAAGCGTCCGCGGGATATCACCGAGATAACCGGGCTTACCATCTCGTATATTTAAACGAGCAAATATCCCGATCGCCTTCAGATGACGCTGCGCCCCCATCAAGTCAAACCAACGTCTGAAATGATGGCCATCCGGCATTCGCTGCCCCCGTTCAATGAGTGCCAGCCGATAATTTTCAACCCAGGTATAAACTTGCTCATCAGGCCAAGCGACATAACAGTCCCGTAAAAGTGAAACCAGATCATAGGTCACCGGGCCCTCAACAGCATCCTGGAAATCGATCACACCAGGAAGTTCTTGATTACGGCACATTAAATTTCGCGAGTGATAATCACGATGTACAAACACCAACGGCTGCTCTAACGCAGAATCAATCAGATGATCAAATAAGAGATCCAATAACTGATTGGCATCGGGACTTAATGACATCCCCAGCAACTCCACCAGAAACCAGTCCCGGAAAAGCGCCATCTCTCTTTGTAGTAGCGGCAGATCATAAAGAGGAAGGGGGCGCGCAGGATCAGATGGACAACCCTGAATCAACAGCAATGTATCCAAAGCGCTCTTGTAAAGCGGATCCACAGTCTCTGAATTAAGATGCTGAAGATAAAGATCATCACCGAAATCCCCCAACAACATAAAACCCAACTCAAGGTCATAGGTAAAGATATGCGGTACCGGCACCCCGTGTGCTTCCAGAGACTGAGCCACCTGTATAAATGGACGGCTGTCCTCTTTGTCAGTCGGGGCATCGACCGCTATCCAGGTTTTACCACCCGAGAGCGCTCTGAAATAACGCCTGAAACTGGCATCTCCTGACACCGGTTGTAACTGCCAATCCGCAGCATTAAACCCAGCAAACTCAGGTAAAACCTGCTCCAACCACCCTTTTAACTCTTCACAGCGCTGATCCATCCAGCTATTCCTAACCCATCAATATACAATTCGGGCATTATTATGACATTCACCCCGTAAAAAGGTAGCCAGATCATAGTTCCATTTCAGCTATTGTTCCGACACAAGATAAAAAGCGAGTCCAACTCTACACTCACCGCAGAGAATGATTTATCATTCTTCGCTTGAAACTTAATCGTACAGGGGTTCGGCGAAAACCGGATTCTCCGGAAACAGCTGAAACGGATTTAGTTAATAGATGCCCTTCGCCAAACGACCTACCTATACTTTAACACTCGCTATCAGTGCAGCCCTGCTGTCTTCATACGCTGTCGCAGAATCCGCATCATCCGATGCTGAAATGGCCTGGAACTGCAGCATGACCAAAGATGGCGAATGGGACTGCAGTGTAAATGAGGAACTGATCGAAGAGGTCGAACAAGCAGAAAAATCGACTGAGCTATCCCAATCCAAAACGGGTGAGCCTAAACCTGCTAACAAAAACAGCTCTCAACCGGAGCAACAAGCAGTTGAATCTTCCGTATCCGGGACACAGGTGAGAGTAGAAGCCGTCCCTCCCGCTAAAGCAGTCGCGATTAAATCACCAACGACCACCTCCCAGTCAGAAACCACACGAGCAAAAGAGCCGGTAGCAACCGCTAGAGGCTCATCAGCGGGCGTATGGGATTGTCATGCAGGCAGTAATGGTGAATGGATATGTAATGGTGATCAAACTGCAAACCGTTCAGCAGTCGCTTCCTCAACTGTGAGATCTGAAAGCAACAGCAGTACACAAAGATCATCAACCCAACCGATCGCTACCCCTGAGATAGTCGGCAGCGAGTGGCAATGCAGTACCAGTGCATCGGGTGACTGGGACTGTAAAAAAATCAATATCCACGCCTTAGTAATGCCGGGCAGCACACACCAATCAGCTAACAGCGAACCACGCTACATAGCTGACAACCCCTATTCGCAGCTGGACTGGGCTTACTATCGTGATGCGGCAGGCCAACAGTGTGCCGGTCGTTACATAGAGCCCACATTCCCTATTGAGGGCGATGAACACCTGGATAATCCACCGGTTTACCTTGAGGCAGAAGAGTCCTCAACCATTCTGGGCGGACTGACTCAACTGCAGGGACAGGTAAGAATTCGCCAGGGCGACCGACGCTTAAGTGCCAGTGCCGCAGAGCTTGATCAGGTGACAAATAAAGCGCGCCTGGAAGGTAATGTCCGCTTCCGCGAACCCGGCTTGCTCATGCTGAGCGACGAAGCCCAGATCGATACAACCACCTCTGAAGCGATCTTCACCAATGCACAATATGTCATCCATGAAGAGGGACTCAGGGGTACAGCAGACCGAGTTATCCGATTGGAAGATGAACGTTTGCGGCTGGAAAAGGGCAAATATACATACTGCCCACCCTACAGCGAAGCATGGCAATTAAGCGCTGACAATATTGTACTGAATAAAGCAGAAGGTTTTGGTGAAGCAGAAGACGCCGTATTGAGAGTAGGCGGAGTCCCGATTATCTATGCCCCCTACTTCACATTCCCAATCGATGATACCCGTCGCTCCGGATTTTTATATCCAAGCGTCAGTTACAGCAAAGATAGTGGCGTCGATATAGCAGTACCTTACTATTTCAATATTGCACCCAATATTGATGACACCCTGACTCCCCGATATATCTCGGATCGGGGGCTACTGCTGGAAAACGAATTACGCTACCTGAATGGCTGGGCTGACAACATACTCAGCACAGCGTATCTGCATAAAGATGACACGACTGATGACAAGCGCTGGTTGTTCGACCTGAACCATAAGGGCCATTTTGCTGGCAACTGGTACACAAATATTGATTACACCGCTCTCAGCGATAACGAATATTTTGATGATCTGTCACCCAACCTTGAAGTGGCTCGGGAAAATCACCTTGACCAGCGGGCAGATGTTGAATACCGGGCTGCCAATTGGTCTCTGCGCGCACGTGTCCATGATTACCAGACCATCGAAGGCACAGCACCCTATCAGTTGATGCCGCAAATAACCCTGAAGGGCAGCGAATCGTTTTCTGATGAACTGTCACTGGCTTACGAAGCAGAAGTCACTCGATTTGATCGTGATATCGAAGGCCTGACAGGAGCGAACCGTATCACCGGGGATCGACGTTTCATCCAGCCAACCCTGTCCTATAACTGGCAGCGGCCCTGGGGCTATATTAAACCGCGGCTCTCCCTATGGAGCAGCAGTTACTCTCTGGATAATCAGCTCTCCGGCTACAGCGATTCCCCTAACATCTTTACCACCATTGCCAGTATAGATAGCGGCCTGTATTTTGATCGTGATATGAGCAATGGAGGCCTCCATACATTAGAGCCACGACTGTTTGCGCTTTATGTCCCCGAAGAGGATCAGGATGCGGTTCCGGACTTCGATACCGCAAACTACACGTTCAACTACAACTACCTTTTCCGCGAAAACCGTTTCAGCGGTAAAGATCGAATTGGTGATGCCCAGCAGATATCCCTGGGACTAACCACTCGATATATCACTGAAGATGGATTTGAGAAAGGCACATTCAGTGTTGGTCAGGCTTACTACTTCGCAGACCGTGAGGTGCAGCTCAGCCGAAACGCAGCGGCAGACACTGTAGGCCAAAGCGATCTGGCAACATTGGGAACCTGGTACCTGACACCGAATCTGCGCACCTATCTGGACACTATTCTCGATCACAGAGATTACAAAGTTCAGTCATCCACATTAGGACTGAAATATAAGAGCGACATCGATCATATTGTCGATTTCCGCTACCGCTTTACTGACCTAAAACGTGAACAAACAGACCTGTCATTTATCTGGCCGCTGAGCCAGAACTGGACCTCAATGGGTCGATTGCTGTATGACATTAAAGGCAATGAAACCGAAGAGGCCACGTTAGGCTTGGAGTACGAAAGCTGCTGCTGGAAAGTCAGCTTCGCTGGCAGACAGTGGCTGGATGGTACAGAACCTGATGGCAGCAACAAATATGATATTGGTGTGTTTTTACAACTCACCCTTAAAGGACTCGGCTCATTCGGAAGTGGCAATAGCGGCTTCATGAATGACATTATCGGCTATGAAGAGCGTGAAGAGCACAATGAAAACTAAGCTCCGCAACATCCTGACAGCAGCAACCTTTAGCCTGCTTATACCAACATTTTCTGTAAGTGCTGCGGAGGTTCCGCTGGATCGAATCGCTGCAGTTGTCAATGATGGCATCATCATGCAAAGCGAGCTCGAACAGCGTATCGATCTCGTCAAAGAGCAGTTGAGTTCACGCCAAACTCGCCTACCTCCAGAAAATATCTTGAAGAAGCAGGTGCTAAACCGGCTGATCATTGAAAGCCTGCAGAAGCAACTTGCAGAGCAACAGGGCATTCGCATCTCAGATAGCCAGCTCAACAGCGCAATTACTAATATAGCCGCGCAGAACGGGATGTCCCTTGAACAGTTCAGAGATGCCCTCATTGCTGAAGGTCGAGATTACAATCAGTCACGTGAGCAGATCCGTAACGAGCTGCTGATCACTAACGTACAGCAAAATCTGGTTAACCGTCGTATCCGAGTCTCCGAGCAGGAGCTGCAAAACTACCTATCCTCTGCAGATGGACAGAGCCAGGTATCCGCCGAGTACCTGCTCGGCCATATTTTGCTGGCAACCCCCTCTCAAGCTTCTCCTGAACTGATTCAGCAGGCTGAACGGAAAGCTAAGGATATCCACAAGAAACTGGTTGAAGGCGCTGACTTCTCCGAAACAGCTGTTGAGTTCTCAAATGCTCCAAACGCCCTAAAAGGCGGAGATTTAGGCTGGCGCAAAATGAGCGAGTTGCCCGAACCCCTCAGCAAAGCGATACGCAAACTTTCACCAGGTGAGTTCAGTCTACCCGTCCGCTCACCCAGCGGGTTCCATATCTTCCTGGCCAAAGACAAGCGCGGTGGTGCAGTACAGCTAGTAGAGCAGAAGCTTGTTAGCCACATCCTCCTGAAACAAAGCGAGATCAGAACTAAAGCGCAGGCCAAGCGACAGATCAGCGAGCTCTACCAACGCATCCGTAGCGGCGAAAGCTTTGCCGATTTAGCCAAAGAGTTCAGTGATGATCCCGCCAGCGGTTCAGAAGGTGGATCTCTGGGTTGGGCACAGAATGGTCAGATGGTGCCTGAGTTTGAACAGGTTATGAATTCGACCCCCATTGGTCAGATTTCAGAGCCTTTTGAATCCCGCTTTGGCTGGCATATTCTGACTGTACTGGATACACGAACTGAAGATCTTGGCGAAGAGATGCAGGAAAACAGTGCTCGTGCAGCTATCCGCAAACGTAAGTTCAATGAGGAGCTGGCAACTTGGTTGCGAGAGATCCGCTCCCAGGCCTATGTAGATATCAAGGAGTAATCACTTGGGGATAAACCGTCTTGTTATCACCCCAGGAGAGCCGTCAGGGATCGGCCCAGACCTTTGTATTCAGATTGCCCAACAGGGCCATCCGGACGAGCTGGTTGTTGTCGCTGATCCTGAGCTGCTGCGAAAGCGTGCTGAACTACTGCAGCTACCACTGGCAATTGAGCAGTTCAACCCTGATCGCCCCGCATCACCAACACCGGCAAGAACATTAAAAGTACTGCCGGTCGCCCTAAAACAGGAAGCAGTGCCCGGGCAACTCAACAGCGCCAATGCGCCTTATGTTCTGGAAACACTGACACTGGCGACAAAAGGCTGCCTTGATGGCACGTTTTCTGCGCTGATCACTGCACCGGTTCACAAGGGCATCATTAATGAAGCGGGTATCCCTTTCAGCGGTCACACCGAATTTTTAGAAGCCCTGACGCAGACCCGTAAAGTGGTCATGATGCTCGCGACAGAGGGCTTAAGGGTAGCTCTAGCGACGACCCATCTGCCTTTACGCGAGATAGCCGACGCGATTACCCCCTCCCTGCTGACCGAAGTTATCACCGTATTACATCAGGATCTGAAAGAAAGCTTCGGCCTTGATAACCCCCGCATTATGGTGACAGGGCTGAACCCCCACGCGGGCGAAGGTGGGCACTTAGGGCGCGAAGAGATCGAGGTCATCGAACCTACTTTGGCCACTCTTAGAAGTCAGGGGATTGATCTGATCGGCCCTCTGCCTGCAGACACCCTATTTACCGAAAAACATCTCGAACATGCAGATGCTGTACTGGCGATGTACCATGACCAGGGCCTACCCGTGCTAAAATACAAAGGGTTTGGTAAAGCAGTGAATATCACATTAGGAATGCCGATAATTCGCACATCGGTTGATCATGGTACTGCACTCGATCTGGCAGGGACCGGTAAAGCCGATGCTGGCAGCCTGAACACCGCAATTGACTATGCTGGCGAGATGGCTCGTCACCGCAACCTTATCGCGAAGTAATTCATGAGCAAAAAACCTGTAATGCATAAAGCCCGTAAGCGGTTTGGGCAGAACTTTCTGCACGACCACGGCATCATTCGCCGTATCATCCGTGCAATATCGCCCCACGAATCCGACCAACTCGTAGAGATCGGCCCTGGGCTTGGCGCCCTGACAGAAGAGCTGCTAGCTGAAGCGGGTGCACTGGATGCAATTGAGCTAGATCGTGACCTGCCACCGATCCTGAGAACCAAATTCTTCAATTACGGTGATAAATTCCGCATCCACGAAACGGATGCAATGAAGTTTGATTACGCCCAGCTCCGCACCAGCGATAAACGTTTACGGATCGTTGGTAATCTGCCCTATAACATCTCAACCCAGCTGATCTTCCACCTACTCAGCCATGCTGAACACGTAGAAGATATGCACTTCATGCTGCAGAAAGAGGTGGTTGACCGAATGGCTGCTGGCCCCGGAGAGAACAACTACGGGCGACTCGGCATTATGGCCCAGTACTACTGTAAGGTTGAATCCCTGTTTGTGGTTCCCCCTGGCGCCTTTAATCCCGCACCCAAGGTGGACTCTGCCATCATCAGATTGACCCCCTATCGCGAGCTGCCTTATGTCGCAAAAGAGGTGAGCCAGTTTGAAACGGTTGTACGCACAGCCTTCACCATGAGAAGAAAAACATTACGCAACAACATGAAACCCCTGCTTAGCACAGATGAGCTGGAAGGACTCGGTATTGACCCATCACTTCGCCCTGAAAAGCTGGCGATATCTGATTTCGTCACTATCAGTAACTATTTGACCGATAAAAAAGCGTAAGCAGAAACTGAATGGAAAACTTAGAGCTCGGCAATCACGTATCCATAGATGTAGAAACCGATTATCTGGACAAGCAATCTGATCCAGACAGCAAACGCTTCGTCTTCTCATACAAGATCACCATCACAAATTATAATTCTGTAGCCGTCCAACTACTGAACCGACACTGGTTGATTACCGATGGTAATCAACATATACAGGAGGTCAAAGGAGAGGGCGTTGTTGGCGAACAACCGGTTATCGATCCCGGTAAAAGTTATACCTACACCAGCGGTGCGGTATTAGCCACCAGCGTAGGTAGCATGCAGGGGCATTATGAGATGAGCACCACTGAAGGAGAGAGCTTTAAAGCCCCCATAAAAGCTTTTACACTGGCACGACCAAACGCACTGCACTAATAGAAACAGGGCTTAGCAATGGCCACTTATGCTGTTGGAGATATACAAGGGTGCTTTGATGAGCTTCAGACTCTGCTTTCAGAGGTGAGCTTTTCATCATCGGACACATTATGGGTGGCTGGAGATCTGGTGAATCGCGGCCCCAAATCACTAGAGACGTTACGTTTCCTCAAATCCCTTGGAGAACGCGCAGTCTGCGTCCTTGGTAATCATGATCTGCATCTGCTGGCTGTATATTATGGTGCCGCCCCCAACAAACGCAGCGACACACTGACCCAGATACTGGAAGCACCTGATTGTCACGAGTTAATGGCATGGTTACGGCAGCAAAAACTGCTTGTACATGACAAATCCAAAAACTACGTGATGGTTCATGCGGGTATACCTCCCTGCTGGAGCATTAAGAAAGCTAAGAAAAGAGCCAAAGAGGTTGAACGAATTCTATGTAGCACTCTCGCTCGAGAATTTTTCAATCACATGTATGGAAATCTGCCAGACTGCTGGTCCTCAGAACATGAAGGCTGGGATCGACTCCGCATCATCACCAACTACTTAACCCGGATGCGTTTTTGCGATAGCCAGGGAAAACTCGACTTTGCAGCCAAAGGCACACTGGACTCGCAACCGCCGGGGTATCTTCCCTGGTTCAAACTGCCACGAAAAGATCCACGGGAATCCGATATCCGCATTCTTTTTGGTCATTGGGCCGCTCTGGAAGGTGAAGCTGAGGCCGAACATGTGTTTGCTCTGGATACAGGATGTGTCTGGGGAAATAAGCTGACCGCCATGCGACTGGATGATCACAAGATCTTTAGCACACCCGCACAAGGCGGCAAACCAAAACCACCTCCAACCTCATCCTATCTAATTCAAAGGTGAGCATTATGACTCAGTGTAAATGCATCGACACACAGCAGGCAGCTGAACTGATCCGAGAGGGCGCAGCCGTCACTGATATTCGGGATGCCCAAAGCTACGCTCAGGGCCATATTCAGGGTGCCAGCAATCTCAACAATGAGAATCTGCATCAATTTATTACTGATGCTGACATGGACAAACCATTACTTGTCTGTTGCTATCACGGTATCAGCAGCCAATCTGCCGCACAATTTTTGATAGAACAGGGGTTTGATGATGTCTACAGCATCAATGGTGGCTTCGAAGCCTGGCGGGTGGAGCAACCTGAACTGTGTGACACTCCCTAATGAAGATCTATCTGGTCGGGGGAGCGGTACGCGATACCCTACTTAACTATCCCGTTTATGACAAAGACTGGGTTGTGGTTGGAGCAAGCGCAGAGGAGATGCTTGCACAAGGCTATCAGGCCGTAGGCCAGGACTTTCCCGTTTTTATTCACCCTGAATCAGGTGAAGAGTATGCGCTTGCACGTACGGAGCGAAAATCAGGAAAGGGCTATACCGGCTTTCAGTACTTTGCCGACAAGGCTGTCACACTGGAAGAGGACCTCCTCCGCCGTGATCTGACCATCAACGCAATGGCGATGGATGAAGATAAAACGATATACGATCCATACAATGGACAGAGTGATCTAAATAACCGGGTATTACGCCACGTATCACCTGCCTTTGCAGAAGATCCGCTTCGTGTACTCCGAGTTGCCCGTTTTGCAGCACGTTATCACCATTTAGGGTTTACCATCGCCGATGAAACACTTGAGCTGATGCACCAGCTCAGTAGCGGAGATGAATTGGAGCATTTAACAGCAGAAAGGATGTGGAAGGAGTTTGAAAGATCACTGGGCGAGCAGTCCCCTGAGGTCTTTCTCTCCGTACTTAATTCGGTTGGAGCGATCACCAAAGTTCTTCCTGAACTGACGCAATCCCTGAAGAGTGAGACTCTCCTCCCCCTATTTTCACAGCTCTGTCAGCAAAACAACGACCCTGAGGTTCGTTTCGCATGTTTACTGAGCCTCTGTGGTGATCTCGACATTCCTGCCCTGTGCAACCGCTTAAGAACCCCCAACGCGTACAAAGAGCTGGCTACACAGTGCCAACAACACCATAAAACCCTTTCTGCATTTAATCAGAGCGATGCTGAAACCAAGTTAAACGCCCTCATTAAGCTGGATCTCATTCGCCGCCCTCAGCGGCTTGCCAAAATTCTACTTTGCGTTGAAGCTCTA
Organism: uncultured Neptuniibacter sp.; assembly: GCF_947498015.1. Lineage (GTDB taxonomy): Bacteria > Pseudomonadota > Gammaproteobacteria > Pseudomonadales > Balneatricaceae > Neptuniibacter. The sequence continues at coordinate 363,210 of NZ_CANMIR010000002.1, forward strand.
CACCCGGATTCCAAGTTCGACTCAATACACCCGATACTTGACAGCATCAGTCAGATTCAGCCCAAGAAACTGATTGCAGAAGGCTATACCGGCGCCTCGCTGGGCGAAGCGATCCAACAGCGCAGGCTTCAGATCTGTTCAGATTTCAGCCCGGAGGCGTAGATGGAATTGCAACCCAGAGCCAATAAAACAGCACTGATCACCGGCGCAGCTAAACGGGTTGGCGCTGCAATCGCAGTCGCACTACATCAACAAGGTTACGATCTTCTTATCCACTACCATCATTCCAAGCAAGACGCCCTAGAGCTTCAGCAGCAGCTTAACCAGAAGCGCTCTGGAAGCGCTTTCCTCTATCAGGCCAATCTGGTTGATATGGATGCGGTTGAAAATCTGGCTAATACCATTCTCACCAACCACCACCGCATCGATCTACTGATCAATAATGCGTCTGCTTTTTTTCCAACACCCCTGGAAAATAGCACTCAGGAACAGTGGGATACGCTAATTAACACCAACCTGAGAGCCCCCTACTTCCTGTCATCAGCACTTCGCACACCACTTGCGCAGGCCGAAGGCTGTATCATCAACATGATCGATATCCACGCACAAAGAGGACTGCCTGACCACCCCATCTATTCCATTGCAAAAGCGGGGCTGGAGATGATGACTAAAAGCTTGGCCAAGGAACTTGCCCCCTTGATCAGGGTAAACGGTATCGCGCCCGGTGTTATTTTATGGCCGGAAAACGAGATGAGTGAAGAGCAGAAACAAAATATCCTGAATAAAACGCTGCTACAGCGTCCTGGAGAGTGCGGCGATCTGGCAGATGCAGCAGTTTATCTGGCTGGTGCTCGCTACGTAACCGGCCATATTCTGACCGTGGATGGCGGAAAATCTCTGTTTAGCCACTGAAGTATCTCAGTAATTCTGCCTATACACTACAAGGCAAAGCATAATCCCGCCATGAAAATTCGATAGGCCATAGCTGCTGGCTACTTTTATCATATTCAGCCCACATAGCCGCATAAGAGCAGCCACTTTCAGGATGAAGATCCTGAGGAGCGATCTCGGCTAACGGCTGCAGCACAAAGGCATTTTTACCAATTTCATCTCTAGGCAGCTGCACGCCATAAAACGTACCGACAAGGTCATCATAGGTCAGTATATCAATATCTAACGTTCGCCCGCTGAACTTAGGCCCTTGACGACATCGGCCATTCTCATCCTCTATCGCTTTGAGGCAAGGGGAGAGCCTGTCCAATGATATATCTGTATCAAAAGCGGCAACAAGATTATAAAAATTATCACCCTCAAAGCCTACGGCCTGACTTTCATAAACTGTTGAGAGCACCAAAAAACCAAAATTGGCGCTTAGCGCATCCAACGCATTCCGAATATAGCGTTCCCGATCGCAGTTACTCCCGATACTGACGAAGACCCGTGCCATCAAAAGCGCTCCCCGCGCTCGATCACCACACCCACATCTCGCGCTTGAGGCACCGCACCCGGCTTACCCAGGCGCAACCTTACCCAACTGACGTCGAACTCATTCAACACAATTTCAGCCACTTGCTCAGCCATCGTTTCAACCAGCAGAAATTCACTCTGCTCTATAAACGTAATCAACCGGTCAGAGACCGCTTTGTAGTTCAGCGTTTTATCAATATCTTCCGTATTTGCTGCCGGGCGAATATCGGTTCCCATTTCCAGATCGAGAGAGACACGCTGGCGAATCTCACGCTCCCAATCATAGATACCTATAACCGTTTCAACCTCTAACTCACGAATGTAAACTATATCCATAACTTAACCTTTAGGTATCAAATGACCGACTCAGGCATAATGACCATCGGACTGGTTTTGCTGGCATATCTGTGGGGCTCAATCCCAACAGCGGTACTTGTATGTCATATTCTTAAGATACCCGACCCCCGCCAACAGGGCTCAGGCAATCCCGGAACAACCAATGTGCTGCGTATCGGAACACGCAGAGCAGCTATCCTTACACTCTTAGGCGATACAGGCAAAGGAGTTCTGGCCCTGCTCCCCTGCATACTGGCCGATCTGAACTTTGAAATTCGCAGCTACTGCACTCTAGCTGTCGTGCTAGGACATCTGTTCCCCGTTTTCTCCTCCTTCCGAGGTGGAAAAGGCGTTGCTACAACACTCGGAGCGGGCATCGGCCTTTTCTGGCCACTGGCAATAATACAGCTTCTTACATGGGGGATAATTGCCGTGATCGGAAGAATCTCCTCTCTCGCCTCAATTGGTACAGCGCTAACCGCACCCATTTTTGCCTGGATTCTGATTCCAGAACTCACCCCAGCCTACCTATTATTATCTGGCCTTCTTCTTTTCAGTCACCGAACCAATATACGGAAATTGCTCAGCGCATCCGAACCCCGCCTGTAGCCTCAGATTGAATCCAGTGTATTCAAGGGCCACCGAGGCTTAGTCACAATCGCCAGATCATCACTCTGTCCAGCCAGAAGTCTCTGACAACCTGCATAAGCGATCATCGCACCATTGTCTGTGCAAAACTCTGGACGCGCGTAAAACAACCGTGCCCGCTCTTTACTCACCATCAACTCCAAACGCTCTCGTAGACGCTGATTAGCACTGACTCCCCCCGCAATGACCAACTGACCAAACCCGGTCGCCTGCAGAGCCCTGCGACATTTGATTGCCAGAGTATCAACAACAGCTTCTTCAAAGGCAGCAGCAATGTCACAGACAGTTTGTGGATCGATCACACCCTCAGCATCACGGTGACTATTCGCCGTATTCAGGGTAAATGTTTTCAAACCGGAGAAGCTAAAATCCATACCCGGGCGATCCGTCATGGGGCGCGGAAAACGAAAACGCGCCCGATCCCCTTTCGCTGCATGCTTTGCGATCAAAGGGCCACCCGGATAATCAAGGCCGAGCATTTTCGCAGCCTTATCAAAAGCCTCACCTGCGGCATCATCCAGTGATTCACCTAATAATTCATACTGACCAATCCCATCAACGCGAACCAGTTGCGTATGACCACCCGAGACCAATAGGGCAACGAAAGGGAACTCAGGCGGTTCCGCCTCCAGCATCGGCGCAAGCAGATGCCCCTCCATATGGTGCACCCCAATCGCTGGCTTGCCCCAAGCCATTGCGAGCGCCCGACCCGTTGAAGCCCCAACCATGAGCGCACCGATCAATCCAGGCCCCGAGGTATAAGCGATCGCATCAACGTTACCTTTCTCGAGCCCAGCCTTGGCAAAAGTTTCATCCAGCAACGGCAACAATTTCCGCACATGGTCTCTTGATGCAAGCTCAGGTACGACACCACCATATTCAGCATGCATCTTAACCTGACTGTATAACGCGTCTCCCAGCAGACCCTTTTCACTATCAAAGATCGCCACCCCTGTTTCATCACAGGAGGTTTCAATACCTAATACCCGCATCACATACTCACATCATTACGTTTTCGCGGCATTATACCTGCGAGATATAAAAGCTGCATATAAATTGGAGGCCTGACGCACTAACTGCTTTACTTAATTCATAGAAACGAATAAAATTTCGCGCCTTGCCATAGAACCGTCTGTTTTAGGGTAAGTATTTTAAGTGGATTAACTAAACAATTTAAGGTTTGTTCAAACATGCCAGCTGTAAAAGTTAAAGAAAACGAGCCATTTGATGTAGCTCTGCGTCGTTTCAAACGTTCTTGCGAAAAAGCAGGTATTTTGGCTGAAGTTCGTCGTCGTGAATTCTACGAAAAGCCAACATCTGTACGTAAGCGTAAAGCAGCAGCAGCTGTAAAACGTCACGCTAAAAAAGTATCTCGCGAAAACGCTCGCCGCGTTCGCTTGTACTAATCCACGAGATATAGATCCCATTCAGGAATAGAGGCCGATCATGTCAGAATTAAAGCAGCAGATCACCAATGAGATGAAAGCTGCCATGCGCGCAAAAGAAAAAGCACGCTTATCGACAATTCGCATGATACTGGCTGAACTCAAACGCATCGAAGTTGACGAGCGGATTGAGCTGGATGACAACAGAGTACTTGCGGTGCTGGACAAAATGTCTAAACAGCGCCGCGACTCGATATCTCAGTTTGAAGAAGCGGCACGCATGGATCTTGCAGATGCTGAGCGACAGGAGCTGGAGGTGATTAAAACTTTCCTGCCGCAACCGCTAACAGATGAGGAGACTGCAGACCTCGTTAAAGAAGCTGCTGAAGAATCAGGCGCACAAACCATGCAAGACATGGGCAAAATCATGGGCCTCCTGAAACCTAAAGTTCAGGGCCGCGCCGACATGGGCACCATATCCAAACTCGTCAAAGCACACCTAGCCGGTTAAACTGCAGCTGAATCCAATCAGCAGCACATTACATGGCCGGACGCATACCTCAGCACTTTATTGATGATTTACTAGCGCGTATCAACATTATTGATGTGCTGGATGGTCGTGTCCAAAAGCTGAAGCGTACCGGAAAAAACTACTCCGGCCTCTGCCCATTCCACAAGGAAAAAACCCCCTCCTTCACAGCCAATCAGGAAAAACAGTTTTACTACTGCTTTGGCTGCGGCGCAGGCGGAAATGCCCTCGGTTTCCTAATGGATTATGAAAACCTCAACTTCCCTGAAGCTGTTGAGGAGCTGGCAAAAACAGCCGGCATGGATGTACCCCGGGACGACTCTCCCGAACAGCGCGAAAAAGACCAACAACTCAAACAGCTCTACGACCTGCTTGAGGCTGCAGCCCAATTCTATGAAGAGCAACTTCGCCATAACCACAATCGCAGCGAAGCGATCGACTACCTCAAGTCCAGAGGCCTCAGCGGACAAGCAGCCAAAGCTTTTTCGATTGGCTACGCCCCTTCAGGATGGGACAACCTACTCACTAAACTGGGCAGCGATGAAAGCCAGATTAAACTTCTTGAAACTGCAGGACTTCTGATTCACAACGAAGAGCGTGATAGTCGGTACGACCGCTTTCGCAATCGAATCATGTTCCCGATCAGGGATCAGCGAGGACGCACCATCGCATTTGGTGGACGAGTACTGGGAGATGACAAACCTAAGTATTTAAACTCCCCGGAAACCCCCACATTCCACAAAAGCCGGGAGCTTTACGGGCTCTATGAAGCTCGAAAGCACAGCAGCAAACTCGAAAAACTGATCATCGTCGAAGGCTATATGGATGTAGTCGGCCTGGCGCAATACGGTATTCATTATGCTGTAGCAACTTTAGGAACAGCGACAACAGCACAACATCTGGAACGTCTTTTCAAGATAGTACCCGAAATCATCTTCTGCTTTGATGGCGACAATGCAGGTAGAGAGGCCGCAATGCGCGCACTCAAAACAGCCCTCCCGGTGATTGAAGACGGTAAAGAAGCACGCTTCCTATTCCTTCCTGAAGGGGAAGATCCAGACAGCCTGGTTCGACAGGAAGGTACAGAGTCATTTAGTGATCGCCTGAATAATGCACAACCCCTCTCAGAATTCTTTTTTAAAAGCTACGCAGAGAACTCCGATCTGGAGAGCATGGATGGCCGAGCACGATTCAGCACTGAAGTATTACCTGCAATCAACTCAATGCGCCCAAGCCTACTGCAGCAGATGATGCTTGATCGGATATGTGAGCTGACACACCTTTCGCTAGAGCAGATCCAGACAACGGTCAACTTCCACCAATCTGTTCAGCCCCCTGCTGCTCCAGAGCCCGCTTTTAATGAGAACACCCAACACAGTCCCGGCTACGACAACCATTATCAGGATGATTACTACCCATTCAGCCAGGATGAAACGGATAGTTATACTCTCTACGATGAGACGCCAGCCCCACACAAACCATCAATTAATAGCTTCACTCCAAGAGCTACAAACCTCAACCGCAAACCCCACAATACAGAATTAAGTTTTGCACAAAAGCTAATTGCCCTGCTGCTCCATTACCCTAAGCTTGCTGCAGAATACACACTCCCTGATGAACTACAGATAATCGAAGAACAGGACATTAAAATTCTGACACAGCTTGTCCACTACTATAACAAGCATCCAGATTCATCCCTGGGACAACTGGTCGTTGATTGGCGTGAAGATGAGGCGCTTGCAAACACAATTGTTCAACTCTACGAGATATCCACCTCCCTCGAGATACGTTCAGAGGCAGATGCTCGCATCTATCTAAAAGATGCCCAACACGGACTGGAACTTAAGGCACTTGAGATCGAAATTTCACAACTACAAAAGAAAGCCCAACTAAATTCGGACGATAAGATTAAGCTGGTACAAAAAATTCAAAAACTAAACCAGCTCAAAAGCATAAATCGCCAATAAAAAGCACGGACCGCTTGAAAAAGCACACCCAACCCCAATATATCAAACTAGATACCAGCACTGATTCAGCAAGTTGCTGAAATATAGTCTATTTTTAACTGGTAACAGACAGTAAGCGACGCGGCCTTTTTCCTAGCATAATGAACTCTTCATCGCTATAATGGCCTGCTCGATTTTTCATCCATTTTTCAAGTCACAGGGTCCTATGTCCGATACTTCTCAGCAACAGCAGTCTCGCCTTAAGGAACTGATCGCCCGTGGTAAAGAGCAGGGTTACCTTACCTACTCCGAAGTAAATGACCATCTGCCACAGGATATTGCCGATCCCGATCAGGTTGAAGATATCATCCGCATGATTAATGACATGGGCATCTCCGTGTCAGAAGAAGCACCCGATGCTGAAACCCTACTGATGACAGAGGGCGATTCGGCAGAAGAAGCGGATGAAGAAGCCGTCGCAGCACTTGCCGCTGTTGAATCGGATGCAGGCCGCACAACCGACCCAGTTCGTATGTATATGCGTGAGATGGGCACGGTTGAACTCCTGACTCGCGAAGGCGAAATCAGCATTGCGAAACGCATTGAAGAGGGACTGCGCGAAGTTATGTCGGCTGTCTCCAGCTTCCCCGGTACCGTTGACGCCATTCTGGAAGCCTACGATCTGACGATCGAAGAGGAAGGCCGTTTGAGCGATATCTTCAGCGGCTACATCGATGCTGACGATGGCGTAGAGATCCCTTCAGCAACCATCCCAGATCCAAATGCTCCTGCTGAAGATGACGATGAAGAGGAGGAAAAGGAGAAAGGCCCTGATCCTGAAGAAGCTGCAAGACGCTTTGGCCTTCTCCGTGACGCTCGAGATGGCGTTAATAAAGCGATCTCCACCCACGGCAGGGACAGCAAAGAGTTTGGTGAGGCCCAGATAGAACTGGGTGAAGCATTTGCCCCCATCAAGCTCTCTCCACGCTACTATGAAGCACTGGTAAACCAGGTTCGTGACACCATCGGCAACGTTCGCGCTCAAGAGCGTACGATTATGCGCATCTGCACGCAGCGCGCTAAAATGCCACGCAAAACCTTTATTAAAGAGTTTCCCGGCAACGAAACTAACCCTGAATGGTTCAAATCGATCATCGATTCGAACGAAAACTATTCACGTGCAATCAAAACCAATCTGATTGAACTCAAGCGCGCTCAGAAAAAATTGATTCAGGCTGAAATTGACACCTGCATCACACTCGCGGAGATCAAAGAAGTTAACCGTCGCATGTCGATCGGTGAAGCTCGTGCTCGTCGCGCCAAAAAAGAGATGGTCGAAGCCAACCTACGACTGGTAATCTCGATTGCGAAGAAATACACCAACCGCGGACTACAGTTCCTTGATCTGATTCAGGAAGGCAACATCGGCCTGATGAAAGCCGTTGATAAATTCGAATATCGTCGCGGTTACAAGTTCTCGACATATGCAACCTGGTGGATACGTCAGGCGATTACACGCTCAATTGCCGACCAGGCGCGTACAATCCGTATTCCGGTTCACATGATCGAAACCATCAATAAACTGAACCGCATCTCCCGCCAGATGCTGCAGGAGATGGGGCGTGAAGCCACACCAGAAGAACTTGCTGAGCGCATGGAGATGCCTGAGGACAAAGTCCGTAAGGTATTGAAAATCGCAAAAGAGCCGATCTCGATGGAAACACCCATCGGTGATGATGAGGACTCCAGCCTGGGCGATTTCATTGAAGATACAACAATCTCTTCTCCGGTCGATTCAGCCACAGGAGAAGGCCTGCGTGAAGCAACTCGTGAGGTTCTGGCAGGACTCACCGTCCGCGAATCTAAAGTACTGCGCATGCGTTTCGGCATCGAAATGAACACAGACCATACTCTGGAAGAGGTCGGCAAACAGTTCGATGTAACCCGTGAACGTATCCGTCAGATCGAAGCTAAAGCACTGCGAAAACTTCGCCACCCAAGCCGCTCAGAGCATCTCCGCGGCTTCCTGGACGAGTAGTAAATTCTTTCAAATCAAACTCTTGTGCCCATGAATACTTGACGGTATCATGGGCACCCTCAATTTTGGGGCCTATAGCTCAGTTGGTTAGAGCGCTCGACTCATAATCGATCGGTCGCAGGTTCGAGTCCTGCTAGGCCCACCATTCTAAAGATAATCACTTCACTCTTCTAAATTGGTCAACTATCACTGCTGACCCTGTATAGAGAATTAGCACCCCCACCGCTATAATAAACGCCTATTTCCGCAACGCATCAAAAAGGATAGAGATGAGCGAACATACACTCTCCACTCAAAACGATGAAATCGATCTTTTCCAGTTAATTGAGAACCTATGGAAAGAAAAGCTACTTATTATTCTTATCACTTTTTGTTTCACACTAGGTGGTGGTCTGTACGCTTTTTTCAAAACCCCCACCTATCAAGCAAGCGCCAACCTTAAACAGCTAGAACCTGAGAGCATTTCCCAGTTAAAGAGCCTGAAACTTTATTCAGATATCGCCCCCAACTCCCTACTCTCTGAATATGTTCGCCTTCTTAATAACCCATCTTTTAGACAAGCATTTATTGATAGCGCCAACAGTGACAGCAAACAGCTTTATCAGGCAGATTCTTCTACACTACAACAGAAGATGTTTTCTCAGCGTTTCAGCTATACAAACCATTCTTCAAACAAGAAGAGCAACTCGCTCTTTCCTTATACGATCACATTCAAGGCCCATACACCAGCGCTCGCCAGCAATGAACTTCAGCGCTATATCGATACTGCTGATACAAAGCTCTATGAAAGCCTGAAGCAGAGACATTCAGATATAAAACAACAGAAAGCCAAGCATATAGAACACCTTATTAAGACCACTAAAAACCGCGCCATCAACTACAGACAAGATAAGATAACTGTATTAGAAGCTGCGCACGAATTGAAAAAACTAACAATCCAAAGCCAACTTGATGCTGCAAAATTTAGCTATAAAATTTCACGGAAAGATCGAATCGCCCGATTAGAATCAGCAATACGTACAGCTGAAATTTTGAAAATCAGAAAACCAGTGGCTCTACGGGATCTTAATGGCAGCGCAAATAAAAATGTTGCCATTGAAGTAAACAACAGTAATTCCCCACTGTATCTTCGCGGTACAGAACTACTCAGTGCAGAACTGCAAGAGATCAGCTCGCGCAATGATGATTTATACTTGAGCCAAGAGATAAGAGATCTTGAAAAGCAACTTTTGCTACTCGAACAGAACCATCAAATAGAACAACTAAAAGCACGTAAAGATGATTCACCGTTCAATGAGGATCTACAGAAACTAAAAGCCCAGCTCGACTCTTTGCAGCTCGAATCTTTTCCAGAGATGAAATTTAAATTTAGTGCTGCTCCAGCTCTGGCAGCAGCATCACCGATTGCTCCTAAGAAGCCGCTGATTCTGGCATTGTCAGTTATGCTTGGAGGTATGATCGGTATCATTGCCGCCCTGATTCGAAGCAGCCTGACCAACCGAAAATTAAGAAACTTGAATTCTTAAGACCTTTCAGGTTCAGAAAGCTGGCTTTAATAAATATTATAAAGCCAGCATACCTTTTCACCCAGCACCTATTCTCTAGAGCACTCAATGCACGGAATTAGATGAAGTCTCTCCCTGAACCAACCAATCAACTACAGGCGAAGAGGGAGAAAAGCCGGTTACTGCTTTTTCTAACAGCAGCCTCGCTGTAGCAGCATCATTCATTCTATGTGCTATCTTGATCTCGTTAAGAATCTCTTCCAATTGTTTAGCCGGTAACATCTCTTCGTGAGCACGCATGATTTTTGGATGCTCAGATCCGACCACATCATCTCCAATTAGTAACTCTTCATAGAGCTTCTCACCTGGTCGAAGCCCACTATAGGCTATTTCGATACCATCAGGGCACTGAGGACTTTGCACCTCTTTACCCATTAAGCGAATCATCTGCTCAGCCAGCTCAGTTATCTTAACCGGCTCGCCCATATCCAACACAAACACATCCCCACCTTTCGCCATCGATCCCGCCTGTATAACCAAACTAGCGGCTTCTGGTATGGTCATAAAAAAACGAGTTATTTCAGAATGAGTCACCGTTACGGGCCCCCCCTCAGAGATCTGCTCTCTAAACAGAGGTACAACAGATCCAGAAGAGCCTAAGACATTGCCAAACCTGACCATCGAGAAAATAGTTTTTGATGCACGTACTGACAGATCCTGCAAGATCAACTCAGCCAGCCTTTTAGTTGCGCCCATCACATTGGTTGGTCGAACAGCCTTATCCGTAGAGATTAAAACAAAGCGCTCTACGCTATTTTCCATCGCGAGCTCAGCAATCACTTTGGTACCCAAGGCATTATTCCGAATACCTTCAAAGACATTGTGCTCCACCATTGGCACATGCTTGTAAGCAGCTGCGTGATAAATAGTATTTACGGAGAAGCGTTTTATAACGCGATCTACACGCTCAGCATCCAATACGGATCCCAAAACAGGAAAGAGAGAGATATCCAATCCATCTGCTAGGATAATATCCGATAATTCGCGCTCAATTGAATAGAGCGAAAACTCGTTGAGTTCGTATAAAACGATAGTTTTTGGATTACTTGTTAATACCTGCCGACAGATTTCTGAACCAATTGACCCCCCAGCCCCACTGACCAAAACAACCTTCTCGTTAACACTTTTCGCGATTAACGATCTATTGGGCGGAACCGAGGCTCGACCCAACAGGTCCTCAGGCTCGACATCTCTTAACTGATCAACCCGTTCGCCATTTACCATCTCAGGCAGTGAAGGCATCGTTTTTACATGAACTGGATAATCAGCCAACGCAGAGAGAATCTGACTCTTCCTCACCTGATCGATGGAAGGCATCGCCAACAGCACATGTGTAACACCTCTTAATGCGATCAGTTGATTAAGTTCATTCACTTGATATACAGTAAGACCTGCAACAGTACTTTTTTTCAGCGATGGCTCATCATCCAAAAAACCCACTGGAACATACTCAGCCCCTCCGACCAACGCAGTAGCGAGCTGCACACCCGAGCCTCCAGCACCATATATCAGCACAGGCTCCTTCTCTACATAATTTCGTAGAAGCCAGTGATAATAATTACGAACCAACAATCGACTACCACCGACATACACCATTGCCGCAAGCGCAAAGTTAACAGGGACAGATCGAGGGAAAGGGTCTATCTCCAGTAGAATTGCACCCGCCCAAATAAGAACAGCAAGCAGCACAACCCCCTTAATAACAGCCAGAATAGCCTGCGCCCCCATAAATCTGACAACAGCTCGATACAGACCCAACCTCATAAAGATGAGGACGCCCAGAAGAGGCGTCATAACAAACAGGATTAAAGCGGGTTCAAGGTATGAGCTAGGCCACCATTCAGCTAAGCGCAGCGCATAACCAGACCATAACGCCAATGGAAGAAACAGAAGATCTGCCAGTACCATAATTACTTTTTTGTACTGGCGACCTAAGGTAAGAACGCGGTAATGCGGCGGGGATGAGGGGGCTTGGTATCCTTCCATGAGATCCTCGGACAGTAAACATTAAAAACGAAAAGATGCATACAGCAAAATAAAACATCCAATAAGATAGCGGCGTAATTTTATCAGAATAGGGCTAAAGTTCTCATATAGAGATGAAGCTAATTACCCATAGCTGCCAGAAAAAAACAGGCCAGACTGTGAAATTTAGCAGCAAAACCATGTCAGTAGACTCTTCACAGCTCATCCCCTTGAAGCTATGTATAACCGGAAACCTAATAAACATATAACTCTGCAGCGTGTACATTGTAGGGCGAGTAATAAACGTAGGTTAACATTATTGCTTAATTCACTCTTTAACCCTATCACCACTCCCTTTTCCAGATACTGTCATAAAAATATACTTAAAGTAATTTCTAAGTGACATCGTCTTAATCATTTTAGCATCTGTTTCAGCCAATAATTTAGGGGTAGACATGTCAATTTCATTCACTTGAGCCAGTCCTGTAATACCAGGACGAACAGCGTAAATTTTATGTTTTTCACGAGCAACAGTTAATTCTTCTTGGTTAAAAAGTCCTGGGCGAGGCCCCACCAAACTCATCTCACCCTTAAGGACATTCCATAACTGAGGCAGTTCATCCAATTTGGTTTTACGTAAAAAATGACCAAATTTGGTTATCGAAGCTGAGCTGGCTAGATGCGAAGCAACTGAAGCGGTATCTAGTCGCATGGTACGAAACTTAACCAATGTAAATGGTTTTTTGTTCCGCCCAACCCGTTCCTGCCTGAAGATAGGCGAACCGGTATCAAAAAAGCCAATCAGCGTAAGCAACAGCAAGACCGGAAAGCCGCACACCAGACCCAGTAGGGAAAATACAAAATCGAATACTCGAATCACTTGAAGCACCTCTTCAACCCTTCTTCGACAGAAACCGGCGGCTTCCATCCCAACAAATTACGCGCCTTAGAAATATCCACCCGCAACGAACCCAGCAACCGCTGCGCCACTGCCTTTTTACCCAACAGTGTCGCCGCCAACATCAACATGGATGACGGCACAGGGATCAACCGCGAAGGCTTACCCATCGCCTGAGAAACGCCGCGTAATAATTCAGTAGTTGATAGGTCCTGACCATCGCCCGCAAGGAACACCTCGTTTGTTGCTGCGGGATGATCGATGCAGGTGATAATCAGATCAACCAGATTATCCACCGCCACCAGCGAGCGCTGGTTGTGGATGGCGCCCAAGGGCAGCAGCAGCCCTTTGCCTACTAGCTTTATCATGCTGGCGAAATTACCTTTAACACCCGGACCATACACCAACGGCGGACGGATAATCACGACCTCCATGCCGGTGTCAGACGCCAGTTCCAGCAAACCCTGCTCGGCTTCCCACTTGGAAATGCCATAGGCATCCTCAGGTGCCGGTGTGTCATCAGCGGTGAACGGTTGGCCCAATTTCGTTTGTTCGCCATTGACCTTGATCGAGCTGATAAAGATAAAGCGCTTAATCTCTGCTGCCACAGCCTGACGGGCAAGGTTAAGAGTGCCGTCCACATTAACTCGACGGTATTCCTCCAACGGGTCTGCCACTTCATCTTTCATAATATGGGCACGGGCCGCAGCGTGGATGACGACTTGTTGATTGGTCAGGGCGGCTGACCAGTCGGTGTTGGCATCCAAGCCCTGCACTTCCGCAATGTGTGCAGCGGGTATTTCAATACGGCGACGTACGGCAGCGGTCAAGCTTACACCCGGTTTGGACTGCAAGCCCGTCGCAAGTCGACTGCCGAGAAAACCGGTGGCGCCTGTTAGTAGTAAATTCATGTTACTCCAGCACTATCCTGTCTAGGGCTTGTATAAACACTTCAAACCGCAGCTTTGACTTCAGGGCTTCCCGTGATGCGTCATCACTCAACTCTTGGTACAGGCCTTTCTCAATATCAAAGAAAGCAACAACCACAGCTTCAACTTCAGGTTTTACTACCAAACCGACTCGATTGGTCTTTACCCATTGCGCCACGCCCGTCTGTTCACCACAGACAGCTAGGATATTTGCTCCCGAAAAAACATAGGATGATGACTTGCTTGGGAAAGCAAACCTTGTCACATCATCCTCAATCGGCAGTAACGCCCAACTGTAATCCGCATTAATCTGGGCCGCTGCAGTCGGACTGACCAAGCCAGGATAATGGAAATGCAGAAACTTGTCGGCCAAGGCTTTCAAACGATCTGCATAGACTCCCCCCCCTGCAAAAGTAAACTCCAGTTGGCCTCCTCGCTCAAAGTAGGTTTCTATGGCTTCCAGTATCAAGGGAATGCGCTGCAGCCTGCCTGCATTACCACAGAAGGAGAAACCCCCAACTTTGGGCTTGGCTGTATCGATACCATCAAACGAAACTGCAGGGTTATCCAATACATGAACAGGCACTGTCGTTTGCGAACGTGATCGGATTTCGGCTGCCATCTGCTCGGTGATAGTGATCAGGCATTTCGCCTTACGCATACTCATTGCGTCCATCTTCAGCAGAGCTTTATACACCCACTTATTAACTGGTATGACAACGTTTGCTGCCTCTGGGTGGATATCCTGAAGATGATAGACATATTCAGCACCAAACAACCGGCTGTAGAGCATGACAATAAACGGAACCACAACCGGAGGATCTGTCGAAACATAGACTTTGCTTGGCCTTACCCAAAGCAGAACCGCCAGCACCCAGAACATGAAAAACACGGCATCACAGGCTCTAAGCAACACGCCACTAGCTGAAGTTGTCAGCGCTTTGGCGGGGTAAAAGTGAACGCCTTCACCCCGGCCGACCTCTGCAAGCTTGCCTTTTATGCCGGCATGATCCTGCATGATTACCGAAACGGAATGCCCCTGATTGGCGGTCCCTTCTGCAAATCGCAATAGGGCTTCACCAATAACAGGGTATACAGGCCAAAAACTGCGATTGATGATCGCAACCTTCATCGGTTTTTCGGTCATCAATACTGTTTCCAAACCGTCCGCATCACATAATCACGGTAGCTGTGCACTATGCGTACAACCTTGTCCGCCACATTCGGCATGCTGTAATCAGACACCAGTCGCAGGCTGCGCTCTTCACCACGACTTTGTGATTCCAGAATCGCCAGGCCCTGAAGTACCCGCTCCACTTCCAACCCAACCATCATGGCGGCGGCTTCTTCCATGCCTTCGGGGCGCTCGTGGGCTTCGCGAAGGTTCAGTGCTGGGAAGTTGAGGATTGATGATTCCTCATTGATGGTGCCACTGTCAGACAAGACCGCACGGGCACAGAGTTGCAGCTTGTTGTAATCCTTGAAGCCCAGCGGTTTGAGCAGCTGCACGTTGGCATGAAATTCAACCCCCATGGCATCTACACGCTTTTGTGTACGTGGGTGGGTCGAGACGATAACCGGCAGATCGTACTGTTCGGCCACCGTATTCAGCACATCAACCAGTTTACGAAAGTTCTTGTCGGAATCGACGTTTTCTTCACGGTGGGCGCTGACAACGAAGAACTGATGCTCTAACAGGTTAAGTCGCTCCAGTACATCCGAGGCTTCAATGCCGTCGCGGTAATGATTCAGCACCTCAAACATGGGGCTTCCGGTTTTAATCACGCGATCGGGCGGCAGGCCTTCAGCCAGCAGGTAGTCGCGCGCAATGGTGCTGTAGGTCAGGTTGATATCCGCTGTGTGGTCAACAATGCGGCGGTTGATCTCTTCCGGTACGCGCATATCAAAGCAGCGGTTGCCGGCTTCCATATGGAAGGTCGGGATCTTACGGCGTTTGGCTGGCAGCACGGCCATACAGCTGTTGGTGTCGCCCAGTACCAGTACCGCCTCCGGCTGAACCTCGGCCAACACACGGTCAACAGCAATAATTACATTACCGATGGTTTCGGCACCGCTGGCACCTGCGGCATTAAGAAAATGATCGGGCTTACGAATGTCCAGATCATTGAAAAAGATCTCATTCAACTCATAATCATAATTCTGGCCGGTATGGACCAGCACATGCTCGCAGTGCTCATCCAATTTGGCCATCACCCGTGACAGGCGAATAATCTCGGGTCGTGTACCGACCACGGTCATAACCTTCATTTTTTTCATAACAATCCTTAAGTACGGGCTTTTGCGTACAGATATTCAGGCTTCAGTGCCCGCGCCACTTCAACCAAGCGAACAAGCAAAGGTATCCGGCTTGTCCCGGTCAAACATCTCATTGGCCCAGAGCATACAGATCAACTCATCATCACCCACGTTGGTCACGTCGTGCGTCCAGCCGGGTACGGTTTCGACAATTTCAGACTGTTCACCGGAGGTGTGTAGCTCGTAAAACTCGCCGGTCAGCATATGCCGGAAACGGAAACAGGCTTTCCCCTTGATCACCAGAAACTTTTCCGTCTTGGAATGGTGGTAATGCCCGCCACGGGTAATACCGGGGTGTGCGGTGAAAAACGAAAACTGTCCGGCATCCGGAGTTTTCAGCATCTCAACAAAGACACCGCGGGCATCGCCGTGCTGTTGCACCGGGTAGGTAAAGCGCTCCGGCGGCAAATAGCTGACATAGGTGGAATACAAGGCGCGTACCAGCCCCGTGCCCACAGGCTCGGTAATAAGATTATCCCGTGTAGCCTTGAAGCGGTTCAGCTGATCGGCCAGCTCGCCAACGCTGATCCGGTATTCGGGGGTGACTTCAACATAGGCGTTATCAAGGCGGGTGCTGATTGATTCAACACCGGCCAGCAGTGCCATGAAGCTATCAACCACATCATCGACATACACCAAGCGAATAACCGCAGATGGATCGTTGATCTGGATCGGCAAATCGCGTGCGACATTATGACAAAAGGTCGCCACCGCCGAGTTGTAGTTCGGCCGCGCCCACTTTCCGAACACATTAGGCAAGCGGTAGATGTATACCGGGTTGCCGGTATCCTGCTGCAATGCGAGCAAAGCATCTTCGGCGGCACGCTTGCTGTTACCATAGTCGTTATCGCGCTCAGCCTGAATGGACGAGGTATATACTACCGGTATCTGCCTGCCGCTGGCCTTGATCGCAGCGCAGAGTTGCTCGGTCAGGCCGGTGTTGCCGGTGACAAACTCCTCCGGGTTTTGCGGGCGGTTGATGCCTGCCAGATGAAACACCCAATCGACACCTTCCAGCAACGCAGGCAGATCATCGATGCTATGTTCTCTGGTGAAAGGCACTACATCGATACCGCCCTTCTCCTGAAAGTGCAGCAGCAGGCTTTTGCCGATAAAGCCGTTGGCTCCGGTTACCAGTACACGCACAGGTTAGTCCTCCGGGTTGATGTACTCACCCCGTTCCAGGGCACGAATGAAATCCAGCTTGCGCAGCAGTGCTTGCATGCCTGCCACATCCAGTCGCTCGGTGTTGTGAGAGTTGTAATCTTCGGTATGAGAGATCTTCTCTTCGCCCTGCTCGACAAACTTGCCGTAGTTCAGGTCACGCAGATCCGGCGGCACACGGTAATAGCCGCCCAGATCTTCAGCGCAGGCCATCTCTTCACGGCTGAGCAGCGCCTCAAACAGCTTTTCACCATGGCGGGTACCGATCACATTGATTGGATGGTCCGGCTTGCCCATCAGGTCCGTCAGGGCTTTGGCAAGCGTTTCAACCGTTGCCGCCGGGGCTTTCTGCACAAACATATCGCCGTTGCTACCATGCTCAAAGGCGTACAACACTAGGTCCACTGCATCGGCCAGGGTCATCATAAAACGGGTCATGTTAGGGTCGGTGATGGTCAGTGCCTTGCCAGCACGGATCTGATCCACAAACAGCGGAATCACGGAACCACGAGACGCCATTACATTGCCATAGCGTGTGCCGCAGATTACAGTTTTGTCAGGATTAACATTACGCGACTTAGCCACCATGACTTTCTCCATCATCGCCTTGGAGATACCCATGGCGTTGATAGGATAAACGGCCTTATCAGTGCTGAGGCAGACAACGCGTTTCACCTCGTTCTGAATGGCCGCTTCGAGCACATTTTCAGTGCCTATCACGTTGGTCTTCACCGCTTCCATAGGGTGAAATTCACAGGACGGCACCTGCTTTAGCGCCGCAGCATGGTAGATGTAATCCACACCACGAGTAGCGTTCAGGACACTGTTGTAGTCACGCACATCGCCAATGTAGAACTTAAGCTTGGGATTGACGTAACGCTTGCGCATGTCATCCTGCTTCTTCTCATCACGGCTGAAGATGCGAATTTCAGTAATATCAGTATCTAGGAAGCGATTAAGAACGGCGTTGCCGAAAGAGCCGGTGCCGCCGGTTATCAGCAAAATTTTATTACGAAACACTCTAATACTCCAAATTCATGTATTTCCGAACTCTTAAACTTCGACCTGCAAACACGCATAATCAGAGAAGATCTTGAAGTTCATCAAACGTAAAAGCTTTAAAAATATTCTCAGAACATAAGGATGGAAAAATCCTCATTACATAAGCTCGGTCTTTATTGTTAACCAATAAAGCGATCGCTTTTACCCCTCTTCTGGAGGCCTCTAGCAGTATTGTTGATTTTCTGGCAATACACACAGAGGAGCGCATAGCTTCGTCAAGATTTTCTATTTGTTCAATATCTGGAAAACGAGATTTATAGTCATTTGTATTTTCAAGAGGATGTAATTTGATAAAAAACCTAACACCTCTTGCAGCAAGTTCGTTCATGATCAAGTAGTTTATTTCAGGGTCTCGCGGCTCGGTAAAAAAACAAATGCATTCAACCTTTTCCGCGGATTGATTCTCACCATCAACACCATACATCGCATCTACCACTGCACTGACATAAAAAAACTTGTCTTCTTGATATAACCTATTCAGAAAACTGGCAGCCTCTGGAGTAAAACAATAGAAAGTGGAGCCTGCTAAGCCACCAGGGAATCGAAACCCATACTCAAGTCCATGGGGTAAACAGACAAGCTCTTTTTTCTCTCGATGACATACCCTGGTCTGAAGCAAAGCGAAACGGTCGTCTTTATCTCCTGTGTAAAAGACAGCGCATGGAGATAGCAGAATAACCTCATCCAGGCATGATTCGTAAACTGCTTTATGTGCAATGCGTTTAACATAGTTTGGGAATAGCGCGAGGGCACAAGTGTTTCCCAACATAACTCTGCCGTCTATTAGGGTATTTCTGATATCTCTTAATGCATGAAAAGCGGAGATTATGGATATTCTTAGAATATTCTTCCAACCAATAACAGAATAGATAGAGCTCCCAGGAAGATTGAGCCCACCGAAGTTATCTACGAGCGTTACTGCTGATATTGCTCTATCTATACTCAGTCTACACTTTTGATAGGCAGCTTTAGATCTGATCAGAAAGACAGCTTGCCTATCAGCATCAAATTCTAACGTGCTGCCAGGTTCTTTTCTTCTGACAAGATAAAATGGCAAAACAAAAGCCAGAAAAATTATTGAAAAAAAGGACAAAACAAATACAAAAAATGATAAAAAAGTCGTTAAGATCCGGGTTATTAGTGGAACCTGATTACCGGTTTCAGCATTTGCTCTAATAAAAAGACTTCTATCGAGAAGCCGAGCAAAAAAACTAACCCGCGAACAGTCGCTGGATTTCAGAAGTTCAGAAAACTCTTGCAACCTGACATAATGGTAAAGGAAAATTTCATTTGAATAATCAGAAATCCCTCCAAAATTATGATTATTCAGACGATCAATGAAGTCCTCCGTATAGCAGGTATCGGGAGAAATATTTTCCATTTCCCCGGTAGCCTGGACTCGCTTCAACCCCGAACGACCAAGATATAAGCACTTCTTTCTATCTACCAAGACAACACCAAATGATAGGGAAGATTAATCCAAGCATCATAGCAAGTCACCCAAACTGACTACAAATTCAACATTATGTTTATCACAGTATGATTTCCATCCGGCAAACTCAGTCCACTGGCTGACAAAAACAAAATCTAGCCCTGCGTTAGCAGAAGCCTCGTGATCATATCGGCTATCCCCAATAAATAAGGCAGGCCTCGCAATACACCCTGCCTGTAACTCACGTGTCAGGATCTCATCTTTAGTATCGGGACTACCATAGATACCGCCATCAAATAATTGATCCAAACCTTTTTCAGAAAAGACCTCCCGTAGTTCAGCCTGGTCACCACCTGATACGATACACCACGACGTTGATGACGTTTGTTCGCGCAACTCATATAACCCGGAATCAATCTCGCATTCGATAAGACCCTGGCGAACCTTACGCGCGTATATTTCAAGCAACTCATCTAGACCCGGTCCGCTAGCGCCCGAAGTCACAAGTTGATTCAAAAAAAATTCAAATTTTCTGTAACGCGAGACACCACCATTCGCAACATGATGATCAACCAATGCCTTTGCAGGGCCCTCGCCATAGGACAGAGCCGCCTCGTAAAACGCCTTGGTTTTTACCTTGTTAGAGTTGAGTACAACACCATCACAGTCAAAAACCAGACAGCTATAATCTTTAATTTTCACAAACCATACTTCCGTTTCAAGGCCAGTTCCACACCGGCTACATCCTCAGGAACATCCACAGCGAGGCTACCTGGTTGCGTTTCAACCATTAGAACTCGTTTACCCAATTCAAGGAAGCGCAAAATTTCTATATCTTCAGAGTGCTCCAACGCAGATTTCCTGCCAAAATTCTTAAACGTACGCAGTTCCTCACTGGTAAATGCATAGATGCACACCTGTTTTTTATACCGTGTAGGTGCATTGTCTCGGTCTTTATAACCTGGAATTGCCACTCGGGACATGTAAACAAGCTCATCTCGCTCGTTTGATATAACTTTTGGAATATTTACACTTGAGGGGGTTTCATCATCTGAAAGCCAGCTATACCCATTAATAACCATCTCCATGTGATCAAGTTTAGCATTTCTGATTTTAAGAATATCATCTGAATTAACCAGAGGTTCGTCCCCCTGAACATTTATAAAAAGATCAGCTTCAATCTGCTCTGAGGCTTCTGCAAGCCTGTCCGTACCAGTCAGGGCACACGTGCTGGTCATTACCGGCTTGAAGCCAGATGCACGAACAACTTCTGCAATACGCTCATCATCAGTGGCTATATACACATTTTCAGCACCGACAGCTTTGCCAGAAAGCTCAGCCACCCAAAGAATCATCGGTTTTCCAAGAAGGGGCACCATAGGCTTACCAGGGTAGCGGCTAGACGCATACCTAGCAGGAATTATCACTACGCTTCTCATAAATCAGACCTTTAAACAGAGGTTATAAAAAGGAAGCGACTAACACTTCCAATACTCAACTAATAGCTGAAACCGATTAACGAAACACTAAAATATAAACATATTAATAAAAACCATATTTATGCAAGCAAAAACACAGTCAACACATACCAAAACAACACAGAAACAAAAAAACCTAAAATCTATAGCTGTATCAATATGATTTAAATATCTTCATTTAGCATAGTTAATAGACGATTAAACTTTGAACGAACAAACCATGGACGCAAATGATCTTTATCACTGTAGATTGGCATACCATTATCAGCAAGATTATAGCATTGCTCGTCAGGACAGATGACATTAGATGATTCAAACACTTCCACGTTCTTTTGTAGTAGACTTTCTCTCATTTCGCGCACCAAACTTAACTGATGTTCATCAATTCTAAACTCAGACACTTTAGGAGATTGCATATGCTGTACAGATAGCGGCCTAGCACTTATTAAATCAGTCAATATAACTTTAGGATCAAACAAATGACTCTCAGGATTATCCAGTATCACAATGACACGATACTTTTCAGCCAAATTAGAAACAAAATCATAAAAAGAAGCTTTAGCTAAAGCTTTACCTTCATCAGTAGTTAGAGGTATTTTTTCACTACCACTTCGATAATAGTAATCGTATTTTTCTCCATTTCGACCATCGATAAGATAACGATTAAATGCCGCTGAAATAACAACGGTATTTATAGAATTTTGACTAAGAACCTCTTCAAATCTGTAAAATAAGCGATGACAATTACCATCAACTTTAGGAATAGGAGGACAACCACCACCTGTAATGAATACTGATGGCAAATTTACTGCTCCAGCAATCAGGGGGCCATATTGCTCAACATGCGAGTCACCTAGAAAAACAAATTTAGGATCAACAGTAACATTTGAAAAAACAAAGCCTCCAGACATAAGCATGGACTTTTTCAATAAACCCGGATAATCCCAATCTTTAATCGCTGACTCGACTAATGTTATTTTGCTATGACGCCCCTGATATCCATTATTAAAAAAAACCATCCCTCCCAAAAAACCGATAAAAGACATACCGAAAATCAATAAAACAACGACCCTACCATTACTAACATTTTTCTTAATAGGATATTCGATGAAATAATAGGTTAATGCAGCCAGAAGCACCGACAACAAAACGGACAATAACGCCCATAGAAAATTTATCTGCCCTTGAATAATATGAACAAATGAAAGTACAGGCCAATGCCACAAATACAGCGGAAAGCTAATCAAACCAACCCAGACCAAGACAGGATTAGTTAAAAAAACACGTCCGAAATAGCTATTCTGTGAAACAGATATTAAAATAATACTTGAAAGAACTGGTATCAGAGTCCAAAAACTTGGGAAAGCGAAGCTTGAATTCATAAAAAATATAAAATAAAAAACAGATAACAAACTAAGAAATGAAAGCACATCAAGCAAAGAATTTGTGGATAAAATTCTAGATAAAACATTCCTTTTTGAAACAACAATTAAATTAGTTTTCTTAGAAACCAAGAAAGCCAAGATGGCTCCAGACAACAACTCCCAACTTCTAAGAATTGGGTTATAGAAGGCGCCCTCAGAGTTACTTCCAACTAGAAAGATCCCAAGCATAAACGACGTGAACGCCATAAGAAGGATCGCATACAAAGATGGAAGAAAACCCCTCCAAATCACCGTAAAAAGAAAAGGCCATAAAAGGTAAAATTGTTCTTCAATGGCTAAACTCCACAGATGAAGTAATGGTTTAGTATTGCTAACTCCATCAAAATAACCGCTTTCTGACCATAAGACAAAATTGGATACAAATCCAGCACCTGCAAGAATATGTTTACCGAGCAAGCGATATTCACTAGATAACAAAGAAAACCATGCAACCGTGATAACGGTGGCTAAAACAATTATGATTGAGGGAAATAACCTCCTTATACGGCGCTGATAAAATCCAACAACATTGACAGCTCCTTTATCAACTTCCTCGATAAGTAAGCTAGTTATAAGAAAACCACTTATAACAAAGAAGATATCAACACCGATAAAACCACCAGGGACAATTTTTGGAAATGCGTGATACAAGACCACAGACATTACTGCCAAAGCCCTAAGCCCATCAATTTCTCTTCTATACTGCATTGGACACTTGATAAGAAATTAAAACAACATTATAAATTAACTTATAATCATAAAGCATAAACAGATTTTACAGGCAAACTATAAAGAGTTGGTGTTATAGCTATTAATGGCAAAGCGCCCCCAGACGATTGGTACAATGAAAGCAATCTTTGCATTTCAATGCATCTAGGGTCAGCCGCGTGGAACCCATCAAATCCTGCTAAAAATATTTTATCTGCATGCCCTGAAGTTGCAGTAGCCAAAGCATAAGAAATAACCAACGGCGAAGGGGACTGACAATACAATTCATTGAAAGAAAATACATCTGGTGAAATAGATAGACCGAAATCTAGGACATCCTTATTTAATAAAGCATTACGAACATCATCAGGTAACATTGAATATGGTGTTATTAAAGGTTGAGGTAAGTTAACGTGAAGATCACAGTCAGCAAGGAGTCGAACAGGATGACAAGCGATTCTGTAATCAATTAAATCGGCACAGATTTCACGTTGAGTATTCAGAGCGACAACAATTGGTTTTCTTCTTCTTATGAAGTTTTCAATTGCATTACTGTGCTTGGAGGCTCCCGGACCAGTACCAAGGATCAAAACTTCTCTTCCCTCTAGGTCACTTCTTGGACACCAAGTGCCTCTAGGGTTACCATGGTAAAAATTTCGTGCTGCGTCTAAAGTATCAAGATCAAACTTTTTCCCACCCTCTTGCTTCAGATGATTTATCACAGCCATAAGATCATCATCATCATATCTAGAGTCACTGAGCATTTCTTGTATATAAGAGGGATGAATAGAATATTTACCGGCTAAATAATAATAAGAGTTTGTGCCCCACCCAAAATCTGACTGCATTTCTTTAAAGTATTCACGGACCAGTTTAGCTAATGGCACTAAGTTTATTGACGCCGAACGACGATCTGCAACTTCAATTGCGAGCTCTTCTGTGCGAGCATTACCTGGGCCTCTGCCCATTCCCGTCACTGTGGAATCGACCCAATTTGCTCCAACCTCAAGCGCTGACAAAGTATTCGCTTGAGCTAGACTAAGGTTGTCATGTGTATGGATTCCTATTTCACCAGACCATTCAGACCTAAGCCAACTGATAATTTCAGTCACCTGTGCGGGACGCATACTCCCCATGCTATCCGCAAAATAAAGCACGTCAATTTTAAACTCTGAAGCAGCCTTAGCTACTTTTCTAATTTCACTCTTTGTTCTTTCTGCTATTTGCATGAGGTTGAATCCAACTTGGTAGCCTCGGCTTTTCAACCAATTCGCACAGGGAAGTACAGTGAAAAACTCATGTATATGACAGGCAATACGCACTAGATCAACTGGGGACTCTGAACAAGGCTGGGGAAATAGTTTACTGAGTAACTCAATTTGATTATTAACATCCGTGAGTTCACTGGCATTAACCATCACAGAAACATCCAACACAGGAGGAATATCTAGTGAGCGTAGGAATTCATCAGTTGAATGCGCACACGCCCCCTTGAAAGAACTATTTATCGTTGTCCTAAAGCCCAACTCAACAATATCAACACCCGCTACAGGCATAGCCTGAAGGTATTGACGAATCAACTCTTGAGAAAAATCCCATGAGTTATAATACCCCCCATCTCTTAGGGTACAATCCACCAACACAATGTTATTACTCATACGTTCCTCACAGGGTTTACATCAAACTCTAAAAAACTTAGCCTTTATTAAAAAACAAACAAACAAAGAAACAAAAAAGGCCATACCAACAAAAAAATATGAAAAGACATTGCCAGAAAAAAACATAATAAAATATTGAAAGAAAAATAGCGAAAAAACGCAATCTACCAACAGACTCCTGACATATAACCGCCTGAACACATACGATAATAAAAATACAAGCAGGACCAAAAACACACCCAAAGAACCAGCATCATATATCGTATCCAAATAAAGACCAAGAAACTGGGTCGACAAATACCCAAAATAAGATTCCCATAATTCACCTTTGGATGCCACTTCGACACCCAAACCTTTTAAAGCAAAGAACATTGATGAAAGATACCCATTAAACCCTCCTAAGAGAGGAGCCTCCATCTCACGGAGTATATGAATTGTATTATCTATCCAAGATCCAAAGTAGTATAAGACAGAAAAAGTTATTACATCCAAATCAGAACCCGACTCAACATAAACCCACCAACTGGAGTAACCATCAAACCTTGAAACCGTAATAAATGAAAATACAATAAGCACCATCACTAGAGCCAAAAGAATACTCACAGTCAAAAACAACCGTTGTTTTCTACTAAATAGCTCATAATACCTAATAAACAAAAGTAGCAAAGATGCAACATAGTAGAAAAGCCCTGATCTGGAAAACCCAGTCATGCTTAACATAGGAATATTGAAACTGACAAAAAAAAGCATACATGCCAGTAGAATTCTTCCTTGCAAATAGTAATAAAAACATAAGCAAAGCGACAGCCAAGCAAACAAAGAGAAAAACCGAAAAACAAAAGACCCCTTTGACAAAGCTGATTGAGCTAAGTAATCGCCAGCAAGACCGGCATTTTTATATTCTGTTATTGAAACGTCACTTTCCCCAATAAAACCAACCCCACCATAGATCAACAATATGTTATACAACAAGCCCATAACACCAATTAAAATAAGAAAATAAGCAAGGTTAACTACACCACCTCCACCCTCTGGTAATAATGGCTGAACCTTTATCCCACATTTAACTTTTGGAAAAAGCAAAAATACTAGAGCCGTAAAAAAGGCAGGAATCGACAAAACTATAAATAGGTCGAGTAAGCCCTGAAATTCATAATCCGGATAGATAAACAGAGAGCTGCAAATAGAAGCAAAGACACACCCAAATAGAATTGACCTAATCTTACTAAAAGGAAGCTGACTAAGCGCCAGTAATAAGAAAACAACGGCCAATGCTAACTTCATAGTTATGATTTCTCTGGGCGAATGAAGACACTAGTCCGCTTTACATTTATCTGATCTTTTCTGCCACCCAAGGAACACCACAATTTAATAATTTCATGCCTGTCTGGCCAAACAAATTTGCCTATAGCTCCTCGGGAGCGATTGAAATTATGATATTTGTCCCTTAGTACATCTTTAGCTGCTAGATACAAATAATCGCGATTAAGGCCAAGTTTAGTACGATGAGGTTGTATTTCTTCAAAAAACTCTGATATATCCTGTGCCAGTTCAGTAGTAGCCTCTCCCAGAGATGATATGTTATGTATGTATTTCTTTATAATTGAATTATCAGAATCCGTTAGATGACTGTTTTCGAAAAATTCAATCAGGTTCTGCTTCACATCTTCCTTAGTAGCCGCCTTCATACCTATTGAACGCAGACCTACTACTCCCTCGCCTTCTTCTTCAGGAAAAGGAACAAAGTTTATATGAGGCTTACCCAGGAGTTCTGCTTCCAAACCTGTTGTACATTCTGAATGAATAACCAATGATGCATCCCTCATAACGCGATGAACATCCCCTTGCTTTTCAACAATCAGGTTATCTAAATTTTCAAAGTTTTTAATATACCATTCTTCGTTCTCAGCAGGGTGCGGCCTGAACTTGAATTGAATATCAGGAAAACTAAGGCAAGTATTTGCCACCATGTCGACGAATTCAATAAAGTCCTTGGCTGATACTGCCCACCTTTTATACATACTAGAGATTATTTCCTCTCTAGTTCGTCGCTCAGATTCTCCACCTTCACAGCGAATTTCGAACATTCTCCTGCTCAAAGCAGTTGGGTCATCGGGAACAGTATTAACATTAGAAAAACGTGAATTTATTAAAACATAGCTACTCATGACATCTTTATTATCAGGTTTATCATAAGCCTGAGCATAGATATCAAATCTTGGGCAACCTAAAATTCTACCTTTATCGATCCAAGTACAGTCTTTAAAAAGGTCATACTGAGCCTGACCCCAAAAGTAGACTTTATGGATAGCTTTTTTTTCAAACAACTCTTCTGGGTATGCTAATTTCGTTTCTCTTTCGTAATCATTGACTTTAAACGCACCACCTTCATCATGAAAATAAAAGACTTTTCCTTTAGCTCTTGCAATTTCTTCAAGAAACATCTTATCAAATTTAGATCTCCCTGAAGTACCTCCCAAACGACCAACAAGAACACCGCCAGTTTTTGCATAGGATCTCCGTACTTTGTGGGCACTACCCAAGAAGCTTGCAACTCCACGCTCTGATAGTTTCTTGGCTAAAATTAAGCGCCATTCCAAATCTCTTCTTGGTGAATCTATGATATGCGATGCTATTTTTTTCAATGTTTTTCCTTTAGATTTTCATAATAAGTTAATATCAATATTTTCATTAAGACATGATTTATAAAGACTGTTTATTGATATAACTTAGGAGTTTAGAATTATCTTTACTTCTAAGCTCTTTATATTCTCCAAACTCTGCAATCTGACCATCTTCGACTACGATAACGTAATCAACATTTCGAATAGTTGAGAGCCTATGCGCCACGATAACAATCGTTTTCTGGCCCCGGTATTTATCTATCTGGTGCTGTATTTCGTTCTCAGCCTCCACATCTAAAGCACTGGTAGCCTCATCCAGCATCAAGATATCGGGGTCTGAATATAGCTCTCTTGCGATAGCTATTCGTTGTTTTTGTCCACCGGAAATTCTCATGCCATTTTCGCCAAGCGGTGTTTTATAACCCAGAGGCATTTTTTGGATCATCTCATGTGCATTTGCTTTTAACGCAGCCTCTTGAACAAGATCTTCCACAGTGCCCATTCTATTATTCAGGCCTAAACTCATTGTGATATTATTCTCAATGGTGTCATCAAATATAAATCCACCCTGAGAGACATATCCAATGTCTTTCCGCCACAGCCTATCGGATATTTCTCCGAGCTCTTCTCCCCCTACAGTAATAGAGCCTGAAGTAGGTTGAATGAGCTTCCCAATCATATCGAGTATAGTTGTTTTACCAGATCCAGAAGGCCCGATGATTGCGATGCTTGCTTTATCTGGAATATTAAAACTAACGCCCTTTAACACAAATTCCTGGTCGTCATTATATCTAAACCACACATCTTTAAATCCGATAGAAAAACTTTTTGGCAATTGTTTGCAATCTAACTCAATATCTTCATTAAAACCTGTGCTTCTATCTATTTCTTTTGCAACCGCATTAATACTAGCAGCATTTTCATAAACGGCTTGCTTATGCCTTTGAACAGTAAAAAGTGCATTTGCGGCTTTATATAATAACAATACAGACACTATCGCTACATCCATACTTCCGCCAAATAGTGCTGTATAGATTACAAGAATTGAAATTAGCATTAGCAGCAAAACAGATTCTCGTACTGACAAAGTAAAAGATTCTGCATAACCCGTCTTTTTCTGCAGATTTGCCAGGTTATCAATTTCAGAACTTATCAAATTAGAAACATTTTCAATATTAGCCGTCACCTTAAGATACTTATAAGAACTGAACGACTGAGTGACAAGGCTTGCCAATTTAGCGCTATTTTTTAGCATCCCCATGGAATACTTTTGAACTTTCCCATTGAGAAATTTAAATAAGGTGAGGACAATACACCCAGCAATCACAATCATCACGCCAAAAGCCCAAGACACAGAGAATGTTGCTATAACAAAGACCACAGCAACCAATAAATTTGAGAACAGCTGAGAAAGCAGATAATAACAATATCCAGCCCTATGGCATTGTTCATTGACAAGATTAATAACTTCTCCACTATCTTTCTGGGAATACTCTTCATATCGGAGAGTCATATAATAAGATATCAGATCTTTTCTTATTAAACTTAAATATATCGACCTCAAATAAGCAGAATAGCTCAGCGATATGAACTGAAAAACACCTTTAAAAAAGAAAAGAAAAACTATAAGCACTAACAATAAAAGGCTTAGATCAACACCAGCAATTTCACTCTGATTTTGAATGTATTTCAGGAGATCAGAAATAATAGGCATTTCAATAAAGGGGATTTCACCATCACCGAAAACAACCTGAATAAGGGGAAACAGGGATGCCAACCCAAAAACCTCTAGCACCGCTGCTATACACACAAACAAATATGAGAAAAACATCCTAAATCCTATATAAGCATATATTTTATTTAGGAGGCCTAATATATTTACTCTATCAGTCATAATAAGCTCTTTATAGAGTAAAAAAACTACTCAAAATCAACACAATAGTTTGCAACAGTATGACGGATAGCATCTAGATAATGATCATATTTTTTATCCCAGTACAATCTATCAAGAATATCCTTTTCATGTCCTTGCTCAATAGCATTGGCAGCAAGGCTCATTAATTGCTTTTCAAAACCAGCCTTATTAACCTCAACACTGTATTCCGAAGCCTTTAATTCATTGAAAAGCTCTCGTATTTGTCGATAGTTAACCAATCCAATACATGGCACGCCCAAACCAAGACTACAAACATTTGCATGAAATCGC
This sequence comes from uncultured Neptuniibacter sp., assembly GCF_947498015.1. GTDB lineage: Bacteria > Pseudomonadota > Gammaproteobacteria > Pseudomonadales > Balneatricaceae > Neptuniibacter. Next base: position 392,988 of record NZ_CANMIR010000002.1, read on the forward strand.
ATGGCGAGAACAAGATCAGATTTACTATATAAATCAAAAATATACCTCTGCCCTTCATCTCCTACTAGATAAGGCGCAGTTTTGACATATTTTCTTCGGATTTGATCAGGAATTTTCTCTATTACAGCTGAAATTATAGATATGTCTCTGAATATATGAGGTACCAAGATCACATTCCCTCCTCCTTCACAGAGCGCCGTGATAACGTCGGCCATACCATCTAAGAACGTTTCAAAGCTGATGTCATCTGTACTTATGTTAGGAAATCTTGAGTCAAGCATATCCCCAGCAAGCTGTACAATTATATTTTTCCTCGTTTTATCAAGCTCTGGATGATAATGATCACTTATTTTTGTATAGAATCCAGCATCAGGCACGTGAAAGAATACTTTCTCATATTCTTCACCTACAATCTCTTTCAATGCTTTTCTTGACCCATCATTTCTGCAGGACAGCAGCATTTTTGGGGATTCAACTATGACATCCAAAAAGTCACGAAATTTCCCGAGTGCTTCATCACTTGCTCCCTGAGCGGGATCCACACCTAGTGCATTAAAAACTATAGGAGGATTAATAGCTTTTAATAATTCTAAGTCTATATCGAAAGAGCAACCTGTTTTTGAGTCATCAACCCAAAGTTCAAAGTAATTCCCCCCACCAACAACAACCAGATCATATTGGTTCGCAAGCTCTACAAACCCCTCATCAAACCTTTTATTATCCCAATAAATTTCTCTTATCTCATATTCTGTAAAAAAAAGAGGAACTCCTAACTTTTCCTCCAAGCGATATTTAAATCCAGAGTGATTCGCATTGTCGCCGATATTTCCCGTAAAGCTTGCAACATGAAGAATATGTAACGCTTCCATAAATTCATCAAAATAATATAAAGGTTATTATTAAACAGACCCAACTGCTATATCGAATCGGCCATTATCATTTCAGCTTTCTGTAAGTCTGTAGTGTCATCAATATCAATACTCACGGCTTCATCCATATAATAGGGAAGGGTGTTTTTGGTCAACAGACTTTCATTTTTAAGAAATTCATCTATTCCAATAATGTATATTGCGCCATTGGCACTACACACATTAGGTAAATCTTGTCGGCGCAAAAAGGGGAACTCTGCATTTACAGCGCCTTGCAAAACACCATCCTTCTCAACGAACCACTTCAATGGTGAGCTATCACGCCTTAAGACACTGATGACAGCATCCCCACCACCTTCTCTAATGAGCTGAAATGCTTCTTCGATATGTCGAGACGTCCTTAAAGGGGATGTAGGTTGCAACAGAATCAGATACTGATAATGCGCCCGCTCTTCACACGTCATACTTAATAGAGCATGCCGAAGAACAGGTAAGGTTGACGCTTCATCAGTAGCTAACTCATAAGGCCTTTTTACAACATCTGCCCCCAACTCGTGAGATACAGATAGAATATCATCATCATCAGAAGTGACAATAACTTTATCTATGCAACCTGATTCAAGAGCCGCTTTTATAGACCACCAGATAAGAGGAGCCCCATTAAGTTCCACAAGATTCTTTCTTGGAACTCCCTTCGACCCCCCTCTTGCCGGGATTATCGCAACTGCGGACTTAATCATCAGCTCCTTCGCTTACAACGGTATGCCTTAGAACCCATTCGCCCTCACGCTGGGTCCATATATGCGGAGAACGATGTTTATCGATAACTTCCCAGAATTCATCTTCTGTTGTATCAATATATTCAAGAAACTCTTTGAAATATTTTGCAGGGAACTCTGCATCATACTTTTTAACAAGATATGCTGCCTCTTCACGGGTTATCTTGCCATTTCGGACTTCCTGAGCCGCATCATATGTGCAGCGACCAATTCCAAACTTTATTAGAGTGGTGAAGTAGTGGAATGGATCAATTTTATCGTCAATACTACTGTACTTTGAATATGTCCCTTCAGTACGGACCGGGTTAGCCTGAAAGCCCGTATGATCTACTGCGTAATAATAACATTCTTGAGGGTCCCACTTCAGGTAATAACCCAGATAGTGAACTTCCACCCCAGCATCAATCAACTCCTCCTGCGGGGGTGCGATATACGGAGCAAAATCATCTTTGGTGTACTTGCCAGATGCAATGTATTCTTCCATCGATACACCACCAAATCTCATTGCCAGCGGCTCTTCAGCTGAGAAAAAATCCATCTTCATAATCGGATTAGAGTTTTCCTCGATGGCATTACCGTATTCTGCCTGGTTCTCTCCATACATAACCAATTTCACACCAAAACGTTTCGCCATCGCCGGACCAATTATTCGCTGACCAACAATAAAAGGCTGAAACGGGTGCAGAAGATTATGGAAAGCATTGCGAGTCATTTCACGGTGGAGTTTACCATTAGGGGTGTACAGGATATTATCCAAACCACCGGTGTGCATCCATTCCTGAAAATTCTTCATCCCTATATCAGTATACAGGTGAGGAGCCCAGGTGACCGTTAACGGATTCATCCCATATTTATACTTCAGGATATGTGCAGTGTAAGCACTATCCTTACCTCCGCTGCCAGGAACAATTACATCATAAGAGCCATCTTTGCTCTTAAATCGAGCTAGAAGTTCTCTGAGGCGCTCGTCTCTATCATTCCAGTCGATCCCTAGCTCTTTTTCCTCATGATAAACACACGCTGAGCATACTCCATCTTCGGTAAAGTTTATAACACTCTTTTTCTCCCCTTTTTCGTTTTTAAACTCTACTGTAGAGCTTGGGCGCTGGTTAGAAATAACGCACTTCTTACAAAACTTTACGTCTTGAGGAAGACCATAAAATGCTTCTGGTTTATCAGACATCTTAGCCTCTGCAAATTTCCATAAAATTCTTCATGATTTTTAGTCCTGCCGTAGCACTCTTTTCAGGATGATACTGACAGCCATAAATATTTTTGTGTTTTACTGTAGAACAGTACTCAAATTGAGAGTAAACAGTCGTTGATAGTACATCTTCTTCGCTAGAAGGCTTCACATAATAACTGTGGACGAAGTACATATCTTCTCCGCCCTTAATAGTGTCAAGGATTGTTCCATCCCATTTAGAAGGGTCCTCGGACTTGATTTCATTCCAATTAACATGTGGTAATTTTTCATGCGCCTCATCCAAAATTTCAAGCTTTAACACTTGACCAGGAATTAGACCTAGCCCTTCCGTATTACCAAACTCGGTACTTCGATCAAACAACATCTGCATCCCCAGGCAAATACCAAGCATGGGCTTACCCGTTTCTGAAAACTCACGAAGTTGCTCATCAATTCCCTGACTAATCAGCTTTTCCATACCATGCGCAAAGGCGCCAACACCAGGAAGCAATACTCCGTCCGACGAAAGAACTTCATCCCGATCTTTCGTTAAACAGACTTCTGCACCACTCTTTTTCAGGGCACGACAGATGCTCTTTATATTGCCGAGACCATAGTCTATTACTGCAATTGTGGTCACACTCTCACCTTGATTCCTTTGGACAAAAGATCTTTTTTAATTTCTTCAATGGACGAGAGCTCATAGTGCACCAACGAGGCTACTGCAACGGCATCTACCTCAGCGGTTTCCATAAGTTCGATAACATGTGAGGTTTTTCCAGCCCCTCCGCTCGAAATAACTGGGATGGTCACGGCATCACACACAACCTTGTTCAAATCGCAATCGAAACCCTTTTTAGTACCTTCAGCATCAATGGAAGTCAGCATAATTTCGCCTGCACCTAGCTGCTCTACTTTTTGAGCCCATTCAATAACATCAAGTCCTGTAGGCTCTCGCCCGTTATCTACATATGCTTCCCACTTTCCATCTCCGACATGTTTAGCATCGATGGAAATCACAATACACTGTGATCCGAATACTTTAGCCGCTCTTTCTATAAACTCTGGGTCCTGAACCGCTTTTGTATTAATTGCCACCTTATCTGCACCGGAGTTTAGCGCAGTCTGGACATCCTCAATTGTGCGTATCCCTCCCCCAACCGCAATAGGAACAAACACATCATCACACGCTTTTTCAATTATATGGCTGAGGCTATTTCTGTCGTAATAAGCAGCTACAGCATCCATGAAAATTATTTCATCTACACCGGATTCGTAGTACTTTTTTGCCAATTCATTCGGATCACCTACTTTTCGCAGCCCCTCCAAATGAATCCCCTTTATAACAAATTCATTTTTCACATCGACTCTTGCGATGACTCTCTTTTTATTCATCACTATATTTCTTGGAATTGTTTCTGATGTTCAATATCCCACACCTCAGAAGATTGCAGTAATTGAAAGAACAGCTTATCGCTTTCCCCACTACCAAAATAATCGCTATCTACAGCTTCTTTGGAAGGACCAAGCGCTTCAATTTCTTTTATGGCACATAAAATACTGGCCACTTGATAATCACAATTAATGATTGACTTTAGAGATACTCGATTATGCTGCCTTGAGCCAATATCCACAGTGGGGACGTTATAATATGGGGCCTCTCGCACACCAGCACTTGAATTCCCTATTATATAATCAGATTCTTTTAATAGAGTTAAAAAGTATTCAAATCTAAGTGAAGGAAAAACTTTGAACCTTGGGTTATTTTCAATCCGTTTGAATTCACTCAGAATTTCATTACTACCCAAATCATTATTAGGGAAGATTACCACATAATTTTTCCCGCTTTGTATTAGCGCTTCTACGAACTGACTAGCATACTCCCTGATATACTCATACTCAGTTGTTACCGGGTGAAACATCGCTATTGAGTAATCTTCAAACTCAATACCATAGTAAGTTTTTACCTTGTACAGAGAAGGAAGATTAGATGGGTTCATCAAATCCAGATCAGGCGAACCGATAACAAAAATCGAGCTAGGTTTTTCGCCCAATTGGATCAAGCGCCCTTTTGCTTCTTCATTCGCAACGAAATGAATATGAGACATTTTACTAACTGCATGACGAATAAGCTCATCTATTGTCCCAGAAATTTCACCCCCTTCAATATGGGCGACAAGAATATTATTAATACTGCCAACTATTGCTCCAGCCAATGCCTCCACCCGGTCCCCGTGCACAACAATAAGATCAGGCTTAACTTCCGCAATATAATGAGAGAAACCATCAATCGTCTTAGCTAGAGTTCTATCCATGTTTTCAATAGTGTCATGATTGATGTATTGGTAAATATTCTTAAATCCTGCTTTTGTGATTTCATCAACAGTTTTGCCATATTTGGAGTTAATATGCATTCCAGTGGCAAATATGTGCACCTCAAAATCAGTGCAAGATTGCGTGATATTAATTAGAGATTTGAGTTTACCAAAGTCTGCGCGAGTCCCTGTTAAAAAAACAATCCTTCTCTTAGTCACTGATATCTTCCCACTTCAGATGCCAATCTAATTCAAGATCATGCTTTGATTTTTTCCCTATTATCGATTGATAATGCTCAGCCTTGATTGCCCCCGTACCTGGCCTCTTTACCCATAGATTTTCTTCAGTAAAAGACTCCCCAGCCTTAACCGTCGAGGTCGTTACCACTGTTGCAAAAGCAAAATCTATCGTCACCTGTTCCTCTGCTGCAGCTTCTTTTTTACCCCCTCGCATTTCAGATATACTCGCACTTCCAATGATTAACTCCTTCAGAGCAACAGGATCCATTGAATTTACGATATCAGGGCCTGGGCGGTCCATTTTATCCGTAAAATGCCGTTCCAAAATATTGGCACCCAAAGCAACAGCTGCAAAGCACGCCAAATTTGAAGTAGTGTGATCAGATAGCCCAACCTCAACCTCTGGAAATTCCGCTTGCAGCTCCTGCATGGCACCTAATCTGACGAGACTTGCTGGGGTTGGATACAAATTCGTCGTGTGCATCAGAGCATATGGAACATCATGCTTTTCCATAATATCTACAGCCTTACGAACTGAACTAATATCATTCATGCCTGTACTGATAATCAAAGGCTTACCAAACGACGCTATATGCTCCAGCAAGGGATAGTTATTACATTCGCCCGAGCCAATTTTATATGCAGAAACATTCATTCGTTCCAATCTATCTGCCGCCGCCCTCGAGAAAGGGGTACTGATGAAGATCATACCCTTTTCTTCGACATACTTTTTTAACTTAAGCTCTTCATCTTCATTCAAGGCACATCTTTCCATAATTTCGTAAATGGATACATCTGCATTACCCGGAATGATATGTTTAGCCTCAACACTCATCTCATCTTCAACAACATGAGTTTGATGTTTGATGACCTCTGCACCAGCCTTCCAAGCAGCATCAACAATCTCAAACGCAGTTTGCAAACTACCTTCATGATTGATTCCCATTTCCACAATTACAAGAGGAGGCTCGCCAGCGCCAACATAGCGATCACCAATTTTGAAACCTTTTGACATCACAATACCTAGCTTAAGTAACTTTTAACTTTTAACTTTTAACTTTTAACTTTTAACTTTTAACTTTTAACTTTTAAAGAGATCATGGCAATCTTGACTTCCTTAGCCATAAGGCCTGCAAGAACATAAACGAATGGCCATCATCGCGAAAACTTCACTGTATTACGGCACACCGCCTTCAACAAAAAGGAGGAGAGGGGAGAGGATAAATTAGAACTTAGCAGATCCATCTACATAAAAGCCTTCATACTTTATTTGAGCTAAAAAATTATGTCTTGATTACTCCTTAGAACATTAAATAACAGGCGACCTAAGATCCCGACAAGCAACGACCACAATTTTACATCAAATTCCCTAAAGATTTAACACTATGATAATGATCTTTCCTAATCCTTATAACAATTTAATCGATGAGTATTTTAGCCTATTAGTAGTAGTCAAATAATCCCGAACATACAATTATGTCCTTACCTTCTGTCACTGCGGGTGACAATTCTTTATTGTTCTGATGCGGCATTTCTCCGCTATAATATCGCATCAATTAATCATCTATATCTCTCTGTGCCTCTGTTTTAGATGGATACCCTAAGGAGCATGCGAATAAGTCCTCAGCATGAGACAATCTGCGTTCAAATGTGCTGAGGGCTAACCATAGATCACCAACTTTCCTTCGCTGACAGCGAGTTCACCAACAAACGTCGTCAAACGCGCAAAGAAAAGTTTCTCGGTCTCATGGAGAAACTGATCCCTTGGCATCGGCTTGAATCAGTCATTGAGCCGCATTACCCAAAGGCAGGTAACGGCCGTAAGCCTTATCCATTACCGACTATGCTGCGTATCCACTGTATGCAACAGTGGTATAGCATGAGCGATCCTGCCATGGAGGATGCGCTCTATGAAATAGCGTCCATACGCTTGTTTGCCGGTCTATCTCTGGATAGCGCGATACCCGATCACACCACCATTATGAACTTCCGCCATCTTATGGAACGACATGGTTTAGCACGCAAGATTTTCAATGAGGTCAGTACTTGGCTGAGCGAAGCCGGTGTTCTAGTAAAAGAAGGGACATTGCTGGATGCGACGATCATCGAAGCGCCAAACTCTACCAAGAATAAAGACGGTGAGCGTGACTCAGAAATGCACCAGACAAAGAAGGGAAACCAGTAGCACTTCGGCATGAAAGCCCATATTGGCGTTGATGCGAAAACCGGGCTAACGCACAGTTTTACGACTACCGCAGCAAACGAGCATGACCTCAACCAAGCCGAGCACCTTCTTCACGGCGAGGAAAAATTTATCTTCGCAAACAGTGGTTACCGTGGAGCAGAGAACCGCGAAGCACTGGAAGGTGTGAAGGCCGACTGGCACGTTGCGGATCATCAAGTGTCAGTTCGGCTTACCAAGGCTCGCTATCATGGATTGATGAAGAATGATGGCAAGTTGGCGATGCTATTCGCTTTGGCAAACTTGGTGCGAGTGGACCAGATGCTGCGAACATAGGAGAAAACCGTCTGTGAGCTGAAAAAACAGCTTTCAGGCGGTAGAGGACGAGTAAAAACAGGTCGATTACGCCGCCATAGCGCCCTGAACAGAAAAGTAGCTCAGCATGTGGGACTTATTCGCATGATTGTATGGACTCCCCCTGTATTGCAAGAGTTAATTGCTGACATTTTAGGTTTGACTGCACGCTTGCATCCGGCCTCTTGATGAGCCTTTTCTTTGCGGTTTTGGCGGGGCATTTAGTGAATTCACTATCAGCGATAGTGAGAGTTGCTAATCCATATAAAGCCTTCAATATCGCAGAGCCTCAGATTATCTCATGATCAGGAGTTATTCGCAGTTACCCCAGGCATTCTTTCAAGTACCTTGACGCACATAACTTTCTGTTTTCCTAGCAGACCTTCCCCCCTTCTTTCCAAATTCAGAAAGGCGTAAAATACCTAACACGTTGCATTTTCTCTAACAACGCCTTCCGGTAGAGGAAGAATCAAAAGCCAACCCATTAAAAACAACGAGTTATCTTTACCGATAAGAAAACCCATTTAATAGCAGCCGACACCTTGAAACTGACCACTGCACACCTTTGCTGGAATAAAAGCACCCCTCTATCAGAGCAATTCGATGATATGTACTTCAACATCGATCAAGGCATTGAAGAAGGGCTGCACGTTTTCCTCAACCCCAATGAGGTCTCACACCGCTTCAGCAACTTTAGCGGAGGCTCATTCTGCATAGCGGAAACAGGCTTTGGTACCGGCTTGAACTTCCTAATAACCGTCAACGAGTGGCCTGAAGAAGCAACAGGATCCCTCCATTACATTTCTGTAGAGAAGCACCCACTGACAACAGGTGATCTAAAGCTGGCATTATCTCAGTGGCCACAATTTTCAATCATTGCCGATAAGCTTCTTGAGCAATACCCTCTTGCCACTGAAGGCTTTCACCGTCTGGAATTTCCTAACAACGTCACCCTGACTTTGCTCTTCGGCGATGCTGCTGAAAGTTTTTCTCAGCTTGAAGGCACAGTTAATGCCTGGTATCTGGATGGGTTTGCACCTTCCAAAAACCCAGAGATGTGGAGCGCAGAATTATTTCATGAGATAGCACGATTGAGCAAACTGGGAACAACCTTTTCTACCTTTACTGCAGCGGGTGTCGTAAGGCGTGGTTTACAAGACGTTGGCTTTGATGTGTATAAAAAGAAAGGGTTTGGGCGCAAGAGGGAGATGCTTGCGGGTAGATTCGTGGAAACAAAAGCCCCCATACCTCATCAAAAACTTTGGTTTCATACTCCCCATTCAGAATTACCGGAACATGTCGCTGTTGTCGGTGGCGGCCTAGCTGGCTGCAGCACAGCATACTCCCTTGCTAAACGGGGTGTAAGCGTCACCCTGATCGAGAAAGAGGAACAACTGGCAACAGGTGGTTCTGGGAATCGTCAAGGCGCCTTGTACGCAAAGCTCCCCGTCAAACCGACGGTACAAGGCGAACTGCATCTATCTGGATTTCTCCACTCAATCAGACTGCTGAAGCAACTCGATCCTGATGAGACACTCTGGTCTCAATGTGGTGTAGCTCAACTGGCAACCAACAACAAGGAAGCGGCTCGCCAGTCAGATATGATCGAGGGCCAGTATTATCCTGATGAACTGGTGCAGTATAAGACCTCCACTGAGCTATCTAAAATTGCCGGCTCACTGATTGAACACAGCGGCCTTTTCTTTCCTGACGCAGGCTGGGTTTCCCCTTCAGAACTGTGTCGCAGGTTAACCCTCGAGGCAGATATAACGATTAAACAGGGTGAACTAGCTGCCTTGACCTACTCGGACAAAAAGTGGGCATTGAGCTTCATGGATAACAGCACGCTTGCTGCCTCACATCTCATTATTTGTGGAGCCGAAGAGAGTAACCGCTTTACGCAAACCTCTCATCTGCCGTTAAAGACGATTAGAGGACAGGTTTCAATTACTCCTAAAACACCTGCTCCTATACAGGCAAAATTAAATACGGTTGTATGCGGCGAGGGGTATATATCCCCCCAAAAAGATGATCAGCTCTGCTTTGGTGCTACATTTGATTTAAAGGGAAAAGAGCTAAATGTGACCCAGCAAGACCATGATAAAAATCTTGTTAATCTCACGACGGTTTTGCCTAACATTGCTGACAGTATCGATGCAACCACGCTACAAGGACGAACTGCGTTTCGCTGCAGCACTCCGGATTATCTACCTGTTGTTGGTCCGGCCCCCGTTTACGATAGTTACCTGCAAACGTTTGCCAAGCTGCGTAAAGATAAAAACTGGCGTTTTGGTGATACGTCTGCAGAGTATTTTCCTAACCTTTATATCAATACAGGACATGGCTCCAAAGGCCTGATAACCTGCCCTATATCCGCTGAACTTCTCGCATCTATAATTTGTAGTGAACCTTTGCCCCTTCCTAAGACTCTAATAGATGCGGTCCACCCTGCACGTTTTATTATCAAGAACTTGATAAAACAGGCGATATAGTTGGTATATTGAAAGAACACTGTCAGTCATAGGCTTGTTATTGACCGTTTTGGAGTGATGTATGGCGCTTTTTGTGTATGACCATGGTTACAGAATTCAGACCCCCAAAGAGAGTCTGTTTCCGGCCAAGGGCGTGCCGTCACTGCATAAAACACGTCACTCTCATCGCAGCGCAGATAAAGAAGACAATCTGCATGCAGATGGTGATAAAGTTGTACTTCCCCGTTTTAAAAACCAATCTCTATCCGGTGCTCAAGGCGCCGCTACCAAAGCATACACCTCGACTGCAGATGATACGCAGCGTAGAAAAAGTGATAACTTAACCGTCTCACGTATAATGGTCTCTCCGGTCCATACCGTCAGCCCGGCAACCCCCATCAATAGTGCGTGGCAGCGTATGCAGTCACTTGAAATAAGTCACCTGGTTGTGATTGATGCTGACAAACGGCCTTTAGGATTACTCTCTGAATCTGATCTTTTAGCCCCCGGTACCGACTCAACAACGGCCATTAAAGATATCTATTCGCGTAAACTGATCGCTGCGACACCCGAGACTCTGGTTCAGGATGTCGCGATCAGTTTTATTGATCACGGTATCAATGCGATGCCAGTTGTTGGCAGTAGAGATGAAGTGGTCGGAATTGTCTGCAGAACAGATCTACTACGCCTGCTTGTCAGCGGCCTCCATCTTGAGCGCTGGGTTTAACACGCTCTTGCGGTAATACCCGTTCAGGCTCAGGGTCGTCGGCATCCCCCTTACCCCCAAATAAACCGGCCAGAAAGCGGAAGACCTTCTTAATTCCTCGCCAGATTTTTGGCAGCAACCAGATGAGAAGAAGAATGAAAACAACCAAGCCCGCAAGAAACCAGATCGGATGGTTTAAGGCTGCCCACAAGCCCCCTAATACCATCAGATCCTCACTGATCGATGCGGTCCAGTTGGTAACTGGCTCAGGCGATGTATTTATCAGCACCCGGCCCCCAGCTTTAGCTGCATGACTTCCCGCTGCTAACGAACCACCAACAAGCGCAGCGGCTATCTCAACCGCAGGCGCCATATCACCGACTGCTCCAGCTGCAAGCGCAGCCCCCGCCGGAATACGAATAAAGGTATGCAAACTATCCCAGCCAGTATCTACACCCGGCACTTTATCCGCAAAAAACTCAACAAAGTACATAAAGCCCGCAGCCATGAGCACCAGAGGATCACTCACCACCTGCAGTTCCTCAGGGAGTGCAACGTGTCCCATATTGTTGAGAACACCCAACATCAATACCGTAGCATACAGATTGATACCACTCGCCCAACCCACTCCCATTGTCAGAGCGATCAGACTAATCATTTGTTCAAGCTGGTCCATAAAGCACCTCAATTACCCACATAGACAGAAACCGCCTTCAGATCCACATCTACATTTTTTCTCTAGGTACTATATTGCAAAGCCCTGTACTCTCGCTGAACAGAATCACAGCCTGACCTGAGGCCAGCATCACACGGACCTCTTGAACCTTCTCAGCAAGAGACACCTCCTCTTCACCATAGTCGGTGCCATCACGCGTGACAAACTCTTCAATCAGCGCACTCAGTGTATCCGGGTTTAATTGATCGGGAGGGATAATCATAACAGCACTACCAGATCTTCAGCTTTTTCAACCAACTTTCACTCGTCCAGTGCGATGGGCAGCCCTGAAGCTCCCGCTCCCAACTTTCGGAGCGCACCTGAATATGTTCAGCCTGTTTCGTAAGTTCAGGGTATTTTTCAGCATCAAAGCGATGAAAATCCCCATGACCCAGACGAAGCGCTAAGTAATGGTCACCCGCCGCTTGCCAGTTAAGATTATTTCTTTGGGTACTCAGCTGGGTGTACCAACCGATAAAATCCAGAGCATCTTCGGGATTATAAGGAGAGGCATCCCATCTCTCAGAACGAATACGGTACTCATCCCAGTCCGATGCCCGTGGTCGTACATGCTTTTTATCCAGATCGGACAGAGGTGGCTCAAGCAGAACCAATGCTAATGACAGCGGGGTACCATATCTTTCTTTCAGTTTAACCGCTGGCTCTACCCACTCATCATTTTCATCCAGTAACTCACAAATTGGCATAGCAGGCTTAGTATCGGAACCAAAGCAGCCCGTCAATATCAGGCTGAAGAGTGATAGAAACCCAAGATGGCAGGCAATTTTAATATTCATTCCAGTTCGATACCCTGTTCATTTAAAAACGCGATAAAGCCCTCTTCATCCATGGTTGGGATTCCCAATTCAGTAGCCTTACTCAATTTAGATCCAGCACCCGGACCTGCGACCACACAATCAGTTTTAGCGGATACGCTTCCAGCCACTTTTGCTCCGAGTTGCAGCAGGTGATTTTTTGCCTCACTTCTTCCCATCTGCTCCAGCTTACCCGTCAACACCCAGGTTTTACCCTGCAAGATCAACTGATCCTGAGCTTTTGATTCAATCGGCTGCCAATGCACCCCTGCCTGATCAATCAGGGCGCTGATAACCTCTTTGTTGTGGGACTGATCAAAGAAGTTAATGATATGTTTAGCCACGATAGGGCCTACATCCTGCACCTCTAGTAACTGCTCTTCAGAAGCCTCCATTAATGGATCAAGCTCACCAAAGTGCATAGCTAAAGCTCGCGCTGTCGCCTCTCCTACTTCTCGAATACCTAACGCATAGAGAAATCTGGGTAGTTCTGTTGCTTTACTATCGTTAATCGCATTAACGAGGTTATCTGCCGACTTAGGCCCCATCCTCTCAAGTTTAGACAACTCCTCACGAGTCAGTTGATACAGTCCAGCCGGTGTATGCAGCATATCCAGATCAACCAGCATCTCAATCAGCTTATCGCCCAAGCCATCTATATCCATCGCTTTACGCGATGCGAAATGCTTCAATGCTTCCTTTCGCTGAGCGGCACAATAAAGACCTCCACTGCAGCGGGCTACTGCTTCTCCTTCGAGCCGTTCAACTTTTGACTGGCAAACAGGGCACTGTTCTGGCGGCTCTACCACTACCGTTTTTTCAGGGCGGCGCTCCAATACGACTTTGACCACCTGAGGGATGACATCACCCGCCCGACGGATCACTACGGTATCTCCTGCCCGGACATCTAAACGTTCGACCTCATCCATATTATGCAATGTCGCATTTGAAACCGTGACCCCTCCGACAAATACAGGGACCAGCCTGGCCACCGGTGTAACCGCTCCAGTACGTCCCACCTGAAACTCGATCGTCTTGACCGTAGTCATCTCTTCCTGGGCGGGAAATTTATGTGCGATTGCCCAGCGTGGAGCACGAGAGACAAAGCCTAGCTTCTCCTGTTGCCCCAGTTGATTCACCTTGAAGACAACTCCATCAATTTCGTAGGGGAGCTGATTACGTAATTCACTGACTCTTTCATAATAATCCAGGCAACCTTTAACGCCTGAAACCACTTCCAGCAGAGGATTCAATCTAAAGCCCCACCCCTGTAACTGCTTCAGAATCTCTGCATGCTTCTCCGCTAAATCGCCCCCTTCAGCAATTCCAATGCTATAACTACACATCTCTAATGGACGTGATGCAGTAATTTTAGGATCTAACTGACGCAAACTTCCCGCAGCGGCATTACGCGGATTAACAAACGCTTTCAATCCCTGAGAGAGTGCCTTCTTGTTAATCGCTTCGAAGCCTGATTTCGGCATATAAATTTCGCCACGCACTTCAAGCCTATGCGGATAGCCTGACCCACTTAACTTCAGTGGGATTGTAGGAATCGTGCGCACATTCAGAGTTATATCTTCCCCGGTAGTCCCATCTCCACGGGTAGCACCTCGAATCAATACGCCCTCTTCATAGAGGAGACTGACTGCAATACCATCCAACTTAGGCTCACATGCAAATTCAATAGAATCTGCACCATCCAGTTGAAGCCTGTCCAAAATGCGGCGATTAAACTCCTGCATATCTTCCGCTGAGAAGGCGTTATCCAATGACAACATCGGCATCTCATGTTTAATCTGCGAAAAAGCGCTTAATGGCTGAGCCCCGACACGCTGAGTTGGAGAGTCTTTTGTTACAAATTCAGGGTTATCCCGCTCAAGTGCTTTCAGTTGTTGGAACAGTCGATCATATTCCGCATCCGGGACAGATGGATCATCCAAAACATAGTATTGATAATTATGGTGATTTAACTGATCACGAAGATTCTGAATTTGTAGCTCAATAGACACGGGTAAACTCGATAAGGTAAAGAAAGGAAACGCGGCATTATCGGCCGCGTTTTTTTAGATTTTTCATTTCGTAATCACGAATCCGTTGACGATAATGCTCCATCGTCTGGGATCTGAGAACAGATCGGTTCTCGTCCAGCATCTCGCCCCCCAGATGCTTAGCGACTGTATCAGCTGTTGCCAGCATACATTCAAACGCTTCCATCACATCCTCGGGCTCTTCCATCGACATAAAAAACATCACCGCCTGAGTACTCAGGCTTGAGTCGTCATGCTCATCAAAGGTGCCTGGAGGAAGTGCATTCGCCATACTGAACTGGACCGCACTAACGCCTGACTCCTTTTCATAGCGATGGTATATATCCATCTCTCCAAAAGCCATGCCACACGCATCGATGATCCGTTTCATGACTGAGCCATCGAATGCCGGCTGAAGCTTCGATATTACGGAGATAACCAAAACATTTTCAGGATCCGGATCTTTCAGCAGCGGTTTGCGTCTGGAGCTGGGCTGAACAGGCTCCTTATCCACAGCGGATCGATTTTCAGGCATTTCTGGAGCAACATTATTAAAGGCGCTCACTTGAGGTTCCGGCTCTTCCTGAAGCGTTACCCGCTCTTCAGTTTCAACAGCGAATCGAGCCTCAGCGACAGGTTGTGTCTCGCGACCAAACTCTGGAACCGAAGGCGTATCATCCAATGCAGACCCCAGATTCAACTCTGCAAAAGAGTTATCGGGCACCTCTTCCTGTGGCAGATCAAAATCAAATGGTTTCTGTGGGTCATCCTCACCCTCAACCGGTGTCGTCTGTTCCACCCCTGCAAGATCAAGCTGTGGAAACGGTTCTTCGTCCACAGATCCTGTTTGTTGCAGTGTCTCTTCAGCGACATGATCCACTAACGCCGTGATCGGCTTATCAAAATCGATCTCAGCTAATGGCTCTTCGACCAGTTCAGGAACCCATGATGGTTCTGGTTCTGGTTCTGGTTCTGGTTCTGGTTCTGGTTCTGGTTCTGGTTCTGGTTCTGGTTCTGGTTCTGGTT
>NZ_CANMIR010000003.1 GCF_947498015.1 uncultured Neptuniibacter sp.
ATATCCAGGCCAGTTTTGAATTTGTTCTGAGCACGCATGCGTGCAGCAGATTCTGGGTTGATTGCATCCCAAGGGCTACCCGCATCGGTTTTCAGCGCTGTGATGCTATCGATATCTTGATTCAGTGTAGACATGGTTTTTCCTTCCATATTTTTTCAGCAAGTTTTGGTTGCTGCTTAAAAGTTTCGCAATCGATTCTATTGTGCTTGTTGATATAATTGAAATAAATGAACTTTATTTGCGCTATTTATTCTATGAATAATCGTGTGTTACCATTCTGTAACCACAGTATTGATGCGGCATTGATATGAATCTCGATAAGATCGATCTCAACCTTTTGGTATACCTTGATGTATTGCTGCGGGAGCGAAATGTTACTCGATCGGCCAGCCTGCTTGGGATTACGCAGCCAGCAATGAGTAATGGATTGCGGCGACTGCGTGAAACCTTTGGCGACCCGCTTCTGGTGCGGACAAGTGATGGAATGATCCCTACAGAAAGGGCGCAGACTCTGCAACCGTTACTCCGCCAGATACTGGCTTCTGTTGAGCAAGTGATAGAGCCAAGTAGTGACTTTGATGCACGTTCAAGTGATCGTGTATTCCGTATCATGACCAGTGATTATGGTGAAGCAACGCTGATTCCCAAGCTTTTGAACCGATTGCGTAAGGAAGCACCTGATGTGGTTTTGGATATACTCACACCCAGTGATATGAGCTTTCTTGAGGTTGAACAGGGGCTAGTTGATCTTGTCATAAATCGCTTCGACACGATGCCGCAGTCGTTTCATCAAAAGACATTATGGAGAGACAGCTTTTCCTGCCTTTTTTCGGTTGATAATCCTATTTCACGTGATTTCAGTTTGGATAGCTATCTTATGGCGCGACACGTTTGGGTGAGCAAAACTGGTATGGGGGCGGGGATGGGAATTACTCCGAAAGACACCAAGCGGCTCGGCTGGGTGGATGAAGCGTTAGAAGCGATTGGAGTAAAGCGACATATCTCTGTATTTACCCGTCACTATCAATCTGCAGCCTTGTTGGCTGAGCAGAAAGGACTGGTAGCGACTATCCCAACTAAGGCGGCTGCACAATCAGATAACCCTCGCCTGGTTATGAAGAAGCCACCATTCGATGTGCCAGACTTTGAACTGAAAATGGCCTGGAGTCCGTTGCTGCAACATAATGCTGCCCATAAGTGGATTCGAGGTGTGATTACTGAGGTTGCGCAGAGTAGTGGTGGATGATCTGTTAATCGTGAACTCGATCAGATCAATAATCAAAAGGTGAGATCTCGATAGGGTTATCCAGTACTTCACTGCACGCTGAGCAGTGTTTTTCTGTATGAGGTTGTTTCGAACCGCAATGATTGCAGCTTACTTTGAGTGAGCTTCGTGCTGTTCGAGCGTCAATCACCTTAGCCATTTCTGCTTTCAGATCATCAGATAGTTTCAGTTTGTTAGCTTCGATAATAGTCCACAATGACTCAGTGATAATTGAAAGGGTTTCGAGTTTAAGTTCAAGTGCATTGATGCGCGCGGCATTGATCTCAGATTCAAGTGTTGGATTTGATTGAACTGTTATTTCGTTTTGTGTTGTGTTCATCGCCGTTGGATATCATCAGTTGAGTTTGTGTGAGAATTTTAACGCTCAGTTCTCACATGCTAAAGGAAATAATAACGAATCTAATGTTTCGATGAGCGAGTGCGCAAAACACAGGAGCGGTGTATTGAAGGTGATCACATCACCTGCAGTTAATAAGCAATAAGGGGCTATTTTATTCCTTGGTTGCTGGCTCATTGCAGTTGTGACCACCCTCGGGCATTTGAGGGATCTATTTTCCCCGGTAGCTGGCAGGGCGCTTTTCAACAAAAGCGGTGACCGCTTCCATGTGATCTTCGGTGTTATGACAGATTCCCTGCATCAGGGCGCACTGCTCCAGAAATTCAGGTAGGTCCATTTTCTGCGCGGTTTTCAATAAGCGTTTGCTCATGCGCAGGGCTTGGGGAGGTTTGGCAGCCATCTGTTGTGCTAGCTCATTGGCTCGATGAAGTAACTCATCAGGTTCTACTACATCTAGAAGGATGCCAAGTTCCTTTGCTTCCTGTGCGCCAAATACACGGCCAGTTAATGTAAGTTCGGCAGCCCTCTGATAACCGATCAGCCTTTGAAGGAAATACGCACCGCCATCTCCGGGTATGATGCCCAGATTGACAAATGTTTCACCCATTTGTGCTTTGCTTGAACCGATGCGGATATCGCACATGCAAGTCAGATCAAATCCAGCGCCAATTGCTGCACCATTGACGGCTGCTATGACAGGTATATCAAGTTTAGTCAGTGCGAGCGGAATGCGTTGTATGCCCTGGCGGTATTTATTCTGGACAGTGTATACATCGCCTCCGAATGCGCCATCCTGATGCTCACCGTAGCGTTCGGTCATCTCTTTAATGTTTCCTCCGGCGGAAAAAGCACTGCCTTCGCCAGTGATGATCAGTACGGATACGTCTGGGCAATAATTAGCCCATTCACAGACCTGAAGAATATCATCGATTAGTGCGGTGCCTGTGAGGGCGTTACGAACATCGTGACGTTTGAAAGTGAGGGTTGCGATCCTATCGATCAGTGTGAGACTGCTATCAATCAGCTGGGGTAAAGCGGCTATATCCGTCATAAAGAAGTCCGACTCTTGTTCTTGTTAGAAATGGTTCTCTAAGAGAGTAGGTTCAGTCTACCAGAAACGAGTTAAGATATAAGGGAAAGTACCTATTATGCGTTAATGTGATACGCATAATAGGTAACAGAGATCAGGATTCAACAGGAAAATAGAGAGAGCCTTGTAACAGTAGTGCCTTGATAAGGAGTAGGTTCTCTTCAGATGGAAGGATATCTGAATGGTATACACCGGCACAGAGTTTCTCGGCAAGCTCGGTCTGTTCCGGGCTGCAGGCGCAGCCTTTGCCATCGGCGAAGAGGATGAAATGCTGATCATGCCGATGAAAGGCAAAGCGTGCACCTTCAGTTCTGCATAAGGGCACACCTGAACAAATCAGGTTTTCTATCTCGCCTTCATCGAGTTCAATACTTTGCTCGCCTGCCAGATCGGGGTATTTAGGTTCTGTCATGAACTGACCAAACCAGTGTGATAGCAGTTCCGGGCAGTCGATATACTCATGCAGAATCGATTGCACGCGTTGAATAGCGTCTTCAGTAATCTCGCCTGGGTTGCTCTGAATCGATAGATCGGGGTCGGAGTAACGATCTTCAGCGCTGGTGATACTATCAAGGTAGGTTGTGAAACCCGTCAGGATCTCCTGATGGGAGGGGGCGCGGAAGCCGATAGAGTAGGTCATGCAGTCATCACCAATTGCATAGCCATTATGACCAAGCCGTGGGGGGAGATAGAGCATATCGCCGGGTTGAAGGTCCCAGCTCTGTTCTGTATCCCACTCCGGTAGAATCATCACAGGTACATCTGGCCTGCGAGGAGAGTCTTCTCCATAGATTCCACCAACTTCCCAGCGGCGTGTGCCTGATGCCTGAATCAGGAAAACGTCATAATTATCGTAGTGAGGCCCAACACCACCGCCATCAGCAGCATAACTGACCATGAGGTCATCAAGGCGCCAGTTAGGTGCAAAACGAAACTGTTCTACCAGCTCGCTGGCTTCAGGAACCCAGTGATCGACAGCTTGCACAAGAAGCGTCCAGTGGGAGTCAGGAAGGGATGCA
The DNA here is from genome assembly GCF_947498015.1 of uncultured Neptuniibacter sp. GTDB lineage: Bacteria > Pseudomonadota > Gammaproteobacteria > Pseudomonadales > Balneatricaceae > Neptuniibacter. The sequence goes on from NZ_CANMIR010000003.1 coordinate 3,732, forward strand.
AATATATCCTCCTGCAGAGGACCATGCTTCAGTTGCCACTCTTTTCCATCAGGGGATTGTATGATCAGGCGGGATTCTACATCTTCTTCAAGAGCCATTCCTGCCAATTCATCAGCTGTAACAGGCGGTTGGAAGTCCGGAAAAGCATCTCTTATAAGCAGTGGTTTTTTTTGCCAGTAATCCCGGAGGAACTCTTCTACACTGATATCACCGAAAGGGGAGTTCACTAGTCAATAAACTCCAGTAGCTGTTCAATCGCTTCTTCCATTTCGGCATACACTTTGCGTTTGTCTCTCGCTGCTAAAGCAGCCAGCTTGTTATTGCCCACTTTTTTGATGCACTTCTGCAAGGTTGTAGCGCATTCCCGGATGCCTACAGCGTTGTAGCCCATCATCTTGGATTCGTTGTGCATCTTTGCAATACCGGATCGGAGGTCATCGGCTTGTTTCAGCAGGACTGCTAAATTCTCTTCCATCGTAATAGGCCTTGTCGAAGGTTATTTTTTAAGTTTATCTACGGTTTCTTCAACGGATGTCAGGATGCCGCGAAGCATATTAAGTTCAGTCCGTTCAGGGCGTGAGCGATTGAAAAAACGGCGCAGTTTGTCGAGTACTTTACCCTCATGTTGAGGGATGATGAAATCGGTCAATCGTAGTACCTTTTCAAGATGCTCGAAAAACAGAGTCATCTCTTTCTGGCGGGGGTACTCCTCCTGGATTTCAGGGTAGCTCTTGCCCTCAGCAGTCATGAATACTTCATAACAAAGTAACTGAATGGCTTGTGAGACATTCAATACAGGGTATTCAGGGTTTGCTGGAATATAAACATGGAAGTTGCACTGCTGCAGTTCATGGTTATGAAGCCCCATCGTTTCACGTCCAAAAACAAGTGCAACTGGGGCTGACTCGGCTTCAGCAACTATGCGCTCAGAGCCTTTGCGGGCATCCAGAAGCGGAAGGTCAAAAGTGCGCTTTGTTCTGGCGCTGGTACCAATCACCAGTTGGCAATCGCTAATCGCTTCTTCCAGGGTATTTACGACAATGGCGGACTCAAGAAGATCTTTGGCGCCCGCTGCGCGAGAATAGGCTTCTTCACTGGGGAACTCTTCAGGCTCTACCAGATAGAGCTGAGTTAGTCCCATATTTTTCATTGCACGTGCTGCTGCGCCGATATTGCCGGGATGGAAGGTGTTGATGAGTACAACTCTGATGTTCGAAAGCATATCTGATATATCTCATAAAGAATCGACGAATCGATTCAGGTCGTAAATAAAACGTTCTTTATGCCACAAATGAGGGGAGTGGTCTGAGTTCTCGTAGATATGAAGCTCTGAGCCTTTGATCGCCTGGTTGATCCACTGTTGAAGCTCCGCGCTGTAAAATTGGCTTTCGTCGCCGTAGATCAATAGTGTCGGAAGGCTAATCCCTTTGACAGTTTCACGATAATCCTGCTGTGTAATGCTATCCCAGCAGCGGGTAAGCAGTGCAGCAGGCTGTTTTTCAAGGTAGCTTCGCATCTGTTGGAAGCCTCGAGAGTTCTGCTCATAGTTTTCACGAGATCGACGGTTTTTACCAAACGCGATTAGCTCAAGAACCGCTTCAGCAAAGTTTTCAGTTAAGCGCCCAAGAAAAGCGTGATTGGTATCTGAACAGAAGTTGCTGTACACGCCGTGCTGCCAGTCAGAATCCGTTACAAGCTTTGGTGATTGATCGACTACACAGAGACCTTTCAGGCGCTGGCAACCATGGCGGCGGATATACTCCCAGGAGGTCAATGCTCCCATCGAGTGGCCAATCAGCACGGCGTCGTTGATATCAAGCTGTGCCAACATAGCGTCAAGGTCGTCCGCCATTGAGGGAAGGCTGATCTCGTTCTCTGCAGAATACTCATGGGCACCATGGCCGCGCGCATCCCAGCTTACGACACGATGATTTTCAGCAAGTTCCGATGCGAAAGGAAGCCATTCACGTACACTGGCCGTCCAGCCGTGAAGAAAAACCAGTGTGGTCGATCCTTCGCCTAGAGAGATGTAATGGATTTCTGTTCCGTCAGGTCGCTTGAAATGTTCCATGTGAGTATCAGTTCCAGTATATGAAAAACGGGGCTATAGCCCCGTTTCAGTTAGATTGCTCAAAACAGCAGAGGCTTAGATCTTTTTTGCCTGCGCAACTGCATTACCGATGTAGGTATGCGGAGTCAGCTCTTTAAGTGCTTGTTTAGCTTCTTCTGGCATATCGAGTGTATCTACGAAAGCCAGGATCGTTTCTTTGCTCATATCCTGACCGCGTGTCAGCGCTTTAAGCTTCTCGTATGGCTCTTCAATTGCGTAGCGGCGCATCACTGTCTGAATCGGCTCTGCCAGTACTTCCCAGGCATTTTCCAGATCTTCATTCAGTTGAGTCGGATTGAGTTCCAGCTTGCTAATACCTTTTAAGCTGGACTGATAGGCGATCAGGCTATAGCCAAAACCAACACCCATGTTTCGAAGTACAGTAGAATCTGTGAGGTCACGCTGCCAGCGGGAGATCGGGAGCTTCTGGGCCAGGTGACTCATGATTGCATTCGCAATACCCAGGTTGCCTTCGGAGTTTTCAAAATCGATCGGATTGACTTTATGAGGCATTGTAGAGGAGCCTACTTCGCCTGCAATCGTTTTCTGTTTGAAGTACGCCTGTGAGATGTAGCCCCAGATATCGCGGTCAAAATCGATCAGGATTGTGTTAAAGCGGGCCACCGCATCAAATAGCTCAGCAATATAATCGTGAGGCTCAATCTGAGTGGTGTACGGGTTCCAGGAGAGCCCCAGGCTTTCGACGAAATCTTTCGCATTAATCTCCCAATCAACATCAGGGTATGCAGAAAGGTGCGCATTATAGTTGCCAACCGCACCGTTGATCTTGCCTAGGAGCTCAACGCTCTCAAGCTGTTTGATCTGGCGCTGCATGCGATAAGCAACATTTGCCATCTCTTTACCTACGGTGGTAGGGGAGGCAGTTTGACCGTGTGTGCGTGACAGCATTGGCTGTTCAGCGAAATCACGACCCAGCTGGGCGATCTCGTCTGTAACCTGCTGCATCTGTGGCAGTACAACATCTAATCCATTTTTCAGCATCAATGCGTGAGAAAGGTTATTGATGTCTTCAGAGGTACATGCGAAATGAACAAACTCATTGATCGCCATCAGCTCGGCATTATCTTTGAATTTGTCTTTGATGAAATACTCAACCGCTTTCACATCGTGGTTGGTGGTGCGTTCAATATCTTTAACTGCCTGAGCGTCTGCAGGGCCAAAGTTGTCGACGATCGAGTTCAGCAGAGCGTTTGCATCGGTACTCAGTGCTGGTACTTCAGTGATCTGAGAGTGAGAAGCAAGTTTCTGTAGCCAGCGGACTTCAACTTCAACGCGGAAGCGGATCAGGCCATATTCACTAAAAACATCGCGCAGGTCAGCAGTTTTGCTGCCATAGCGGCCATCAACCGGAGAAACGGCAGTCAGTGCGGAAAGCTCCATGAATCGATCTCTACCTTTATTAGGTTAAAAATTAGGCGCGCATTATACCTGAGTGAGTCGCTTTTTCGAAGTTTTACCGGGAGGTTATCCCATGATTTTTTTTAGCGATGGACGAATGCGAGACTTGAAAAACAGCAGTTGCCAGCGCTTGCCACCCTTTTGACGCCAAAGCATCGCACTACGGATGCCTGCGAGCAGAAGCGCCCTGACTTTGGCTGCATTCTCACTATTTTGCAGATGGCGAGGATCACCGGTTACCTGAATGCGAAAGCTAAAGCTGCTGATGGTGTCCTGATAGAGGCTGGCAATGTTTGCGATAACATTGGGATGACAAAATGTTGCCGGGTTGCTCATTGCATCCGGGTCATCAGGATTAAAATAGCGTGCTTGTTCTGAAACCTGCTTTAGTCGTTGGGCAATGGTTTGTAGCATCTCGGGGTTAGCACTTAGCTTACGTTCCAGATGCATCATGCTGAGTGCATAGCGGACCACATCTTTATTATGTTCAGCGCGCGGTTTCTCGACCATATCCTTGAGATTCTGCAATCCCAGATGGAGATTGTAGGGCAGTTCATCGGAACCTCCATAGATATCCTCTGACGTCTCAGGATCAAGCTGCATGATGCTGAAGATACTGGTTTCAAATGTGTTCTGCGAAACCATGCCGCGAGTTGCGATCTGTTCTACCAGAGCGGCTGCCTGAAAAAGGCCAGCTAATCCTAATGTTTGTTCATCATGAGCACGGGACACAGCGACAACCTCAGTTACTTAATTCTTTATGCTTACCGGTTTTTTCAATAACACCGCCACCGAGACAGATATCTTTAGTGTAGATAACGACAGATTGCCCGGGGGTGATGGCGCGCTGTGGTTCGCTAAAACTAATGCGATACCCGCTTTCACCATGACGCTCAATAATGCAGCTCTGATCGCTCTGGCGATACCGTACTTTCGCCTTACATTTGAAAGGTAGTTCGGGCTCTTCACCGTTAATCCAGAACAGCTCGTCAGCTGTAAGCCAGTCAGTAAAGAGCAGGTCATGTTGTTTGCCCTGTACAGCGATCAGGACGTTGCGTTCAAGGTCCTTTCCGGCGACAAACCAGGGTTCTTCGGGATAGTTTTTCAAACCGCCGATCTGCAACCCCTGGCGCTGGCCGATGGTGTAATACATTAAGCCTGTATGTTCACCAATAACATCACCGTCAGGAGTTTCGATCTTGCCCGGCTGAGCAGGTAGATACTGCTTAAGGAAATCACTGAAGCGGCGCTCGCCAATGAAGCAGATTCCGGTACTGTCCTTTTTGTTATGAGTTACAAGATCGTGTTGTTCTGCCAGTTTCCGAACCTCGGGTTTCTCCAGCTCGCCTACAGGAAAGAGGGTTTTCTCAATCTCTTTCTGTCCAACCTGGTGTAGGAAATAGCTTTGATCTTTATTGTTATCTATTCCTTTGAGCAGACATGTTTTGCCTGATCTATCACCACGGCGTACATAGTGGCCAGTTGCGATCAGATCTGCCCCAAGCTCTAAAGCGTATTCGAGAAAGGCTTTAAACTTAATCTCCCGGTTGCAGAGGATGTCAGGATTAGGAGTTCTGCCAGCCTTGTACTCTTCGAGGAAATGCTCGAAGACATTATCCCAATACTCAGCAGCAAAGTTTGCGGTATGCAGATGGATACCCAGTTTGTCACACACCGCCTGGGCATCCGCCAGATCATCTTTGGCTGTACAGTATTCAGTGCCATCATCCTCATCCCAGTTTTTCATAAACAGGCCTTCCACCTGATAGCCTTGTTGTTGTAAAAGCAGGGCAGAAACGGATGAGTCAACGCCGCCGGACATGCCGACGATCACTTTGGTATCAGTATGATCTGTCATAGGAACTTGATTCAGTTTAAGTATTCGGTTATCAGATTGAGAGGATATTGCTTGCCGGCCAGATAATCATCAATACAGCGCAACACCATTGGGCTTCTTAATTTTTCCTGTTGTGCAGCGATCTCATCCCGGCTCATCCAGATCGCTTGAATGATCCCTTTATCAAGTTGGCGCGCACTTTCATGCCGAATCGCTTCAGCATAGAAACAGGCCCGATGGTATGTCGTGTTGTTCAGCGCTGATTTATAAATATAGAGCCCGACAAGATACTTGGGGTCTATATGCCAGGCAGTTTCCTCAAGTGTTTCGCGGCAGACGGCTGTGATGAAGGTTTCATCCTCTTCAATGTGTCCTGCAGGTTGATTCAGAACAATCTGCCCGGATGAGTGTTCTTCGACCAGTAAAAACTTGCCCTCTTTTTCAACAATGGCAGCAACAGTAGCGTGAGGGTGCCAGCTCATTCTAATCCTCTATATTTCGTGTGTTAGCAGGGTTTTGTGGCCAAAATTATAGCGGATAACCTTATCATTATCGCCGGTTTTTAGATAGCCGTTTACCGTCAGTGTGGTTGAATAAAGTCGCCAGAAAAGTGCTATGATCACGATGACTGTCAATGGAGTATTTGTGTGATGTCTGTAACTGAAATCTTTGTGCAAACAGATGACTTTGATATTGGTGATCTGTCGGAACGGGTCAGGGCAAATGATGCGACCAGTGGTGCAATAGTGACATTCACAGGAATTGTCAGAGAGCTGGAAAACGGTAACGCCTCGCTCGAGGCTTTATTTCTTGAGCATTATCCTGGAATGACAGAGAAAGCCTTGGCTGCTATCGCTGTAAAAGCGAGAGAGCGTTGGGAGCTGGGAAATATCGTCATCAGTCATCGAGTTGGGCGTTTGTCTCTCAATGAAAATATCGTTTTTGTAGGTGTCGGAAGTGCTCACCGCAATAACGCATTTGAAGCGGCTCAGTTCATTATGGATTATCTTAAAAAGGATGCGCCTTTCTGGAAAAAAGAGATCTCCTCTGAGGGTGAACTGTGGGTTGAGCAGAAGGCGAGTGACCTTAAAGCCGCAGATAAATGGTAGGTTTTAACGTTTTACATAATTACTCATGTATTAGTTGACTGGTAATGACTCTGTTACGGCCTAGCTCTTTTGCCTTATAAAGTGCTTGGTCAGCCGATTCCATAAGACCGTCGCTGCTTGTGTGTATTGGCTGCCACTGAGCAACACCAAATGTGGCAGTTACCTTAAACGTGCAGTTGCCGTTATTGAACTGTTTTTCAGCAAATGACTTTCTAATACGTTCTATGATCTTACTGGCTTCCAATTGGGTTGTATTTGGAAAGCAGATCACAAATTCATCCCCGCCAAAGCGGCCCGCAAAGTCAGTATCACGAGTTTTCTCGCGCAAGAGTTGGGCGAATGTTGCTAGAACTTTGTCCCCGGCTTGGTGACCTAATGAATCATTAATTCCCTTGAAATGATCCAGATCGCAGACACATAAGCTGATGTGGTTCTCGTGACTCCTGGCGTCAGCAATGGCGAGGTCAAGACTGCTGAAGAACTGCCTGCGATTAAGTAGGTCAGTTAGGGGATCATAGCTAGCAAAATAGTTTATCTCCTCTATCGCATCGTCGCGACTACTCATCACCTGGCGAATAAGTAGCAGCATTATGGTACCGAGCGAGAAAACGAAAAGAGTAAACAGCACGACGCCTTTGATGACCCAGGCTTCGTGTCGCTCGACGGCGTGAGCAGAATCCTGAGTAAAGCGCTGGAGTTCATCTCGTAAAGTGATTAACTCCTTAGTGAGGTCGCTTTCCTCTTTGCTTAATAATGCGATGAAGTCCGAAGAGACGGTTATTTGATTAGATTTGATTGTCTCAATCAATTGGATGACTTGAGTCTGGTAGTGGGAATGCTCGGTAATGACCTGTTCAAGCAGGTGTTTAACCCTGCTCATTTTTTGGCGGGTTATTTCTCGCTGGGAAGTTAGTAAAGGTGTGAGAAGCAGATTCAGGCCTTCAGAAGCTTCGTTGAATTTCTCACCAGTACGAATGAAACTTTCTTCGAGTATGGTTATGACCGATAGCTTGTGAGCATCTTTAATATTATGCAGCTTCTCGATCAATAATGTTTGTTCAAACTGTCGATCGATCAGGGGAAGAAGTTGTGCAGCGAGGGGAAGGTCCCGATTTGCAACCTCATAAAACTCCGCTTTCACCTGTTGCATCTGCCAATAGGCAAAACCACCATTGACCAGAATGAGAAGGGCTATTACGAAAGCCAGGCTGAAAATATAACGATTGCTCTTTCTATGTTGCTTTAACGTCATCCTGGATTCTATTTATTTGGGTTATTTAGTAACTAATTGAAACTAATAGTTTATTTTATTGCAAGCTGAAACGGGGAAGGCGGGTTGTTTATTAATTAAGAGCGTCTTGATGAATGTTGAAGGGATCGAGTCTCTGTTTAGCCGTCATCGCCAGTGCCGATGTTAATTTGCGGTACATGTCTGAATTTAACCCCCAAACATGCCAGTAAAGGGGAACTGCGATGTACCGGCCCGGTGTCATATCTACGATTTTACCTGTGTCAATTAACATCTCGCTCTGTTGGTCCGGTACCATTCCGCAGGCATGCCCCTGCACAATCAATTGGAGGAAGGATTCAGTTGATGGGATTCTGTGTTTGGGATAATCGTTGGGTTTAAGATCAAAAAATCGTGACAGGTACCGGTTTTGGAGTTCATCTTTATTGCTAAATTCTGCAACTGGCGCTTGTGTAAACCCTTTCTTAGTGATGCCGGACGGAAAGTATTTTTTGATATAAGCCGGGCTGGCAATGCAGCGATAGGGCATCACACCTAAAGGGATGCAGTTACACCCCTGCATGGCGCTGTTACTTGAGCTAATGCATCCGGCGACCTGACCGCTGCGAAGGAGGTGGTGAGTTTGGTCCTGATCCTCAACCTTAAGATCTAAGAGAATTTTGTTACGTTCAAGAAGTGGGGTAACGGCATCCAGAAACCAGGTGGCAAGACTGTCAGCGTTCAGGCCAATTGCTATCTGGGTATAGTTATTGACTGCCTGCTTAGTCAGGGATTGGTCGAGCTCTACTTGCAGGAGCATGACCTGTCGATAATGCTTGAGTAAAAGCTGGCCAGCATCAGTGGCTTGTGGTGGGTTGGTTCTGATGACTAAAACTTTCCCGATCTGTTCCTCGAGCTGTCTAAGTCTCTGTGATATTGCCGACTGGGTCACATGGAGCTTTCTGGCAGCCTTATCAAAGCTTTCCTCTTCGAGTACCGCAGCGAGAGTTTGAAGTTGTTTGTAATCCAGCATTTATTAGTTCTACTTATAATTCATTAATAATATTAGTTTTACTTTTTCTCTCGGTTTGCGCAATCTTTCAGCCGAAATTAAGTAGAGCGAAATACATGACTTCATTATTCACTTCAGCTTATCTGGTTGCATTACTGAAAGGGCTGGCTACCAGTGCCGGACTGATCGTGGCTATCGGTGCACAAAATGCATTTGTACTCGCGCAAGGATTGAAGCGCGAGCATCACTGGCCGGTTGCCTGGTTATGCTTTCTGTTTGATGCGGTACTGATTACGGCGGGGACTGTTGGCGTTGGTGCGCTGGTTTCGCAATCCGATTTTTTAATGACAAGTTTTCGTTGGTTGGGTGCTTGTTTCCTCTTTGCTTTTGGTCTCCGCTCGTTCTATGCATCATATTCCCCAAAGCGGATAGAGGAGAGTGAAGATCGGACACTCAGCTTAAAGGCTGCACTGGTAACAACAGCCGTTGTGACACTGTTTAATCCGCATGCATATCTGGATACGCTGGTACTGATCGGGAGCATTGGTGGGCAGTATGCAGAGACCGAACGATACTGGTTTACCGGTGGGGCTATCAGCTTTTCGTTTATCTGGTTTTTTGGGATTGCATATGGTGCTCGATATCTTCGCCCGGTTTTTCAGAGCAGGAATGCGTGGCGAATATTGGATTTGATGATTGGCGTGATGATGTGGGCCATCGCGGTAAGTTTGCTCTGGCCCAGGTTTTAGTGTCAGTGTTGAGGATCGAGATCTTTGGGTCTTTCATTGGGCCAGTGTTGGTGGCGGTTAAATCGCTTCTCCAGAATGCGGAATAGCAAAATCAGGAGGGCGCTGATAATCAGATAGATCACTCCGGCGGCAAGGAAGATCTCTAGGGGGGTGTAGGTTCTTGCGATAATTGTTCGTGCCATACCGGTGAGGTCAAGGAGTGTAATAGTACTGGCCAGGGCGCTTCCCTTAAGCATCAAAATAACTTCGTTACCGTATGATGGCATCATAATGCCGAAGGCTCTTGGTAGAATGATGCGTCTCAGCATTAGTGGATAGCTCATGCCGAGTGCCCGAGCAGCCTCAATTTCCCCTTTGGGAATAGACTGTATTGCCCCTCTAAGGAGCTCAGCAATGTAGGCCGCTGTATGAAGTGCGAATGTGATGATGGCACACCAGTAAGGTTCTCGCAGTATTGGCCATAATGCAGACTCTTTGATAATGCTGAACTGTGATGCACCGTAGTAGATCAGAAAGATCTGGATCAGCAGAGGTGTGCCTCTGAAAAAAAAGATATAAGCAAAGGGAATCGCTTGTATCCATGGTCGATCTGAAACGCGCATCAACGCCAGTGGGATCGCCAGCATCAAGCCTACAAAGCCGGAAAAAAGGACCAGCTCCAGTGTCAGCCAGGCGCCCTGAAGGAGGCGGGGGTAGTGTTCGAGGATAACATCCCATTCCCAGCTCATGAGCGTGCCCCCTGATAGCCTTGATTGGCTTTGCGTTCAAGCAGGTGTAGCCCCGCCATTGAGATAGATGTCATCAGCAGGTAAACCATGGCTGCTGCAAAATAGAAGGTGAACGGCTCTTTGGTATTGCCAACTGCAACGGAAGCTTGTCGCATCAGTTCATTCAGGCCGATCACAGAGACCAGTGCCGTATCCTTTAGAAGAACCAGGAAAAGGTTTCCCAGTCCTGGGAGAGCTAATCTCCAGACCTGAGGTAGGGTGATGCGTCTGAAAGTCTGGAAACGTGACATTCCCAAAGCCACGGCTGCTTCTCTTTGACCTTTAGGGATCTCTTGCATCGCGCTGCGGAACACCTCGGTAGCATACGCACCGAATGCAATGCTGAGAGCCGTGACACCCGCAACAAAAGGGCTTAACTCAATATACTCGTCATATCCAAACAGGCTCGCGATAGCCATCAATACAGCAGAAGAGCCGAAATAGATAGTCAAAACGAGCAGCAGTTCAGGCATACCCCGTACGAAGAGGGTATAGCTGTTTCCCAGCAGATTAGCTGTTTTGGATGAGGACAGCTTTGCCGAAGCGCCGATGATTCCAAACAGGAGCCCGACAAAGAGACTGCATACCGCTAACTGAATTGTGATCCAGGCGCCGCTTATTAAGAGGTGCCCAAAGCCCTGAAGATCCATAAAGGTTACCTGATAAAAGGGATCGCTTACTTAAGTCAACCGATCCCCTTTGAATGTCAGCTTAGTAGATAGAGAACGGGAAGTACTTAGCGTTAATTTTTTCGTATGTCCCGTTTTCAATAATCGCTTGAAGAGCCTGATTGATACGCTGTTTTAGCTGCTTGTCCTGTTTCCGGACAGCGATCGCTATCTTGTCATCAATATCAATTTTGTCACCACGAAATTCAAATGCCTGGCCCTCTTCAGATTGAAGCCAGTCGTATGCTGGAAGCTTATCAGACAGAATTGCATCAAGGCGGCCGCTGGATAGATCCAGGTAAGCATTATCCTGTGTATCGTAGAGTTTAACCGTCGCTACATCACCCAGGTGATCTTCAAGGTACTGTCCTGCGATTGTGGCACGTTGAGCGCCAATCACTTTGCCTTTAAGTGCTTTGGGATCAAAGGTACTCCCTTTACCACTGACAAATGTCAGAGAGTTTGAGTAGTAGTGGTCAGTGAAAGCTACGACGCGACTACGTTCAGGAGTGATCGACAGGCTGGCAATAATCGCATCATATTTTCGAGCCTTAAGGCCTGGAATAATTCCGTCCCAATCCTGGGCAACAATTTTGCAATCCGCCTTCATCTGTTCACAGAGCGCATTGGCGATATCTACATCAAAACCGGCTAGTTCACCGTCTGCATTAATCATATTGAAAGGAGCGTAGGCACCTTCAGTCGCAATGCGAATCTTATCGCCTGCTATAGCCGGTGTTACGATTGTCGCAGCAATCAATGTTGCAGCAGAGATAAATTTTTTAAAGCTCATCGATCTATCCTCGCGGAATAATTATTGTAGTTAAGTGCAAGTTAAAAGTGGGTACTTAAGAAAGCACGGCAGCGATCTGAGTCTGGATTGGTAAATACCTTTTCTGGTTCACCTATCTCCTCTATCTGGCCTTGATGCAGGAAAACGATCTGGCTGGAAACTTCACGTGCGAAACGCATCTCATGCGTTACGATCAGCATTGTTCTGCCTTCAGCGGCAAGATCACGCATGACGTTGAGTACTTCGTTGACTAATTCCGGATCGAGAGCTGAAGTCGGTTCATCAAAGAGCAGTACTCTTGGCTCCATAGCCAGGGTTCGAGCAATGGCGATACGTTGTTGCTGACCACCCGACAACTGGTTGGGGTAACTATCCTTTTTATCGAAAAGGCCAACTTTACGCAGATAGGATTCAGCTTTTTCACGCGCCGTTGCCTTATCCTGCTTAAGCACATGGACGGGAGCTTCCATAATGTTTTCAATCACGGTCATGTGTGGCCAGAGATTGAAGTTTTGGAAGACAAAACCGATAGAAGCACGCATTCTCTCTAGCTGTTTCTGATCAGCTGATTCAAGGTTACCCTCTTTGGAGGGCTTAAGTTTGAATGCCTCACCGGCAAAACTGATCTGTCCAGAGGAGGGGGCTTCGAGTAGGTTCAGGCAGCGAAGGAAAGTACTTTTTCCTGAGCCACTGGAGCCCAGGATAGAGATGACATCTCCTTCATGTGCTGTTAACGAGATCCCTTTCAAAACCTCGAGGGAACCGTAGCTTTTATGGAGATCACTTATTTCCAGTGCGACGGTAGCATCTGTCATAAAGGGCATTTCCCTGTGCTTCTGTTCGTAATAAAACGGCGCATTACAGCAAAAAGGAAAATGTAACGCAAACCTATCTTGAATGATTGTTCCGGTGTTTGCTGACCTCGCTAGAGGCCTTTATTTACATAGGTTGCAGCGAAATGGGTGATTATTCTGTATCTTCCAGCTGGGCGCTTTTATCTACTGTTTAGTGTGTGAAATTCAGTGGGATCAACTTTATTGAGTGGTGATCGATAATACTCAGAAAAAATTGATCCTCATTAACTTTAGCAGGCTAAATCAGATTAGAAAGATCGGAGGATGAGAGAGGTCTAACGCTCTGGATCGAATCGATAGCCCACGCCATGCACTGTTTTGATAATGCTCGGTTGTCTCGGATCTGTTTCAATCAACTTTCTGAGTTTTGATATGTGTTGATCGAGTGTACGGCTACTTGGCAGGTAATCACGTCCCCAACCTCGATTAAATAGCGTATCCCGGTCAACGACTTTACCGCTTTGTTCATAGAGAAGATGCAGAATCTTTACATCCCTTACGCTCAGTTCAAATGTTTCTGACAAGCGCTGAGCTCTGAGTTCATTTGTATATACTGTTAGATCACCGAGTTGGAACTGCTCCAGAGTGTTTTTTTCTGTGGCAATGATGGGTGAGGATATACGCCGGGTAACGGCTTTTATTCTTGCGATAACTTCGCGTGTTCCAAATGGTTTTTTAATATAATCATCTGCACCCAGTTCTAAACCGAGGACCTGATCGATCTCTTCAGATTTTGCGGTGATGAAGATCACCGGTACGGTTTCATCTAGCTGTCGAATTTTTCTGCAAACAGAATACCCATCCAGCTTAGGCATCATAATATCCAGCAGAATAAGATCGGGCTGAGCGGCACTATACAGTGTAACTGCCTGCTCACCATCCACGGCTTCGATACACTCGTACCCTTCATCGCTGAGGAGGTCAGAAAGGCCAAGGCGGATATTGAGATCATCTTCTGCGATCAGTACTTTCATGACAAAACACCTTTATCTTCATGGGGTGTATAAAGCTGCAGCAAAAAACAAGCACCCGTAGACGTGTTTTCCAGGCTTAAGTTCCCCCCATGTTTCTGGGCGAGTTCCCGAGCGATGCTTAAGCCGATACCGGTTCCGCTGATACCGTCGGTCAACCGGTTACTAGCTCTGTAGAAGGGTTCAAAAATGGCTTCACTCAGATCAGAGGGGATGCCCGGTCCATTGTCAGTGACCTGTATGTAGCTGTATTGACTCTCTTCCCAACAACGAATCACTATCTCGCCGCTCTCTGGAGCATATTTCTCACAGTTACTCAGCAGATTATTAAGAATCTGTTCGATGCAGTGCTCATCAATATACACGTCTGACTGGCAGAGGTTGTCAATCGTGACGGAGAGTCCTTTCTGCTGTAATGACGGTGTAAAAACTTCAACGGTATGAGACACAACATCGCATAGATGAGAGTGTGAATAGTTGAGAGAGCTCCTGTTTTTACCCAAACGGGAGAAGGTCAAAACATTATCGATCAGGCGGGTCAGGCGCTGACTCTCATTGTTGATGACTGTTATGTACCGAAACTCGGTACTGTCACGCTCGTCAACCTTTCCACTCAATAATTCAGCGTAGAGCCGAACATTGGTTAACGGTGTCTTCAGTTCATGTGAAACCTGATTAACAAAATTGACACGTTGTTCTGCCAGACGGGTTGAGCGGGTCTGTTCTCTGTATATCAACCAGCCCATAATGATTAGGGCGAGAAATGTAATGCCTAAAATAATCAGTTTCTCAAACCACTTCGCTCCGGATGCAAGTGGTGGGGCGAAATACTCTAACTTCCAGCTCCCAAGTGGGTGACTTAGCAGAGTGTTAGAGACGGGTGGATTGTCTGTGTTTTGTTCACTTCCCCAGGCGTAGAGGGTTTCACTTCGATTGTTAATCAGTGAGATCAACATATTATCGCTGGGATCAGTCTTGGCCGCGTAGGGGCTGTCAGGAAGTAAGTTGATCAGATCAGATAAAAGCCGGGATCGATTTAATACAAAGCCAATGGTGCTGCCATCAGCGCCACGACGCCAATAGATCTGATGAAGGTCGGTATTATTGAACCAGGCAATCCAGCCTGAACTTTGAAAAAAAACAGATTCTTGCTCTCTGATCTCTTCGGAGGCTGGTGCGTTTGACGGCTCGGGCTGATATGACTGAGGTGCTCGGGAAAGTGTCAGCTTTTCTTCAGAGGGTAACGAGTTGAGTCGTGAGCTAAAGGCATCAAGTGACGGTTGACGACCCACTGGAGTCAACGGCTTTGACTCTTCTGGTTCTAAGTTAAATAAATGGTCGTTTTGGCGAAGGGAAACTGTCTGGTCCAAGAAACTAAGTTCGCGTTGGGAGGCAGTTGTCCGTGAAGGATAAATAGTATCGCCATCCGGCGAGATTAAGAACACATGCTCCAGATAGGGACTACCACCCTTCAATTGCGTGATTTTATTAAGATCATACTGCTGGGTTTTGATGTTAATTAGCAGGTCGGATTGTTGATCGATTGCGTGCTCGAGTCGACGAAAATGGTTCTGAAACTGCTGGTCGATACTCTTCAGTTTTGATTCGGCTAGTGCTGAAAACTGAAGTTGTATAAGGGCTTGCTGGTGGGATTCTAGTTGTATTGAAAACCAGCCCAATAGTGAAAGAGGGAGAAGGATAAGGCTGATCAGCAAAAATATTGTTTTTTTCAAAACCGGTCCCGACTCTGGCCCCTGATCACAGGGGCCTGTTAGTGAACTATTAGTAACTTTGCTGAGTAGCTCGTTTGTACTGACGCTCTCTCAACTCTTTCCTTTTCTTGCTCCACTCTTGTTCATTTTCAAGTTCGTCTGCATCCTGCAATGCCTCCTCTCGCTGCTCGAGTAGTTTAGGAGAGGCTAGTGATTGTCCCAGTGTATCGAGGTATTGAGCACTTTTTTGCAGGATGTTTTTGGCGCCTTCAATGTCACCTTGGTCACGTTTTTTGACCGCTTCTTTGTTGTACTCATTCGCGACCTGTTCGGCTGCTGCTTCATAGGTCGTCATATCAACCGCTTGGTTTATGGCTTCCTCAGAGCGTGTAAAGTGAGCGATGGCGCTGTCAGTTATTCGATCATTTTGTTGATTGATGAGATCAATATAGTTAACTTCAACATCGACCAATGCTAAATCTGTCTGGTCCTGCTGTGAAGGGATCTCAACCTCAAGAATGATAAACTTTTCCTGTTTACTATAAAGCTGGTTTAATCGTGTCTGTACCTGATTCCCTCGAATATTGGCTTCACGGCCCAGAACACGTAGTGGTTTAACACCATCACGGCATTGGATTGTGATCTCAACTCCCTGTGCTACTACGGATAGAACATCACCGAATTCATATTGAAAAATGCGGCTCAGATCAGTGGCGTTCTCGACAAAAGCATGGTTTCCATCGCTGAAGCCTGCAAGCTGGGTCATAAGATCCTCATTGTAGCCAAGTCCAAGGCCAATGGTGGTGACACTGATACCCTCTTTAGCCAGTGACAATCCGAGCTGACCAAGGTCATGAGGGGTGCTGGGGCCTACATTTGCAAGCCCATCGGATAAAAGAATGACCCGGTTGACCTTATTGCGCTCAAGGAATTTACGCAGTTCGTAAGCTCCTTTACTGACACCGGCAAAGAGAGCCGTATTCCCATCTGCTTGGATACGTTCAATCGCACGGGCGATGCTCTGCCTGTCACGAACTTTTGTCGCTGGTACGACAACATTGACGCGGCTGTCATAACTAACCACTGAGATAATGTCATTATCATCCAGGCGATTGATAGCCATGATGGCAGCTTCCTTAGCACGAAACAGTTTCTCCCCCTGCATTGAACCTGATTTATCCAGCACGATTGCGATATTGGCAGCGATACGTTGCTGAACCTGTTCACGTCTGATCCCTTCCAGGGATATTTTGATGAAGGCTTTAGAGATGGTCTCTGCAGGCATAACGGGTGTGGCAAGATTAACTTTCAGATCAACCTGCTTGGCATACGAAAGGGGACTGATAAGTAGAATGAGTGCTATAGCGAGTACAAGTATGACAGCGTGATTTAGGCGGTTAATGTTCATAATAACTTTCCTTCAGCAAACCGGATGGGTTAATGCAAATTTAGGGGAATACCGCCTTGTAAAGGTGAGATAAGTTTATAAATGTTGTAAAAAAATTGTAAATTTGTACCACCCTGAAACTCGTCCCAGACTATCTTAACTCCTGACTGTTTAAAATGGAGTCAATAATCAGTGATATAGGTCAGTTACAATGGATCTGAAAAATTGAGAATAGAGGATAGTTGCGGTCATTATCACAATCAGGAGCATCACATGACGCTAACAAGTGAACTTATCTGGCAGGATCAACAGCATCAGGTTTTGTTTGAACTGATCGATGAGATTAAAGCAGATAATGTGGATGTTTCGATATTCGTACGGCTCAATGATTATGCTGAGCACCATTTCTGTCTGGAAGAGGCGTATATGAAAGCGTTAGATTATCCAGATTATGAAGCCCACCTCAGTGCTCACAACAAGTTCCGTAGTGAATTGCAGAAGATGCTGGATGATCATCACAATTACGATCAACAATTGAGAGATATGTTGTCTGATTTTTTAGGGGAGTGGTTGAAGCGGCATATCTTTGGTGTTGATAAAAAACTGGAAGCTTATATTCTAAATTCCTCAGTTAAATAAGTAGTTACTGATTCTTTGTCTACACTGTCAGTTCTGGCAGACGAAATAGTCTGTTACTTGTGTTGCGGCAGTTTTTGTTTTAATTTTCAATAATTCAGGGAATCAGTCGAGAGCTTATATGCCTTTAATCTGTATTAAGTCGTTACCGTTTGAAGATGAGTGTGACACGCCTGCGATTATCAAAGGGATCACTGAAGATGTGTCACGGGCCTCGGATATTGGCATTGAGCATATCACTGTTATCTGGGAATATATTCCGTCCAGGCACTATGCAGTTGCAGGGCTGATGCCCGCAACCCAGCCCCACTGTGGAAGTCATCCAATATTGGTGGATATCCACGCCCCCAGTTTCTATTCATCGAGTGGTATTGAGGTGATGATGGAAACCATTGCGTTTTCAATCTCAAAACGAACCGGTGTTTCCCATAGCAATATCTTTATCAACTACCGTAAAGTTAGCTCAGGTCACGTATTTGATCAGGGTAAAGTGATGCGCTGGAAATAAGCTGCTTTCTTGATAGAAGGTTTAGTCTAACCATTCTGTGTGAATCAAACGTTCTTACATATATATTTCATTGTGCTTATAAAAGAATAGTTGCTGCTGATGGTCTGACAAGCACAGGGTTGGCTATTCATTGTGGTTGATATGCTACAGAGATCTGCCTGCTCTGTAGCGTATCAGTTATTTTCAGTGAAGTTTCATTTTTGGCCGTACAACCTTACTGATTTTTTCAGCCGTATAAACCAGCATCGCCTTAAAGAAACCGTGGATGGCAATTTGGTGCATCCTGTAAAGGGATATATAGACGATTCTGGCAACCTTTCCTTCGATGAACATAGAGTTCTGAGTCAGGTTTCCCATCAGGCTACCAACGGTGCTGTATCGACTGAGGTTTACCAGTGAACCATGGTCTTTATAGATGAACGGCTTAAGCGGATTCTCTTGTAGTCTGGCCTGAACGTTCCGCTTGACCAGTGATGCCATCTGGTGTGCTGACTGTGCTCGGGGAGGTACCCAGCTGCCATCCTCCTGCGCGCATGCACAACAATCACCAATCACAAAGATGTTCTCATCAATGCTGGACTGCAGCGTTGGTTTTACAAGAATCTGATTGCTTCGTGTAAGTTCAAATTTGTACAGATCCGCCAGAAAATCAGGAGCTTTCACACCGGCAGCCCAGATCATCATATCTGCAGGGATCAGTTCATTCTCAGCGGTTATGAATCCCTCATCACTGGCAGAGGCGATGAGTGTATTCTCTTTCACCTCGACCCCGAGTGCAGTAAGTTCCTTTCGGGCAGCGTCTGAGATACGTGGAGGTAGGGCTGGCAGTATTCTGGGTCCTGCTTCTATCAGAGTGACCTTTAACTGGGCGGCTGTCATCTTCGGCAAGCCATAGGATTTGAGCATATCTGTAACGTTATATAACTCCGCAGACAGCTCAACACCAGTGGCTCCAGCCCCGACGATGGCGATATTCAATACCCCGGATTCCTGCTGGTTCACCCGCATGAAGTTATTGATTAGCGCGTGATGGAAGCGTTCGGCCTGCTTTGCTGTATCTAAGAAAAAGCAGTGGTCGCTGACGCCTGGCGTATTAAAATCATTGCTGACGCTGCCGATCGCAAGGACGAGTGTGTCATATCTTATGGTGCGCTCAGGTAAAATCTGCTGGCCGGAGTCGTCGGTTATCTCATTGAGCGTCACTGTATTGTTTATATTATCCAGCGCACAAAAGGTTCCGAGCTGAAATTCATAATGATGCTTGGCAGCATGTGCATGGTAGATCACTGCATCGGTACTGGGGTCCAGAGATCCCGTAGCGACTTCGTGTAGAAGCGGTTTCCAGATGTGTGAGCGCTTTTGATCGATTAAGGTAACCTGTACCTGGTCATCTTTACGGTATTTGTGAGCGAGTTGGGTGACCAGTTCAAGCCCTCCGGCGCCCCCGCCTATAACTAATATTTTATGAATCTCATTCTGCATGTTCATCAAACAATCCTCAAAAAGTATGGGATTGCTGATTCGGCTAAACGCAACAATTCCATACTGTCTGGAAATCAAATTGTTAACACCAGGCAGACAAAGTAAAGCGCTGCTAATCAAAACAGCGCTAAAGAAGGAGTAATTTGCCCCTTAAGGCGGGCTTATTTATAAGACCTAAAGGCCGAAGGCGGCAGAAAGCAGTTTCTGTGTATAGGGGTGTTGGGGAGATGTGAAAATATCAGTTGCCGGACCCTGCTCAACGACATTACCGTGATGCATAACCAACAGTCTGTGGCTGAGAGCTTTGACAACCGCCAGGTCATGGCTGATGAAAAGATAGCTTAAGCCATATTTAAGCTGGAGATTCCGAAGAAGCTCAACGATCTGCTTCTGGACCGTTCGATCAAGGGCTGATGTGGGTTCATCCAGAATGATAAGCTCAGGTTTTAGTACCAGAGCACGAGCAATCGCAATACGTTGTCTTTGTCCACCAGAAAACTCATGAGGGTAACGATGCCTGCTCTCAGGGTTTATTCCCACTTCGCGTAAAGCTTCAATAATCAGCATATCATGCTGATCCCGGCTCTCAGGATGATGAATCTGTAACCCTTCAGCGATGATTTCTGAAACAGACATTCTTGGGCTCAGGCTACCGAAAGGGTCCTGGAAAACAATCTGTAGTTTACGCCGAAAAGGTTTAACACTTTTCTGGTCAAGGTCCTTCAGTTCCTGCCCTGCGAAACGGATACTACCTTCACTACTGATCAGCTTGAGGATAGCTAAACCAAGCGTGGTTTTGCCCGAACCGGATTCCCCCACGACCCCCAGTGTCTCACCTTGTAGGAGGGTAAGGTCAAGTTGATTGACTGCCTTGATATGGTCAACGGTTCGTTGGAAAAAACCTTGTTTGACGGGAAACCATATTTTGAGGTCAGTCGTTTCCAGGATGGGGGAGGTATCGTGATTTGTAGGTGTAGGCATACCAGAAGGCTCTGCATTGATAAGCTTCTGGGTATAAGGGTGTTCTGGCTGAGCAAAAAGTTGCTGGGTGGCGGCGGTTTCTACCAGTTCACCCTGATACATAACACAAACGTGATGGGCATAACGCCGGACGATATTAAGATCATGTGTGATTAGTAGGATCGCCATGCCCAATTTATTCTGCAGGTCTTGAAGAAGTGTCAGAATCTGCTCTTGAATTGTGACATCCAGCGCGGTTGTGGGTTCATCGGCAATCAACAGTTCAGGATCGTTTGCTAATGCCATGGCGATCATGACCCGCTGGCGCTGGCCGCCTGAAAGCTCATGAGGATAACTGTTGAGCCGGCTTTCCGGATTTGGGATTCCTACCAGATCGAGTAGCTCCAAAATTCGGGAGCGAGCTTGTTTCCCGGTCAGGCCGCGATGCAGAAGCAAAGTTTCACCAATCTGCTTCTGTATCGTATGCAGTGGGTTCAGTGAGGTCATCGGTTCCTGAAAGATCACACTGATCTTATCGCCCCGAAGTTGCCGCATCTGATTTTCAGTATAATTAAGCAGGTTATTCCCATCGTAGAAAATCTCCCCTGTTGGATGACTGGCCTTAGGGTAGGGAAGTAGCTTCAAAACCGACATCGCAGATACGGACTTACCTGAGCCTGACTCACCGACCAGAGCAAGGGTCTGACCACGACCGATCTCAAAACTGATATTTTTGACCGCTTCCACAGGTTCTTCTTCGCCCTGAGAGAAATGGACTGAGAGATTATGTACGCTCAGCAAAGGATCGGTCATGAAACTTTCCTTGAATCAAATGCATCACGGACCGCTTCGCCGATGAAAATAAGCAGAGTCAACATGATAGAAAGAGTAAGAAATGCGGTAATCCCCAGCCAGGGGGCGTGAAGGTTTGCCTTACCTTGAGCAACAAGTTCGCCGAGTGAGGGGCTGCCAGGTGGTAGGCCAAAGCCAAGGAAATCAAGTGCTGTCAGGGTGACCACGGAGCCATTAAAGATAAATGGCATGAACGTCAGTGTCGCAACCATCGCATTTGGTAGGATGTGTCGGAACATGATCATCCTATTATTTAGGCCTAATGCGCGTGCAGCACGGACATACTCCAGATTTCTCCCTCGCAGAAACTCTGCCCGGACCACATCAACGAGCTGCATCCAGGAAAACAGAAGCATAATACCCAATAGCCACCAGAAGTTAGGCTCGACAATACTCGCTAGTATGATCAGCAGGAAAAGTACCGGAAGACCAGACCAGATTTCAATAAAGCGCTGAAAGAAAAGGTCAATTTTGCCGCCATAAAAACCCTGAATCGCACCCGCTATTACACCGATAACCGAGCTGGCGAGTGTGAGCACAACTGCGAACAGAATTGAAATCCGGAAGCCATAGATCACGCGCGCCAGCACATCTCTGGCCTGGTCATCCGTACCCAGTGGGTTTTCCATGGATGGAGGGGAGGGAGCCGGTACTGGCAGATCATAATTGATAGTGTTGAAGCTATATCGAATCAACGGCCAGAGAATCCAACCGTCACCATCTTCCTGAATAAGGGCCTGAATATAGGGATCTTTGAAGTCGGCGGGGCTCTCAAACTCGCCTCCAAAAGTTAGTTCCGTATATTCGTTAGCTACCGGGAAATAAAGATCTCCCTGATAAGAGACAATGAGTGGATCATCATTTGCGATCAATTCGGCAAACAGTGAGAGTGTAAAAAGCAACAGAAAGATCCACAGAGACCAGTATCCACGTCTATTATTACGGAAATTATCTATACGACGTTGATTTAGGGGACTCATTCTTGCAGTGATAAAAGCCATATCAGTGCTCCCTGCTTTCAAAATCAATACGGGGGTCAACTAGTACATAGGTGATATCGCTGATGAGTTTGAGAATGAGACCGATCAACGTGAAGATAAACAGCGTGCCGAATATCACAGGGTAATCACGATTAATAACAGCTTCGTAACCAAGTAAGCCAATACCATCAAGGGAGAAGATAACTTCAATCAGCATGGAGCCCGTAAAAAAGATTGAGATGAGCGCAGCAGGCATCCCGGCAATAATAATTAGCATCGCATTACGGAACACATGGCCATATAGGACGTTATTTTCTGATAAACCTTTAGCGCGGGCGGTAAGTACATACTGCTTGTTAATCTCATCGAGAAATGAGTTTTTAGTCAGCATAGTCAGCGTGGCAAAACTACCTATCACTGAGGCAAGAACCGGCAGAGTGATATGCCAGAAATAGTCCTTTATCTGCCCCCATAGGCTGAGCTCGTCAAAATTGGGTGAGGTCAATCCGCGCAGGGGGAACCAATCGAGCCAGGTACCCCCGGCGAAGATTACGATCAGCAGGATAGCAAAAAGGAAGTTGGGGATCGCGTAGCCGATGATGATGGCGCTGCTGGTCCAGATGTCAAAAGGGGTACCATCCCTTACCGCTTTCCTGATCCCAAGTGGTATTGATACAGCATAGGTGATCAAAGTCGCCCAAAGGCCAAGAGAGATCGAGACCGGTAGTTTTTGAATAATCAGATCGATAACCGATTTATCACTAAACAGGCTGTTGCCGAAATCAAAGACGGCATAGTTTTTCAGCATCTGCCAGAAGCGTTCATGGGCTGGTTTGTCAAAGCCGTAGAGCTCCTCAATCTCTTTAACAAGCGCAGGATCAAGACCACGGCCGCCGCGATAGCTACTCTCATTACCGCCGTTCACAGCAGTGGATTGCTGGTTTGACAGGTCTGACTGTGCGCCGCTAATACGTGCGGTGGCCCCTATGTTAATCCCTTCAAGTTGAGCGATCGTCTGCTCAACAGGACCGCCAGGTGCGGCCTGAACAATGATAAAATTGATGGTCAAAATGCCGATCAGCGTTGGGATGATCAGGAGCAGTCTGCGGAGAATATAGGCGCCCATTATTTATCCTCCGTAGGTTTGATCCACCAGGTATTGAATCCAAGATCATACTTCGGATGAGTTGCAGGCATTTGGAGTTTATTCCAGTACGCTACCCGATATTTGTTGATGTGATATTGTGGGATGACATAGTGATTCCACTGCAGGACTCTGTCCAGTGCCCGTGTTCTGAGAACCAATTGTTCACGATCAGGTGCCTGAATGAGTTGCTCAACAAGATAATCTACAGCGGGGTTTTTTACACCGATTAAATTGCGGCTACCCTCAGCATCAGCGCCCGATGAGTGCCAATAGTCACGCTGTTCATTTCCGGGCGATGAGGATTGACCAAAACTGCCTACGATGACATCGAAGTCGTAGCTGCGGAGACGGCTGATATACTGTGAAACATCGATTAGACGGATGTTTGATTGGACTCCAAGGCGCTCCAGGTTACGAATAAAGGGTGCTACAACACGCTCAAATGCGGGAGAGTAGAGCAGCATCTCAATTTTCAGGGGCTGGCCATCAGATTTATTAATCAGCTTACCCTCTTTAAAAGACCAGCCCGCTTGTTGTAACAGGCGTTTAGCTTGGCGAAGTTCTTTATAAATTTTGCCATCGCCCCGGGTTTCAGGAGCTCGGTAGACTTGAGTGAACACTTCGGTAGGAACCTGATCCCTTATCGGCTCGAGAATCTCCAACTCGGCTTTGCTGGGTAATGAGGTGGCGGCCATCTCAGAGTTCGAAAAAAAACTATGCGTACGCTTGTAGGCGCTATAAAAGATATTTTTGTTGGTCCACTCAAAGTCAAAGGCGAGTGCTAATGCTTGTCGTACGCGTGGATCGGAGAACTTTTCCCTACGTGTATTGAGTACAAATGCCTGCATGCCAGTAGGATTTTGGTGTTCAATCTCTTGAACAATTATCTTGCCATCTTCAAAAGCAGATCCGGTATAACTAGTCGCCCAGCGTTTAGATGAGTTCTCCTGACGGAAGTCGTACTCACCCGCTTTGAACGCTTCCATCGCGACGGTATTGTCGCGGTAGTAATCATATATCTGGAAGTCAAAATTAAAGTAACCAATGCGTGTTGGTAGGTTTTTCGCCCAGTAATCTTTATTGCGTTTATAGCTAACGCTGCGACCCGCTTCATAACTATCGATGAGGTAGGGACCTGAACCAATTGGGATATCGAGAGAGGGCTTTTGGAAGTCCCGCTCCTCCCAGTAGTGTTTAGGAAGTATCGGAACTTCACCCACGATAAGTGCAAGCTCACGGTTTTGATTGTTCTTAAATGTAAATTTAACTCGCTTAGGTGAGAGTGCTTCGACCTTTGTGATATCTGCGTAGTATGCTTTGTAAAACGGAGCGCCTTTAGATCGCAGGATCTCGAAACTGAAAACAACATCCTCTGCAGTAAGTGGATGACCATCACTAAATTGAGCATCAGAGCGTAGATTGAATATGATCCAGCTACGGTCAGAAGGTACCTCAAGAGATTCTGCAACCAAACCGTATAGTGAGAAGGGTTCATCCAGTGCCCGGGCAAGGAGGGAGTCGTAAATTAATCCAAGGCCGTCGGCCGGATTTCCTTTGATAATAAAGTTATTAAAACTATCAAAAGTACCCAGCGCTGAATGTTTGACAGTACCGCCTTTCGGTGCCTGAGGATTGACGTATTGAAAATGCTTAAAATCAGATGCGTAATTAAGATCCCCATGCATCGCAATACCATGTTTAACCAAGAGAGCATCTGCCATGGATAGCGGTGCATTCAGTAGGGTAAATAATATCGAGAACGATACCAAAGCGAAGTGGCGTAATGGGCGTAAAGTATACAGATTAAACAATCGTCAGGTTCCTTCTTCGCGCTGATCTTATTATCTATTTATATCAGTGACACAACCTAACAGCCAGAAGAAAAAGGTCGTGAACAGTAAGACAATTAGCTATCTGTTTTGTTCAAATTGATCTGCAAAATCAGTGAGTTGCTGATGGTAGTGTTTGCGCTTTACTTTGTTGGCAACCAACTCGTCATATTTTTGATTGAGAAATTCCTGTTTGTCTTTGTCATCGCCGGAAAGGCCCTTAATAAGATCCTGATCCATCCACGACTGTATCCGCTTGAACAGGAACAGTTTGAAAGCGATAGCAAGTACAACCGAAACCACAATGATAAAAATGCTAAGAGCATCCATAAGAGTAACCTGATCAGTTAATAGTACGCGTGACGTCAACGTAAAGAGTCAATCTTTGTCCCGGTTGTAAATAACGGGATTTAGAAAGCTTATTCCAGCGTAGTATGTCGGATACGTTGACATTGAATTTGCTCGCAATTCGTGAAAGTGAATCACCGTTACGGACCTTATAACCGACTTTACGAATAATCTGGCGGTCTGCCTCCGACAGCATTTTTTGTTGTGGTGCCGTCCAGATAACGAGGCGTTTTCCAATATTAAGCGGGTCGCCAGGCGCCATGCTATTCCATCGTGCCAGTTGGCGAACGCCAACACGGTATTTTTTGGCGATACTCCAAAAACTATCACCTGATTTTACGATGTGGTGAGATTGCTGTTTGTTAGTTTTGCGTGAAATTGATTTTTGACGCTCAAGGTGTCGTTGATGCTGGCTGAGGGCATATTCATTTGAGCGTTTGCTGGCAGTGGGTATCAGTAGAGTACTACCCGCACGAATATTATTACCGCTGATATTGTTGGTTGAACGGATCAACTGAACCGTTGTTTCATGTTTTTTCGCAATTGAGATCAGAGAATCACCGGATTTGATCTTATAGCGAGCCCATTTAACGCGCTCGCTATCAGGCAGATCAACTAGCGCCTGTCTCAATTGCGTTGCGTTGGCATGAGGGACCAGTAATCGGTGAGGGCCGGAAGGTGAGGTGGCCCAACGGTTAAATCCTGGATTAAGAAGATAGAGCTCTTTAGTTGAGATGCCTGCCAGACTTGCTGCTTGAGCCATATCGATCTGACTGTGGGTGTCTACAACGGCAAAATGAACTTCATTTGGGATCTCTTTTAACTGCAGGTTATAGCGGTCTGAATGCTTAATCAGTTCAGAAATTGCCAGTAGCTTTGGTACATAGGCCATTGTTTCCTTAGGCAGATCAAGCGACCAGTAATCCGTGTTCAACCCTTTGCGCCGGTTACGTTTGATCGCTTTAGAAATATTTCCGCCACCTGCATTATATGCCGCTAATGCCAGCAGCCAATCACCATCAAAACGCTTTTGGAGCTGTTCAAGATAGTTATATGCTGCCTGTGTTGAGCTGATAATGTCACGGCGGCCGTCATACCACCAATCCTGACGTAGGCCGAAATGCTTGCCTGTAGAGGGGATGAACTGCCATGGACCTGCGGCGCGGCCATGGGAGTATGCAAAAGGATCGTAGGCGCTTTCAACAATAGGCAGAAGGGCTAATTCAACCGGAATATCCCGGCGAATCGCTTCGTTGAGGATGTAATAGTAATACGGAGTGGCGCGCTTAACGATGCGGTCGAAATACTGAGGATGTTTTTTATACCAGTTAAGCTGAGACTTGACTCGCGGCTTATCAATATGTAACGCCAGCTGCATCTCTGAACGGGTGAGTTGCCACAAGTCGGAATGGTTAACCTTAGTTTTCTGAGTGCTCTTGTTTCCAGTGAGAGAGTGGCCTTGAGAGAGCGAGGGAGTCTCGGTGTTATTTATCTCGCGCTGAGCTGTTTGCGTTTTTTCTGATACGGTCTGACAACCGGTTAAAACTACGCCTGCCAAAACCCCTAACAGGACCGATTTATAAGAAAGCATATAGCTCCAGAATACTGAGAATAAAAATCGGTCCATTCTATCAGTGGCAACAGGGGGGTCAATAGATGATCTATAGCTGTTATTGCCGTTAAAACTGGTTTTTCCACTCCCTGATGGATGCGAATATCTCAATTTCAGAGTCAAGTTGCGTGGCACTAAATTCATTGGCTGCGGTAATGACATCCTGGTGTTGTGTACGCATAAATGGATTGATCTTTTTCTCCTGTTGAATAGTACTGGGGAGTGTGGGTTTATCATCGGCTCTTAAGGCGTTACAACTCGAGATCGCCTCTTTTATATCGTTATTATCAGGTTCGACTGCCAGGGCGAAATTAAGGTTAGCCAGGGAGTATTCATGAGTGCAAAAAATCTGAGTGTCGTCAGGTAGGTCAGCGAAGTATTTCATAGCCTGCAACATCTGTTCGGCTGTGCCTTCGAATAGGCGACCGCAGCCAGCAAGGAAAAGTGTATCGCCGCAGAATATCTGGGGTCTAATCTGTGCAGAGAAATAGCTGATATGGTCCAGTGTATGCCCTGGGATCTCACGGATCTCAAAATTAGAGCCCAGAAGTTCCACCGAATCGCCATCCTTGAGAGGATGGGTAATGCCATCGAAAGGTGATGAAGCGGGTCCATACACCGGTACATTGTGTGTTTCTACCAGATCGTTCACACCACCGGTATGGTCATTGTGGTGATGAGTGATGAGAATGGCTGTCAAATTAAGCTGATTTGAGATCAGGTATTCGTTAACCGGTTGAGCGTCGCCCGGATCTACAACGGCAACGTTGCTATTGCCAGGTAGAGAGATTACCCAGATGTAGTTATCTGAAAAAGCGGGTATAGGCGTGACGGTAAACATTTTAAACCTCAAGTGAGCTGTGTGATTGCAGTAACTGAAAAGAAATATAATACTGCTTATATATTTGTCGGCCAGTGCTAATTTAGGTAATTCATGAGTTTTCATAAGCAACCACCTCTTGAGTCGCTTCTGCCACAGTTGAAAACCTGGTTTGATTCGGAACTTGGAGCTGAGCTTCTACAGGCTGAAATGGAGATGGTTGAACGTGTTATATCAACCCTGTTTGGAGTGCATCTGGCGCAATTTTCGGTCGATAGCCGGATACAGCTTTTCAAAGAGAGTCCGGTTTCTCACTGCTTCTCCGTTATCCCTAAGATTGAGTTGGGTATCCCGGAGAATACTATTGTTGCAGATAATGCAGCAATACCGCTCGCTCATGAGAGTGTGGATGTGGTTGTACTTCATCACGCTCTGGATTTTACACACTCCCCACATCAGGTTTTGCGAGAAGCCTCACGCATTCTTCGCCCTGGAGGGCATGTCATTATCGTTGGCTTTAACCCATTAAGTTACTGGGGTGCCTATAAATGGCTATGGCGTAAAAAAGAGGGGGCCCCCTGGTGTGGTCATTTTATTAGTCACAAACGCCTTTCTGATTGGTTGAAATTACTAGAGCTAACTGAATTAAAGCATCTTTCAGGGTATTATCGCCTGCCATTAGAAAACAGTAAGTGGCGTAGACGTTTCTCCTATTTTGGGGGAGGAGCACGAAGATGGCCTGGGCATAATGGGGCGTTTTCGGTTTTATTAGCCCGTAAAGATATTGCCGGTATGACCCCTATCCGTTCTGGGTGGGGGTTGCGCCGCCTGATTACACTGCCTGTGGCGGAGCCATCCACCAGAGGTTCTTTAAGGAAGTCGCGTGAAAGTAGTTGAGATTTACACTGATGGAGCTTGCAAAGGAAACCCTGGTCCAGGTGGTTGGGGGGTTCTTATGAGATACGGTGAGGCTGAAAAGCAGCTTTATGGTGGTGAGAATAATACGACAAACAATCGTATGGAGTTGATGGCAGCCATTCAGGCACTTGAAGCGTTAAATCGTCCGAGCGAGGTCATACTGACTACTGATTCACAATATGTACGTCAGGGTATTACCGAGTGGCTGGAGGGTTGGAAGCGCAAGGGTTGGAAAAATTCACAAAAGAAACCGGTTAAAAATGCCGATCTCTGGAAACGACTTGATACTGCAACCCTACCACACACAATCGATTGGCGCTGGGTGAAGGGGCATAGCGGTCACCCTGAAAATGAATTGGCAGATGAATTGGCGAATAAAGGTGTTGAGGAGTTTGGAAGAGCATGAGACAGATCGTATTAGATACGGAGACAACAGGTCTGGAACCATCTGAAGGACACAACATCATCGAGATAGGCTGTGTGGAGATGTTTAATCGTCGCCTGACAGGAAAAACCTACCACCAATATATCAAACCAGACAGGGAGGTAGATGCCGAAGCGATGCAGGTGCATGGCATCACTAATGAGTTCCTTGAAGATAAGCCTAAGTTCCATGAGGTGATGGATGAATTTATAGAATTTGTCCGTGGCGCAGAGCTGATCATTCATAATGCGGCGTTTGATATTGGCTTTCTTGATACGGAACTGGAGAGAAATAATTATCCAGAGATGATGGAGAATTTCTGTCTGGTAACTGACTCCTTGCAATTGGCGAGAAAGAAACATCCAGGTCAGAAAAATAACCTGGATGCGCTCTGTAATCGCTACGGGATTAATAACTCCCATCGCGAGCTTCACGGAGCGCTGCTTGACTCAGAGATCCTTGCAGATGTGTATCTGGCGCTGACGGGTGGGCAGACGGATCTGTCACTGAATGCTGATGGTGATCATGATGGGGATGGAGAGGGGACAATACGCCGTGTAATGGGAGCTGATAGCTTACCACTCGTTACGGTTCCTGAAGAGGATTTAGAGGAGCATCAGCGCTTTTTGCAACGACTGGATAAGAGCAGTGGTGAGTGCTTATGGAACTCTGATTCAAATTGAATAAAAGCCAGAAATAAAAAAGCTCCGCTGATGCGGAGCTTTTTTATTTTACTGTAGGTTACAGGTACATCTGCAGCGAGGTGTACGCAACGATGCTCATTACGATGGTGTATGGCAGAGCCATCAATACCATCTTTCCATACGACAGTCGGATAAGAGGTGCCAGTGCTGATGTTAGCAAGAACAGGAATGCTGCCTGGCCGTTAGGGGTGGCAACACTCGGAATATTGGTGCCGGTGTTAATCGCGATTGCCAGTGCATCAAAGTGGTCGCGTGTAATTGCGCCCGAATTAAGCGCAGCAACGACCTCATTGATATATACAGTTGCGACAAACACATTATCACTGATTGCGGATAGCACCCCGTTAGCTATGAAAAACAGACCCGGCTGAGTGGCTGTATCCATCGCCAGTACGGCTTCAATAATTGGTTGGAACAGGTGTTGTTCATGAATAACCGAAACAATAGAGAAGAAAACAACCAAGAGTGCAGTGAAAGGAAGCGCTTCTTCAAATGCTTTACCGATCTGGTGTTCTTCAACAATGCCATTGAAAGCGGTCAGAAGAATGATGATGGTCAATCCAATCAGGCCGACAGCTGCGAGGTGCATTGCTAGAGCAATCACCAGGAAGACAGCTACAACCGCCTGAATCATCAGCATCGCCTTATCACGATTGGTGCGTTTAGCATCTTGCTCACCGGCATAGTCGATCAGGACATTCTTAACATTCTCTGGAATTGTTGAGCCGTAGCCAAAGATCTTAGCTTTCTCAAGTAGAGCGCAGGTGATCAGGCCGGCAATAAGCACAGGCATCGTGATCGGTGCCATCAGTACGAAGAATTGAATGAAATCCCATCCAGCTTTCTCAGCAATCAGCAGGTTTTGAGGCTCACCTACCAGTGTGCATACACCACCAAGTGCGGTGCCCACAGCGCCATGCATTAGAAGGCTTCGAAGGAAGGCTCGAAACTGCTCAAGATCATCCTGATGGTTCTGTTGAACAGACTTATCATCGGCATGGTCGTGATCCGGGTGATGGTATGTCTTACCTGATGCGACCTTATGATATACCGCATAGAAGCCAACGCCGACACTGATCAATACTGCTGTGACGGTTAGGGCGTCTAAGAATGCAGAGAGAACCGCTGCAAAGAATGAGAAGAGAAGAGAGAGCGCAATCTTAGATTCTACTTTGAGCAGTATTTTGGTAAAGACCCAAAGCAGCATGCTCTTCATAAAGTAGATGCCTGCAACCATAAACATCAGCAGCAGAATAACTTCAAGGTTGGCTTCAATCTCATGAGAGACGGATTCAGGGCTTGCCAATCCAATGACAATAGCCTCAATTGCCAGCAGCCCCCCTGGTTGAAGGGGATAACATTTCAGGGCAAGAGCAAGAGTGAAGATGAATTCGAAAATGAGTAACCAGCCGGTTACTACGGGTCCAAGTGTAAACAAGATAATAGGGTTAAGAATCAGAAATCCTATTATCGCCTGCTTATACCAAACCGGCGAATTGCCGAGAAAGTTTCGAACTAGTGCTTGTGATAAAGTGTTGGTCATTGATTGTTCTTCCTATGCCAGAACAGCCAGTTAATTTTTTATGTAGTTATAGTTGTTGTATTGCCGAGTTCATCGAAGGCGCATTAGACTAACAGCTGAGAGGTTAAATCAGAAGTCTAAACTACTGTCTTGGAGCAGGTTTTTGCGTAATAGTCCTGGGAAGTAGTAAGTTATCTTCCTTTTTTGCTGCAGTTTGGCAGCGGCCTTGTCAGGCCAGACCTGTGCTTAATATGTTAACTTATGATCGCAGGTCTAAACGGTATAAATGAAGGTTCATATGAAAAGAGTGTTGTTGGCATTTCAGGAGCGTCTGCTGGGGACGAGCAAGGGTGCGCTTGTTTGCTCACAAGAGGAGCTTAATCACCTTGATGTTGAGTTGATCTTCGACCTCAATGATGACAGCTATCAGTTAGCAATTTTAAGTAGCAATCGACTGCCTGATGGGATGGTTGAAAATGACCTTGTAGGTCTGCGTGCTATGTTGGCGACGGTTAGCAATGAGCGGGACTACGTTTTGCTGTCATCTGCTGCGCAAATAGCTACCTGGCATGCATCCTTTCGATACTGTCCGCGATGCGCAGCTGAGTTAACGGTCCATCAACATGAATTTGCAAAGGTGTGCTCGGGATGTGGGCACCACCAGTACCCAAGAATATCCCCCTGTATTATCGTATTGGTTCGAAAGGGAGAGCAGTGTTTACTGGCTCATGCGAGTAAGTTTCAGTCTGGTCGTTACAGTACGCTAGCTGGCTTTATTGAAGCAGGAGAAAGTGCAGAGCATGCGGTTGGTCGTGAAGTCATGGAGGAGGTGGGTATTCGGGTGAAAAATATTGAATATTGCTTCAGCCAGTCCTGGCCCTTTCCGCACTCTTTAATGTTGGGTTATATGGCTGACTTTGAGAGTGGTGAAATTACGCCGGATGGCGTTGAAATTCTCGATGCAGATTGGTTTAGTCCGAATGAGCTGCCGATGCTGCCCCCGCCATTTACCATTGCGCGAAGATTGATAGACAAATTTCTACAAAGTCAGGGGGCTGAAGTTGATATCTCTTCAGCGCTGTTTTTCCCGACTGAATAGCTTGCTCAATTTTGTCGCCAGCATCACATTGCCTTCAGCTCGAAGCCTGCCGGTCATAAACGCACTCATACCATCTTTCTGTCCGGTTATGACATCTACCATTGTTTCTGAGTCCATAATAAGTGTCACATTTGGGTCGGGATGTTCACCTGATTCAATCGTGCATTGCATCTCGGCAATTGAGATATAGAAATCCTGTTCATCTTCCAGCACAAACTGGAAAGTGATCGTTAGATCTTTAGCGTTGTCAGCAATGAAACGACTGGGAAGCTTTTCGATAACTTTTGCGACAGAAATCTGCTGGCTCATGCGTGGTAAATCTCAAACTAGGTGGGCAATAGAGCGAATTATGATACATTAGCGGCCCTTCTTCTTATAGTTAAATTCGGAGTTTTCTCAGTGATTGAGTTTCTCAGTGATTATGGTCTGTTTCTCGCTAAATCAGTAACTGTTGTCTTTGCAATTATCGCTGTCGTGGCAGGTATTGCTGTTGTCTCATCGCGCTCACGTAAAGATACAAAGCACGGTGATATTGAAGTTACTCATTACAATGATGAGCTGCTGGAGATGAAAGAGTCGCTTGAGGATGCGATTCTGGATAAAGAGGAGCTTAAAGAGCTTCATAAAGCTGAAAAGAAAAAGGAGAAAGAGGAGAGGAAGGCGCGTAAAAAGAACCCTCCTAAGAGCGATGAGCCAAGACGTAAACGTATCTTCGTGCTGGACTTCGATGGTGATGTTAAAGCAAGTGAAGTGGAGCCGTTTCGTCAGGAGATTTCAGCCGTGCTACTGATGGCAGAAAAAGAAGATGAAGTTGTGATCCGCTTAGAAAGTCCGGGTGGGATGGTACATGAATATGGTCTGGCATCATCACAGATTGAGCGTATTAAGCGCAAGGAGATACCTTTGACCATCTGCGTGGATCGGGTTGCAGCCAGTGGGGGTTATATGATGGCCTGCCTTGCTGATAAGTTACTTGCTGCGCCATTTGCGATTGTCGGTTCTATCGGTGTGATTGCACAGCTGCCGAATTTTCATCGTCTTCTTAAGAAAAATGAGATCGATTATGAGGTGCTTACCGCAGGTGAGTATAAGCGCACACTGACTGTGTTCGGTGAAAACACAGAAAAGGGACGTGAAAAATTTGTTGAGGAGCTAGAGGAAACGCATGAGCTCTTTAAGAATTTTGTCAGTGAGTATCGTGAATCTGTTGATATCGATAAAGTGGCTACGGGTGAGATCTGGTTTGGAAAGCAGGCACTGGAGGTTAATCTGGTTGATGAGTTGACGACCTCTGATCAGTATCTAATGGATGCTGCGGATGAAGCCGATATCTTCGAGGTTTGTTATGAAGAGAAGAAAACGCTTCAGGATAAAATTTCAGATATGACTGTAAGCTCGGGTGAGCGCTTGCTGAATAAAGTCTGGGGGCAGCTCATAAATAATCGCTTCTGGATGAAGTAGAGCTGGTGTTGCGTTGAATAGGACGAGTAGGAGTAGGCCTTAAGTCTGGTAATAATAACTTGATTTATAACCGGATAATGCCGTTATAATCTACCGTTAACTGTTTGAAACGCTGGTTTGGAGTTCTGATGCAACATAAAGGTACATCTGCAAGTATTGTTAAAGCCGCAGAAGCACTATTTGCTGAACAGGGCTTCACAGAAACCACGGTTCGTCAGATAACAAGCCGGGCTGATGTGAATTTAGCTGCGATCAACTACCATTTTGGTTCAAAGAAGGGGTTGATACAGGCTGTTGCAGAAAAATTTCTCACGCCTCTGTGTATTGAGCTGGAGAGTATGCTGGATCAGCGGCTATCAGTTTCTGATGCCGGGCAGATTACGCTTGAGGAGCTCCTGGAGATGTTGATGCGGGCGTTGTTGATTGTTAATCGGGACAACGATAATGCTCTCTCTGTCTTTATGAGGTTACTAGAACTCTCCTATATGAAAAACCAGGAGGAGCTGCGTAGCTTCCTGATGAGTCGTTATCAAAGTAAGTTGCAGCCTTTTATTCAATCGCTACGACAGGACTCCGCGCCGATGGAAGATGATGAATTCTTTTGGCGGCTGCATTTTTTACTTGGTTCAATCACATTTACGTTATCCAATTTCAATACCCTTCATGCGATTGAAAAGCGTGAGTTCCATAGTGGAGCGGAGGTGGAGAATATTCTTCACCGTATGATCCCTGTTTTGTCTGCAGGTCTTCAGGCAAGGGCAGATAAGACCTATTTCTGCCGACTCTAGAACTATGATCCATCTTATAGTTTCCATCACCGATCAATCGCTGAGCGTATTTGACGGAAAGGATCTTATACAGCGTTTGACTATCTCTACCGCTTTGAATGGGCCCGGCCAGCAGAAAAATAGTGGCTGTACTCCTCTGGGGTTGCATATCATTCGTGCCAAAATTGGTGAAGGTTACCCTGAAAATGCAGTCTTCCGGGGAAGGCGTTTTACGGGTGAAATCTATTCTTCAGCTCTTTCTGATCAATTTCCAAGACGTGACTGGATTTTGACCAGAATCCTCTGGTTGTCAGGCCTTGAGAAAGGTGTAAATCGTCTAGGGGATGTTGATACAATGCAGCGATATATCTATATCCATGGCACTCCCGATTCAGAGCCTATGGGAGTTGCCAGATCCCATGGTTGTATCCGGATGCGGAATAAAGATCTGTTATGGTTGTTCAGTCGTGTCCCGGTCGGGACAAAAATTCTTATTAAAGATTAATCACTATGTCAGAAGTAACGCTTTTTCTGGATCTAGAAGGCACTGAATTAACCGTGGAGGAGCGTCAGTTGCTGAAAAATCCTCTCATTGGCGGTGTTATTCTTTTTGGGCGAAATACACTGGATGCTCAGCAGGTTGCTCGGCTTGTTATGGATATTCGTCAAGTATCGCCTGAAATTATTATCAGTCTGGATCAGGAGGGGGGGCGTGTTCAGCGTCTAAAAGATGGAGTAACGCGTCTGCCCGCAGTTAAGGCTCTGGCAAGTAAGTACGAGCATGATCCAGAGCAGGGGTTGAGTGCAGCCAAGAAGATGGGTTATCTGATGGCTGCTGAACTTCGGGCGCTAGGTATAGATCTGAGTTTTGCGCCAGTACTCGATATAGATTACGGAAGAAATAGTGTTATCGGTGATCGGGCATTTGCGTGCCACTTTGAAGCCGTTTCCGCTTTGAGTCATGCCTATATTAAAGGGATGAGAGATGCAGGTATGGTGGCAACAGGCAAGCATTTTCCCGGGCATGGTTGGGCGAACGCAGATACCCATCTGCATGATGCGATCGATGATCGTACCTTTGAAGAGATCTGGACGACGGATCTTGTACCATTTCGTGATGCTGTCGAAAATGGGGTTGAAGCTATGATGTTCGCCCATGTTGTCTATCCGCAGTGTGATCCTTCTCCGGCTGGCTTTTCGCGATTCTGGATTGATGAAGTATTGCGTAAACAGATCGGTTTTTCAGGTGTCGTGTTTAGCGATGACCTCAGTATGAAGGCTGCACAGAGTGCTGGTAGCTATGCCAGCAGGGCTGAACAGGCGATAGCATCGGGCTGTCAGGCGCTTTTATGTTGCAATGAGCGTCGGGGTACATTGGATATATTGGCTTATCTTGAAGCAGAGAATCTAAAGCCATTAAAACAGTTGGAATCTTTGCGGGGGCGTGCTGCCACAGTTGAATCGCTGCAGCTGGAAAGTGCACGTTCGCTCGCTAATGAGATGTTGGATGTTTAATTATGATTGAAACCTTGAATCAAATAGTCGCTGAATACCTGCCTGAGTATGATCAGTCTTCCTGGTTGATTTTGTCTGCTGTGATCTGTGCGCTCTCAGTTGTCATCGACCTCGTTATCAGGGCGTTTTTTGCACAACTAATTGTTCAGGCGGATAAAACGAAAAACCTCTGGGACGATGTTTTTTTAGCAGCCTTAACCCGACCGGTTCTGATGTTTGTCTGGTTAACAGCAGGCTACCTGTTGCTTCAGGTGCTACAAGAGCATTTCCAACTCACGATAATTGGAGAAAACAATCCACTTCCTGGGTTAGTACCTGTCGTCCTTCTTGCTTGGTTTCTGATCCGTTTTCTGCGCAAGATGGAGCGTGTTTTAGTCATGCCGGATCGCATGAAAAAACCGATGGACCCAACTACTGTAGGTGCTTTGGGGAGACTTCTTAGGCTCATTGTTACCGTGGTGATTGTTCTGATCATTATGCAGAGCTACGGGTACAGTATTTCTGGCATTCTTGCCTTTGGCGGTATTGGGGGCATTGCTGTTGGTTTTGCCGCCAAAGACCTATTGGCCAATTTCTTTGGCGGGTTAATGATCTATCTGGATCGTCCTTTTAAGGTGGGTGACTGGATTCGTTCTCCTGATAAGCAGATTGAGGGGACAGTTGAGGATATCGGCTGGCGTCAGACTCGAATCCGCACATTTGATAAGCGTCCTCTGTATGTCCCCAATGCAACTTTTGCAAATATCTCAGTTGAGAATCCATCAAGAATGACTAATCGTCGAATCTATGAATATATCGGCATTCGATATGATGATGCAGGGCAGGTGACTCGGGTTATTGATGAAGTTAAAGCTATGCTTCAATCTCATCCAGAGATCGATACAAACCAGACGTTGATCGTGAATCTTGATAAGTTTGGTCCCTCTTCGCTAGATTTTTTTGTCTATACCTTTACGAAAACCACTGATTGGATCAAATACCACGAGATCAAACAGGATGTGATGGTCAAAATTATGGCAATTATTGAGTCGCAGGGGGCTGAGTTTGCGTTCCCGACCACTACGGTGCATCTGGCAGGGATTCCTGAAAAGCCCGAGTTAGAAAATGAGCTAGCTAAGATTTAAAAGAAGCCCCGCAAAGGGGGGGATTTAATACCATACTGAATGCGCCCTACCTGTGTTTGTAGTTAAACTTTAGGATGACATCCTGTCTTTCAGTTTGGTAATCTTTGCGCAATTCACGCCGCCGTGTTGGGCGGCGTTTCTGTATCTGTTTTTGAGGTATTTATGAGCGTACACGAGATTACTCACCCCCTGGTAAAACATAAAATCGGTTTGATGCGTGCACGCGATATGAGTACCCGCAGTTTCCGTCAGCTTGCTGCCGAGGTTGGTTGCTTGCTCACGTATGAGGCCACTAAGGATCTTGAGGTTGAAGAGTATCGGTTGGATGGCTGGTGTGGCGATGTAACGGTTGAGCGTATCAAAGGGAAGAAAATTACAGTTGTTCCTATCCTGCGTGCAGGAATTGGGATGCTTGACGGTGTCTTAGATCTGCTGCCGACTGCGAGAATCAGCGTTGTCGGTTTGTACCGTGATGAGGAGACGCTTGAGCCGGTTGCCTATTTTGAGAAGTTGGCCAATGACATCGATGAGCGTATGTCATTAATTATTGACCCGATGCTTGCGACAGGAGGCTCGATGAATGCAACGATCGATATGCTTAAGAAAGCAGGTTGTGATTCTATTCGTGCGCTAGTGTTGGTTGCAGCACCTGAAGGTATAAAAGCGGTTCAGGAAGCTCATCCCGATGTTGAGTTGTATACAGCAGCGATTGATAGTCACCTGAATGAGCAGGGGTATATTATTCCTGGACTGGGCGATGCTGGCGACAAGATTTTTGGTACTAAATAGGCTGGTAGGGAATATGATGAACTCCAATTTTAATCCCCGTACCGTACTGGCAGGATCACAAATGCTCTTTGTTGCATTTGGTGCGCTAGTGCTTATGCCGTTGTTAACAGGGCTGGATCCCAGTGTGGCGCTGTTTACGGCGGGAATCGGGACTTTGCTTTTTCAATTTGTGACCAGGTGCAGTGTTCCTGTTTTTCTGGCGTCCTCTTTCGTTTTTATCGCGCCCATTACCTATAGCACCCAAACGTGGGGGATCGCAGCCACTATGGGAGCTTTATTTACGGCGGGTGTTGTTTATATGGTCCTGGCGGTTCTCGTCAAGATCAAAGGTTCAGGCTTTCTACACCGTATCATGCCGCCCGTGGTTACAGGTCCAGTCATTATGGTGATCGGCCTAGGGCTGGCACCGATCGCTGTGAACATGGCGATGGGTAAGGCTGGAGATGGTTCCATTGAGCTGTTTCCCTATCAGGATGCGATGATCGTATCCATGATAGCGCTGATTACCACGCTATTGGTTGCCACGCTGGCAAAAGGGATCTTTCGGTTGGTGCCTATCTTGTCAGGTGTGTTGGTTGGTTATGCCGCAGCGTATTTTATGGGGATGGTGGATCTTACAAAGGCAGCGGAAGCACCAATGATCGCAGTGCCAAATTTCGTGTTGCCTGAATTCCATCTGGCAGCAATATTGTTCATGTTGCCGGTCGCGATTGCACCTGCGATTGAGCATGTGGGTGATGTATTGGCGATTAGTAATGTGACGGGTAAGGATTACCTAAAGAAACCGGGTTTGCATCGCACCCTGTTTGGCGATGGTATAGCAACATCAGCAGCCTCACTGTTCGGTGGTCCGCCTAACACGACCTATTCAGAGGTAACAGGTGCAGTGATGTTAACAAAATCATTCAATCCGGTTGTCATGGTGTGGGCCGCTGTCTTTGCCATTCTTCTGGCCTTTATCTCCAAATTTGGTGTGCTTCTGCAGACAATCCCATCCCCGGTTATGGGGGGGATATTAATTCTTCTGTTTGGATCTATAGCGTCTGTCGGTCTGAACGCGTTGGTTAAGGCACGTGTGGATATGGCGCAACAACGTAATCTGGTGATTGTATCTACTACGTTGGTTTTTGGGATCGGTGGTATGGCGGTTGGTAGTGGTGACCTGAATCTGCAAGGGGTCAGTTTATGTGGCCTGGTGGCGATTGTGTTAAATCTAATATTGCCGATACCTCCAGAGGATAAGCATGATGATCTTGCTGATGAGCAAGCGGTTGTTGATGATCTGGTAGAACATGGTCGTAGTTAAAAAAAGCCCGGGTTATCCCGGGCTTTTTTTATTCTGAGGGGGTTATCTTTACGATGATCCCAAGCAGCGGATGGTCGATATAATGAACCTCGTCTGAGCGCATGCGACGCGCTTGATCAAGGTTGATTGTGAGAATCTCAGGTATAGCAGGGAAGTGGTTAATTGTATTGGTGGCTGCGCTAGCGCTCTCAATCGGTTGATTGTTTGTTGTGTCTGATTGAAGAGTGTTTAGCTCATTAGGGTTCAGATACTGGCTGAAGAAAATATTTGGACGAAAATGAAGGTATCGGCCGCGGCCGACACCGATGTAACCGTCTAATTCATGCATCCCATTATCCAGTACTTCACCTGCTCTGATATGCACCGGGCGAGGGGTCTGGGTGTGATAAACCGGTTGAATCCAGCCGCCGTGATACAAAACACGATAGTTACTGGATCGCTTCAGTCTGCTTGCTTCATTTTTAAGGCTAAGATCGCTTAGTGCTTGAAAGGGAAGCTGCTCTGTAGTGGCTCTCTGTATCTGCGCTGCTTTAGGGTTTTCAGGGATTTCCTGAATTGTTGGCCAGTGCTCTTCTGAAATAGCTGTACGATCCTGGTTCGCAAATATGATCAGCTCGACCTGATACCAGTCTGTTGCGGACGCGGCTAATGAGGTTGTCAGCAAGAGCGTGCTTGCTATTACTTTGAGTAATCTCTTCATGATGTTTTTACTGCCAAGTCATTCAGAAGGTTCTCTACCGCACTGAATCTATGCTCGGTCTTCTCCATATTAAGACTGAAGCGCAGTTTGTCTGCGCCCTCTAGTTTATATTTTTGTGGTTGGTTT
Source organism: uncultured Neptuniibacter sp. (assembly GCF_947498015.1). Taxonomy (GTDB): domain Bacteria; phylum Pseudomonadota; class Gammaproteobacteria; order Pseudomonadales; family Balneatricaceae; genus Neptuniibacter. Next base: position 43,977 of record NZ_CANMIR010000003.1, read on the forward strand.
TGAACCATTTTTACCAGGGTTAATGGATCAACCTTTGCGTCAGTCGCAAATTCTATACGGCCCAGTTCTGTTCCGGCCTCTATTTTGACAATATTCATTGTTTCAGCCCTGAGCTTGAGCTCAGTAACCTGGAACAGGTTTTTGACCTGATCAGGTAATAATCCGAACCGGTCAATCATCTCAATCTGAAGCTCCTTAAGAGCCTTAGTGGAGGAGGCATTGGCAATTCGCTTATACATAATCAAACGACTGTGAACATCGGGCAGGTATTCATCAGGGATAAGCGCAGATAGATGCAGGTTTACTTCCGGACCATGTTGTATCGGCTGCTCCATATTAGGTGTTTTGCCCTCTTTAATCGATTCCACTGCTTGTTCGAGCATCTCCATAAAGAGCGAGAAGCCAACGGTCTGCATCTGACCGCTTTGCTCTTCACCCAGAAGCTCACCGGCACCACGAATCTCGAGATCATGAGTTGCCAGAGTGAAGCCGGCTCCCAGATCATCTGCTGCCTGAATCGCTTCCAGGCGCTTAATGGCGTCTTTGGTCATCGACTTTTTATGAGGTGTCAGTAAATAGGCATAGGCCTGGTGGTGTGAGCGTCCCACACGGCCACGGAGCTGATGGAGTTGAGCCAGACCAAATTTATCTGCTCTGTCGATGATAATGGTATTGGCGTTAGGTACATCGATACCGGTTTCGATGATTGTTGTGCAGAGTAAGATGTTGAACCGTTTGTGATAGAAGTCCGACATCACTTGCTCAAGTTCGCGTTCGCGCATCTGACCATGGCCGATACCAATACGTGCTTCGGGTACCAGCTCTCGGAGTTCGGCTGCGGTCTGCTCGATCGTTTTGACCTCGTTATGAAGGTAGTAAACCTGACCGCCACGAAGTAGCTCACGAAGAATCGACTCTTTAACCAGTGTAGTGTCACTGTAGCGAACAAAAGTTTTAACAGAGAGACGCCTGGCTGGTGGTGTTGCGATGATTGAAAGGTCGCGTATTCCAGACATGGCCATATTTAGTGTGCGTGGTATGGGTGTTGCTGTCAGGGTCAGAATATCAACTTCGGCGCGCAGTGATTTGAGTCGCTCTTTCTGTTGGACCCCAAAACGGTGCTCTTCGTCGATGATGACAAGCCCAAGGTTATGAAAATCGATATCACCTGCTAAGAGCTTGTGTGTGCCTACCACGATGTCGAGTTGGCCGGATTCAAGCTTATCGATGATGCTGTTCTGTTGTTTTCCTGAACGAAAACGAGAGATCAGTTCGACATTGACGGGCCAGTCTGCAAATCGGTCAAGAAAGTTTTGATAGTGTTGCTGGGCGAGCAGTGTTGTTGGAACGAGAATAGCAACCTGCTTACCGCTTTGGACTGCTACAAAAGCTGCGCGCATAGCCACTTCAGTCTTGCCGAAGCCTACATCACCACACACGAGTCTATCCATCGGTTGAGGTGCCGTCATATCACGTATCACATTACCGATGGCTGCGGCTTGATCGGGTGTCTCTTCAAACGGGAAGCTTGATGAAAATTGCAGGTACTGTTCATCAGGATCTGAAAACCTGAACCCTTTGCGAGCGGCTCTTCGTGCATAGATGTCGAGTAGTTCGGCTGCTGCATCACGCGCTTTTTCAGCTGCTTTGCGTTTGGCTTTGGTCCATTGTTCGGTCCCAAGCCTGTGCAGTGGTGCATGATCGTCACCTGCTCCTGTATAGCGGCTGATTAAGTGCAGTGATGAAACGGGTACGTATAACTTAGCTCTATCTGCGTATTCCAGAGTTAAAAATTCATTGTCCTGACCTTCGAGTGAAATGGTTTGTAAGCCCAGATAGCGCCCTACACCATGATCTAGGTGGACGACAGGGGAGCCGGTTGTGAGTTCAGACAGATTCTTTATAACCTGATCACTCTGCTCCTGCTCTTTAGAGCGGCGCCGGCGCTGGAAAACCTGATGCCCGAATAGCTGTGTCTCTGTAATGAGATGTACGTCGCCGGGTATGGACAGGCCCTGTTCCAGCGGGTACTCGGTAATGGCAATATCCAGATCGGAATGCAGGAAGCTACGCCAGTTATCAATCTGAGTCGGTTGAATGTTGATGCGCAGGAGGAGCTCCAGAAGCGCTTCGCGGCGACCTGCGGATTCAGCGCAGAACAGAATTGGCCCATCACGTTCAGCCAGGAAGTGTTTGAGTGCTGAGAGTGGTTCTTTGAGTTTAGAGTCTACCGGTAGCTCTGGTGGCGGAGTGCAGGGCAGGTTTGTGTGACCCGATCTGTTTTCCAGCTCTTTGTCAGATAACACGAACCTGCCGTACTTTTTGAGTGCGGCAAATAGCTCATTTGTTGATAGAAAGAGGTCCGCAGGAGGTAACACCGGGTTAGTAATATCGTGTCTGCGTTGTTCGTATCGATTGGCAACCTCGAGACTGAACTGATCAGCAGCGTCCTCTAGACCTCCATTGATAATAATTTGAGTTTGTTTCGGCAGGGCTTCAAACAGTGAGCTGCACTCCTCAAAAAAGAGAGGGAGGTAGTATTCAATTCCGGGCGAAGTCAGCCCGTCGGAGATATTGGTATAGACAGGGCATTGGCGGTAATCGACATCAAATTTTTCACGCCATCTGGATTTGAAGGCGCTGATAGCAAGGGAATCAAACGGGAACTCTTTTGCTGGAAGCAGATTGATCGCATCAATCGAATCAATAGAGCGCTGGGTTTCAGGATTGAATGTACGCAGCGTTTCGATTTCATCATCAAACAGGTCAATGCGGAATGGGTGCTCGCTCCCTGTCGGATAGAGGTCAATAATTGAGCCTCTGAATGCAAACTCACCATGTTCAAGCACGGTGTCAACGGCATGGTAACCTGCATCAATAAGCTGTTTACGCAGGTTCTCAGCATTGATCTGATCCCCGGGCTTGAGATCAAAACAATGGCCAGAGATGAATTTAGCAGGTGCAGTACGGTGCATCAGGGTGCTGAGCGGTACGATCAGAATGCCCTGCTTGAGATGGGGGAGCCTGTTCAGGGTTGTGATGCGCTCAGAAATAATATCCTGGTGTGGTGAGAACGTATCGTAAGGAAGTGTTTCCCAGTCAGGAAATGAGAGTGTTTCTAACTGATTGCCATTAAAAAAGACAACCTCATCAAGTAGGCGGTTGGCCTGATTTGTATCGTTGGTGATAACCAGAGTAAATCCATCATACCTCTGTGCTGCGTCAGCTATAAATAGTCCTGATGCGGATCCGGTTACATTACCAACCTGTTTCCGATCGCCGGCACCTTGTGTTAAAGAGTAATTCAACTGCAGCACTGCGTGACTCCTGTACGCATAAATGTTTTGTTTCGAGTGGTGTAGTTTAACGGGTGGGGCGGTAAATGGTAGGTCGTAGGTGTCTATCAAACCGCCAGATTATAGGCAAAAACCATGGTTCGAAAGTATATCATGCTGCATTTGCTCAATGGGGGGGAAAAGAGGATAATGCGCCCACCAAAAATTTTAGGTTCTGCTAACTGGGCTAGGGTAATACGTCTTCGTTAGTGGGTACCAACGAGTTTACACAACTTTTTGGAGTTTCAAGTGAGCCAAGATCAAGTATTTTCAGACTGGAAAGAGCGCGAAGCCCTAGCTGAAGCTATGGTACCACTGGTAGGCGGTTTGTACCGCGATCAGAACATCGAATCATCTGTATTCGGTCGCCTGATCATCAAACGTTCTGTTATCGACATTCTTAAAGCACACCGTTTTGTGCGTCAGGTTGAAGAGCAGGAGTTGACTGTTGTTGATACCTACCCTGTACTGGAAGCAGTTAAAAACCTGAATGTGCGTAATGCGCACATTGATGCAGGTAAACTGGCAGTTAAGTATCGTGAACAGGGCAATGGCCAGGATCTTGAATCCTTCCTGAAAGCAGAACTTTCTGATGCAATCGGTACTGAAGAACGTGAACCTACAGATGTGGTTTTGTACGGTTTTGGTCGCATTGGTCGTCTGCTAGCTCGACTTCTGATTGAGCGTACAGGCGGCGGTCAGGCGCTGCGTCTGCGTGCGATTGTTGTACGTAAAGGTGCAGCAGCTAAAGATCTTGAAAAGCGTGCGAGCTTGCTACGTCGTGACTCAGTACACGGTTCCTTTAAAGGAACGATCACAGTAGATGAAGAGAACAATACCATTACTGCTAACGGTAATGTTATTCAGGTCATTTTTGCGAACTCACCAGATGAGATCGATTACACCGCTTATGGCATCAACAATGCGATGGTGATCGACAATACAGGTAAGTGGCGCGATAAAGAGGGCTTGTCTCTGCACTTGGAGGCTAAAGGTGCGAGCAAAGCAGTACTGACTGCACCGGGTAAAGGCGTTAAGAACATCGTAATGGGTGTTAATGATGCTGATATCACGCCGGAAGATACCATTCTTTCTGCTGCTTCTTGTACTACCAATGCAATCACGCCGGTTCTTAAAGCTGTATACGATAAATTTGGTATCGAGAATGGTCATGTAGAAACGGTACATGCGTACACGAATGACCAGAACCTGATCGATAACTATCACAAGGGTGATCGTCGCGGTCGTGCAGCTGGTCTGAACATGGTTATCACCGAGACGGGTGCGGCTAAAGCAGTGTCTAAAGCACTTCCTGCAATGGAAGGAAAGCTGACTGGCAATGCTATTCGTGTGCCTACACCAAATGTATCAATGGCGATTCTTAATCTGAACCTTGAATCAGAGGCTGAAAAAGATCAGTTGAATGCATACCTTCGCGAGGCTGCGCTTCACGGACCGATGCAGAAGCAGATCGATTACAGCAACTCACCCGAAGCAGTATCGACTGACTTTGTAGGTTCTCGTGCAGCGGGTGTTGTTGATGCATTGGCGACAATTGCTGGTGGTAAGCGTTGCGTTCTTTATGTTTGGTACGATAACGAGTTTGGCTATAGCTGCCAGGTTATCCGTATGATGCAGAAGATGGCTCAGTGCACTTTGCCAGCTTTCCCTAAAGAGGGTTAAGCTTTACCACTGCTGTTCAAAAAGCCACCAATGTGTGGCTTTTTGTTTATCAAATGCTCTATATGCCAATTAGTAATATGTATATAGATAATGAATCTATCCATAAGTACCTACTTTAGTTCGGGGAAGGCACTGATATGCAAGGGTGTTTGTAGAAAAAGGTTGTAACGCTCAGGTATACTTAATCGGATTTTTGGGTGGGGTAATTCTATTTCCGTAATAACTATAACGGCATCACATCTGTTCGGGGACAGGTCAGAAGTGATACGGAAATCGGAAATGGAATCCTGAAAGAGTTTAACGTAATTGGGTGAGGCGTATGATCAAGATCAACAAAGGTCTGGATCTACCGATCACGGGCGCTCCTGAGCAATCTATTACAGATGGCCCAGCAGTCAGCTCCGTTGCCGTTGTCGGCCTGGATTATGTAGGTATGAAACCTACAATGGCTGTCAAGGTAGGTGATCGAGTGAAACTCGGTCAAGTGATCTTTTCCGATAAAAAAACAGAAGGCGTTAAGTACACAGCACCGGGTGCGGGTGTAGTTAAAGCCGTTAACCGTGGCGACCGTCGTGTTCTTCAATCCGTTGTGATTGAGCTGGACGGTGACGAAGCGGTTGAATTCAATAAATATAGTGCTGGTGAGTTGTCAGGCCTGACTCGCGAACAGGTTCAGGAGAACCTAGTCGAATCAGGTATGTGGACTGCACTGCGTACCCGACCTTTCAGTCGTGTGCCGCAGCCGGGTACAGCACCTAACTCTATCTTCGTAACAGCAATGGATACTAATCCATTATCTGGCGATCCAGCGGTAGTAATTGCTGATCAGGCTGAAGCGTTTACTCAGGGGCTTACGATTCTTACTAAGCTTTCTGAAACTACAGTTTATCTGTGTAAAGCGCCTGGTGCTGAAATTCCAACTGCCGACGGTGTCACTGTTGAAGAGTTTGAAGGCGGCCATCCTGCAGGCAACGCAGGAACGCATATCCATTTCCTTGATCCAGTGTCACAGAAAAAGTCTGTATGGACCATTGGATACCAGGATGTGATTGCGGTCGGCAAGCTGTTTACTGAAGGTAAACTGTTTACTGATCGTGTTGTTGCTGTTGGTGGTCCTACGGCATATCGTCCAGGTCTGGTGCGTACTCGTATGGGTGCAAGTTTTGATGACCTGCTTGTTGGTGCTCAAAAGGGTGATCACAATCGTGTGATCAGCGGTTCAGTTTGGAACGGTCGTACAGCTACGGGGCCGTTTGCATACCTGGGTCGTTATGCCAACCAGATCAGCATTCTGGAAGAGGGAGATGAACGTGAGCTGTTAGGCTGGATTGTTCCTGGTGCTAATAAGTTCTCTGTTCTCAATGTGTTTGCCTCATTCCTGAATCCTTCCAAGAAATTCAACTTTACAACAACCACAAATGGTTCTGAGCGAGCTATGGTTCCTGTTGGTCAGTTTGAAGAGCTGATGCCAATGGATATCCTGCCAACTCAGCTGCTACGTGCGCTGGTTACCGGTGATATCGTGCATGCCATGGAGCTGGGTTGTCTTGAATTGGACGAAGAAGACCTCGCGCTGTGCACATTTGCCTGTCCTGGTAAATATGAGTACGGCCCAATCCTTCGCGACAATCTGACGCGTATCGAGAAAGAGGCCTGATCATGAGTTTGAGAAATATTCTAGATAAGATGGAGCCGCACTTTCATAAGGGCGGCAAGTACGAAAACTGGTACGCGCTGTATGAAGCGGCTGATACCATTTTCTACACTCCGGGCCATGTGACTAAAACAGCAGCACACGTACGCGACGCAGTTGATCTGAAGCGTATGATGATTCTGGTGTGGATGTGTACCTTTCCGGCTATTTTCTTCGGTATGTGGAATGTGGGCTTGCAGGCTAATACTGCAATGGCTCAGATGGGCATTACTGAACCATCCACCTGGCAGGGCGCTATTGCTGGTGCATTAACCAGTTTTAACCCTGATAGTTTGTGGGACAACATTATTCATGGTGCTGCGTACTGGCTACCAATCTACATCGTAACCTTCGTTGTAGGTGGTTTCTGGGAAGTGCTGTTCGCCATGAAACGTGGCCATGAAGTTAACGAAGGCTTCTTCGTAACCTCCATTCTGTTCGCGCTGATTCTACCGCCATCTATCCCTTTGTGGCAGGTGGCACTGGGTATCAGTTTTGGCGTGGTTATCGGTAAAGAGGTTTTTGGTGGTACAGGTAAAAACTTCCTTAACCCGGCTCTGACTGGCCGTGCATTCCTGTTCTTTGCGTATCCTGCGCAGATGTCAGGTGATGCAATCTGGACAGCGGTTGATGGCTTCTCCGGTGCAACGCCTCTGAGTCTTGCAGCTGCAGGTGGTGTAGACGCTATCCTGGCGCAGAACATCACTTGGTTTGATGCCTTTATCGGTAACATTCAGGGTTCTGTGGGTGAAGTATCAACATTGGCAATTGCTGCTGGTGGCCTGGTGCTACTGATTGCCAAGGTGGCTGCATGGCGAATTGTCGCTGGTGTCTTCCTCGGCATGGTTGCGACCTCGACACTGTTTAATATGATTGGCTCCGATACCAACCCTATGTTTGACCTGCCGTTCTACTGGCATCTGGTATTGGGTGGTTTTGCCTTTGGTATGTTCTTCATGGCAACAGATCCTGTATCTGCATCCATGACGAATAAAGGTAAGTTGTACTTCGGTGCGCTGATCGGTGTGATGGTGGTTCTGATTCGTGTGGTTAACCCAGCATTCCCTGAGGGTATGATGCTGGCGATCCTGTTCGCGAACCTGTTCGCACCACTGATTGATAACTTTGTCGTTCAGGCAAACATTAAACGGAGGAAGGCGCGCGATGTCAGCTAATAATGACACTATCGGTAAGACGATTACCGTTACTGTTCTGCTTTGTGTTGTCTGTTCGGTAATCGTATCTGCGGCTGCAGTTCTGCTGAAGCCAAAACAGATTGCTAACAAAGATCAGGACCGTAAAAGTAATATCCTTGCGGCTGCGGGTATCAATGACCCAAGCAAATCAGTAGATGAACTGTTCGCTCAGATCACGACTAAGTACGTTGATCTGGAAACCGGCAAATTCACTACTGATGTTCCAGCTAAATATGACGCTAAGAAAGCAGCTAAAGACCCACAGTTGGGTAAGGCGCTGTCAAAAGATGCAGATATTGCTTCTATCAAGTATCAGGCAAAAGTAATGCCGGTATACATGATAGAGAACAATGGCCAGATCGAAAAACTGATCCTGCCAGTTCATGGCTATGGTCTGTGGTCTACGCTGTATGGCTTTCTGGCGCTTGAGGGCGACCTGAACACCGTTGTTGGTTTTGGTTTCTATTCACATGCTGAGACTCCGGGTCTGGGTGGTGAGGTTGATAACCCTAACTGGAAAGCGCTGTGGCCAGGTAAAGAGGTATATCCTCAGGGCTCTATGGAGCCAGCTCTGGGACTGATCAAAGGCACTGTTGACTCTTCGAACCCTAAAGCTAAGCATCAGATTGATGGTTTGGCGGGTGCGACGTTAACGGCTAATGGTGTAACCAACCTCGTTCATTTCTGGATGGGGTCCAATGGTTATGCACCATTCCTGTCCAATCTGAAAGCGGGAGGGGCGTAAGCGATGTCACAAGCTAAAGAAGTACTGAGTAATCCAGTATTTAAGAACAACCCGATCGGTCTTCAGATCCTGGGTGTATGTTCTGCGCTGGCGGTTACATCAAATCTGAATACGGCGATGGTTATGACCATGGCGGTAATCGCGGTAACTGCTTTCTCTAACCTGTTTGTATCGATCATTCGAAACCACATTCCGGGTAACGTACGTATCATCTGTCAGATGACTATCATTGCGTCACTGGTAATCGTGGTGGACCAGATCCTGAAAGCGTTTGCATACGATGTATCTAAGCAGCTTTCTGTATTCGTTGGTCTGATCATTACCAACTGTATCGTAATGGGTCGTGCTGAAGCCTTCGCCATGAAGAATCCTCCGGGAATCTCTTTCATGGACGGTATCGGTAACGGTCTGGGTTACGGTGTGGTCCTGATCTTCGTTGGTTTCCTGCGTGAGCTGTTTGGCGCGGGTAAACTGTTCGGTTATGAAGTCCTGCCTCTGATTAATGATGGCGGTTGGTATATGGGTAACGGCCTTATGCTGTTGCCACCAAGCGCATTCTTCATTATCGGCATGTTCATCTGGCTGGTGCGTACCTTCCACAAGGATCAGGTAGAAGCGCCAGACTTTGAGCTGGCTAAGAACACTAAGAAGGAGGCTGTGTAATGGAAGCGTATATCAGCCTTGCCGTTAAGGCGATTTTCGTTGAAAACATGGCGCTGGCATTCTTCCTGGGCATGTGTACTTTCCTGGCTATTTCCAAGAAGGTTCAGACATCCCTGGGTTTGGGTATTGCCGTAGTCGTAGTACTGGCAATCACGACGCCAGTTAATAATCTGATCTATAACCTGCTGCTGCGTGAAGGCGCACTGGCGTGGGCTGGCTATCCTGAAGTGGATCTCAGCTTTCTGGGTTATATCTCTTACATCGGTGTAATCGCGGCGATGGTGCAGATCCTGGAGATGTTCCTGGATAAATATGTACCGGCGCTATATAACTCTCTGGGCGTGTTCCTACCATTGATCACAGTAAACTGTGCAATCATGGGGGCGGCACTGTTCATGGTTGAGCGTGATTATAACTTTGGTGAATCCGTAGTTTACGGAGTGAGTGCAGGTATCGGTTGGGCGCTGGCGATTACAGCCCTGGCAGGTATCCGTGAAAAACTAAAATACAGCGACGTGCCGGAAGGATTGCGTGGCCTGGGTATCACCTTCATTACTGTTGGTCTGATGTCCCTGGGCTTCATGTCTTTCTCTGGCGTATCGCTTTAATGCCAACATGGTCAACGAAGGAAGGATTAGCCAATGAATGCTGAAATCGTTCTCGGCGTTGTCATGTTTACCGCTGTCGTACTTGTACTTGTAGCGGTAATTCTGGCAGCCCGTTCAAAGCTGGTTAGCTCCGGCAATGTAACAATTAGTATTAACAACGACCCTGAGAAATCAGTGACCGTTCCTGCAGGTGGTAAGCTACTTCAGACTCTTGCTGATCAGGGAATCTTCATCCCTTCAGCTTGTGGTGGTGGTGGTACCTGTGCGCAGTGTGCTTGTGAAGTTCATAGTGGTGGTGGCTCTATGTTGCCAACCGAGGAATCTCACTTCACTATGCGTCAAGCAAAAGAAGGCTGGCGTCTATCTTGTCAGGTTGCTGTTAAGCAGGACATGGAGATTGAGCTGGAAGAGGAGATCTTTGGTGTTAAGAAGTGGGAGTGTACTGTTGAATCTAACCCGAACGTGGCTACGTTCATCAAAGAGCTGACTTTGCGTCTGCCTGAAGGTGAAAACGTAGATTTCCGTGCAGGTGGTTATGTTCAGTTAGAATGTCCACCTCATGTCGTTAACTATAAAGACTTCGAAATCCAGGAAGAGTATCGCGGTGATTGGGATCAGTTCAATATGTGGAAATATGTTTCTACTGTTACTGAGCCGACCATCCGTGCATATTCCATGGCGAACTATCCGGAAGAGCGGGGTGTTGTGAAGTTTAATATTCGTATTGCTTCTCCGCCTCCAGGGACTGATTTTCCGCCAGGAATCATGTCTTCGTACGTGTTTAACCTGAAAGAAGGTGACAAGATCACTGTTTATGGGCCATTTGGTGAGTTCTTCGCGACAGACACCGATAATGAAATGGTCTTTATCGGTGGTGGTGCTGGTATGGCACCAATGCGTTCTCATATCTTCGATCAGCTCAAGCGTTTGAATTCAACACGTAAGATCTCGTTCTGGTATGGTGCACGTTCTATGCGTGAGTCGTTCTATAACGAAGAATACGACATGCTTGCAGCTGAGAATGAAAATTTTGACTGGCACCTAGCTTTGTCAGATCCGCAGCCGGAAGATAACTGGGATGGACTGACCGGCTTCATTCACAATGTATTGTATGAAAATTATCTAAAGGACCATGAAGCGCCTGAAGATTGTGAATACTATATGTGTGGACCGCCAATGATGAACTCGGCTGTTATCCAGATGCTTCTGGACCTGGGTGTTGAGCGTGAGAATATCTTCCTCGACGACTTTGGTGGCTGATAGCTGATGTTTGTCTATATCAGACAAAAACCCAAATGGCCGGCAGCGTTGCTGTCGGCCATTTTGTTTTTATGTATTACCCTTCTTCAGGGTTGCGGCGAGAAAGAACCGCAACTGCATACCCATAGCGGTATGACCATGGGAACTACCTTTACCGTCAAATGGTTTTCCCGTGATTCCAATCATGCAGCAGTAAGTACACGTATCAATAGGTTGCTGGCTGATGTTAATCAGTCAATGTCTACCTATATTCCTGATTCAGAGCTGTCACGTTTTAATCGACTACCCGCAAACCAGAAAGCGGAAGTATCGCCAGCGCTTTCCTTTGTCGTAGGTCTTGGTCTTAATATCAGTGAGCGCACGTCCGGTGCCTTTGATATAACGGTTGGTCCTTTGGTCAACCTCTGGGGGTTTGGGCCAGATGGTCGTGTAGTAAAAGCACCGTCAGAGCAGGAGATTGAGGCTGTGCGTCACAGGATTGGTTATCAATCTATCCAACTAAATAATAACCTGCTATCAAAAAACGTGAATAGCTATGTGGATCTGTCAGCTATCGCAAAAGGGTATGGGGTGGACGTGATTGCTGAGTTTCTTGAAAAGAGTGGTATTGATAGTTACCTGGTGGAGATTGGTGGTGAACTCAGGGCTAAAGGTTTAAAGCCTGATGGGCAGAATTGGCGCATCGCTATAGAGTCTCCTGTTAGTGGTCCTGGCCGGGAGATCCAAAAGATTATAGCGGTTAAAGATGTGGGTATTGCTACATCAGGTGATTATCGAAACTACTTTGAAGAGAATGGTGTGCGTTTTTCGCATACAATAGACCCTAATACGGCGCGGCCGATAACACATCGATTGGCGTCGGTCACTGTTCTGGCAGAAACCTGCGCAGAGGCTGATGCACTGGCGACCGCAATGATGGTTATGGGCGCTGATAAAGCAAGAGTATTTGCTGAGACTGAAGCAATTGAGGCATTATTTCTTGTTAAGAGTGACAAGGGTTTTGAAGAATTTATGACGTCAGGTTTCAAGCAATACCTGGTGAACTGAGGATATATCATGGCTACGATGTTTTTTGCATTTATTTTCTTGCTGATTGTTGTTGTGGCAATGTCAGTTGGTGTCATTATGGGTAGGAAGCCAATCTCTGGTTCCTGCGGCGGTCTCGCTAACGTTGGTATTGAAGGTAAATGTAGTATCTGCGGGGATGATCCCCAAAAATGCGATGAAGAGCAGGAGCGCCAGCATGCTGAGAAAAATAAAACTCAGCTTGCATACGAAGTAAAAAAGACCAAATAGCATAACCTGTTTGAGCTCACATAAGAGTTCTAACTCCTTAAGTCTAAAGAATAATTGAGCGTTTTTTGCAACTGCGTAAGCTGGAGTAAGCGCGAATAATAATATGATAATGTATAGGGGAAAGTGATGGCGGTATATGACTATGATGTCATTGTGATCGGTTCTGGTCCAGCTGGTGAAGGTGCGGCGATGAATGCAGCCAAAAAAGGCCGCAAAGTAGCCGTAATTGAAGAGCAGGAGTCAGTGGGTGGTAACTGTACCCACAAAGGGACAATCCCTTCTAAAGCGTTACGTCATTCTGTAAAGCAGATTATCGAATTCAACACCAATCCGATGTTTAGGGATATTGGTGAGCCCCGCTGGTTTTCTTTTCCTAAGGTTCTTAAGCGTGCTGAAAAGGTAATCTCTAGTCAGGTGGTGTTGCGTACCAATTTTTACGCCCGCAACCGTATTGATGTCTTCTTTGGTTCTGCTGAATTTGAAGATAAAAATACAGTTCTGGTTAAAGGGACTGTTACAGGCGACGAAACTCTGAAAGCTAAGAATATCGTCATCGCTACAGGTTCGCGTCCCTATACTCCAGCTGATATAGATTTTACTCACCCGCGTATCTATAACTCCGATACCATCCTAAAACTGAGCCATACACCACGTACACTGATTATCTACGGTGCGGGTGTCATTGGTTCTGAATATGCGTCTATTTTCAGTGGCCTAGGTGTAAAGGTTGATCTTATTGATAATCAGAGCCGCTTGCTTTCATTCTTGGATGCAGAGATCTCTGATGCGCTCAGTTATCACTTGCGGAACAACGCTGTGAAGATTCGTCATAATGAGACATATGAAAGTGTTGTTGCAGATGATCGTGGTGTCATTATGACAACCCAATCTGGCAAGAAAGTTCGGGCTGATGCATTTCTATGGTGTAACGGAAGAACCGGTAATACGGATACACTTAAGTTGGAAAATATTGACCTAGAGGCGAATGGTCGAGGTCAGCTTGAGGTTGATGAACATTACCGTACCTCCTGTGATGGGATCTATGCGGCAGGAGATGTTGTGGGTTGGCCAAGCTTAGCGTCCGCTGCCCTTGATCAGGGTCGTGCAGCGGCAGCGGATATGCTCTCTGCAGAGGATTTCCGTTATATCAATGAAGTGCCTACAGGTATCTACACGATTCCGGAGATCAGCTCAGTCGGTAAAACTGAAGAGGAGCTAACGCAAGAATGTGTTCCTTATGAAGTGGGTCAGGCTTTCTTTAAGGATACTGCACGTGCTCAGATATATGGGCAGCCGGTAGGTATGTTAAAGCTCCTATTTCATCGTGAAACGTTGGAGATTCTTGGGATTCACTGCTTCGGTGAGCACGCATCTGAGATTGTGCATATCGGTCAGGCGATTATGGCTCAAGAGGGTGAGGCAAATACATTGAAGTACTTCATCAATACCACCTTCAACTATCCTACAATGGCTGAAGCATATCGTGTTGCCGCTATTGCTGGGTTAAATCGTATCGCAAACCTCTAGTATAAATTTATATAAAGTGTGCAGGTGCACGCTTTATATTGAGGTTTACTTGGGACACAAAAAAACCGGCTAGTGCCGGTTTTTTTTGTGTACTTCGCTTATTAAGCGGTAACAGCGGCTAAAGCAGCATTTAATGTTGCACTAGGGCGCATTACTTTCTTAACAGTTTCACGCTTAGCGTGGTAGTAACCATCAAGCTCAGCAGGTTTACCCTGGCACTCGGCAAGTTCAGCAACGATTGTTGCTTCATTTGCTGTCAGTGTTTCTGCAAGCTGTTTAAATTCAGCTGCTAGTGCTGCATCTTCTGTCTGAGATGCAACTGCCTGAGCCCAGTACATACCTAGGTAGAAGTGAGAACCACGGTTGTCAAGTTCACCTGTCTTACGTGAAGGTGATTTATTGTTCTCTAGAAGCTTGCCAGTTGCGGCATCCAGTGTCTTAGCCAGAATTGCGGCGCGTTGATTGCCTTTAAAGCCAACATCTTCTAGAGATACGGCAAGAGCAAGGAATTCACCAAGTGAATCCCAGCGAAGGTGATTTTCCTCTTCAACCTGCTGTACGTGCTTAGGTGCAGAACCGCCAGCACCAGTCTCATACATACCGCCACCTTTCAGCATTGGTACGATTGAAAGCATTTTTGCAGAGGTTCCCAGTTCCATAATTGGGAACAGGTCGGTCAGGTAGTCACGTAAAACGTTACCAGTTACGGAAATTGTATCCTGGCCGCGGAGTTGGCGCTCCATCGATAGACGAATAGCTTCAACGTAAGACATGATGCGAATATCTAGACCTTCAGTATCGTGCTCCTTCAGATACTCTTCTACTTTCTTCTTAAGTTCCATGTCGTGGGCACGCTCAGGATCAAGCCAGAAAATAGCAGGTGTATCAGAGTTACGCGAACGTGTAACAGCCAGTTTAACCCAGTCACGAATTGGCTCGTCTTTGGTCTGGCATGCACGCCAGATGTCGCCTTTCTCAACATCGTGCTGCATCAGAACATTACCTGATCCGTCAACGACACGCATAACACCAGGCTGGCATTCGTAAGTTTTGTCGTGTGAACCATACTCTTCTGCTTTCTTCGCCATCAGGCCAACGTTTGGTACTGTGCCCATTGTGGTTGGGTCAAATGCACCGTTGGTTTTACAGAAGTTGATCATCTCCTGGTAGATGCGAGCATATGTAGATTCTGGCATAACTGCTTTGGTATCATCAGTATGGCCATTGGAATCCCACATCTTACCGCCATTACGAATCATCGCAGGCATAGAGGCGTCAACGATAACGTCGGATGGTACGTGAAGGTTTGTAATGCCTTTGGATGAATCAACCATCGCCAGCTTAGGACGATGTGAATAGCATGCGTGAATATCGTCTTCAATCTCTTCACGCTTTGAGCGAGGAAGGGTAGCGATTTTATCGTAGACGCTACCAATACCATTATTTGGATTAACACCCAGTTCTGCAAACAGCTCGCCATGCTTATCGAACAGTTCTTTGTAGAAAACTGTAACTGCATGACCAAATACGATTGGGTGTGAAACCTTCATCATTGTTGCTTTTACGTGCAGAGACCACATAACGCCGGTGTCTTTCGCATCCTGCAGAGATTCTTCGAAGAAGTCACGTAGAGCAGTACAGCTCATGCGCATTGTGTCGAGTACTTCACCTTTCTCTAGGCTGAGTTCTTTCTTAACTTCAACGTTGCCCTGAGGGTCTACGTATTCAATACGAACGTCTCCAGCTTCACCCATAGTGATCGCTTGTTCACTGGAGTGGAAATCGCCATCGCGCATATAGTCTGCGTGGGTCTTTGAAGCTTTGCACCAAGTACCCATAGAGTGTGGGAATTTACGTGCGAAGGCTTTAACAGCACCTGGAGCACGGCGGTCAGAGTTACCTTCACGCAGTACCGGGTTTACCGCGGAGCCAAGAATTTTAGAGTAGCGGGACTGAATGTCTTTCAGTTCGTCAGTAGAAGCATCTTCTGGGTAGTCAGGTATGCTATAGCCTTGAGTCTGAAGCTCTGCAATACAGGCTTTAAGCTGAGGAATGGATGCACTGATGTTAGGTAATTTGATGATGTTTGCATTTGGGTCCTGAGTTAGGTTTCCAAGAAACTTCAGGCCATCTTCAACGCGTTGATCATCTGAGAGGCTTTCTGGGAAAGCTGACAGAACACGTCCTGCTAGAGAGATGTCAGAAATTTTAACATCGATTCCTGCTTGAGACGTGAATGCACGAACGATTGGCAAAAACGAACATGTAGCCAAGGAAGGTGCTTCGTCAGTTAGGGTCCAGTAAATCGTTTGATTAGTTGTAGTCATTGTATTCCCCAAAAGTTTTATGGCAGTGCAGCCAAGGGTTCAGATAAAGGTAACTTGTGATCACCTTTCTCCACTATCTCTAAACCCGGTGGTTGTAATTTAGTGCCAGAATTATACTGAAATTAGTGGGTTAGTCATACGTCTGGCCTATGTACTTATGGCTAATGTTGTTGTGTTTTTACAACTTTCAGAGGTTATGTTTCATGCTGCAGTGCAGCATAAAGTCAATATCAAAGACTTTGTTGTAGTTTGATTACATCTTGTGGGTCGTAATTACGATTTTGTACAGAGGAACTTGCGCGGCGAACTGTAATTTACCTGAAGGGAGTGTGAGGTTAGACTATCTATAAGCAGGAGGTAGATGATGACTGATCAAAATTATAGGCCGGTTCCTCCAGGCGATTGTGAATGTTGTGAGAATGGTTGTACACCTTGCGTATGGGATACCTACATTGAAGCATTAAACGAGTGGAATGCTAAGCAAGCTGAGAAAGCTAGGAAGGAAAAAGAAAAGGTAGAAATTCAGGAGTAGAGTTGTGTCTAAAATTATAGATTTACAAACATCTCGTGATAAAGCACGACATAGGCGCAAGGAAGAGAAGTTTAAGTCGCTTCAGGGGCGGTTTGAAAGGGCCTTACCGATCGACAAGGAAGATCCGAAGGATAAATTACTGAATATTTTTAAAAAGAAGAAATAAAAAAGGGGGCCTGAGGCCCCTTTTTTATTTGGAAGTGCTTAGTTTTCTTCCTGGCGCTTTCGAACCTCGCGAGGATCATTTGGTGCACGGCGAGTGCGGCGCTTTCTGGCAGGTGGTTTTGGAGTGTCTTCTACAGGTTTCGATTCAGCTTCCTCTATTTTTTGCTCAGTTGCCGGCTGATGCTCGCTAACGGGGGAGGCTGCATTGTTCGGTGCTGTAGCCACGTTCTCCTGATCTGACAGAGTTGCGTCACTTTTAACCGTTTCAGGGTTCGAATCATCTTTGTTAATGGCCTGATTCTTTTGTTCAGGGATATTAACTTCTGCTGAGCTATTCTCTGCTTTGGTGCTCGTACCAGTGGTATCTGGTTTATCGCCCGCTGCTTCCACTTCCTCTATTTTCTCAGAGACAGATTCTGCAGGAGTTTCCTCTTTTTGCTGTTCCGCCACAGGTAAGTCAGCTTGTTTCTGATCGGCTTCGTTAAAAGAGCTTGCAGGTGTAGTTTTTTCACTCGCATTCTGCTTGTTATCTAAAGCCGGTTCAGTTGCTTTGATCTCTTTATCAGAATTGGATTCAGTTTTTGGTGTTTCCGATACTGCTGCAGATTGACGATTATTGCTACTTACTTTGGCAGCGTTATCTGACGTTTCAGCTGAATCTGTTTTAGCCGTATTCGGCATCTTTTTTGGTTTTTCAGCTACTTCTGTTGAGCTCGTACTGATCTCTGTTGATACATCTCCGCTTCTGGTAGCAGAGCGTTCGCTGGTGCGACGACGACGGCCTCGGCGGCGAGGGTTTCTTGGGGTATCTTCCTGTTCAGTTGACGCTGTGGTTTCAGGATCACGAGTTTCTTTGGACCTATTTTCATTGAGGTCCTGGTCACCTTTGCGTTTTCTCCGGCGACGTTTCGGTTTCTCTTCACTGCTAGCTGAGAAGGGTTGGTCTGGCTCAGGCTTTACAGTGATAATCTCGTCATTCTGTTTATTGTTGCGCTGTTTGCGATCATTGTCACGGCGGCGACGTTTTCTGCCAGAATCGTTGCGATCGTTACGTTCATTTTTCTTGCGACGTTTAGGGCGTTTTTCTTCCTCTTTATCCTGTTTTTCGGATTCCTGAGGAGTCTTTTCTTGTGAACTTCCGCCGAAAATTCCCTTGAACATCCCTAAAACGCGGCTTCCAAGTGTTTCACTACTCTTAGTTACTTCAGGTGATGCAGTGGGTTCTTTGGAAGTTTCTTGCTGAGCATTAGCTTCCGGAGCTGGTGTTGCAGGAACGACACTGCGAACTGCTGCTTGCTCACGCTGTACAGTTGCTTGTGCAGTTGAACTCTCTGTTGGGTCCTGCTCTTCGGGTTCTGGCTGAAGAGTGTAGCTCGCGTCGTTAGTGGTGGCGACAGTATGATCGTCACGCAGGCGAACAACCTCGTAATGAGGTGTCTCCATATTTGGATTTGGAACGATGACCACGCGTACATTCTGACGAAGCTCAATATCGTGAACGGGGTGGCGCTTTTCGTTCAGAAGGTATGTTGCCACGGTAACCGGCAGAATGGCTCTAATTTGGGCGGTACGATCTTTTCCAGATTCTTCCTCGATTAGACGAAGAATAGAGAGCGCTAGTGATTCCGTATCACGGATGGTGCCTTGACCATTACAGCGAGGGCAGACAACGCCGCGGGATTCTGCCAGTGATGGGCGGAGGCGTTGGCGTGACATCTCAAGAAGCCCGAAGCGTGATATACGTCCCATCTGTACGCGAGCACGATCAAGTTTAAGCGCATCACGCAGTCGGTTTTCAACCTCGCGCTGGTTTTTAATCGGTGTCATATCGATGAAATCAATGACAACCAAACCGCCAATGTCTCGCAGGCGCAGTTGGCGAGCAATTTCATCGGCTGCTTCAAGATTGGTGTGTAGCGCGGTCTCTTCAATATCACCGCCGCGAGTAGCTCTTGCAGAGTTGATATCGATAGAAACAAGGGCTTCAGTAGGGTCGATAACAATTGAACCGCCCGAAGGAAGTGTCACTTCGCGCTGGAAAGCTGTTTCGATCTGAGTCTCAATTTGGAAACGGTTGAACAGAGGAGTCTGTTCACTGTAATGCTTAATCTTGTTTTCGTAAGTAGGCATAACCTGCTTGACGAAGTTCTTTGCATCGTTGAAGACTTGCTCATCATCGATCAGAACTTCACCTATATCAGAGCGTAGGTAGTCCCGAACTGCACGGATAACGACGTTACTCTCTTGATAGATAAGGAATGGAGCAGGTTTTTCTTCGGATGCCTGTTTAATAGCGTCCCAAAGAGTCTGCAGGTATTCAAAATCCCACTGTAGTTCTTCGCTGCTGCGACCAACGCCTGCAGTACGAACGATGATACCCATCTGTTTCGGGATATTAACTCCAGAGAGGGCTTCTTTAAGCTGTGTACGCTCTTCGCCTTCAATCCGTCTTGATATGCCGCCTGCACGAGGGTTATTGGGCATAAGCACAAGGTATCTGCCTGCGAGGCTGATAAAGGTAGTTAATGCAGCACCCTTATTGCCACGTTCCTCTTTATCAACTTGAACAATGACTTCAGTGCCCTCTTTAAGCACCTCTTTGATGTTGGGACGTGAGCCACGGGTAGGCGGTTGTGTGAAGTATTCGCGCGAAATCTCTTTGAGGGGAAGAAAACCATGTCTCTCAGAGCCGTAATCAACAAAAGCCGCTTCAAGACTGGGCTCGATTCGTGTGATCTTGCCTTTATAGATATTGGCTTTCTTTTGTTCTCTGGAGTCAGATTCGATATCCAGATCATATAGTCGCTGGCCATCTACCAGCGCAACACGCAGCTCTTCAGGTTGAGTTGCGTTAATTAACATTCTTTTCATAGTGTTCTCTTATGGAACGCTTTTCACGCAGCTGGGAGAGACCATTAAAGGTCTGACCAGTCTTTTGGACTCGAACATTCAGATAGGTCACATCTACCGCAATGAACCGTAGATGGTGGCAACGGTTAGGATTACGTTGATTTAGTCACGTAATAATAATAACCATTTAAATCTGATGGTTAGAACATTAATGCGCAATCGGCACATTAATCGTCCGCGGTAGAGGAAACAGGGCCTGTATTTTTCTTCTAGCTAATTGTGGCTACCGTGTTTAGCGGTAGGTTCCTGGCTGCTGTGCATCTCTACCTCCAACCGGAATCATCCGGCTGGGTGAAAAACTAAATTTATATTCTGCTTTTATTGCTGCTTGATCTACAGGTTTGTTATCTCTGAGAGAATTCAGGCTGTATTACGGCACTCATAAAAAAAGATAAAGCCAACAGCACGCAGCAGCGCTAGAATATAGCAGCATTCATGAAGTGCATCAATTCGCTAACCGGTTTTCACATCAAATATGTCATCACAGCAAAGTTCTCCTTCCACGAAGGTTCGTTTCGTTGAAATTACTGAAGATAATGAAGGGCAACGGATAGATAACTATCTGATAACTGCTTTGAAGGGTGCGCCCAAAAGTCTCGTATACCGAATTCTTCGAAAGGGAGAGGTACGAGTCAATAAGAAGCGGGTTAAGCCGGAATATCGATTATCTATAAATGATCTAGTACGAATTCCCCCAGTTAGGCTTGCAGATAAGAAGGAGCTGCCAAAAGTCAGTATCAGTTTGATTGATAAGTTGGAATCGGCAATTTTGTATGAAGATGATGACTTGATTGTTGTAAATAAGCCTTCTGGTTTGGCCGTTCATGGAGGTAGTGGTATCAGTCTGGGTTTAATTGAGAGCTTTAGACAGATGCGCCCTCAGCTTAAATTCCTGGAGTTGGTGCATAGACTCGATCGGGACACTTCAGGTTGTATTCTGATTGCTAAGAAGCGAAGTGCGCTTAAGCTTATGCATGAGTCACTGAAAAAAAGCACCATCACTAAAATATACCATGCACTTGTAATCGGCTCGTGGTCGGACCGTAAGAAACGCATTGACGCGCCGTTAAGAAAAAACGAACTCAAATCTGGTGAGAGGATCGTAAAGGTTGCTGCTGATGGTAAGGCGTCATTGACTGAATATAAGGTGCTGCAACGATTTGGTCGTGAAGCAACTCTGGTTGAGGCTCGACCAATTACAGGTAGGACCCATCAAATACGTGTTCATTGTCAGTTTGCAGGTCATCCAATCGTAGGGGATGAAAAATATAATACTGATGAATCAAATAACACGATGAAAGAACTAGGCTTTAATCGCTTGTTTTTACATGCTGCAGAGCTGAGATTTCCGCTTCCATCAGGCGGTCGAAAAGTGGTTGTTGCGCCTTTATGCTCAACATTACAATCGTCTCTTAACCGACTGAAAAACAAAAGAAAATAGATTCTCGGGAACCTTATGGATTTAAAAGATATTACATTTTCAACAGCAGACAGGCTATTAAAATCAGGTATACAGCCTACACCTCTTTTGGTATCAGAAACGATCCAATGCGAGACTGCTGATGTCGAGCCGTTTATGAGTGAATGGTGGTCGCAAGTGCCTCAGAGGCTGCTTGCTTCTGGTTCCCTGTCTATTCCTCAGATTCCTGAAGTGTTACATGAAGCGTTTACGAATATTTGGGAGCAGGCAGTACATGAGGCTCAATCTAAAGTCGTGATCGAGCATGAGCCACGTGTTGATTATGAGTATGCCAGCATCGAAGCAGATCAGTCTCTGAAAGAGGTGCGTGCTCGTCAACTTGAACTGGAAGAAAAGTTACGTAACCAGGTTGTTGATAATGAAGAAGTCAGATTACAGGTTAAGGGTTATGAAGCTGAAATCGATGTTCTTAAAACTAACCTGGCAGCTGAAACTTCTCAGCGAAAGCAAGAGGAGCAGAGTCGGTTGAACGTAGAGCAGGAGCTTAATCATCTCCGTAAAACTTTCGACGATAGTAAGAAAACCTTCGATCAGCGAATTAAAGAAGAGCAGCGGCATACTCTGGAAGCTGTAAGTAAGGCTGAAGCGGATATTCGCTATTATCGAGGATCTCTCGAGAAGCTGAGAGATGAGGTGGGTAAAAAAGAATCAGCTCTAACAAAAAACATACATGATCTTCAGTCTGAGTCTGCGAGAAAAGAGGTGAAGAATGACACCTATCGAACCCAGATCAAAAGCTTAGAGGATGAGCTTAAGAAGGTTAAAGCGGGCAACAGTAGTCAAAATAGAGATCTCTCAAAAATTAATACCTCTTTACTGTCTGAAGTAAACAAAAATAAAAGGCTAGAAGATAAGGTCAAAGATCTAGAAGAAGAGCTGCTGAAAGCGAGAAAGAAGCAGGCAACCATCATTTCGGAACAATCACGGCGTGAAGCAGGGATTCGACAGCAATATAAGGATAAAGAGGAAGAGCTGGTTAGGGCATTATCAAAAATCGCCGTGATTGAGAAGAAGGTGATTACACAGGATGAAGAGATCCGCAGACT
This sequence comes from uncultured Neptuniibacter sp., assembly GCF_947498015.1. Lineage (GTDB taxonomy): Bacteria > Pseudomonadota > Gammaproteobacteria > Pseudomonadales > Balneatricaceae > Neptuniibacter. Next base: position 66,443 of record NZ_CANMIR010000003.1, read on the forward strand.
AAACAATCGGTTATAAGCAGAGTGTCTTCTTAGATGAAAAATTATGGAATTTATTCTAAGCTGTTATAATAATCTTACGTTTAATTACCGGAATTCACTATGCGTTCTATCCAATCATGTTTAGGGGGTCTTGAATGAAATTGCAGCAGCTGCGCTATATCTGGGAAGTGGCAAGGCATGATCTTAATGTTTCTGCTACAGCTCAGAGCCTTTATACCTCGCAGCCTGGCATCAGTAAACAGATCCGTTTGTTGGAGGATGAACTCGGAGTTGAGGTTTTTGCGCGTAGCGGAAAGCATCTTACGCGTGTGACTCCAGCAGGGCAGGCGATTTTATCTGTTGCTGGTGAAATTCTTCAAAAAGTTGAAAGTATCAAGCAGGTCGCTCAGGAGTTTAGTGATGAGCGAAAAGGGAGTCTTGATGTTGCTACGACACACACTCAGGCACGATATGCGTTGCCGCCGACAATTACTGGCTTTATGAAAGAGTATCCTGATGTCTCTCTTCATATGCATCAGGGTACGCCTATGCAGATCTCTGAAATGGCTGCTGATGGAACTGTGGACTTTGCGATAGCAACCGAAGCAATGGCGCATTTCAGTGACCTGATTATGATGCCTTGTTATCGTTGGAATCGTTCCGTTGTCGTCCCTAAAGATCATCCTCTTACGCAGGTATCTAAATTAACCCTTGAAGATCTGGCTGAGCAGCCGATCGTCACCTATGTGTTCGGGTTTACAGGGAGGTCAAAACTTGATGAAGCGTTTGTCAATGAAGGGCTTGAGCCTAAAGTGGTTTTCACTGCTGTTGATTCAGATGTTATCAAGACCTATGTCAGGCTGGGGTTGGGTGTAGGTATTATTGCCACCATGGCTTTCGATGAGAATCAGGATAGCGACCTCGTTGCACTGGATGCTAGTCATCTCTTTGAGTCGAGTACGACAAAGATTGGATTCAGGAAAGGAACATTTTTACGCGGGTATATGTATGACTTTATACAGCGGTTTGCTCCGCATCTAACACCTGATGTGGTTAGACAGGTTCAAGAGTGCAGTAATCGTAATGAGATTGATGAGTTGTTTGCAGGGCAGCACCTACCGAATTTGTAATTCATAAACGCACAGTCCTACAGAAAACCTCGTATATACGGGGCTTTTTTAATGGGTTGGTCAACGTTTATGCGTGTGTCCAGGCGCTGAGGCTGGCTATGTGAAGAGATCGATACAAGCGTTGTATGATCATCTGATTGTGGTTGTATGCCTGCACCAACAGTATTAGGAATCACTATTGGTGATATTCGTAATGGATGTTTGTGCTTATAGCTTACTGTCTAAAAGACTTGAGAATCATTGTTAATTGGCGTCAGAATTTTAGCGTATATGCAATCTGCAAGCTTATACTTTCTGTTAAATTTATTGGTGTGATCAATATTTGGGCTATCTTTAATAGATTGATATTGAATAAGAAAAAAACTGTATGTTTAGTAATCTGATGTGAACAACTTGTTGTTGCAGGTCATGATTTTAGGGGTAAATAAAACGATATATTTGTAATCTGTTGAATGAAGGGATATAACACAAACACCTGTTTAGATTTTATCGTTTACCAGAACAGAGCAGGAGCAAAGTGTGAGTTCACCAATATGGGATGTATTGGCTGACTGGGAATTGAATGCTGACTTTGATAGTGCCAATACTGGCCGCATACAAGCTGCATTTGATGCCCAGCACCCTAGGTATCTGATCTATAAGGGTCAGCAAGGCCGAAGAATTCTCTATCATTTTACAAGGATGGTTGCTGCAGAGCCTGATGCGCTCAGACTACATACCAAACGTATTTATCTCTCTATTGCCTGTTACGATAGTGCGGCGCTGGAGGGAGCATTTGCAGACTTTCTTTTAGTATTGGGTGATAAAGGCCCTAAACTACGACAGAGACTTTTTGATCAGGCAAAATCTGTAATGACGCCTGAAGTTAGGGGCGTTATTGAGCAGGCCATCGAAACAGAAGATTTAAGTCTTTTATCCGCACTATCAACGGAACATTCCGTTTTGATTAATGGGCGTTTTCAACCAGCCAGTCTTCACGGATGAATTGATAGGTATCCAAATTAATGAGCGTCAACAAAAGCAATCAGATGGACAATATTAGGAAAGTAGCACTTTTGGGCTTTACCGGTCCGAATCAGGCAATGCTTGAATACTGTTTTTCATCTGTAGTTGATTGTGAGCTGGTCTCTGCACCGATTTCAGAAGTTTTGATTGTTAATGGCGATCAGCCTGTCAAGGATGATGAGCTTCAACAGGAACTTGAATCTAAATATCCAAACCATAGTAAGGTGATGATCAGTATCCGTGATCTGTCATGGGGTGATCGCTATGTGTTGGTAAAAAAGCCTCACACATCTCAAGAATTACTTGATGCAGTTCGTAGTTGTCCGATTGTAAATATCGCTGTTGATAATGCAGTATCAGACGGTTCTGAACGTATGGTAACGCCCGGTGATGTTGATTTTATCCGTGGTAGTGCATATTCACGTCAGCGTCAGGGTGAAGCGCTCAAGCAAAAGCTTGAAAAAGGTAATTTAGTTGTCAATGCGGCTGACCGCTTAGTAAATCAGGCAGAATCTGATGCTAAGCAGAAGCAGGAAGAGATTGAAGATCAGAAGCGTAAGAAGAAAGAAGCGTTAGAAAAGAAAAAAGCCGAAAAGATTAAAGCGCTGAAGCTCAAGAAAATTGAAGAGAAAAAGAAGCAGTTAAAAGAACAGAAGAAACGCCTGGCAGAAGAAAAAGCCAGGAAACTAGAACTGCAGTTAAAACAGCAGCGTGATCGAAAGCTTCAATCCGCAGGTAACGAAATTCAATCGCAGGGTAGTGGAGCTGCCCCACAAGAAGACGTTACGCTGGCAGGTTCCAAGATATTATCGCCGATGGAAATACAGCAGTGTTGCGGGAACGCATCCGATGTTGATCTGACTAAAGCTGAAGAACGTCGCTCAATATTCTTCCATCCTGAAGGCTCTTTGCTGGTCAACCTGACCGAAGCTATGGATATGGCGGCTAAGTTGGAGCAGGTTGTCGAAGTGACTGGATTGCCAGGAAAACTATTCGTTTTACCTGATACCAGTACGGTTTATCACACATTCGATGATGATTTTTTAAATCAGTTGGCTATGACTCGTTTTGCTATTGGTGAATTGAGCATTGAGCCTCGAACTGATATTGAAATAGATAAAGCGCAATTTAACAGTGAGCGGACAGAATCCTTGATTTGGAAAGTCGCTCTTTGGACAGCAAGGGGCCGCCTCTTTATCGGGATTGATCCCGACAAATCGGTGAAGCTCGCTAAGCCACCACAATTAGAACTGATGCTGCCAATTCCATATCTTCAGGAGTTGGTAGATGTGTGGTCAGGGCATAGCCTCTCAGCTGTGGATGTGGCGAGAATATTGGATGCACCTCAACGTGTAGTGTTTGCTTTCATGTCAGGTGCGTTTTCGCTTGGATGGTTTCAGGAATGAAACGGTGGTAATACGGAAGGTTTCGGAGTTTATTTGTGACAAGTGCTACTATCCAGAATCAGTTTATTAAAATATGCCCCGCTGGAGCATTTTACGCCACGGTTGGATCTGAGCCTGATGATGCTCGAGCCCTGTTGCTTCAATTGCTCAGCTCAGACATGTCGCTGCCTTATAGCAGTGAGTTAGTCATGGAGCTAACCGATCTTGAAGAGAGTGACGCAGCAGAGCTTTTCAATAAGCTTTTAGACAAGAACTTTGTTCAGCTGAGTCCAACACCGGCTAGAACTATAAATGAATCGATTGAGCAGGTGCTTCCTGAACTACTATCAGGTCTATCCAGTAGTGGTAAAGTTGCACTGGCAGATCATCATGGATTTTGTTTGGGTTCGACTGGATATGAAGCGGATCATGCTGAGGCGCTCTCTGCTCTTGCAGCCGATTTGAGTTCTCTTCATGAGAGACATAGCTTGCTACTAAATCGTGATCTAGAATTTATGGGTGAATCCTGGGGGATGTTAGATCCTGTTGGTCTTAGCCAAGTTGGATTCTGGGTGATTCACCTTGGGCATCAGCGGTTTGTTCTTGTAATAGATCAGATGCCTCGCCTCAATCAAAATAATTATGTGGAATTATTAAGCGTTTTGGCTAGACGTTATCTGGATTATTGATCTTTATCAATGCTGAAAAAACAGATGTCTGTACTTTTAACGCCTTACAATAAAGGAGTATGTATATGCGCTCAGAAATGTTGACCTCTATCCTGAGTGACTTGAACGGAACTTCAGCAGAGATTGAAGCTTCCGCTGTCATTTCAACAGATGGTCTGATGATCGCAGCTCTTCTACCAGCAGGTCTGGATGAAGATAGAGTGGGGGCCATGAGTGCAGCTATGCTTTCTCTGGGTGAACGAACATCAAATGAGTTGGCTCGAGGGGATCTAGAACAGGTATTGGTCAAAGGTGACTCAGGTTATATCCTGATGACCCACGCAAATGAAGAGTCTGTTCTTACTGTAGTTGCTAAACCAAATGCTCGTCTGGGTTTGATTTTCCTGGATGTTAAACGTGCTGCTGAGGCGATAGGTAAAATCTTATAACCCGCAACACTGGTAGTATTAGGATCGAAAATGTCAGAACAGGGTAGTGCTGATGTTCGAGAGGTTGTCATTGAGTATTTTGATGGAACTTCCCGAACAGCAACGATTATTGATCGGGAAGTTCCTTATCCCGAAGGAAAGCTGATTGTTTCGCGTACAGATACAAAAGGCTTTATCACGCATGCTAATCAAGCTTTTGTTGATATGTCAGGTTATTCTCAGGAAGAGCTGATTGGCAAAAATCACTATATTTTAAGACACCCCGATATGCCGGCCGTTGCATTTGCAGGTCTCTGGGAAACCATTGAGGCCGGAAATAAATGGCACGGTTATGTCAAGAACCTTCGTAAGGATGGGGCGTATTATTGGGTCAAAGCAACAGTAATACCAAACATCCGAAACGGACAAGTCGTTGGATATACCTCAGTTCGTCGAAAGCCCTCACGCAGCAAAATTGCTGAAAGTGAAGCGCTTTATGCAACTCTGAAGTAGGGGTAAATAAATTGACGCTAAATCTTACAGTCAGTCCTGACTTTGCTCCGGACCATATATCAGGTTGGTTTATTTTTAATACTTGGTTGCAGCGACAGCTTGAAACTAGAGTTCATCTGGAACTGTATGATTGTTTTGATAAACAGAGAGCTGATATAAAAGCGGGTAAATATGATCTGGTCTATGCTAACCCGTTTGATGCATCGATGTTGGTTCGTGAACTTGGTTTTAAGGCGCTTGTCAGGCCGCTTTCCAAACCAGATGAGACGATCATTGCAACACATGCTGAATCCTCCCTCACGTGTGTAGAAGATCTCGCTGAAGGGGCGCAGCTGGTTGCAACGGATGATCCTGATGTTAACCGCATTGGAATGATCATGCTGGAGCCAGCTGATCTTGATTCAGCAAATACCAAACTAAATACTGTTGATTCATATGTCATCGTTGCAAAGCATCTGCTGAATAATCAGGCTGATGCCGGTTTCTTCCTTAAAGATGCCTATGATGAGCTCTCTGCACTGATTAGAAAGCAGATGAAAGTGCTCGTAAGCAGTGAAATTAGTGTGGTTCATCATGCGCTGTTAGTGGGCCCTGAAATGCAGCAGTTTATTCCCCAGCTTCAAGATAAGTTGATCGGAATGGCTGAGGATGAAAAGGGTAAAAGTGTTCTTGAAAGTATGAATTTATTAGGTTGGGAGATCATGACTGAAGAGGAAACTGAATTCATGATCGATCTGATAGATACGTTAATTGACTAAATGTTGATGATAAAAAAGCGGCTTAAGCCGCTTTTTTTGTATCACCTGTAAACTACCTATCTGATTTGGCCTTTGCAAATGCTTTTGCCAAAGCGCCTGGAGCAGGCGACGTATTTTTTTTCAGCCCCGCTTTGCTGTTGCTTGTATCCTTTCGTTTAGCTTGGTCAGTATTCAAGCCTGTACGCATAGAAAGGGCGATTCGACGGCGCTGAAGATCAATTTCGGTAACCCTGACGTTAACAATTTGACCCGCAGTAACAACTTGATGTGGATCCTTCACAAATTTGTCAGCGAGTTGGGATATATGCACTAAACCATCTTGATGCACACCTATATCTATAAAGGCTCCAAAATTTGTAACATTTGTTACCGTGCCTTCAAGCTGCATACCCTCTTCAAGATCGTCAATTGTCTTTATTTCGGAACGTAAGCGAGCAACTTTAAACTCTGGGCGAGGATCACGCCCGGGCTTTTCCAGTTCGCTCAGAATATCTCGTACGGTATAGATCCCGAAACGTAGAGTGGTGAACTCCTCTGGCTTAACGGCGCGTAAAAAGGAGGTGTCACCGATGATCTGCTCCACTGGAAGGCTGCTGTGTTTTGCAATAGATTCTGCCAGTGAGTAGCTTTCTGGATGCACTCCAGATCCATCCAGTGGATTTGAACTGTTATTAATCCTTAAAAAAGCGGCAGACTGTTCAAACGCCTTTTTACCCAGACGGGGCACCTCTTTCAATTGGTTACGGTCTTTAAAGCGGCCATGCTCGTTGCGAAACTGGATAATATTGGATGCATGGGTCCGGTTGAGCCCGGAAATTCGGCAGAGGAGTGCCTCTGAGGCGCTATTCAGATCAACGCCAACTGCATTCACGCAGTCTTCTATAACGGCTTCAAGGCTGTCGCTCAGATTCTTCTGGTTCACATCATGTTGGTACTGGCCGACACCGATTGCTTTTGGCTCGATTTTAACGAGTTCAGCCATGGGATCCTGTAAACGTCTTGCAATTGATACAGCGCCACGCAGTGATACATCAAGATCTGGAAACTCTTGGACTGCTAGTGGAGAGGCAGAATAGACTGATGCACCGGCTTCACTAACAATCAGTTTCTGAGCTTTTATCTCCGTATGTTTGTTTAATAGTTCAGAGATAAGCTTATCGGTTTCACGGGAAGCTGTTCCATTGCCTATGGCAATAAGTTCTACCTGATGCTGACAGCAGATCTGACGTAGCGTTTGCAGTGATTGATCCCACTGGTTTTTGGGTTGATGTGGGTAGATGGTTGTGTGATGCAACAGTTTTCCAGTCGGATCTACGACGACAGCCTTAACTCCTGTTCTGATCCCCGGGTCCAGACCCAATGTTATTTTCGAGCCGGCTGGTGGTGAAAGAAGCAAGGCTTTAAGATTTTTCCCAAACACCTTAATGGCTTCGGTTTCCGCCATCTCTCTCTGTTTCGCCATAAGTTCTTTAAAGAGCTTTGGCTTTAACTTCTTAATCCAGCTTTGATGAACTGTATTTTTGATCCATTCTCCAACCTTTCCAACAGAAGGTAGGTTATGAGGGCGAAGAATAATGGATTCTAATGAGTTCTCGTTGTCGATCGATAATTCAAGTTTGATAACACCCTCTTCAAGCCCGCGAAAAATAGCAAGCATTCGATGAGATGGAATTGTTTTTATTGTTTCGGTGTAGTCAAAATAATCACGGAATTTATGGCCATTTTGTTCCTTTCCTTTCACTACAGATGTTTGGAATGAGGCCTCATTCCACAATCTATCCCTTAATACTGTAACGGTATCAATCTGCTCACTGAGCTTTTCGACGAGAATCGCTTGAGCACCATTGAGGCAGTCATCTCCGGATTGGTAGCCCTTTTCAGGATTGAGATAGTCACGTGCAATTTCAGAAGGAAGTGAATGAGGGTTTTCCAGGAGTGTGCTTAATAGCTCAGTAAGACCGGCATCACGCGCTTTCTGAGCATTGGTGATGCGTTTTGTCTTATATGGCTGATAAATATCTTCAAGTAGGGTTTTGTTATCAGCCTTGATGATCGAGTTTTCAAGTTGAATTGTCAGTTTGCCCTGCTGCTTCAGGCTTTTTAATACTGTCTGTTTACGTGATTCCAGTTCGCGCAGATATACAAGGCGTTCCTGAATGCGTCTGAGTTGTTGGTCATCAAGAGCACCTGTAGCCTCCTTTCTATAACGGGCTACGAATGGAACTGTTGAACCTGAATCAAACAGTTCAATCGCTGCTTTAACCTGTGTGGGTTTTACATGTAGCTCATCGGCTATCAGTTGGTTTATCTGCATTTCCACTTCAAGCCTTGTTTAGTGTTTGTAGAATCCACTGTTTTAATTGTGGTTCTGAAAGGGCTCCGGTAACACGTTCGATCTCTTTACCATTTTGGAACATGATAATTGTTGGGATACTGCGGATATTAAGTTGTTGCGAAATAACCGGAGAGGCTTCTGTGTCAACTTTGGCAAATAGAAGCATTTCAGACTCTGCGGCAGTTTTTTCAAAAATCGGTTTCATCATCTGGCAGGGGCCGCACCAACTTGCCCAGAAATCGACAATGACCGGCAGGTCATTACTGGCAATATATTTATCGAAATGGCTATCATTTAGCTCTGCAGGCGTGTGGGTATGAAGGTTAGATTTACATTTGCCGCATCTGCCATCTGTGTGTGATTTGTCGTCAGGAATACGGTTAGAGGTCATACAATTGGGGCAAACAATAATCATATTTAATCCATTGCTAGCTGAGTGTTAACGCAAATTTTAATAGGCTCTTCAGGAGGATGAGGGCTGTGATAGCTATTTTCAACGGCTTACCTGAATGTTGTCCGTGAATAAGGGGTAAGGGAGGGGGAGAAAGTAGAGCCTCACAAAAGGAGACTCTACTGTCAGCCAGGGGGAACGTTACTCAACACCCTGACTTTTCAGGTAATCATCGTAGCTGCCACGGAAATCAACTATACCTGTTGGTGTTAGTTCAATAATTCGTGTTGCTAGCGAGGAGACAAATTCCCGGTCATGACTGACAAACAGTAATGTTCCCGGGTAGCTTTCTAGTGCCATATTAAGGGATTCAATAGATTCCATATCCAGATGGTTTGTTGGTTCATCCATCAATAGAATATTAGGTTTCTGAAGAATCAGCTTTCCGAAGAGCATACGGCCCTGTTCACCGCCTGAGATAACACTGACAGATTTGTTAATCTCTTTTTGAGAGAAGAGCAGGCGACCAAGCGTTCCCCTGATAACCTGCTCATCATCACCGTCCTGGCCCCACTGTCCCATCCAGTCCAGCAGGCTTTTATCGTTTTCGAAATCTGCAGCGTGATCCTGAGCATAATATCCGATCTCTGAATTCTCTGACCACTTCAGCTCTCCCGATGTAGGCTTCAATTCACCAACAAGGCATTTCAGCAATGTGGTTTTACCGATACCGTTGGGGCCGATAATCGCAATGCGTTCACCGACCTCAACCATGAGGTTCAGATCAGTAAAAAGGGGCTCGTCAAACTGCTTGCTCAAGCCTTCCACTTCCAAAGCAAGTCGATGTAGTTTTGTTGCTTGTTCAAAGCGGATAAATGGATTCTGGCGGCTGGAGGGTTTAACCTCTTCAAGCTGGATTTTATCAATCTGTCGGGCACGCGATGTTGCTTGTTTTGACTTGGATGCATTTGCTGAGAATCGACTGACAAATGTTCTTAACTCCGCAATTTGAGCTTTCTTCTTGGCATTATCAGAAAGTAGACGTTCCCGCGCTTGTGTCGCTGCCGTCATGTACTCGTCATATGAGCCTGGATATAGTCGTAGTGAGCCATAATCCAGGTCGGCCATATGAGTACAGACACTATTGAGAAAATGACGGTCATGCGAAATGATGATCATTGTGCAGTTCCGCTCATTCAGGACGCCTTCAAGCCAGCGAATAGTGTTGATATCAAGGTTGTTGGTGGGTTCGTCAAGCAACATGATATCTGGTTCTGAAAACAGGACCTGAGCGAGTAATACACGGAGTTTCCAGCCCGGGGCAATTTCACTCATCGGGCCAAAATGTTGCTCAATCGGGATGCCAACTCCTAACAAAAGTTCTCCAGCACGTGATTCGGCAGTGTAGCCATCAAGTTCGGCAAACTCACCTTCAAGCTCTGCTGCTCTGATACCATCCGCCTCCGTCATGTCTGGGTTAGCATAGATAGAATCACGCTCAGATTTTATTGCCCAAAGCTCTTCATGACCCATAATGACAGTATCAATGACACTGAACTCTTCGTAGGCAAACTGATCCTGTTTCAGTTTACCTATACGTTCATTAGGGTCTTTAGAAACATTCCCTGCTGAGGGCTCAAGATCACCCCCAAGAATCTTCATGAAGGTTGATTTACCGCAGCCGTTGGCACCGATCAGGCCATAACGATTACCGTCGCCAAATTTAACTGATACGTTTTCGAAAAGAGGCTTAGCGCCAAACTGCATTGTAATATTAGCTGTGGTTAACAATTTAAGAGATCCGCGTTGATTGATGCGAGGTGGAATGAGATCAGCAGGGGTGCTGGTTAAGGGCGCACATTATGCCAATATAAGGTGATTGGTGAAACCCAGAGAGGCACTGCATTGGGTAGATGTGACAACTAAATTAGTTAAGTGATCTGGAATTCATCATGCTAAAGTATCAATCCGTTATCGAAATATTGATCGAGAAAAAGTATGTCAAAAGAAATGAATAGCGCAGAGGTTACACGTGGTCGGTTAACTACCAGAACGATGGCAATGCCTGCTGATACGAATCCGGCCGGAGATATTTTTGGTGGTTGGGTGCTTTCTCAGATGGATATTGCTGCGGGGATTTGCGCAGGGCAGCGCGCGCAGTGCCGTGTTGTTACGGTCTCGCTCGATGGAATGAGTTTTATCAGGCCGGTTAAAGTGGGTGACATACTGGGCGTATATACTGACATTCTCAAAGTAGGTCGCTCATCCATGGATATTAATGTTGAGTGCTGGGTCAGAAGAGGTAGGATTGGTCATCGAGAAAAAGTGACTGAAGCGGTGTTTAAATTTGTAGCGATCGATGAAGATGGAAATCCAACACCGGTTCCTAATCTTGAGGAGCTTCCTGCTTACGCGGTTGATGAGCATAAATCTTAAGTGTATGCCTTCGCTCAGCTATCGGGGTGTTAAGTTAGCTGAGCCATATTTGCTGGAAACATAAAGGTATTTTTTGTTGTTAGAGTATCGCTGAATGCGTATTTTGCACACATCTGACTGGCATTTAGGTCAGCATTTTATCGGTAAAACCCGATACCGTGAACACCAGAAATTTATTGATTGGATAATTGGTAAAGTCGATAAATATCAAATAGATATAGTGATAATCTCAGGTGATTTATTTGATACTGGCACCCCTCCAAGTTATGCGCGTGAGCTATTAAATCATTTCATCGTTGTACTTAAACAACATGAATGTCAGTTAGTTGCACTCGCGGGTAATCATGATTCAGTTGCAACATTAAACGAATCAAAAATGTTGCTCAGTCAGCTAAATACCTACGTTATTCCGCAGGTGACTAGTGATATTGAATCGCAGGTTCTCCTGCTCAATGAACGCACGGGTGAGCCTGGCGCAATCATCTGCGCAATTCCCTTTATCCGTCCCCGGGATATTATCAAAAGCCAGTCTGAACAGAGTAGTCGTGAGAAATCCAACCAGCTAGGCAACGCGATCAGCGATCACTATCAGGTTTTATATCAGCACGCACTTGAACGACAAAAGGATATTGAAGAGAGAGTTGGCAGGAAATTGCCTATTATCGCTACCGGTCATTTAACTGCTATGGGAGTGAAGTCCAGTGAGTCAGTCAGGGATATCTATATCGGTTCCCTGGAAGCGTTCCCAGCCAGCCAGTTTCCCCCAGCCGACTACATCGCTTTAGGGCATATACATCGACCGCAGGTTGTAGCTCAGTCTGATCATATTCGTTACAGCGGATCTCCAATCCCTTTGAGTTTTGATGAGCTCAAATGGGATAAACAGGTATTAATGATCGAATTTGATTCTGAGTGTGTGGCTCAGGTGACCCCTTTAAAAATCCCTCAGTTCCAACCGATGGCCTGCATCAGGGGTGATTTGAGTCATATAGAGCAATCACTCCACATGCTTGACGATTCTGGTGAACTACCCATCTGGCTTTCGGTTGAGATCGAAACTGAGGATTACCTCACTGATCTGCAACAGAGAATCGAAGTGTTAACTGATGATCTGAATGTTGAGGTGCTTTTGTTACGCCGTGTCAGATCTCTGAGGCAGCAGCAGATCTCTCGAGAAAGTCGGGAGACGTTGGATGAACTTAACCCTTATGAGGTTTTTGAGCGGCGGCTCGCGCTGGAACAGTTTGAGTCTGAAGAGCAGCAACAAAAGCTTGGAGCGATCCGTAGTTGTTTCAGCGAGGTGATTGAAGAGCTGGTGGAGGAGCATGGGATCACTATTCAATCGCCGGTTAACCAAATCGATACTCAGGTTTGTCCTAGCGTTGAGCAAAAAATGGATAAGCCGCTTCAGGATCATTTATTTGATTCCGAGGCTGAATTGAGAGGCGATGGCACAAAATCAGGTAATTTCTCTAAGCAACGACCGGCATCTTCAACTGTGGGCACTGTTGAGGTGGATCAGAGTGATCTTTTTTCCGAGCTTGAGGGTGGCCAATGAAGATCTTGAGTTTGCGTTTTAAGAATATAAATTCGCTACGCGGTGAGTGGAAAATTGATTTTACGCGTGGTGCATTTATCGATAATGGGCTTTTTGCAATCACAGGGCCTACCGGGGCCGGTAAAACGACTCTGTTGGATGCGATCTGCCTGGCTCTCTATCACCGTACCCCCAGATTGAAAACGATCTCGCAAAACAGCAATGAATTAATGACGCGGGGCACCGCTGATTCTCTGGCGGAAGTTGAATTTGAGGTCAAAGGCCATGGCTACCGTGCTTTTTGGAGTCAGAGGCGCTCCCGTGACCAGGTTGATGGAAAGTTGCAGGATGCCAAGGTTGAGCTTGCAAAGCTCGAAAAACACACTGAAGGCGATGAGATACTGGCAACGCAGGTGAAACGGAAAAATCAGTTAATCGAGGAGATCAGCGGGCTCGATTTTGAACGTTTTACCAAATCAATGATGCTTTCTCAGGGGCAGTTTGCAGCCTTCCTGAATGCAGATGCTAACGATCGGGCGGAGCTCTTAGAGGAGCTGACAGGAACAGAGATCTATGGCCTTATCTCAGAAAAGGTCTACGCACATTATAAAAATGCTGATAATCATTTAAAACGGTTGGAGGCAAAAGCTGAAGGGGTTGAACTCCTCTCTGAGCAACGAATAACAGAGTTAAAGCAGCAGAGTGATCAGATCGCCGTTTGTCTCCTTGATGCAGAGACACAGATCAAACAGTTTCAGGCACAGCAGAGCTGGTGTGAGCAATTATCTAAAGCACAAAGAGATCTTCTTGATGCCACTGCTTCCCGTGAAAAACTGCAGCAGCGGGAGGGGGAGCATCGAACTGGATTAGAGCGACTGAGCGCCAGCCTTCCGGCAGAAGAGTTAAGAGCGGCTTATACACTAATTAAGGCAAGTGAACAGCAGAGCAGAGAGCTGACTGAATCACAACTCTCATCTGAAGAGCGGGTTGTTAAGCTTAGTGAGGAGTATCAGCAGTCGCTACAACGTTTTACTCATGCACAGAACATTTTTACAGAGGGTAAAGCCCGAAGAGCTGATCAGGAAGTGCTGTTGAACGAAAAAATAGTCCCGCTGGATGCGCAAATTGAGCGGATGGTGCATCAGTTTCATACCGCTTCAACAGAAAGAGAGAACAGCCAGCAGGCGATTACTCAGCTAAACGATTTGCTGATTGCAGCAGATAAAAAAATGCAGTCATCTCAGGCTGAGCAGATGGAGTATCAGTCTCAACTCGATCGGTTATCTCATCTCCAACCGCTGGCAACTCATCTCTCTTTATGGCGTGAGCAACTCTCCCAGTTAGATCAATTTGGCAAGCAGAGCCAACACTACGCAGTCCAGGCTGATTTATTGCTGCAGAAACAAGCCGAGAGTGAAAAGCAGGTGTCGGAGCTCCGTGCTCAGATTGCTCAACATGCGAACAAGGGCCAGTTGATTAAGGCAGAGTGTGCTGAGGGTGAAAGGGATCTGCAGCGATTGGTGGGTGATCAGGATGTAGAGGCGCTTGAGGCACGGTTGAAACAGTTGATATCGACACAAAGTCAACGAACTGAATTAAAGTTTACTGCAGAGCGGTTAAACTCATTGACTGAAGAGAATCATCAGATCGATCAAGATCTGGCTCAAAAACGACGGTCACTCACTGAGATTGAAAGTAATCTGGCTTCATTACGTGAGGAGTATAGAAAACAGGATCAGGTGGTGAAGGATCTGAATCAACTACTTGAGCAGGAACGTAAAATTCAAAGTCTCGAAGCTGAACGTAGCAGGCTTCAGCCAGATGATCCCTGCCCACTATGCGGCTCAACTGAACACCCATTGGTCGACAGTTATCAGCCGTTGAATCTTGATGATACGCAAACAAGGCTTAAGCTGGCAGCAGACGAACTGGACAGACTGAAAACTGCAGGAACCGAGTTTAACGGGCAATATACGCTGTTGCGTGATCAGCAACTACCTGAACTGGAAAGGGATAAGCAGAAACGGGTTGAGCAATTATCAATACTGACCACGCAGTGGCAGCAGTTGCTCTCACAGTTAGACATCACACTTGCAGTTGAAGATCAGGCAGCCCGCGAGAAATTTTTGTCTGAACAGATGGCTGAACTGGAGTCACTGCAAACCCAGTTGGAAAACATTCGTCGGATCCAACAGCGAATTCAGCAAAGTTCCAACAGTTTGGGAGAGATCCAACAATACGAACAAAAGCTGAACGCTGAGATAGAGCTGATCACCCAGCAGCAGAAAAGTGTTGCTGAGCAAGCGAGTACTCAGCAGGCACTCTCTGAACAGCATAAGTCTGATATGACCAACCTTAGATCAAAGCTCACTGCCGAACTGGTACCGTTTAAATTAACCCTACCGGATATCGATCAGGATTATGAGGAGTGGGTTCAGGGATTGGAAACTCAGGTTGCAAGCATTCAACAGCTCGAAGCGGCCCTGCTGCAATCACATCGTACGCTGGAGACGCTGCTGTTGGAATCTCAGAAGCTTTCTGAGCAGAAATCTCAAAAGGAGGTAGAGCTCAAACAGAGAGTCCAGAATGAAGAAACCCTAAAAGCGGCACTTCAAGAGAAGACAGATGAACGGTTTAGATTATTTTCTGATAAACAGGTGTCGGCTGTTCGGGAGCAGGCATTGCGAGAGGCTACCAACGAAGAGAAGCACTTTCAGGTAGCCCAGAAGGAGCTTCAACAGATAGAAAGTCAATTATCCTCCGCTAAGGCGACTCTGACTCAGATTCATACTCAGCTTGATAAAAATAGGACGGAATATCAGTTATTGAACAGCAAATGGGCGGATCAGCTCTCAGTTAGTCCGTTTACTTCAGAAGAGCAATTTCTGGAAGCGTTAATGGAACCCAGTGAACGTGCAGCGTTGCAAGAGATCTCTGATCAGTTAAAGCGGGAAAAAGCACAGATTCAGGCTTTGCAAGCTCAGTCAGAGAAATTGATTGAGCAGCTTACTGAAGAGGGGCGAAATAAGGGTTATGAAGGTGTTAATGCCGAACAGATAGCTGTTCAGCTCGAACACCACAGTACTGAAATTAAAACGCTTATGGTAAAGCAGGGTGAGCTCGGAGCGTTAATGCGAGATGACCAGAACCGGAGAGCATCCCAGGCTGAGTTATTTACAGAAATAGAGCGTTCCAAAAGGGCTTATGATGACCTGGCCTACCTGAACTCCCTGATCGGTTCACAGAAGGGTGATAAGTTTCGAAGATTTGCTCAGGGGCTAACCCTTGACCATCTGGTGCATCTGGCTAACTGCCAGTTAGAACGTTTACATGGCCGTTACCAACTGCAACGTAAATATACAGAAACACTTGAGTTACAGGTCGTTGATACCTGGCAGGCGGATACTGTACGTGATACCAAAACCCTGTCAGGTGGTGAGAGTTTTCTGGTGAGCTTGGCCTTAGCGCTTGCACTGTCTGATCTTGTTAGCCAGAAAACCAGCATTGATTCACTCTTTCTGGATGAGGGCTTTGGTACTCTCGATAGTGAAACACTGGATACAGCTTTGGATGCCCTGGATAGTCTGAATGCTTCAGGAAAAATGATTGGGGTAATCAGTCATATTGAAGCGATGAAGGAGCGGATTCCTCTGCAGATCAAAGTACGTAAGATGAGTGGGCTGGGGGTCAGTCGGCTTGATGATCAATATTTACTGAAAGCAGGATAAATAATGGAATTCAAAGTCCCGACCACCTGTGAAACTGAACGTCTTTTGCTGAGGCAGTTTAAAGAGCCGGATTGTGAAGCACTCTATGCCTATTATGGAAATGAGTTGGCTACCACCTTTACCATGGGGCGAGTGCTGACAGAGGGTGAAAGCTGGAGAGCCATGAGCAGTATGGTCGGGCACTGGTACCTTCGTGGCTTCGGTCCCTATGCAATGGTCGAGAAAGAGAGTGATACGGTTATTGGCATTACGGGATTATGGTACCCAAATGATTGGCCAGAACCTGAGATTAAATGGGCTTTAGCGCCGGCGTACTGGGGACAAGGATTTGCCAGTGAGGGCGCGCGGGCAGTACAGACGATGGCAAAACAGTATCTCCCTGATATCTCATTGATCAGCTTTATTCATTCTGATAACCATGCGTCGAGGCAGCTGGCTGAAGCGGTAGGGTGTCAACTTGAGAAAGAGGTTCCTTTTCGTGGTGCAGTCTGGTGTATCTACCGGCACCCTTAATGGGTCAGTGATCTCATATTGACCCTTAGACGGGCTTAAACAGGAATATCCAAAGTTACAGGCACCATTTCGTTGAAATATCAGATTGAGATGGCTTTAGCGGCGTGAAGATCAATGCTGTCAGTGAAAATTGAATGAGTGGGGGTAAAGGAGGTTGTTAGGGCCGAAAGTATCCGGCGAAAAATGTGCCGATAGGGGAACGGTTACTCTTAATAACATCGCTAACGGCACGAAAAGTCTTACATTTTTCGCTGGAATCTGAAGTATAGAACAGATATTTAAAACTGCTGTTTAAAATGGCGGCAATTTTTTTTATAACGTGATCAGCCCGATCCCCCAAAGTGTCTGCATAAAGGTAAGTTACCTGGCTGAACGGCCCTCCGTTAATTCCTCAAAGCGTCATAGCAGATCTGCTTTCATGGATCTGCCCAATAGCCCTCCGAATATTGCAGTTAGCTGGTGGAGTGTGAGCAGTGATGCTTGGTTGTTTTCCTTTCCTATTTCCTTCGCTTAATTCCCCTGAAGACGATGCTGATCCGTTATAATGCGCGCCTTTAGTGTTTTGAAGGCGATAAAACCGTGCAGTTATTAAAAGTTGAATGTCTTGGCAAAGAGTTAAGGCTGGAAGCGTCTATGGCGGGATGGCAGGCTCTGTATTGGGATAATCAGCTAGTCTCTCAGATTAACGCAAGTGCTGATGCTGGTGAGACGTTTGTGCACCGATTTACGCTTGAGGCGAGGACCGCTGCAGGTGAGTTGAAAGAGATTGTGTGCTGCTTAACACTTGAGCTCAACTGGCAGCCATTTGGCCTGAATTATCGGCTGGAGGCTGATGAACTACTGATTACTGAAGGTGCTTCAGATGAAAAAGATATTGAGGCACAGGAAGTTGTACATCGGGTAAAGCAGCCAACCAAGATCAGCATAATTGGTTTAGGGTCACTTGCACTCAAGTTGTTCAAAAGTGCGAAGGTGATCAAGGTTCTCTTTGCCGCAGGCAGTCTGGCGGCATACAGCTGGCTTTTTTCTATTGAGTTTGCGATCGCCTTAATTCTCTGTCTGGTCTTCCATGAGTATGGACATATTCGGGCGATGAAACGTTTTGGGCTGGCAACTAAAGGGATCTACCTGATTCCGTTTGTTGGGGGGCTTGCACTGTCGGATGATCGCATCAATACACGCTGGCAGGATGTATATATCTCTATCATGGGACCGTTATTCGGGCTCCTGCTTTCACTGGTGTTTATGGGAATTTACTGGCTCACAGAGATTGAGCTATTTGCAGGCCTGGCTGCCTTTAACGCATTATTGAATCTCTTCAATATGCTGCCGGTACTGCCACTGGATGGTGGACACGTTCTTAAAAGTATCGCGTTTTCCGTTAACTCCCTCTTTGGCTTGATTATCTGTATTCTGGGTGCCATTGCAGGTGTCGCACTAAGTTATCACTTTGGTCTGGCGCTGTTAGGCTTTCTGCTAGCGATTGGAAGTATTGAGATTCTCTTTGAGTGGAAGCGCCGACACTATAGTGACCTGTTACCTCTGGATCGATATGGTCAGGTGGTATCCTCTCTCTGGTACTTTTCTACTGTGGGCGGCTTAAGTTGGGTCATCTGGTTTCTTGGACAGGGTGAGAACAGCGCACTTGCTTTGCCATTAAAGATTTTGGGCAGCTGATAATGAACTTTAGTGAGCTGGGGTTGAACCCCTCAATTGTAACAGTACTTGATGCAAACGGTTATCTGGAACCAACGCCTATTCAGGCGGCTGCAATTCCAGCCATACTTGATGGTGAAGATATCCTTGCGGGCGCCAAAACAGGAACAGGCAAAACAGCAGCATTTATCCTGCCTGTCATCCAGAAGATGGCTGTCTCTGCAGAATCTCCAGAAAAGCAAAAAATCATTAAAGCCCTGATACTGACTCCAACCCGTGAATTAGCGCAACAGGTCAACAGTAGTATTAAGCGTTATGGGAAATCTGCCGGGGTAAGATCAGCCGTCGTATATGGCGGCGTTGGTATCGGGCCACAGGTCGAACAGATTAAAAAGGGTGTTGATCTGTTGGTGGCAACGCCAGGTCGTCTGTTGGATCTACATAAGAAAAGAGTGGTGAATCTCAGGTCACTTCAGTTTCTGATCTTTGATGAAGCCGATCGTATGCTGGATATGGGGTTTCGAGATGAGGTTAAAACGGTCATAAGCAAGTTGCCAAAGCGCGAGCAACAGCCACGGCAGGTGATGTTATTTTCAGCGACTCTGAATGATCAGATCTATAAGTTCAGTAAAAACCTACTCAATAAACCTAAATTGATTGAGGTTGACCAACGAAACAGCGCTTCTGAAAACGTAGCTCAGATTGTATATAACTGTGATCCAGAGAGACGTTTTGAAATAGTCAGTTACCTGATTAAAAAGCGTCACTGGAAACAGGTAATGGTTTTCAGCCGCACTAAAGAGGGGGCAGATAAACTGGCTCAATATCTACAGCTCTCGGGTATTCAGTCAGAGGCGATCCATGCTGATCGCTCTCAGTTACAGCGTGATCAAGTACTGAATCAATTCCGACAGGGAGAGTTACAGGTGCTGGTGGCGACAGACGTTGCTGCGCGAGGGATTGATATAGGAAGTCTCAGTGCCGTAATTAACCTTGAGATCCCCTTTAAGGCTGAAGATTACATTCACCGTATCGGCAGGACGGGTAGGGCAGGAGAGTCAGGTGAAGCGGTTACATTACTGATAGAGGAGGAGAACCATCTGTTGGAGGAGATCGAAATATTGCTTGATGATCGTTTGCCACAACAGTGGCTAACGGGTTTTGAGCCTGATCTAACCCGAGAGATCAATTTAGGGCGTAAAAACAGTCGATCAGCACAAAAAAAGCGAGCAAAAAAACGTGCATTAAAATAGCCGGAGTCTGTCTATTCGTAGATGCAGGTGAGGCATTCATACGCCTCTCGTATCTGGATACAACGTTCAGAATCGCCGCCCCTGTCCGGGTGATACCTGGCGGCAAGCGTTCTGAAAGCCTTTCTGATCTCATCGCCTGAGCAGTGAGTTGAAAGCCCCAATGTTTCGAGTGCCGAATCCCGCTTCTCGAAGCTATGATAGCGTTGCCAGAAGCTATTAAGGAGTGCTGTGACAGATTCATGACTGCTCTCTGAAAAACCTTCCCAGTTAAGATAATAATGAGTTAATTCGGCTTCGCCGGGTGCATCTGACAAATTGTTGTGGGGGGCTG
Source organism: uncultured Neptuniibacter sp. (assembly GCF_947498015.1). Taxonomy (GTDB): domain Bacteria; phylum Pseudomonadota; class Gammaproteobacteria; order Pseudomonadales; family Balneatricaceae; genus Neptuniibacter. The sequence continues at coordinate 86,489 of NZ_CANMIR010000003.1, forward strand.
TAACAGGCGTTAGTTCTATAGCCAGGGCTGAGATAGAGAGATAAAGTCCCTCCTTCAGAAATTGAGGGCGCAGGGTGTACAGGGCATTCATGATCAGAAAATGCTGCCGGAAGAGAGCAAGGTCACTTCCGCAAGGCGCGTCCTCACCCATATCTGCAGAGTTTAGTTTGAGTGATCTAAGCAGATCATACTCGGTGATAGGACCAGTCTGATTACGAAGAGTCTGGTTGATAGATCTAAGGAAAGGGTTACTGTGCATAGAGTGCGGGCTACTTTACGGGTGAAAGATAGCCCAGCATAAGATTTAAATTCCTCTCTCGCCAGCGTTAAAGCGCTTCAGCCAGCCGCTGGTAGCTGTCCAGGCGCTCCTCATAACTGTGTGTAACCGTCACTGTCCCTATCTCGTCACAACCGAACACGTCGGACAGTTGCTCAATCTCACTCCAGCATTGGTCGGCGGATCCTACCGTGTAGCCGTTCAGAATGTGATCATATTCAGCCTGATAAGAGACAGGAAGTTCACGGTATCTATCCTGAACTTCCGACGGTGTAAGAAAGGCTTCTCGTCTGCCGAGTTGTGCAGCGAGTTTACGATAAACTGCTGTTCCTGCACGGAGCTTTGCTTCCTCCTCTGTTTCAGCACAGATACACGCGATCGCCAACATCTTATTTGCGGTATGAGTATGACCAGCGCGTTTCCACTCATCATGGAACTCACTGAAAATAGATGGGTGGCAATTATCAGGATCGATAAAACGGGCGAGAGCTATGTTGTACCCCAGATGCCCTGCAAGACCAGCACTACCGCCGCTGGATCCGAGCATCCACAATTCCGGTTGTGGGGAGCTGTCGGGTAGGACTTTGATCTCATGGAACGGGTTATCCGTGGGTAGACTGCCTTCAATAAACCCCTTCAACTCCTGTGCTTGATGACCATACAGGTCACCATGATGAGGTTGATGTGGAAATGCGAGTGCATGCGATGTAAGACCGGTCCCCCCAGGGGCACGACCCACACCCAGATCAATCCTATCTGGGAATAGCGTAGCCATCATCTTGAACGATTCAGCAACTTTAAGGGGGCTGTAGTGCGAGAGCATAACGCCTCCGCTACCAACACGGATGTTTTGAGTCACACTGGCAATAGCGGAGACAAGAATTTCAGGGCAGGGATTTGCAAAATGCATACTGTCATGATGTTCAGCAACCCAGTAACGATAAAAACCAAGATCGTCACACGCTTTTGCCAGCTCTACCGTTAAGCGTGGTGCATCTATAGCCGGGTGTGAGCCATGTACAGGGGATTGATCAACAACAGACAACTTAATAGACATTCAGTGCTCCTCTAATATGATTAATATGTTAATTAAATAGTTGCTCAAATACAATGGTTCAAGGCTTTATCAGGGATCATAACAACGCGTAGAATGTGCTTTAGAACTGTTGTTATTTGGATAAATTATGAGTCTGGCCGAAAAGATCCAATCGTTGTATTCAAAATTTGGCTCCTTAAAGGGGGTCACTGTTGAACTCCATAAGCAGTTGATCGCTATCGCGGTTAAAAATGAAGCAGCCAGTGCCACGGTCTTTCTTCAGGGAGCTCAACTGGCTGAGTATCAACGGGTTGGTGAGCGGCCAGTACTATGGTTAAGCGAGAGTTGTGAATATCAGGCAGGTACCGCTTTGCGGGGTGGTATTCCGGTATGCTGGCCCTGGTTCGGACAGTTTGAGCGTAACCCTGAGGCTCTACAGCAACAGCTTGATGAGGGGACTTACCCAGCCCATGGCTTTGTCCGAAATCGTGAATGGCAGTTGGAATCAATCGAATTGGTGGACAGTGAAACGACCCGTTTGATCTTGTCGTTGAATGTTGAGGGTGATTCCGGGTGGCCTTATCCCGCTAATCTCAAAATGATTATTACGGTTGGCACCGAATTAAGGTTGTGTTTTGAAGTTAAAAACTGCGGTGATCAGACGTTTAAATTTACTTCCGCCCTGCATAGTTATTTCAATATCAGTCATGTTGATTCTGTAACAGTTACCGGGCTCGAGGGGGTTCAATATCTTGATACATTACAGGAGTGGAGATCCTTCAGTAGTGACCGACCGTTATCCGTGAATGCTGAGGTAGACAGGGTATACCGTAATCTTCCCATTGAAGTGGTTCTGAACGATAGGCGGTTCTCACGCTCAATCTGCTTACAGGCTGAGAATGCGCCGGATATGGTGGTCTGGAATCCGTGGACGAATAAAGCTAAAACACTCACCCACTTTCCTGATCAGGCCTATCTGCGGATGATCTGTCTTGAAACTGCGTCGGTACTGGATAATCTCGTAACACTGGCGCCGAATGAACGGCATAAAATGGCGCTGACCCTCAGCGTTATCTGATTAACATAAAGACCACCATACTGATGATTGCAGTGAGAAGAGTGTTACCTGTGAATTTCATCAATATCACTGCCAGAACTGCTCCCAGCAGGTAGGGATTTGCAGGGTCGGTATTCAGTTGCCCCTCCGTTGTAAAGACTAATGGCCCAATCACGGCAGCTAGTACGGCAGGCGCGGAATAACTGAGTATTCGCAACGCCTTATCATTCAGCTTAAGCGGAAGTCTGGGTTCAAGAAAAAGATATCGACTGATAAATACTGCCACTGCCATCCCTGTAATGAGGAGCCAAAAGTTCATTTTAGCCTCCGAGCGGTATAGGTTGTATATCCAGCCAACATTCCAGCCGCGATCGCCAGAAGCAGACCCGATTGCATATTCTGGGTTGCACAGAATACAGAGACAGCGGTAGAAACGATAACACAGGTCAGGATTGAGCTGCTTTTAACCATCGGAACAAGGATCGCAATAAACGTCGCGACGACTGCAAAATCAAGTCCGATCTGTGTTAGATCGGGTATAGCGCTACCTGCGATAATGCCGATCAGTGTTGATAGATTCCAGGCAATATAAAAGCTGAGACCCGCACCTAGTGCATACCAGCGGTTAAAGGGCTGGTCTTCGCGCTGGGTGTTAACGAACAGCTCATCAGTCAATAAAAATCCAAGTGCGGTTCGCCAATGTAAGGGGAGGACCTTGATCTTATCCCTTAAGGCCAGACTGTATAAAACATGGCGACTGGTAATGAGGAGCGTAGTCACCAGAATACTGATAAATCCGGCACCCGCCTGAATCATCCCAATGGCAACCAGTTGGGATGTGCCGGCAAAAACAGTTAATGAAAGCATCTGGGTTTTAAATGCGCCCAGACCGGATTCCACACCATAGGCGCCGACCAGTACACCCCATGGGATGACTGCAACGATCAGTGGAATCATGTCGATTGTTCCACGTATTAGCTCTTTTTTTATCGATCTCATTGAAAAGAATCCATATTAGATAGGACGCAGATTACAGCGAATGGGATAGTTGGTCTTGTACGAAGTTGTTACTTTCTCAACTGCTGTAGAAACTGCCCAGGCGTTATTCCCAAGGCTCTTTTGAAGTGACGGTTGAAATGGCTTTGATCATGGAAACCCGCATTAAGAGCTGCTTCGAGTAAACTGCATCCCTGTTGCAAAAGATTTTTAGCTAGTCTGATACGGGCTTGTATCTGGAAAGCATGAGGAGGTAACCCATAAATACGCTTGAATTGTTTAATCAGATGGTAGGTACTGAGCCCTGACAGCACTGCAAGGTCATCAAGTGAGATATCAGCGGCAGGGTGCTCACGAAGAAATGAGTGAACAAGTGCGAGATTCGACTTTGAGTTGATCGGCTCTCTTATCTCCCGATGTTCCCTGCCATGCCTCTGCATCAGTTTTAATAAAGCGCTATACAGGAGTGTTTCCCGCAGTAATCGGTTGTCAGATTGATGCAGTTGATCAAAGGTGAGCCGTAATAGTTGTGCCAGTTCGGGGTCATGGATAACAGGGTCACTAAAATAGATAGAGCCCGTGTCACTTAGGCCCGCTTCATGTCGGACTTGTTGTAGCTGCTCAGGTAGTGGGTAGATGGCCTGGTAGGTCCAGCCACCTTCTGAAGCAGAATGCCCATCATGTACCTCGTCATGATTGACAAGAATAATGCTGTCTTGAGGAGCAACATGATTTGATCCGTTTCTCAGAAACCGCTGCGCACCTTGCTCTATGATACCCACTGTGTAGCCTTCATGAGTATGACGAGAGAAGTTTTGTCGATGATAGGATGCGCTTAGGGTTTCAAGCCCTCCAAGTTCATCGACAGTTCTGTAGCGCGCAATTTCCTGTTCGTTCTTCATGCACCTATTGTAAACGTTAATCAGAGATTGGTTTTGTACAAAATTGTTATCGGTCACCTAGCGCAGTGTAATTAATGGCTGCACTATGCAGATAATTGAAATCCTTAGCTGAATTACAAAACGAAATTATATCTTCCGGCGTTAAGGGTTTGCTAAAAAGATAACCTTGTCCCATATCGCAGTTATGTTCAGTGAGTAACTCCGCTTCTTCCCTGTGCTCGATTCCTTCAGCCACAACGTGCATTCCGAGGTCATGGCCGATAGTGATCATGTTTTTGACCAGAGCCCAGCTCACCTGATTTTGGGTAATTTTCTTAATAAAGCTTCGGTCGATTTTAAGTGTTTGCACAGGGAGTTGCTGAAGATGACTGAGAGAGGACAAGCCCGTACCGAAATCGTCCAGTGCGATATGAATTCCCGATTTTTTCAGCAAGGGGAGGGTGCGCTGCGTCTCTTGAATCATCTGCATCGTAGTATCTTCAGTTACTTCTATCCATATCAATCCGTGGGGTAAATTATGTTCCTCAAGCGCTTGGTTGATCAGAGATCCCAGTTCAGGGCGATGCATAGAGGGAGAGATGTTCACTGCTACGGGTAAAGGTTTCATTGAATTATCAGACCATTCTCTGATCTGTCGACAGGCCTCACAGATGATCCAATAACCCAAAGTGTTGGCAATTCCATGTTGTTCAGCGACCTCGATGATCTCGAGCGGAGAAACGAATCCATAGATAGGATGCTCCCAGCGTAAAAGGGCCTCCAGATAGACCGGTCGACCATTCTTCAGATCGATGATCGGCTGATATGCGAGATGGAGTTTGTGGTGCTCTATGGCTTCTCTCAGATCCATCTGCAGAATTTGCCGTCTGTTAATCTGTTCATCCATGATGAAATCAAATATCTGATGACGGGAGAAAGGCGCTGATTCCTTAGCTTTGTACATCGCAATATCTGCGCGGGTTAAGAGCGAGCTGGCATTATCACCGTGATTTGGAAATTGAACGCTGCCAATGCTTGCTCCAATCAGGCACTGGTGCTCCTCAACACGAAAATCCTCTTCCAATAATTGAATAATTTCTGCGGCAATGTGATCAAGTTCATGAGTGTCATTGACGTGAGGTTGCAAAATCGCAAATTCATCTCCACCGAGACGACAGGTCAAACAATCATGAGTCTGATCTAAGCAGTTAGTTAGCCTGTCAGAGACCGATTTTAGGAGTAGGTCACCGGTGTGATGGCCTAAGGTGTCATTCACGTCTTTGAAACCATTGAGATCGATAAGATGAAGAGCAAAAGGCTCATCTCCTTCACAGCGCCTGGTTAACTCGCGACGAAAAAAGGCGCGATTGGGTATGCCGGTCAAACTGTCATGCTCTGCCTGGAAGCGATTGATTCTGTTTTCGCGGATGATCAATATCAACAGGAGAGTACCACTCATGATAAGGCCAACCATCAGCCAGATTAACTGCTGTTGAAGCTCCGATACCCTGCGATCACCACGATTATAGAAATCGTTATTAAAGTGGTAGTTATCGAGAGCCAGTTTCTCAATGGTCCTGATATGGGGTTCAAGTTTCTGTTGAAGGTCACTGGAGATAGAGGGGGTATGCTGGAGCTGGGTAAATATGGATGGCTCTAACGCTTTGATCTGATCAAAGGCCGATTGAATTGACGGTAGTGCACCTTCTATTTTGACCAGTTGATTGGCATCGATGCCCTTCAAAAGCACAGGGAAACGGCTCCAGAGGATATCGTAGCGGGCAGTAACTTCCCGGTATGCTGTGTTGTCTGATCTATAGATTGTGAGTGTATCGTTAAACCGATGCAGCTCAGTTTTTAGTTGGAACAGTGACCAAACGCTGGTGCCATAGCGATTATCTAAGATAGTTATGGATTGACGGAGCTGGACCAGACTAAAGATAGCGCTGATAAAGAATATGAGAACTACAGGGGTAAGCCATAGTTCTTTGAATCTGAGAATACTCAATAAAAACCGGTTATCAAGCATCAGAAAATTTCAATATGAGTCAGTTGCCAGATCATCTTCCCGGTATTCTCCTCTGTATTAAGCTCTGGATACTTATCAAGTGGAAGTATCAACCAGAGTGGTCCCTTATTTCTGACACTCATGATTTGGTTATCGTCACGCCAGGCCAAAATTGGCTGGTATTTCTCAATATAGGCTCTCTCGATATCGATTGTATAATCATTAAGAGCCGTAAGACGCAGAGTGTTACCTGTAGCGCCAACATGTTCAAGAACGGCAGACAGCAGGGGACCATGATATTCGTGAATACGATCGGACCACCTTGTTTGTAGCTTGAGTGTCTGACTTTTCAGGGATTGTAATTGCTCCAGGTTGAAGCGAGCACTATTCCCATAGTTACCATGCAAGATCTTTCCGGTAACCGTTAAAATAACCTTACCTTCAGATTCAGGCTGTGTCGTCTCAACTGAATTAGCAGCAGTAGAGATCAACAGGAGAAGTGCGGCTATGAGCTTGAACATATATAGACACGGCCTATTGTTAGATGAATATTCATTTCACAATAAAATTTAAGCGGAGAACAGATAAAAGTACAGTAAGTGAGGGCTAATTGTTTGTTAAACAGCGGTAAATTGAGAAAGGGTGCTCACCCGCTACAAATCAAAATGAGCAGCGGGTGAATTTAGTTGGGAAGTTTTTTTACGTAGCTTTTGTCAACTGTTTAAATTCATGGATGCCACTGATCTGATCTTCAGCATGGTGGTTCACATAGAGTACGGTGGTTTCACCACTGGCGCAGATCTTCTCAATTAAGGCCAGAACAAGCTGCCGGTTAATGTCGTCCAGTCCAAGGCAGGGTTCATCAAGAATGAGCAGCGTCGGGTGTTTCACCATCGCACGGGCAATCAATAGCAACCGCTGATCACCAAACGACAGTTGATTATAAGGCTGATCCGCTCGGTCTTTCATGCCCAGAAGCTCTAACCATTGATCTGCGACCTGTTTCTGTTTATCAGTGCTCTTACTGTACATACCGATACTGTCATGGAAGCCAGAGATAATGACATTACGTAAGCTGATACTGACGCGATATTCCCACTGAAGGGCGGTAGATACATAGCCGATATACTGTTTGATCTGCCAGATTGTTTCACCGTTCCCACGTTGCATACCAAAGACAAAGATATCGTTCACATAGCATTGAGGGTGGTCGCCGGTGATCAGATTAAGCAGGCAGGTTTTACCGCTGCCGTTAGGCCCACTCAGTTGCCAATGTTGTCCTGGCTTGATCGTCCAGTTAAGGCCATCAACAACAGTATTGTCGCCATAAGCAACACGAATATTCTGTAGGCGCACCAATGGGTCTTCCGGATTCAGAGCAGGAGGGCGATCAGTGTCGTCTGTTTCAGGTACTTCCAGGTCGGTAGTTTTCAGGTGCAGTAACTGATAAAGGTCGTCGTATGCTTGTTTGTCGTTTATATCAACGCTGTGATGGAGTCGGCCTTTATCCATATAGGCGACATGTGTAATAAACTCAGGCATTTCATCGAAGCGGTTAAGCACCAAAACCATTGGTACGGTGTCAATCTGGCTCTGAAGCAGGTCATTGAGCATCGCCATCGATTCAACATCGAGGCCATCAAACGGCTCATCCAGAATGACCAGTCCGGGTCTGTTAACCAGAGCACGGATCAGCATAATCTTACGAGTTTCGCCGGTAGACAGTTTGCGAAAACTGCGTGCTAACATCGTTTCTAATTTGAATTTGCCAATCAGTTCTTCAAGCAGTGCGGCATCAAAATCTGGATTATCAGACTTGCCCTCTTCAAGAATCTCCCTAACAAGCGTACCTTCGGAGATAACATCCATGATATCGGCATCGTCTTTTTTTAGTTCACGGTCGATCAATTCGGCCTGAGCTTCAAAAGAAACCAGCTCTACCCGTTCAGGAAGTCCTGAAATCGAGCCACTGACGTAATCACCCGCACCTGCAAGAATTGCTGCAAGTGCAGACTTACCTGAGCCATTTGTACCGGTGACGACCCAATGCTGGTTTGGCCCTATGGTCCAGTTAACCTGATCTAGAGTAAAAGATTCACCAAACTCTGCGGTGTAATTTTCGATAACGATTTTGTTCATGCTGATGCCAAAGCAGAAAGGTTGATAAAGAGTAAAAAAAAACCAGAGCGGGGCTCTGGCTTTTTATCTTATGGCCTAAAAAATCTATAAGTAATAATTACTTATACAATTTTCTTCATGTCAGCCATGTGGCCGCGAAGAGTCGTACCGATCGCTTCAACAGGGTGAGCGCGTAGTGCAGCATTCACTTCAATCAGACGAGCATTATCAACACCAGTGTCAGCTACATCCAGACCTTTACCAATCACGTCAGTCTTGATCCCCTTCATGAAATCTTCCAGAAGAGGCAGGCAAGCGTGGTTGTACAAGTAGCAACCGTACTCAGCAGTATCGGAGATAGTCGCGTTCATCTCGTACAGTTTCTTACGTGCGATAGTGTTAGCGATCAGCGGCGTTTCGTGAAGAGACTCGTAGTATGCAGAATCAGCGATGATACCCGCAGCAGTCATAGTTTCGAATGCCAGCTCAACACCCGCTTTAACCATAGCAACCATCAGAATACCGTTGTCGAAGTATTCCTGCTCGGAGATCTCTACATCGCCAGCCGGAGTCTTTTCGAATGCTGTTTCAGCAGTTTCTGCACGCCAGCCCAGCAGGTTCTTATCATCGTTCGCCCAGTCTTCCATCATTACGCGGGAGAAGGTGCCATCGATGATGTCGTCCTGATGCTTGTTGTACAGCGGACGCATGATCACTTTCAGCTCTTCAGACAGGTCAAATGCCTTGATCTTAGCTGGGTTAGACAGACGATCCAGCATGTTGGTAACGCCGCCGTATTTCAGTGCTTCAGTGATAGTTTCCCATCCGTACTGGATCAGCTTAGATGCGTAGCCAGCGTCGATACCTTCTTCAACCATCTTGTCGAAGCACAGTAGGGAACCAGTCTGCAGCATACCGCACAGGATAGTCTGCTCACCCATCAGGTCAGATTTAACTTCAGCGATAAAAGAGGACATCAGAACGCCCGCTTTGTGACCGCCAGTACCTGCAGCGTATGCTTTAGCCAGTGCCAGACCTTCACCTTTAGGATCGTTATCTTCGTGAACAGCGATCAGGGTAGGTACACCGAAACCACGTACGTATTCGTTACGTACTTCAGAACCAGGGCACTTAGGTGCAACCATGATTACAGTCAGGTCGTCACGGATCTTCATACCCTCTTCAACGATGTTGAAACCGTGAGAGTAAGACAGGCAAGCGCCTTCTTTCATCAGTGGCATAACAGCGTTTACTACAGAAGTGTGCTGCTTATCTGGTGTCAGGTTAAGAACAACATCAGCAGTCGGGATCAGCTCTTCATAAGTACCAACAACAAAACCGTTTTCAGTTGCGTTCTTCCAGGACTGACGTTTTTCAGCGATTGCAGCTTCACGCAATGCGTAAGAAACATCGCAGCCACTGTCACGCAGGTTCATACCCTGAGCCAGGCCCTGTGCACCACAACCGATAACAACCATTTTTTTGCCTTTAAGTGCTTCAACGCCATCGCTGAACTCATCGATAGACATGAAACGGCATTTACCTAGTTGCTCTAGCTGCTCACGCAGTGGCAGCGTGTTGAAGTAGTTGTTAGACATCGCTTTATTCCGTAATAGTTAGTCAGCCGAACTGACATAAGTTGGTTATGTACGCACTCTAATCGATAATGAGTGTCGCGTAAAATGATATATATGGATCGCTCTATTGCGTTTTTTGCAAGATGTTCTCCATAAGTGTGCTAAATAATAGCGTGATAGTTTTCAGGTTCCAGTATTCTCTGACTAATAATCTAAATAAACCTGACATGGTGCAAAATCTGTAAGCTATCTGGTTGATAATTAGACACTTACTGTGGATATTGGCGATTTGTATATTATTTTTGCATCTGCGAAAAATAGTGCTTGCTTAAGCACTCACAGCTCTATACTATTCGCCACACATTGATGCGGGGTGGAGCAGCTTGGTAGCTCGTCGGGCTCATAACCCGAAGGTCGTTGGTTCAAATCCAGCCCCCGCTACCAAATTTAAGAAAGCAGATCAGTTACTCACTGATCTGCTTTTTTTATGTCTGCAGTGCACTTACTTAATCATTATTTTACCTTTCTATCGTGTTTAATCTTCGCACAAGTCCGATATTGTCTAACCTCTAGACAGCCTTTAAAGTAAACTTCACCGCAGCACCAATCTGAAATTATGTGACTTAAACAGACAAAGGAGTGTCTATGTCATTAAAACGCCAGTCAATTCTTGTTTGGGCTTGCTTAACTGCGTCATATGGATATGCAGACCAATATCAACGAGATACCTGTTCTGCCATGGCTCGGTTAGATTACTCCATAGAATCGTTTCATCGCTCTAACGAATGCCATGCTCAGTTGGATAAGATCTATGGGCCCGATCCTAAAAGAGAGGCGATACGTAAACAGATAGAAATTGAAAATGTAGAAGCAAAACGGTTACGTATTGAAAATTGCGGCTCCCCAGGTGTTTCATTCCTTTGCTGGGCTGATAAATATGCGCTCCGGCCTGAAGTCCTTAACCGATGCAGCAATATCATCCTGGCCCGTATGAGAGCTGAGACTCGTTGGACATCACCTGTTGAAGAGCGTTATCCATTTTCTGTTCCTCCCCATAGCTTTAAGAAAGTGAAACCAGAGATCAATCAGCCTTGGATTATCGGTTTGGTGGGTAGTTATCTTGAAGTTAAATCCCCAGTAGGGATGTGGCAGGAGATGACCTATGTCTGCTGGGTTAATACCGATAACGATCAGGTCGTTTCAATGGATAATTGGTGGGGGCGTTTCTAATCTTTAAACTGATAATCTGGTGGTATTGTACTGATTATTTAATCATTAAGATTAAGCATACAGACTCTCAACTGTGATCGCTCATAATGAGTAAAACGGTCTGTATTAACTATCTGTTTTTTCAAAAGGGTCTATTATTGGTTATATATTTTACGTTACATATGTGCAGTTAAACTCACCCGGGGATGGGAAGTTTGATGTCGTTTACGCTACAGATCTATAACTAGCGCTTAACAGTACTTTCTGCCTTCATAACCGGAGGTAAAGATATGTCAGTATCTTCTACTGTGGTTAAGAATGAGGTGGATAGTGATGCACTTGGAGATGCGCTGGTCAGTGCCGGATGCCTGACTGAAACAGATCTGCAGCGTGTGCAGCAGATGAAAGAGGTCAGCGCTGACGATACGCCGATTACCCAGTTACTGGTTCGTTTAGGGTTACTATCCGAAACGGTATTGGCCAAACAACTTGCCTCCTTGCTGAGTCTTCCTCTGATCGATGCTAAACAGTTTCCTGTTCAGCCCATTCTGCCTGACAAGCTATCCTTCAGATTTTTAAAAGAACACAAAATTCTTCCTGTGCGGATGTCAGAAAACCATCTTCATATTGTTCAATCTGACCCCTTTGAGAGTTTTGCGCTTACCGCTATGCAGCATGCAACAGGGCTTGAGATCGTTCCAGGAATCGGGGTCTCAACCGAGATAGAGAACGCGATCGAGCGCCTGTATGGTCAGGGGAATAGCCAGATGGGCAATATCCTGGCTTCGGTCTCAACGGACGAAGCAGCGGGAGAGCAGGATATTGAACAACTCAAAGATATGGCCAGTGAGGCCCCTGTTATTCGGTTAGTCAATTTGATTATCTTGCGGGCTGTTGAATCAAGAGCTTCGGATATACACATTGAGCCATTTGAGAACAGCCTGAAGGTACGTTATCGGGTTGATGGCGTGCTTCAAGAAGGTGAAGCGCCACCGATTAATCTCTCACCTGCTGTTATATCTCGCATCAAAATAATGGCACGACTCAACATTGCAGAACGGCGCCTGCCACAGGATGGGCGTATAGAGCAGCGTATTCAGGGGAAAGATCTGGATATACGTGTATCAACAGTGCCGACAATGTATGGCGAAAGTGTTGTATTGCGTTTACTTGATCGTGAAAGTGTTGCACTCGAATTTAAAGAATTAGGGTTTGATCAACAGCTAATTTCGAAACTGCAAGCGGTTCTTGCCATACCTCATGGAATGTTGATTGTTACTGGACCAACCGGTAGTGGGAAAACAACTACCCTGTATGCGGCTCTAAGTAATCTAAATACAGAGCAAAGCAAACTGATCACCGTTGAAGACCCGGTTGAATATCAGCTTGATGGCATTAATCAGATTCAGGTTAAACCTTCAATAGGTCTCTCTTTTGCCGGAGCATTACGATCTATTGTAAGGCAGGACCCAGATGTAATCATGGTGGGGGAGATGCGAGACCTCGAAACTGCACGTATCTGCGTACAATCCTCACTTACGGGCCACATTGTACTGTCGACGTTACACACTAATGATGCAGCCAGTAGTCTCACACGCCTGCTGGAGATGGGGGTTGAAGATTACCTATTGACGTCGACACTCAATGCAGTTTTGGCTCAGCGACTGGTGCGTAGGTTATGCCTCCATTGTCGTGAGGCATATACACCGCTTCCCGAGATCATCAGTGAGTTTCGATTACAGGAATTAAACTTGGGAGAGGCTGTTCATTTATATCGCCCTACTGGGTGTGAGCAGTGTAATGGCACTGGCTATCACGGGCGTGTCGCTATCATCGAAATACTGGTTATGAATGATGAGTTAAGGCGTCAGATATTAAAGCATGCTGATGCTGGCGCGATCCTGGTGGTTGCTCGTCAATCGGGTATGCGCACCATGTATGAGGATGGTTGTATTAAAGCGCTGGCGGGCGTGACAAGTATTGAGGAAGTCATACGCGTTACGCAGGAGGCTTAATGATGACCGTCTATTATTTCCGGGCTGTATCCAGTGAGGGTGAAGTACAAAGCGGGCAGCTTGAAGAGGAGAGTGAAAAAGGGGTCGTACGTCATCTGCACAATCAGGGTTTGATCCCACTTTCTATTGATATCCAATCCAACGACGTTGACCTCATTAAGATTCTTAATACCAAGATCGGCTCCAAAGGGATCAGTGAAGGGCGATTATTACTGTTTACCCAGCAACTTGCGACACTGATGCAAGCCGGTATATCTCTGGATCGTGCATTGGAGATCATGATCGATGTCGGAGATGATGGTGAGCTGAAAGCGGTGCTGATTCCGATCAAAGAGGGGGTACGTAAAGGACTGCCTTTATCAGAAGTCCTTGCAGGGCATCCGGATTCCTTCTCACATTTTTATATCAGTATGGTTCAGGCATCAGAAGCTTCTGGTGATCTGGGTGAAGGCCTTGAGGGGCTGGGCGAATACCTTGAAAGAAGCAAAACACTCAAAGAGCAGGTGCTCTCTGCGCTGATCTACCCGATCATTCTGGTCGTGGTTTCTGCTGCCTCCCTGCTAATTATCCTCACCTATGTTGTCCCCCAGTTTACCCAGCTCTTTGAAGGAATGGGTGAGGCCTTGCCGATATCAACACAGTTCGTGATTGCCGTTGCTGAAGGACTGAAATCTTACCTGCCATGGATATTGGTTGGAGGTGTACTTTTGTGGATCTTCTGGCGTATGCGATTGAATCAGCCCGCTGCTCGTTCAAATTGGGATGCCCGGAAATTAAAAATCCCATTGTTTGGGCCGCTTAATCAACGTATCGAAACCGCACGGTTTACACGCAGCCTCGGGACATTAGTGGGGGGGGGAGTACCTTTACTCAATGCGCTGTCAATCGCTCGGGAAACGCTTACGAACAGGCGCATGGCAGAGGCTATTACGGATGCGATCGATCACCTGAAAGAGGGTGAGCACCTGGCCAAACCGTTGCGCTTGAGCCAGCTATTTCCAAGCCTGGCAATACAGATGATTCAGGTCGGCGAAGAGACAGGACGTCTTGAAGAGATGTTATTAAAGGTTGCGAATTTGTATGACAGAGAGGTCGGGGTTGCGATCAAACGAATGTTAGCCATTTTGACCCCGGCTTTGATTGTCTCGCTGGGGATTGTTATCGCAGGAATTATCATGTCGATTCTGGTGGCGATCATGAGTCTGAATGATATTCCAATTTAAATATTGAAGGAGTTCGCACTATGAAGTCCACGACTCAAAGGTATCAGGATAAATGCCGTCGCCCTAAGGGCTTCACGCTCCTCGAAATCCTGGTGGTATTGGTGATTTTAGGGTTACTAGCCAGTCTTGTGGGCCCTCAGGTATTTAAGCAGCTCTCAAGTTCAAAAAGTAAAACAGCATCACTACAGATTGAAGAGTTGTCCTCTGCTCTGGATCTTTATCGATTAGAGGTTGGAGGATACCCAACCTCAGAACAGGGGTTGGATGCCCTGATCAACAAGCCAGCCAATATAGACAAATGGAACGGTCCCTATCTGAAAAAATCGATCATCAGGGATGACCCGTGGGGTAATGCTTACATCTATGTTTTCCCTGGAGAGCATGGTGAATTTGACCTCTACTCGCTGGGTGCTGACAAACAGGAGGGGGGAGAGGGTGAAAATAAAGATGTAAAGAGCTGGGAGTAAGGCTTTCAATGGAGCGCAAGCGATGCACACTGACCGGTTGCTGGGTTTTACATTACTAGAATTGCTGATCGTGTTGATTATTGCCGGTTTGGCAATGAGCGTTGTTGCGCCTCGTTTCGGGGGCTTACTGCCAGAAGTCCAATTAAGGAGTGAGACCGGTAAAGTCGTTTCGTTATTGCGTCAGGCACAGAGCATATCGATGTCACGTGGTGTGATGATTGAGGTGGCTGTAGATGGTGAACACTCCAGTATCCAGATCAAAGAGTTGGGAGAAGCGGGTACACCTATGATCCCTCTTGAGTTAAATGCTGTGCTTTCATCTGAAGGACGGGGTGCTATTCGATTTTACCCTGACGGGACGAGCAGTGGGGGTAGGGTAGAACTTCAGTCAGGTCAGCGAATAAGAGTCGTACAGGTTAACTGGCTAACGGGACAGGTTCAGAGTGATGGATAGGGTCTATCAGAATCGATGTAGAGGTTTCACACTGTTGGAGGTGCTCGTTGCTTTTCTGATTTTGTCACTCTCATTGGGTGTCATTATGAATATATTATCATTGTCGGCCAGTACAGCGCATCTGACCGATTCAAGACAGCGTGCACTGCTGTTCGCTGAATCTAAAATGGCAGAGTTGGCAGTCGACCCGGATCTCAAATCCGGTATCAGTCAGGGCGAATTTGATGAAAAATTCCGCTGGGAAGCCTCCATCACTGAATGGGAATTTCCCGATTATGATCCCAGCCTGAGCACTACCGTTACACCTTACCAAATAACGCTGGCGGTTAGCTGGTCAGATCTGCCGACAGAACGCATCACCCTGCATAGCGTTCATCTTGTTATGGGTGAATCCTTATGACCTTTCACAGGGCGGGTGCAGCAGGATTTACGCTGGTCGAAATGATGATTGCACTGGTTCTGCTCGGTTTGTTATCCGCTGTGATATCAACTGGATTTTTTTTGGCGATTAAAAGTTGGGAAGCCGTTGAACATCATCAGGGGGTACAGAACGAACTGGTTACGGTGCAGAAAGCATTGAGAAGTACGCTGTCAAATATGCGGGCTGAATTTATACGCGATATCGATGGTGTCCGGCAAATTGCCCTATTCGGTGATGAGCAAGAGCTGATTTTTCTGTCACCGCTCAAGCAGATAAAGCGTGGGGGTGATCTTTTTTGGGTACGCTTGGCAACCGAGCTGAATGAATCACAGGATCAGCATCAGTTGATCGCCTCCTATATGCCCTATGTGCCGCTGATCGATAATACGCCTAACAGAAAGGTTTCTATTAGCAGCGGAAACCTGGATTGGGCAGAGTTGCGACAACAGTTGATTGATGAGGGGTCTCGGGTCTCCATTTACCGGGGGGACTTAACGGCTTTCAGATTCAGCTATCAGGACACAAGCAATAAACGTATTCCTGAATGGGAATCAGAATGGTTGAAAAAAGAGAACCTGCCGACACTGATGCGCATTCAATTTGGTGAGCGATCTGAAGCCTGGCCCGATCTGATGATTCGTCCAAGGGTATTTTCATATGATTTTACCGGTTCACGATAAAACACACTCGGATTCTGGTGTCGCCCTTGTGGTGGTTCTGTGGTTTTTAGTACTGCTATCGGTTATGGCTACTCATCTCTCGTTTTCAAGCCGGACTGAAGCACGCATCAGTCATAACCTTTTCAGTGCAGCACAGGCAGGTTATGCCGCTGATGCCGGTGTTCAATGGGCGATCTGGCGCTTATCACTGCCCGCACAGCAACAGTGGCTTGCAGATGGTGGAGTGCATGAGGTGGCACTGGCTGAGGCGACGGTCAGAGTGAGCCTTCAGGATGAAAATGGAAAATTAAACATCAACAGCGTTGGAGCGGCCGAGCTATTACCGTTATTTGCTGCTGCAGGCGTTGATGAAACAACAGCGAGCATGTTGACCGACAGAATCCTCGATTGGCGTGATAAGGATGATCTTAAGCGACTGAATGGTGCTGAAAATGAGGATTATATCAAGGCGGGCTTAGACTACGAGATTGGGGATGGGCTGTTTCGCTCCCTCGAACAGCTACAAAAAGTATTGGGTATGGAAGCGTGGATCTATAAACGAATAGAACCGGCACTGAGTACCCGATCACGATTTCAGGGTGTGAACCCATTGGTTGCGCCCCGACTTGTGTTGCTATCGATGCCGGGGGCCACTGAAGAGCTGGTAGAGCAATATATAGAACAACGTCGCAGTGACCGTGAAGCGGGACTAGTGGCTAAAGGGTTAGAGCTGCCATTAGCACAATTCATTCCGGTAACAACGCCGGGTGTGTACTACACTATTGAAACAGAGTCAAGACTAAGAGACGGAGCAGGAGCAAGGCAAAAGCTTCAGCTTGTAAGAAGCGGAGCGGGTCAGCAAGTACGATATAAGATCACTGAAGTAATCGATCTCTATGAACCCGAACAACCAATATGCCCTGGTCAGGAGTGTCCTGAGTTAAGGTGAGATCTATGGAAAAGCAGGCTTTACCTGAAGCGAGGAGCGCAGCCCATCAGTTTGCTGACCAAGTACAGCGATTCTGGTGCTGGTGGACCGGAGAGCTTGGGGCGATGTTACCAGAGTCTCTGCTGGAGCGTTTTAAAGCAAAACGCACCTATATGGTGATTGAGCTTCACCCTGAACAGAGTGCAATCAGGTATGGACAGAAGGGCGAGCTGATTCAGCTGGCTACAATCGATTATGAGCAGGGTAGGCTCGGATCCATACCGCATCTCACATCAGAATCAGACCATGCTGATGAAGTTATCTGCCTGTTACCACCCGTCCTGCTCTTAACGAAGAAAATCTCCCTGCCACTCGTAACTGCTTCTAACATTGACAATGTTCTCCGATTCGAAATGGATCGGTATACGCCTTTCAGTGCAGATCAGGTCTATTACGGTTATCGAATTGAACCACAGAAGAGTGGCAGCAAAATGCTGGAGATCACCTTAAGCCTGATTCATAAAACTCAACTTGATCCGTTACTTGATCAATTCAAACAAGCGGGGATAAGGGTCAATGTGGTTGCACCTGCTGCAGATTCCAGCCGTGAGCTTTACAGCATGAACCTGCTTCCGCAGGTGAAAGAGAAAAAGACCTTAGCATTCTCTCTGCCTCTGAAGATTGTCCTCATACTGGCGCTATTGATTTTCGCATTATTCTTTTTGCTTCAGTGGCAGGAACAACAGGTGGAAACACTGCGTACGCAAAGTGAGATTCCTCGACAGAAAGCTGAACAGGCACAGCAGATCAGTGCTGAGTTAAAAAATCTGGCAGAGAGCCAGCAGTTTCTGCAAAACAGGAAAGAGGCCACCGTCTCAAGGTTGATACTGCTAAAAGATCTCACTACAAGAATGCCGGATCATACCTGGATCAACAACTTTCAGCTGGATGGATCAACCCTGAAACTTCAGGGGGAATCAAATGAGGCGTCATCACTGATCGGATTACTGGAAGACTCAACACTCCTTCAGAATGTGCGCTTTTCGTCACCCGTGACTCAGAACGCTAACTCGAAAAAAGGTCGCTTTGCAGTGATTGCACAGATCGGGAAGGAGGCGCCATGAATCAATTAACCCTGATTCAGAGGCGAAGCATAGCGATCGGCCTGTTATGTCTAATGTTGGTCATAATCTACCAACTCATTTTTTCACCCCTATTAACGCGCTATCTTGAAAACAAAGCACAGATAAACCAGCTTGAACATCAGATGGAAGTTT
This sequence comes from uncultured Neptuniibacter sp., assembly GCF_947498015.1. Taxonomy (GTDB): domain Bacteria; phylum Pseudomonadota; class Gammaproteobacteria; order Pseudomonadales; family Balneatricaceae; genus Neptuniibacter. Next base: position 105,092 of record NZ_CANMIR010000003.1, read on the forward strand.
ATCAACGTGTAATCGAGAACAGTGGTAATGAGCAGACACAGCTGGAACAGATGCGGGCTGAGAATCCTTCTGCCGGGTTATACCTGAATGAATCACGCCCCAGTCTGGCGGCAGCTATGCTGCAGCAGTTGCTTACTGAGTTATTAAACAGCAGTGGTGGGCAACTGGTCAGTACACAGATCATTTCAAATGCTACGTCTGAAGAGATTATCCCGGCGGTTACATTGCAGGTGCGAATGCGCTCAGAGATCAATGAACTGGTCGCACTGCTTTACGATATTGAGTCCCATCAACCTTATCTCTTCACCGAAAATCTGATTATCTCCTCAACATCGCGTGTCGTGAACAGGCCTCCCCGAATCAGCAGTAGAAACAGAGCACCAGTTCGACAGCGTTTAAAGATTCCAACGCTGGATGTCCGATTTGATCTGATCGCATACACCGCAAGGGGGGGAGAATGATGCGTCTTTGGATACACGCCACCCTGACCCACCGGTTACTGTACCTGTTGATAGGCTGTTGCCTTTCATACACTACGATGGCTGATCAAATCAGCAACAATGCGCTACCTGAGATCGAGGCATATAGCGAAATATCACAACGCCCTCTGTTTCATTCGACACGACGCCCCAAGCCAAAATCACAGAATGGGGGATCGGATTCGCAGGGAGATCTACATGAAAAATGGCGCTTGTCCGGAATTGTGACACATGAAAATGAGCCTGTTGCACTGTTTGCGGATCGCAGCGGTAAAACGAATGTGCGGCTAACAGTTGGAATGCCATTGGATCAACAGGGAGTGCTTTCAGAAGTAGGTACCGATTTTGCCCTGGTTGATGATAACGGTGAATCAATAAGGTTCGAACTCTGGGAGCCAAGAGATAGGAGCCCGGTTAAACCGCCGGTAACAGCGGAAAATGGAACATCAAAACAACCCAAAATATCCCCGAGAGCGCGTATTCAGCCTGAAAAGGTTGATCAGGCGGGTGCCGATAAAAAGTGAGCCGAGGGAGAGAGATTATGAATAATAAAAGCATGTTGCCCATGTGGTTAGTTGCTTGCAGTCTGTTTCTTGCGGCTTGCAGTCTGACACCCGGTGGAAACCGTAACACTCTGGATAATCCATGGCATCCGGAAAACAAGAAGCAACCTGTATCGGATCAAGCAAGCGCTGACGTGATGAATCAACCAATTAAAAGCTCTGAAAATCGCTTCTCTAATCAGGGAGGCCCTAGTACTGCACCTATGCCGCCAACATCTGAAATCTTTGAAGGGCATGGCTCGATGGTTGCCAATGTCACGGTTGAACCCATTTCTGAAACGACCCCGCATGGTGATATTACGTTGAATTTCCAAAGTGCAGAGATCAGCGAGATTGTAAAAACCATACTCGGGGATATTCTGCAGAAAAACTATGTAATTGATGAACGGGTAAGGGGGGCTGTGCACCTGCAGACGAGTCGACCACTAAACAGAGATGAACTGATCCCAACACTCGAAGCTTTATTGAGAATTAATGGTGCAGTTCTACGCCAGACAAGAAATTTTTTTGAAGTCGTACCTGCGGAGTCTGCGCTTGATGCTGGGTTCTCACCACGTACAGGGTTAAAAGCTGATAGTGGTTATCAGGTACTGATACTACCGCTTCGTTACATCGCATCCAGTGAGATGATGAAAATACTTGAGCCTCTTAAACCAAAACAGGGCTTAATGGAGGTCGATAGTCGTCGGAACTTACTGATTGTAGCCGGAGCAGTCGATGAGCTGGTAAACATACAGGAAACCGTGCGTATCTTTGATGTTGACCAGCTCAAAGGGATGTCTGTGGGGTTGTTCCGTCTTGAAACGGTGACAGCCGAAGTGATGGTGGATGAACTGGAAGCGATTTTTGGTGATTCTGCAGAGGGGCCTCTTGCCGGATTTGTTAAGTTTCTACCTATCGAGCGATTGAATGCATTACTCGTGATAACCCCCCAGAAGAAATACCTTAGAGATGTGAGAGTATGGATTAAGCGCTTAGACCGCTCCGAAGATCCTCGTGGCATGAATATGTACGTCTATTATGTTCAGAATGGGAAAGCTGAAAACCTTGCCAATATGCTCTCTGAGTTATTCGATAATCAGCGTGACAGTAATAGTGGCCAGGGTGATCAAGACAACAGGCAGAACGAGGATCAGGAAAGACAAAATACATCCGAGGAAGCAGCATTGGATAATCAGACCAGAACCGCTTCCGCACGACGTGTTAATAACCGTATTGGTGATGAAGGCTCAAGTCTTGATGTCGGTGATGTTAGTATCATCGCAGATGAGGAGAATAATGCACTGCTCATTCTGGCGTCCCCATTGGATTATGAAAAAGTACAACAAGCGATTGTAAAGTTAGATGTGCTACCTTTACAGGTACTTGTTGAAGCGACCATTGTTGAGGTCTCGCTTTCAGATGAGTTGAGATATGGCCTTCAGTGGTTCTTTAAATCCAGATTAGATAATAAATCTGCTATTGGCTCATTAGGTAATACACCATTCGCAGCCCCTTCTAATTTTTTCCCAACTGCAAATTTTGAAGTTTTTGATGCGGTAGGCACTCGGTTACTGCTCAATACCCTCGCCGAAGATTCAAAACTAAACGTGATATCATCACCCTCGTTAATGGTTCTGGATAACCATACCGCAACTATTCGGGTCGGTGATCAGGTGCCGGTAAGAACCTCGGAAACAACGGCTAATAGCAGTGATAATCTCAATACAACTAGTACCATTCAATTTAAGGATACCGGCGTGCTGCTCGAAGTTACACCACGAGTTAATGCAGGTGGGATGGTCGTATTGGAGATTAAGCAAGAAGTTAATGATGTAGATGAGACTACAACATCAGGCATCGACTCCCCAACAATCATTCAACGCCAGATCGAAACCAGTGTTGCAGTACAAAGTGGAGAGACACTGGTCCTGGGCGGTTTAATCAAGGAAAATCGTGATCGTAGCAGTGCAGGCGTGCCCGGGCTGAGACATGTCCCTGTTGTGGGCTGGATGTTTGGTAGTGAAGGTAAGAGTGTTAGCCGCACAGAGCTTGTCGTCATGATTACTCCAACTGCTGTCACCGATAGAGAAGAAGCGCGTAATGTGACACGGGAATACCGGCAGAAACTTCAAGGAATTGAGTTTTAATGAGTGACACACTTAATTAAAACCTACCCATTACCAGTCGTGAAAAATAGAGTGTGCTCTATCATCTCACCTCTTCTATGTGTGGGAAAATAGATCATGCATTTATTGCTAGTTGTTACATAAACTCCTCTCAAAAGCGCAAAGTTTTATATTGGATTTCCTGTTCATGAAAGTAACGGAATCGTTACAGTGTGAACGGATTATTAATCCTTTTAAAACAGCGTGTTAGTTATCTCTTGTTGGTGCCTTTATACATTAGTAGAGCAATAGTGTGCCATCGGCATTACACTCCCTCCTTATCCTCTGTGTATTTAATAAATAATTCTTTTAGTATCAGTTGGTTAGCTATTGGGCATGGCTATTGCTTATCTAGGCAGTGAGTCAGCAGCCTGTAACCGGTTTCTGGACTCCGGGTCTCTGGAAGATGGGGTGCTCTACCGCTACACATGTTGAGTGAGACTAATCGTTGTGTGGGAATGAGAAGGCCCATCGAAGGGCAAGCCCAAGCTGAAGGGCGAGGGCTTTAATCAAATACATATTCGGATAGGTCAAGGTTGCTCAACCAATGAGAGTTGATTAACGCAGGCTGAGCCGAATAAAAGAGGTTCTGTTCCCCTGACGTGTGGGGAGGTGAACCATGGAGGTGAGAAATGAAGAGTTTCTCGCGATGTATAACACAACGAGTGACGGAATTCTTATTCCTGATATTCCTGTCACTGGGCGGCGCACTGGCTTATGCAGTTGATGATCCAGACCATGTCTCCTTTACCCTTGAAGGGTGTAAAGGTGATGTCGAGTTGGCCGCTTATGACGATGTCAATTTCATCTGTACCGATGTAGGGCTGTATACCACAGGTAACCTCGGTAAAGGGTGGAATGAACTGGATATCGTCCCACATAGATTGACGACGGCTGCAGGTAATGCTGCGCCCGCGTCGCAAACCTACAGAGTCGCGCTGACCCTGGATAATGAGAGTGCCGGTAACCCCGGTTACGATCTGCTGACAGAGCCTGCTTTGAATGCAGCGATGTCTGATCCCAGCTGTTCAATCTCATTCAGTGCTCAGGGTACAGCACCTGATGCGGGTGATACGATTATCTTCAGAACGCTGGATATTACACAGGATAGAAACAGTGTCTGTGTAATTGACTGGGCAGGTCGACTGGCGTTGGGATCACACCTTTATCCCGGATCATCCCTGCATGCGCATACCAAAAACCAGGCGCTAGGTACGCAGGGTATCGGTAATAAAGACGTATCGATTCCAGTTAAGGAGATCTTAGCGCAAGTGCTGTCAAAATCGATGGCGGCTGAACGGGATTCTCAGAAAACATGGAATGTTACTAAAATATCTAACCCCGCTGTGTTGATGTTTGGTGATACCTGTATCGTGGACCCATCAGGTAATGCACAACAATTGACGATAGACGTAAGCTGGACTGTTGTTGAAAGTCCTGCCGGGGAAGTGACTGTGATGACAGATATTACAGCTACAAACCCTGCGCATCGTAAATTATTAGTTAGCGTTGAAGATGTAATATCTGGGGATTTTGGCTCTGGTTATGTTGAGCTTCCATTCTTAACGGATGGTGTAATCGATGTAGAAATAGAAGCGAATACATCGATGGTTGTTTTTCATCATGAGGAAACGTTTGATCAGGCTGATCTTGATGGGTTAGGGCTTGGCCTTAATTTGAACGATCTGGTTGGGATGATGGATACGGCAACCGCAACCTACACTGATTTTGCGTTTCCTGATGTTGTTATACCCGGTGAGCTCACTGCTGATGCGAGTACAGGCATAAATAGCAGTGGTGTTGTGCTTAATGACACAGCAGTAATTACCGATGTAGAACAGATTAGCGGCCTAGGCCTTTCATTTTCTGTCGATGGTTTTTCTGGAACAACAGGTAGTTACAAAAATGGCTATATCGAAGGTGACCCAACCACGGGATCAGTCACTTGGGAATCTGATCCGCAATCCGAAAGCGGATCTGTAACATTCAATAAAACAGTTTATCTGGACATGCCGAGGAATGTTAATGGTTTGATCTCTGATACAGCTACATTGAACGGGTCTGATGGTGCCTTCGCACAACAGAGCGCCAGTTCAGATATCTCTGCGACAGCAACGTCTGAACTAACGATCAACAAAACCGTAGATATCACTCCGGATGGAAATGAAGAGTTCGTTTTCATGTTTAATGTGTCTGGCTTAGGTGATTATCCTATTACCATTTTACCTGGTGAATTCAGCGGATCTGTTGTTTTAAGTGGAATCAATCAGACAAATTATACAGTGACTGAATCTGCAACAGCTGGGTTCGATATCAGTTCTGCTAATCCACAACAGATCGATTTTGGTCAACCAGAAGGCCCTCTACTTTGTGATGGTAGTGTTGATTTTGCAAATGTGGCGAGATTAGCTACTGTTCAGGTGATTAAAGAAACAGATCCTGAAGGTGCAGAAGCTGGTTGGATATTTGATCTGACAGGTCCCGGCGTATCTGAGAGTGATACCACCGATGGCAGCGGAACAGCCGACTTTGGTGGCCTGACCTTAGGTGAAGGTACCTATACCATGACAGAGCAAGGTATGGGTGGTTGGGATCTGACTCAGGTAACCAATCCTGATGGCAGTAACGATCCTGCTGAATGTACCTTTACCGTTAACCTCCCTGAAGATGCAGATGAGCAGTTCACCTGTACCTTTGAGAATACTCAGAGAGGTATGATAATCGTTGAGAAAATACTCAATGGTGAAGTTCAGGATCAGGCGGTATTTAGCTTTGATACTAACGATGCTGAAGGTATCAGTGACTTCGACTTAGCTGCTTCTGTCGGTACTGTGCCTGATTGTGGATCTGATCTGCAATGCAGAACCTTTGATAATCTGAAACCCGGATTCTACAGTGTTGTAGAATTAGGACCTTCAGGCGATTTCGATTTCAGTAGTTTAACCTGTGATGTAATCGAAAATGGTGCTGATGGAGATCAGGATAGTATCTTAAATATCTCTGGCCAGATGGTTGATATAGGTCTCGCTGCGGGTGAAACCGTTAAATGTACCTATACCAATTCACGCTTAGCTAACCCAGGCAGTATCTTTATTGAAAAATATGTTGTTGGTCCTGATGGTTCCACCATCATTACAGATAGAGATGCTCAATTCCCATACAGCACCGCCTCGAATCAGGATGGTCAAGGTGATGGCGGCGTAGGCCTGCCTGGTAATTTCAGCCTGACGACAGTCAATGGTCAAGCTGCTACCTCACCTTTATTTACCAATATCTTTGCCGGGGATCATACCGTGACCGAATCGGTACCTGCTGGATATACGCTTGATCGCGTCGAGTGTGAAGAGGTTGGTGGTACCACCGGTGATCCGAGTACAGGCGTTAATGGTTTTGCTGAGATCTCATTGGATGATGGCGAAACAATTATCTGCCGGTTCTACAACAAACCATTGCCACGTATCCGCGTACTTAAAGCATTAATTCCATCCAACGATTCCGGACTATTTGATCTGCGAGTTGATGGTAGTGTTGAAGCTGCAAGCGTAGGTGATGGCGGTGACACTGGATGGGTAACTGTCAATGTGGGTAGCCACAGCGTCAGCGAACTTGGCTCGGGCGGTACTGATTTGAACAACTACGTCTCCGATGTGAGTTGTGATAACAATACGGGTGTCGACCCAGGTACCTCACTCGATGTAGGCAACCTGGATTACAATGACGATGTCACCTGTACCATCACCAACACCCGTAAGGGTAATATCAAAATCGTGAAAAATTCGATTGGTGGTGATGGCTCGTTCGACTACACAGGCTCGTTAGGTCTTACCAGTCTGACTACCCAGGGTGGTAGTGATGATACTGGTACGACTTACTTCAACCTGAACCCAGGTACTTACACCGTGACAGAAACGGACCCTGGTCCTCAGTGGGATCTGACTGATCTAAGCTGTTCTGATACTGACAATACCGTTGTGAGTAATGCGACAGCAACGATCGAACTAGATCCAGGTGAAACAGTCGTCTGTACCTATGAAAATACCCGTCGAAGCAACATCATTGTCGAGAAAATCCTGAATGGTGAAGTCGCTGATATCGGAGTGTTTACTTTCAATACAACAGGCAATGGCTTCTCTGGCTTTAACTTAGAAGCAACTGTAGGGGTTGTACCAAACTGTAATACTGATCTGCAGTGCCGTACATTTAATAATCTGCAGCCCGGTTTCTTTAGTGTTACAGAAGCAGGCCCAACAGGTGATTTTGCCTTCGTTAGCTTAAGTTGTAGTGTAATAGTTGCTGCTGATAATAAGAATGACAGTGTAATTAATCTTAGTGGTCAAACAGCTGAGATTGGGCTTGCTCCAGGTGAAACTGTTAAGTGTACTTACACTAATTTCCGTGCAGCTAACCCAGGCAGTATCTTTATTGAAAAATATGTTGTTGGTCCTGATGGTTCCACCATCATTACAGATAGAGATGCTCAATTCCCATACAGCACTGCCTCGAATCAGGATGGTCAAGGTGATGGCGGCGTAGGCCTGCCTGGTAATTTCAGCCTGACGACAGTCAATGGTCAAGCTGCTACCTCACCTTTATTTACCAATATCTTTGCCGGGGATCATACCGTGACCGAATCGGTACCTGCTGGATATACGCTTGATCGCGTCGAGTGTGAAGAGGTTGGTGGTACCACCGGTGATCCGAGTACAGGCGTTAATGGTTTTGCTGAGATCTCATTGGATGATGGCGAAACAATTATCTGCCGGTTCTACAACAAACCATTGCCACGCATCCGCGTACTTAAAGCATTAATTCCATCCAACGATTCCGGACTATTTGATCTGCGAGTTGATGGTGGTGTTGAAGCTGCAAGCGTAGGTGATGGCGGTGACACTGGATGGGTAACTGTCAATGTGGGTAGCCACAGCGTCAGCGAACTTGGCTCGGGCGGTACTGATTTGAACAACTACGTCTCCGATGTGAGTTGTGATAACAATACGGGTGTCGACCCAGGTACCTCACTCGATGTAGGCAACCTGGATTACAATGACGATGTCACCTGTACCATCACCAACACCCGTAAGGGTAATATCAAAATCGTGAAAAATTCGATTGGTGGTGATGGCTCGTTCGACTACACAGGCTCGTTAGGTCTTACTAGTCTGACTACCCAGGGTGGTAGTGATGATACTGGTACGACTTACTTCAACCTGAATCCAGGTACTTACACTGTGACAGAAACGGACCCTGGTCCTCAGTGGGATCTGACTGATCTAAGCTGTTCTGATACTGACAATACCGTTGTGAGTAATGCGACAGCAACGATCGAACTAGATCCAGGTGAAACGGTCGTCTGTACCTACGAAAACACCCGTCGCGGTAATATCATCATCGTGAAAAATTCGATCGGTGGTGATGGTGAGTTTGCATACAGTGGATCACTAGGCTTGACCAGCCTGACGACTGTTGGTGGTACTGATGACACCGGTAATACCTACTTCAATATGGTTCCGGGTATTTACTCTGTGACAGAGACTGATCCTGCACCTAACTGGGATCTAACCGGACTGAGCTGTATTGAAACCGGTGGTCAAAATACTGCTACCAATAATGCAACCGCCAATATCATGCTGGATCCGGGTGAAACGGTTACATGTACCTATACAAACACCAAACGGATCATGGTTGATCTGTTGAAAACCTTCAATGGTCAGATCGATCCGAATCTAACCGTTGTCTTCGAGTTGTATGAAGGCCCAGACGGATTTGGTGGAACACCGTTAGCCAGCAGTTCTACTGCGGGTGATCTGGATGGAGTACTTGAGTTTGGTATGATCAAACTTCCAGCATCAGGTACCTATACCCTCTGTGAACGTGATATCCCGGTCGGCACTACCGCTAACTGGTGGCGTGATACAACATCACCGCCGGATGGTATCGGTGATGTGGATCTGAGTAGCTACGTCTATAACCCAAATAACATCGAAGATTTGGGTGATCGTTGTATCGACTTTGGTGCGGGTACAAACATCACCGTCGATGCGGGTGGCACATTACATCTCGTTGTTGATAATGAGCGCCCTGAGGGTGACCGTCGTACGCCAGGCTACTGGAAAAACTGGAATATGTGTAGCAGTGGTAACCAGGCTCAAACCGCAGAGAAAAATGGCGGATTTGAGAATGGATTCTGGTTGCTTGAAGATCTGATACCAAGTCGGGTTAACTCAATCGGTGATGTTGATGTGCTTAATTGTCTGACTGCGGTTTATATTCTGGACAGTCGAAGTGTCGGTGGTAAACACAGAAAACAGGCGAAATACGCAGATTTCAAACTGGCTCGTTCTTTATTAGCAGCCAAACTGAATCTGGCCGTACCAACCAGTGACTGTAGTCCTAGTGTCCAACATGTTGTTGATGCTGCAGATCAATTGCTAAAAGATGTTGGATATAACGCTAATACTGGTCAGTTAAGACCTAAAGATGCAGAACATAGTGATGCCATCTATCTTCATGGTATTTTGGATGACTTCAACAACAATATCTGTACCCCCTATACCCTTCCTTAAGGGTGAGGATGCAGAGTTAGGTTGAACGAAGAAACGGCGGGTGAAAACCCGCCGTTTTTGTATTTCAGCCCGTGGGAGCGGTGTCCTCACCGCGATCGCAATTCAGTTATTTTCTCTATGATAAGACCGCTCCGCCTATCGGCACATCCCATAAAAAAGGGCCCATCCCTGGCCCCTTTGCGGAGTGGGTTAGCAACGAATCCCGATGCTATTTCTTCTTACCATTGCCTTTTCCGCCGGTACCACCATCACCACCGTCATCGGAGGAGAGTTGCACGCTGACGGTGGCTGTCGCGGTTTTATCACCATCGCTGATGGTATAGCTGAAGCTGTCACTACGTTTGAAGCTACGCGCCGGCGTGTAGGTGAGTGTTCCATCACCGTTGATCCATACTGAACCTTTAGCGCCCTGAGAAACGGCTTCAACAGTGAGTGTGTCGTTCTCGGCATCATAATCATTTACCAGAACCGGGATGGTGATTGCGCTTTTGCTGCTCATGTTGGCAGTATCACTGACGGCAACCGGGGCAGTATTGGTAGATACCGCATTCACGGTAACGGTTACAGCAGCGGAGTCAGTGCCACCCTGACCATCACTGACCGCATAGTTAAAGGTTTCGCTGCCACTAAAGCCTGCTGCCGGTGTGAAGGTGATGGTGCCATTTGCGTTAACAACGGCAGTGCCATTTACACCACTGGTGCCAGTAACACTGAGCGTATCGCCATCGGCATCGCTGTCATTAGCCAGTACACTGATGGTAACGGCGCTGTCCTGATTAGTAGATGCGCTGTCATTAGATGCAACCGGGGCATGGTTGACGGCACTCACAGTAACCGTCACAGAAGCGGAATCACTGCCACCCTGACCATCGCTGATGCTGTAGTTGAAGGTCTCACTGCCACTAAAGCCCGCAGCCGGTGTGAAGGTGATGGTGCCATTTGAATTCACAACCGCACTGCCATTCACACCACTGGTGCCAGTGACACTGAGCGTATCGCCATCGGCATCGCTGTCATTCGCCAGTACATTGATCGTAACAGCGCTCTCTTCATTAGTAGAAGCACTGTCGTTAGATGCTACCGGCGCATGATTAACAGAGCTCACCGACACGGTTACAGAAGCGGTATCGCTGCCACCCTGACCATCACTGATGCTGTAGTTAAAGGTCTCACTGCCACTAAAGCCCGCCGCTGGTGTAAAGGTGATTGTACCGTTTGAGTTCACCACCGCACTGCCATTCACACCGCTGGTGCCAGTGACACTAAGCGCATCACCATCGGCATCGCTGTCATTAGCCAGCACATGGATCGTAACAGCACTGCCTTCATTTGTTGACGCGCTGTCATTGGCTGCAACTGGGGCGGTGTTTTCATTTACAACAGAGTTATCTATCATCACCATCCGACTTACACTAGTCGTATCTGCTTCTTTTGCAGCAGTCATGTTGAGTCCATAGAAAGTCTCTGCGGCAGTAGAGGGTGATGTAACCTGAAGAACGACATTAGTCGATTCGCCTGGTGATAGAGTTACGCTGCTGTTAGAAAAAGCTTTGCTCCATCCAGAAGGAACACTTGCGCTAAGTTGAATCGTGGAACTATCGCAGGCTACAGTATCCTGGTTACTGACTGTCAGTGTATATGAGACAGTGTCTCCGGCACTCAACCACTGGGTGAGTGATGGATCGGCGATTAGGCCTGGAACCGCTTGAGTACAAGTACCAGCAGCGACCGGATTCACATAAACTGTTGCGCCATTACTCGTTGTAGTTTCAGTCAGAATACTATTACCACTATAAGGGTCATAAAACTCAAAGCCGGGTTCAAGCGCTCCATCCCACCAGTCACTTGTATTCGGGGTCATGTCAAGAATAAAACTGCTATTACCATCGCTAGGGGAGCCTGAAGTCACAGTTACACCCTCTAGATAGTTACCTGCGATAGATAACCCACTGTCAAATCCAATAGGTTGACGATATTCAAGGTAGTACCAGGTTTGATTCCCTGTGGCGGGATCGATACCGTTATATACTTTGAGAGCTTTCGTATCGTTAGTATCTGCAGAATAGGGGTTAATGGTATAGCTACCAGGTGTGCTAACAGTCGTTATACTAGGAGAGCTGCCGAAGCCTAACCAACCTAGACGTTCCTTCTGGAACGCATTAAAGTGCCCGGCAACCATGGTACCCATGATGTCAGGGATATTACCGTATTCAATGCTGCTACAGTTTTCCCCTGTGCTTGCTGAGCCACACTCCTGCGCATGAGAATGGTAAAGACCTAAGTTGTGACCAAATTCATGTGCAATGGTTGAATAGGGCAGGCTGCCGTTAATGGTTGAGGTAGAGGGTGATCCACCCACGCTACCAACACCGCTCCATTTACAGGCACTGGTGTAGGGATGAATGAAAATTAGACGGTTATATTGGCTGAGATCATTACCCCGGCTTTCTGCTTGTGCCATTGCGCTTGATTGGATTGCTGCAGTATCACAGGTTGTACTGTTAACTGGAGCGGTGTACCAACCGAAAACATCACCTGTAAGCCAGGTCTGCCCAAATGAATTTTCACGGATGAAATCATCTACATCAGTAAACACACTCGCTTGGGTTTCAGCGACAGTGAATGGCTGATCATCCGGTGCATCCTGAAAGTTAATCAGGAATACAGCGGTTTTCTGTTCTCCGAATGTATTCGCGACTGGATCAGGCGTGCCTCCGTTACTACTCCCAGAAGTATCACCACCTGCAGCCAGTGTTAGGATGCCGGCATCACCACTTTCTGCTGCAAGCAGCCCATCATGATCGTTTATGTCAGTAAGGTTATTAAGTAATACACCCTTAACTTCCACCAGCTCCCCAGTTAGGTGTTGCTTTGGCTTACCTGCTTGATTTAACGCAAAACGTTCACCGGCTGGAGTATTAAGGTAGCGGCGGAGTTGATGGCTGCCGTCTTCATAATCTTCATAGAACAGCTCTAATTCACCTTGAACAGTGACAATCTGCTCGAGTTGTTCCTGTACCTCGGAGGGGAGTTCGGACTGTTTCTCGTTGGGAATTGCAAGCGCCAACGCTTTGGCAGGATTGTGTTGAATCAGTTCGGCCATCAGCGTACGACGTGATTGAGCCTGTTCAATCAGTGCCTGTAAAGCCGTGCTCTTTGCTGCTTTACCCTGCGCTTTTTTCCAGTTGTTTTTAGCCTTGATCAACGCTTCTGTAGACGCTTGGGTCACTGCATGTTCAGCATTGGCATGTGAATGCCTATGAGACTGTGCAATAGGATGCGCGTGATCATGTGGATGATCATGAGAAGAAGCCAGTAATACTGGGCTGATGGTCAGTGCCGCCGATATACTGAGAGCGGCACAAAGTGCACGTGGTTTAAACGAATAAGTGTTCATGAGAATCTCCGCATAATTTCTCGCGAAAGATCCTCTGCAACGAATGGCTGCAAGGTAGGAATAAATTCTCTCCTTCGGTAGTCCGGCCATCCCTACGAGACAAATAGGGGGATCCGTAACTTTGCGACACCTGATTACTCAGGCTGTGCCTTTATCGGGAGAGGATCTTTCTAATCTGTTTTTCTGCTATAGCTAGTAGCAGTTACTGACTTGTCCACACGGCTATCTCATCTGTGAGTTTACGCAATTTCTTACACCACTTGCCCATGATATCCACTATCAGGTGGGTGCGTTTAGCCTGCCTGGGTGTACTACTGTTCACTAAGTGTTACACCCTGTAAATTTTGCGTAATACTATCATTAACTATAGGTTATGTCTTATACAATTGTGGAATAAACAAACGGCTGCTTGCTTATTAAATAATCATTAGTCAATCTAATATAAGTTGTAGTTAATCTGAAGATTCTTCAAGTGGGTAGGTCGGATGCCAATCATTTTCTAGTTCATCCCACAAAAGAATATAGGGGGCGGATGATGCATGAATGGAGGAGGGGTGGTGCCGTTGCTGACGACGTTTAAGGTCATGTATGAGGGTTTGTCTCCACTGAGTTGAGTTCGAGTGAGTATCCACCAGAATTGGTAACTTATTGGAATAGTCTTCCTTTAAACTCAGTACTGACTTTGGTTTGGAGCCTGCTATACGCATGGTTCATTTCCTCTCCCCCATAGGTATTTCACGCAATGATTAAGCCAAATATAAAAGCCTATATTTTACAAAGCATTAGAAGAGATAGGAGGATTGATTGACCGTAATTGTCACACGTATGATACAGTTTTAACTGTTAACGCAGGTCGTACTTTTCTATTAACCGGTAGAGTGTGACGCGTGATACCCCCAGTATTTTGGAGGCCTTAGAGACGTTTCCATGTGTATAGTGAAGTGTGCTCCGAATTGCGAGCTCTTCTGCCTGATCCCGCGCTTTATCCAGTGTAATAATTTCATGGTTAACCTGATAATGCGATAGTCCCAGATCTGAAGCGGTCACAAGTCGGTTATCACTCATTATCAGTGCTCTGCGGATGCGGTTGATCATCTCCCGTATATTACCTGGCCAGCGATGTGTATTCATTGCAGTAATGGCCTGCTTTGAAAAACCATGGCATCTGTTTTGAACGCCCTCTGAGAATTTTTTAAAAAAGTAGTTAGCAAGTAACTCTATATCTTCATAGCGGTCGGATAGAGTGGGAAGGTGGATATTAAGAACGTTGAGGCGATAGTATAGATCCTCTCTGAAACGACCCTCTTCAACCGCTTTTTCGAGGTCAATATTGGTGGCTGCGACTATTCGTGCATTGATGTGGAGCGTTTCGACGCTACCGAGCCGTTCGATCGTTTTTTCCTCTAAGAAACGTAGTAGATAGACCTGAAGTTCGAGCGGCAGATCACCCACCTCATCCAGAAAAAGTGTTCCATCGTGCGCCGCTTCAATACGCCCAATTTTACGTTTATGGGCCCCCGTAAATGATCCTTTCTCATGGCCGAACAGTTCAGCATGGATGAGCGAGTCAGGCAGTGCGCCACAGTTGATCGCAACAAATGCACCTTCGCAACGCGAGGATCGCTGGTGGATAGCACGGGCTACCATCTCTTTACCGGTACCTGTCTCGCCCGTAATAAGTACAGGGGCGTCAGTGGCGGAGATCTTACGGATCTGAATGAATATTTTGCGCATAGTGTCACTAGCACCAACCATCTCACTGGAACCAATGAGGTCATTGTCACTGTCATTCGCAGCTCTTAGCAGTGAAATCCCGTAGGCATGACCCAGTGTTGCCTTCAGGTAGTTAAGATTATTTTCCAGGGGCAGAGTGAAATAGTCATAAAAGTTTTCATAGATCAGAGTTCGGAAATCCTTATCTGCCAGATCTCCCTCCTCAACAAGGGCGATCCAAACCGTTCCATATTCATACCCTATGAGGTTGACGATATTTTCCTGTTGCTCTTTAGACAGGTGGCTTAGGTAGACCATACCTACCAGATAATTATGAGAGTGGATGATACTTTTTGCCCGGAAGGCAGAGGTAACCCTATCTACTGACCAGTCAGTAAACGGGAATCTTTCGATGTTATTTTGATGCTTATCGGCAAGATCGAGGTAGACAGCCTTTCTTACACTTTCACCACTAATAAAAGCATCGTTAGACAGAGGTTCCATGATGCTTTTCCTTATTTCCGTGTGCTTATAACTGCGCAACCTATCCTTTTGAGCACTTTATATTCACCCTGTCATTAAGTGTAGACGGGATATGAATGACCGGGTTGAAAGCTTTGCAATACACTGGTGTTAATCATGAGTTACATTTTTGTAACTGCTCTATTTTGGCAGGAGAGTGTGAAAGTTAGTCATAACAGCTGTTGTATAAAGGAATAATGGCTCTGATGGTTCTATATTTATAGGACATCAAAGGGAGATACGATGATGTACAGTCAATACTTTGGATTGTCTGAACCTCCGTTCTCGATAGCACCTGACCCTCGCTTTCTTTATATGAGTGATCAGCACAGAGAGGCACTTGCACACCTGCTGTATGGTATAGGAAGTAATGGGGGGTTTGTGCTCCTGACCGGTGAGGTTGGGACCGGTAAGACAACCGTTACACGCTGTCTGTTAGAGCAGCTTCCTGAGAGTACCGATGTTGCCTATGTACTCAATCCCAAATATACCGTTGAAGAGTTATTGGAAACGATCTGCGACGAGCTCGCCATTAGTGTCGAGAGGGAAGGTCTGGGGATTAAAGAGTATGTCGATGCGATCAATGGCCATCTGATTGAAAACCACCGGCGTAACCGAAACACAGTTCTGATAATCGATGAAGCACAGAACTTATCAGTAGATGTATTGGAAACGATTCGCTTACTGACCAATCTGGAAACAAATACCAAGAAGCTTTTACAGATCATACTGGTAGGGCAGCCGGAGCTATCTGATCTGTTAGAACAGCAGGCGCTCAGGCAGCTTAACCAGCGTATCACCGCACGCTATCATCTTCGGGCGCTCCATCAAGATGAGATTCAGAGCTACCTCAACCATAGACTGGCGGTAGCCGGTGTTGATTGCCCGCTCTTTCAACCCGGCTCAATCAAGCGATTATATAAACTGACAAAAGGGATCCCCCGGCTGATTAATATCATCTGTGATCGTGCCCTGTTGGGTGCTTACGTGCAGCGTGAAAGCACGGTTAAGGCTGAGGTTTTGGGAAAGGCTGCAGGTGAAGTTTTAGGTGATAGTAAAGATGACCATAGCAACTCGTGGCTTAGAGTGCCTGTAATGGCTGTGGTCTCATTGATTGTGATTGGGGTGATCTTTGTTGGATCTTTTTTCACGTCCCCTCAGCTTAAAGCCTGGGTTTCATCAACTGAGTTGATTCAACCGCCATCCTCTGAGGTGTTGAATAGTCAATCTGCCTCACTTGAAGATGAACAGTCAGCATCAGCGGTAATAACACCAGAAGATGAGAAGTTTGGCAGTGTGCCTTTAAACCAGAAGAGTGACATTCCTGATCTGGTGAATGAGGACATTGAAGCTGATGATAAGCTGCATGAGGTTAGAGCAGCACCGGTTATCAAAGAAGGGGATACGGCTGTAGTTGCTCAGTCACAACCTCCGGAAAGTGTTGATAAAATTGCCATCACCAATCCAGCCAACTGGGCCTGGGAAAATAAGTCGGAAGCGGAGCTCAGTGAGGTACTCGCTTATCAGCATCTATTCTCGCTATGGGGAATTGAGTTCCAGCCTAAAGAGGATCCGGCAGTCTGCACATTTGCTGAATCAAACGGGCTCAGCTGTTATTTTCAGGTTAGATCGCTCAGTGAGCTGGCTAGTCTTAACCATCCTGCAGTACTCAAACTGTTGAATGCTGTCGGTGTTCCCTTTTACGTTACCTTGGTAGAGATCAACGGTGAATACGCGGATCTGTATATTGCAGAGAGCAAACGCCGTGTAGCTTTGAAGGACCTGAAACTATGGTCTACCGGGAATATAACGCTGCTGTGGCGTAAACCGCAAAACTATAGACATCCGCTGTTGCCTGGTGCTCAAGGTGATCTGATCACCTGGCTGGACCAGCAGTTAGCAGTGGTACAGGGTCGGAATCCGAGAACACCCTCACCTGAAATTTATGATGAAGCGCTCGTTTGGCAAGTCAAAAAATTCCAGAGTAGTTTTGGTTTAATGGCGGACGGTGTGGTGGGACCCAAAACAGCGATGCAATTGGCAGCAGTGACATCACAGTCGATTCCCAAGCTAAGAGAGTGAAAGGAAGGTACTATGTCCTATATTCTTGATGCCTTAAAACACTCTGATTCAGAGCGACAGAAAGGCTCCATACCTGACCTTCAAAGCCAGCCTATAATCTATCATCGTCCTGCCAGGAGAGCGGGGATACGATGGGTCTATCTTATCCCTGTTGCCGTTATCGCATTCACTGCGGGGTATTTATTGCTGCCCGATAACCCCGGCCAAATATCGGTACCCCCTCCATTAGAGGATGAAATAATTCCCTTTGCTAAAACGGGTCTGTCTGCCACCGAATTGCCCCAGGATAACCGAGTTGAACAAGTTTCACCGGTCGAATTAGAGAAACGTGAAGAGAAGCGCACAGAGCAATTACCCGTGAGGGGAACGGATCAAAATCAACTACTGACGATCTCTGAAGAGAGTATCAAAGATCTCTCTGGTATCACTTTTGAAGTTGCTGCTGTGCAACCTGTAAGGGAAAGTAATCTTACGGTGAATCCACCACGTTCAATTGAGAGCCATACAACACGTCCTACTGTCGCCGTTCCAGAAAAAACAGAGGCCGTTGATAAGCTGAAGAAGCCTGACGTTAATCGGATTACCGTCAATAAGCCACCTACAGTGGCCATGGCTGAATCGATAACACCCTCAGATAAGCGTGATCCGTATGTTGGGGTCAGGCACTTTAAGCAACTGAGCAGCGAGATCAAACGGGAGATTCCAGCGTTAACCTTCTCCGTGCATATCTTTTCTGATACCCCCTCAGGCCGGATGGTTAAGATCAATAATAAAACCCTGAGAGAGGGGGGGATGCTTAATGGCGACCTCAGGCTGGAAGAGATTACAAAAGATGGCGTGATCATGGTGTACCGCGGGCAGAGATTCTGGCGTGGCACACAATAGACTTAAATGAATATCCGCATAAAAATTAATGCTACTAAATTGGGATTCAATATTTCTTATGGATATAAGAATATAAATTTGTATCGTAAAGATACCTACACTAAGCTCCTTGGGCCACCATCAATGATGGGGCCTTTTTTTTGCCTGCTAGTTCATACGACGCTCTAAACCCGCCTGCGCCATGATACGTGTTGAGATCTCTTCAATCGAAAAGTTGGTGGTATTGATACAGGGGAGTGAGAGCTTTTTGAACAATTTCTCTACTTCACGCACTTCAAAATCACATTGGTCTAAAGATGCATAACGACTGTTGGGACGACGTTCATGGCGGATGGCCGCCAACTGAAATGGATCGATAGTTAAGCCGTATAACTTATGCTTATATTCTTCAAGAACCTTTGGTAACTTGTTGAATTCCAAGTCTTCCTCAGTAAGAGGGTAGTTGGCCGCACGGATGCCGAACTGCATTGCCATGTAGAGACAGGTCGGTGTTTTTCCGCAGCGTGAGACACCGACCAGAATAATATCAGCGTTTGCATACTGCTTTGTTCGGGCACCATCATCGTTATCGATAGCAAAATTAACAGAATCAATACGGTCTTTATAACGGGTGCGCTCGACAATGCCGTGAGATTTACCCACCGAGTAGTTTGAGTGGGCGTCTAACTCGTTTTCTAGAGGCTTAAGAAAGCTGGAGAATACATCAATTTTGAATGCATTTGATTCCGCGATGATATTCCTGATCTCCTCATTAACCACTGTATCGAATATGAGTGGCCTGATGCCATCGATCTCTGCCTGAGCATTGATTCGCATAACGATATCACTGGCTTTGTCGACGGAATCGATATAGGGCAGGGTGATCTGATCAAACTCAATACCATCAAACTGAGCCAGCAGACTATGACCCAAAGCTTCTGAGGTAATACCGGTGCCATCGGAGATAAAAAAAGCAGTACGTTTCATAAAGTTTGTTACAGATAGCTAAGAAATTTGCGTTGACTATAACAGAAGTGAAACAACAATGACGCTAGTGTGTTGGTAGGATCATTATCCGTTGAGCAGTATGGAGTAACGTTAAAGCTGGAGCAGTTGTTTTTGATCACGATTTACATGCTTAGATAGGGATTTTTACAATCGAGTGCAGTAAGATCATGAAACATTATTATAACGATAGATTACAACACCAGAGTAGGAGATAGGCCGTTGCAGAACTATGTACTGCGCCTCGATCAGGTAGGTATGAATGATGTAGAGAAGGTTGGTGGAAAAAACGCTTCTCTAGGGGAAATGCTACAACAACTCACCGGTGCTCACGTAAAAGTACCCAATGGTTTCGCAACAACGGCTGATGCTTACCGAGATTTTCTTGCCCACGGTGAGCTTGAATCAAAGATAAACGATAAGCTGCATAAACTGGATACAAATGATATCCAGGCACTCAAGGATGCAGGTAAAACGATCCGTACCTGGATAATGGAAGCGGACTTCCAACCGCAACTTGATACTGCAATAGAAACCTATTGGCAGGAACTGTCTGAATCAAATCCCAATATCTCAGTTGCTGTACGATCCTCTGCCACCGCAGAGGATCTGCCGGATGCATCATTTGCCGGACAGCAGGAAACATTCCTTAATGTGCGTGGGCTTGATGCCGTAAAGCACGCAATCAAGGAGGTGTTTGCATCCCTCTATAATGATCGTGCAATCTCTTACCGTGTACACCATGGTTTTGAACACAGTGAAGTAGCACTTTCTGCAGGCATTCAGCGGATGGTACGTAGTGAGAGCGGATCTTCCGGTGTGATGTTTACGCTGGATACCGAGTCCGGTTTCAACCATGTGGTGTTCATTACCTCCGCTTACGGCTTGGGTGAAACGGTTGTTCAGGGAGCGGTCAACCCTGATGAGTTTTATGTCTATAAACCGACACTGAAAATGGGTGCTCCAGCTATCATTCGTAAAACACTGGGCTCAAAAGCGATCAAGATGGTGTATTCAGCGGATGACGCTGAGAGCCCGGTTAAAACAGTGCCGGTTTCTCCGGACGATCGGCAGTCATTCTCGATTGATGATAACGATGTGGAACAGCTTGCACATATCGCAATGGAGATTGAATCCCATTATGGCCGTCCTATGGATATAGAGTGGGCGAAAGATGGTGATACGGGCGAACTTTTCGTCGTGCAGGCGCGTCCGGAAACGGTTAAAAGCCGGAGCAACCAGGCGGTGATAGAACGTTACCTTCTTAAAGAGACCAGCCAGGTCTTAGTTGAAGGACGCTCTATTGGCCATCGTATTGGATCCGGTCATGTTCGTGTGATCTACGACATCAGTGAGATGGACAAGGTGCAGCCCGGTGAAGTTCTGGTCACCGATATGACAGACCCAGACTGGGAGCCTGTGATGAAACGGGCTGCGGCAATTGTGACTAACCGCGGTGGGCGTACCTGTCATGCTGCGATCATCGCTCGTGAACTGGGTATCCCGGCTATCGTGGGCTGTGGCGATGCCACTGAACAGTTCGTGAATGGCCAGTTGGTGACGGTTTCCTGTGCTGAGGGTGATACTGGACGTGTATACGCTGGTAAGTTGGATTATGAGCATCAATCCAACAGTGTCGAGTCGATGCCCCCTCTGCCGTTCGAGATCATGATGAATGTCGGCAACCCTGATCGTGCATTTGATTTCCAGGCGCTGCCTAATGCCGGAGTTGGTTTGGCAAGGCTCGAATTTATCATCAATCGTATGATCGGCGTTCATCCGAAGGCGCTGCTGAACTTTGACAGCCAGTCACCTGCACTTCAACAGACCATCTCTCGGCGTATCGCAGGCTATAAAAGCCCGGTAGATTTCTATGTAGATCGATTGGTGGAGGGGATCTCGACACTTGCAGCAGCGTTCTATCCGAAAAAAGTGATCGTGCGTATGTCCGATTTTAAATCGAACGAATATGGTCATCTGATTGGTGGCGATCGGTTTGAGCCTAGCGAAGAGAATCCGATGTTAGGTTTCCGCGGTGCTGCACGCTATATCTCTGAGAACTTCAGAGATTGTTTTGAACTTGAATGTCGCGCTATAAAGCGTGTGCGAGATGAGATGCAGCTGACCAATGTTGAGGTCATGATCCCGTTTGTTCGTACTCCGGGTGAAGCAAAACAGGTTGTCGATCTTCTTGCAGATAATGGCCTCAGAAGAGGCAAAAACGGTTTGCGCGTCATTATGATGTGTGAGATCCCATCCAATGCCTTGTTGGCGGATGAGTTCCTCGAGCACTTTGATGGGTTCTCAATCGGTTCCAATGATCTGACCCAGCTCACTCTGGGCCTGGATCGAGATTCAGGGGTTATTGCTCATTTGTTTGATGAGCGTGATGCGGCAGTCAAGAAGCTGTTGATGATGGCGATCACTGCGTGTAAAAAACAGGGTAAGTACATCGGCATCTGTGGTCAGGGTCCTTCTGATCATCCAGATCTGGCACGTTGGTTGATGGAGCAGGGGATCAGTACTGTTTCACTTAACCCTGATTCCGTACTCGATACCTGGTTTTTCCTGGCGAATAATGAAAGTTAAGCCACTGTCATGAACAAGGCCGCTGATTGCGGCCTTTTTTATTTGGATATCAAATTTTATTGAATTGAGGAATGTTAAGGAGAGACAACTCTTATTCCCCTATCTTGCTCTCTTTAACTCCCAATCAGGTAAAGATAATGAGCGAAGATAAAAGTAACCAGCAGGAAGATAGGAAACAGGGTTCTGCTACGGAGACTGAGGTTCAGCAGGTGGAACCATCAAAAGAGTCAGACAAAGAGCGTCCAACAGTCTGCTGTGGCTCCTGTTCATAAGAGTCACCTGCAATGAAGCAGCTGATTGCTGCTTCAATCTACATGCGCCATGCTGTTACTCGAACAGATAGAATAACGAGCAGACCCGATATCGCTCCAGCCAGATGGGAGCGACAATCAAGAGCCCACCCCTCAGTGACAAAAACTGATTGCGCCTGTGTCAGTTCCATTATTGTTTTGAATATGATCAACAGGATTGGGAGCCATCCGCTCATCCCTTTTTGAGTGTTGAGCCATTCGATGGCAGCCACTGTCATAACTGCATATAAAATTCCGGACAAACCACTGTACTGTAGAACTGATGCCAATGGGGATAGCAGGTACAGATTAAGATTGATGAAACTGACAATCAGGGTGAGGACATAGAGCCTGACCTGCCGCTGTTCCAGATAATAACCACAGAATACAAACACCAGAAGATCCCAGAACAGATGATCTGTAGAGCTATGCACCAGATGAGCGGTTATCAATCTCCAGTATTCACCCTGTTCCCGAATGGCTTGGTAGTCAAAACAGAGCCAGTCGATCACTGGCCAGAATTGATTAACCCAGCCAATAAACAGTGCAACAATACTGATACTCAAGGTGATCACATAACCTCCCCTCAAGTGATGAGGGGAGGGTGCTGAGCATTTATTTTTCACAGTGCTACCTGAATCTAGAGCCTAACTCGGCGGAGCTGTACAAAAGCAATCGATATAGCGATTGCGAATACTAGCCAGGGGGAAACGGCTCCGCTACCTGAGCCTGAACGAGAGGGGGTGATCGTGGCTCGAGGTTGTGGTTTAACAGGCCCGTTAGTGCTCTTTTGTGGAAACATAGGCTGTTTTGAATCAGCACGATGTTGTTGAGCGCTGATCTGAGTTTTCTCGCGGGTTTGACGTGCTACAGATTCTCTTTCTATGCGCTTTTGATTGTTACGATCGATATTTAATGCCTTAAAAACCTCTTCACGAACAACAACCATAGAGGTGTAATCTGTGACCAATCCATATTCTATGGCCGTATCGAGAATGGCCTGCTGAGTATCATTGTCGCTACCAAGGTATTCATTTTCTGCTTTCAACTTTTCGATGGTGGCGAATGCCCAGAGGCGCTCAAGTTCAGGATGCAGGGAGGCATGGTCTGGGAACTCTATCCGACTGCTGTATGTTTTCTTCTGGCCGTTGATATAACCCGTTAAGGTTATCTCGGCGTCTCCTGGCTCATAGTAATGTCCAAACAGAGTTAATTGCTGGCCATGATAGAGTGTATTTGCAAGGCGAGGAGAGACCATCTCTCTATTACGAACTCCCTTAATTTCGACATTGATGTCACGTAGCGCGGCATGATTCATTTTCTCTTTAGTCAGCATCAGTTGTCCGATAATGTCGTCTGAGTTAGAGACTGAAGTAGCGAAACCGTGTGATACACGCACCATCTCTTCGAGCAGAGGTCGATTGGCACTGTTTCCCATGATAAAAGTGAATAGCCTGACATCCTTGTTGTTAAGAAGATTCAGAAACTGCTCTTTTTGAGTATGACCGACATTGGCTACACCGTCCGTGACTAGAATAAGGGCAGTAGTTCGATCGCTATCCAGTTGTGAAACTGCGGTATCTAATCCAGCGTACAGGTTAGTTCCATGACTTGGTTGTATTTGCTGTATCTGTTGAATGGTCTTGTTGATTTCATTTTTGGTGGCCGGAAGCAGGCCCTTAGTTATCGGATGTGCGCGATTGTTAAATAGCACTACGCGGAACCTGTCCTGAGTTGATAACTGTTCTAAACCTTGTCTAACACCTTCAGTCAGCGCAGAAAACTTACCTTGCATAGAACCGGAGATATCCAACACAAATATCCAGTCTTTCCCCTGTTGCATCTCAGGAAGATCACTACCCGGGGTGAGTGTGAGTTTATAGGTGCCTTTTGAGCTATCTGCCTGCTTATACGTAATCATATCAACACTGGCAGGGAGGTCTTGCTGATGCCGCCAATAAAGCACAATATCCTGATCCAGGGTGGCGGCATGGGTGTTTATCGCTGGTGATGGAGTGTGGAGGGTATCTTCATCAATCTGGTTTGATTGGCCTTTATTCAGATTTACACTCCAGCTGTGATCATTCAATTGGTGAATGAGGGCGTTTGGGTGTTTGGGTAATCTCAGACCATCAAGTGGGTAGCTGGTTCTCAATTTTACATTGAATGTGAATAGGTCATCGACAATTTCATCTCTCTGCCAGAAGCTCAGCTTCGCTTCATCGACACCGCCGTCCTCAAGCGGGTAAACATAGCGCCCTATCCCGGTATCCGTTTGTGTATTCTGTAGATATACCAGTTTGACTCTGACATCTTGCTGGGCTTTGACTGGAAATACTGAGATATCGAACGTTTTGTATTGATCCTTTTCGACTATGGCTGCTTCACGACCCTGCTGTTTCTCAGATTCATATATCTGACGTGCTTGCTGTTTTTCTACAACTTCACCTGTAACCGGAACTCCATCTATCCAGTAGCTAAACTCACCTACAACTGCTTTTTCGGGTACTGGAAAGGAGTAGATCGCCTCTAGGTCTGTTGAATTAGGATTTGAAAATATCTGTTCTACTGTCGTGGTTGCGTACATATCTTCGATCACAACATTGACATGGTGTTCTTTGATAGTCAGCGCACTATAGGCGCTATTTTGCGGTTTAAGCAGGCCGGCCGCTTCACTGGTAGATGTGATCAGAATGGTGCTCAGGCCGATAAGAGCAAGAAGGCTGTAAAACCGATTTTTTGAGATGATATTCATTGCTGTGTCCTCGTTTTAACAACGAGAGCAAGCATCTGTTGAGACGTTAGAAATAAGTACTTATTCAGGATAAGTTCAGCGGTATTGATCCTCAGGTATCAGTTATTGATACGAATTAAACTAAATCATTTCATGATCTTCTTGAACAGAGAGTATTGCCACTGACGTATAGCGAGCACCATGGTGGTCCCATGTTTTTCACCGTTAGGTGCTGCGTGATCCTCCTTCATCAACTCATTGAACTCAGTTGCTAGACGTTCCATCTTCTTCTGAAGGCGGGCATTAGAACTGTCAGTCAGAATGGCATTGGTCACAATCAGTTTTTCATTGGCTTTATCGAATCGGGAACTGAAAAAATCCTGTTCAACTTTTTGTTGGAAGAATTGCTGAATCGGTCCGTTGGGGAGCCAGTGGAAATTGGGTGCTATGAGCAATTTGACACGGTTGTTAGGCAGTAGGTCAATAATTTTCAGACGATCTAACTTAGCTAGCTTCTGAATACATTCAGTCTCAGCGATATCGTATGCATTCAGTATATCTGAGTAGGACATGCCACTGATTACGCTGACGGTTATAAGCAGCAAGATCAGATCTTCTGCAATCTCTCTCTCCTGATCTCTGGTCAGTTGAGTCAGCTGCTGCTGATCAGCACTCATTTTTTGGACGAGTTCTGATAGTTCAATATCGAGCATGTCACAGATTATCTCTAAGCGCTGTAGGGTAAAATTCCTCTCAGCAAAGAGTCGCTTAACGGAGGCTTCGCTTAAGTCGAGTGCTTTAGCAACATCGACATATGTTTTACCTTGTGCTTTGAGCTGGCGCTTAAGCGTCTCAATCAATGGGCCTACCTGTGCCATATCATCTCCTTAAACATTGCCATAAAAATACTATATATAATTAATGTGCTTTGCGTCATCAGTTGTCAGCACTGCAAGTACTAATTGATTCTTTCAACATGGCAAGGCAGATTCGCCCGTTTAAATTGTTGCTCAATCATGGATAAAAGAGATTCTGCAGCGGGACTGAGCGCGCGGCCTTTTCGAGTGATAATACAGATTTCCCGGTTTAATGTTGGCGATTTCAATGGAATAAATACCAGATGTTGAAAAGCACGCGTACTGGCAGCAAGGGCGGGTAACAGGGAGATACCAATCCCAGCATGAACCATCTCTGCCAGTCCGGCTGGTGTTGATACCTCAATGATGCTGCCCTGTAAATTCAGATTGAGGTACTCACTTTCAACCAGTTTGAGAAGTTGTGATCGGGTGCCTGAATCGGATGTGAGGTGTACCTGTGGGAGTTCGCAGATATCTTTCCATTCAATAATATTTTGTTTCCGAAGCGGGTGGTTATGTGGCAATACGACACCGTATAGGTCATTCAAGACGGGTTTGTAATTAAGCTCTGATTGCGCTGAATGGTTTCCGCCAATACCAAAATCAACATCGTTATCCAGAACGCGCTGTTCAATACCGCTGGCATTATCATCTCGCAGATATATACCAATTTTAGGATATTGCTGATGGTAATTTTTTATAATGTCAGGCAGAACGCGACCAATCATTGAAGGCGAGGCTGCGATACCGATCTTTCCCCTTTGATGAGTGGCAACAGCCTGAAGATCACTAAAAGCAGTATCAAAATCAGAGATCAATTTTTCTGCAACCGGCAGGAACCCTGTTCCTTCGCCTGTTAGTAGAACGCTGCGGGTTGTACGATCCAGTAACTTCAACCCAGCTTGTTCCTCCAGTTGCTTGATCGTGGCGGTTAGCGTCGATTGAGTCAGGTGAAGATTATGTGCGGCTTTGGTGAAACTACCGCAACTGGCGACTTCAATAAATGCACGTAGATGGCGTACGGATACATTATTCATATTTATCAATTAATTGATTAAATTTTATCGTTTGAATGATTAATGGTAATTCTGCATCATAGCGCGCATCCTAGCAATTTATGAACTAAACGCTTGCGATCCATCTGCAGGGTCCAACTTACGTTTAGATAGAGGTAAGTTATATGATTCCTCGTCTTTCCCAGGTCGAGACTACAGAAACAATCTATTTGGAGTTTATTGAGGCGTTGAAAAGCGCTGGCTTCAAAGGTGATCTTAACCCCGATTATGCCAATCGAATCGTACTGTCGACTGATAACAGTATCTATCAGATGTTACCCCAGGGGGTTATCTACCCGAAAAGTACTGACGATCTGATATTGATTGCCGAGCTGGCAGATGAGGCGCGTTTCTCTGACGTTAAGATGAGTGCACGAGGCGGTGGAACAGGTACCAATGGCCAGTCTTTGACTGATGGGCTGATCGTTGATCTGTCGAAACATATGAATCAGGTACTTGAGATCAATGCGGAAGAGCGTTGGGTTCGGGTTCAAACTGGTGTTGTTAAAGATCAGCTCAACCGCGCACTTAAGCCCTACGGTTTATTCTTTGCTCCTGAGCTTTCGACAAGTAACCGTGCAACCGTGGGTGGCATGATCAATACCGATGCCAGCGGTCAGGGCTCGGTGATGTACGGGAAGACCCGCGATCATGTATTAGAACTTAATTCGGTCCTCATCGGGGGTGAATGCTGGACCTCTAAGTCATTAGCTGATGATGAACTTGAGTTAGTGAAACAACGAGAAGACAGAATTGGAGAAATTCATCGGTTAGTGGATCAGGTTTTTACGGATAAGCGATCTCTGATTGATGAGAAATTTCCAAAGTTAAACCGTTGTCTGACCGGATACGATCTGGCTCATATTCGTGATGATCTGGGGCGCTTTAATCTGAATTCGGTGCTTTGCGGTGGTGAAGGGTCATTGGCATTTATTGCTGAAGCAAAACTGAATGTCCTACCGATTCCTAAATTCGCAGCGCTGGTTAATATCAAATATGACAGCTTCGAATCCTCTTTGCGTGATGCAACGGCACTCATGAAATGGAATCCCACGTCAATTGAAACCATCGATTCTAAGGTCCTGAACCTCGCCATGGGCGATATTATTTGGGACACAGTCAGCCAGTATTTCCCACAGGATGAAGGTGAGCCAGAGATTCAGGGAATCAATCTTGTTGAGTATACCTCAGATGATGAAGAGGCTTTGCGCGCAGATGTAGCAAACTTAGAAGCACATCTTCACGCCGTAGCGGGACAATCGGGAAAAAGCTTTGGTTTTTCGGTGGTCTACGGTGCTGGTGAGATTGGTAAGGTCTGGGCGATGCGGAAAAAAGCTGTCGGTTTGCTCGGCAATGCTCAGGGTGAGGAGCGCCCGATACCTTTTGTTGAAGATACGGCTGTTCCACCTGAAAATCTCGCTGATTTCATCATGGAGTTTCGAGCAGTTCTCGATCAACGCAATCTGGCTTACGGCATGTTTGGCCATGTTGATGCAGGGGTGCTGCACGTTCGACCCGCTATTGATATGAAGGATCCTCAACAGGAGTCTCTTATCAGAGAAGTGACCGATAAGGTCGTCGCTTTGACAGTTAAATACAAAGGACTGTTATGGGGTGAGCATGGTAAAGGGGTTCGTTCTGAATATGCTCCTGAATTTTTTGGTGAGCTTTACCCTGAATTGCAACGGATTAAGGCTGGATTTGACCCGCGCAACCAGATGAACCCCGGCAAAATAGCGTCACCGGCTATCGAAGGGGCAGAGCTTCTCAAAATTGACGCAGTCCCCACACGTGGTCAGTACGATCGACAGATCAGCCCTAAGGTGCGGGAAGAGTATAATGAAGCGATGTTCTGCAACGGGAATGGTGCCTGTTTCAACTATGATCCCAATGATGCGATGTGCCCATCCTGGAAAGGAACGCGGCAGCGGATTAACTCTCCAAAGGGGCGTTCATCACTGATCCGGGAATGGCTGCGATTGATGGATAAGCAGGGAACTGATCTGGTTGAAGAGGCAGATAAGGTTAAACGTCGTTCTTTTATTGGATCACTACCGGGCAGAATCAAAAATACCCTGGCACGAAACAAGGAAGAGCAATACGATTTCTCGCACGAAGTCCATGAGTCAATGATGGCGTGCCTGGCATGTAAATCCTGTGTGGGTCAGTGTCCGATTAAAGTCAATGTGCCAGATTTCAGAGCCCGCTTCCTAGAGGTGTATTACGGTCGCTACCTGCGTCCTGCAAAGGATTATATGGTCGGTTCCTTAGAATATATGATTCCATGGCTTTCTAAGTTCCCTGCACCCTATAACTGGGCGATGAAGAATTCGGCGATCAAAAGCATCTTTCGTAAACATGTAGGAATGGTTGATAGTCCGACTATCTGCACAAATTCACTTATATCAGGAATGAAAGCGCGTGGTGTTGAGTTCGCCACACCAGCATTAATCAAAGCGATGAACGATGAAGATCGGCAGAATGCTGTGATCATCGTACAGGATGCGTTTACAAGTTATTTTGAAACTCAGTTGGTGTTAGATCTTGTCGATCTGCTAACCGGTTTGGGTTTTTATGTGCTGATGGCACCGTTTAAGCCGAATGGTAAGCCACTACATGTACATGGCTTTATGAAGGCATTTGAGAAGGCGGCATGTGATAATTCATTAATGTTGAAAGAGTTAAGTGAGACAGGTATCGATTTGATCGGTATTGACCCCTCCATGACTCTGACTTACAGGCAGGAGTATGGCTATGTCATACCGGAAAAGAACTTGCCACAGGTGCAGCTAATACAGGAATGGTTATCTAAGCAAACGGATAAGTTGTCTACCTTCAACAACCGCAGTTTACCAGCCGGTGATTTTAAGCTGTTAGCACACTGTACTGAGAAAACTAACGCCGCGCCAAGTATCAAACTATGGCAACAGATCTACGGGGCGATGGGGCAGAAATTGGAGATTGTGGCTGTGGGTTGCTGTGGTATGTCCGGTACCTATGGTCACGAGACGCAGAACTTCGAAACATCTCGCAATATTTACCAATTGAGCTGGTCTGAAGTGGTTAATGCGCCTGAAAACAGTGATAAGTTGGTTGCCAGCGGCTACTCTTGTCGTAGTCAGGTGAAGCGAATGGATCAGAAGCAGATTCCACATCCAATTCAGATGCTCCTAACGCTCTTAACAGAGCATAAATGGCGATAAAAAAACGCAGCTTTAAGGCTGCGTTTTTTTATATGCTGAAGAATGTTTGGGTAAACGCCGGATATGAAACTCATGGATGCCATTTTCAATGAGCATCTTGGTATAGTTCTGAGCGTCTTCTCTACTGCTAAAGTTACCTGCTGCGTAGGCGGTTAGATCGGCAGTGTAATTAAATGTATATAGGGGGGCCTTCAGGGGGAACCTTTCAAGAGCGCTTTTAAGGTTATTGTGACTTCTGAACACCCCTAGCTGAATGGTGTATCCTGCATCGACCGAAAGAGCTTTTTCTGGTGTAGGCTCTCCCTTTTTACTCGGAGCAGCAATTGCTTTAGGAGTGACTCGTTTTTCTCTGTATGGCGAGGTTGGTATATCCTGTGGTGCAGTATTTGTCTGATGCCCATGTGCAGCGTAGAGGGCAGCTAGTTGTGATTCACGTGTTTTTTTAAGAGCCAGCCTGCGTTCCCTTAATTCTGAAGGAGACAATACATCCTCTGTATGATCTTTGGCTTGGGTCAGAACATTATCGTTATTATGGCGATTATCGACAGGTACAGTTCTGCTGCAGCCCGGTAGGACAGCTCCTAATAGACAGAGGATAGCTACACTAAATTTCCAATCACAGCTAACAGTCACGATATTCCTGCATAAGTTGTAGTGCAATTGCACAATTTATCGGCGAATATACGGCATGATTTAATAAGAGCATCGACTAGCTAAAGGTGCAAATTTTTTAAGGAGTTAAATGTGGAAGATCTTCTACCGGAGCTGTGTGATCAGTTTCCTGAACTAGTTCAGGTTGTAGAGCCAATGTTTGGTAATTTTGGTGGTAGTGAACGTTTTGGTGGTGAGATAGTGACCCTTAAAGCGTTTGAAGATAACTCCCTGGTGCGTGAACAAGTTGCACTGCCTGGCAAAGGCAAAGTGCTGGTGGTAGATGGTGGTGGTTCTATGCGTCGTGCCATGCTTGGAGATATGCTTGCAGAAAAAGCGACTAAGAACGGCTGGGAAGGGATCATCATCTACGGTTGTATTCGTGATGTGAATGCGATTGGTGATCTGGATATCGGCGTGCAAGCGCTGGGTTGTCATCCAATGAAAACAGAGAAAAAGGGCTTGGGTGAGCTTAATGTCGATGTCACTTTTGGCGGTGTGACATTCAAACCGGGGCAATATGTTTATGCAGACAATAATGGAGTATTAATATCTCCGGAAAAGCTTGAAGTGACTGAATAAGATTCAGTTTCATATTCAATACAGATCTAAAGCCCGTCTATACGGGCTTTATTTTTTATCAATGATTATTCCCGTGATACCCCCTGAAAACATCTAGCTACCTTTGAACGTTGCTTTGGATTGGATACATGCCCAGCATTCCAATAATTAACCGCAGCCATCATCGGCACTGCAGAGGAAGTAACAAACTCTGTTGCTGCACTGATGTTCCTAAGGCAGATCATTAAATGTATTTGAAATATATCTTTATGTTTATATAATGTGCATTAAATACATTATAGTGGTGCCGGAGATGAATAATACTAAAGAGCAGCATCGGAACTGGATGGAAGTTACAGGTACTGCGGTTAATAGAGTGCACAAAACCTCGGGACTTAAAACCACTGCAAAAAATGAAAAGACAAAGCACGAGGTTGGTAATGAAAAGAACAGAAGCGCTGATTCCGTTAAGTAAAGACCATCATAAAGCACTGGTTACAGCAAAAAGGATTAACGATCTCGCAGAGGAAGCTGAAGTTGAGATCCGAAACTATTGGTATGCAAAAAGAGAGGTGTTGTTACGTGAGTTAACACCCCATTTTGAAACAGAAGAGCAAACATTGCTGCCGTTGTTGAAAGAGATCTCAGCAGATCTGTCTGAACGTCTGTTGTCAGACCACAAGTTGATGCTGTCGATGCTTCGAGATGAAGATAATGTCCAGCCAATCGAATTTGCTGAGTTGCTTAAAACACACGTGAGATTTGAAGAGCGTGAAATGTTTCCTCTTCTGGAGGAAAAATACGGTGATTCAGAGCTGTTATCGCGGTTAAAAGGAGAGCTTTAACAGCTCTGTATTAAACTTTCAGCCATTTTAGGGTTTCGGAGCATATCTTCAAGGGTGTATTGCTCCAGTACCTGCATAAATGCTTTCTGGGCTTCTCCCAGAATATTTTGTAATGAGCAAAACCCTGTCAAACGGCACATCTGTTCACCACAATTGATTAATGGATGATAGCCCTCCGCCTCACCTACAATCTGGGCAATGTTTATATCGCGTGGCGCTTTTGCGAGCCTGATGCCACCATTTTTACCGCGAAATGTTTCCAGATGACCGGCTTTAGAAAGCGCATGTACAACCTTTCTCAGGTGCTCTACAGATATTTCGTAGCAACCGGCTATCTCCGAAAGGGTAACCAGGCGGTCATCATTTGTTGCTACGTAGAAAAGTACACGAAGGGTGTAATCAGTAAATCGGCTAAGTTGCATAGGCCTACACTTATAAAAGATGTTTTTAAAATATACGTTATTGTTAGTATTCAGGGCAAGAGGTGTATTAATTTATGCTTATGTTGGCTGCTTTGCTTGAAGTTTCAGCAAGCTCCCCTATATAGATGTATTCCTGACAACGGTTTTCAGAAGGAACCAGTGTGTACAAGTTACTTATATTTGATTGGGACGGAACCATCATAGATTCAGCATCACGGATTGTTTCTAGTATGCAGGCCGCAGCGCGTGATTGTGATTTCTATGTGCCTACCGATGATGAGGTACGTAATATTATCGGTTTAGGGTTGCCAGAGGCGATACGGATTCTCATCCCGGGTGTCACAGATCAGGGTATAACCCAGATGCGTGAACGCTATGGTCACTATTATTTAGGTGAAGATTCTACACCTACACCTTTATTTCCCGGTGCCCGAAGCTCACTTGAAAGCATGCATGCTAAAGGGATGCGTATGGCCGTTGCTACGGGCAAAAGTCGAAGAGGGCTAGGCAGAGCATTTGCAGATACCGGTTTGGGTTTTGTATTTGAAACGTCCCGTTGCGCCGATGAAACGACCTCAAAGCCTGATCCGCATATGCTTGAGGAGATTCTTGCTGAAACGGGCGTGTCTCCTGCTGAAGCATTGATGATAGGTGATACTGAGTACGATCTTGATATGGGAAAAAGGGCAGGGATGGATGTTATCGCTGTCAGTTATGGTGCCCATCACCTCGATCGATTAAAAGGGTATAACCCGGTACTTGAAGTTCATAATTTCCCTGAGCTTGAAAAGTGGCTGGATAACCAGAGCGTTTTTGCCTGATGAAAGGAGGGATTTGTGTCTGATAATCCATGGAATGAATCAGAAAATAATGGCCAGTCATCAGATAAGGTAAAAGGATCTGACAGCTCCTCTGCCGATAGCCATTCAAAGCTTGACCGGGCGGTATCCAATGCAAAACAGGATAACGCCAGCAAAAAAGAGTGGAAACTGATTGAAAAGACGCTCAATGGCTTGTTTGTTGAGCAGCGAAGGGCGCGGCGCTGGGGGATCTTTTTCAAATTACTGACTTTTGGGTATCTGTTTGCGCTTCTGGCAATTTTTTTCAATGGGCAGGAGCTAACAAAAGAGGTCTCTCAAGAGCTACATACTGCGGTTATTGAGGTCAAAGGGCCTATAAGTGCAGATGATGATTCGAGTGCAGATAATATAATTTGGGCGCTTCGGGAGGCTTTTGAAAACAGTCAGGCTAAGGCGGTCATTCTTAGAATAAATAGTCCCGGTGGTAGCCCGGTGCAATCAGGTTATATCTATGATGAGATTAAGCGTCTGAGGGAGGTATACTCTGACAAACCTCTCTACGCCGTGATCAGCGATATCGGTGCTTCAGGGGCATATTATATTGCTGCAGCTGCCGACCAGATCTATGCGGATAAAGCGAGTCTGGTGGGTTCTATCGGCGTTGTCGCTGGTGGTTTTGGCTTTGTTGATCTAATGGAAAAAGTAGGCGTTGAGCGCCGTCTCTATACAGCCGGTGATCATAAAGCGTTCCTTGATCCATTTTCGCCAAGTAATACGGGTGAAGAGCAGTTTTGGCAAAGCGTTCTCGATACTACCCATAAGCAGTTCATTGATCAGGTTAAAAAAGGGCGAGGTGATCGCTTGAAAGATGAGCCTAAGCTTTTTACTGGTTTGGTCTGGACAGGTGAGCAGGCATTAGAGATCGGCCTGATAGATGGGCTTGGAAGCACAAGCTATGTCGCGAGGGAGATTGTTAAGGTTGATAAACTGGTCGATTACTCACCTAAGCAACCGCCATGGCAACAACTGGTAGATGAGCTGGGTGTGAGCTTTGCAAAAGGTCTTGCAACGCAGTTAGGGATCAATAATGGCTTGCAGTTGAAGTAACCCAAAAAGGAGGGGGAACCCTCCTTTTTTGTGTCGAAGGTTACAGCACCCTGTAGCCTTCATTCTCAAGCAGCCTGACCAGGCGAATGAGCGGAAGTCCGATCAATGTGTTTGGATCTTCGCCTTCCAATTTCTCAAACAAAACGATACCTAAAGCTTCGGATTTAAAACTCCCCGCGCAGTTATAAGGCTGTTCGGTAAGCAGGTAATTTTCAATCACTGTGTCAGTCAGGGCACGGAAAAATACTTTAAATGAAACAACTTCTGTTTGAGCATGGCCTGTATCTGAATTGACCAGAGAGAGTCCCGTCAGAAATGTTACTGCTTGTCCAGACAGCTTCTGTAGCTGTTTCACGGCGTTTTCATGTGTATGTGGCTTTCCCAGTATCTCATCTCCAAGTACGGCGACCTGATCAGAGCCGATAACCAAAGCTGAATGGGCATCAGACGCGATCTTTCGTGCTTTAGCTTCTGCCAGCCGAGCAACAAGTGCTTCAGGGGTCTCATACTCATGTGCACTCTCGTCAATCTCTGGAGATATGCAGGAATAATCAACGTTTAGCTTATCTAAAATTTGACGACGGAAAGGCGAACTTGATGCTAAAATCAGTTTTCTCATGTTGTTTTTTGGCCATGAATTTAGGAAGGCCCAAATATTAGCGTTTTTATTGCGGAAATAAACCCCAAAGTCTTTGACAGATCGGGCTTCGGGCCCTAGAATTGCGCGCTTATGTCAAACGGTCCATTACCTAAAAGAGTAGACCCGCGAAAACTTGCTGAGCGGGAAGTGCGAATTGCAGGTGAAGCTGACTTAAACGGCATGCCAAATCTTTGTCAGACAATTGTCGGCGAGAAGGGTGTCGTTAATGTTGAGCTTCAGTTTGCGGTTGATGAGCAGCGTATCCGCACAATTACAGGCAGCGCCAGCGGTCATGTTTTCATGACATGCCAACGTTGTCTGGATCCTGTTGAGGTTGCCGTCGAGGCAGAATTTAATCTTGGCGTTGTCGCCAGCGAGGAAGCTGCTAAACAGTTACCTCGTAGTTATGATCCTCTGATTGTAGAGGATGAAGAGATTGAACTGCTGCCGGTAATTGAAGAGGAGTTGATACTGAGCTTGCCTCATGATGCTTATCATGATGATTGCACAGTTAAAACTTCTTTTGGCGAAGCCGAGGCAGTGGCGGATGACACCGATAAACCGAATCCATTTAGTGTGTTGGCTAAGTTAAAAGCCAGCAACAAATAGAAAGAACCAGGAGCTATTTAGTCATGGCAGTTCAGAAAAGTAAGAAGTCTCGTTCCCGTCGCGATATGCGTCGCTCCCACGATGCACTGGGTAACCCGACTCTGTCTGTAGAAGCAACTACCGGTGAAACTCACCGTCGTCACCACGTATCTGCTGACGGTTTCTACCGTGGTAAGCAGGTAGTAAACAAGCAGGATGACGAATAAGCTTGTCAGAATACTACACCATTGCAGTTGATGTGATGGGCGGGGACTTCGGTCCCCGCGTTACAATTCCTGCAACTCTTGATGCTCTAAAACGTTTTCCCCACCTATCAGCCAAACTGGTTGGTCATTCCGAATCTATCACCCCTTATTTAAATTGCCTTCAAGCTGAAATCGCATGTCGTGTCGATATTGTCCATGCGCCTGATGTGATCTCTATGTCAGAGAAACCCTCTCAGACGCTTCGTAACGGTAAGCAATCATCTATGTTCAGAGCGCTACAACTGGTCGCTGATCAGGAGGCTCAGGCGTGCGTTAGTGCTGGGAATACAGGTGCACTCATGGTGTTGGGGCGCTATATTCTGCGAACTTTACCTGGGATTGATCGTCCTGCCATTATCTCATCAGTTCCATCTGTGAATGGCCATTGTTATATGCTGGACCTTGGCGCAAATGTAGATTGTAGTGCAGAGCACCTTCTGCAGTTTGCAATTATGGGTTCTGTTATGGCTGCGGCAGTCGATGACATTCCTCGTCCTAAGGTTGGATTACTCAATATTGGTCAGGAGGAGGTCAAGGGTAATGAGCAGGTTAAACTCGCTTCACGTCTGATCGATGAACAGGGTGGATTGAACTATATTGGTTATGTTGAAGGTGATGATCTGTATGCAGGCACCGCTGACGTAGTCGTGTGTGATGGGTTTGTAGGTAACATCGCCCTCAAAAGCAGCGAAGGTCTGGCTCGAATGATTAGCCATAAATTTCAGGCTAGCTTTCAGAAAGGGATCTATCGGCGAGCTCTGGCTATGCTGGCAAGGCCTGTTTTACGTGATCTTAAAAAGCAGATGGACCCTTCCCGTCGCAATGGTGCTAGCCTTTTGGGGTTGCAGGGCATTGTGATTAAAAGTCATGGTTCAGCTAATCAGAATTGCTTTGGTTACGCCCTAGATCAAGCTGTTGCTGAGATTGAACAGAATGTCCCCCGCCTAATCTGTAAAGAAATAGAAGATAAGCTGGCCTGAATCTTCGTGTTACAGTTTTAATTGCCTCCGAATGTTGTAAACTACGGGCCAATCGCCTTAATTAACGGGCATTGTTCAAATTTACGATTTGAGGAAATCATGTCGCAAACTCTTGCATTTGTCTTTCCAGGACAAGGGTCTCAACAAGTAGGTATGCTTGCTGAGCTTTCTGAATCTCATCCAGTAATTAAAAGTACCTTTGCTGAGGCATCTGAGGTTCTTGGTTATGATTTGTGGGAGCTGGTACAGAACGGCCCGGATACTGAACTAAATCAAACCGATAAAACACAACCTGCACTGTTAACAGCTGGCGTTGCACTGTGGCGTCTATGGCAAGAGCAGGGTGGTAATAAACCTGCGCTGGTAGCCGGTCATAGCTTAGGTGAATATACTGCACTGGTTTGTGCTGGGGCTATCAGCTTCGCTGATGGTGTAAAGCTGGTGAAGCTGCGTGGTGAGTTTATGCAGCAGGCTGTTCCAGTTGGTACCGGTGCGATGGCAGCAGTTCTAGGCTTAGATGACGCTGGCATCGAGCAGGCATGTAAAGATGCAGAGCAGGGCGATGTGGTATCTCCAGTTAATTACAACTGTCCTGGCCAGATTGTTATTGCTGGTCAGAAAGAAGCGGTAGATCGTGCTATCGAAAACTGTAAGGCAGCTGGTGCTAAGAGGGCTATCCCTCTACCTGTGAGTGTTCCTTCTCACTGTGCATTGATGAAGCCAGCAGCAGAAAAAATGGCTGAAGAGCTGGCTAAGATCGAGATTTCATTACCGGAAATTCCAGTTGTTCAGAACGTTACAGCAGCGGTGCCTACTTCGGTTGAAGAGCTTAAAGAAAACCTGCTAGCACAGTTATACAGCCCTGTTCTGTGGACTAAGAGTGTGCAGAGCATGGTAGAACAAGGTATTGAAAGCACCGTAGAGTGCGGACCAGGCAAAGTTCTGTCTGGATTGAATAAGAAAGTCCATAAACCTCTGAGCGTAGCAGCAATTGGTGATGCGGCAGGCCTTGAAAAGGCGCTAGGTCAGTAATTGCTAAGCAAGGGAAATCGGAATGAGTATTGAAGGTAAAGTCGCACTGGTCACTGGTGCAACCCGAGGCATTGGTAAAGCCATTGCTCAGGAGCTTGGTAAGCAGGGTGCTGTTGTCGTTGGCACAGCTACCAGCGAAAATGGTGCTGCATCAATCAGCGCTTATCTTGAAGAGTCAGGTATAAAAGGTACTGGTCTGGTACTGGATGTTTCAGATGCGGATTCTGTTGCGGACGTACTGAAAGCAGTTCAGTCTGATTTTGGTACAGTGGAAGTGTTGGTAAACAACGCTGGCATTACACGCGATAACATCCTGATGCGTATGAAGGATGATGAGTGGGATTCGGTAATCAACACTAACCTGAACTCTGTTTATCGTCTGGTTAAAGGTTGCCTGCGTGGTATGACTAAGGCGCGCTGGGGTCGTATCATCAGCGTGAGCTCTGTAGTTGCTTCTATGGGTAATGCGGGCCAGGCAAACTATGCTGCGGCTAAATCCGGTATGGAAGGTTTTACGCGTGCGCTGGCACGTGAAGTAGGCTCCCGTAATATTACGGTTAACTGCGTAGCACCAGGTTTTATCGACACAGATATGACCAGTGGCCTAGCAGATGAGCATAAAGAAGCACTTAAATCACAGATCCCTATGAACCGTTTGGGTCAGCCGGAAGAGATTGCGGCAGTTGTTGGTTTCTTAGCCAGCCAGGGTGGTGGTTACGTGACCGGTGAGTCGATTCAGGTCAACGGTGGCATGTATATGGGCTAAATACCCATAGAAGGAATTGTTTTTTTCTTCGAATTGTTGATAATGTGCCGTCAGGTAGAGAGCAAACTAACCGCTTAAGCTTGATAAAGATTAAGCGGTCTAATAAAATTTCTTTCCGCATATCAAAATGATGTGCGGTGTTAATAAGAAGATAGGAAGAGATATGAGCAGCATTGAAGAGCGCGTAAAAAAGATCATCGCAGAACAGCTAGGTGTTAAAGAAGAAGAAGTGACTCAGGAAGCTTCTTTTGTTGAAGATCTGGGCGCAGATTCTTTGGACACAGTTGAGCTGGTAATGGCTCTGGAAGAAGAATTCGAAACTGAGATTCCAGACGAAGAAGCTGAGAAGATCACTACAGTTCAGCTGGCTATCGATTACATCAACGCTAATCAGTAATCGTTACAAGCAAGTATTTCTGACAAGCCGCTCTATCACTGATAGCGCGGCTTTTCTTTGTCTATAGCACAAAGAATTGAACGTTATAGCTTTATATGGAGATAATAAATGTCACGTAGGCGTGTTGTAGTTACCGGTATCGGCATGCTAACTCCTATCGGTAATACTGTTTCTGAAACCTGGGAGCATCTATTGGCAGGTAAAAGTGGCGCAGCTCCGATAACTCATTTTGATACAGCGCCTTTTGCAACAAAGTTTTCAGCTTCGGTCAAAAATTTTGATGTGACAGAGTACATGAGCCCGAAAGATGCACGAAAGATGGATCTCTTCATTCAATATGGAATGGCGGCTGGTATGCAGGCGATTAGTGACTCTGGGTTTGAAGTAACTGAGTGCAATGCAGCCCGCATCGGCTGTGCAATAGGGTCAGGTATCGGTGGCCTGCCGATGATCGAGAAAAACGTCGGGGTTCTTGAAGCCAGTGGTCCGCGTAGGGTCTCTCCTTTCTTTGTTCCTGGTAGTATCATCAATATGATTGGTGGCAACCTTGCAATCAAATATGGTCTTAAAGGCCCCAATATTGCGATTACGACTGCCTGTACGACTGGAACACATAATATTGGTCATGCGATGAGAAGCATCCAATATGGTGACGCTGATGTTATGCTGGCAGGGGGGGCTGAAATGGCGACCACCCCACTGGGTATTGCTGGTTTTTCTGCAGCGCGGGCGCTTTCAACACGTAATGATGATCCCACAACTGCAAGCCGTCCCTGGGATAAGGATCGTGATGGTTTTGTACTGGGAGATGGCGCGGGCATCTTAGTTCTGGAAGAGTATGAGCACGCAAAAAAAAGGGGGGCTCATATCTATTGTGAGCTAGCTGGCTTTGGCATGAGTGATGACGCTTATCATATGACTGCACCGCCTGAAAGTGGCGAGGGTGCGGCCCTGTCCATGAGTAATGCGATAGCTGATGCAGATCTGCCCGTAGATAAGATTCATTATATCAATGCGCACGGGACTTCCACGCCTGCAGGTGATGTTGCTGAATCAAACGCTACCAAAAAGGTTTTGGGTTCAGCCGCAGAAGTTGTTCGCATGAGCTCAACAAAGTCGATGATAGGACATCTGCTTGGTGCTGCAGGTGCAGTGGAAGCGATCTTTTGTGTTCTTGCACTGAGAGATCAGGTAGCGCCACCCACGATAAATCTTGATAACCCATCAGATGGTTGTGATCTCAATTATGTTCCCCATAGCCCTCAAAGTTGTCGTATAGATACAGCTATATCTAACTCTTTTGGATTTGGTGGTACGAATGGAACGTTGTTGTTCAAGAAAATATAAAGGCCCCAGATGAAGTGTTGGGTAAATGGAATCGAGGCAGACTCTATCGATATAGCTGATAGAGGCCTATGTTACGGGGATGGTCTATTTGAAACTATTCTTGTTACAAATGGTACGCCCCATCTTTATAATCAGCACATTCTGCGATTAGGTAGAGGCCTTGACAGGCTTCGCTTTCCTCCTGAAACGCTGGATCTGGTGTCAGCTGAGCTTGATAGGTTAGACCTAAAGGGTGATCAGGTTCTAAAAATTACAGTAACACGGGGCGTTGGTCCTCGAGGGTATGCCCCTTCGTCTGGCTCCGAGCCTTCTCGGATCATCACGCTTTCTTCATATGCAGGAAATGATCAGCATCGTTTAACTGGCATTAACCTTAGATTGTGTAGCCAGCCTCTGGGGATTAACCCTCAACTAGCTCAGTTAAAACACCTAAATCGTCTTGAGCAGGTACTTGCAAGAGGGGAGTGGAGTGACCCTGACATCGCTGAGGGGGTGATGCTTGATGTAGACGGGTATCCAATTGAAGGTACGATGAGTAATATCTTCTGGGTAGCTTCAAATAAGATCTTCACACCTGATCTGGATCGTTGTGGTATCCAGGGGGTGATGCGTGATCATCTGATCTCCCTTTTGCGTGCAGAGGGGATTGAGGTAGATATCGGGCGTTACAACCTTGATGATCTTCATTTGGCTGAAGAAGTTTTTGTGTGCAATAGCCTGATTGGTATCTGGCCTGTTATTCAATTCGAAGCTTCTACATACGCAATAGGAAAATATACGCGTCTCCTTCAGGGGCTATTACAAAAGGAAATAAGTAGTTGAAGAAACTCGTTGTAACTTTTCTTATTCTGGTAACGTTAACAGGCATTGCTGCATCCTGGCTCTGGCACGATTACCAGCGTTATTTGTCAGCTCCACTTTTAATTGAAAATGATATGGTTTTTTTGGTTAAAAAAGGCAGTAATTACAATGAGATACTGAATGATGTTAAACTGATTTCTGGTGGGGTTAGCATCCCCTATCTGAAGTTTTACGGCCGTCATTCAAAGCTTGCTAATAAAATTAAAGCCGGTGAATACCAGCTTAGTGCTGGCATAACACCCAAAAAATTCCTGGAAATTATCACATCGGGCCGTTCAATCAATTACCAGTTCACGATAGTTGAAGGCAGTACTTTTAAAGATCTAATCGCTAATATCTCCGCTAGTAAAACGCTTGTTGATGACGTTAGCTCATTAACTGATCAAGAGCTCATTCAGCAACTCAATGTGTCTGAAAATTATCCTGAAGGGTTATTTCTGGCTGAAACCTATAGCTATGAAAAAAACAGTTCAGCCATGGCTTTGCTGAAACGTGCGAATCGTTTGATGGCGGGGATTCTAAATGAACAGTGGCAAGTTAGGGATAAAAGCTTACCCTATAAAACACCTTATGAAGCTTTGATCATGGCCTCTATCGTTGAGAAAGAGACAGCACGAGCAGATGAGCGTCCTATCATCGCCGGAGTGTTTGTCAGAAGGCTTAATAAAAAGATGCGCCTGCAAACAGATCCTACCGTCATATACGGGATGGGAGAGAGTTACAAAGGTAATATTCGCCGTTCAGACCTTCGCAAAGCGACGCCTTACAATACCTATGTGATACCTGCTCTTCCTCCAACCCCAATTGCCATGGTCGGCCGTGAGGCCATCTCTGCGGCTCTCAATCCTGCACCGGGTAAGGCTCTCTATTTTGTTGCTAAAGGCGATGGTAGTCATTACTTCTCAAAAACACTCAAAGAACATAACAATGCGGTTCGACGCTACCAGCTATCACGCCGAAAAGATTATCGTTCTTCACCATAAATCTGTATCTGAGCTTATATGAACACAAACGAAACAGGCCGGTTTATTACTATAGAAGGGACCGAAGGGGTTGGAAAATCCACTAATATCGAGTTTCTGTGCAATCTGCTGGAAAGTAAAGGGGTTGATATAGTTCTTACACGAGAGCCAGGTGGCACACCGTTGGCTGAGGAGCTCAGAGATCTACTTCTGAAGCCTCGTGATGAGCAGGTTAGTCAGGATACCGAACTGCTACTTATGTTTGCAGCCCGTGCTCAACATCTTGCCAATGTAATCAAGCCAGCACTTGAGCGCGGCTGCTGGGTTATCAGTGACCGATTTACGGATGCAACTTTTGCATATCAGGGCGGTGGTCGCGGTGTTGACTACGATAATATTCAAACACTTGAAAGGCTTGTTCAGCATGGATTACAACCTGATTTGACACTGCTGTTAGATCTTGATGTTGAAGTCGGGTTGCAGCGTGCTTCGGCACGGAGTGTGCCAGATCGGTTTGAGCAGGAGAAACTAGCTTTCTTCAGAAATGTTCGAAGTGCATACCTTCAACGCGCTGAAAATGAACCTGAGCGTTTTGCCATTATCGATGCCGGTAAAGGGCTGGATGAGGTTCAGCAGCAGATTGCCAATGTACTTAATAATTTTCTGGATAATTGAACATGGCTGAGATGCTATCTGCTTATCCCTGGTTTATAGAAAGGCTTACTCATCTGGCTAAGCTTCATGATGGCAAGCGTTTGCCTCATGCATTGCTCATTCATGGTATGACTGGAATTGGCAAAGGACATTTTGCCGAATGTTTTGCTCAGTATCTTCTTTGCCACTCGCCACAGGAAACCCAGGCATGCGGTCAATGTAAAGGGTGTGAACTCAATGCGGCCGGCAGTCATCCGGATCTCTATCTGTTGAAACCGGAAGAGGAGGGTAAGCAACTCAAGGTCGATCAGATCAGGGCGTTGGGTGATTTCATATACAGTACCGCTCAACAGGGCGGCTACCGCGTTGTCATTGTCGAGCCGGCCGATTCAATGAATGTGGCTTCTGCTAATGCGTTACTGAAGATGCTGGAAGAGCCAGGTAAAGATACGCTCATCTTGCTTGTCACCTCCAAAATGGGGCAGGTATTACCCACTATCAAAAGCCGATGTCAGCATATTGAGTGTTATACACCTTCTGAGGCTCAGGCGATCGAGTGGTTGATGGCGGCCTCTGATATTGATTCAGATAAAGCCCAAAGTGTTCTCCATATCAATCGTGGAGCCCCTAAAGAAGCACTAAATTATTTAGAAAAAGGGCTGCATGATGATCGAGCCCAACTGATCAGGGGGTTGGCTGATATTCTTAAGCAAAGACGCACTCCTATCGAAGTCGCT
This sequence comes from uncultured Neptuniibacter sp., assembly GCF_947498015.1. Classification (GTDB taxonomy): domain Bacteria; phylum Pseudomonadota; class Gammaproteobacteria; order Pseudomonadales; family Balneatricaceae; genus Neptuniibacter. Next base: position 148,771 of record NZ_CANMIR010000003.1, read on the forward strand.
CAATCATGGCAGAAGCAGGACCTGGAACTCATTTTAGGTTGGTTATATAGCTTGCTCTCTGACATCGCGCGTGGTGCAGTATGTCAAAGCGAAGAGCTAATTCGTCAAGATGATGCACGTAATATGATTAATGCAGTTGCTAAAAAAACTAACCCCGTTAAAATCTTTGGATTAGCTGATAAAGTTCAAGAGGAACGTAGAGCTATTTTGCTCAGGCAAAACCCAAATAAGCAATTATTGCTAGAATGCATCTTGCTGGAGTGGGCAGCACTTTATTCATAAGGAGAATAGAACCGATATGGTAGCAGTTCCGCGTTTAAGTCACGGTATTCTGTCTTTAACTATCAAGACTAAAGAAGAGCTGTACCAGGCTTACCTGCCATATATCTCTAATGGCGGTCTATTCATTCCAACCCTTCGTTCTTATCACTTGGGTGAAGAGGTGTTCATGCTTCTCGAGTTGATGGAAGAGGGTGACAAGATCCCTGTAACTGGCAAGGTAGTGTGGGTTACACCAAAGGGTGCTCAGGGTGGTCGTACCCCCGGCATTGGGATACAGCTATCTCCGGATGACTCAACCTTAATCAACAAAATTGAGACCTACCTCGCAGGCGCGCTTAACTCTGAACGTAAAACAAACGCGCTCTAACTGGTCGACTAAGCCGAAACTCCCATCTTTATGTTTATAGATTCTCACTGTCACCTGGACAGGATTGACCTGTCTCCGTATGAAAATAATTTTGAAGCGATGCTTCAGTCTGCAAAAGATCGTGATATCGACAAGATGCTTTGTGTATCTATTTCGATGGAACAGTTTGAGCCGATGTATGAACTGATCAAACCGCATAGTTCTATTTTTGCCTCTGTTGGTGTTCACCCTTTGAGTGCGGATAAGGAGCAGGTAGCGGTAGAGCAACTGATCGAATCTGCCGGAAAGAAGCGCATTGTCGCAATTGGTGAAACTGGGCTGGATTATTACTACCAACAAGATACAGTTGAACTGCAGAAGCAGAGTTTTCGCAATCATCTTGTGGCGGCATCTCAGCTCGAAATGCCTGTAATAGTGCATACCAGAGCTGCGAGAGAAGATACTCTGGCGATGATTAAAGAGTACGGAGACCTTGACAGTGCAGGGGTACTTCACTGTTTCACGGAAGATTGGGGTATGGCCAAATCGGCTCTGGACCTCAACTACTACATCTCTTTTTCCGGCATTACTACCTTTCGCAATGCGGAAGAGCTTAGAGAGGTTGTTAAGAAGGTGCCACTGGAACGTATTTTAATTGAAACCGATGCCCCTTATCTTGCGCCCGTACCTCATCGGGGTAAAAAAAATGAACCTAAATATGTGGTCGAAGTTGCACAATGCATAGCCGACCTGAAAGGCGTTAGCTTATCTGAGATAGCAGCAGTTACCACAGATAATTTCTATCGGCTGTTTAGTAAAGCGGATGTCTGATATGTACCCTCCTATCAATTATATCGAGCCGGTCTTTCGCCCCCCAAGTGAGGCTAATTCTTTAATTCTTCAGGTCACTAATGGCTGTAGTTGGAACAATTGCACCTTCTGTGAGATGTACACATTACCGCAAAAAAAGTTCAGGCCTAAACCTCAGGCTGACATTGATCAAGAGATTCGTAACTGTGCAGAATCGCTGGGTCAGGTGAGACGTGTGTTCCTTGCAGATGGCGATGCTATGGCACTTTCGGTAAAACGCCTCAAAGCGATTCTGATATCTATTCGAACCTACCTGCAATCAGTTACGCGAGTATCATCCTACTGTTTGCCTCGTAATCTGATCAAGAAATCAGTGGAGGAGTTAGCAGAGCTGAAAGAGCTGGGTCTTGAACTGCTTTATGTGGGTGCTGAAAGTGGAAATGATGAGGTTCTAGCCAAGATAGATAAAGGTGAAACCTATGATTCCACGCTCGAGTCATTGCTAAAAATTAAAGCAGCAGGCATCAAATCATCTGTGATGATCATCAATGGCATGGGGGGCGTTAATTACAGTGCTCAACATGCATTAGACTCCGCCAGATTAGTTAATGAAGCACAACCTGAGTACCTGGCAACACTTGTTCTGTTCTTCCGGCAGGGTGAACAGCGATTTAGAGAAGCGTTTGGAGGCGATTTTACCGCCTGTAATCAAATGCAGCTGATTGAAGAGATGAAAACGTTGCTTAGTACTCTCGAGCTTAAGAAAACGATATTTAGAAGCGATCATGCTTCCAATTATCTGGTTTTAAAGGGGGTGCTGGGTAGAGATAAGCCGATGTTATTGCAGAGCATAGATGCTGCTTTGAATCACGAGGATAGGGTATTTCTTCGGAGTGAGAGAATGCGGGGGCTGTAAGTTTGATACTAACGTATCTTTTAAATAGTTAAATTAAGTACGAGAGAATTAATTACATTTCTATATTTTGTGTTTATACTTTGGTATAAAGTAAATTCTTTATAATTATAAGAATATACCGTGAGGTAATAAGCACATGAGAAGACCTGTTCGTATCGCTGTTACAGGTGCTGCTGGCGCCATCAGTTATAGCCTTCTATTCAAAATCGCTGCAGGCGAAATGATGGGCAAAGATCAGCCCGTTATTCTTCAATTAATCGAACTTCCGCATGCAATGAACTCACTTCGTGGTGTTGCTATGGAGTTGATGGACTGCGCGTATCCTCTGCTGCACACCATTACACTGCACGATAATGTTGAAGATGGATTTAAGAATGCCCATTACGCACTTCTTGTGGGTGCCAAGCCTCGTGGGCCGGGGATGGAGCGTAGCGACCTGCTTGAGGAAAACGCAGAAATTTTTGCTCGCCAGGGTAAAGCGTTGAATGATTTTGCAAACCGTGATGTAAAAGTGTTGATCACAGGCAACCCGGCTAATACCAACGCACTGATTGCTAGCCGTAATGCACCTGATCTGAGTCCTTCTCAGTTTACCTGTCTGACACGTCTTGATCACAACAGAGCTAAAGGGATTCTTGCAAATCACAGTGGTGCAACTACACGTGATATTGGCGGCATTATGATATGGGGTAACCATTCAGCCACTCAGTACCCGGATCTTCATCAGGCTACCATTCTGGGTAAGCCCGCTATGTCACAGATTGATACGACGTGGTATCGGGATGAGTTTATTCCTAAGGTACAAAAACGTGGCGCAGAGATTATTGATGCCCGTGGACTTTCCAGTGCCGCTTCTGCTGCTCAGGCTATTGTCGACCAGATGAGAGATTGGGTCTTAGGAACTGATCCAACTGAAATTATCAGTATGGGAATTCTCAGTGATGGCAGCTATGGAATTGCTAAAGGTATCTTCTACTCCTTCCCGGTTCGTTGTAACTATGGGCGATATCAGATTGTTCATGATATTGAGATTAATGAATTTAGCCGTCAGCGCTTAACAGATACAGAGCAGGAGTTGTTAGACGAGAAGGCTATCGTCGAACATCTGTTACCTAAAGAGACTGAAGCTTCTCATCAGAACCTTTCAATCTGCCTTCGTTCCGGTGTCACGTTATATGCTGACAACACAGGACCTGATTCTGAGAGCAAATTCATGACGACCAACCGTGTCATGTAAGTAGCTTAACCTCATTTTTCTGCTAAAGTGCCTCTTCAAATGAAGGGGCATTTTTTATGGTTGAGATTATTAAGGTCAGAACAGGGCGGCAGGGGCTTTATGAGTTCACATATCAGGTCCAGAATTTAATCGACAGGTCCACATTAGAATCTGGACTATGCTCCTTACTGATTCAGCATACCAGTGCCAGTCTTACTATTCAGGAGAATGCTGATCCCAGTGCTAAGGTTGATCTTGAAAATTGGTTCAACAGGCTGGTAGTTGAACGAGATTCGATTTATACGCATACCCTTGAGGGTGATGATGATATGCCAGCGCACATTAAAAGTGCCCTCACAGCAACCTCATTATCCATTCCCTTCAAAGCTGGACGTTTATGTCTTGGGGCTTGGCAGGGGATCTATTGTTGGGAGCACCGGCATAATGCTTCAGAGAGAAGCGTAGCGGTGCATATTGGGAACTAAAAAAGGCCAATAAAAAAGGCTGCTAATGCAGCCTTTTATAATATTTCGGAAAATTAGAACTCTTCGCCCGTATCCATTGGAGTAACACTCTGAAGCATCTTTAAAAGATCTAGTAAGATGATCAGGATATTATTGTAGTAGCATACTCCCTGCACAAAGCGTTTCGTTGTCTCTTCGCCTGTCGCATTTGGTGCGCGATCAATATCATTCTGAGGTAGGTTAATAACCTCATCAACACTATCAACTACCAGGCCGACTACTTCCTGTTCATTGTATTCCACTACAATGATCCGGGTATCGTCATCTGGTGTGTGTGGGCTTAAACCGAACATCTGGCGAGTATCGATTACGGTAACTACATTCCCACGCAGATTGATAATCCCCTGAATGAAGTAGTCAGAACCGGGAACAGGTGTTATTTCGCTGTAGCGAAGCACCTCTTTGACCTGAACAACATCGATACCGTATAACTCATTATCAACTTTGAATGTCGCCCACTGATGGTAGACTACCTCTTCTTGATTAGAGCGTTTACCATCATTTGCCTGCTGATGAATAGCCTGCTCAGCTTGTAATGCTTTAAGGTGCTCAGCTGCTGCTTCTAGACCCATAGTCGGTTACCTATTCGTAGTTACAACTATCAAACACTCTCAATCTATATTTTAAGAATGTAACTTGATTCATTTGAGTATCCCACAGCTTTAAGATCCTTGAAAGTAGGGGATTATTTTTTATTCTAGGATAGACCAGCAATAGATGACTTTAAACAAAATGAGGGTCTAATTCTGGTCTTTTTTGCCTTAAAGGCAGTTGTCTGGTTTTGGCAGTCCCGCAATTTTTGCAAGGAGTTTCGCCGGACTACCAGGGAATAGTTTCATCAAGTAGATACTTTTTCCCTTATCACTCCCCAGCTTTAGAGTAACCGCTTTCACCAGCGGGCGCATTGCTGGGGAGTGTTCAAACAACTGATAAAACTCCCGAATGACCTCAATCAACTCCCAGTGAGCAGGTGTTAATTCAATACCTTCTTGCTGTGCGATCTGTTCAGCAACGCTTTGGTTCCAGTCCTGTAAGCTGCGAAGGTAGCCCTCATCGTCGAACTCAATATCCATTTCAGTACCAGCTTACCGTTTTATCCATATCGCTACAGAGCACCACAAACTGTTTGTCGTCGGCAATACTAACCTGCTCAGATATTCGAGAGGTAATACCGCGTGCCTCTAAATCAGCTTCCAAAGCAAAGAGAGCAACATTATCAGGAATGGAGGAGAATAGACCTTGATGCGCATCCAATGCGCCTAAAACTCCATCTTCGATCATTATAATTGCATCACCATCTTCAATTGCGCAGAGCATTCTTTTGATCAATGCATCTGCAGAGGGCGACTTATTTAAAATATGCAGTGTCATATCAGAATGTCAGCACCGTATCATGCAGGTTAATTAATTGAGATATGCTTGATTGGTCAATCAGCGTCACAGGTAAGCAGAGGTCTTCATCTGTCAGACCGTTTTGTATCAGGGAATCATGTTCAACATAGATCTCTGTGATGTCATACATCGGAAGCGCACTTAGCATCGCTTCAATTTTTTTCTGTTGAATCTTGCCTGGCTGCTGATCTTTAAGGAGCTGAAAGATAGCATCTCCGCAGAATAGCAAAGTAACGGGCATCTCAAAGATAGAGCAGGTCAGGGCGATATCCAGAGACTCGCGTGCCGCTGCATCCCCATATGGGCTTTTCTGATTGATGATTAAGACAGATTTTTTTTCGCTCATCATCAGGCTCCAAAGGTTATGACACGATCTGAGACAGCGATGGCTTCTGCCAGCTGACCCAAGCCTGACAGTTCGAAAGTCTCACGAAGGTTGCCAGACGCTTTCTCATAGCGTTTGGCCTCATTATCATCGATAACCCCGCGTTTAACCGCCGCTGCAATACAAACAACCAGGTCAAGTTGATGCTCTTCGGCGAGCGTTTGCCACTGCTGTGGCAGATCTGCTTCTCCTTGGGGGGAGCAGATCTGATTATTGGCTATCAACGTTGCTTCAGCATAAAAGAAGACCCTGAAGAGTTCATGACCTTCGTCCAGCAGGGTTTGCGCAAACCTGAAAGCAGTTGCTGTAGATTGATGGCTAAAAGGTGACGCCTGTATGACAAGTGAAAACTTCATGTGTAAATCGCATCAGAAAAAAAAGCCCCGCTATCTTAACAAAGAAAGCGGGGCTTTTTTAATTAGGTGGACAGCTTAGTCATCCATAATGCCGAGAATATTCAGCAGGCTGATAAAGATGTTGTATATAGACACATACAGGGTCACTGTAGCTGAAATATAATTAGTCTCGCCACCATTCACTATCTGCTGTGTTGTGAACATGATAGCAGCAGAAGAGAACAGGATGAACATCGCAGAGATAGCCAGTGTTAATGCTGGCATCTGCAGGAAGATGTTAGCAATGATCGCGACCAATAGCACAACAAAACCCGCCATCAACATGCCAGCGAGGAATGAAAGATCACGCTTTGTCGTCAATGCATAGGCTGAAGTGACAAAGAATGTCAGAGCGGTACCGCCCAAGGCTGTCATGACGATCTCACTACCGCCACCTGCTGTTGCATAATTGATGATGGGTCCTAGGGTGTACCCCATAAATCCAGTCAGCAGAAATACAAACACCAGTCCCAGGCTGCTGTTACGGTTTTTCTCAGTTAGATAGAGCAGGCCATAGAAACCAACAATTGTAATCAAAAAACCTGGGTGCGGGAGAGCAAGAACGGCTGCTATACCAGCAACCAACGCGGACCATGCCAAGGTTATACCCAGCAGGAAATATGTATTACGAAGTACCTTATTCGTCTGCAGAGCGCTCTGCTCGGAACGGGACTCATATGTGTTGATGTTACGCATGTTACCCTCTGGAATAAATTCCCTATTTAGTTAGCTCTATATATAAGTATTTTAGTGGGTTTTTCAAGGATTCTTTACTTAGAATTAAGTCAGCGTAGAATCCGTACGCTTTTATACGATATTTACCAGGCCGTTATGACAGAGTTAGACATACTTTTTGAAGATGAATTCCTTATTGCTATCAATAAACCCTCTGGTCTGTTGGTCCATCCTAGTTGGCTGACCCCTCGCGGGACACCAAATCTTGCTTCGATGTTAAAAAACTATTTTAACGGTGCGAGCCCATATACCATTCATCGTTTGGACAGACCTACTTCCGGTGTTATTTTATTCGGTAAAAACAAAGAGATAGCACAGCAAATGAATCTTATTTTTGCTCAGCGTGAAGTGCAAAAAACCTATCTCTGTATGTCACGAGGTTACACTCAGGAAGCGGATACGATCGATTACCCGTTGAAAGAACAGCTCGACAAAATAGCTGATAAGTATGCGCAAAAAGATAAAGAAGCACAGGATGCTGTTTCTCACTATCGACGTTTAGCCACTGTAGAGTTACAGATGCCTGTAGGGCGTTACGAAACTGCTCGTTACTCTCTGGTAGAAGTTCGCCCAGAAACAGGACGAAAGCACCAGATCCGTCGTCATATGAAACATATATTCCATCCTATTGCCGGGGATACTTCACACGGCGACAATAAACATAATAAAGCCCTGAAAGCCCGTTTTGGGCTTGATCGCCTTATGTTAATGGCAACAGAGATTGAATTTAAACACCCTGTAACAGGGCAGATAATGAAGATTCCTGCTGCTGTTGATCAATTCACAGATCAGTTATTCAAAAAGTTTGAATGGCAGGGACTGTATCCAGCTCCCCTTGTGGAATCATCAAACCCAGACCAGACTATTGAGAATGGGTAATAATGGGGGTCATAGTTTATGCGCAAAGTCATTGTCTTATTTACTCTGCTGATCTCAAGCGCATTACTTTTCGCTAATCCCTCAGTTGAAACTCGTCTGCTCCAATATAGTGGCTCAGCAATAGATGAACCCCACTGGTTCAAAGATAGTTTTTTAGAGCTGGCAGATGATATCGATGAAGCTCAAGAGGATGGGAAGAATCTGTTGATCTATTTTCATCAGGCGGGCTGCCCCTACTGCTTTAATTTTGTCCAGCAGAGCCTCCTGGATCCTCACCTTAGCAATTATATTCAGCAATATTTTGATGTTATCGCTTTAAACCTCTGGGGTGATCGGGAGGTAACATTGCCGGATGGAGAGGTTTTGAGTGAGAAGGATCTGGCCCTGAAGTGGAAGATTCAATACACACCGACGCTTCTGTTTTTCCAAAAGGGGGCTGATCCCATTTTAAGAATTGATGGCTACCGAAATAAACAGGTGTTCGCTAAGGTCCTGGATTACGTCAGAACTGGTAAAACTGACAGGTCGCTGGCTCAGATACTCATTGAGCAGGATGTATCGGCTTCCTTATATCCGTCGGATGTACTTAAGGAATCAGAAAATCTTAAAAAAACTATAAACGACAAACCAACGTTGCTGTTATTTGAGTACCCAGGGTGCAAAGATTGTGACCAGCTGCACCGCCAAGTGCTAACACGTAAAGATACACATTCTCTTCTTAAGCAATTCAATGCAATTAGACTGGATCTCGGTAGCGAGAAGGTAATAACGGATTTTACAGGTGATCAAAAGACTGCCCGCCAGTGGGCTGAAGATTTGGGGTTGAGTTACTTCCCAAGTGTAGTGTTGTTTGATGCTGATATTAAAGAGCAGCTAAGAATTGACAGCTATGTTCAGGCATTTCATTTTAATACCGCATTAGAGTTTGTCAGTGACAAGATTTATACGCGAATGCCTCAATTTCAGCGCTACATCAATGAACGGGCTGATAGATTGCGAGCACAAGGTGAAAAAGTTGTAATAACCCAGTAAGCATAGGCGATAAAGCTATTTTTTTTGCAAAAGCTATGATCTAATCGCCGTGTTTTTGAACCTTATAAAGACCAATCAGGGCGGAACGTTTCCTAGATGAGCACAGAGCATAATATGGCTGATCTGCTGGAGCAGAAAAGCGGTGATATTCGCATCGGAATTATAGGTGCGATGGATGAAGAAGTAGAGCTATTAAAAGCCTCACTTGATAACAGAGAAGATCATGTTATCGCTGGCTATCATCTTTTTACGGGTAAGCTGCATGGTAAAGAGATCGTTCTTCTCAAATCAGGCATCGGTAAAGTGAATGCCGCTATTGGTACGACCATTCTTCTGCAAACATTCAAGCCTGACTGTATCATCAATACTGGCTCAGCTGGTGGGTATGATCCTGAACTGAATGTGGGTGATATTGTGATCTCATCTGAAGTACGACACCATGATGTTGATCTGACCGTATTTGGCTACGAATACGGCCAGGTGCCACGCCAGCCCGCTGCATATACCCCTGATGAGACACTGGCCGCTGTGGCAGAAAAGTGTATTGCCCGCATGGATGGTATGAAAACAGTGCGCGGGTTAATAGCAACGGGTGATCAGTTTATGAATGATCCAGACCGGGTTGAACGTAAGCGTAAGCTGTTTCCGCAGATGAAAGCTGTTGAGATGGAAGCCGCTGCGATTGCTCAGACCTGCCTTCAATTTGGTACACCTTTTATTATTATCCGTGCATTATCAGATATCGCAGGTAAAGAATCTGGCGTCTCATTCGACCAATTCCTTATCACTGCAGCTAAACATTCTGCTGAAATGATCATCGCAATGATTGATGAGTTAGCCTCCAACTGATACAAATAAGGCCTTTGTAACTTTAAGCACTATAAGGGCCTTTAAATGACAACCTCTTTTCACCCTCCTGTACGGACACTGATGGGCCCTGGGCCATCAGATGTCAGCCCACGCGTACTCTCTGCCATGTCACGACCAACCATTGGTCACCTAGATCCCGAATTTATCCGCATGATGGACGAGGTCAAGGGCATGCTTAAACGTCTGTTCAAGACCGAAAACGAACTCACAATGCCAGTCTCTGCTCCGGGTTCCGCTGGTATGGAGGCGTGTTTTGTTAACTTGGTTGAGCCGGGTGATAAAGTGATCGTCTGCCAAAATGGTGTTTTCGGTGGGCGTATGAAAGAGAACGTTCAGCGTTTCGGTGGTGAATGCATTCTTATCGAAGATGAGTGGGGCAAACCGGTAGATATTGAGAAGGTTAAAGCTGCCTTTGCAGAAAATACGGATGTAAAAGCGTTAGCATTTGTACATGCTGAAACATCAACGGGCGTTCGTTCAGATGCCAAGGCATTGTGCGAACTTGCGCGGAATAATGGCGCTCTGGCAATTGTTGATGCAGTAACTTCGCTGGGGGGGATTGAGGTCGATGTTGATGGGTGGGGTGTTGATGCCATCTATTCGGGAACTCAAAAGTGCCTGTCATGCCCACCGGGTATCTCTCCGGTTAGCTTCAGTGAGAAAGCGGTAGAAGCAGTTAAAAATCGTAAAACCCCTGTACCAAGCTGGTTTTTAGATAAGAATCTGGTGATGGGTTATTGGGGGGGCAGTGGTAAGCGAGCTTATCATCATACCGCACCTGTTAACTCTCTCTATGCGCTGCACGAAGCACTCGTAATCCTTGAGGAAGAGGGCTTGGAAAATGCCTGGAAACGTCATGAAAAATATCATCGCGCGCTAAAAGCTGGTCTGGAAGCTATGGGCATTAGCTTTCTGGTGGATGAAGAGTCCAGACTTCCACAGCTCAACTCAGTTGTAATACCGGAAGGGGTTGATGATGCGGCTGTACGTACAGCATTGCTTCAGAATTACAGCCTGGAAATTGGTGCTGGCCTCGGAGCACTGGCGGGCAAAGTATGGCGGATAGGATTGATGGGCACCGCATGCTCCCAACGCAATGTGATGTTATGTCTGGATGCGCTTGAAAATACCCTGGCAGGTATGAATGCACCGATCAATATCGGGGTTGCAGCTCAGGCAGCGGCTGCTGTACTGGCAGAATAATTGTGCTACTCGTGGCCAGCAGTGTTTAAGCTGCTGGCTGCTTCTTTTCTAACAACTTCTCGATTTTGCTAATCGCCTCAGGACTATCCCACTCCCTGCCGCCAAGAATGGTTTCAACCAGCTTTCCGTTCTGATCAAACAGAATCGACATCGGTAGCCCCCGAATCCCAAACTCATTAAATGAACGGTTTTGTTCATCCAATAGAATTGGGAAGGTGAGTTCGGTTTCGAGTTCAAGGAGAAAGCTGGAGATTGTTGTTGGATCTTCACCAGCATTAATAGCGATAATTTCAAAGGGGTGGCTATCAAAATGTGATCTCAGCCTCTGCATCGACGGCATCTCCTTAACGCATGGAGGGCACCACGTAGCCCAGAAATTCACCAGTATTACCTTGCCTTCAAAATCAGCCAGACTGATTGACTGTTGGTCAACGTTATTGAAGCTCAGTTCATAAATCGACACTTTATCTGTTTCAGAGGCGTAGCTACTGAAACAGAGGCTTAACAACAAAAAAATGGATAGAAAGGATTTCATTTCCAGCCCTACAGATCATGAAAGAATCTAATTTTATCAGAGTTGTCGAATCTTTCAGTGAAAGAACTCTTAGCTTTAAGGAGAATAATACAACCGCATCATTGAACCAGAATCTGTTTTGTCTGGTAGTAGCGGGTTTTTATTGTGAATCAGGAACGTGAATAGGCGCTGGCACGTTTTGAGCACGCGCCCCTGTTCTTTCAGCCTGTCACAGCATGTTCGTCGTTTTCAGTACACTTACTCTGTCTGTAAAATAGGAATGAACCATAGGCAATGAGCATATAGCCAAACAGTTCGAGGCCCTCTTGTAGGGTTGACTTGAATGCATAGTCATAGGCCTCACCCATGACAGGCTTCCATAGCAGTGTTCCGCTCCCGAGAACGCGGCTTAAAACCAGTAAGATGATCAATCCAAAGAGAAGATGGTAGTACGATTTAGTGCCAATGAAATCAGCCATCGGACGTGCAATAGTCTTGCGGTAAAATAGCGCAAAAATGATTGCGGCTACAGCGATACTCAGGGCAGGCCAAAGCCAGAACCCGTGATGAATTTTGTCAAAATAGGCATCCAGCTCACGGATGAAAAGACAAGCAAAAAAGCCCGAAACCAGTACCAAAAACCCCCTCGACTTGGGCATGCGTAACGCTCTCGTTCCAAATAAAACCGTTGAGATGAAAAGCAGGCATTCCTGCATTAGTTCGGTGACTGAGGTCTCAGGTATACCTTTAAAGCCGATAATGAGCACGTCAATGGCGATTACGAATGGTGCCGCAAGCGTTAAGAGGGTCAGTAGGAAAAGATCCTTGATGCCTGTAATTATTTTAATTTTCGTTCCGTTCATGACTGATTCTTGTCGATCCATAGCTATGATAATAGTTCAGATAGTTACTGCTTCGCTTGGCAATGTTTTTTAAGGGCGGGGATACTGCACTATTTTTTGAATATGGCCAGAAAGCGCGTCAATAATAGCAAAGTTATAGGATGCTAGCATGTGATGGAGTTTGTCCTGTCTTCATTTATACTCTGAACACATTAATATTAAACAGTTCAAGCAGACGCTGTATAAGGATTACTATGAAAGTTGCATTTATCGGTTTGGGTGTAATGGGTTATCCCATGGCGGGTCATTTAGCGAAAGCCGGTCATGACGTCAGGGTATACAACAGAACCACTACAAAAGCGGAAGCCTGGAAAGATGATTATGCAGGTGATTTTAGCCTTACTCCGGCTGTAGCCGTTCAAGGCGCTGAGATCGTATTTACCTGTGTCGGTAACGATGATGATCTGCGAGAGGTAACCTGTGGTGAGAAGGGTGTGTTTCAGGGAATGAAATCTGGCTCGATTCTAGTCGATCACACTACGGCCTCCGCTGATATTGCACGCGAACTTGATAAGGCCGCAAAGGATAAAGGGATCGGCTTTTTAGATGCCCCCGTTTCTGGCGGTCAGGCGGGCGCAGAGAATGGTGTTCTAAGTGTCATGGTGGGTGGTGATGCCGATACATTTGAGCTGGCCCAACCTGTGATGGAGTGCTATTCCAAATCAATTCGCTTGCTGGGTGATGCGGGGGCAGGGCAGTTAGCCAAGATGGTGAATCAGATCTGTATTGGTGGACTGGTTCAGGCCCTGTCTGAAGGCGTTCATTTTGCCAAACGAGCGGGTCTCGACCCAGCACAAGTGTTTGACGTTATCCAGCATGGCGCGGCGGGGTCCTGGCAGATGGTTAACCGCCATCAAACTATGATCGATAATGAGTTTGATTTTGGCTTTGCGGTTGATTGGATGCGCAAAGACCTAAATATCGTTCTGGATGAAGCTCGTAAAAATGGTGCACGTCTTCCAGTCACTGCGATCGTGGATCAATTCTACGCTGATGTGCAGGAGATGGGCGGTGGTCGTTGTGATACCTCAAGCCTGTTAAAGCGCTTGGAAAAATAAGTGACGCAGTAGTCCTGCAATATTTGTGGGTATTGTGGGCTATGGGTGCATAGACAGAAAAAAAATGCTCTCTATAATAGCGCTCGATATTTCATCTATTACTACTAAAAAATATCGAGGACAGTTCTATGGATAAATACAGCATGATCTCTGTCGCACCGAGCCTTGTCATTGTAGCTGCAATGATTATCGGTACAGTGGTTGGTATCGCTACTTTGAAAAAAGTGATCGCGAAAGATGCGGCAGCAGCAGACAAATAAGCTGTAAATAACCGGGCTTTCAGAACTCTCTGAACAGCCCGGTTAATCTCTTTTAGCTTTACCAGCTATCAGGAACCACAAAGCCACGATCAATCTCCCCACCTTGTCTATCTACTCTACAGATCAAAACCGGATTATTTAACCCGATCACTAATTCAGTGAGCTGAGCGAGGTTCATTCGTGTTGACGTGTCCGGAGTGAGCCACCTGGGCTTGATCATCACAACATAAAATCCATCATGCTTGAGCCTCCCAAGTTGATGATGCTTCAGCCACCAACCTTGTGCGTGGAAGGGGTTGATAGCCTGATGAAGGACATTTGGTGAACCTTCCCCAAAAGGGTGGAACAGGTACCCCTGAATTAACAGCAGTTTGAGCTTTGGATAAACACCCTGAGCTTCACATGCTTGGATTCCCAGCGAGTCAGAAGAGAGCATAAGTTGATGTGAATTCATCCTCTCCCACTTAAGATCAAGCCGATCCTTTTTACCTGGCCCTATAAAGTGGTGTAACTCAGAGCCACTCTCTGTCCGAAGATAAAATTTAATTGCACACTCGAGATGGAATCCACCCAAGTCTGTATTACCGATGAAATCAAATTCACCTTTAGTGATGCGACCGTCAAAAACTTTAACATTACGCTTTAAATCGATAAGCCTCCGGGATGAGCCGATCAGTTGATAGACCAGATCTTCATAATAGAGTCCAAGTCGATGCTGTGTGATTTCAGGTGGCTGAATCATATCCTCATGAGTATGCAGAGTATCCGAGAACCAACTGAGAGCAGATTGTTCTGTAGCTATGCTCATGAGTGAGGGGGAGTTAAGAATCCAGCTATAATCGCTATTCATATCAATTATCTAGTTACAGCGCCTTTTTTTATGCTTAAAGTATGAGGCAAATTCAGGCTGTGTGTAAGAGAATAAAAATGAGTCGTCTAAAACCGAATACTAGGCCATTAAGTGAACAAGAGCGTGAGGTCATGCTCTCAGAATCTGACATTAATACCATTCTGGTTAATGGTGCTCAGATCTCGCTGACCAAACTACGCCGGGCTAGAAATACCGATGCCCAACTGTGTTATTACGCCGAAATCGGTGTGTACTTGGAGGTTTCGCTGTCTCGCGGGGCAGGGATCACGGAAGAAACAATGAGCGCCCTCGAAGAGATACACCGAATAGCCACCCATGAATATATGGATACACGCAAGCTCAAGGCTAAAACAGAAGATTAGAACGTGCCAGACGAGAACATCTCAGATCAATTTGACGCCAAGGCTTATCTACAGCAGCTGACAACACGTCCGGGTGTTTATCAGATGTACGATGCACAGGAAAAACTCCTGTATATCGGTAAGGCCAAAAATTTAAAAAACCGGGTCAGCAGCTACTTTCGAACAACCGGGCTCCATGTTAAAACCCGGGCCCTTGTAACAAAAATTACCGATATTCAGGTCACGGTCACTAACAGTGAAACAGAAGCGCTGCTGCTAGAGCAAAACCTGATTAAACAGTATCGTCCCCCCTATAATATTCTCCTTCGAGACGATAAATCCTACCCCTATATCTTTATTTCGGATAAAGAGGAATATCCAGCTGTTCGTTTTAGCCGAGGCGCCAAACGTAAAAGCGGCCGCTATTTTGGCCCTTATCCCAGTGGGGGAGCTGTCCGCGACAGTCTGAATCTGTTGCAGAAGATCTTTAAGATTCGGCAGTGTGATGATAGTTTTTTTAAAAATCGCTCTCGCCCCTGTCTTCAGTTTCAGATTAAGCGCTGCACAGCGCCCTGCGTTAAAGCGATCTCTACAGATGAATACCAGAAAGATATTCGCCATGCAGCGATGTTTCTGGATGGGAAAAATAGCGCAGTGATGGATGAACTGGCTACCCAGATGGAAAGTGCTGCCGCCGAACTCCACTTTGAATATGCAGCACAGCTCAGGGACCAACTGATCAGCTTACAAAAGGTTCAGGAGCAGCAATATGTTTCAGGCCTTCAGGGTGATGCAGACGTGATTGGATTTGCGATGAAGCCTGGTGGGGTCTGTATCCATATGCTGTTTGTCAGAGGGGGACGAGTTATTGGCAGCAAGGTCCATCACCCTAAGGTTTCTATAGAGGAGACCCCGGAAGAGATTATCTCCTCTTTTGTAGCCCAATGGTATCTGGGAGCCCAGCGTGAAATTCCCTCGTATGTGATCACCCCGGTTGAGATTGAAGATAAAAGCTGTGTTGAAGCGGCACTCAGAGAACAACGGAATAAAAAGGTTACACTGTCGCACAGTGTAAGAGGTGAGCGCTCTGCATGGTTAAAGTTGGCACAAACCAATGCTGAGCAACAGCTTGGGAGTTTTCTGGCTAATAAGCAGAATATCTATAAGCGTTACCTTGAACTTCAAGAGCTTCTGAATATGGATGAGCCTCCAAAACGTTTAGAGTGTTTTGATATCAGTCATAGTTCAGGTGAAGCGACCGTAGCTTCATGTGTTGTGTTTGATAGAAATGGCCCTTTGAAATCGGATTATCGTCATTTCAATATCAATGATATTACAGCCGGTGATGATTATGCAGCCATGCATCAGGCCCTGAATCGTCGCTATAAACGGATTAAGAAGGGAGAGGCGAAACTACCTGATCTACTTGTCATTGATGGTGGTAAAGGTCAGGTCACTCAGGCGATGGAGGTTCTTGATGAGCTCGAGATCGATCAGGTACTGGTCATTGGAATAGCGAAGGGACCAACACGTAAAGCCGGTTTTGAAGTTTTGATCTCAGGAGATACTGGAGAAGAGACCGTTCTCGATAGTGACTCCTCTGCGCTTCATCTGTTGCAACATATACGTGATGAAGCACATCGTTTTGCAATAACCGGCCATCGTGCTAAAAGAGGCAAAGCTCGTAAGCGGTCTGTACTTGAAGATATCCCTGGTGTAGGCCCTAAAAGACGGCGTGAATTGTTGCGTCACTTCGGTGGAATACAGGAAGTTGAGCGCGCCAGTGTTGAAGAAATTGCAAAAGTCTCTAGTATAAGCCGCACTATAGCCGAAGAGATCTATGCGGCCCTCCATCCGAATGCATGAAGATTAGATGAAAATACCTAATATACTTACAAGCTTGCGCATATTATTGATACCGGTTTTTGTGCTGGCTTTTTACCTGCCTTACCAATGGGCACCCATTGCAACGGGATGTATCTTTGCAGTGGCGGCGTTTACTGACTGGTTAGATGGCTACCTGGCTAGAAAACTGGATCAATCATCGCCTTTTGGCGCTTTTCTTGATCCGGTTGCCGATAAGTTGATGGTTGCAATATCACTGGTTCTGCTGGTGGACAGCTATTCTACACCCTGGATTACTATTCCGGCAGTTGTGATCATCGGTCGTGAGATCGTTATCTCTGCTCTCAGGGAGTGGATGGCTGAAGTCGGAAAACGTGCAAGCGTTGCTGTTTCCTACATCGGTAAAGTCAAAACGGCTCTGCAGATGCTTGCGATTATGCTAATGATTGTTGCTGAACCTTACACCGATATTTCATGGGCAGGTATTATTGCCCTTTATCTGGCCGCAATTTTAACTTTATGGTCTATGTATCAGTACCTTAGAGCTGCTTGGCCAGCTCTGACGGAAGAGATGTAAGTGGTTAATAATTAAGCAAATTTTTTTTGTAATACGGTGTTGACATATAGGGCGGGGTCTCTATAATACGCACCACTTGCTACGGCAGAGCGGGAATAGCTCAGTGGTAGAGCACAACCTTGCCAAGGTTGGGGTCGCGAGTTCGAACCTCGTTTCCCGCTCCAAAGTAATGCAAAGCAAGTTCTATGAGGCGCGGTGGCAGAGTGGTCATGCAGCGGACTGCAACTCCGTGTACGCCGGTTCGATTCCGACCCGCGCCTCCATCTCTTCGCCCGGGTGGTGAAATTGGTAGACACAGGAGACTTAAAATCTCCCGATCGAAAGATCGTACCGGTTCGATTCCGGTCTCGGGCACCATTGTTTCAGCACCTTCCTCGTAAGCAAATACTTATTCAGATAGATCTTTAGGGTATTTCACATACTTGTCATTCTGATACATCAGATAGTGGTATTTCGCAGATATAAGCTTGGCACCACCCAATCTTTTACTTTTTCTACGCCCCCTGATTTCTCTCTTTTTTGGGTAATTTGATGGTAAAAAGGCTTCCTTTGCCGGGTTCGCTTTCAACCATGATATCGCCCCCATGCTCCTGAATAATACTGTATGCGATGGCTAATCCCATCCCTGTGCCTTTTCCGACAGCTTTCGTCGTAAAAAATGGTACGAAAATTTGATTGCGAGTCTCTTCTGACATACCGCAGCCGTTGTCCCTGACCGTGATAAAAACAGATTCAGAGTCCTGATTACTTGTTATCTGGATAACCGGATGGGTGATTGCCTCTGTTGCCTGTTTAGCATTGAGAATAATGTTTAAGAAGACCTGATTCAGTTCATTGGGGTTACAGATGATTGGCCCTACCGGCGCTAGATTGAGATCAAGCGTGACACTGTTTTTCAGTTCACTACTGAGTAATTTCAACGTACTGTGGAGGCCATCAACTACATCTGACTTTACACGATCACTGGCTTGGGTTCTGGAGAAGTTTCTCAAGTTTTGGATGATATCTTTAACCCTGGTAAGTCCCTCAGCGGTATCCTGCATCAATTCAGGCAGATCTTCCTGAATAAATTCAATATCCATCTCACGTAAAATCTGTTCAATTTCCTTAAGCAAGGATTCTGGAAGTTGAGGCTTTAACTGCACAACCCGTTCAATGACAGAGTCATAAGCCTGATGGTATTGCTGTAAAGATTCAAAATTACTCTTAACGAATGCCAATGGGTTGTTGACCTCATGCGCGATCCCAGCAGAAAGGGTCCCCAGAGTTGCAAGCTTATCCTGAGTTAGCATATGAGCTTGCTGTTTTTGTAACTGTTGGTAGCTCTCTTCAAGGCGACGGTTCTGCAGATAGAGTTCTCGTGATTTATCCTCGAGCAACTTCTCCGCTTTGAGACGGGCTTTTCGTTCACGCTGATAGGCCAGTTCATAAGGATTGCTATCACTCATTCGATAATCCTGACGATTAGATCACAGTGAGAATCTCCTTTATGGCAACAAACCTCATGTTCAAGCTCTATCTCAGTTTTATAGAGGGATGCCGCTCCTCGAATCAGCCCCTCTGCCAGAATGCATAACCTTCTTGGAGAATGGTAACGCATCAGCAGGCGACCATCTGAGAGGTCTTCATATTCAAAGCGGGGGAGAGATGGATCTGTAAACAGCTTCTTTACCTCGAGGTGGATCACAGAATCAACACTTCTAAGAAAAGCTATCAAGTCCGATTTGCTATCAACAAACATTGGGAAGCGTTCAGCAAGCTGAGAGAAAAGAAATTCACCGAAGTGACCGATAAGTTTCTCGCAGGGAACCCCTGTTTGTGCAGAAATCTCATTAACAAGGGCAAACAGTTCTGAGTCCGGATAGCTATCGCCTGCAGTGTAGATCCCCTCAAGCTGTTGTGACTGCAATATGTTGTTCCATACCTGCATCCCTTCGTTGGAAATTACCATCTCCTCGAGGATATTAAAAACCACACCTTTCATATTGGCTACCCAATACTGACCATAAGATGGTTTCACTATAGCCCACAAAATTAGTTGTCACAAAAGTCCGGTCATTAAGGCATTTGACACGTATTGACTACTATATCTGGCCTTTAACGCAACGATTTATCAGACATTTGTGACAAATGTGAAGGTTGCGACTATGTTTATATTATCTAAAGACATAAGTCGGTTTCCGGACATCGAGATGAAGACCTATACAACAGGTGACATTGCTCAGATATGTGATGTAACTCAACGTACTGTTATACGCTGGATAGAGCGTGGTGATCTGATTGGCTTCAAGCTACCCGGGCGTGGCAATAACAGAGTCACGGAAGAGGACCTGCTCAAATTTCTCCAGAAGCACAATATCCCATTAGCGAATCCCACTAAGCCAGATGAACGTGATCTGATATTAATCGTTGATGATGAGCCTGCTGTCGCAAAGGCAATTCAGCGAGTCATGCGCAGTGCTGGCTACCCTACAGAAATTGCACTGGACGGATTTGAAGCTGGCAGTGAACTCGTCAGACGAAAGCCCGTTTTAATGACCTTAGATCTTAATATGCCCGGAATTAACGGAATGGAGGTGATAAAACAGGTACGCAGCAACATGGATACGGTTGGTACTAAGATCCTGGTGATCTCATCCGCTGAAATATCCCTCCTTCAACAATCGGTAGAATCCGGTGCTGATGCCTATCTACAGAAGCCATTTACAAATTCGGACCTGCTTAATGCAGTTGATCAGCTTGTCACTGATTCATCACGGGTTAGGGGGAAGAAGCGATGATGATGAAAGCGGTATTTATTGATGATGAAAAGCCTGTACTAAGATCGATAAAGCGCAGCTTACGAGATCAGTCAGATAGGTGGGATTTTGTTTTTGAATCATCACCTCAAGCTGCATTGAGTCTGATTGTTTCCAGCCCGGTATCTGTTGTTGTAGCAGATCTGAAGATGATCGAGATGGATGGGGTCACTCTGCTCTCATTGGTCAAAGAGCGCGTACCAGATGTGCTACGTGTGCTGTTGAGTGGAGACACCGGAGATTCTACGCTGCTTGCCTCGGCTAATATCGCACATCTTTTTTTACCTAAACCGTTCGAACAGTCTGAACTATCAGATCTTCTCGATCGGGCTTATGCACTCAGGAAACTCCCAATAGATGATGAACAAAGAATGCAGTTAGGTCGTATGCAGAATCTCCCCATATTACCGCATGTGTTTCACGAATTTTCCTCTTATCTCAATACACACTGCGAGCCAGAGGTCGAGGCAGTTGTCTCGATTATTAACAAAGATGCAGCGATGACAGCTAAGCTTGTTCAAGTCGCAAACTCCAGTTTTTTTGGTTATCAGAGCCGTACATTTAATCTCGAACAAGTTGTTGTCAGGCTCGGATTTGAACTGTTGAGACAACTAATCGTAGTGATGGCTTTAATGAGTGATAGTCATTGTCGTCACGGTTTCGTTGATTCAGAACAGACTGCACTGCTGATGCGTGAAATATCTGAGCAGGCTGGGCATAACGCTCAGTCAGTTGAGAAGGCTTACATGCTTGGATTGCTTCACTCTTTAGGAACGATCACACAGCCCTGGGATAACCAGTCCGATCTGATTGGAGCATACCTCCTGACACTCTGGGGCTTTGATAAAGAGTTCTGCGAGGCAGTGTTGTATCAGTCACAACCGTTGTCACAATCACCTATATCACAAACGACCTGCCTGCTCTATATTGCGAAGCAATCGCAGATGGGGGCTAATATGAATGAAATACCTGAAACGATCACTAAATACGCACAAATGAATCAGACGACAGGGAGTGAATAAAAATGAAAAAATGCATATGGATAACCTGTCTATGCGGCTTCCTATCAACCCCGATACACGCAGAAACGATCACCTTTGGGATTGTGCCTCAGCAATCAGCGAAAAAACTAGCCAAGCTCTGGACCCCAATCAACTCCTATTTGAGCGACAAGTCAGGTTTGAAAGTACAGTTTGCCACGGCCCAGGATATCCCCACGTTTGAGAAACGTGTTTTAGCAGGGGAATATGATCTGGCGTACATGAATCCATACCATTACACCGTCTTCAATCAAAAACCGGGGTATCAGGCGATAATCAAACAGAAGGATAAGCGAATCAAGGGTATCGTTGTTGTCCCTCAAGGGAGTTCTGTGACATCACTGAATGAGCTGGATGGCATGACACTGGCCTTTCCTTCACCAGCGGCTTTCGCAGCCAGTGTACTACCCAGAGCCAAAATGGCCGTTGAGGGAATCAACATTACACCTAAATATGTCTCATCCCATGATTCCGTCTACCTGACTGTTTCAAGAGAGTTATTCCCAGCGGGTGGGGGGGTGATGAGAACGCTCAATAACACGACCCCTGCAGTGAAACAGAAACTCAAAGTGCTTTGGTCAACTCCTGGCTATACCCCTCATGCATTTGCTGTCCATCCGCGGTTGGATTCAGAAACGGTATCACGTTTACAGCAGGCGCTCCTTCAGATGAATAGCGATCCGGATGGGCAGGTGCTCCTGAAAACGATTAATTTTAAAGGGATGGAGAGAGCAGAGGACAGCGATTGGGATGACGTAAGAGCCCTGAATATAACACTCCTGGATCATCTTCTTCAGGATTGATAAGGAGTTGATGTGTCTCTTAGGCTAAAAACCATTCTCGGTATCGCCATTATCGAAGCGATCCTTCTGATATTACTGGTATCGATGACGCTGGATTACCTGCGTACCACCAATTACGAAAGCCTTAATAAGCGTGCGCAAACTACAGCAACACTATTCGCAACGACGACCAAGGAAGCGGTGCTCAGCTACGATCTGGCATCACTCGATGCCTTTGTATCAGAGGTGATGAAAAACCCCGATCTGGTATATGCACGTGTACTAGGCCCTGAGGACGTAGTATTTGCGCAAGCGGGTGAGCAGACGCTTCTGGTACGTAAATTTACCCCCGATCACCATGCAGAGGATGTCAGTGATGGAACCTTTGATACATTTGCTGAGATCAGAGAAGGGGGAGCTGTTTATGGCCGGGTAGAGCTGGGTCTGGATATCAATAGCCTCACTGCAATTATTACGGAGGCAGAAAGACGCAGTGCAACAGTTGCAGCGCTGGAGATGGGTCTGGTAGCGATGTTCTCCTTTATTTTGGGAACCTATCTAACCCGACAATTGAAAGTGCTCTCACAGGCAGCAAAATCGATCTCCTCAGGCAACCTTGCAACACAAGTTCCGATCAGAGGGAAAGATGAAGTGGCAGAAGTTGCCAGTGCATTTAATGCAATGACCAACAATCTGCATGAGGCTCATCAAAGAAGAAATGAGTTCGAAGAGCAACTCAAGGAGCTCAACCGCAACCTTGAACAGAGAGTGCAGGAGCGAACGGAGGAGCTTGTATTGAAAAACAGGGAGCTTGAGCAGGCCAATCGCGAGATCAAGCTTGCACAGGCAAAACTGTTACAGTCTGAGAAAATGGCGTCAGTCGGCGTATTAGCCGCAGGTGTTGCTCATGAAATTAATAACCCGCTCGGTTTCGTGATCAGTAATTTAAGGACACTCGAAAACTACGCCAATAACTACCGGGATCTGATTAAGCAGTATCAGGTGATCCATCAGCTCAATGATCATGCAGAGATCGAGAAAAACGCTGAAAAGCTTAAGTCCCTTGAGGAGCAGTATGATCTGGAGTTTATGAATGATGATCTTGATGAATTGTTAAAAGATACTCAAGAGGGTTCAAATCGTGTGAAAGAGATCGTTAAGAGTTTGAAGAGCTTTTCTCACGTAGACCATTCCGAAAAATTTGAACCAACAGACCTTAATGAATGTATCGAAACAACGCTTAAAGTGGTCAATAACGAACTTAAATACCACTGTACAGTTAACCTGAACCTCGAACCTATCCCTCTCGTTGAGTGTATTCCTGGTCAGATTAAGCAGGTGCTACTAAATATCCTGATCAATGCAGGGCAGGCGATTGTTGGAGAGGGGACGATAATCATCACCACCAGAAACGTTGATGATTATGTAGAGGTTGCGATACAGGATAGCGGTAGTGGCATTCCGGCTGATCGGTTGGGTAAACTATTTGATCCATTCTACACAACTAAGCCTGTTGGAGAGGGGAGCGGTCTCGGTTTAGCGATCTCTTTCAGTATTATCGAAGATCACCATGGCGAGATTCTAGTGAACAGTGAGCCCGATAGAGGAAGCTGCTTCACTTTGAAACTGCCGATCAATCAGAACCAGGCTAGGGTAACGGAAAAAAAGCCTGAGACAGCGAATAACGGAGTACGCGCTTAATGACGGATTACCAGAACAATACCATCCTTCTTGTTGATGATGAGCAAGCGGTGCTGAATTCACTCAAGCGCCTGCTAAGGCCTCTTCGATGTAACGTATTGACAACGGTATCACCGTTAGAGGCGCTAACGCTGTTGGAACAGCATCCGGTCGATATGTTGATAAGCGATATGCGGATGCCGGAGATGGGGGGGGAAAGCTTTCTTGAAGAGGCTGCTACAAAGTATCCAGATACAGAGCGCATTGTGATTTCAGGCTATGCCGATGCACAAGCCACCATAGATGCGATTAACCGCGGTAAAATCAGTCGCTTTTTGCTTAAGCCCTGGGAGGACGAAGATGTTCTCAAACTGGTACGTAAAGGGTTTGAGTTGTCTGCGTTAAAGCAAGAAAATGAACGGCTGCAGAAACAGACACAGGAAAAAAATGCTGAGTTACAGCGGCTCAATCAAACGCTGGAAGAGCTGAATCAATCACTTGATGGCAAGGTGCAGGAGCGAACCGATCAACTGCGACAGGCCAACGAAAGCATTAAAAACAATTACCGGGCCGTTGTTCGCATGTTTTCTACCCTTACGGCCAGACGTCTGGGTATCAAAGCATCTAAAGAGAACCAGAAGCTCAACCGAATTCTGCTTGCTGTTGCTGCGCGTAGCGGTATTGAGGGGCAAGATCTGAAGCAGCTCTATTATGCCTGGCAACTACGCCAGATCGGAAAACTCAGTTTTAATGATGAGCTTCTGCAAATCCCATTTCTCCAGTTAGAACCAGAAAAACAGCGTGAATTTCAGGTGCACCCCGTTTTAGCGCAAGCGGCATGCCTGATGGTTAAACCGCTCTATCCGGCTGGACAGATCATCCTTCAGCACAAAGAGTACCTTGATGGCAGTGGCTACCCAAAAGGTTTAAAAGCGGATCAGATACAGCGCAGGGCAAAGATCCTTTGTATAGTTAATGACTACGTCGAGTTGATTACCGGTCTTTATGATGTACGCCAGTTTAGTACGCTAGAGGCGATCAACTTTATGCAATCTACTGCACCTGAGCGTTATGACCAGAGCGTGGTGAGTCTGCTGGCGGAGGTGGTCGAGCGTCTCTCAAAAGATGGTGAAACGCTTAAAGATACTCATCTATCCAGTGAACAACTACGTAAAGGGATGAAACTGAGCCGCGATCTGATCAGTGATGAAGGGATTCTATTACTCAGCTCGGAACAGGTACTCGATGAAACATCGATCGAACGAATTCGTGAGATGGAATTCAATCTGGAAGAAACACTAGAGATCTATATCGCGCAGTAATCCCCCCAATCACAAACCGGAGATGATGGATGCAGGTTGATGTGCTGTTAATAGATGATGAAAAGCATATTCTAACCGCTTTGACCCGGGTGATGAGGCAGGCAGATGTAACTGTGTCGTCGGTTTCATCGGGGGAAGAGGCGCTCGTCTGGTTGAATGAAAACAGCGCAACGCTCATTCTTTCAGATTACAAAATGCCGGGTATGACCGGTACGGAACTACTTGCGAAAGTTGAAGCGAGTTGGCCTGATACCGTCAGGATTATTCTTAGTGGACATTCAGATTTTGAGACTGTCTTGCAGGCAGTTCACACCGGTGTCGTACATAAATTTCTGGCAAAACCCTGGTCCAATCAGGAGTTAATTGAGCATATCCGGACCTCTCTTGCGAGTAAGCAGCCTAAGTTAATATCTGATCAAGAGCAGAAACCTGAAGCAGAGGAGATGCCACCCCCCCAATCCGCTGACAGTGACGTACAGCTTCAGGTCGTGCTTGATACACTAATGGATGGGATCGTAACGATCACCCAGCAGGGTGTTATCCTCTCTGTTAACGCCGCTGTAACACGTATATTTGGCTATTCCCCCAATGATCTGATCGGTAAAAATGTTTCACATCTGATGCCTGAGCCTTACAGAAGCCAGCATGACCACTATCTAAGCCAATATCAAAGCCCCGGTGCAAAAGGGATACTCGGGCATCAGAGGCGCTTAGTAGGATTACGCAAAAACGGTGAAGTATTTCCTATCGAATTAAGCGTCAACAGCATGCAGATCGCGGGAGATACACAGTTTCTCGGGGTGATCCGGGATATCAGTCGACGCATCAGTGCAGAACGACAAAATCAGCTATTGCTGGATGCACTTGAGATCGCGCAGGATGGCGTTGCGCTGTTTGGTGTCGGAGATCGGTTGGTCCACTGTAATCAGCAGTTCAGAAACTTATATCTCAGTACGGGTGTTGAGATCGAAGTAGGTGACACTTACCACTGCTTTTTCCGGCGCTGTCTTGAGCATGGATTGTTTCCAGAGGCCGGCACTAACCCTGAAGCCTGGTTGGAAAAGCAGCTTGAGTTACACACCCAGCTTCCTGTAACGCAAGAGTATGAACTTCAGCCTGGTCAATGGATAGAGATCCATGAAACGCAGGCTGAAAATGGATCGGTGATAGTTTCCCACCTTGATATAAGCAAACAGAAACAGACCCAAGCTTCGTTAGAGCAGGCAGTCTCGGATGCTGAACTGGCAAACAGTGCTCGTGGTCGCTTCCTGGCGATGATGAGCCATGAGATCCGTACACCACTGAATGGAGTTTTAGGGCTTTTACAGCTACTCCAGGAAACTCCGCTGTCCTCCGAGCAGAAACAGTTTGTCACCAGCGCTCTCAGCTCAGGGCGCGGTCTGTTAACCATCATCTCTGATATTCTGGACTTCTCCAAGATCGATGCAGACAAGATGCAGTTGAGCCCAGCTCCCTGCGACCTTAAAGCTTTGCTGGCTGAGCTTGAGCAGCTGTTTAAACTGCGGGTTGAGGAGAAATCGATCCAGCTTAACATTGAGTTAGCCGCATCCGTTCCTACATCGGTCTACCTGGACGGCCAACGCTTACGGCAGGTTCTGATCAACCTGATTGGCAATGCGATAAAATTTACGGAGCAGGGGGAAGTGTCGCTACGCCTTTCAACACAGAGTGAGACACTCTGTTTTTCAGTTGCAGATACCGGAATCGGTATTCCGGAAGTAGATCAACCGAAGATCTTCTCTGAATTTACCACGATTGATCAAACCAATGACCGACGCCTCTATGAAGGGACCGGCTTAGGGCTTTCTATCTGCCATAAACTGGTCAACCTGATGGGTGGAGAGATCGAGTTTAGCAGCCAGTTAGGCGTTGGTAGCTGTTTCAGCTTTCAACTACCACTGCAAATAGCGCACCCCGATGAAACGACGAAAAGACAGAGCTTCAGCCAGTTAAAGGGGCGCCTGTTGGTAGTCGATGACAGTACAACCAATCGTCTGGTTGCCAGAACGATGTTGCAAGGGTTTGGATTGCATGTGAGTTGTGCTGCAGATGGCTATGAAGCCCTGAAACTGTATCAATCCAATAATTTTGATCTGATTCTGATGGATATATTGATGCCGGGTTTGAACGGAGTAGAAACCTATCAACGTTTATCTCAACTGCCTGAGTGGCGTAATACACCCGTCATCGCATTTACCGCGTATGCCCAGAATGAGGACAAGCAACGATTCGACCATATCGGGATGCAGGGGTATCTGGAGAAACCACTGGAGAAAACAGTCCTTTTCCAGACAATCGCGCCCTATCTTGCGGAGGTGGGGCATCAGCAGTGTCCTGCATTTACAGAAAGCTGCTCTGACAATGTTTCTGCGCTACATGCACTAATGGATACCCGCAGGATAGATCAGCTTGCACGAGACACCTCAGAGGAGGTTCTGCCAGAACTCGCTGCTGTATTCATCACTGACGCTCATACACGGCTAGCACAAATACAGGCAGGCTCATTGCAGCTCAGTGACACCGAACGACATCTGCATACACTCGGGAGCAGTGCAGCGCTATATGGCTTACAGCCTATGTCAGAGCAGGCAAGGCTGTTGGAGGTCCAATGCCGGAGTGGGGATAGGGTAGATGAGAGTCTGGACTCGTTTTCAGCACTGGTTGATGCCAGCCTGCAGGCGTTGCAGGCTCATATTGAAAGCCGGAGTGGTTGAACACCTAATCCTGCTGTTCCTTCCAACTGTTTCGCTTGCGATAAATGGTAGCAGCACTGATCTGAAGATAGTGTGCGGCTGTAGGAATGTTACCGCCGCACAGGTCTATTGCGCGTTCAATCATCTCACGTTCAACCTCAGCCATCGGTCGAATAATCTGGGATAGCTGATTGCCCATGGTCGCTGATGCCGTGGGTGAGGGTGTGACCGGCTGCTGTACTTGAGCAGACGTTGCCATCGATGTCGTAACATTGGCAGGCTGGCTGAAATTATCGAGTGGTGCAGGGAGCATGTTCTGGGTCACCCACTCACCATTATGTAAAACGACAATATTACGGATCACATTCTGTAATTGACGAACATTACCCGGCCAGTCGTAATTTCCCAGGATCAACTCACAATCAAGGTCGAACCCGTTGAAATCTTTACCTTCCTCTTTTGCATACTGCTGAAGAAAGTTGCGCGCGATCTCGACTACATCATTTTCACGCTCGCGCAACGGGGGCAGATGGATCGGCAGTACATGCAGTCGATAATAGAGATCTTCACGGAAGTTACCCGCCTGAACTTCAGCCAGTGGATCTTTATTACTGGCACAGATAATTCGGACATCTACTTTTTCAGTTTTATCACTGCCGACCTTTTGCAAAGTGCCTGTTTGCAGGAACCTCAATAGCTTCGATTGCAGTGCCAGTTCCATCTCACAGATCTCATCAAGGAAAAGTGTACCTCCCTGAGCGGCACTTGCAGCACCATCACGATCTTTGACGGCACCGGTAAACGACCCTTTAACATGGCCGAAGATCTCGCTTTCAATCAGATCTTTGGGGATAGCACCACAGTTCAGAGCGATAAAAGGGGCTCCGTTACGCTCGCTGCGTTGATGCACCGCTTCAGCACACACCTCCTTACCCGTTCCACTCTCGCCAGTGATAAAGATTGTGGCTTTAGAACTGGCAGCACTATCAATCACCTGATAGACGCGCTGCATCGGCAGAGATGAGCCAATAAAACCACAGAAATTATGTCGGTCAATCTCTTCACGATATGTTTCAACTATCCGCTTTAACTTCTGGTTTTCAAAGGTATTATTGAGTGTGGTTAGCAAGCGATCCTTACTGAAAGGTTTAACCAGATAGTCCCGCGCACCAAGCTGCATGGCTTCAATGGCTGTGGTCATTGAGCAATCACCGGTTGTGACAATCACCTCAACCTGCATCTCCTCACGGTTTACTTTCTCTAAGATCTCCAGACCGTTCATATCAGGTAATGTCAGGTCGAGAAGAATGCCATCAAAAGATTCTCTGTCCAGCGCTGTAAGAGCACCCTGACCGGTTTCTTCATGATGGATCTGATAGGCTAATCCGGTCAAATAGCTACGATAGACAGCTGCCATAGAGACATCATCTTCAATCAGCAGAATTCGGTTTACCGTGGGTACGGCCATAGGACATCCTCTCCAGCCAAAATGCTTCCCTTTAGCCTATGCTACAGGGTAGGGTGTGACAAGTAAGTTGTTAAGAATTAGTCAGTTACAACGGTGGATTTGATGTTGCAGCGTTTAGCCGAATGGCACCTTAAACCGGAACTGAGTGAAGCCAGACGAGTCAGAGAAGCGCTAAGTCAGGCACTTAATAAAGCGGGTGCTGCACACATTAATGCGTTTCAACTGGCATCTGCTGAGCTGATTGTGAATCTTAGCCGCTATCCGGAGCCTAAACCGACCGAGATAATTCTGAGTCTGAGTAAAGACACACAATATTGGTGGTTGGAGCTACGGGATAATGGTCCCAGCTTTAACAACTTTAGCCAGCTGATTAATGATCCAAACCCTTTAGAGGCTGCTGAGAGTGGTATGGGCTTAAAGCTGTTAGCACAGATGTTCCCGGATATTCGTTATGTGCCCGCCTGTTATCGGGAAGATGCCTGTAATCTGATGCTGCTACGCTATCCTGTCAGTGATGCGATACCACTGAAGAAAACCCTGTTAATCGTT
This sequence comes from uncultured Neptuniibacter sp., assembly GCF_947498015.1. Lineage (GTDB taxonomy): Bacteria > Pseudomonadota > Gammaproteobacteria > Pseudomonadales > Balneatricaceae > Neptuniibacter. The sequence continues at coordinate 178,477 of NZ_CANMIR010000003.1, forward strand.
GATGATGATCCGAGCTACCGCGCTGTGATATCAGCTTATCTCTGTGACGAATACGCTGTCGTTGAGGCTGACAGCGTGCAGCAGGCGTTCTCTCAGGTCATTAGGTATCACCCCGATCTGGTGATCTGTGATATACAGATGCCCGGTCAGGATGGGCCTGCACTTTTTGATCAGATCGCGCATATCCCTGATGTAGCTGATACTGCTTTTATCTATCTATCAGGCAGTAAGGATCAGCAGAAGATCAGTCGGGCGCTGTCACGCCCGATCGATGATTTCCTTGCGAAGCCTGTCAGCCGTGACCAACTGGTTAATGCAATAGAAAGGGTCATTCAGCGGCGCAGTTACCTTAATCAACAGATCAAACATGAGCTTGAGCAGAAGATTAGCCTGGGTTTGCAACCGAGTCTGCCAGACCGGATTCCTGGCTATAACCTGCAACTGAGGACGATCAATCCCGAACCCGGCGGTGGGGATCTGGTACAACTTCAGCAGCAAGGCGGACAAAGCATGATCCTCATGGCTGATCTGATGGGACATGGACTCAGTGCCAAAGGGTTCAGCTATGCTTTGGCAGGCTATTTAAGGGGCCTAAGTTCCGCAGCCTGCAGTCATCAGTTTGACCTTGAGGCGTTGTTTACGCTGCTCTCTCAGGGGTTTAATCAGGATTCACTGCTTAAAGAGACCTTAGCTACACTCCTGGCTGTACAGCTAACAGAACAGGGAGAGCTGAACTGGGTAAACGCGGGCCAACCTTTCCCGCTAGAGATCACAGAAAACAGTATCAAATCGATCAGGGTGCAGGGTGCACTTCCCGGTTTAGGCGTGGAGAGTTACACAACCCTCAAGACCCACCTGAAATCAGGGCAGCGGGTGTTAATCTATTCAGATGGTTTTCAGGATGCGGCTGAACCTTTAGACCATCCACTGCAGTTGGCACTAGAACAAACTCGCTCGATGCCTCTCTCTGCAGCGGCTGATTTTCTGCTATCAGCCAGGCTCAAAATGGGCAGGGCGGATGATGATCTCACTCTGATACTGATTGAAAAGGATTAAAGCTCCTGATTCAGAAGGACCATCTTCTCTAGCCGGAAACGAAGGTGCCGCATCAGTGTTGGCATAAATCGTTGTAATCGGTAGGTCTCTCGAATCAACTCCTGTTTAAGCCCTGGTGCATAACGATCATTCATGATGACCCCCTTCAGGCTTGCGCCACTTTGAAAGAGAATGTCCCGAGCTTCGTCAACCTGGGATTCAGTGGTTTTTCCGGTTTCTATGTTCAGCAGCGTTGCTTCGCTGGCCGCACAGATTACATCTACCGGCAAGCTATCATCCATCTCCTGATCAAAACAGGCTTTATCTGTCGCTTGTGCCGATAATAGAAGAGGCTCGGTATCACAGATCACCAGATCAAATCGCTCAAGACAGTTGAAAAAAAACAGTTTGAGCGTCTCCTGATCCCGGAACTCAACACAGTGGCTGGATTTCTCCGGACAGTTAAGCACCATCAGACCCGGATTTTCACTCTCCTGGGCAGCATGCTCCCAGTTGCCAGTCAGAGGTAACCACTCATTCGCACTCATTCCAAGATACTGCGCTAATATCGGACTTCTGCGGTTCAATTCAAGTAACAGTACCCGCTTCCCCGACTCGGCAGCCCGTTGCGCCAGAGAGTAGGCGATCGTGCTATTACCCGCTTGATGATGGATACTGCAAATACTGAATTGACGCAGTCCCAGGCGCAATATCCGAGCATAGATCGTTTCTAAGGCTGAACTACTCTTGAGTGATCTCATTGCTAACTCCTTACAGTGTCAAATTACAAGCCAACCAGACGTGCAAACGAGAACACTGTGAGTGATTCCTGCAGTGTATTAACCACGCGGTACCAGGTACTTTGCTCCTTGCCCGGTACGTAAACTGTATCGCCGGCTCGCAAAACGGGTAGGCGGCTAAAATCACCGCTTTTGGCAAAATCGACCAGATCAAACAGACGCGAGTGAGCCTCCCCATCAATACGGTTGATCACCATTATCCGATCCTGCAGGGCAGTGTTTTGTGGTCCTCCTGCTTCTGCTAACAGATCAAGAACAGTCATATGGCTATCAAAGCTGTAACGACCAGGGCGGGCGACTGCCCCCAAAACTCGCACCACAGTCTCTTTCGGTTTCTCCAGCCAGGCACGGTCACGTTTAGGGATAAAGATCACATCTTCATTTCTAACCAGAGGGAGCATCGCCTCGTCACCGGTCTCGAAATAGGTGTGCAGATTCAGATGGCTGACCTCTGTCTTACCCTCCTGACGGTGGGTGATACGTACGCTGGAGAGATCTGCCAGACCTGTAGGCCCTTGTGCAGCTGAAAGGATGTCGAGAAAGTTGAGCTCATTGTTAAATGCATAGCGTCCCGGCGCACCGACCTCACCGAAGATGTAGATAGAGCGTTCGCTAGACTGGCGTACCCACTGAGAGCGGTTATCGTTCGGATCTTTTGGCAGCTCGGGGATCACAACGGTATCACCCGCACGCAGATGTGGAATTTTACGGATATCGCCACCATGATCCAGAAATGCTTTGAGATCAAAACTGACCGAGTCAGTCTGGCCGTTACCCCGCAGCTGGAGTATCTGCAGGTGAGCCGTATCAGCGCTGGCAATAGGCCCCCCGGCATGTGCAATCAGATCCATCAGTGTCATCTCAGATGCCCACTCGTACCGGCCTGGACGATTAACCGCGCCGATAATTCGGATTGCACGATTGGGATGAACCTTAAGCCAGCTTTTTTCATTCATATCGGTTTTTTCCGGGACCAGAATCGCATCACCTGGTTGGATATCCGGCATAGTGCCGCGCCCCTGACTGTCGACATAGCTCTGTAGATCAAAAGGCTGTACCTTGCCATCTGCACGAATGATTCGGATCTGTCGGGTCTCGGCAAAGCGGGTGGGACCACCCGCTGTCGCCAGCAGATCATAGAATCCACTGCCTTCACCCATCTCCATAGCTCCGGGTTTAAAGACCTCACCCATGACATAGACCGTACGCGAACCACTTTTAACCTGTTCGGTAGCCTGCGGAATAAATATCAGATCACCCTGATGAACCTTAGGCATCAGCGCCGGGTTACCTGTATCCAGATATTCACGCATATTGAAGGGAAATGGTTTACCGTTATGGATCACCCGGATCTGCTCGATCCCCGCATAGCGCGTGACACCACCGGCACGCATGATAAGATCCATCACATTGGCATCATCCTTATAGGCAAAGGTACCGGGTCGATGCACCTCACCAAACACCTTCACCGCTTCGCCCCCTTCACCGGCATCTCCCGAGGCCGTGAGCGTCTGCGCATCAAATTCCACCTGTACATTCCCGATCAGTGGAGAGGCGGGAACAAAGATCACATCCATCGGTTGTAGCTTAGGTAAAGAGGAAGGGTTGCCGCTGTCCAGGTAATGTTTGTAATCAAACTCGATCAAACTTGAGTCTCGACGAATCTGAAGTTTATCGAGTTGTGCTCCCTGCGCTAAACCACCGGCACGATTGATCGCCATCTGTACGTTAGCGCGTACCGGTAAGTCAACCGGACCTGGCTGCTTTACATAACCAAGCACGGTGACTGACAAACGACGCTCTTTTAGAAAGAGATCAAATTTACTCAGATCTTTGTAGGCATTGCGCATCTTCGTTTTTAACAGATCACGTGCTTCAGTCAGACTGAGGCCACTCAGACGTACGCTACCGATTTCGGGCAGGGTAATCATCCCCTCATGGTTCAGCTGAAAGCTTTTTTCAAACGCCTGCTCACCAGGGAATTTTATCTGTAAGCGATCACCAGGACGTAGGTTATCTGCCTGTACTAACAGAGGAAGCAGCAACAGACAGAGAATTTGAATGATAGTTTTCATAAGCACACCTCCTGAGAAGGCTTTTGGTGGCAAAGCTGTGATGCGGCTCTCAGATGAAAACCCTGCTGCATCAGATAGAGCAGTTGCTCAACAGGTTCCAATACTAATACTGCTTGCTGGGTGAACTCTGCGTTTAAAAGGCGGCGACTTTCGATCAACTGCATCTCGACCTCCCTGTAGAGAGCTGGATATGACCCACGGCTGCTTTGCAGCTGTAGTTCAGTCAATACTGTTTCAGATCGATCTATCCGTTCAGAAAGTGTGAATGGACGTTCAGGGATCGGAAAACGTTCAGCTACGCCGCCTTTACCTTCAGGTACCAGATAGAAACAACCACCGAGTGAGAGAAGGGGGCAAAGCATAAAGATCCGTATCAGTACCATGGGTATCACCTTAGCTATTCACCTGAATCGACTGATCGATCCGCAGATGCTTGAGTAGCTCTAGGGGTTGCCCATGCACACCGATCAAACTCAGCGTCCGATTTATGCTCCGCAGGCGTTTGAAAAGGAACACGATGGCACCGATACCGGAAGAGTCGATAAATTCAATCAGATGCATATCGATCACCACATCTGATTCATCCTGGATCAGTGCATCAAATCGTGGACGTAAAATCTCCACTGCGAGTGCATCCAGTGAACCCTCAATTTCAAGATAAAGATCTGCTTCAACTTTGGCCGCAATAGACATAACAACACTCCTGTATGGATCATAATTCTATTTAGAAGTGATACAGCAAAGCCTATGCCATTGGATTATCTATCTGAAAATAAAGAAGATTATTATAATTTTCTGTAAGGATGGGGTATGCAAATTTAAACCTGTTCTCATTTTGAGAATCAGGATGAGAGTATAGGGGGCAAATCACGCTGGTTCAGTATAACTCGCATTCACCCCTTAGAATCACGCCATCGGTGCCAAGGCGGGTAAAGAGATCTAACTGCGGTTTGTATGTAACGTCACTACGGTTTTTCCGGTTTGATTTCACTGAGCAAAACATGAACGATCACTTAGCAATTAGATCTTCACGAATTTCTGCGATTGATTAGCCATGATAAAAAGCTGAACAGCACTATTCCGATTAGGCTGGCTGCATAATCGACCAGATCAACTGTACGACTGGGGAAAAATGACTGACTCATCTCCTCCAGGGTCACAAAGACCCATACCGATAGGGTGCCTAAGTAACAGGACCCGTTGTAAATGGCTAAGGTTTTACATCGGGTCGATAAATTTAGCAGCAAGGTAAAAAAACCAAACAGGGTGATATGGCTGATCTTGTCTCCATGAGGCAGGTTACGTGCAAGGCTGAAGAACAGTGTGTCCTGATCCGTATTCGCCATATAAAGTATCCAGGCGATAAAGCCGCCGCAGCTGATAGTCATTGCAATAAGAGCACGGTGCAGGGTTACCCCTGCTGTTTGTTGAACCTTTGACTTAACGATCATCCTATTGCCCACGACCGCAAATCATCACCAAAACGGTTCTCATCATGATGTTCAGATCTGCGCGAATCCAGGTGAGCAAACTGCCTAAACTCAGCGCATAGGCGTGATCAAAACCAACCTTATTGCGTACATCTTCAATATCACGATCATAGCCCTGATTTACCTGTGCAAGTCCGGTAATACCCGGTTTCAATCCCCAGGTACGCTCGGAAAAGTAGGGAATAGCGTGTTCCAGTTTCTGATAAAACCCAGGGCGTTCTGGCCGTGGGCCGATCAGGGACATATCGCCTCGCAGTACATTGAACAGCTGCGGCAACTCGTCTAATCGGGTCTTGCGAAGAAACAACCCGACCCTGGTGATTCGCGGATCGGCTGATTGTGCCCAGACTGCACCCGTTTTCGCTTCGGCATCCAGATGCATGGTACGGAATTTATACATCCAGAAGATATCTGTTTTTTGTAGATCTGCATGTCCGATCCGCATCTGTTTAAACAGAATAGGGCCAGGTGAATTAAGATAGATGGCTGCCGCAATAAAGGGCAATAGACAGAGGCAGAGCATCAGACCTAGCAGAGAGAGCAGGATATCCATGCCACGTTTTGCCAACAGTACCGGTGTAGGGATATAGCTATTCATGATTGTGTACCTCAAAAAATACAGTGGAACGGGTTCAGGATTTAGAGACCGATTGCCAGTGACCACGATCCAACCCTAGTAAGTAGCGAAGGGTTCCTATCAGGCTGCTGTAGTAACCGTTGATCAGATAGAAAACGATCTTGATGGGTTTCAGAAACCTATACCTGTTAAGGAGTCTCTCTGGTAATAAAAGGCTGAGACGAGCAAGCACAATCCCCGTCAATTGCAGAATCGTCAGAATAAGAAATGCTTCTGAATCCAATGCCAGCAGGGCAGAGACGATTAGCTGTGTCAGTAGAATCAGTGGCATCAACGCTCTAAGCGCCTTACCCGAAAGAAAGCTGAATGCAGTGCCTCCCAGCATGGGCGAGAGCAACTTCGGTAATCGCAGCAGTTGCTGGAGGTTTCCAGCTGCAATCCGGGTACGTCGCTGTGAATCCATATTAAGGCTCGCCTTTTCCAGCTCGAGTGCAACCAGATTGCAGTCATAACGTGCCTCATATCCCCGACAGACGATCTCCATCGGTAGGATAAAGTCGTCATTAATCGTATCTGCGGGCATCGGCTGAAAAAGATGACTACGAAATAGGTAGAGCGCGCCATGTACACCAATGGGGCTCCCGATGGCTGCTTCGCCACGCTTGATGTTGATCTGGTAATCCCAGTATCGCTGCTCACCCTCACTGCCGGGGTTAAGCAGTGTGTAGGTGGCGGCAACTACACCCACTTGAGGGTCTTCAAAATGTTGGTGAGCGAGTTTAAGGGCATCAATAGAGATCAGTGCAGATGCGTCGCTCAGGGCGACTATGTCGGCATTAACCTCCGGGATAAGGCGGTTAAGTAACGCCACTTTGCCATGATTCTCTTTAAACTCAATAATCTGGATGTTCAGATGTTCTGCCTGCCACTCTGCAGCAACCTCTCTTGCTAATGCAGCGGTGTTGTCTTTACAACCATCGCAGGCGATCACCAGTTTGAGTTTATCGCTTGGGTAATCGAGGCTGGCTACATTACGGATCTTATCCGCAATCACACCCGCTTCGTTGTAGGCGGGTACCACGATGGTGACCCTCTTTAATGCTGAGTCCGACGGTGTTTGCGGAGCTCTTTCTACTGCGCGTTGTTGCAGACGAAGCATAATGATCGGATAGATCAGATGATGATAGATAATCAGGCACCAGAGCAGTGCCAGTGAGCAGAGCATCCAGGTCGACATGTTACACCTCCTGAGGAAAAGCCAGTAAGTTGAAGTAAGCGTTGGCAGTCTTTTCCAGATTGCCGGTACTAAGCACAAATTTGCGTGGGTTATGACAAAACGGCGAATAGTGCAGCCGCAGAATCGCGTTGAGCAGGGCCTGGCTGCTGCCTGGTTTGACCACCTCACAGGCATGAGGGCAGACGATACTGCGACAACCTCCCACATCAGTGACGATTACCGGCACACCGCATGCCTGAGCTTCCAGAGGCGAGAGCGGCAACCCCTCATTTAACGAAGGCAGGCAGAACATATCGATAGCGTGGTAGAGGGGTAATGTGTCATCGAGGTGCCCCAGGAAAAAGACACGTTCAGCAATGCCAAGGCGGCAGGCTTCATTCTCAAGATGCTTCCGTAGCGTGCCACTGCCCGCAAGCACCAGGCTGATATCGGTATATGAACGGCTTAATGCTTTGAGTAGAAACTCATGGCCTTTCACAGATTCAAGACGGGCTGCACAACCGATCAGGGTTCCGCTGGCAGGTAATTTTAGATGTTTACGGGCATTCAGCTTCTCCTGCGGAGTAGCCGGAATAAAACGGTGGGTATCAATGCCGTTTAGAATTACCTCAGGTCGACTGAAGGGGAAATGGTGTAGCAGTTCACAGGCAACGGCATCACAATCAGCCACCAGTTTTGGCTTTATGACACGTATCAGCAGATTTTGCAGTCTGCGATTGGCCACTGCATTCAGATGCCAGGCATCATGCTCGGTATGTACATGAGGCAGTTTTAGTAAGCGGGCGGCACCTCCACCATATAGCAAGGGGCCGATATGATGAGTATGCACGGCACTGGCATTTACCTGTGTTAATGCGCGTTTCAACTCAGTGATCAGACTAAAACGTATTCCAGGCTGCTTGTTAAAGAAACGCAGTTGGCTTTGCACCGTTTTAAGCCTTGGCCATTGTTTTAGCGTACTCTGCTCTTCGCCCTCTAGGCTAAAGATATAGACTTTGGCTTTGGAACGGAGCTGCAGGAGCAGATCCAGGGCCATAGTTTCAATGCCCCCGGGGCGCAAGTGTTGTACTACCTGTACGATGACGGGTTTCATGATCGTGGCTCCTCTGCAAGGTCAGATTGATTATTCATAGATGGGATTCGGGCCAGAACCGGGACGTTGAGCATCTCACTCAAAGTGTCTTTGCGGCGGATACTGGTATCTAAAAGCTCAGCGACAACAGCCAGCCCCAACCCCAGCCCGATGCCTGCAACCAGTCCAGCCAAAACAAAGATCGGTATTGGTAAATTGATCGGCGCAAGGGGATCAAACGGCGGATCGATCAGTTTGACCCGCTCACTCTCTTCGTTTTTGCCCAGGGAACGGGTCACACGTGCCATCTCATAGCGCTCAGCCAGCTCCTGATAGATCTTCTGGCGAACCTGTATATCTCGCTCCAACTCTTTGAGTCGACGCTCATGCTGTCCATACCCATTAACTTTATTCTGTAGTTTTGCGATCTCGCTGTTGAGTGAGCTGACCTCCTGGCTAAGGCGCTCTATATGGTCATCCGCCTGCTGCAGGCGTTCCAGTTGTGAAATAAGCAGAGGGTGCTGAGTAGGGCCCTGCTCATTTTCCTGTGTGGTAGTTGCGATCGCCCAAAGACGTTCAAGCCGTGCTTTCTTCAAACCGCCCTGATTAAGCTGTTGCATCTGGGCCAGTATCCGGTTTCGCTCCTTCTCAAGGGATTCCAACCTCGCCAGTACGTTCTGAACCTGACTGTGCTGATCGGTATAGCGGGCCCTTAGCTGGGTTAACTCAGCCATCACGTTAATGATCGATTCTTCAATTTTCCCTACAACCGGATTGGTTTGAGAGAGGCGCATAGCGAGACTCGCTTGAGCTGCTTTAGCCCCCTCTAGTTCGATACGACGCTCCGCCATATAGCTCTGGAGTTCAGACAATCGGGCGACGTTGGCACTGTGTAATCCGGGTAGTTCACTGGCGTAGCGATTTTTATACTCTGCCAGCGCCTGCTCTGATGCTTGCAGATCTATCCGGCGACTTTCGAGTTCTTCAGACAGAAAACTCTCAGACTGAATAATCGAGGAGCGTTGTGGTGCCAGTACACGCTCAACAAAACGCATACTGACCATTGTAAGAGTGTCTTTCATCTCCTGTTTATCTTCCGAACGGTAGGTGATTTTGATCAGGTTATCGCCCACCAGGCGAGCATTGAGTGCGCGGGATAACTCCGAGATGATCCACGCTCTCTGTTTCTCATCCATCTCCTCAGAGATCAATTCTCGTTGCAAAGCAACATCAGCAAGAATGTGGCGACTGTGGAGCAGGGCGTTCAGTGCCTCCATACGGTTACGGAGGTTCGTAGCGATCGCCAGATCTTCGAGAAACGGGTTATGTTCAGACGCCTCCTGAAACAGAATCGTCGTGCTGGTTTCATATTTCTTCGGAGATACGAGCCCAACAGCGAAGCCGACAAAAGGCATCAGCAGTGTAGGAAGTACGATTAGATAGCGGCGGCGCCATGCGGCCCACAACAATGAAGCGATATTTTTAACGAATGCGCTTCTGATCATCATTCACTCCTTGGATCATCCACCAGCAGCATCTGAGCGGTAAAGCCGAACCTGATCAGGTAGCAACTGAGGAGAGAGCATGATCTCACTGCTAAATGAGCGTTCACGTAGAAACTGACTGATCTGCTGACAGCGCCGAACACCGATCGTCGCGGCGGTAAACTGGTCAGGACCAGAGGCGGGTGCACAGGCGAGATAAAGTGTTTCTGGATATTTCCGGGAGAAGCTCAGGATCTGCTGTTTTTCTTCAGGATTGAGTTGATGTCGATCACCTTCAAACTGTAGAAAGAGGTCTGAACGAACGGGTGAAGATGAACTCTGCTGCCGGGCATTTAAAAGCAACTGATCAATACTGATCTTTCCAGGCGGTTGAGCGTCAACCTGATCAGACATGCTCAGATTTATCGGTTTGAGATTGGTAACACAGCCGGTCAACGGCAGCATGCCGCTTATTAGAATCAAAGTCCTGATGGTTTTCAGGTTGGGTGTTTTCATAACAATCTCCAGCAGATCACAACCTATAAGTTTATTGCTGTAGATATTGCATCTATTGGGCCAGTCGCGAGACATCCTGAAATATTAAATGCATTTCAATGGGTTACGAGTGCTACATAAAGTCACGCATTGCTATATTTTTTGTTATGCAGGGGAAGAATGCAGTCTGTGTCGCAAATTGAGAATCGTTATGGTGAGGTGGTGGTGTGGCTTGCAGGGCAGGTCAGCGCCTACCCTGCGGGCTGGTTATAACGCTGCTAAGACCTCTTTCAAATCTTCAGCGCGGTTGTACCAGCTCTCTCTGGCAACACGCTTCTGTCTGATATCACGCAGTAATTTAGCGTGATATTTGCAGTGGTACTGGGCCTCGATTGCCTGTACGAAATACGCAGCACTATTACCCACTCTTATCAGATCCCGATAGCCATCAAGCGATGGAAAATCGGTGCTAACCACCGGGCTTCCCGCGGCCAGGTACTCTCTGAGTTTGAGTGGATTACAGGCGTTAATCTGCTTATTTCGCAAAAACGGAAGCAAGCCGACATCCCAGTGCTGGCTATACCGAGGTAGTTCCTGATGGGGGCGCGGACCAAGCCACACTATATTAGGTTCTGCCAACAGAGCACTGATATCGGTATGAGCCGGGCCAATCAATACAAATTTCCAGTGTGGAAGCAGGCGCGCCGTCTCGATCATTAAATGCTGATCAAACCATCCCGCCAGCGCACCATAAAATCCAGCAACAGGGCCGCTAGGGAGATCTTCTGCGACCACCGCCGGGGTCGAGAACAGTTCATAATCAACACCATGTGGCAGCACCATGGTTTTATGCGCAGGGAATTTTTTCGCCAGCGTAGCACTGGCAGTAATAATCAGTTGGCATTTCGCAGCCAACTCCTGCTCCATCTTTTCAACCGGTTCATGATCAACGCCATCCAGCGCTGAGAAGTCGTCCCCACAGTAGTAGATCGCAGCACGTTCTCCGAGGTTACCGACCAGATCAACAGCAGATGGTAGAGAGGTCCAGAGTAGTGGACGTTGCTTATCTCCGCTGCTGAGCAGTGGGCTGAGTTTACGACTTAATAGGCGCTGATTACACCAGCGTGCTATCGAACTCCCTGGAAGAGGTAGTGTTAGCGGGCTAACCAACTGAGGGGTTTGCGGTTCAGCCTGATCTGCTTTACTTTCGGAGATGAAATAGTCGTGTAGTTTAGTCCAGACCCTTTTGAGATCACGCAAGTTGAGCCGGGGGCGACGTAAACCCAGAGAGTTGACCCAAACCACTTCCTGATCAGTGAGCAGGTGTTTGATCAGGTGCTGTGTGCTACTGGGGTGTTTACCCCAGTCTTCACCAAATACGAGCATATCGATATTCATGCTGCACGCTCCTCAGCAACCTTGAGGCTGGATCGGTTGTCACTGTCTGCCTGACAACTCACTGTATTTGGCAGGGGCTTGATCACCTTAGCTGGGACACCAGCAGCGATTACGAATGCTGGCAGGTCCTGAGTCACCACACTGCCTGCAGAAACGATCGTGCCTTCTCCTATGGTGACACCTTTCAACACTGTCACCCCTGAGCCAAGCCAGACATCGTTTTTCAGCACGATCTCTCCAATCTGATCATCAGTATCTGGTAGCCCTTTTGCCCGGGCAGCCGGGTCAACGGGGTGGCCCGGATACCCTGCAAGAAATCCACGACCCGCGATTCGGACATTGTCTCCAATCACAACCTTACTCCCGACCGCAATTGTCGTTTGCCAGGCGATACCCACGTTATTGCCGATGATCAACTGTGGTGTATCACTGCCGCTCCAGCGACCGGAAAAGGTGGTTTGACCTGAGAGCCTGCAGTTGTCCCCCATGCTGATATCCAGAGCGCCCTGAACCAAAGGCATGCCACCGTATAGGTAGAGGCGCTTACAACGTCGACTAAGCCGGGTTTTAAACATCGGGGTCCAGTAGAGTACCCGCGCGATCGTACTCATTCCGCTCATCACACACTGGTGTGTCAGCCTGAGTGGTTTAAAGACCAGGCTGATGGGTGGAATCTCAAAATGACGTAGCTGATCATGACTGGCTTTTAACGCTTTAGCCATGGGATGATCGGCTGTTTTTACCCACTGTTTTAGCTGCTGTAATCTGTTCATTCTACAGTCACCGATTTTGCCAGGTTACGGGGTTGATCCACATCGGTACCGATCGCCAACGCGGCATGATAAGCGATCAGCTGCACCGCGATCGCATAAAGAATAGGGGTAAGCCGGCTATCGCAATCCGGCAGGGTGATGCTTTCAACATTCTCAGGAAGATGGCGGCAGCTCCGCTGGTCGGCAAGTACAATACAGCGACCACCACGAGCCATAACCTCCTCCAGATTGGAGAGTGTTTTCTCCAGCAACGAATCACTTGGTGCAAGCACAAACACCGGCACGCCTGGTTCAATTAGCGCGATAGGACCATGTTTTAACTCTCCCGCACCAAACCCTTCAGCATGCAGATAACTGATCTCTTTGAGCTTTAGTGCACCCTCCAGTGCAAGCGGGTAGCTGATACCCCGACCAATAAAAAATGCATTGCTACAAGCTTTGAGACTCTCACCTATCGTCTTAAACTGATCCTCCACACCCAGCGTCATATTGATCAGGCCGGGCAGGGTAGAGATCTCCTGCATCAGATGACTGGCATCACTGAAACTCATGGCGTTTCGACTATGGCCCGTATGCAGTGCCAGCTTCGCTAACACAGCTAACTGCGCCGTAAACGCTTTGGTTGATGCAACACCCACTTCTGGACCGGCCTGTGTTTGCAGGCTGAAGTGTGATTCTCTGGCAATCGTACTGCCAGCTACGTTGACGATGCTGAGTATCTTCTGCCCCTGATTTTTTGCATAACGCAAGGCGGCGAGGGTATCTGCTGTTTCACCAGATTGTGAGATAAATATCGAAAGCCCATGAGGGGATAACAGCGGGTCGCGATACCTGAATTCCGATGCGACATCGATATCAACCGGAACCTTTGCTATCTGCTCGAACCAGTACTTCGCAACCATGGCTGCGTAATAGGAGGTACCGCAAGCAACGATACTAATCCTATCAAGTTGCTTAAAGTTGATAGGCAGCTCAGGCACCTGACGCTGGGTGTGATAGAAGGTTTCACGAATCGTGTCTGCTTGTTGATGGATCTCCTTATGCATATAAAACTGGTGACTCTGCTTGCTCTGGCTATCTATCTGATGACTGAAAAGCTTCATCTCACGTTTTATAGGTTGTCCATTTGCATCTATGATGCAGAAATGATCCCTGCTCAGACGGGCTTGCTCTCCCTCTTCAAGATAAAGTACCCGGTCAACCGAGGAGGTGAGGGCCATGGTATCCGAGCCCAGACATAAGCCCAGATCACTCTGCCCGAGCACCAACGGGCTTCCCCGGCGAGCCGCATAGAGGTGTTCAGCATCTCTTCTGAAAAGAACCCCAATCGCAAAAGCACCATCCAGATGTTTAAGCGCAATATTCAACGCTTCCTGGGGAGGTAGTCCCTGCTCCAGAAAGAGGCTGATCAGGTGCGGGATCACCTCTGTATCTGTATCACTCTGGAATCTGAAGCCCTCAGCAGTCAACCAGTTCCGCAGATCGAGATAGTTTTCTATGATGCCGTTATGTACGACAGACACATCATGGTTACTGTGTGGATGAGCATTGGTTTCATTTGGCTTGCCATGAGTTGCCCAGCGAGTGTGGCCAATGCCAGCGTGGCTACTTAAGGGTTTTAGTGAAAGCTCCTGCGCAAGATTCCGAAGCTTACCGGAGCGTTTGATCGTGGTGAGTTCATTATTATTGAGAACCGCAATTCCGGCCGAGTCGTAGCCGCGATACTCAATATTACCGAGTCCTTCAAGTAGGTCAGGTACAATATCGTAGTGGTTAATTGATCCAACTATTCCGCACATTTTTGTTCTCCTCAGTTCATCGCCAGGCGAGATACCAAAGAGAGTGCAGCTAACGTGCCATAGGCAATTCCCCTTTATTATCAAATTTTTATAGAAGCTTTATGATATTAGCTGTTAGCCGATTTCTCATTTTGAGAGGCGTTTTGTTTGAGACGTCGGCACTGAGACAGTGCTATCGCCAGAGAGAGAAGGATGTAAACTGGCCAGGTAAAGCCCATCGTCAGAAAGGTTCCTGAGACACAGAAGCCAGCCAAGCCTGCTTGTACTGATTGCGCACATGCATAAAGTGCAGGTGAATAGTGTCTGCCAGCTTGTGGCTTGAAGAAGGAGACGCTCTGAATAGCGATTCGTAGTATCTGTATGATTAAGGTGACAAATACAATAAACCCCAGCAGCCCCGTCTCAGCCAAAATACCAAACCAGGTACTGTGAACCGCATGATTCCTGCCATCCCAATGGGGACTATATTCAAAATAGTTTGAGATGAAATTGTTAATACCAACCCCGGTTAGAGGGTGATGGATCGCCATACCAAGTGCCGCTTGCCACGCATAGATTCTTCCCATGGCCGATTCATCAATCCCTTCCTCATGGGCGCCCCCGGAGGCTCGATCACTCACGCCTGCAACGACAAACAGAACCCCTAAAGCACACATACCCAGAGTGAGCAGCAGCGCCTTGTTTTCTACCCTGCGCCAGGCAAATACACCACCAACCGCACAGATACCCAGCAATCCACCACGGCTCTGTGTGGCGATGATAGCGCAAGCGACCGTAATGAACCCGATCAGGCCGATCAGTTTCCAGATTTTACCGATGTCAGGTGTCAGCATGGTTGCCAGCGCAAAGGCTGCTGGAAACAGCAACACCAGTGAAAGGTCATTAGGATCACCGAGCATCGAGCCAATACTACGACCAATAGTCACCCGTGTACCCTCGACCAGCTCCAGCCCCATACCTTTGTTATACAGTGCAACTAATCCAACCCCGATGCCGCATAGGATCACACTAACAAGAACCGCCTTAAACTGATGCTCTTCCCGCAACAGCCAACTGATAGCTAAAACCATCACAGCAATTTTGATATAGGTACCGGAGAGCGATTGCATGGCAGCTGCCCGATTGGTTGCTAATAAAGCTCCAATAACCACCAACATGAAAAAACAGAGAAATGTTGTGTGCTCGCGACACCAAAACATCTCAATTCTCTGTGTAATCAGGTTAAAAGCTAACGACCCTAGTGTACCTATGGCTAATAGCTGAGGTATTTTGAGCGGGTACAACGCTGGAAACGCCTCATGTAACCGAAAAAATGAGAATGTGATAAATGCCAGACAGAGTACAAATGGCATACGCAATCCCGCAACAAGCATGAGTGGGAGCAGGGCAAGCGCAGCCACGACTGGGTGCGGGATTTTGTACCAGAGAAGCGCGAGTAGCAAAATGCTGATGAGCGCTAACCCGATCTGTTGCCAACGTTTATAGAGTTGCGCCCGAAACATAGTTACCGACCTATGAAACGCTGCAGAAGCCTAACAGAACGTTGCGGTATTGGCAGTGTGCCCAACAGGATACAACTTGAAATAAAGCAGGCTATTAACCCTATGCTATGTAACACAACATTCAGGCTGAGAGGCTCAGTAGGTATCAATGTCATACAGATCAAGCCCGACGCCCCCATAAGAATCAGACGGCGAGGTCGATACGGCAGGGCGAGGGATTTTTGACTCACCCAATAGGTAGCACATAATCGAAGTGTAAGTGCGATGGAGGTTGCAGTAATTGCTCCCCAAGCCTGATAAAGCGGGATCAATATCAGATAAAGCAGCAGTGCGATGGCTGCAGCAAATCCATCTATCATGGCCGGGCGTACCGTTGTACTTTCACTCATGGCCCCAAATCCAAGCGTAGCATTGGCGTTATGGACTGCGGCCAATGCGGCAAGCCAGGGGATATAGGTAATAGAGTCGTGATAGCTCTGAGGTGTCATCCAGCGCACCATCGCCGGACCCGCAGCGGCAATCAAAAGGGCTGACAGAATCGCAATTGCGACACCCAGTGTTGCGATTTTTGCACAGCGCTGAGGCCCATGTTTTTCCTTGAGGCAGCTGAAACGACGAGGGTGCCACCACAGATCGAAAGGCTGTATCAGAACCGCCGTAATCAGACCAAATTTAGCCGCTAACGCATATTGGGCCATCTCCGCTGTGCCGACCGCATCTGCGAGAATCCAGCGATCAAAGCTCCCCAGAATAAAACCTGATATGCCAACAAAAATCAGTGGCCCACCGTATGCAGAGTACGCTTTAAATCGAGTAAATTCGAAACTTATACCCGTATCCAGCCACTGTGTTCTGATCAGCCATAGACAGAGAAGCGTTGCAGATATCAGGGTTGCACACAGCACACCAGTCACACCAAAGCCGAGAAACAACAGTGGTACGGCAATCGATACTTGTAGCGCCACACGGCCCGCAGTGCCAATAAAATAGCGCCAGGGGTTACCCTGCATTCGCAACCAGGCCAGCGGTACCAGAATGGTTCCCACCATAGAGAGGCTTGCCAGAATTAATCGGGCTTCTGTTTCTGCTACATTACCAGGTAACCATCCGCTGATAACCCCTGCGAGAAGTTGTCCCGCAAGCAGTGCTACAACTCCCAAACAGAGTGCGAGCCCAAAAATATTAGCACTGGCCCGGCGTCTCTCCTGATCATCATCTGCACTCCCGGCAAAACGAAACAGTGTTTCAGCCAACCCCATACCGATAACAATACTCAATAGATCTGCCAACGTTTGCAGCACATCCAAGCGACCATAATCTGCTGGTGTAAGGAAGTGGGTGGCAACAGGCACCATAATCAGGGCCAGTGCCTTGGAAAAAGCCAAAGCTGATGCATAAATGAGACTATGCCTGACTGCGGTTGGTAAACGATCCAAGCGGGTAATCATGGCCTTACTCCTTTTTCGGTGATGCTTTGATAGAAGCCATTTATAGACCAGATTTAATATTTCCCTATATATCAATGAGTTAAATTGGGTTTATGTATGACTCGTCTTAACGATAAGGCCTTTTTTTCGCAAAATGAGATGAATATTGATTTATACAGATCGAATCTCCTGAATGATCTGTTGCCACGGAAGGTTACGTACCTCAAGGCAGGTGCTTGTCACACTCACTCCAACAACAAGCGGATCCTCATAAACCAACCCCAAGAGATTCGAAGCGCGAGAATACAGCCTATCCAACCAGAGTCGGTATGCTGGAAATGTACTGTGCAGGCTATTATTCAATAGATAGAAGCTATCCTGACTTTTAAAACCGGGAGGGGATTCTAGTAGCGTTACCGCTTCAGAGTTATCTGGCATCGGTAATAGATACAGCAGACCTTTACAGGCCTTATCATTCGAACGATGCAGGTAAATTTCTGCCGCATAATGGGGGCTGTTAATTAACCTGTGTTGCCCCAAATATAGAAAATCCATATTCATCAGGGTTTCAGACGGACTTGCCACTCTTACTGAAATTCCAGTGTGTGCGTGTGTATTAAGCGTAACTGTTTTCAGCAATAGGCTGACCCCGATAGCCGCAGACAGCACTAGATTCTTCGTAGTGAAAAGCATTGCGCCCCCCAGAAGGATATGAACAAGACGGAGACAAGCATCAAGACAGACTGCAGGGCATGACTCGTTGTGTTATGTATCAATGCGTAGTTAGATTCATTCATAGACATCAGAGCGAGCCGGGTAACATTAAATAGGATGATGCTGGTGATCACTAATAGTAATGACCACGCTCCCTGCACCGTCAGTCTGGGAGCATAGGTTTTGCTGATTGAATACCAGATCAGGAATGCATAAGAGAGATTGGTAAGTGAAGAACACCCCTTAAGAATGATTAGCCTTACACCCTTATCATCCTGAATCAGGTTGCTATTGTGATAGACCGCTTGATCGAATAGTGAGACCAACACTGAGACCATCCATGTATCTAACGCCAGGATCTCTGTGTTGAAAAGCTGTGACAGGTTGGACAGCAGGGGATCTCTCAGCGCCAGTACCACAAGGATAGAGGCCGCCGAACGAAGGGTATGATCGTCGCTCTGTTGCAGTATCCAGCCTGCTAACACAGCAACCAATATCCACGCTACAGTAGCGCTTGGTACCATCAACCCGATCATCACGATCAAAGGGACGATACCGAATTGAATACGTTGGACGGCTTCACCACAACGATTGAGGTTTATGCTGATCAATCCGATAGAGAACCATACCGCTGCATTCACACCAAAAGAATCCAGTAGCGCATTAACAAATCCGTTTTCAAAGATTGACGCTGCAACTGGACGAATCAATGCGTTTGTAAGACCCGCATAAATAAGCGCACAGATTAGATATTTCTCGCTCCAGTTTGCAGACATGCTGGCGTTACTTTTTGAGATATAAAATAATGGCGCTGACCAGTAAAAAACCGATCATGCCTGAACCGATATCAGGCCCCGGCGCAGCGTAATATACGGTCTCAATGTACTCTTTGCATGCATTGGTTACCCACATTGATGTCTCGTTGTAACAGGCTTGAGGCCAGTCATTGGCGGTACTCCTAGATGATGTGCCCAGCCCTGCAATTATTAAGAGTACTATATTGATATTTCTCATATTCAGCTCCTCAACCCAGATTAGCTTTACGATTAACTTCTGGTCAGATATCACTAAAGACCCGCAAGAAGAGCGCCTTTATGCTGTATCGCTTGCTTGTAAAGGGCAATGATCTTTGGGCAGACAGAATCATCGCTATAGTGCCTCGCAATATGGTGATGGGCCGCAACTGCCATCGCAGCTTTATCTGTTGGGCTCTTCAGTGACCATAACTGGATGGTTTTATTTAACGTAGTCTCATCACGTGGAGGGACTAACCAACCGGTACGTTGATCTTCAATCAGCTCTGGTAAGCCTCCAATGGCATAACTAGCGACAGGGATTCCTCTAACCATCGCTTCCAGTGCAACCAGTGGCAGCCCTTCATAGCTACTGGTGATACATAGCAAGCCGATCTCAGGCCAATGTGTTTGCATATCGACATGACCGAAGAAACGGAGGTGCTTATAAGCGCTTTGCAGTTCATCTCTAAGAGGGCCGTCACCATATACATGGCAGGGGGTTTCCAGATTCAGCGTCGCTCTGGCGAAACTCTCCGGCCCTTTCTCTTCAGAGAGTCGACCAACAAAGGCAACTGCTTTTCCGCGCTGATGAGGCAGCTTCTGGCTGCTGATAAAGTTAACAATCTGTTGCGAACTGACTGGAAGTCGGGCCGATATCTCAGCGCTGACGCTGATCACCCGATCAGCAAATAGGGCAGTGATTTCATCGAGCCAGCTATAGATCCTGAGTTTGCCACGCCCACGGTCACCCGAATGGTAGGTCGAGACCACTGGTGTTCGGTTGAAGCGTCCAACTAACCTGCCTAGGATCCCCGCTTTGTAACCATGAGTGCAGAGGAGGCTGGGGGTATGTGTGACCAAATGGCCTAAATCTGAGTAGCGTTCAAGGCAGCGCCAATGTACCCCTTGAGCTGACAACGCATCTTTAAGCGGATGAGCACCGTGATCCTTAAGGAAAATAACCTCATTTCGGTAGCCATGGTCATTGAGCCAGCATGAGAGGTTTAACACATGGGTTTCAATCCCGCCTGGCCCACGACTGTCTAGTAACTGATAGATAACCCAATCATGAACGGACATAGCAGCCTCCAAATCGATCCCGGTACAGGGTAAGCAGAGCAATAAGCTAGCCAAAGATTGAGGAACATCAGGAAATCAATGAGTTAAGGGGGATTGATAATTGAGATACCTATTGAGTTAAGCCTATTGGGGACTTTATTGATCAAAATTATAAGTCTGAGAGTATTTTTCTCATTCTGAGAATCAATATGACAGATCAGAGGAAACGGTATTACCTAATTCATTGAAAAAATTGAATAAATTTATTGGCCGGATATTTGCCACTACTCCTCTAAGTCATTCCGACTAAGGAGAGAGTAATGAAATATTTGATCACAGGCGGTTGCGGATTTATCGGATCGCATCTGACAGATGCATTAATCGAACGTGGCCATACAGTCAGGGTACTGGATGACCTGTCCACGGGGGTAGTGGATTATCTACCCGATTCAGCAGAATTGATCCTGGGAGATGTGGCAGATGCAGGGATCGTTAAAGGAGCGATGCAAGATATGGATGGCTGTTTCCATCTAGCAGCAGTGGCATCGGTAGAGCGCTCTAAAACAGATTGGACAGGAACACACCGTATTAATCAGCAGGGTAGCGTTAACGTGTTCGATGCGGCAAGAAGCTGCAATAAAACACCCGTGCCTGTGGTATATGCTTCCTCAGCTGCTATCTATGGTGATAACGCAACCATACCTCTGGATGAAACCTCTACCCCAAGGCCGATCAGTGCGTATGGCGCAGATAAGCTTGGAAGTGAGCACCATGCCAGGGTTGCCTGGCTGAATCACAAAGTATCAACGGTAGGGCTGCGGTTTTTTAACGTATATGGGCCACGACAAAATCCATCCTCTCCCTATTCCGGGGTTATATCGATCTTTATCGATAGAATTCTTAAAGGCTTACCACTCAAGGTCTATGGGAACGGCGAACAAACTCGCGATTTTATCTATGTCGGTGATGTTGTTGAGCACCTGTTAAGCGCCATGTTTAACCATCAAAAAGAGGCGTCTGTATTCAATGTATGTACAGGCCTGTCGACCTCTATAGAGCAGTTAGCAAAAACCTTATCGATGGTGGCAGGTGTGGAGGTTGATATCCGCTATGAAACTGCACGGACTGGCGATATCGCAATATCACTGGGGGATCCTGGAAAGGCGATGAACCGCTTTCAGTTAAAACAGCGCGTTGCTCTGGGGGATGGGCTTCAGTTCACGGTGGAAGCACTTAAAGATAAGTTGCAAAGGACAGGTTAAGCGAAGAGGAATCTGGATGATAGACTCCCGCTGATAAGCTTTCGTACAGCGGGAGTTAGATGGGATCGGGCGGCGATGACCGCAGCCTGTAGAGCTACAGAAATTTGGTAATATACCGGGCTGTATCCAGCATTCGATTAGAGAATCCCCATTCGTTATCGTACCAGGCAAACACTTTCACAAGATCGCGATCACACAGGGTCTGGGTAGAATCAAAAATACATGACTCCGAATGGTGGTTGAAATCAACCGAAACCAGTGGCTTATCGTTGTAACCGATAATTCCACGATAATCACCCTCTGAAGCCTGCAGTAGCGATGCATTAATCTCATCAACTGTGCAGCTACGCTCAGGAATAAACGCAAGATCAACCAGAGATACATTGCTGGTTGGAACCCTGACAGCCATGCCAGACAGTTTCCCATCGAGTTCAGGTAACACAATACCCACGGCTGCTGCTGCCCCAGTGCGTGTTGGTATCATTGACGTCGCAGCAGCACGAGCTCTGTATAGGTCACCACTGAAAGCATCGGTTAGATGCTGATCATTAGTGTAGGCGTGGATCGTCGTCATCATCCCGGACCGAATCCCGAAAGCTTGATGAAGTACCTGTGCCATCGGGGCAAGGCAATTTGTGGTACAGGAAGCATTTGAGATGACACTGTCATTAGGGGAGATGGTGTGGTGATTTACACCATAAACAACTGTCGCATCAGCTTTAGATGCTGGCGCAGACACCAAGACCCGTTTTGCACCACGCCTGAGATGAACTTCAGCTGCTTTTTTATTCGTGAACAAACCGGTGCACTCAAACACGATATCGATCTCAAGTGACTGCCAGGGGAGGGCCTCAGGATCTTTTTCATGAAATACCCTGATCACATCATCTCGAATGCATAAAGAGCCTTCATCACTGGTAACACTGTATCTGAACTTGCCGTGCACACTGTCATATTCCGTGAGATGAGCATTTACCTTCGGATCACACAGATCATTAATAGCCACAATTTTTAGGTCATCACACCCTGACTCATACAGAGCACGTAAGATGTTACGCCCGATCCGACCATATCCATTAATCGCAATGCGTGTAGTCATTGAACAACTCCTGCTAGACAAAAACAGCTCACTATCAGCGTAGCCCATAAGGTAGTGATTTGTATGGAAATTACCGTAGACAAAAGGTTGCCAAGCCTTACAAATAAACTATGATATGTATCATACGATACATATTGGATATTATAATGAGCGCAAAATCAGACACGCAGCAGCGAGCAAAGGCAACAGCAGATCAGCTCCTTAAAGAGGGAATAAGACCCACTCAGCAGAACGTACGAGAACGGATGGGTTCCGGGTCAATTACAACGATAAACAAGGCGCTTAATAGCTGGTGGCAGGAGCTGGGCGAAAGAATGAAAGCCAACACATCGCACCCAATGATTCCCGATCCGGTTGCAGAGAGCGCAGCAAAGCTATGGCACCAAGCATTGGCATACGCCGAAAACACCCTCACAGAAAGGCGCGCCACCCTTGAGGCCGAGTTCCGAAAGAAAACCAAAGAAGCCACCTCAGTATCGTCCGAGGATAAGCGCGAGCTGAAAGAGCTCAGAGCGCAGTGCCTGAGACTGTTGCAAGACAACGAGCGAATAGCAGCTGAGCGAAACAGTCTGCAGCACAAGCATCTTAAACTTGAAAACGAATTGATGGAGAGCCAGGCAGCCTGCAGCAATCTCAACAGGCAGCTGAAACAGGCTGAGATCGTCACGCAGGGGAGCGGCAATCTGGATCAATACATAGAGATTCAGGTTACCAACCGAACACTTAAAGAGGAAAATAAACGCCTTAATAAACAGATAGATACCCTGATAAAAGAGAAATCAGATCTGCTTATCAGACTGGCGCGCGCAGAAAGCGCAGAGAATTAGCAGCAAATAACGATGATGAGATGCTTTAAGCGGCAATGAATGTTAACCTTGGTGCGCGCTTTTTAAGCGAACCTGGCTTTATGTTAAACGTATAAAAACCCGGATAACACGCTGAAATGGATATAGTTTTAAAAGAATCAGCCAGCAAGGAAGAGATCGTTGCTGTACTCAAGACCTGCAAGGCTGAAGATGCTATCTGTTGCCAGAGCGAAGCGCTATTCCTGAAAGCAAAAGCGATGCTTATTCAGGAAAAACTCAAAAATATTACAATACAGCTCCTGGACAGTGACGGCTATGCTATCAAGCAGGTAACCAGTAAACCTGCCGATAAAAGCAAAACGCAAGACCACCTCAACGCTCGACAGATCAAGGTAATCAAAGCCTTAGAGAAGGTTTTGCAGCACTGTAAGAAAGAGGGTGTCCAGCTTGTAGGCTATAGCGATGAACTGGTAGCGCTTCCGGCGCATATCCCGATGGAGGATATATCCAGCGCCGGCGCGTTAGATATCAACTGTCACGGCGTCTACAAAGGCGCTGATGCAGTAATATCCAGCGAAGACAGGTAAACCTGCTTTGCAAATATCGTTGCTATCTAACTGAAAACAAAAGCTATATTAAATATTTTTTGGCGTACATACAGCAGAACAACAGGATAAGTAATGAGCAAGCCAATTAGAATTTTACTCGTTGACGACCACCCGCTAGTGCGCGCAGGCTTTCAGCGACTTCTGATCTCCGACGAAACCATCGAGATAATTGGTGAAGCTGATAATGGACAATCTGCCTGTGAAATGTACACCCGCCACCACCCTGATGTGGTCATTATGGACCTGAACATGCCATCAGGTACCTGTGCAGAGGAGGCGGGCAACAACCTCAATGGAGGTCTGGAAGCGATTAGACGGATTATCTCCCACGACCCTAAAGCAAAGGTACTGGTCTTAACTGCAATGGAGATAGACCCGTTTCCTGCGCACGTCGTCAATGCCGGTGCCAAAGGCTTCCTCACCAAACGATGCGCTCCTGACGAGCTTCTGGAGGCCGTTAAGGCTATTTATGAGGGTGAAGAGTACATAACCGAAGAGATTCGCTCCAGAATCGCTGGAGGCGGCACCTCTGCAGAAGGCGTATCACTCAATAGCCTAACCAAGCGCGAACTGCAGATTTTCTCACTCCTGGCTGAAGGCCGTACCGTTTCACAAGTGGCGGAATTTATGTTCCTCAGCCCTAAAACCGTGCATGCTCATCGTACAAATATCTTCAGAAAACTAAAGATTTCTAATAATTCTGAACTGGTTCACCTCGCAATTCGGCACGAAATCGTCCAAGCTTAAGGTATATCATCCAGCAAGAGGTCGTTGTCATGGCTGTTTTGGATTTTACCGAACTACACCTGGAAACCGAATTGCTTTGGAATGAAATCTCCGTTGGCGACTGCGTCATGCTGGACGCCGACCTCTACGAATCCAATACCTTCAAGCTCCACAAATACCAACCTTATGAGGTGCTCGCCAAGGTGCATTGCATGGCACCAGAGCCTTCGCGATTGATCGTTGAATCTGATATCACGGGTGAGTTTATTAACCTTCATCCAGCACTACTGTGTAGCTATCAATCGTCACCACATCCAGTTTCACACTCATAACTAAGTAAGCTCTTACTATTGCTATAAGAGCTGTAATGTCGATATCTGGATATTCGCATAATATATGTTATGTTAAATAGGATAATTATCTATCTGTGAAAATTGATAGGTGTATTGACAGCAAAGCGACACCCTACTGTTTAGATCTTTAGGGATTCAACTGCTAAGCAGATCAATAGCATTACACAGGGAGATCAACGTAACGCTCCCGCTAAGAGATGGTTGCCTAGAGCTAAGAAGAATGAATCACGGTTTAGGTAGTTATTACACTCTGCACTACCGTGCGGACAGTGCTCAGAAATATAAATTTGTGGGTAGTACTGCCAACAGGAGAACTCTCCGTGCATCCTTTTTATGGCAGATAGTTGGCCAGCTTCTCTTTTATAAGTGTGATGAGTTCTGGTGCGTTATATTGAAATCTATCCTCTATATTGAGGTTGATGATTTTTCCTGTGTACTCTCCAGCCGTATGCTGCTCAATTCTTTCTGCGTGCATCTTTTCAAAGGTAAATACGATATCTGCCCAATCAAGCAATGCGACGGTACAGAGAGTGCTGTTATTACGACTGCACTCTTTTTTACTGACGCCGGCTGACTTGAATGAATGGCATGGATATAACCGAGCACAGAGATGTTCGGCAGTTAAGGATCGCTGGATGTTTGCAGTGCAGACAAAGAGAATATTCATTATCCGTTTTATTAAGTCCTTACAGATTGATAACAGGTTGCCTGTGATAGCATCTCAATGGCAAATAGATAGAGTATAAACACATACTCTCAATTACCAGTAGTAGACACTACTGGTAATTAATTCTGCCGAATCCTATACTGGCTCTCAGTTTCTAATACTTTCTCAAGGTTTGTTATCTGTGTCGCATAAATCCTTTCCTGGTATTCCCCTGTTTGATTCTGCCAAGTTCTTTAATCAGATACCCAGGAATGCCACATTCCCCGATCAATCACCCGCTGTTGAGGCTTTTGTCCTCAGCCTTGATGTTAAAGGTGCTCTTGATGATTACCGCTACACCAAGGATTTCCTCACCAGTTACAGCAAAAAGAGTCAGGATACCTATGATAAGTTTCGTGGAGACGCTGAGCGCTTGCTGCTTTGGTCCTGGCTGATCAAACATAGATCGGTTACAGACCTGCGGCGTCGTGATCTGGAGGAATATACTGATTTCGTAGCTAAGCCTGATCCTAACTGGCAGGCAGCTAACACAGAACGACGTTTCCTAACGGTTAATGCCATTCGACAACCAAATGAGCGCTGGCGTCCTTTCCGAGCTGCTGGCGCAGGCAAAGGTCGCCTGAATACCAAATCCTGGCAAGGTCTGTTTTCTAATCTGAGTGTGTATTTCAACTATCTGATGGCAGAAGATTACGCACCGGGTAACCATATCCCTATCGTTAAGAAAAACTGCCCTTACCTTCGTCAGGAAACCGGTATCAGTACCGCAAAGCGACTCTCTGAATTGCAGTGGGAATACCTTTTGAGTACTGCAACTTCGATGGCCGATGCAGATCCGCAGCATGAAAGGACGCTGTTTGTTATTGCCACATTGAAGTCACTCAAGTTACGTATCTCTGAGCTGTCTGAACGCCCCAACTGGTTACCGGTTATGTCGCATTTTCACCGAGACCATGAAGGTAACTGGTGGTATCGCACCTATGGTAAAGGCTCCAAGGAGCGGGATGTTTCAATCTCTAACGAATACCTGCAGTTTCTAAAGCGCTATAGAGAGCACAGAGGCCTGGCTCCCCTGCCCTCTAAAGACTCTTCAGAACCCGTCATCCAATCCCGTATACGTAATCGCGGAATCGGTAGTAGGCAGCTGCGCAATATCGTAGAGGCAGCCTTTAACGAAAGCTGTGATTCACTATTAAGGGATGGCTTTGAGGTTGAGGCTTCTGAGCTACGAGCAGCGACAACGCACTGGTTAAGACACACCGGCGCATCGATGGAGGTTGCCAGTGGTCGGGAACTCGCACATGTTCAGGCAGATCTGGGTCATGGCAGTATCAGAACCACCGATGAGCTTTATGTCGATTCAGATAATATGGAGCGGGCATCCAGTGCTAAGAATCAGGAAGTTTAACCTTGCTGTCGAGTGCAACTACGACAACGTCCTATTAATGAACCGGCTGGCCGCAGGCTAATAATCGGCTAAGTTAAAAAGCGAGTAATAGTGTGAACACACTGATTCCGCCGCAACTGTACGCTACCATCGGGTTTAGTCATCAGTGACGATTTCATGTGTCACATTGTCCACTATTACAGGTGTATCCAGGTATTCAACTGAGGGTTCAGAACCGTATTTATCCCGGACAAAACTCTTCCAGCTCTCTGTGTAGATCGCTTCAGCATGAGCACGGGATTCCCAGAGATAAATCCCCCCGACCGTATTTCCATCTTCAGACACGAAATAACTCTTTCGGTAAAGACCAGGTAGATCTTGATATTTCGGTGCCGTACTCAGGAAAATATCTCTCGCTTCGTTCCGAGTGATCGATTCTGAAAGCTTAAACTTTGTAATGGTAGTGATCATTGCGACGCTCCCTAATGCTTAGGCACATAACACCATTTTCTGGCTCACAAAGCTATCCGTAAGAATAACCATCATTAAGAATAAAATTTAAATTACCTAAATAACAATCAGTTACCTTCGATTGTATAACTAAACTATTAGATCACTTTTGCGGTTTTAGAGAGAGCAAAGCTAATGCCCAAAGCGCGAAAACGCGTGGAACATTTACCGATTATGTTGTGTTACCGATACTAACCATTATCCTCATATTCTCTACAGACTAACTCAACTTCGACCTCTGCAAGAGGCTCCTGGGTTAGGTTACAGAAGAACCCTCCATCGCTCAGTTTGGCATTGTATTTACAAGATTTACACACGCCAAACGCCTTCATTTCGTTTATCCGCTGCATTGCGAGCAACAACTTCTGAAGCGCCTCTACAATTTCCTGGTTAGTATGATCACCGAGTTCTTCACAAGCGCTAATCAACTTGGAGGGAGGAACGGATCTTTCGAGTAATGATCGACCATCACCCGTTATCTCCAGGTGTGTCACTCGTTTGTCGTTCTTATCTTGAAGCTTTGATATCAGTCCTTTTTTCTCAAGCACTTTAAGGGTTTGCGAGACAGTTCCCTTTGTCTGCCCCAAATACTCTGTAACCCCCATTGGGGTATCTGAATAACGATTGCAGATGGAAAGATAATACAGTGCTTCAAGCTGAACAGGTTGTAGCCCCCATTCAGCACCATCACTTCGCATCTCATTTCGAATCAAATTGGCCAAACGTTCGATGTATCTAAATATTTTATCTTCTCTCATATCCACATAGTAGCGACTCAATACGTTATTGACAACGGCAATATCTGCTCTTAGGATTATAGTATCGGGTCGATACGGTAGTAATTTTAACTAACTTTAGGATTCACCCATGAAACTTACACTCACAGTTATCAGCATTTGCAGCGCACTTACATTCTCTACGTTAAGTAACGCAGGCAACACCCAAGTACCTTACCCCGATGGCTATCGGAATTGGACGCATATTAAGTCAATGGTGATTGAACCGGGGCATGCACTAGCAACACCCTTCCAAGGTATTCATCATATCTATGGAAATAAGAAAGCTATGCAAGGGCAAATAACAGGCAAGTATCAAGACGGAAGTGTACTCGTATTTGATTTACTTAATTACACTAAGAATGACGACACCATTCAGGAAGCTGATCGAAAACTGATTGGTGTTATGCACAAAGACTCAACCAAGTACACAAATACCGGCGGTTGGGGATTTGAGGGATTTTCAGCCAATAGCAAAACGGAACGCCTGACCTCAGATGGAGGCGCCGGCTGTTTTTCATGTCATATGCCCAAGGAAGAAAATGACTACGTCTACTCTAAATTCAGAAAATAACTATGTCGTGTGAGCTGGTGACAATTTTTACCGGCTCACACTTCGTCAGTTGGTGAAGTATAACGCGGCAGCTTAGTGGCGGAGCCACGCTTTAAGCTCTGTTTGAGCGACACCAGCTCCGTAAGGAAGTAGATCGTACCCCATCCTCTGAAGAGGATAAGCGATAGCATCTAGGCCATTCTTTGGCGTTTTCTTTTTTAGGAATCCGAACATTATTTTCCTTGCGCATAACGCTCAGCTAAGTGGCGCGCAAAGCACGTCATTACTTAAACGCCTTGTTAGGCTTTGCTCCTGCAAACAAAGCTCCTATAAAAATTGAAGGTATGAAAAGAAGCATAGGTAACCATTTATACATGGCCTCCAAATCATACCCTAATGCTAAAACTACTAGTCCGTACGGAATCATTGCAGCACCACTGACTAATGCTGAGCTGAAAAATCCTGCCTGCTCATAAGTACGTGCTGAAAAATAACCGGCGACCAAAGGGGCTAATATGATTATTAACAAATATAAATTTGTAGCGGTCACTTTA
Organism: uncultured Neptuniibacter sp.; assembly: GCF_947498015.1. GTDB lineage: Bacteria > Pseudomonadota > Gammaproteobacteria > Pseudomonadales > Balneatricaceae > Neptuniibacter. Next base: position 207,731 of record NZ_CANMIR010000003.1, read on the forward strand.
AGGCCAAACACAGAAAGCAGCTTATTTGAGTACCAAACTATATATAAAACCATCGGGAGAGCGGGAAAAATCACATAAAAGCCTCGGCCAAACGCTGCAGGACCAGAAGGCAGAACCTTGCTTGAGGATCTTTTCCAGAATTGCCATAGGAATAATGTAAAAAGCACTACAGCGATGCTTTGGAGTATGAAGATTAAAACTGTTTGAAGAAAGAGCTCAAATTGATATGCCAAAGTAACGTTCCATGTTTATTTGATGCCTAACGCCCAACATAAAGGGCCGCAGCGCAGCTGCGGTCCAAGCCCGTAGGGCGACTTTTGATGTTTTTGTTATGTGCTTTCATGTTTTAAGCTACTTCGTACGAGAATGGACAAACCAATTACGCTAAGCACCAATATTATTGATTCAGCAAAACCAGCTAACAAAATGCTCACTCCCCATGTAGCCCACACTCCAAGATAAAGCAGCAATGCTCCGTGAAAAAATATTGAAAACAGCCACGAGCAGGCCCTTCTTTTGACTGATTTCTTAGGTAATGTAGCCACTAAATAAATAGAGAGTATGTAAACAAATGCAATTCCGACTGCTTTCAAGAGGAACGGATTTGATAGGATCTCACCTGACAATATCTCTGGTAGTGAAATAAAAACCAAAACGACAAGGGCCATCACGATATAAGACCCTCCTACAATGTGTGAAATCCATCTTGCTATTTGTGCTTCCATACCTTTAGTTCACATAACGCTTACAGCAGTTGAGCGCATCGCGCGTCAACTGCCTGTTTTTGTTATAACTTTATTTGGTGCAGTTACATTCCCTAGCAATGACTTTGAGGTCATTTATATACTCGCTCATTGCTGTCTGCATAATTGGTTCACTTGCTTCCTGAAAGTGTTTTGAAAAAGAAACCATTGCGTCCTTTGATACACTCACTTCCTTCCTCCCTAAAGGAGATGTGTAGAAGCCTATTAGCTGATCCAATTCTTCATTTGTGAAGCCTGAACCATAATATTTTGCCCATACATCGACGATTTCTTTTGCTCCCCATGGCGCTTCAACCTTCGACATGAAAGTATTAAATGCCGTCAAAAACCTTTTCTTAAACTCTTCGCTTGGGTTTAGCTGCGACATCATTTGGTCAATAGCCTGCTGCCCTATTTGCTCGCTCTGCTGCTTACCCAATTCAATTTGCTGCTCAAACATTTCAAGTAGCCCTTGAGCTTCCATTAATGTTTGAATTTTTTCATTTCTAGAGTCAGCAAGTGCAGAATTAGAAATAAATAATACGAGGATTAGAAAAATCCTTTTCATTGGTACTCTCCTTAGTAGTTATAACGCCTAAGCTGTGCGGCGTGAACGCAGCGCAGCGTAGTGAACGTCCGAACGAGTGCCTTGTTATGTGTTTTATACAAAAATATCCCCATAGCCCCATATCAATGTACCAATTAGCATAGACATTAATGCCACTATAGATATTACAAAATAAGTTGATTTATATGTCTTTGGTAAATCAACTGGGACAAACATGCGCGTATTATTTAGATCGAAGTAATCATTTAATGAATAGAGCTTGAACTCAGTTATGATTGCAATGATGACCATTAATGAACCACTACGTTGAAACCAAGTTGATAATGTTTCGTTTTCTGAGAGGTAGGGCGATACCAAATAGAAAGGCATAGAAATAGCAATAATCGGTGGCATGAATGATGCTGCGCATAACAAGCTATATTTCCATAACTTGGATTTAACTCTATCAATATGCTCATGTTCTTCCATGTATTACCTCATTACACATAACGCCTAAAGCAGCCGCGCAGTATGCGTCGGATGCCTTTTCTTGTTATAAGTTTTTTCACAGCTTTCATTTGTCTTTCAGTTCCTTCCATATGAAAACAGAAAACATATTTTTGGTTGGTTCTTTTAATTCTGGATCATGTTTCGCCATTTGATACATACCTGAGTAGACCAATGAAAGGAATGCACAGAGAATCAAAGCATAGGCCGGGGCAGATACGATAAACGAGAGAAAGAACTTGATAAATCCATTTATCTCCAATGGCTCAACCCACGATTGAACTTCAGGACTCACAAGTAACCAAGGAACCCCGATAAATATAAACATGAAGCATTTTGTTTTGCTCATTACCTGCATCCTTGCTGAAAGGCTGACTACTTATAACATTAAAATATACGACAACATGTCGCATTTAATTACGACAATTTGACGTATATCTGCGGAAGGGAAATTGAGATAAAAGGTGTAACGCGTTGTTTCTCATCTGTTTTCCCTAACTGAGGATCTCTCCACCCTAGAGAGATACGTCAATGTGACGTTATATCTGAAACAGTAGCAAATCCTTTATGTTGGATCTACTGATGAATCAGGCAGTATGGAACTAGTCGTAATCTGAATGTGCACCATGAGGCTTGAGTTCATTCAGTATGTGCCGAAACAGGGGCCACTTCATCTAAACGATGAGAAGGCCCCAATCCTGTAGAACACTTAAGTAAAGTATCCATCGCCGGGCTAAAGCACGCAGATGCTGGATCACTCAAGATCTACGATAAACAAACAATCGAAGAAGATCGGTGTGCCTTCACCGGTAAAAGCTGAAAGGTCGACCATTCCCGAGAGCCGGACCGTACCTTCCTGGCCTGCAAAAACTCCTGTTCCTGATAAGACTGCATTGCCATCAACCGATGCGCCGGTAATGTGGGTGATGGGGTGTCCATCTGGTGTCACAGTCACCTGATTGACAGGCTGTACGGAGGTCAATCCACGTGTAACCAGTGTACCCTGAGGCAGATTAAAGAACGTGGTACCTACCAACATCAGGCCACCCTGCCCGCCACCCTCTACATTTGAGAGACAGTCGGTAGCTGAACCGATTACCTGTCGGTTTTTACCGTTAACCAGATCAACATCAAAGCAGAACGCTTCATCCTCCAGGTTATCGCCATCTATATCGGGAACCATGCCGAGATACATATCATCCGATCCCATCAAGTTGAAAACCAAACGATTTCCCGCCCCGCTATCCTGCCCTGCAAATGCTGCTGGTGCGCTTAACAATGCCATGAGTGCTATCGCCGCCAATGTTTTGAGATTCATAGCAAACCTCCTTAGGAGATTTATTGAGTGTTGTGCAAATTCGCACTGCAGCATTAGTTCAAGCAATATCGACACCACTGTTATATGCCGTTGATTTAAAAGGATTAACAAATTATGGAAACAACAGCGTAAGGGATATGTAAAAGCAGCTTTACAATATGACCTGTGTGGAGAGGGCTCGGTCAGGATTGGCCGGAAAAGAGATGAGCCGGCGCTGACCGGCTCGAAATCGAAGATTCAGGATGATGCTTATAGTTTGCTTTCGAGTTCTGGAACTGCGTCAAACAGGTCGGCAACCAGACCGTAATCGGCTACGGAGAAGATAGGGGCTTCTTCATCTTTATTGATCGCTACGATGATCTTCGAATCTTTCATACCTGCCAGATGCTGGATCGCACCAGAGATACCAACAGCGATATACAACTCAGGCGCAACGATCTTACCGGTCTGACCCACCTGCATATCGTTGGGTACAAAGCCTGCGTCAACCGCTGCACGGGATGCACCGACTGCAGCGCCGAGTTTATCAGCGATTCTTTCCAGCAATTCAAAGTTTTCACCGTTACCCATACCCCGGCCACCCGAGATCACGACCTTCGCAGCCGTTAGTTCAGGTCGGTCTGATACCGCCATCTCTTCACCGACAAAACTGGAGATCTCTGCATCATGCACAGACCCAACCACTTCAACGGCGGCTGAACCCCCTTCGGCTGCAGCTGCATCAAAAGCTGTACCACGTACGGTGATCACTTTGATTGCATCCAGAGACTGCACAGTTGCAATCGCGTTACCTGCATAGATTGGGCGCTGGAACGTATCAGCGGCATCAACGGCAGTGATATCAGACAGCTGAGCAACATCCAACAGCGCTGCAACGCGTGGCATAAAGTTCTTGCCATTTGTTGTCGCGGGGGACACTACGTGACTGTAGTTTTTGCCCAATTCTGCAATCAACCTGGAGATATTTTCTGCCAGTTGGTACTCGTATGCAGCGTTGTCAGCGACCAGTACTTTGCTGACGCACGCCACTTTAGCTGCGGCTTCAGCCACTGCGCCGCAGTCTGCGCCTGCAACCAGAAGGTGAAGGTCATCGCCCATCCGGGTTGCTGCTGTTACAGCGTTTAGTGTTGCACCTTTAAGAGTGCTGTTGTCATGTTCTGCTATAACCAGAATAGCCATTGGATCACCCCTTAAAGTACTTTAGCTTCGTTTTTCAGTTTATCGACCAGCTCATCAATGCTGCCCACTTTAATACCTGCCTGACGCTCTTCCGGCGGGGTAACTTTCAGCAGTTGTGTATGAGCTTTAAGCTCAACGCCCAGATCGGTAGGGTTTTTCACATCCAGCGGTTTGCGTTTCGCTTTCATAATATTAGGTAGCGACGCGTAACGCGGTTCATTCAGACGCAGATCGGTTGTTACGATCGCGGGCAGGTTCAGTGCCACTGTCTGCAGACCACCATCCACTTCACGGGTAACATTCACTTTGCCATCGTCAATCTGCACTTCAGATGCGAAAGTACCTTGTGGCATATCCAGCAGTGCTCCGAGCATCTGACCGGTCTGGTTGTTATCTGTATCGATCGCCTGCTTACCCATAATGATCAGTTCAGGTTTCTCCTCCTCGATCACTTTCGCCAGCAATTTGGCTACATTCAGTGACTCTGGGGAATCTTCTGTTTCAATACGGATACCGCGGTCAACACCCAGTGCCAGTGCAGTACGGATCTGCTCTTCACAAGCCTTTGGGCCAATTGAAACAACAACCACTTCAGTTGCTGTACCGGCTTCTTTCAGTCGGACGGCCTCTTCTACAGCAATTTCACAAAATGGGTTTAGGGCCATTTTTACGTTGGCCAGATCTACATCGGTATTATCCGATTTCACACGCACTTTGACGTTGTAGTCGATCACGCGCTTTACGGTCACTAGTACTTTCATGTTGAATCTCTCTTAAGATCTGCCCGATACAATTCATAGGCAGACCCCTATTTCATTACTGTTCATTCCAGTAGCATCCTCAGCGTGCCGAAATGAGATCACTCGCGCTGAAGACGCTCTAGTGGGATATATCAGGCAAACAGCATGGTGGCCATCCGCCTCTGGGGTTCTTCTCTTTAGAACTGATCTTCGTTCAGTGCCATGATGCTTGCACTACCCGCCTGAATAGAGGCCAGGTTAGCTTTCACCCGTGGCAGCAGGTGCTCACTGAAGAACTGTGCGGTAGCCAGTTTGGCGGTCAGGAATTCCGGATCACCATTACCGGCATCCAGCAGCGCCTGTGCTTTCAGAGCAGATTGCCCCATCACCCAGCCACCGCAGATGTAACCAAACATCATCATGAAGTTAACGCTGATACTGCCAGCAGCGGCAGCATCTTCAGGGGCGTTACGGAGCAGCCATTCACGTGCTGTCTTACCCTCTTCGAGTGCTTCGCGCAGGGCTTTGCCCTGTGATGCGAATTGATCAGACGCTTCCAGCTCACTCACTGTAACTTCAATCTCTGCAATCAGTTCTGCCAGATGCGCGCCATCATTCATCAATGTTTTACGACCAACCAGATCCAGTGCCTGAATGCCGGTGGTGCCTTCATAGATCGTCAGGATGCGGGCATCGCGATAGTGCTGCGCAGACCCCGTTTCCTCGATGAAACCCATCCCGCCGTGAACCTGAGTGCCCAGGTAGGTAACCTCCTGCGCCAACTCAGTTAGCCAGCCTTTAACAATCGGCGTTAGCAGTTCGACTCGTGCGTTATGCTGTTGAGCACTTGAATCATCCTTGGCGTATTGATTACGATCGATCTCAGCTGCGGCGATCAGAGCCAAACCACGCATCGCCTCAATAGAAGCTTTCATCTGCGTTAGCATGCGGCGTACATCCGGGAATTTGATAATGGCGAAGCGGCTGCCATCACGCTTGGTGCCCTGCAGACGCTCTTTCGCATACTCAACCGCTTGCTGGTAGGAGCGCTCTGCAATGGCAAGGCCCTGTAAGCCCACCCCCTGACGCGCGTGGTTCATCATAGTGAACATGTAGGCAAGCCCTTTGTTGGCTTCCCCGACGAGATAACCCACCGCACCTTCATTATCACCAAAACTCATGACACAGGTCGGGCTACCGTGGATCCCTAGCTTATGTTCCAGAGAGACACAGTGCGCGTCATTACGCGCTGAGGGATTACCGTTTTCATCCAGCAGGAATTTTGGCACAACAAAGAGGGAGATCCCTTTGACGCCCGGAGGCGCATCCGGCAGGCGTGCCAGTACAAGATGCACTACATTATCGGTCATCTGGTGATCGCCCCAGGTGATAAAGATCTTCTGGCCGCTAATCAGATAGTGATCACCGTTTGGAACTGCTTTGGTTTTAACCGCTGCCAGATCAGAACCGGCATCCGGCTCCGTGAGGTTCATGGTACCTGTCCACTCACCAGTGACCATCTTCGGCAAAAAGGTCTGCTTCAGCTCATCAGATCCGTGGTGTGCAATCGATTCAATAGCTCCCTGTGTCAGCAATGGGCAGAGCGCAAAAGCGAGATTGGAAGATTGCCAGATCTCATTCACCGCAGTTCCAAGAACATTAGGGAGGTTCTGGCCACCATACTCTTCACTTGGCGTGAGCGAGTTCCATCCACCTTCAACAAACTGCTGATAGGCTTCAGCGAACCCAGCAGTCTGCTGGACACCGGACTCACCTAACTGCGGATGCTGTGTATCCCCCACCTCATTCAGAGGTGCGAGAACATCTGAACCGAGTTTACCTGCTTCCGTCAGGATGACAGAGGCCAGCTCAGCATTGATATCTTCCATGCCTGCATCAGCACAGAGTGCATCAAAATCAACCAACTCATTTAAGATAAACTCTGCATCACGGTACGGATGTTTATATTCGCTCATCGCTTCCTCTCCTGTCGGCATTCCATGTTCTGACTAAGGCAATCTACTGTAATCCCAGCCATTAGAATAAATTGTCGTTATAGAGCTAACTTCAGCATTTAGGTGTTGATTAGTTCTGCTGGATCGCTCAATAAGCTATCTGTTTTTTTAGAACTCTAGTTTCTTATTGATAGGCTCATTCAACAATAGCGAAAAAAGCCGGATAATTAACATTATCGGACATCGAGGTTACACTGCTACTAGGAATAACCTTTATATTGTGATTGTAGAGACCACCACAACCGGTTGTTTATATGAGTACTGCACGCCATTCAGTTTCGATCCATTTTGCCCAAACCATTATTGCTGCAGCAAAACGGCGTCAGGTCGATCATTTTGCATTACTGCACTTTTCCGGACTCAATGAAGAGATGCTTGCAAACCCTAAGCTAAGGATTACACCTGATCAACTAAGCCGAATAATGCAGGAGATGTGGCGGCTATGCGATGATGAGTTTATGGGTATGGCCAGTCACCCTTCCAGGCATGGGGTGTTTACCTTGATGGCAAAACAGGCAGTGCGCTGCGGCAACTTACATGCTGTCTACCATCATCTTACACACTTTTATAATCTGGTGACCGACTCACTTAAACTGAGCTTGAACATTACAGATCACGAAGTTCACCTCTGTATGAAAATGACAGAACCGGACAGAGATCCTGACTGTACACTTCGTGAATTTTTACTCCTGTTATGGCATCGTTTTCCCAGTTGGCTAATCGGTCAACGTATCCACCTGAAACGGGTATGCCTTGATTATTCTGAACCCGCACATAAAGCTGAACACCAACTGATGTACCCTTGTGTCACCCTCTATAATCAGCCTGAATGCTCTCTGGTCTTTTCGAAAGAGCTATTACAAGAAGCCGTGGTCCAGACTCCGCGTACGCTGAGTGCTTATCTTCGACGCGCACCACTAGACTGGTTTAAGCGGCAGGCATATTTTCCAACCTATACCCGGCGTGTTATCGATTACCTTGAAAGAGATGAGGTTTTGGTAATGGCTAATATGGAAGCGATTGCAGAGGAGTTGCATATAACCTCAAGGACACTACGCCGTAAGCTTGCAGATGAAGGCACCAGTTTTAAGGAACTGAAGGATGACGTAAGGCGCGATTCAGCCATTCACTTTCTGAGCCAACCCTCCATACCGATCTCACAGATATCCAGGAAACTTGGTTTTACAGAACCCGGGGCGTTTACCCGGGCATTTAAACAATGGACTGGAGTCCCCCCAAGCATCTACCGGCGTTCTTGATTAAGCCGATCTACCTTATTCTGAAAACTACGGATAAAGGATTGACCCAAATTTACATTGATATCTACTTAAGAGCAGCGCCAGTTGGCGCCACTCTCAATGAGCACTCAATACCTGTAGTGACGGTTTCTTTCACGAAAGTAATGCTTGTCATAATGGCGGGAATCTCTGATCCTTGAGATGCCATTTCCTCTATGCTCTTTTCTCTTATGCGTATAAGCAGGATGCGTGTCTGATGGGTGCCATCTGTAGTGATCACGCTTGTAATGCTTATGTTTGTAGTGCTTATGTTTATAGTGACCCCACTTTAAACCAGGGTGGTATCCGTGGTGCCGGTAGTAACGTTTGTGTGGACGGTGATATCGCTTATAAGAGCGATGCTTGTAGCGATAAGGGTCCGCGTAATGGCTGTACCTATGTACCGGAGCGCCCAGATAGATCTGGTAATCCGAACCCTCTATCACCAACCCACCATGCAACCTGACTGACGTATCCGCCTGCAAGGTTCCAGCGGCTGCCATCAGAACCGCTGCCATGAGGAGTGTTTTGGTATATTTCATGATCAATGACCTCACTTTGGTGAATGATCCTCGTCATCCAAAGCCTGCCTAGCCTATTTTAAGGATAACCTCTTACCACACCCACTGCGCTGATCATTTTTCATACAATGCTTCCGTTTTTTTCAGCCTATATTCAGTCAATCAGGCGTTTTCCTGATGCATCAGTCTGAGATAACAGGGAACAGCCCTGTTCAATTGATCTCAATCAAGTTCTAAGCGACCAATCAGTTTGATAATCAGCTATTGTTATTTGTATGGATTTAACCTGATTGATGAGATCGCCGTAAGCAATCTTAGTCACTATCAGGACAACTAAAGGAATAGGTGTAATTATGAACCAGATCTCTGCCAAGCCGTCGCTAGAGACCATTCATGAGGAGATAACACAACTCCCCATGCTTCCCGGCATTCTGTTTCAGCTTATGAAGTTTGACCCTGAAGACACCGAGTTTTACGACCATATGCTTTTACTGGCAAAGTCAGACCCACCTCTCGCGGCTTTCATCATCGGTTATTCCAACTCTGCCCTATCCTCACCTAATCAGAAAATCGACACTCTTCAGAAAGCACTGACCCGGGTGGGGTCCAGGACAATTATCGAGCTGTTAACAGCATTATCCGTTTCTAAGGTGTTTGTACCGCAGAAGGATGAACATAAAGCGATCTGGCGTCACTCAGTTGAAGTCGCATCATTTTCCGCTTTCCTTGCACGACTCTCTCCTGAAGAACATCTGGAACCTGATAGCGCTTATCTCAGTGGATTGTTACACGATATTGGCCGCTTTGTTCTGTTTCAGATTGCACCTGACGCACTCAATGAAACCGATGCCAAAGGCTGGAGCACACCCGACGAGCTTATCTCAGCTGAGGTTGAAACGGTGGGCTTTACACATGCAAAAGTCGGCTATCTTGCATGTGTAAAGTTAGAGATTCCGAAACTTATCTCAAATATTGTGCGCTACCATCATAATATCGGTATTAGCTATCACCCTAAAGCACCCAAAACACTTCAGGATCACTGCCTGGTTGTTCAGATTGCTGATGCCATCAGTGTCATGCTGGCTAAGAATCCGGACTGGAAAAACTGGTCCGAGGAAAATCTGAAAGAGAATCTGCTCTCATTCTGCATAAATCCCAAATGGGATATACAGAGCATGCCTATTAATTCGATCATTCCCGCGCTACCCATGCTTGTAGAAAATGCCGAAAGAACCTGTGAAAGCATCGGCGTTTAGTCACTGCCTCAGCGGTCGAGATTCTTTAAGTTAAGAATTAAAAACATTACTTAACCTATTGATTTATGGCAATACTTCATCCACACCTATAATCTCCCCGCTGTTATCTGAGCGGTAACCCGCCAGCCCTTTAACGGCAGTGTGGAAGTTCGCTGATTGGATGATGGCGATGAGTCGCTGAAATGCCTCTTGCTCTATTGTCTTTCGATGGCAGACCAGAAGGTAGTTCTCTTCAGCCAGTGGGATAAAGTCCAGCCCGAACTGGTCTGCTGCGGCTTCGACCCCCATACCAACATCAGCCATTCCGGCAGCGACATAGGCTGCAACGGCAGAATGGGTAAACTCCTCATTATCATACCCATTGATATCTGTTTGCCTGATCCCCTCCCGCCGTATCAACTCGTCCATAAGCGCACGCGTCCCCGAATCCTTCTGACGGTTTATATATCTCACATCACCAGCAATATCGGCGAGTGAATGGATTGCCATCGGATTCCCTTTTTTTACCATCAAGCCCTGTCGACGGGTAATGAACTTAATGACTTTATGCACGCGGGGCTTCAGATAACGGCCATAGTTTTCGATAAGCTGACCGCTAATCACATCCGTAGGAAGATGAAAACCTGCTACTTCACAGGCACCACGATTTAAAGAGGCTAGTGCTTCTTCCGCACTTTTGTATTGCAGATCCAGTTGAAGCTCTGTTGCCATTTCTGGTAACAGCGCAACCGCATAGCCATAACTTGCATGCAGGCGCAGCATCGGATTTACCCCCTCTAACGCCCGATGTAGCTCCAGATTTAACTCAGACGCCAGACTATCGAGTTGCGGCTCCAGGCGCGCCACAACCCGCTGCTCAGCCCAGAGCAGTTTCTCTCCAAGCGGGGTCAATTTAGCCCCTTTGCCTTTTTGCATCTCCACCAGCGGCAATCCGAAAAAAGCAGCCCAGGTATTGAGCAGATTCCAGCCATGACGATAAGAAATACTTATCTTTTGAGTAGCTTCAGTTAATTTGCCCGTCTCATAGATTGCGCGTAGCAGTGAAAAAAGCTGTGGATTCAATTTGTTACCGGCTGAATCACGAAAAGACCATGTGGGTACGACCTGTATACGTTTCATATGCACTTTATTTCATATTTTGAATCATTCAATCAAATGCTACCTTAAATTTAATACATATTGATAGATAGAGAACTCCACTCGGTTTTCAAATAAAAAATAAGAAACAATATGAACTCTTGTTCATATTTGATGAGCAATATCACATGACCACATTAAATGAACAGGCGCGGAATCAGATAGCCAAGGTAATTACCGATCTGCAACACAAGCCAGGGGCTCTGTTACCGATCCTTCACGGTATCCAGGATCGACTGGGTTATATACCTCCTGAATCCGTACCCATGATCGCTGAAGCACTGAATCAGTCCCGTGCAGATATCCATGGTGTTATCAGTTTCTATCACCAGTTTCGTAGTACCGCACCGGGGCAGCACACCGTCGAGATCTGTCGCGCTGAAGCGTGTCAGTCTATGGGGGCACGTCAGTTTGAAACACATGTTAAGCACACACTTGGGGTGGATTATCACGGCACCACCACAGATCGTAGCATCACTCTGGAATCTGTTTACTGCCTGGGTAACTGTGCCTGCGCCCCTTCTGTACGGGTCAATGATCAGATCATCGGCCGTGTTACACCGGAGAAGTTTGACGGACTGGTTGATGAGCTACGCTCACAAAAGCTGGAGGTGCAGTAATGTCGGTTAAAGTCTATATACCCCGAGATACGACCTCTCTGGCACTGGGTGCCGATCATCTGGCATCCGAGCTTGCTGCAGCGGTGTTAGAGCGCGGCGAAGAGATTGAGATTATCCGCAATGGCTCCCGTGGCCTGTTCTGGCTGGAACCGATGGTCGAGGTGGAAACCTCTGCTGGGCGGATCGCTTATGGGCCGGTTGAAACAAAAGATATCGATACTTTGCTTGATGCCGGATTGATTAATGGTGAAACCGGTCATCCCCTGTGTCAGGGTCTGACCGAAGAGATCCCGTACCTTAAAAAACAGCAGCGCCTCACCTTTGCCCGTGCCGGTATTACCGATCCGGTGTCGCTCGAAGATTACCAGGCCCATGATGGCTTCAAAGGTCTGAAGAAAGCTCTGCAGATGGATAGCCAGAGCATCGTCAATGAAGTCAAAACCTCCGGTCTGCGCGGCCGTGGTGGTGCAGCCTTCCCTACCGGTATTAAGTGGCAGACTGTATTAGACGCACAACCTACCGACGGCAGCCAGAAATACATAGTCTGCAATGCCGATGAAGGTGACTCCGGTACCTTTGCCGACCGTATGGTGATGGAAGCGGATCCCTATATGCTGATTGAGGGTATGACCATCGCAGGTCTCGCAGTCGGTGCTGACCAGGGTTATATCTACCTACGCTCAGAATACCCGGTTGCTCATCAGATTCTCAATGAAGCGATCGAAAAAGCTGAAGCAGCCGGTTTTCTGGGTGTCGATATCCTGGGTAGCGGTAAGACCTTCAATCTGGAGGTTCGCCTTGGTGCTAAAGCTTATATCTGCGGTGAAGAGACAGCCCTGCTCGAAAGTCTGGAAGGTAAGCGCGGTATGGTGCGTGCCAAGCCACCACTGCCTGCCATTGTAGGCCTGTTTGGTCAGCCGACTATCGTCAATAACGTGCTCTCTTTAGCTGCGATCCCTTACATTCTGGCTGAAGGTGGTCACGCCTATGCTGATTATGGTCAGGGCCGCTCTCTGGGTACCCTGCCATTCCAGTTGGCCGGCAATATCAAACGCGGCGGACTGATCGAGATGGCCTTCGGCCTGACCCTGCGGGAGTTGCTGGAAGATTTTGGGGGCGGAACCTATAGCGGTCGCCCAATGCGGGCCGTACAGGTCGGTGGTCCTCTCTGTGCCTATCTGCCGGAAAGCCAGTGGGATACTGAACTGGATTATGAAGCGTTTCAGGCGATCGGCGCAGGACTTGGCCACGGCGGTGTCGTGGTTTTCGACGATACTGTAGATATGTCCGAACAGGCCCGCTTCTCGATGGAGTTCTGTGTAGAGGAATCCTGTGGCAAATGCACGCCATGCCGGATCGGTTCCACCCGCGGAGTTGAAGTGATCGACAGAATTCGCAATAACGAAAACCGCGATGCCAATATGGATCTGCTGAGCGACCTGTGCGAAACCATGATTGATGGTTCGCTGTGCGCGATGGGGGGTATGACTCCGTTCCCGGTTCAGAGTGCGGTAAAGCACTTCCCTGAAGATTTCCAGAAAGACAATGCCGAGACAGGAGCCTGATCATGTTGCAATATTTTGACCCTGATAAAGATTACGGCACTCCGGCTCAGCTCTCTGAAAATATGATTACCCTTGAGATAAATGGGGTATCCATAACCGTACCCGAAGGTACTTCCGTGCTGCGTGCCGCCGCTCAAGCGGATATCAATATTCCTAAACTGTGTGCTTCCGATAACCTGGAAGCGTTTGGCTCCTGCCGTGTCTGTGCGGTTGAGATTGAAGGGCGTCGCGGTACCCCGGCATCCTGCACAACCCCGGTGGAAACCGGTATGAAGGTAACCACCCAGAATAAACGACTGGGCAAGTTGCGCCGTAATATTATGGAGCTCTATATCTCCGACCACCCGCTGGACTGCCTGACCTGCCCAGCGAACGGTAACTGCGAGCTACAGGATGTAGTGGGTGCAGTGGGCCTGCGCGAAGTGCGCTACGGTTTAGAGGGTAGTTCAGTTGAAACCAGGACCCATCTGGATGCCGAGAAAGATCACTCAAACCCCTACTTCAGCTTTGATCCGAGCAAGTGTATCGCCTGCTCCCGCTGTGTTCGAGCCTGTGGTGAAGTCCAGGGCACCTTTGCCCTGACTATCGATGGCCGAGGTTTTGATTCGACTATCGCTCCTGGCCAGAACCAGCCATTTCTGGATTCAGAGTGCGTCTCCTGTGGTGCCTGTGTGCAAGCCTGCCCGACCTCAACCCTGATGGAAAAATCCGTTATCGAGATGGGCCAGCCGGAACACAGTATTGTTACCACCTGTGCCTACTGCGGTGTCGGTTGCCAGTTCAAAGCGGAGATGAAGGGTGCCGAAGTAGTTCGCATGGTGCCTTACAAGGATGGTCAGGCGAACCATGGCCACTCCTGCGTGAAGGGCCGTTTTGCCTTCGGATACGCCACTCATGAGGACCGAATCACTAAACCGATGATCCGTGATTCCATCGATCAGCCATGGCAGGAAGTCAGTTGGGAGGAAGCCCTGAGCTTTGCCGCAAGCAAACTCAAAGGCCTACAACAACGGTATGGTCGCGAGAGCATCGGTGGTATCACCTCCTCCCGCTGTACCAATGAAGAGACCTATCTGGTGCAGAAACTGATTCGTGCGGCGTTCGGTAACAACAATACCGATACCTGTGCCCGGGTCTGCCACTCACCGACAGGTTACGGACTGAAGACCACCCTGGGTGAGTCAGCCGGTACTCAGACCTTCGATTCGGTGATGTATGCCGATGCGGTGATGGTGATTGGTGCAAATCCAACCGATGCCCACCCAGTGTTCGGATCCCTTTTGAAGAAACGTCTGCGTCAGGGAGCAAAACTGATCGTGGCTGACCCACGCCGGATCGATCTGGTGAAAAGCCCACATGTGGAAACCAACCACCACCTGACCCTGCGCCCAGGCAGTAACGTCGCCTTTATCAACGCGATGACTCATGTTGTGATTACTGAAGGGCTGGAAGACAAAACCTTTATCGCCAATCGCTGTGAAGAGAGCGCCTATCAGGCGTGGCGCGAATTTATCAGTGAGGAGCGACACTCCCCTGAGAACACCGAATCGATCACCGGGATTCCAGCTGAAGAGCTGCGCGGTGCTGCGCGACTCTATGCCGGTGCTAAAAACGCTGCGATCTACTACGGTCTGGGTGTAACTGAGCACAGCCAGGGTTCCAGCATGGTGATGGGTATCGCAAACCTGGCACTGGCAACCGGTAATATCGGTCGTGAAGGTGTCGGCGTTAACCCTCTGCGAGGCCAGAACAACGTACAGGGTTCCTGCGATATGGGATCTTTCCCGCATGAACTGCCGGGTTACCAGCATGTTTCCGATGATCAGATCCGTGGTCGCTTCGAATCGGTTTGGGGCGTGAAACTGGATAATGAGCCGGGCCTGCGTATTCCGAATATGTTCGATGCGGCATTGGATGGCACCTACAAGGGTATGTATGTACAGGGTGAAGATATCGCCCAGTCCGATCCGAACACCAACCATGTTCAGGCGGCCCTACGCTCTCTGGAATGTCTGATTGTGCAGGATATCTTCCTGAATGAGACCGCAAAATTCGCCCATGTCTTCCTGCCGGGTGCATCTTTCCTGGAGAAAGACGGTACTTTCACCAACGCAGAGCGCCGGATCAACCGGGTGCGTAAGGTGATGCCACCTCTTTCTGGCAAGCAGGACTGGGAGGTCACCCAGGCCCTGTCTAACTCACTGGGCTATGAGATGAACTACAACCACCCTTCCGAGATTATGGATGAGATCGCACAGCTCACGCCGACCTTTGCCAGTGTCAGCTATGAGCGCCTGGAAGAGATGGGCAGCATCCAGTGGCCATGTAACGATGAGACACCGGACGGGATGCCGATCATGCACGTGGAAAGTTTCCCAATCGGTAAGGGCCACTTTGCCATCACCGAGTATGTGGCAACCGAAGAGCGCTCCACCCGACGCTTCCCGCTGCTCCTAACCACTGGCCGTATCCTGTCGCAATACAATGTGGGTGCTCAGACCCGCCGTACCGAAAATCAGGTATGGCACGATGAGGATGTTCTGGAACTGCACCCGGTCGATGCGGAAGATCGCGGCCTGCAAGATGGCGACTGGGTCGGTATTACCAGCCGTGCCGGTGGAACCGTGATGCGGGCTAAACTCTCTGACCGGATGCAACCGGGCGTGGTTTATACCACATTCCATCATCCCGGCAGCGGTGCCAATGTGGTCACCACCGATAACTCAGACTGGGCAACCAACTGCCCGGAATACAAGGTCACCGCAGTACAGGCCGTTAAAGTAAGTGAGCCGTCAGAGTGGCAGCAGCGCTATAATGAGTTTAACAATCAGCAGCAAGGCTTACTCAAACAGAGACGCCGGAACAAGGCTGCAGCGCGGGACTAATGAGATGGCTTTGAAAAAGCATGAAACCGGAACCGATACTCTGAAACTGGAGATGGATAACTGCCATAACCCGGTTGTGGTTACCCGCTGGCAGGACAGGCAATCACTGGATGCTCTGGACAACATCGCCGAGGAGATACCGGTAGCGATGGTCTATAACGGTATCTCCCATGTAGTCATGATGGCCAGTCCGGCTGATCTGGAAGATTTCGCATTAGGCTTCAGCCTCAGTGAAGGGATCATCCAGAAGGTGGGAGAGATCTACGGAATCGACCTTGTTCAGGAAGATCCTGAAGACCTGAACGCAGGAATCGAAATACAGATGTCGATCACGAGCCAGCGCTCTGCAGAACTGAAACAGCGTCGCCGGAACCTGACCGGGCGTACCGGTTGTGGACTTTGCGGGGCTGAATCCCTGCAACAGGCGATCCGGCCAGTTAAAGCAGTACCGGCACTCCCCCCGGCCACCCCCGAAGCGGTTGAAAATGCAGTCCGTCAACTGTCGGACAAGCAACCTCTGCAAAACCTCACGGGTGCCTGCCACGGTGCCGCGTGGTGCGACCTTGAAGGTAACATCCAACTGCTACGGGAGGATATCGGTCGCCATAACGCTCTGGATAAACTGCTGGGTGCCTTGAAGGCTGCTGATACAGACCTTGAAGCTGGCTTTGCCCTGGTTTCCAGTCGTGCCAGTTATGAGATGGTCCAGAAAGCCTCCAGCTGTGGCATCAGCACGCTCGTGGCTGTCTCTGCACCCACACGGTTAGCACTGCAACTGGCCAAGCAAGCCGGCCTGAATTTAATTGGCTTTGCCCGACCAGGCAGACATGTTATCTACAATCAGTCTGAACTGACTTCTGAACCAGATTCCAAGGATTAAACAATGGGAAACCATCAACTGACCAGCCTGATCAAAATGGCCAACCAGATCGCCGCTAACAACACCCATATCGGTAATGAAACTGAAGAAGCGACTATGGTGGCAAACCACCTGCGAAAATTCTGGGCGCGATCAATGAAGCAGCAGATCACGGATTACTTAATTGAGGGGGGTGAAGAACTCAGCCCTATCGCTAAAAAAGCCGTTGCAGAGCTTTAATACCCATCGATACACGGGGAAGGTTCTCTTCCCTGGTTGGTTTCCAGATCTCGATAGATGATTCTCACTGATCGCAAATGTCAGTTCAGCAAAATTCTCATCAGCGCAAAGAGATAGAGCGATAGAATGACTCCCATGATCGCCCCCAACACGCCACCGATAAACAGATAACCTGTAATAACAGCTCCTATAAACACCGCTCCAAAAAACCAGCGCTGTAATCGCGCCACCATTTTTGTTTCAGGCTGGGCAAAGAGGAGACTGAGTCCACCCCGGTTTTCAATTGCGAGAACACCACCGATCGAGACAAGGTGCCAACAGAGTATGCTCATCAGGATAAACAACACACCGAATTTCTGTAGAAAACCGGAGATAGTATCCGAGGTTCCAATATGCCGGATACTCTCTCTATCAGGGAAATTGGGTGCATTAAAATCCACCTGAAGTGTCGCAAGATTTCCCTGTTTGTGTACGGGGGGATAGGAGTAGATCGGATATTGATAGCGATAACGCTGCCCATCAGGACTTTCAAACAGATATACCGGAGCAACGGCGTTATCACCTCCTTTCACTAGTTTTTCAACCTCTGCCGACACAGCAGTTGTATTGCTGATAAAGGCTTCTGTCTCGGCTTTCAGATGGTAGGAAATAGCCACCATCACACTCCCTACTATGAGAAACAGAGATAGAAATGCCAGGATCGGCCTATCCTCCCTGCTTAGCGAGAAGGCATTTGAAAACGAAGCGGTATCAGATGAGGGCTGTCCTGTTTCTTTCTGCTCATCTGCCCATTGAACAGATGTTTTCCACGCTGAATCACCATCAAGATAAGCGCTCAGAATACGGAGAACGGTTGCCGTATTGAGTTGAGCATCACTGCTGGTCTTGTGACTCTCGAGTGAACCCTCCTGGTACTCAACAACCCAGCCTGAGTGACAACTCCCTAAAATCTGAATATAGTTCATCTCATCCTGAGCGAGAATGAGATATTGATTATCTGAATCGTTCAGAGAGCTTAGACAACGCCTCACCTCTTTTATTGTGGGGTGATTGATCTGCTCCCCATTTTCAGTTGTTAATTCCATTTAGATGCTCCACAGACCCTGGTTATATGCCATCCTATTTCAGATCCACTGAATACTACATTTTAAAGGCCAACGATGATATTGACTGATTACCAAGAGGAAAGAGCTGAGAAGATCATTCAACTGTTTGAAAACGTGTTCTCAGCATCAGAAGGCCCGGATGAGGGAGCCGTTATTGGTGCTCTGGTGAGAGAGATGATCGAGACTACCTCTCCTGAAGCGCTTAAAGGCTTTATTGCCAAAGAGGGTGAGAAAATCATTGGTGCCATCTTCTTTTCACGCTTCAGCCTGCCAAGCCAAAAAAATGCTTATATCCTCTCCCCTGTTGCGGTTTCAACGCTGCATCAGGGTACGGGTGTTGGACAGCAACTGATCCGCTTTGGCATATCGGCTCTGCAATCTGAGGGCGTTGAGATTCTTCTCACGTATGGTGATCCTAATTACTACTGCAAAACCGGCTTTAAGCCGATCAGTGAAGCGTTGATTCCAGCCCCGCTTAAGCTCAGCATGCCCCAGGGCTGGCTTGCGCAGTCTTTAACTGAACATGAGATCAGCCCGGAAACAGGCCAGACCCAGTGTGTTGCAGCGCTCAATAATCAGGCACTCTGGTAACAACACCGGGTAGATGAGTCTACCAGGGTAGAATATCACCGTTGGAGTGCCAGAATGTTCCTGAGTTTGAAAGATTCAACTCGTCAATGCGTTGAGACAGTCGAGCCGCGGCTTCATCAGGCGTGATATCACCCACACCGCCAATCATCTCTGTCCCGACCAATCCTGGATGAAGAATCGCCACCGCAACTCCACGTGGTTTAAGGTCATGAGCCAAGGATACACTCGCAATATTCAGTGCTGCTTTGGACATGCGATAACCGTAGCGTCCACCACTGGTGTTATCGGTAATCGAGCCCATCCGGCTAGTGATGAGTGCCACCTTCGCTTCAGGGCTGAGATTATCCATTAGGGCCTCAGTCACCAATAACGGTGCCAACGCATTGGTTTCAAACTGCTGCCGGATCGTTGTTTTATTAATCTGCCCCAGCCTTTCATCTCTTAAAATCCCGGCGTTATTGATCAACAGGTCAATACTCTGCCCCTGGAGCGCTGCCGCAAGTGTTGAGATACCCTCCTCCGTTGCAACATCAACGTCCTCAATCACAGTGACGTTTAACGCGGCCAGCTCCACCGATGCATTACGGCAGATAGCGAAAACCCGATAGCCCTGGGAATGATATAAGCGACTGAACGCGAGTCCGATACCACGGCTAGCTCCGGTAATAACAACAGTTTTAGACATTTAAAAACTCCGATGCCCCAACAGGGAATGATCCGGTGGATGATAGACGCTATTCAACGATGAAATCGATCTCATCACAACCTGAAAATAGAGAACAGATTCTAATGAGATGAAGTAAGTAGATGGTTACGGTAGATAAAAGAAAACCGCAAAACGATGAAGGGGGAGGAATCGCTATGCGGTTTTCCGGGGAGCTTCGGCCAGACTTAGAAGTCGTAGTTCATGCCGAAGTTGATAGAGTTGGAATCTTCGTTGCCGTAAAGCACACCATCCCAAGCCCATGCTTCAACCCAAAGCTTAACTTTTGGGTGAATATTGTACTGGTATGCCAGAATAACAGCGTCAAAATCGTTTGTACCGCCTGACTGGTCTTCAAAGCTGGAAACACCGAAAGAGTAAAGGTTTTTACCAGAAGAGATACCACTCATGATATCTGCACCTTTACCTACATCATCTTTATCCATGTACATACCGTTCACGTAGTAGCCATCACCGGAATAGTATGCAGCAACACCAACAGAATCATTATTCTGATCGTCAATGAAACCCGCTGTCAGCTTCAGGCTGTCAGAAACTTTATAAGATGCTGTGAACTGGCTCTCTTCAGTGTCATCGCTGTACAGCGCAGATACCTGAAATCCGCTCATCTCTGGACTGGTGTACATCACAGATTTTTCGATACGGAAGTTGCCATCAAGAGAGTAATAAACCGGTGCAGTGTTCCACCACAGCTGGTCCGGTGCATAACCGACAGCGTTATAGAACGCAGACCACATTTTACCAACCTGCAAGGTACCGAAGTCACCAGACAGGCCAAGTTTAGCAACACGTGCATCAGAGCCAGTATCAGAACCCAGTTCACCTTCTGCCACATCAACTTTAACTTCATATTTGGCAAAAGCTGTTAGCCCTTCACCCAGGTTGTGGCTACCGCTTACACCGATACGGCTCGCAGCATCTTTAAAGTTGTCGCCATTATCATGCTTTGCCGCTTCAACCATCACGCGAAGACTACCGTAGAATGAAAAATTGGTATCATCAGCCTGGGCTGCTGTAAAAGGAAGGAACATTGAGCATGACAGTGCAAGACAGGTTGTCTTAAGTTTCATCTGGGATCTCCACATTTGGCAGATAAAATTATTATTATTGATTGGTTAATTTGTGCATCTGGATACAAAGCAACAAATTCAAATTCATGATACAAACAACAACTCTGCGATTAAAATTAATTAACCTTATTGAAAAATAAATTAACCAAATATAGGGATTTTTAAGCGAAGGGAGGTTATCTGAAATCGGGCGGCGATATAATACAATTTATCGAATGATAAGTATATTAAACATCACTAATTCTATCTTCCTATATAATGGTTATTCCGGCTCTAATCTGATTGATTTCCACCGTTAATGACCACATCGATAGCACTGTTCACCGTGATACTGGCCTCGCTGTTGCAGAGTATTTCTGGGATCGGGCTTGCACTGATTGCAGCCCCTGTTCTGGTACTGATAGACCCCCAGTATCTGCCAGCCCCCATCCTTTCTCTTGGGTTTACATTATCGCTATTAAATAGTTACAAATATCGTAAACATCTTGAGCTAGGAGAAACTGCAGTCGCCCTGTATGGCAGAATTCCTGGTACATTTGGCGGGATTATATTGCTCGCATTACTGCCGCAAAACACACTCTCTATCTGTTTTGCGCTTCTGATCATTAGCTCTGTGCTGTTAACCTATAGACGGATCCAAATAGAACAGAACCGGAGATCACTCTGTATTGCAGGTTTCTTTTCCGGTTTGATGGGGACAGCCACCTCGGTGGGGGGACCACCTATTGCAATGGTGTATCAAAATAGTGATCCATATAAAGCGCGCGCACAGCTGAGTTTTTATTTTCTAATCGGGACTGCTTTTTCAATTTTAATCTTAGTGACAACTCAAAATTTTAATTTTCACCAGCTCAAACTAACCCTCTATCTTTTACCCGCAGTGGTGATCGGTTTTATTTTTAGCCTGTTAATCGGTTCTAAATATCAATCAAAAAACCTTAAACCGCTGATCAGCATAATTTCACTATGCTCTGCTGTGGCAATTTTAATTAAGTCGTCCCTATAAGGGCCTAGTCAGGTGTGCGTGGATCAAGCTCCACCAGCGTGCCGGTTAATGATCCGCCCTGCATTACAAACTGCTCCTGCTCATCCAGGGGTAACGCCTGCCTCATCATCATGCGATAGACGACGAATACAGCCAGGCCAATTTGGCTTAAAGCAAGAAAGTAGAACAACCCATCACTACCGACCACCTTCATCACCACTGACGCGGTATAAGGTCCGGCAATCCCTCCCAGTGCAAATGCCAATACCAAACTACTCATCGCTGAGATCAACTCATGTTTCTCCAGCTTGTCGAAGGTTTCACTAATACTCAGCGGATAGGTACAGGCGATAATTCCACAGCAGATACCTGTAGCAACAAACACAGCAATCAGATGATCCTGCGGCACAATCATCGTGATAAAAAGGCAAGTGAACGCTGACAGGATGGTGATACCCAGTAAAACGGAGCGCCGATCAAAAGTATCTGATAGCCACCCTATCGGATACTGCAACAGAAACGCCCCCAGTATCGCGGCCCCCATATAGAGAGACAACTCAAAGTCCACAATGCCATTATCATTCGCAAACACCGGTAGCAGGTTAAAGATCGCCGCATAGATTGCGCCGGCAACAACACAGGTAACGACCCCCAGAGGTGATACACGGTATAACGCGATCAGTGACATAGAAGCGACATCTTCGATATAGGGACCGGGGTTACGACTCCATGCAATAGGGATGATCGCCATACAGAGCAGAATACCGCTAATCACAAACAACTCAGTGCCCATTGGATCACCGAGGTTGAGAAGGAACTGACCTGTAAATAGTCCAGCTAACATGATTGCGTTATAAACCGCGAGCACCTTTCCACGATTTTTCGATGTGGTACCGTAACTTAACCAGCTTTCCATGGCGGTAAATGCTGAGGCGTTACAAAAACCGATGACAACGCGCATCGCCCCCCAAAGAAGAAGGTTTTCATACAGGCTGCTCACGAGAATACTGATCGCACCAATCGCCACACAGCCCGCAAACATGCGAGTATGTCCGGCACGGATGATCAGTTTTTTACTTAACAAAGCCCCAATCAACACCCCGAGAAAATAGAATGACTGCACAAGGCCAATCGTATCGGTATCGATCTGCTCCAGACCCATGCGCACAGGCATCAGGACATTAATCAGTCCATTTGCAGTCAAAAGAATAAAGCAGCTGCTAAACAGCGCCACAAAGGAGAGCAAAGTTGCGCGCACGATCGTACTCCATACAACACGTTTAAGTGTGTGGGGTTAAAGTCATCACACAGCCACCAGGGCTGACTTTCATTGGGTAATAGCAATGTTTGACGAGAATGAACGTCGATGGGTCAAATGAGAGAACGCTTAAAGCCCCCCTGATACCCGAAATACACGCCAGAACTGACGAGCTTGAAAGTAGTTTAGAATGCTATTCGCTGCGGATATTAATTTAGACTAAAGTCACAAACCACTAAGAAAAACTTATCATTCAATAAGTAATACTTACCGCGTAACACACTGATCTATAAGAAAAAAGCCAGCAATCATGCTGGCATAAAGGGAATGACTAGGAGTCTTAGGTAAATCGTTAAGGCACGGCAGCGTATGCCACCACCTCGCAAAGCATCTCTTCTCGAGCAAGCCCTGCCACAATCATCGCAGCACGGTTTGGATAAGGGGCTTCAAAATATTCAGCATAAACCTTATTGAAGACCGGTAGCTGGTCACGGGCAGTTACGTAGATCAAGACCTGAGTCACATCCGCCATCGTCAGACCTGCTGCTTCAATTGTATGTTTGAAGTTATCCATTGTCTGGCGTGCCTGAGCTTCTATGCCCCCATCAACTACCTGCCCCTCTGCATCGATTGGAATCTGTGCAGTGGAGAGTTGACCATTAGCAATAACCGCCCATTCCAGAGGCGCTTTAGATGCGAATAATTCAGTTTTAACAGCTTGTTTCATAATGTTTCACTATTTAACTTGATAGATAGGAAGCGGCAGATGCCGCTTCGTTCTTAATCTCCAGATGAGGAGTTATAGGCCCTGCTCGTCAGCCATTTTTCGAGCGATCTGTGGTGCTGTCCAAAGAGATGGCAGCAGTACCAGAGAGACCGGTACAGCGGTCACTACAATGAACGACTGAAGCGCTGAGATACCACCGGATCCGATTGAGATCAGCAGTGCAGCAACCACACCCATCATGATCCCCCAGAACACGCGCACACCGCTCTGTGGATGATCTGTGCCTGTCATAACCATCGACACTGCATAGGTCATAGAGTCACCGGTTGTAGCAACGAAGATCGTTGTCAGGATCAGGAACAACACTGAGATAATGAAACCCATCGGCAGTTGTTCAGTGATCGCGAGCAGCGCAGCAGGCAGGTTGAAACCGGTAAACGGTTCAGAGATCACACCCGGGTTAGCCAGTTCAAAAGCCAGACCACTTCCGCCAACGATAGTGAACCAGAAGCAGGTGATCACAGGGGCAACAATTGAGATCAGCAAGACCATCTCACGGATCGTGCGTCCTTTAGAGATACGCGCGACAAACATCGCCATCAGGGGCCCATAACCCAGGAACCAACCCCAGAAGAACACTGTCCACCAGTCCAACCAACCTGGGCTGGCACGGAAGGTCGCCATCGGGATGAACTGATCCAGATAGATGCCAAATGAGTGCAGGTAGCTATCGATAATAAAAGAGGTTGGACCAAAGATCAGAATGAACGCCATCAGAATGACTGCG
The DNA here is from genome assembly GCF_947498015.1 of uncultured Neptuniibacter sp. GTDB lineage: Bacteria > Pseudomonadota > Gammaproteobacteria > Pseudomonadales > Balneatricaceae > Neptuniibacter. The sequence goes on from NZ_CANMIR010000003.1 coordinate 232,388, forward strand.
AGGATCACATTGGCACGACTGAGAATCTGAATCCCTTTAGTCACGCCGCTGACAGCTGACAGCGTATAGATTCCGATCAGTCCCACCAGAATCATTACCTGGGTAGTGTAGGTGTTTGGAATACCGAATAGCTTCTCAAGACCGAAGCTCACCTGCAGCCCCAGGAATCCGATCGGGCCAACCGTACCTGCAACAACCGCTAATACACAGCTCGCATCTACGATCGCACCTAAAGGTCCGGTCATCACTTTGTCGCCAAATACAGGATAAAGCAGCGTTCTCGGTTTCAGTGGTAATCCCTTCTCATAATGAAGGTACATGAACACGATACCGGTCAGGCTTCCCAAAATTGCCCAGGCCAAAAAGCCCCAGTGCATAAAGCTCTGCGCCAACGCATTGTATGCTGCTTGAGTCGTTCCACTCTCTTCACCTGCAAATAGAGGTGGAGCAGAAGTAAAATGCGCCATCGGTTCTGCTGCAGCCCAGAAAACACCCCCGCCGGCCAGCAGCGTACACATGATCACCGAGATCCACTGGAAGGTTGGCATCTCAGGAGTTTTAACACCTCCCAATACAACCGAACCGGTGCGACCCACCGTCAGGAATAGGCCGATCACAAAGGTTAGTAGTAACAGTACCTGCCAGTAGGCACCGAAATATTTAGTTGATGTTGCAAAGGCGGTATTAACCAGCCCGGAAACCATCTCGATATCGTAGATGGCCAGTGCTGCAAACAGCACCAGAACACCACCACTGATCAGAAAGACAGGAAGATCAACCCCTGATAGAAAGTGTTTATCACTCACGGCGGCCTCACTGTCGGTCATTGGCGGTTGTTCATCCACAGAAACTTGCATGGTGTTACTCATTTTAGTTCTCCTGACGGATCTTTATATTTATTAGTTATCAGGTAGGCCTGGAGCAGAGAGGCTGACCCAGGCCTTCGTAGGGCGTTAAATCAGTTTTGAGGGGTGAGCCCCTTCTCCAGGAACTCAAGCCAGTTAAGTCCCATGATGCGTGCGACCTCATCTGCGCTGAAGCCACGATCAATCAATCCCTGAGTGATATTTGGAAAATCCCGACTGTCACGGAACCATGAGAGAGGTCGAGGCCAATCCGCATTGGATTTAGACCCTTCGCCATAATCCATCTCTTTCGACCAACGGCCGTTGCGCATCCATTCCAGCACAGAGATCGGTTGCTCCTGACAGAGATCAGTGCCGATACCGATCCGTTCGATCCCCATCAGATCGGCGGTGCTCGCAACCATGTCGCAAAAATCGTTCAACGTGCAATCGGGACCATTTTTCAGATGGAACGGATAGAGACTGAAACCTAGCAAACCACCGGACTCGCCCAACGCTTTCAGCACCTTGTCTGATTTGTTGCGCTTCGCTTCATGGAAGCTCAGGGGATTTGCATGGGAGATCACGATCGGTCTTTCAGAGATCTCGATCGCTTCCAGCGTGCTACGCTCGCCGCTATGGCTCATATCGACAATCATGCCAACACGGTTCATCTCTTTGATCGCCTGATGACCGAACCGGGTCACACCGCTGTCCTCATCTTCATAACAGCCACAGGCCAACAGGCTCTGGTTGTTATAGGTCAGCTGCATGATCATCAGGTTCAGCTCACGCATCACCTCAACCATGCCGATATCATCTTCAATCGGTGAGCAGTTCTGCGCACCAAACATAATGCCCACTTTACCGAGCACTTTTGCTGTACGTATATCAGCCGCACTTTTCACCGGCATGATCAGATCGCTGTTCATCTCGAAGTGACGATTCCACTCGGCGATACGCATCAGAGTTTCGCGAATCTGCTCGTGGTAAACGATGGTGGCATGCACCATCGTTACACCGCCCTCACGCAGCTGTTCGAAGATCTGGCGATTCCAGTTGGAATACTGCAGGCCATCGATCACTATTAATTCATTATGCATAACAGTTACCTTTCGATGCTGTTTCAGGCACTGATGTAAGTCGTTTTAACAACGGTGTAGAACTCTTTCGCGTAGGTACCCTGCTCACGAGGACCAAAGCTGGAGTCTTTACGGCCACCAAACGGAACGTGGTAGTCGGTACCTGCAGTCGGCAAATTCACCATCACACAACCTGTCTTGGCGTTGCGCTTGAAGTCAGATGCGTATTTCAATGACTGAGTACAGATACCACCGGTCAGACCGAAGTTGGTATCGTTAAGTGTCGCCAGCGCCTCGTCGTAGTCCTTAACCTTGATCACACAGGCGATCGGCGCGAACGCCTCTTCACGGTTAATGGTCATTTCATTAGTGGTTTCAGTGAACAGTGCCGGCTGCATGTAGTAGCCTTCCGTCTCCTCAGACAGCACTTCACCACCGCATACCAGATTGCCGCCCTCTTTCTTAGCCAGCTCCAGATAATCAAGGTTCTGCTCCATCTGACGGGCATCAGCAACCGCCCCGATATTGACGCCCTCTTTCAATGGGTGACCCACAACCAACTTCTTCATGCGCTCAACCATCGCTTCAACAAAACGATCGTGAATACCTTCGGTGACAATAAGACGGGAAGATGCAGTACATTTCTGACCGGTACCGCCGTAAGCACCGCCGACCGCACACTCAACTGCGTTATCAAGATCAGCGTCGTCCAACACAACCAAAGCGTTCTTACTGCCCATCTCCAGTTGGCACTTGACCAGATTGACAGCGGTAGCTGCGGCAACTTTACGGCCAGTTTCCAGAGAACCTGTGAATGTCAGTGCGTTAATATCACGGGAGTTGATCAGTACATCACCAACCTGAGAGCCAGGGCCCATCACCAGGTTGAAAGTACCCGCAGGCAGATTCTGGCGAGAGATAATCTCTGTCAGCGCCCATGCAGAGGCAGGCACTTGATTGGCAGGTTTCCATACAACCGCATTACCAAATGCTAGCGCTGGCGCGATCTTCCATGCACCGGTTGCCGTCGGGAAATTCCAGGGAGTAATAATGCCGACAACGCCTACAGGCTCACGACGGGTTTCAATCTCAATACCTGGGCGAACCGATTCTGCGGTCTCACCCATCTGACGCAGTACTTCAGCTGCGTAGTAGTGGAAGAACTGGCCGGAGCGGTAAGTTTCACCGACACCCTCAGCCAGTGTTTTGCCCTCTTCGCGTGCCAGGATCTCACCCAACTCATCTTTACGTGCGATCAACTCATCACCGATCGCCATCAATACAGAATAGCGCTGTTCCAAACCACTTTTAGCCCACTCTTCCTGGCCAGCCTGTGCTGCAGCAATAGCTGCTTCCGTCTGTGCTTTGTCAGCCTGAGCGTAATATCCAATCAGATCGCTGGTGTCAGCAGGGCTGATGTTTGCCACACTGCCAGTACCTTCTACCCATTCACCAGCTATAAAGTTACGAAAAACTGAATCAGACATATTTACCTCCACTAAGTTGTTGAATTCATCTTAGAGCTCACGAGCTGATAATAAAAATTAATAAATAATATTTGACGATAAGTAATCCTTATCTTTATATTGAAATGACAACGGTTACGGAGTTAACCCGTTATATCAGGGATGCTGATTAACGACCGATACAACAATAAAAGAGAGAGTGTCCGATGCTTCCTGAGTTAAAGATCACGCAGTTACGTCATTTCGTCTGGGTAGCAGAGCTTAAAGGTTTTCATGCCGCTGCGGAGAAGGCCCATCGGACACAACCGGCTATCTCGCTCTCTATCCGTGATCTTGAGAACAAGCTGGGCGAATCACTTTTTGAAAAGCGCAACGCCAAAACAGCGAAAACGGAACTGACACCCTTTGGTCAGTATTTCCTACCTAAAGCCAAAGAACTGATCGAGCACCATGACCGGGTTTCTCAGGATATGACGCTGCTCGCAGAGCACAAAACCGGTCACCTGCGTCTTGCCTCTGTCCCCTCTATCGCCAGCCGAATGCTTCCCAGCATACTCTCTCGCTTTGTTGAGAACGCACCGAATCTGCATATCAGCTTTTATGATGATAATGCTGGTGCGGTACTGAAAATGGTGGAGAACCAGCAGGTAGATTTTGGGATTGCCAGCATGTGGGAGGAAAAAGAGCATTCCGATAAAGTATTTACACCGATCTGGGAGGACCAGATCGGTGTTGTATGTAGACAGGACCACCCTCTGGCGGAAAAAACTGAGGTCAACTGGGAAGAGTTACAACAACACCGATTGATCAGTAACGGCACCTCCCGCTTACTCAGAGAAACGGATGCAGAACCGCTACTGGCCAACTCTCAGTTCTATATCTCTAATATGATCTCGCTAATAGCGATGCTCGAAGCAGGTATGGGGATCACTACTCTCCCCGGCTTTGCCTTTCCACAGCATAACAGTGAGCTGGTCTTTATCCCCATGACAGAACCTTATATTGTTCGCAAAATCGGGATCATCCAGCTGAACAACCGCTCCCTGACACCCGCTGCAGAATCACTGGTCGAGTTTATACTCACTCAAGCAAACAGCTGAGCCGCTGTTTAAGATCGATCCTTTGAGACAAACCCGAGCCGGGTCAGCTAACAGGTTGTGCACTGAGTCCCCAGTACACAACCTGACTGGTCAGTAATGATCACCTTTTTTACGCTGGAACACCTCATTCTTAACTGACCGATAGAAGCGCCCCAGAGAGCGATCTTTAGCTCTCTTTTCGGCCAAACTGGCTGCGTTGAACGCATGCTCTCGCTGAAGTTTGAAGTAGTTTTCAACTCGGCGTGGATCCAGTTCCGAAGCATTCACTGCTTTCTGAACTGCACACCCGGGTTCAGTTTGATGCTGACAATCACTGTAACGACACTGTGTGGCTAACGCACTGATATCAGAAAATACCTGATCAATACCCGCCTCACATCCAACCAGTTGAAGCTCTCGCATCCCCGGCGTATCCAGAAGTGCACCGCCATCAGGAATAAAGTGCAGTGACCGCGCCGTTGTCGTATGCCGCCCTTTATCATCAGCCGATCTGGCTGAACCGGTGAGCTGATCCTGCTTTCCTGACAGGGTATTCACCAGTGTCGATTTACCGACGCCCGAAGAGCCTAGTAGTGCGACTGTACTTCCTGGAGAACACCAGGGATCAAGCACGCTTGTACTCTCAGGGTCCAGTGCATTGACCACCTCAACCATCAGCATCGGATCGATAGCACGCACCTGATGCAGGTAATGATCGGGGTTATCACAAAGATCTGCTTTAGTGAGCACCACCACTGCATCAGCCCCCGCTTCACTGACTAGCGCCAGATAACGTTCAATCCGGTTCAATGAGAAATCCTGATTGAGCGCGGTTGTGATAAAAGCGGTATCTACATTCGCAGCGATATTTTGGATGCTAGTGTTTTTTCCTGCTGCCTTACGGGTAAAACGGGATCGTCTCTCCAGCATACGATGAAAGGTGCCGTCAGGCTGTAACAGAACCCAGTCACCAACCATCAGGTCATTGATTTCTGCCGTATGCGGGGTAACGATGAGCTTTTGCCTGCCCTGCTCAGTGTAGATCTCAAGCTGAGAGCGATGCTTTGCGATTATCCGGGCTGGGGTCGCGGCGGTGTACTCATCAAGGGTGAGTTGTTGTTGAAAAAAAGCGTTCCATCCCAGTTGGGATAGTGGGTAAATTGTAGTCATAATAAGCCCTGACGCAGCAGTAAAGTGCGTCCGATAAATGAGTTATCTGGGGCTGGGTGCCCCGGCTATAACACCGGGCAGAAAATTCAGCGAAGGCTAAATTCAGCTTACTGCCCGGAAGGTTTTGACTACAATCATGTTTACCCTCCAGCGTGATGTTGATTAATTACATAGCCATGATCATCTAAAGCGCCAACGCGGTCAAGCCTCGCTGCTTTAAACCTGCCTCTCACCCACTGCGGTGTCGGAGATCCTCAATTCGCCCTTCGTTTTGCACCGTGCGCGCTGATTTTTTACTTTGTCATTGCTGTTTCAGCTGAAGCTAACCATAGAAAAAATAATGGGTTAACTCAGTTTGATAAGTTCTGCTTATCGAATGATATAACCTTTTGATTTGTGTGAACAAAGCTTTTTAGCCCATGATGAATGTGTTGCCAGAACGGTTTTTCCGACCGGATGGTGATAATCAGATTCTGTTTTTTAACGCTCTGATTTGTTAACACCGTGATTAGGGTTAAAGCTTAACCATAAGGTGTGGCTCTCTCTGTAGAAAATAATGAATGCGAAACCCACAGAGAATAAGAGTTGATTGGTTTCCACACATCTATGCTGCCACCGGATATAACGCCGGAAAATAAAAAATTAAGATGTGTAGCACACGAGGATAATAATAATGACTTCACCTGCATCGATCCAAACCGCACTCAGAGGCGAACAGGCGCTACCGCTTCGCCCAGCCAGTCAGGTTATGGACCTAGAGCGTTTGGGCGCCTTGCACCAAAGCCGTCTCAGTTTTATGCGGACATTAGTACGCCGCATTATGACCGAACGCTGGCAGATCACACCGGCTGTTTTTCAGCTTGATGAGAATGGCTACGGCACTGTGGTTTACAGTGTTCAGGCACCCCATGGCCTTTTCAGTTTTGTACTCTTTTCCGATCACCTCTCTCCTGAAGAGCGTAATGACCGCGTCATCGCCACTAAATGGGATCTGACTATGGCACTGGTCGAAGGTGCTGTAGATGAGGTTTATCTGGAAAAGCTTCGCCAGAATGTTCCCAAACAGGAAGCTGGACGGGTAGATTCACGCGTATTTGTTCTCTCACGGGCAAATCGCAGCGCGCGCAACTTCGATTACGTAGTCGATCAACTGGCTCAGGGCAAACAACCAGATGTTCAGAAGATCGCAAAAGTGGGCTACTTATACCGTACAACAGCCGTCTATGGCAGCGGCAAGCTGGGTATGGCTGACTGGGAAAAAGTACGCAGTAAACATATCGATTTTGCACGACCTTTTGCTGGCGAGATGTTTGTCTGCCTGATGCTACGCAATTTCAGCCTTATCCAGGCGGAGCATATTGCCCGACACCGCTCTGCGGAGACATTCCAACCGATGGCAGCGGAGATAAAACGCTACTTCGGCATCGGTAACTCCACTGGATTGGGGATGGCCCCCTACCTGGTCAACCATCCACTTCTGATTAACCAGTGGATCGAGATGCGTGAACTGGCTCTGGCCAAAGTGCGCTCCCTTGGCTATATCGGTCCCAAAACTAAGGGCCTGTTACTTGAACTGATCGATCGTTGCGAGAACCACACCCGTGAAACAGAAACGGAAGATGAGTGGCAAAGCAATAACAATCTGACCGTTGTCCAGGATCTTCAGGCGCTGAAAACCTACGTTGAACAATCTTTTAGTGATTGGAATGATCTGCTCGCATGGAGCGAAGCACACTGCTCACTGCAGGGTCAGGAGATGCTGGTATCCATCATGCTCGAGCTTTACCCCGAGCTGGTGGACGAACTGGAGGAGTTCCACAATGCAGAGGAGTTTCTTGATCTTGATCCGTTGATGCCTCTGCAAACGCTGAAGTCAGTCATTGAGACCCGTTACAACTGGGCGCTTGAGATCGACTTTACCGCTCAAGGTGCACGTGAAACCTGCTGGTATCGCTCCGAAGAGAAGATGGAACCCCGTATAGGCAGTGCTGCCGATCTGGAAGCGAAAGACAAACAGATGGCGCTGGGTGTGGGTTATGCGGTTCACAAATGCTACGGCTTACTGTGCGATTATCTGAAATCTCACCCTGAGCATACGACGGCACGTTTCATGGTCGCCAATCCTAAGATGCGCGGTATTGTTCGCCGCATCCAGAGTATGAATCGCTGCATCTACGGTGATATTCAAGCTAACCTGCTGGATGAGAACGTACTACCGATGCACCTGCTGCGCTGTAAGCTGGCTTTCTTCGGTGTCAGCAAATTTGATCCACGCTCCAGACTTTGGGTCCGGAATACGATGTTCCAGGGTGCCCCTCTACTTGATGAGATCGGCCAACCCTTTAACGATGACTGGTTTATGCCATTAGCACCCAAACAGCAGGGAGATGCATCATGAATATTTCGATGAATGAACTCAATGCAGCCCTGCGACGCTGCTTTGAAGCAACAGGTTATTTCGTGGGTAACTATGAAGATGCCGCCAATATGATTCTCTGGCTGGAGAAACATGGCCTGAAAGGGTTGGAGGAGTTTAAACGCGCCCTACCCTATATCGATGCTGATCGCGAAAAGGTATTGAGTAGTGTCGTCTACGAAGATCGCACCTCCGCCATTATCGACAGTCAGGGCCGCAGCGCCCTTAACTGTATCGCGGCATCGGTTGATCTGGCCCACGCAAAAGCACTGGAAAACGGTATTGCGACCATTACCGTTCACAACTGTCACAACCGTAAATTCATCCTTAAAGCACTTACCGATTGTGGTCGTCGTGGCATCAGTGTGGTCGCTTACTGGCAGAACGGAAACTCAGTGGTTACCGAGCACACTGCGGCTATCAAAGCGGGTGATCGTTACCCCTGCTACAGCGAGGCGACAACCGATCTTGAAATGAGTGAAGTGGATGCACAAGCGCTGACAATCATCTGCAGCTCCCGTGTCGATCTGACCTCATCCCTGCAACAGTCTAAAGGTAACACTCAGGCCATCTATCTGGACTCGCAACAGGTTGCGGTCAACAAAGCGAAGACCGTTGAACTGGGTATCGATATCGATCCAGACCTTTGGGCAGAGATCAATCGACTGGGTACGGGTATTCTGGTGAGTAACAGCGAACAATCACGCCAGGGTGCCGGTGGCCGATAAGCAGTTCCCCTTTCCTATGCACTAGCAGCTCTCAGCTAGCTTTAGCCCTCTTCACAGAGGGCTTTTTTATCTCCCATCCGTAACACAGTAAAACCTCTGACAGTGCTAACCGATTAACACAAACATGGAACAGCTTTGAATTGTGCTTGGCCTGTTATCGTCTAGGCTTAACGGGTAAGACCCTACATATTGCAGGAGGCTGAACATGTCTGACCATCACACCTATAAAAAAGTGGAAGTTGTAGGCTCATCGCCTACCAGCAGTGATGAAGCGATCAAAAATGCGATCGCCGAGTGCGGCAAGAGTATTAAGAATATGGATTGGTTTGAGGTGATTGAGACCCGTGGCCATATCCATAATGGGCAGATTGGCCACTTTCAGGTCACCCTGAAGATCGGGTTTAGAATCGAAAACAGTTAAGTCTGAGTCCTAACGGTTATCGCCCGAAATACTGGTCGATCATCTCAGGGAGTTCATCAAATACGTTCATTTCGAACTGATCGATCTCCTGATCGAAATGAGCCAGGTAACGTTTAGCGTGTTCGCGCCCTAACTGACGGCCGTTAATGGCAAAATCCATCTCAGGCAATGTCTTATCATGCCGGGGAACCACAACCCAGTTGAGATAGGCTGGAAACAAGCTCTCAAACCGGCTTTGTGCGTAGCTGCAGAACTGATCGACATGAGAATTGCCTTCAGGCCCTAAACATCCCGATTCGATTCGAAAAACAATCGACAATTTTTTATCGTCAGCCAATCCCATTTATCTTCTCAATTCAGCAGGTTACAGATTGCCCCTACTATAAATCAACCTGCGCGATTTTGCATATTCAACTTAATTATGTGAACCCGAGCCGATATTAAAATCCGGTAACTAAATAGTTAGATTTGTTTTATAATCGCCGGTTTTCCGCGCAAGCCAGAGAGCACCCTATGAAATTTTCAGCATTAGACCTTCATCCATCGATTCAGCAGGCGCTGGATGAGTGCGGCTACTCTGATATGACTCCGATCCAGAAACAAGCGATTGTGCCTGGTCGACGCGGTAAAGATCTGCTGGCCAACGCACAGACAGGCACCGGTAAAACCGCCGCTTTTTCGATCCCGATTCTGCAAAAGATAGCGGATAACCCTGCTGAACTCGGTGAAGGACAGGTACGTGCCATCATTCTGACCCCCACCCGAGAACTGGCCCGCCAGCTGGATGAGACGATCAGTCGCTACAACCTGCACCTTGGCCTGCGTGTACTCTCTGTCTACGGTGGCGTTAATCTTGAAACCCAACAGAAAAAACTACGCCGTGGCGCTGATATCCTGATCGCTACCCCTGGGCGGTTGATCGAACATATCACTGCCTGCAGTGTGAACCTCGGTACTACTGAGTTTGTTGTCCTTGATGAAGCTGACCGTATGTTGGATATGGGCTTTGTATCGGATGTGATGGCGATTCTGGATCAAACCCCAGCCTCCCGTCAGACCATGCTGTTCTCTGCAACCCTCTCTGAAGCGGTTCATAAACTCTCACGCCATATTCTGAAACGCCCTGAAAAAGTCAGTGCTGCGCGCCAGAACACCATCGCTGAAACCGTAGAACATGTGGTCTACCCGGTTGAAGAGAAACGAAAAGCAGACCTGTTTGCAGAACTGATTCAGGAAGAGAACTGGTTCCAGGTATTGGTATTCACCAGCACCAAGGCTCAGGCTAATGAACTGATGATGGACCTGAAATATGACGGAATTGAAGCGGTCATCTGTCACGGCGATAAGAGCCAGGGCGCTCGTCGTCGTTCCATTGCCGATTTCAAAGCGGGTAAGATACAGGTGCTAGTTGCGACCGAAGTGGCAGCACGTGGTCTTGATATTCAGGGGCTTGAACATGTTGTGAACTACAACCTTCCCTACCTGGCGGAAGATTACGTCCACCGCGTTGGTCGTACCGGCCGTGCGGGTCAGACAGGAAAAGCGATCTCCTTTGTCAGCCGTGAAGAGGAAAACGCCCTCGACAGCATCGAACGCCTGATCGGTGCGCCCATTCGCCGGATTTTCCGTAAAGGCTATGAGGTGGGTAATCGTGAAGGCCTACGTAAGCGGATCCATAAGAAAGGCCCGAAAAAACGCACCAATAAGGCAACACGCACTCAGGTGATTGGTCGTAAATCACGTAAAAAATAGCCACCACCGGTATCTAAAGAATCCCCTTCTAAAGAAGGTAGCTTTGCATAAGCCACCTTAAGGGGGCATTTCACTACTGCAGTGATATCAGGCTCTTCGAAATTTATTTTCTTGATACATTCAATGCCATATCCGTAGGAGCGGTGTCCCACCGCGATCATTACACATGACTTTCGCGGTGAGACACCGCTCCTACAAAGTTTTATTCAGGCAAAGCCTATAACGGATGAGCACCACCGACGGAACTAGCGGCTTTAGGGCTGTAAACCAAAAAGAGCTACCGGTCATACCTGTAGCTCTTTTTTTTGGGGGGGGGAACCGCTAAATTAACAATGTTCGAAAGGCTCTGACAGCTGACGCTTCATTGCACGCTGTGCCATATAATCATCCAGCGGTTTTCGGCGTTTATTTTTCTGCTGTTTCTTTCTCTGGCGAGCCCCCTGCTCCTCACTATGATAATCACTGTCGTGATCCTCATAATCTAATACCAGATCATCCAACCTAAGCTTGCTACTCATTATTCTACCCTGATCGATTTCATAACCGTCTGCACACACAGACCTGTCTATAAAACCCTCTTTATATGACGCAGATATTAAAAATTGATGACCCGACCCTATTTTTTAACGATGGAGGCCACGATGCACTCTGATCTCAGACCTATCTGAGTTTTTTGTTATATTCCCTCTCGACACCCACTCTTTTAAAGCTCTCATCGAGTATGAGTTTAATAACATCGTCATATGAAATTTTATTTTCGATTTCACATGCTCGTGGAAAGTAGCTGGTACCGTGGTTCATTCCGGGAACCAGATTAGCTTCCATAAAATAACAGACCCCGAGACCGTCCATCTTTACATCAATCCGGCCAAACCCTCGAGCACCTAACCCCTGAAAAGAGGCAACGGCCAGTGCATTAACGGATGCAATATCATGGGGCTCGATTTTTTTAAGTGTTTCTGTATCACTCATCTTGGCGGCGGCTCCAAGTATCTTTAACCCTCCTGACGATTCAGGAGGAGCTATTTCGATTGCAGATATTGTTATTTTTCCAGATCCGTTCTTAATAACTGCCACCGTAAACTCTCTACCACTTAAATACTCTTCTACTAACACTGGCTGCTTGTATATCTCATATAAAGACAATACTTTTTCGCGAAATTCGCTAAAGCTTTCAACAAAAGAGCTGTCATCAACGCCATTTCCATTAGCGGCATCTAATGGCTTAAGAAACAGCGGAAATAAGATCGGCAACTCCTCTTCTGACTGATACTGATCGGGTATCGCGGTAAAATACTTTGCGGTTTTAATACCTAGATTTGTTAGGCGCTCTTTAGCGGAGACCTTATCTGAGTCATACCTCAGTGTTTCACGATTTGATCCCGAAAATGTGATGTGGTTTTGTTCAAAATAGTCTGAAAACCACATATCGTCCCGCCCTTCAACTGGCATGTACTTAGCTGCCAAAACCACCATATCTGGGGCGCGTCTGACAACGTTTTCTAAATCTTCAAGCGTTTCACAAATGGTCACTAAAACAGAATGCCCCATACCTTCTATAGAGCCCAGAACGTCATCACACGCATGTAACGAACCAAAACCAGTTTCCTTTAATTTAGAATTTCGAGACGTAATAATTTCTATATTCATTTCATATTTCCATTGGATGAGACCCAACTGGGTCGGAAGTCGGTGATATGAAATGAATTCAAAGAAGATGGATTGAAATCACAAAATCGACAGCGAGAGTGTCAACTTATCGAGGAGAAAAAGATAAGTCATGCATACTAACACGGTGACCTCTATTTAGATATTAGAAGACCTCCATGACCTGATGTGATGGAACAGCGAAATCCCTCTTTCTGGACGGCGACGAACAGGCGCTGCATCGCATAAAAAGAGCGCTCAAGGACAAGTATCATTGATCTGTTAGGAGGGGCATGCAACCGACATGAACGGACAAAAGTTGAACGACTAATATGCACTCTACCTGCGATTAAGCCACCCCTCTTATCTCAAGCGCAGTAGGCGCACCTTTCTCTGAGGCAACGCGAACCAGTTCAATCCGTGGGACTGTTTCCCAGCGAAAGTTAGAGATAATCTCTAGCTGGTCAGCATCGAGAACTACTTTCGTTGTCCTAACGTCCATTATTCCGATGAAGATGAACAGGGCCAACAACCACAACGCAATGTTCGTGTAGTTAGCCCCCTCCAGATTGGCCAATATCACAGCGAACACGACCAAAGCGACTAATGGGTGCCCCCATTTATCACTGTCTGTATTATTTTTAAGCTAGAAGCCCAATTACGCTGATTGGCCGTTATAGGTAAGAATAAAATTATTGATAGAGCGTGCCTTGATGCTTCAACCACCCATGTTCATGGGTATCCCGTGGGTCATGATGAGTCCAATGCACCACTCCACCTTTAGCATTCCATTCATACTCTCCATAGAACTCGACAAAATCACCTTTATTTAAACCATCTATTCGCGGAGCAAGATCGATATTATGTGAGATAAGAAGTGTCTGACCAGAAGACAATTTTAAAATGAATTTTTGATGCTGGCTGCCTACCGTATCATCAGGGAGAATCCGGATAACTTCACCAGAGCCCTGCACCTGTAGATCACTAATACCCTTTTGAAATGCATCAGCAATCTGCTGGTCACTGGCATGATTTGCAGTAACCGATGAATTTAAAAGTTTCGGATTATTTTCAAAATATCCATAAACAACAAAACCCACGATTAAGATTAAGAGTATTTTTTTCATCTGATCCCTGATTGTTTAAGTGGAGCGGTTATTCAACGTCTGTTATCACTCGCTGGTCACGTCCACGATATTGTCTTGATCTGATTCCCACTGATCGGAGGTCATTCGATACAACCGCACTGATCGACCGTGAAAATCGATAGATTCGAAACTGGAAAATCCAGTTTTTTCAGCCACCCTCAACGAGGCCAGATGCTCAGGTTCAATGATGACGAACACAGAGTGGAACTGTTTCTTTACGAAGGCGAAATCTAAAACAGCTCTGACCGCCTCAGAGGCTATCCCCTTGTTCCAATAGCGTTTAGCCAGGCGGTAGCCAAGGTTGATCACCTCTGCATCATCGACCTTCTCAGGCCCAACACCACAAAAGCCTATAAGCTCTGACGTTTGCTTATCAATGAGTGCCCACGGCCCAACCCCTTGTGACGCGTAACAAGCTAAACACCACTCTATAAATTTACGAGTGGCAGCTTCATCACAAACACCCTTAACCGAGTGTTTCATTACTTCAGGATCACTGAGAATGTCTGCTAACTCGGGCAGATCACCGAGGGACAACGACCTAATAATCAGCCGCTCAGTTTCACATATTTGCACCATCGCTTCTGTCCGCACCTAATTCCTTTATTATGTTTCCTGATCTTTAGGCCCTACCCAGAACAGCGGATTATGTGCCACCTCCCACAGATGACCATCGAGATCTTTAAAGTAACCACTGTAGCCCCCCCAGAACACTTTTTGAGGTTGCTTAACCAAGGTTGCCCCTGCCGATACCGCTTGCGCAACGACCCGATCAACCTCTTCTTCTGATTCGACATTGTGAGCTAACGTGAACCCTTCGAACCCAGTACCTTCGGCAGAAATCTCTGCATCTTCCGCTAATGCTTTACGACCATATAAGCCAAGCCATGAGCCATTGAGTGTGAAAAACGCAACATCAGGTGGTGATTCAGAGTTTATGTTCTTTGGCATCTAAGTTTCCTGACTATTGCATTTATATTTTTGTATAACATTTTGTTATAAGTAATTTACTCTGTACTTTACTTGAACAAAGTCGTTTGCAAAGGCCGTTGCTTCAGAGTCCACCAACTTTATTTGGTTGTCGAGTTTGCCAAAAAGAGGAATACCATCCCCCAACAGCAGAGGAACCCTAGTTATTGTCATTTCATCAATGAGACGACGATTGAGAAACGAGGTGATTGTAGAGCCACCGTCAATATAAGCGTGCTTAAATCCTTTGCTGTCCAACTCCCTTACCAAATCAGTAATTTCACCTGAGAACATCTCTACTTTGCCCCTAAGGTTCTCGGGCGGTGTTTTTATAGTGTTACTCAAAACGACGATATGAGTATCGCCATAAGGCCAATGTTCAGGAGACAGATTCATATTAGAAATCATTTCCATGCACTTACGCCCCATGACCATGCAATCCACCGATGCCATAAATGCGACAAAACCCATGTCAGCGTGGTCACCCATATCTGCTTCCGAGTTCCCTGCACTATGGAGCCAGTCCACGCCTCCGTCGGGAGTTGCGATGTATCCATCAGCACTTGTAGCAATATATACCGAGCATTTCATTCTCTATTCCTAAGTCTAATTCTGAGATTACTTATAACGCCCGCAGCACAGGCCGGAAAACCGCGTAGCGGTTTGGAGGTCCAGCCCACGGAGTGGGCGATTGTGCCTGCGCTTGTTATGCGCTGAACTCAACATCGTCTCTGACTAGATCATTACCTTGTAGATGAGCCATTTCACCCAACCTATTAAGGAGTTCATTAAATGCTCCTTGGACAGCATCAGCACCTGGAGAAAAATCATGCCAGTAAAGCTTGCCTTCTGATGGGGCAAATACCCATGGGTGATCCAAAACTTCAAAATCCCCTAACTCCCGACCGCGAAGATAAATCTTTTGTTCCTCAATTCGTAATTCAGGAGGCCAATAAACACCAAAGTGTTTTTGATTCATATGCTGGTAAAGCTTAGTTAGTTGTGGAGCACCACCAATTTCTCGAAAATGTCTAGATAAAAGAACTTCGAAAAAGGCTTCGGAAGGCACCATATCCAGTTTAAAGTCACTCTCAGTGTGCATTTTTACTTTTTTCGATATACGACGAGAAATGGCACTAAGAGGCCCTTTATCACCGATTATAGTCAATAACTCACCATTGATTTTTTTTGCCGCCCGAATTTCAAACTTTCGACGCTTAGAGTGAAAGACAATTCTGCTTAGGATGAAATCTTGCTTACGAGCTGAATAGCCAGCAAAAATGAACTCACAATCAGGCACTTCCAATGACGGATCCGCCGCATCGGAAACAAAACTGAGCGATTCGTTCAACATACGAATTATTTTATCGCGAACATCAATGAAATCTATCACCCGCTCTCGTAAGTTAATAAAAGACTCTACATAGGATGTGACTTGTGCGATAAGAGGATAACTCCAAGCTGTATCACCGGCAAAAGCGATTACAGCATCACTTCGACCTGTTCCAAATATCTTTGGGCCATAGTCCCAACACTTCCCGCCACTAAGCCTACTGTCTGACATTACCAACAGCTCGCGACCAGTTTTGGTTTTCCTTGTCCACGAAACTACGACTGTCATAGCTTTCCTTTTTAAATTTTAATGAATGACGAGAGTACCAGTAGACTAACGCTTCTAGCAGAGGCGCTAGTTTCGCTAACTTCCTGCTGACTTGGATTGTTAGGCAAGATCACGAGCTGCCCCTTCTATTTCACGTACAACATAACCTGATATCCGGATAAACTCTCGTGCAGAAGATGAATCTAAATCAAAGTCTGAAGCATGTGCCGCTTTGTTTCTTAGCAAACGTAATTCTTGGTATTGGGTCAATATATGCTCAATTGGACTACGGATATTTGAAGGTAGTCTACGCAAGCCTTGATAGGAGTACTTCTTTTCTAAACCTGAGCTTACAAGGTAATTTTCGGTGGCTTTTTCTATCTTTATCCAAGCCTCCATTATTGCTGCGCGGGGCGAAACCTCTGCTAGCTCTGAAAGAGAGACCGTTTCGGGATTGGTAGTATCAACAGGCTCAGGCTCTATAATTTCTTCATCTGCAGGCCTAATATCTTCCAATGTTTCTCGAAACTCCGCTTCAAGATCTTTGTATTTGAAACGAGAAACTCGATCCAAAAGCTTTCCCACCGGCTTGCGTAATATGTAGATAAGCGAGCCAACTAGGATAGGCCATGCTAAGGAGTCTATGGCCGATGCTAAAAATTCAAGAAAATCCATTCTATGCATCCATGTATATGATTGCCTAACGCATGTGGCACGGGCAGACGCGCAGCGGCTGTCCTAGCCAGCTTTGCTGGCTGATGTGGCCACCCTTGTTATACGGAACCACTTTCTTACTCAGCAAGATAATTGATAACCCATACAAAATTTTGAATGACAACCCAGCCAATAAGGATAAAACCAATTACGTATGCAGACAGGCAGATAGTGAAAGAAATATTCCTCTCTTTGTCTGCTTTATGGTGAATATTCCAAAAAAGGCTTTGGGTAAATTCTTTCCCTTCTAAAACTTCAATATGACCGTCTTCCATTGCATACTCCATTGTTTCCCGGTAATCGCTGTAATCTAGGCCAATGTCATGTGCATAGTCCTTAAGGTGCCACTCAGGCTTGCCTTCTATCTCAAAGGAAGAATATGTAGGGTATTCTTTTATAATTCTCGGACATCGTGCTTGATAAATTAAGGTTGCCAAAGCAAACGATAACGCTGAAAAATAAAAAACCTGCCAAGAAAATGGTAGTGACAAATGAACTGCAAATTGATATTTGAAGATTTCCAATGTTGCAACATTATCTGCCAAGGATAATAACTTAACAGCTATTGGAACCAAGAATATCCAAATATACATAGAGGATATGAGCTTGATCCCCCTGATCTGATTAAGTTGAGACCAATTCAACTGTATATCTTTAGTTTTATTTTTAAAGTCTGAAACTAATTTTTTGTAAATCTTTGCTAAATCCATTTGAATTTTTCCCTGAACTCGAGCGTTAGATCGTATAACAGCTAAATATACGTCAGAGTGTCGTGTTTAATCACGACAACTTGACGTATATCTATTTTTGAAAAAAACAGGGATGGCGTGTATCTGTTTGATCTGCATCAGCTTTCCCTGCCTGAGGTTTTCTCCTCCATGGAGAAAAGTACAAATGTGTCCCTATATCCTGACATAAGCCTCAACAGGAGGAAACACTGTTTTTTCAAACAGCTTTTTAAGGGATGGAGGCTGACGATCTATAGGTTGTGCTGTATCTATTGACCTATACGCCGCTTACAGAAAATAGAAGGTATTGTCTGCATTTCAAGAGTGGTTCAGGATCAGCTATTTTTGTACTGGATGATAAACTCCACCAGCGACTCAGGCTGGTTAAGATCAAACTGGGGCAGATCCCGTGGCAGTTCGATCACGGTATCGGCGGCGATCGCGATGATGTTCTCATCATTTTCACAAAGGAGTGGCTTACCTAACGAAGCACGATGCAGCTCTATTTTCGGAATGGCGTTATGCCGGAACCCCTCCACCAGTACCAGATCCAGTAGTTCATGATCCATGCGGTTCAGCAGATGATTGAGTGAGGGCTGATCCCCCTGATCCTGTTCGACCATCAGTGCCCAGCGCTGCCCTGAGCTGATCAGCATCTGATCGGCCCCGGCTTTACGCAACTCATAGCTGTCTTTACCCGGATGATCGATATCGAATTTATGGTGGGCATGTTTAATCACCCCAAGACGGACCCCGCGCGATTTCAGGCGTGGAATCAGCTGTTTTAACAGGGTGGTTTTCCCTGTTCCGCTCCAGGCCGCAAAGCCCAACAGCTTTGGCATCTTCTGCAAGCCTGCCAGATCATCACGATGATTAACATTGGTGAACGCTTCGGGATGATCTGAGAAATCCACCTGGGTTACCCGGTGTTTGGCGTACCAGCGTTCAACTTTACGCCCTCCCGCTGCAAGATCGGCTTTGACACTCTCCAGCAGATCCCGTTTGATCAGGGCAACCACCGATTGCAATCGCACACCGTCATGCGCAACGGCGATATCGGCCCCCTCCTTTTCAGCCTGCTCTAACATCCGTTCTGCAAGGTTGCGCGGTAGATAGGGGCTATCACAGGGTACAAACAGACCCCAGGGATCTGTCGCGTGCTGAAGCCCGGTGGCGATCCCCATCAGCGGCCCCTGATAGCCTGCATCAAGATCCGCGATGACCGGACAGCTCAGCGTACTGTATGCATCCAGGCTTCGATTGGCGTTGATCAGAACACGGGGGACCTGCGGTGAGATGATATCCTGTACATGACGTATCAATGGTTTTCCATTCAACTCCATCCAGCCTTTATCAACCCCTCCCATCCTGCGGGCCTGACCGCCGGCAAGGATGACAGCTGTTATCTCAGGGTTCTGCATGGTTTACCTCGTTCACAGATGGGGGATGCCTCGCCCCCTGACACTCTCAGTTTAGTGGATCACAGATGCTCAACATCGACGGCAGTCGAGAATTTATTCCGTCGTAGTGAGATTAATGATCTGAATTTTCGCAAATGGGTATCGCTGGCCAGATCACGGCGTGCAAACGCTTCATAGGATTCGATATCGGTGACCATAATCACCAGGACAAAATCAACATCACCGGTCACCTGATAACACTGCGTGACCTCGGGCGCGTTCTGCATCTTACGCATAAATCGGTCATGGACATCGATCGAATCCCGGGTCATCTCAACCTCAACAATAATATTCAGCATCCTGCCGATCACCCGGGGATTCACCAGCGACACGTCCGCCATGATCACCCCCTCATCGCGCAACCGTCGGACACGGCGCAGACAGGCAGGCGGCGACAAGCCAACCTCCCCTGCCAACTGCTGGTTGCTGATGCGGTTATCCTGCTGAAGACAGCGCAGAATATGTTTATCGATCCGGTCAATATCCATAATTTAATATTATTCCGTAAAAATCCCACTAGACGTAATTTAATTAAATTATGCACAGATAAATTAAATTTATAAAACAGAAATACACTTTAAATCTAATCCAGTTAATGCCATATAAACTAAACTACCCGGTCTGAATTAACTGCTTCCGGCCACTGATGAACTCTCCACATCTGTTACAGCATCTGTTCAAGAGCACTCTGCCAGAGCTTGGCAGAGAGATCTTCGATGTCTGCATCCTGCTGTTTCGCTTAACCATACCGATCATTGTGGTGGTTAAACTGCTTGAGGAGCTGGGGGCGATCCCCTATATCAGCGCAGTGCTAGCGCCGTTGATGACACTGGTCGGCCTACCCGAATCGATGGGTGTTGTCTGGACGACCACGATGCTCACCAACATCTATGCAGGGATGGTGATCTTCTTTCAATCACCCGAAGCACAACAGCTCAGCATTGCGCAGGTCACGGTATTGAGCAGTATGCTGCTGATCGCACACAGTTTGCCGCTTGAGTTGAGAATCACGCAACGCGCTGGGGTAAGGCTGCTGTTTGCGCTTGGTCTTAGAATCGGTTCAGCCCTGCTTTTGGGTATGGCTCTACACTATATCTATTCCGCAGGCGGATGGCTAAACACGCCGGTTACGCTTCTGTGGCAGCCTGAGATGCCTGATGAAGAATCTCTCTGGCAGTGGGGTCTGACGCAGCTTAAAAGCCTTGGTATGATCGTGCTCGTTGTTAGCGCACTACTCAGCCTGCTTCGTCTGCTACGCTGGCTCCATATTGAACGGCTGATGATCTGGTTGCTGCAGCCCTTCCTGAAATTGATGGGGATCTCCCCTCAAGCGACCTCACTGACAATCATCGGTGTCACACTGGGGCTCTCCTTTGGGGGTGGACTCCTGATCCGTGAGGCTGAAAGTGGGCGGGTCAGCGCGAAGGACTGTTTCTCTGCGCTCTGCCTGCTGAGCCTCTGCCACAGCATCATCGAGGACACGCTACTGGTGCTGACCATGGGTGCAGATCTCTCTGGTGTTTTATGGGCTCGACTGGTTTTCAGTGTACTCTTTGTCTCCCTGTTGACCCGCTTAGTCAGCCGGATTAGCCCAGCGATTCAGCACGCCTATCTTTTTCATGATGTGTCACGCATATCAGTACCCTCTCAGGAGCCCCGCTAGATGATCAACCTGAAACCCGAATCTGAACATACCAAAGGGGTTTACTTTGCACTGGCCGCGTTTCTTATGTGGGGGTTGGTGCCGGTCTATTTCAAATCAGTTGAACATATTACTGCGCTGGAAGTGGTGGCTCACCGGATCCTCTGGTCCTGTGTATTTCTGGGTGCTTTTATTGTTGTGACACGCCGCCTCGATGACATTATCAAGCTCAGCCGCAGCCCCAGAATCATCTACGGCTTAGGGCTTTCAGCACTGGTGATATCGATCAACTGGCTGGTCTTTATCTGGGCTGTCTCTCAGGATCGAATTATAGAAACCACATTAGGGTATTTTATTAACCCATTGATAAACATACTTTTTGGAATGATTATTTTCAAAGAACGGCTACGGATCGGGCAATGGATCGCGGTTGCTCTCGCCGCAGTCGGTGTGCTCTATCAAGTTGTGATACTCGGTCAACTTCCCTGGGTTGCTCTAGTACTGGCATGCAGTTTTGCGATCTACGGTGTGCTACGTAAAAAGATCCCGGTCGATTCAATCAGTGGCTTATTTGTTGAAACGCTCTGGCTGCTACCAGCTGCGCTGATCTATTTTGGCTGGCTGATCTGGAGCGGCAGTTTGCAGTTTATAACTGAAGGGAGCAACACCACCCTGCTGCTGCTCAGTGCCGGTCTGGTCACCAGTCTTCCGCTGATGGCTTTTGCCTCCGGTGCTCGCCGCCTGAGCCTGACGCTGGTGGGGTTACTTCAGTATATCGGCCCAAGTATCGCCTTTCTGATTGCGGTCTTCTACTACAACGAACCGATGGATATTCATCGCCTGACGGCGTTTCTAATTATCTGGACCGCGCTGGTTATCTTCAGCGCTGAAGGTTTAATTCAGCAAAAACGCAGTCATATAGCACCCGCCTGAGCGATCCGGATTCGACTTCAGACTGAAATCCAATGCTCAGACAGGTCAGAGTCTACCCATTGCCTTAAAACCAAAGTAAAGTTCACGCCGGATAAATTCAGTTTGGGCAGACTATGAACTTTCAATCGCTACAAGACCGTTTTTATGCGGTGCGTAACAATCGTATTTTTGAGTTTTTTGTTGTCGGGGTGATTCTCTTTTCTGCGCTGGTGATCGGCGCTAAAACCTACGACATCCCTGATCATGTTCTCGCAATGATCGGCTGGCTTGATACCGGTATCACCCTGTTCTTTCTGATTGAGATCACGATCCGTTTTATCGGTGAGCCGGATAAGCGCAACTTCTTTAAAAACGCATGGAACATCTTTGACACGCTGATTGTTGTGGTCAGTCTGATCCCTATACAGGACAGCGAGATGGCGCTGATCGGTCGCCTGATACGTATCTTCCGTGTGTTGCGTATGGTCTCGATTGTGCCCGAACTGCGCCTGCTGCTGAACTCGCTGATCAAAGCCCTGCCGCAACTAGGCTATGTGATTCTGCTGATGTTTATCATCTTCTATATCTATGCAGCGATCGGAGCGTCTTTCTTCGTTGATATCAATGAAACGCTGTGGGGTGATATCTCCATCGCCATGCTGACCCTCTTCAGGGTGATGACGTTCGAAGACTGGACGGACGTGATGTATGAAACCATGACGGTCTATCCATTTAGCTGGATCTACTACCTCACCTTCATCTTCCTGACGACATTCGCCTTCCTCAATATGGTGATCGGTATCGTGGTCAATGTGATGGAGAATGAACACGCTGAGGAGGAGAAAGAGCGTGCCATTGCCGAGGGTGATCTGACACTGGAGGATCTGTCACAGCAGATCAATGAACTCAAAGCGATTATCGAAGCTCAGCAGAAAGAGCGATAGAATAAATCTGAGGGCGGATACGATGTTTATTCGCCCTCGATCACGATCTCGACATCAAACAGATCATGATTAAGAGCTTCAGACCGGCAGAACAGCGTATCGCAGATACGGCACCAATCTTTATTATTGGCATCCCCTATCTGTTCAAGTGTTTCGACAATCTGCTGACGATCATTTCGATCAAGTAGCTTGATACAATCCTGACAATGCTTATCCCTAGCCAAACCCATCTTCCTTTGATGATTTTCAGACCTGTTTTGAGAGCATTCGATTAAAACAAAAGTCGCATGAGTTTGCAGCAAAAAAAGTGGGGTTATTTAGGCTGGTAGGCGCAGAAGCCGGGTTTTGGGCCGACCTTTGGGTGATTACGACAGGTATCAGGGCGCTGCTCATAGATCGTACACAGGCGTGTCTTCTGATCCAGATAGATACAATCATCATTAGCATAGCGAGAGAGCGTATAGATCTCGCTCTTATGATTGAAATGACCGACCACCCCTGCTTTCATCAACCGTTTCGCTAAGCGCTTAGCAGGTTCATCCGCTTCAAACTGATCAACCACTCCCATACGCACCAGATCTTTAAAGCGCACTTCTACCGGCAGGCTACAGCAGGTGCCCCGGCAACTCTCGCAGTAACGGCTTTTATATTTAACCCAGGTACTCAGGTTATCGATATTGGCAGCAGGGATCGGTTTACTCATGGTCTCACAGGGGTTCTGGAAATTAGCGAGCTGGAAATCAGGCCGCGATCATAGCATCATTTACCGAGGGAACAAGCCCCGTAATACTGAGCGGATTATGCAGACACCAGACGACTACCTTGCGATCTACCAATCTCAGCCCAGATGGCGACTGATCAATGAACCACCCGCTCCCGACCCGGATGCCGCTTTAAAGCGCGATACAGAACTACTCAAAGAGGTCGCTGCGGGTAAGCGTGGCGCAACCGCCAGGCTCTGGGAGGTGCCCCAGTGTCTGGTTGTCACTCGCAAAGAGACCCGATTCCCCCACTTTGCCGATGCAGTAGCGCAGCTTTCCGATCAGGGCTGGCCTGTGATCGTCAGAGACAGCGGAGGAACCACCGTCCCGCTGCATCTGGGTATCCTGAATTTCTCCCTGCTGTTTCCTCAACAGGAGGGGGAGACATTCGATCTCGATAGCGTTTATACCGCTCTGTGTGAACCGATTCGCGGCGCGCTCGCCCAGCTTGGTTTAATTGCTGAGTATGGTGCTACTGAAGGCTCCTACTGTGATGGCCGCTATAACCTGAATATTCAGGGGCTGAAAGTCACTGGTACCGCTCAGAAGCTCATGATCTCTCCGCCCAATCCCAAAGGGGTGAAACAGGGCATTCTGGCCCAGGCGATGTTGATGGTTGAAGCTGATGCCGCTCAGGGGACCGAGTGGGTCAATCGATTCTACCAACTTGCCGGTAATGAGCGCCGTTTTGATCCGATGGTGGCCACCAGTATTGAATCGCTGCTGCCTGAGACAAAACCGCAAGGCGAACTAACGCTGCAACTGCGTCAACAGATTGCAGAATCGTTTTCTCATCTGGCTGCAAACTAATCATCACACTCCTGTCATATTAGGCTGTTAAGATGGCCTTAATTCATGGACAAGAACACATGGACAGGCAAAGGATTGCCACCCCATAACTTTCTCCCCCTCCTCGCTGTTTTATCTCTCCACTTCCTGCTTTAATTAATCGCAAAATAATAATTAAAGTGATTCGGGCTATGCGCGCACGCAAAACTTACTCTCAGGGTGATCTGCAAAAGGTGATCAACGAACTGGCGATGATGCTGGGTGACCGCATTCATCTCTCAAAGTCGATCTGCGAACAGCATGGACAGGGTGAAGATAGTTACGGCTGCATGCCCCCTGACGCAGTAATCTACCCTTTCAGTAATGAGGAGGTCGCGAAAGTTGTCAGCCTCTGTAATCGCTACAAGATTCCAGTCATCCCTTACGGTGCCGGCTCCTCTGTTGAGGGACACCTACTAGCCGTTCATGGCGGGATCTCACTTGATCTCTCCGAGATGAATCAGATTATCGAGATTAACCCGGCAGATATGGACTGTCGGGTACAGGCCGGTGTAACCCGTGAAGCGCTCAACATGGCGCTACGTTATGATGGCCTCTTCTTCCCGGTCGATCCCGGTGCAAATGCATCGATTGGCGGTATGGCCGCCACCCAAGCCTCCGGCACCAACGCGGTCCGTTATGGCACCATGAGCGATGCCGTTATAGGTTTAACCGTTATTACCCCCTCAGGTGAGATCATCCGAACCGGCACACGCGCCAGAAAAAGCTCTGCCGGTTACGACCTGACACAACTGTTAGTCGGCTCCGAGGGCACACTGGGTGTGATCACCGAGGTGCAACTCCGTCTGCATCCGATCCCTGAACAGATCAAATCAGCCGTCTGTAGCTTCAACACTGTTGCCGATGCAGTGGATACCGTTATTAATGCGATGCAACTGGCGATCCCACTCGCCCGTATTGAGCTGCTCAATGCCCTTCAGATGCAGGCGTGTATCAGCTACTCCAAGCTGGAGACCTTAACCCCTGCCCCAACACTGTTTCTTGAGTTTCATGGTTCAGAAGCCGCTGTCTCGGAACAGATCGCCATGGTGCAGGAGATCTGCCATGAGTTTGGGGGGAGTGAATTTCAGTGGGCAACATCGGCCGAGGAGCGTAATCAGCTTTGGGCGGCAAGGCATAGCGCTTACCTTGCAGCACATCACCTGCTACCCAACAGCCGTGTACTGACAACAGATGTCTGCGTGCCGATCTCTAAACTTGCACTGAGCATTCTGCATGCAGAGGCCCTCGCTGAAGAGACCCAGCTACTCTGTCCTATCGTCGGCCATGTCGGTGATGGCAATTTTCACCTGTTGATCGTCTTTGATCCGGCTAACAGTGCACAGTTTCAAGAGGCTAAAGCGCTCTCTGAAAAGGTGGTACAGAAAGCGCTTGAGCTTGAGGGCACCTGTACCGGTGAACATGGTATAGGTATCGGTAAAAAAGCACACCTTGAAGCTGAACACCCGAGCAGTATCGGTGCGATGCGGCTGATCAAACGCGCACTGGACCCAAACAACATTATGAATCCGGGCAAAGTGATCGATATAAAATAGCCTTTGATTTCAACGATAAAACGCTAAAATCAAAAAGATGGAACGCCAACTCATGACTAGTCAGGATCAGCATTAATGAAAATAATTACATCCATCCTCGTCGTGCTCATGCTGACTGCATGTAACGCCAAACCCCTGAAGGTGCTACCCAGCGACCGCTATCTGGTCGATCTTGAGGTAGGTCTGATGTGCCGACATATGGATTGTTATGACCTCTCCCTAATCATCCCCTCCTTCCACGAGATGAGAGTGATCAAAGCGTATGAGCTGGATGCATCCATCCTCTCCTGGAGTGAGGAGGCACTGGTTGAGATCCTGCTGAATCCCCCTGGCAACCAATATCAGGTGACACAGTTATCAGAGGTAGAGTTTGATCTGCCAGCAAACCCTCAAACTGATGTGATCTATGATCTGCTTCAAGATGAATTTAACCTGCTTTACGCCAGAACCGGTGATCGTATCGTCGATATCACCAACTCTGTAAAAGGCTTAAAGATGAACGATGGCTCCATAGAGCAGCCCATTCACTAAACTTACTAGACACTGATGCCCTCAGCGAAATTCTGAGGGCTTGTAACATTTAGCCCACGGGTTTAAAGATACGTTTACTGTTCAGATAAGTATTAAAAAGTCCTGCCGTCTATAAACTGTCGATAGCGGATAACTTTCTCAGGCTTCCCATCTGCAACAAGCCGGTATTTATAAAACTTTTCTCCCTCTCTATAAATACTCCTGCAACTAAAGGGCTTACCCTGCATTGCGAGACAAATTTCACCTTTGTCATTGATTTTCCAGAAACCATTGCGTTTTTCCCAATACCGTTCCTGTTCAACGCTACCGTCAGGGTGGTAGTAAGTGAAACTCGTACTTCCCGATATAAGATTAAACGACTCAACAGTTTTTCCTATGAATAAAGAGGAAACTTCTTTAGGAGACAGTTTTTCAGGTTCGGTATTTTCCGGCTTTATCTGACATCCGGTAAGCGTTACAGCTACCAGAAGAATTCCAACCTGTTTTAAGCAATACATACTTTTTCCCTCTCTATCTCTTTCCAGAACGATTCAATATGGAACATCATCCCACCTGATTCAGCACTTGCTTTAAAGTCATGTCCAACAGCGGGTAATTGCCTAAACTCAACCAAGCCGTCAGAGGACTGTTGTTTTACTTTGTTAACCGCATCAACCCAGTTAACAGCCCTCTCTACCCGAGTTCGACCTTGTTGGGCATCCAGAGCCTTAGATTGCCGTAAGCTTTTCTCCCTCTTTGTATCTAGCTCCCCCACCATCACCAAAGTCGGTAATTTCATCATCTCTTTGAGTCTGAGTTTACCGAGCCAAGTGGGCCAATTTGATACCCCATAAGGGAACTCAAATTCGGAATCCGGGTAGGTGTACCATCCAGCGCTACAAAGCACTAGTGAAGCTATATTCTGCGGATGCAACATTGCGTAGCGATGCGCAAACTGAGCCCCGCCGGAGTAGCCGCAAAGATGGATTTTGAGAAAGGGTTGTTGCAGCTGAACTCTAAGAGCAATCAAAAGCGTATTCAGTTCGGTATCTGCTCTCTGGCTGCCTGCATCTTTTGCAAGCTGCTGGTATCGAGGAAAAGTTGCCCGGCTAAATTCCGGGACCAACAATCCGCATCCCAGTTTATCTGCAAGCTTTCTGTACGCAGCAAAGTGGTTCTGATAATCGCGGGAGATACCATGTACCGCAACAATTATGCGGTCCGGCTGCTTTATTTTTTCTGGCAGATAGATCCAAACTGGCAGCGCCCTCGCCGCTGGAATAACAACCCTTCTCTCTTTACCTGCTACTGGCAACATCAACCTTCTCCCTTAATGAGTGACGGTTTCATAAACACAACATTACCGCTACCTGATTGTTCAAGCGTATTCGCTACAATGTTGTCTTCCAGATCCCAGTGGGCTGTGTAAAAGCGAGTCAATTCTGGAATCTGTGCGGCAATAATAATCGCACCATCAAAGGTTGCGAAAAGCTCTCCCAGAATACTGATGCTTTTAGGATCTTTGAGAGCAGGCTCATTATCGATTAGCAGCAAATTTGGCCGACGTAATAACGCCCTGGCAAGTTTAAACCGGAATGAAAAACCATCGGACAGATTGCGCCCTGATTCAGAAATTGAAACCTGATCGAGTTCCTCATCAGTTATTCCGGTAAGCTTTAAAACTTTATCGGTGTACTCTGCCTGCTGTTTACGGGCTCCATAGAAAACATTCTCTCGAAGATTTCCTTTAAGTAGCGGGAGCTCAGGGCTGATAAGGGAAACGGTTTTACCCCATAAAGATGGATGAAACTTTGCACTGTCCCTACCATTGAACACCAACATCCCCTTACTTAAGGGTAAAAGCCCAGCTAAAACCATTAACAATGAACTCTTGCCAGCACCCTGCCCACCTGTCAGAACAACCCGCGAAGACTGCTCCAACATCGCTGAAAAGGGACCAACACGATGCGTTACTTCAACATTCGTTAATTTAACTTTGAGTGATGTTGAAGGCAGTGACTTTCTGCCTTCTAAACTTTCAGGTGTACGATTAAAAAATCTAGAAAGTTTATCCACTGCAACCTGCTTCAAAGTCCACAATTCATATAGCCTGCTGAGCCGCCTCATCTGAGAAAGAAGGTATAAACCCGCTGTCAAAAACACAGCGATGGATTCAACAGAGATCAGCCCTTGTGCCTGAAGTTTCATGGCACTTACAAACAGGACTAAGAGCGTTCCAAGTAAGGCAGCCTCATTAAAACCGCGGATAAAAGCTGATACTTTGGCTTTAGCTATCTGGTGCTTCCATAACCTTTTCGACCGTTTTAGAAATTGGCGTTTCTCTTTTCCCTTCTGATTAAATGCTTTAATCAAGTAAAACTGCCTTAACATCTGAGCAGTGTTACGGATTAAATTCCCCCTGCTCTTTCTGGCACGCTCAGACGAGCTATATAGAAAAGTACCTATACAATAATTGCCTGCCACGGTGACTAACAAACAAGGCAGCAGAATCAAACCCAATATCCAATGAATCTGTACCAGTCCAGTCACTGCGATCAGTAACCAGACACTCAACACTGTCAGTGGCGCTAATCCTTGTACAACCCAGTTCCTTATCGCACTCATATCATTGGTTAACCGAAGTAGCGTCGCACCGCCATTCAGAAGCTCTCTATCAGATGCCGGCAGACTTAGAGAAAACTCAAAAATCTGCTCTCTGAGTTGCATGACGTAATGTTGCGCAAATTTCTCAGCAACATAGCGCTCCAGAAAGCGCCCAATCGCTAAGATCAAAATGACAGAAACGACACCGATCCCCTGAGAAAGGGTCAGGACGTAATCACCTGACTCTACGAATGTTTTTGCTTCATAAACCAAACCCAGAAAACAGAGTGACTGCACTATCCCGACAATAATCAGGATCAGAAACAGAGCGCCACGCTGCTTAGAAAGCGCAGCGAAGGCCATTGTCTTGCTCTCTGGAAACTAAATTCATCAAATAATTAGCGGTAGCTGGCCTCTGGAGTTCTTCCAAGCGATATACCGGGAGCCCCAGCTGTAAACCCACCTCCTCTGAAGAGAGTTCTGATCTGGTAAATAGCCCCCCCAGGCCGTGTACAGGAATACCGTGTTGTATTAAGCGCTCACAACAATACACCGCTGCAGTAGCGCTATCTGCGGCAACAATCGCTCCTGAAATCTCTTGCAGAAACCTGGGATCAGAAAGCAGCTTTTGGTTCTCTGGTTGCAAAACGCCATCAGCTATCTCAACAACCAATACATCAGCATCGCTTTGTTGCGCATCAGATTTGATGATCCTAAGTAGATCTATCAGCTTATTTACAGACAGCCCGACCGTACTGGGGTGACCATTATCTACAAAATCTCTGACCCGAAATGCCCCGGCATCCAGCATTTTCCAATAATCTGGCCCCGCACCGGTACCCGTCAATTTAGCTCCAGCAACTTTCAGCCCATCGCAACTTAAACCTTTGATTGTCGAACACGCCATGGACGTCTTGCCGCTATTCATATCGCTTCCCAACACCATCAGAACAGGGATAGATGCTGTATTGGGGTGAATGTAAGATGGCTGCAACTTTCGGTAATCTTTCAAGTTAAGTTTCTTTCCAGCCTGATCGATTAAGGTGCCGAGCAAAGTTATCTCGGTAGCGGGTTTAACTTGAGCACTTTTGCCAACGACATTAGCAGCAATGCCTCCTGCGGCCACCAATTGACAGCTCCCTAATTTATTGGGCGTAACAGCATGAAATTGATCCGTGGCATACCGATTACCAGCCACTAAAATCAATTCATCTCCCTTAAACAGATGGACTCGTCGACCATCAACATTCTCCAACCGTCCGTGTTGTCTTATTCTGTCGACCCTTGCCAGAACTAAGTCTCCCTCTTCTGGCACTTGAGAAGAGAGTGAGTGGCCATCGTTCAGATTCACGTTTCTGGTGACAAAGCTTCTTTTAGCGGTGTGAATTCTAGACATGCATCACCTCAATTATCGTTTCTAAGTTTATAGACAGTTCGCGCGATACGCTTAGCGGTCACTTTTTCAGGAGGGAGTAATTGAACCAGTTTGATACGCTTCGTCTTACCTTTAGAATCTACGAGTTTACGATCAACCACCAGCTCCAAAGTCGGTGAATATTTAATCCGCAGCTGCTCTTTCCGGTGAGGGTATATATCTTTCTTAAGGGTAAAACGAGCACAGTCATAGTTGTGCGTTTTGTATTTTTTAGACCCTAATTTAAAACTACCTTGGCCATCATAAGAGCACCTCCAGTATTTTTTACTTGTAGTCCCCTTGGAGGTTTTAACCAGCTCATACGTAACCGATGCTTCGTCCCCTATTGGCTTGATTCTATGAGGAATACCAAACACAAGTTCTTGCAGGTAACCATCGCCTATGTCGGGAAATTTCTGGTATTGAAGGACAGGCCAATGAGGGTACTTCGCTTCTTTGTATTGTCTTTTTCTTTGATCTTCCCAGAGGGCCCAGTCCTCATTATTCTGCAATAACTTTTTCACTGTGCCATCTGAATAAATGGCTACTGAGCCAATCTGAGTACTTGCTTGTCCAACCTGCGTTAGCATTAAAAGTAAAGATGTCGTAAGCAGCCTGATCATGGTGTTGTTCCCCTTGGCTATTCAACTAAATTATTTTGTACAGAAACATCGACCCTCAAACCTCCAAGGTCACTGTTACTGAAGCTGATTGTTCCGTTATAACTATCGACGATCGCCTGACAGATCGATAAACCCAAGCCATCACCCGGACGTGTATTCTGCTCATCAATACGCGTCCCTCTTTGGTTTATTTCATTAAAAAATTGAGCTGGCACACCCGGCCCATTATCATCAATACGGATCGAAAACTGTTCACCCACCGATCTGATACTCAATTGCACCTGATTGCTGGCGTATTTCCAGGCGTTATCCAAAAGGTTACCTATCAACTCAAGCGTGTCATCCCTATCAAAAGGCAACTGTTCGAGTTCTGAGTCATAGGTGAACGTAATTTTCTTGTTGTAAATTCGAGTCAACAAGTCCTCTAAAACAGGGAGCTCTTCAGCAACATTAAATAAGTTACCGGGCATTGGATTTCCAGAGATACGCGCGCGTTTCAGCTCTGCATCAATCTGCCCCTTTAATTGCCTTATAACCTTATTCAAAGTCTCTTTCTGTTTAGGATCATTAAGGTCGGATGCAACAATCTGAAGCTCCTGCAAAGGCCTTTTAAGCTCATGTGCAAGATTCCCAACAGACATCCTTGAACGAGCGACCTGACGAGAGGATCTGTCCACCAATAAATCAATAGAATTAACTAAGGTCGCAATCTCTTCAGGAACCTCATCAGGGAAGTTTAACTCCCCGGAAACCCGATTCTCTTTTATCGCTTTTTTGACAGGTTCAAGTAGGGCAAACCCTTTGTTTAATACCCTTCTTTGCCAGAGAATAAACACACAGGTAAACAGCAGAAGAGCAGCTGCAAGAAAGTACTCATAAGATTTCTGTTTTTGATCAATATCGGAGATATCTTCTGCAATCCATAAACTGAAGACTTCGCCTTGTTTTATAAAGGGTTGATGATGAACGACCCAGAACTCCCCATCAATCCAGAAATACAGGTAATCCTCTGTATCACCCGGGATAAAATTCACAGGGTCAACGTGCATATCCCACAGTGATCTGGAACGAATCTCACCCCCATTCCACTGTAAGATAAAATAGTGTCCAGACTTAGCTCTCCGGTATACCCCTGGTAAGGCTTCAGCGTCCACTTTCCAACCCTCATCGGATTGGGCGACCGCGGATACCAGGCTTAGGGCATCATGTTGTAAGCGCTCTACGACAATTTCATCTATCAGTAGGTGAATACTTTTGTGAATAATGAACATCAATACGAGAAGTAAAGGCAACATCAAGATAATCAGTCTGTACCTGATTCTTTTTTCTAATGAGAAATTTATCTTCTCTGATGCTCTGTTTCTCATATCTTAATCCTTAAGGCGGTATCCCTGGCCGCGTAGAGTTTTAATAAACTCTTTACCAAAACGCTGGCGCAACCGATTGATATAAACCTCAATAACATTACTGTCACGAAGCTGTTCCTCTTCGTAAACGTGCTCACTCAATTGAGTTTTAGATATCACTTTCCCAGGGTTAAGCATCAAGTATCTAAGTAATTTAAATTCAACACCTGTCAGGTCATGTTGGTTTTCTGATGAATCCAAAGCTGACTGACTATCCTGGTTCAACCGAACACCCGCATGCTGCAATTCAGGGGACGATTGACCATACTTACGCCGAATCAAGGCTTCCAAACGCGCAATAAGCTCTTCAACATGATAGGGCTTACCTAAATAATCATCAGCTCCAGCTTTAAGCCCATCCACCCTTTCCTGCCAGGTATCCCGAGCAGTCAGTACTAAAACAGGCGTGTCATTTTTTGCTTCTCTCATATCCTGCAGGAGATCCAGCCCTGATCTCTTAGGTAGTCCTAAATCAAGAACGATCGCGTCAAACTCCTCTTCCCTAATTCTGAATGCTCCATCAAGACCATCCATAGCTACCTCAACCGCATAACCAGCCTTGCTTAAAACTGGCTTCAAGCTATTAACCTGAACTAAATCATCTTCCACCAAGAGTAAACGCATAATTATTCTTCGAACTCTTCTCTGACCAGTTGACCTGTAGACGCATTTATTTCTAGCTCTATGACAAGGTTTTCTTCCTGAAGAATCTCAAATTCATAGATCAGAGTTCCGTCATCTTCACGCTCAAGCTCTATATCGAGTAAACGAGAATCTGATAAAACCGGGTATAAACTTATGATATCTGACAGGGGTAAGACTTGACCGGTATCCACCAGCGCTAGCGCATCATCCGCCCCTAAGCTTTCCGCCTGACTGTTAGTTATCAGCAGTGATAAGAATATAAATGGGTAAATCGACGCCTTATGGATTCTCATCGTTAATTCATTCACAACATATTGATAGTGATGGATACATTGTAGATAAGCTAACTTAAATCAAGCTTAAAACGTTCATACTTATCGAAAATATTTGGGGAGGGGTCGATTGAGTATCAGTTCCGCTGCTAGCAGATAGCCGTGTTTCTATTATCCCAACCGTATGAATAGCTAACTGATTATTTGGGTAATCACCGATTCCAACAAGATAACTTGGTTAGCAATTTAATCTGAGCCTGATTCCATTCTGAACTAACCTGCCACAGGTGACTCCAACCGATATACATACCTACGCTGCCATCCTGGCAACGGCCCGCTCCGGAAGCCAATGGAGATTTTGTTATGAAATCTTTGATTATATTAACTGCTGCGACTCTACTCTCAGCCTGTATCTCATCACCCCGCATGCTCCCCAGTGACAGCTATCTGGTGGATACCCAAAGGGGGCTGATGTGTCATGTGGGAAAATGTTATTACATCGATCTGATACACCCCTCCTACAATGAATTAAGAATCGCCAAAGCCTACCGTCTGGATACCAGAGTCTATTCATGGGGAGCCGATGAACTGGCCGCCCTGATGTTAAAACCGCCACATCAGCAATATACCGTCACCCAGCTATCTGAAACCGAGTTCAGTCTACCGATCACCTATGAGACTCAGACTGCTTTCTATGTGCTTGAAGAGGAGTACAACCAGCTGTACAAAGGCGGAAAAGCAAGACATTGATCACCGTGAGGCATAAAAAAGCGGCCCATAAAGGGCCGCAAGAAACGCAAGAAGCTAATGAATAGCTTAAGTGAGAACCTACCTGTTTCGAAGGCGGGTTCTCCGGTTGGCCTTCCTTAGAAGAAGCCCAGAGGATTAGCGCTGTAGCTAACCAGCATGTTTTTAGTCTGCTGGTAATGCTCAAGCATCATCTTGTGAGTTTCACGACCTACGCCTGATTTCTTGTAACCACCGAATGCAGCGTGTGCAGGGTACAGGTGGTAGCAGTTCATCCATACACGACCGGCCTGAATACCACGACCCATACGGTAAGCGATGTTAGTGTCACGGGACCATACGCCAGCACCCAGACCAAACTCAGTGTCGTTTGCGATAGCCAGAGCTTCCGCTTCATCTTTAAAGGTTGTGACAGAAACAACTGGGCCGAAGATCTCTTCCTGGAAGACACGCATGTCGTTGGTGCCTTTGATCAGCGTAGGCTTGATGTAGTAACCAGAACCGAATTCGCCTTCCAGCTGCTCAACGCCGCCACCCATAAGGATCTCAGCACCCTCTTCACGACCGATGTCCATGTATCCCAGAATCTTATCGAACTGTTCCTGAGAAGCCTGAGCACCCACCATGGTTTCAGTATCCAGCGGGTTACCACGCTTGATCTGACCTGCACGCTCGATCACTTTCGCGATGAACTCATCAGCAATATCTTCCTGAACCAGAAGACGTGAAGGACAAGTACATACTTCACCCTGGTTGAAGTAAGCCAGAACCGCACCTTCAATCGCTTTGCTTACAAACTCATCTTCCTGATCCATTACATCTTTGAAGTAGATGTTTGGAGACTTACCACCCAGTTCAGTAGTAGATGGGATGATGTTCTCAGCCGCACACTTCATGATGTGAGAACCAACCGGCGTAGAACCTGTGAACGCGATCTTAGCGATACGTGTGCTGCTTGCCAGAGCCTGGCCTGCTTCCGCACCGAAACCGTTTACTACGTTCAGAACACCTGCAGGCAGCAGGTCACCGATGCACTCCATCAGAACCAGAATAGAAACAGGCGTCTGCTCAGCTGGCTTCAGTACGATACTGTTACCTGCAGCCAGAGCTGGCGCGATTTTCCATGCAGCCATCAGCAGTGGGAAATTCCATGGGATGATCTGACCCACAACACCCAGTGGCTCATGGAAATGGTAAGCAACGGTTGTCTCATCGATCTCACCGATTGTACCTTCCTGTGCACGGATACAACCCGCGAAATAACGGAAGTGATCCGCCATCAATGGTACGTCTGCTGCCAGTGTTTCACGGACAGCCTTACCGTTGTCCCACGTCTCGGCTACTGCCAGACGCTCAAGATTTTCTTCTATACGGTCTGCAACTTTAAGCAAGAGGTTAGAACGCTCAGCTACAGACGTTTTGCCCCATGCTTCCTGCGCTGCGTGAGCAGCATCCAGAGCCGCTTCAATATCTTCAGCTGAAGAGCGTGGGATTTCACAAACTGCTTCACCCGTTACCGGGGTGCTATTCGTAAAGTACTGACCGTTGATTGGTGCAATCCACTCACCATTAATAAAGTTGCCATAACGTTCTTTGAAAGAAACTACAGAACCTTCTGTACCTGGCTTAGCGTAAATCATCTTCTAAGTGCCTCTTGTTTTTATCTACTGTCGGTAAAGGTCTGACAGTACTGTTATCTTTACAGATTCATATTAGCTAGCGATCCTGAAACTCAGGTATCATCCCTTGGCATCGAAAAATTACTTATTTGGTAGTACATAGGGCGGCCCCCGTATTACATAACTAATTGCCACCACTGAATTTAACGCTTAGATCCAAACCCTATCCCATTGAATAAAAAAGGGTTTATTCATATTAAACAGCCGCAACTGTCATTAATGGCATATCTAATAATCCTCTCATTCACTATAGTGTTGGGTAAGCAAACTAAATCACTAAGTATTGAATATAGAAGTGGATAGTCGTCATGACAAAGTTGTATGAAGTATCGAGCTGGCAGGAGTTTCTCTCACTGGTCGAATCTGAGCATCTTCGTGGCTGGGCATTCCGAGGACAGCGTGACGCTGAGTGGTGTCTAGAAAGCTCGCTGAGCCGAAGACTGAAACAGTTTGTCCCGGCGGAAGATTGGGCCGACCGTGAAGATAGAGCTATCCGCGTATTTAAACGCAAAGCCCACTATTTCCTGAACGATACCACTTCGCTGAAAGATGATTTCCGCTGTCTCGCACTGATGCAGCACCACGGCGCCCCAACCCGGCTATTAGATTTCACTAAATCCCCCTATGTTGCCAGTTATTTTGCGCTGCAATCCTGCACCACCCCTGCCGCAGTTTATGCGGTGAACACGCCAGCACTCTGGCATGAAGCGACACCACCGGGCCTGCCAGAACTGACCCGTGATGCGATCGACCCCCGAACCTCCGACAGTTTACGAAAGTTCTATCTCTCCAATGATTATCCGGTTGTCTGGCCGGGAGAGCCCTGGTCGATGGATCGGCGTATCGTTGCTCAGGCGGGCACTTTTATGCTTCCGGGGAAAGTTGATGTCTCGGTTGAAGATCTGCTCAATAACTACGAATACGATCAGCCGTTACTCGCCAAGATCGTGCTGAGCCCCGAGATCCGTCAGGAGGCGATGGATGCTCTCTATCGAATGAACATCAGTAGCGCAACGCTGTTCCCTGATCTGGATGGCCTTGCCCGCTCCATCTCCTATGAGCTAGAGGTAAGTTGGGTGGGCTCCTCCGGGTCTCATCGATAACTGAACTCACGCATAGATTCGTGGCATAACAGTGTTAAAATGTGCCTCTTTTAACATCTCTGCGGTAATAATCTATGTATTCTGAAGCCCCCATGATTGAGCCTATAAACGCGTGGGGTTCCCCCCTCTTTGTTGCCGCAAATCCAGATCACGAGTTTCTCAAACAGGATCTGTTGGATTACATCTACAACTACCAGCAACAGCAGGAACAGGCAGTTGCCAGTGAGGTTGCTGTCACAGCAAAGCATCAGCTATTTGAAAGTAAACTGTGCTTTCTGGAAGCGGAAAACCCTACCATTATGGAGCTTCGCAGGATGCTGGAGGAGCTGATCTCAGCGGTGGCAACTGAGGTGAATGCACCCTACTGGCCTGAAGGTGCAGAGGGTGATGCAACGATCATCGAATCCTGGTTCCATGTGACCAGGAACGGTGGCTATCACGATGTTCATTCACATCCGAACTGCTCCTGGTGTGGTATCTATTATCTGGATCCGGGTGAGTGTGAACTGGGATCACGCAATGGGGTAAACCGCTTTTATGATCCGCGAATCAACGCGGATCACTATGGCGATCCCGGTACCGCCTATCTTGGTGAACAGGGGTTCTGGGACTTTGAACCCGTCGAGGGTCAGATTGTGATTTTCCCCTCCTATCTCAAGCACTCAGCCCTGCCCTATTTCGGGGATAAAGACCGGGTCATTGTCGCCTTTAACAGTGTTATTGATCTCTGCTAAAAATGTGAATTTGGGACGGGCGTGTTAATCTTCACGCCCGCTCTCTTTGAGTTTAAAGCAGAGGTAGGCTGCGCTGAGTATACCCAGCAACCCGGCTAATTGAGCCGCTGCTGCCAGACTGACCAACTTGATCGCAGAACCGATCACAAACGGGCCTGCCGTCGATCCCATATCGGTCATCAGACGCCACACCCCGATAAAACCACCCCGGTTACGCTCAGGCGCAAGATCAGCGCCAATCGTCATAATCACACCCGCAGAAAAGCCATTCCCCAGCCCCAACACAACCGCAATTACCACCAAGGTGTAAAACCCCTCTGCCAGCGGCAGCAACATCAGGCCTGCACCTAAAGCAAACAGACTGGTGATCAGAATCGGTTTGCGCCCTACTCGGTCCATCAAACTCCCTGCCGGATAGAACAGCAATGTATCTACCACCGCCCCACAAGAGATCGCCAGACCGATACTGGACTCATCCAGCGCCAACGCCGCCCCTGCCAGTGGTAAAAGGAGTGCACGGGAAGATCGCACCAGCATCAGAGCAACAGCACCGACACCCGCCGTTGCAAACACACCCCGGTGCTCAATCATCACCTCTTTGATCTTTTTGAAGCTGTGGCCGTCATCACTCTTATGCTCAGGAATATGGTTTTCCACCCAGCCCAATACAAACCCCGCAACCAGAACCGTACTCACAGCAAAAACCGCCAAGGTGACACTGTAACCCTGCCAGGCGATCAACAGGCCTGCCAATAAGGGGCCGAGAACACTGCCAAACCGGATAATCCCGGCAGAGAGAGCCATCACCCGGCCCCGTTCCGAAGGCAGTGCAGCCAGCCCCACATAGGAGACACGCCCAACCAGCCAACACCCATGTGCAAACCCTAAAAGTCCGGCTGAGAACATCAGAACAAGCGGATCAGGGATCATCGCCATCAACAACATAGCGATAAAAAACAGCATGGCAGCCACCAGCATCATCCGCTTATCGCCGATCTTCTCGATCAACAGACCTGCGGGAACATCTGCAACCATCATCCCCAGACCACGCAGAGCAACCACCGCAGCAGCCTCAGTCATCGAGCCACCCAGATGCAATATATACAGTGGCAGCACCACAAGCAGGCCCTGCTGCACAATCGCAATGACGATAGAGGGACAAAAAACAGGGAGGAAAAACTTAGAGAGAATGGTGCGCATGCAATGAGAGCTTCCGAAACTAATTAATATATTAATTTTAACCGATTAGGGAAGTTATTAAGAGCGTTTGCGGATGCTGAATATGAAATAAGCTCAATCGTGGCAGGTAGAGCACCAGCTGCAGGCGTTTAGAATCACAATCTTTGATCGAGGAAGGTATGAGATAACCCTTCCTCTCAAAGGAGCTTGAATGACTGTTTGATGAATAGGTCAGTCATCATCCTGCATCGGAATTAAATACTGACCCGACGCGAGACCGGATAAGCGCACAGCAATGCTTGCCCCCTCTGCGTCAGATAAGACAATTGATTCATTGTCAGGTTGAAAATAGTACTCATCTTTAGCGCCATCATACTTTATCTTACCGAGTATCTGGCCTTCACCACTGATGCAATCCAGTTCTTGCTGGATTGGGCAGAACAACACCATCTGAAACCTCATTTAAAACGTATCTTACGCAGGATGATAATCGCAGATAATGCTTGGCTCAACGCTCAAGTCGATAAGCGCACTTTCTGAGAGCAACAGCAAACATTCTATCGAGGCAGTAATGACAGAACTGAAATACCCGTAATGCTTGTACCCGACGACAGCCCAAAGGCGCGCCTTTGAGCTGTTAGGGTGTAAACCCTGGTAAATTGATCGCTTCTGAAATGGGCCGTGGGCTACTTAGGCTCGTAGACCTCCATAACCGTAACTTCAGGCGGTGCCGTCAACAACCCTTGTAGCGTAGGCATAACTTTCTCACGGATCGATTGCCCACCGGCTTCTGCGGTCTCTCTGGATTGCCAAACTGAAAACGCACCATAGGTGGTTCCCTCATCCGACATCACATAGGTCGCGCTCACAAAACCAGGTAAGGTCACTGAATGACGATAGATATCATCTGCCACCTTTTCGATCGCCGGACGGTTTTCTGCAGTAGAGTGAAAGGTAAAATAACGTGCAAACATATATCCTCCCCGATTTATCCGCTTTGCTTACTGTTGCTCATTAACCTGGCTCTAACGGCCAGGTCATCCGCACAGAATGTTTTGATCTGTAAAAAGCACTGTTCTTAGCGTAGCCCCCTCCGGCATAAAGCACCCAAAACCGTCCCATATCGGTACAACTTTTAGGATATATATAACCTTAAGTGAGTTATTAAAAACCTGGGCAACATCTCAGCAGCGTATCGAGCCGACGCTGCATTCACTCAGCAATTGATAGCAGTGATTCCCAGCTTTCAGCTGCGCTGTGCTGCAATCAGTGGTAGTATTCGCACCTGCACAAGAACCCTGATACAAAATTCAAACCGCTTTAATGTAAGGCAGCACCTATTTCAGGAATCTGTGTAAGAAACTAAGCGTGAAACTGGAATCAATTGATTCGCTCTACTGACATCCTCTCCTACCAAGAAGATATCTGCATAATACTGACCACAGTCAGTCACTTTGTCCCCGTGTAAAAGTTTGAAGCGGGCTGAGCATAAATCACACAACGCCTGTCATACCACAAGAGAAATATTAATGAAGTTTGCTGATCTGGGCCTATCTAAGTCGATCCTGAAAGCTGTTTCGGAAAAGGGTTACACCACCCCTTCCCCTATTCAGGCACAGGCTATTCCACCCATTATTCAGGGTGAAGACCTCATGGCTGCGGCTCAGACAGGTACCGGAAAAACAGCAGGCTTTACACTGCCTATACTGCAACGTCTCGCTCAGGGAAAAGCCGCAAAACCGGGTCAGGTCAGGGCTTTGATTCTAACACCGACCCGTGAACTGGCCGCTCAGGTTGCAGAGAGTGTAGAGACTTACTCGAAACACCTATCCTTGCGTTCAACCGTGGTATTTGGCGGTGTCAAAATCAACCCTCAGATTAAGAACCTGAGAGAGGGTGTCGATATTCTGGTCGCAACACCCGGTCGATTGCTCGATCTCTTCAATCAGGGCGCGGTTAAATTCCCTGAACTGGAAGTACTGGTGTTAGATGAAGCCGACCGGATGCTTGATATGGGCTTCATTCATGACATCAAAAAAATTATCGCCATCCTGCCGAAGCAGCGTCAAAACCTACTGTTTTCCGCAACCTTCTCTAACGAGATTAGAAAACTAGCGCAGGGTCTGGTTAACAACCCTGTTGAGATTTCGGTCACACCGGTGAACTCGACTGCGACAACCGTGAAGCAGTGGATCTGTCCGGTAGATAAAAAACAGAAATCTCCGCTACTGATTGAGCTGATACGTCAAAACGACTGGCATCAGGTACTGGTCTTTTCCCGCACGAAACATGGCGCTAACCGACTGGCCCGCCAACTCGAATCAGCCAAAATATCGGCCGCAGCGATCCATGGCAACAAAAGCCAAGGCGCACGCACCCGGGCCTTAGCTGATTTTAAAAGCGGTACGGTTAGAGTGCTGGTAGCCACCGATATCGCAGCGCGTGGTCTGGATATCGACCAACTACCACAGGTTGTCAATTTTGATCTGCCCAACGTCGCAGAAGATTATGTTCACCGTATCGGCAGAACCGGACGCGCAGGCGCAACCGGGCAGGCAGTGTCACTGGTTTCTGCCGACGAATTCGATCAGCTGGCAGACATAGAGCGGCTGATAAACAGCATACTGGAACGCGAAATCGTAGATGGCTTTGAACCGGTACACGACCTACCCGAATCAAGCCTGAGTAAGAAGCCCCAGCGCAAGAAAAAACCGGCTAACAAAAAGCCTGCACCCAGAAGAGATAAAGCGGCTAAAGGCCATCAGGATGGGCAGCGCTCAGGTGAAAATGCCCGTGGTCATAAGCCACAAGGTAAAAACAGATCACACCGTGCAAACTCATCATCCAGTGGCAGCAGCACTGATGCGAATCGCACATCAAAGCCGAAAAGAGCTAAACGTAAAAACCCGTCAACCACTGCTGGCCAAGCCCCTGCAAAAACAGGTGCACAGAAACAATCCGGCACTCAATCAGGCAATAGATCAGCTACACAGAAGCCAGTACGCCGTACCCGAAAAAGGCCGACAGCCCATAATCAATAAACACAGATCGGCCCTGCTTTAAGGGCCGTATCTATTTCGACTTTGACGCCTTAAAAGAAATTTGAGATGAAGCAGTCTCGCCTGCTTGCGAGCGTCTGTACCGCGCCTTGTTAAACTGCATTACGACCTACTTTCATATGAATGAGCACAACACGGTTGCCGTTGTGATCAATCCGCTCTTCCAGATCGTAAGGCCGGAAACCGAGCTTCTTATACAAAACCAAACCACCAATATTTTGATTGAAGCATGAGACGGTGACCTCTTGTGCCTGGTGCTTATCAAACGCCAGCCTTGTCATATAGTTGATGAGATAACTAGCGACACCGGCACCTCTTACACTCGACGCAACAACGACATTCCCAATAGAACACCGCTCCGGCCCCCAACGATAGAAGTTAGCAAAAGCTACGACTCGACCATTAAGCTCTACTACAGTTGAATCGGACCGCTCCGCTATTGCTTTGCTGACATTTTCAGCTGTCAGGGGAAAAGAAGCTCTAGGAAAACAGTAAAACAGCTCTTCAGCACTTTCCGGTAACAGACAGATCCTGGGAAGATCCGATTCTCTTACTTGACGACTCTGCACCATGCTCTCCATTGCAGTTTAATGCCGCACTCAGCTGAAACAAGTGAGCGCGTGCGTGTAGTTAACGATAAACCAACTTGTTATGTGGTACTCGTCGTCGATGAAACCAATTTCAGGCCCACGATTCCTGACACAATGAGCAGCAAACAAATTAACCTCAAGATGTCTCGTGATTCGCCTAGTAAAAGCATG
Source organism: uncultured Neptuniibacter sp. (assembly GCF_947498015.1). Lineage (GTDB taxonomy): Bacteria > Pseudomonadota > Gammaproteobacteria > Pseudomonadales > Balneatricaceae > Neptuniibacter. Next base: position 274,992 of record NZ_CANMIR010000003.1, read on the forward strand.
CCCAGTATCGAGACACCTACCGCACCAATTCCCGTCCAGATTGCGTAAGCAGTGCCTACAGGAATCGTTTTCATGGCGATCGATAAAAGCCAGAAGCTAATGGCCATAGCAGCCGCGCAGTATGCATCGGATGGCTTTTCTTGTTAGCTGCCTAGCCGCACGATTTAGTAATGGTAACGACACGAAATGATCGTGATAGCCCTTTCATCTACGGCGTAAACGAGCCTATTACTATCGTCAATCCGCCTAGACCAAAAAAAAGATAAATTCTCCTTAAGAGATTCTGGCTTGCCAATACCATCAAATGGCGAACGCTTTACGTCCGTAATGAGCTTATTGATACGCTTAAGTGTCTTTTTATCCTGAGTTTGCCAGTAGAGGTAGTCACTCCATGACTCGTCAGTCCAGCTCAGTAAGCGACTACCCATCAATTAGATCTCGAGGAGTAGCTTTGCCCGCATTGTATTGAGCTATTGAGCGGTTTAAGTGCTCCGCATTTGCAGGAGAACGTAACAAGTGGACTGTTTCCATTAGGCTGTTGTAATAGTCCAGCGACATAACAACAGCATCTTCAGTATCTCGGCGTGTGATCACTGTTGTATCTGCGTCATTAATCACACCATCTAGGACAGCCTTAAGCCCATTGCGTGCTTCTGTAAAAGAGACAATTTTCATAAGACAAACCCCACATGTACAATTAATAAGACAAGTATAAAAGGCTGATACAAATTGTACAACTAAGCAGACAACTAAAACAAAGGCAGCTAACGCCCGCAATAACGGGACGGAGCCGCACCGCGGCGGAGTTCCAAGTCCGAAGGGCTAAAGTTGATTGCCTTGTTAGGAGGTTGACTGAACATCTTTCACCTCTGGGTGTTTGAATACATACAGTGCTCTCACCAAATATGGGCTGATAGCGATGGTTATTAACACGGTGTTATCAAGCCATGAGGGTGCGCCTTTGGGTACAAGCCATGCTGCTGGGAACGCCAGTAAAAATGGGGCGAGAAATGCGAATGCCGCATAGGTTAATTTCGTGCCAAAGCCAGACCTATTTCGGTATAGCAATATCATTACCGCTGTGATCAGTCCGAATACGCTGACGAACAGCATCAGAAAAATTGGCACTCCGGCTCCAGCTACCCCACCGACCACGAAATCCTCCTAACGCCTCAAACACCGGCTTGGTGAAGTTGGCGGCTTTTTTGGAACAAAAAAGGTGACAGCTTTACCAAGTCCGAGTGCTTTGACTTGTTAAGCCTTATTTTATATTTGTGCTGAAACCCATTAATTTCCAGCCTAGCCCCTCATATATGTATTTTTGCTCAAAGTGAACTTGATTAGGCTCTGTTGGATAATGTCCGGCAATAACTAGCACGCCATTTTCATCAATGCTTGGTTTGACTTTAAATTGAGGGCTGTAATTAGACAAAACTGTTAGATCTACGCCTATATCGTAGAAACCACCAAATGCTTCATTAAATTTCTCGATAGTGAATTGCTGTTGCCATAAATTAGAGACATGTGAATGGAACTTAGCCATGCTTTTTTCATTAACAGATTCAGCAAATATCTGCATCGATTTTGAAACAAGCTGAACCTGCTCTTGTTCGGATGGCATTGCAATCGGAGACGATTCTTCTTGTATGCCAGAAGATGGTTTTTGAATTGAATAGATTTTCCAGCCATTTTCACCCTTCACAAAGCTCAAGGTAATTGGAACTACGCCTCCAGATTCGGTAGTTATAGAACCGATTAAACTGCCACGACCACCATTAATTGAACGGGACTCCCAGCTCGCTTCTTTGAATTTGTGAATAAGGTTTTTTTCAAGGTACGATTCTAAATCAGATTGGCTAGTGCTGGCTTGAAAGTCCTCAGATAAATACGTATACGCTTTATTCATCTCCTTATTCTTTACGGCAGCAAAGAACTCATCAGCTGATGTGACCATATCCGCTGTAAAGTAGAAAATAGCAACAATAGCTAAGACGAATACCCCAACTATACCCAACAGGATTTTTACAAGTTTGTTCATTTTTACTCCTCTGTTTAATGATTAGTGGCTTAACGCCTTGCTCAGCGGAAAAATGCGAGCGTGAGCGAGTAATTTTTCCGATGCAGCAACTTGTTAGCTGAAAATTACGCTACCATTATTCCTGTAGCCAATATTTATAGTCATCAGTATAAAATTTATAGTCTTTCCCAAGCCTACTTTTTATTACTATTTCTTTACCATCAATAACATCTATATGCTTAACAGCTGGTCTGACAACTATATAATTCAATGAAAGATCCTGTGCATATTCCTTTAATTCAGATAAGACAACTAGGGCCTCTTCATCGATAAGTTTCAATTTTTCTTCGGCTGCCTCTAAAGTAACAGATGAATTGGATATGTACTTTGAGTCATAGTGAATAAAAAGCGCCTCTTTTTTATTGAATTTTTTAGCAAGCTTGCTCTCAATAGGATAAAAGAAAAAACAGTTGCTTTGCATGACACCAGCCAATGCGTCTTTAGGTTTAATCCTTTTTATTTCTGAACGATAATCTTTTGGAGAAACAATATCTCGTATTAATATTTTGCGTACATCTCTATTCGATGATTTGATGTACTCAGAAAACACATAGTCTTTAGTAAGTACCTTTGCATATCTTCCACAATTATCTGCTAATTTGTCATTATCATCTGAAGCAAACAAACTGTTTGACAAAAACATGAGGGTGAAAAGTAAGATTTTATTCATATTTCCTAAGCTAACGCTCAAAGCAGCCGCGCAGCATGCGTCGGATGGCTTTCTTTGTTAGAGGGAAAGTTGGAACCATAAAATGCAACTTGTAACAGTAATTAATGGAAAAATGGCAAAGAACCAAAGTAAAGGACTGTTTTCAGGGTTAGGGGTGCCGTACTTATTTTCCGCTTTGTCCCCTGGGACACTACCTAAAATCAAATAAACTAAGGGTTGCCCTGGGGTTAGGTAGGAGATTGACCAGAAACCATTAGCTCCAACGTCGTGATAACGCTGAACTGCAAATTTACATCCAATAATTAAACCTAGCCCACCAAATACTAGGGAAATATTTGTATGATCTCCGCTTGGAAATAGAGTGGTAATGCTTAAAACTACCAATATTAGAAAGCCAAATACAATATTCGTGTAAGCAAGAAAACGTACTCTGTTGAGCCTTCCAAAACCTAATAACAATTCCATGTTTATTTATTCCTCTAACGCCGCGCTCTGCGGCAAATTTGGAGCGGAGCGGAAAATTTGTCCGACAGCAGCGCCTTGTTATATGGTGTCATCACAGGCACTCCCATCCGCTTACTAATCCTGCCTCATCAAATTCGACGAGCAATTCCTTCGATGATAGAGCTCTACGCCTAGCTTCTCTCGATAGAGAATCGAAATCATTTGAAGTCCTAAATGCGCGAACACTACTTCCCCTATACTCTTTCCATTTATTATCAACAAATTTAATAGTTCTGAATTCTATATCGTTGGCTCTAAGCTTTACGCCATTCCTAACAAAGTCGTCATCATTCTCTAGTAGCTTATGAATTGCTTTTGAGAGCAAAGCGTCAAATGTTATCGCTATAGCGAACGCCTCTTTCACAAATTGCTTAATATCTGTCGGTGGTGTATCTGCTCCGGCAACATGTGCCGCTTTGTGTCTTCTCAACGAGGCACTCTTGAATATCTCAGCCAACGATAACGTTGCAGTCAACCCTAGATCAGATGAAATTTTTGACATTTGACGCCACGGGTCTTCAACATTAAAAGATTTCAGAATATCTCCTATTACGGTATTGCTTATATTGGCTTGAGAATGAGCAAATGTATGACTAGACAATTCATAGTTTGGAGTTGCTGTGGACGAAATTTTAAGAGCATGATCTTGAATATATGAAGGCTTATCGTCTTTATCCATTAGGCCCAACTGGTAATTCAATGCTGAAAGCACCTCGTATGTTGCTGCTCTTTGCAATTTCTCTGGCAACTCGACAAATGCGATGGTACATCTGCTGACTTCTTCCATGGCTTCTGAAGATCGTTTTTTAATAAAATCCTCTAACGATGCAAAGCTCACTACTGCTAGTCCGTTTCTGAGCATTCTCGCAATTGAGTTATGCTCTCTCTCAGTTAATGCTCTGTTCTGAACAGCATCCGTTTCAATTGAAGAATCAAGACACCTGATACGCTCAATAAAGTCTGTCTTTGCTGAAGGCATGTCAAACCTCAACAGTTTCAAGCATATCTTTTAGCTTTGATACTCGATTTCTAATGGCTAGTGTGTCACCTGTAGCTTGTGTCACAGCTTTATGAAACTCAGGATCATTTTCATATAAATCTCTGGTTGCAGATAGGATGGCATCTTGCGCTCCGTCCAGCTCCTGAATCCTAGCCGGATCTATAAGAGAAACGGCTACCATTTGGGCATCAAAAAGAGGGGCGATAAGTTGTTCTCTCCAGCCATTATTCAATGGTTTTTGAAAAGAAAAATCTCCCCATAGCTTCTGGCAGCCTTCTATCGAGTATTGAAAAAGCTCCCGCAGCTCATTGACTTTTTTATCCTGATATTCAGCCATAAAGTCATCCATTGCCACAGATATTTTTTTACCAAAGTTCTCCCATCGACTATGAATTGTAAAAAACCTTAAAACTAGTTCCAGGTCATCCATGCTTCTATATGCAGCTGACTTATTTGAAGTTATCTTTAACTTCGATTTTAAAAATTCATTTTCAGATAGCTCAAAAAGCAAGTCATTTAATGGGCCTGCGAACGCAACATTTCTAATCTCTTGAGCTTTCAACTTCTCCCCACCAGTATTTAGCCTCAAGAAAACTTCATATTTCAATTCTGGATCAGATTGTTTGAGTAGCGTTATTACACGCATGAATGGCCTAATAGAAAGTGCTCTCTTTAATTGAGCAGGCAGCTGCTCAAATGTAAAACCGTTTAGCTCGGGAACTTCTTTCAAATCCTTTAATTTGAATCTTCCAGATAGAAATTCGTAAATGGCTGTTATCCTTTGCTTTCCATCGATAACCGTATATGTGCCATATTCATCTTCGGAGAGATAAACAGGTGGAACGGGTATATTTAGAAGAAAGGACTCAATTAATGCTGACTGTTTCTCGATATGCCAACGATCTCTTCTTTGATAATGCGGGGTTATATCTATTGACTCAAACCTAACCATCTCCGCTATTGCCGAAAGTGAGAAATCAGATTGTTGAGTAACGAGGCTTTCCTGTGCTCTGGCAAATTTATCTAGTATTTCTTTCATTTCATATCCAAGTTTTCAATCTGACTTGTTGGTGTCAACTTAAACCATATAACAGCTAAATATACGTCAGAGTGTCGTGTTTAATTACGACAACTTGAGGTATATCTTCTTGAATTAAAATCAGGGATCGCTTGTATCTATTTGATCTGAATGAGCTTTCCCTGCCCGAGGCTTTCTCCTCCATGGAGAAAAGTACAATAGTGTCCGTATATCCTTGCACATGCATCCACCAGATGAAATACTGTATATAAAAACAGCATAAGGATATGCTATGACTTCCCCTTTTATACAATCGCTAAGGGACCATCTTAGGGCCCGTAACTATAGTAAACGTACAGAAAAGACGTACATTTACTGGATACTGGGTTATATCCGATTCCATAACCGCCAACATCCCAACAACCTGAATAAGCACCACATCGTTCAATACCTTGAGCATCTTGCGTTAACACAGAAGGTGACCCCATCCACGCAGAAAACAGCATTAAATGCCGTGATGTATCTGTATAAACGCTTTCTTAAATGGGATGAGAATACCCTCGATCTGGGGGATTTCAGTCGTGCTCAAACACCCAAAAAACTGCCCGTGGTGTTAACGCAAACAGAGATTCGATCTTTATTTTCCCATCTTCAGGGTGAACACCTCGCATGTGCGAAAATGATGTACGGCTCGGGTTTGGGATTCAGTGAAATATCGCGGTGGGACACCGCTCCTACAAACCGGAAGCACAAAGGGATGTTATACCTATTGATCTGGGTGATTCAGGACGGGGAAGCTGAAACAAAAAAGCCAGCACGAGGCTGGCTTTTTATGCTGGGACAGGCTGGACACTAACAGGTTAGTGCCCAGTCATAAGCATCGCTTATTTTGGTAGTTTGAATGTCCAAACAGTGCCACCCTGGTTCAGGTGTTTAACACGTTTAGCCACTTCACCACCCCATAGAGGTACTGCACCACCCCATCCGGATACTACAGATAGGTACTGCTCGCCGTTCTGCTCCCAAGTTACTGGAGAGCCAACGATACCGGAACCTGTGTTGAACTCATATTCAACTTTACCGGTCTTAGCGTTCAGGCCTTTCAGGTAACCCTCTGGTGTACCGAAGAATACCAGATTACCTTTTGTTGCCAGTACACCACCCCAAAGAGGTGCGTAGTTTTTGTAACGCCATACCTCTTTACCGGTTTTAGGATCCATCGCACGCAGAACACCGATGTACTCGTCGTTCATTGGTTTGATGGTAAAGCCTGCACCTAAGTACGCTGCACCTTTCTTGTATGCAGTTGGCTCATTCCAGATATCCATCGCCCATTCGTTTGAAGGAACGTAGAACAGCTCAGTATCCTGGCTGTATGCGATTGGCATCCAGTTTTTACCACCCAGGAAGGATGGGATCGCCAGAACGGACTTACCTTTCTTGCCATCTTTGGAGTTAGCTGGGTTGCCCGGACGGTTTGCATCATCATAGATTGGACGACCGGTCTTAGGATCAAGTCCTTTAGCCCAGGTGATCTTGTCTACAAATGGGAAACCACGGATGAAGTCACCGTTCTCACGGTTCAGGACATACATGAAGCCGTTACGGTCAGCCGTTGCTGCTGCTTTAACTGTTTTGCCGTTAGCTTTGTAGTCGAAGGAAACCAGCTCGTTTACACCATCGTAATCCCAACCATCGTGTGGCGTAGTCTGGAAGTGCCATACGATTTTGCCGGTATCAGGATCGATCGCCAGACGTGAAGAGGAGAACAGGTTATCACCAGGACGCAGGTGAGAGTTCCATGGTGCAGGGTTACCTGTACCGAAGAACAGCAGGTCTACGTCAGGATCGTAGGTACCGCCCAACCATGTTGCAGCACCACCGGACTTCCATAGATCGCCAGGCCATGTTTTACCTGCCTGACCACCGGAGATTCCGTTTTCGGTTTTCTTGCCATCTTTCCAGATGTAACCCATGTGACCTTCAACGGTTGGACGAGTCCACGCCAGTTTACCGGTCTTCGCATCGTACGCTTCAACTTTACCTACGATACCGAATTCACCACCGGATACACCTGTGATCACTTTACCTTTCGCGATCAGAGGTGCCGCAGTGATAGAGTAACCTGCTTTGTAGTCTTCAACCTTCTTCTTCCAGACTACTTTACCGGTCTTAGCGTTTAGCGCGACCAGTTTAGCGTCCAGCGTACCGAAGATCACAAGATCATCATACAGGGCTACACCACGGTTGATTACGTCACAGCAAGGCATGATGCCATCAGGTAGACGTGCATTGTATTCCCACAGCTCTTCACCTGTATTAGTGTCGACTGCGAAAACACGAGAATAAGATGCTGTAACGTACATTACACCATCTTTAACAATTGGCTGTGATTCCTGACCACGCTGTTTTTCACCGCCGAAAGAGAACGCCCAGACAGGACGCATATCTTTAACAGTTTTCGTGTTGATTTTGTCCATTGGGCTGTAACGCTGGCCGCGAGGGCCCATACCATTCGTTACAACATCTTCTGGAGTCATCTGGTCGTTAATGATGTCTTTATCAGTAACACCAGCTTGTGCCGTGCCCGCAACAGTCATCGCTGCAACTAAGGCAGACAGTGCGAATGTTTTCATTGTACGCTCCTCTACGGATATTTTTATTGGCGTTCAGGAGAGAGCCGGGAAATTTTCCCGAATCATGTAGCAATTGTTTGGCTTTACCGTTTTTTCAACAATTAAACAGCGGAAGTAGTTTTCTCATCACTTGGTAGTAATACCAGAAAGCATCGACGCCACGGGGGCTACAGCGGTGTTTCTACACCTGTGCAGGTCATGATTTCAAACATCTGAAGAGGTCTGTGCAGTCTCTATTTTGTTTCTTTACACAGATTTACATAGCTTTACATACTAAGGTCTTATCTCACTGAAGGGTTTGCCGGATAATCAGGCAAAATTTACAGGGAGAGAATGATGCAACACTCAACACAGCTACCTAAACCGATGATCGGCCTTCACTGGATCATTGCGATCCTTATGATTGGCAGTCTTGCTTTCGGGATCTATCTGGAGGAGCTGCCCCGCTCTGCAGATAAAGGTGACCTGATCGGGTTACACAAATCTTTCGGGATTTTGGTTCTGCTCTTAGCAATTCTGCGTATATTCAACACACTACGCACCGGCTTCCCGCAGCCGCTTACCCCGCCTACCACCTGGCAAAGCCGTATCGCTTCGGGCACTCATATCATTCTGCTGGCAGGCACTGTGTTAATGCCTGTTTCTGGTGTAATGATGTCAGTCGGTGGTGGCTACCCTGTCGCATTCTTTGGCGTTGAACTGATCGCTAAAGGGGCTGAGATAGAGTGGCTAGGAGGACTGGGTCACATCGTTCATGGTGTAGGTGCAAACTTGATTATTGCGGCCATCGTTTTACATGTTGTCGGTGCTCTGAAACACAGCCTGATCGATAAAGATGGCACAATGAAAAGAATGCTGGGCCGATCTGTATAAAAAAATAAGGCGCTCAGATGAGCGCCTTCTCTTCAGAATACCGCCTCCTCATAGCGGGCGTAGATATGCGCCACGGTGCGCTCAAACTCCCGCTGGCTTAACGCAACAGTACGGTACTCCTCTTTGATTGGAATGCGGATCACCTCGGTCATACTCATACCCGACTCTGCAGCTGCCGACAGCGTTTCGTCCAGCCAGGCCAGATATCCCTCCATCTGCTCAAGCGCTTCCATCCCTTTGACCACCGGCCCATGCCCAGGAACCATCAGTTTGAAGTTGAAAGCCTTCATCTCTCTTATCTCCTCCAACCAGACTTTGAGGCCCGGTGTATGCGGTGTGGTTAACGCCCGCTGGTAGAAAACAATATCAGATGAGAACAGCACGCCGGTCTTCTTATCAAAAATCACCAGATCTGATCCGGTATGACCGCTGTATGCCATCAATTGCAGCTCATGACCGCCAAGTGCTAGCACCCCGGGTTCGACGGTTTCAGTCGGCAGTTTTACCTCTGTTGAGCGCATCCAATCCCCGATCATGCGGTACATATTCTCAGCAAATGCATCCCCATGCTGTGCTAACTGAACCTTGGTTTTGGGCAGTGACAGTATCGGCAGATCACTAAACGCCTGATTCCCCAGAAAGTGGTCAGGGTGATGATGGGTATTGAAGACATATCGGATCGGCTTATCTGTCACGGTAGCGATCACCTTACGCATAGCTCTGCCATACTTTAATGAGGGACCGGTATCGATAACGACCACTCCCTCATCCGTGACTATAAATCCCGTATTGACGATATTCCCGCCATTTTTGTTACTAAAATCCTCAAGTTTGCCTACCAGTACCCAGGTATCTTCTGCCACCTGCTCAGCCTGTAGTTTGTACTCAAGCGGCGCCGCAGTAGCTGTAAGCGACAGCACCGATATGATGGCTATCATGAAGCTGACTAAGTTCCTCATATCACCTCCTATAACGCCTGCTCAAATTCGTTACCACCGTTGTCACGCAACCAGACCGAGTGTTTTTGTGTGTTATCACGCACATCAAAGGTAATGACTGGGTTTTCGCTCACCGGCTGTGAGAGCTTTAAGCGTGCAAGATCATCTCCCTGATCTGATCGAACCACAACCTGCTCGATATAGAACTCAGGGATCGCATCTACTAAGCCCGTATCCATAGGATGGATCACTTTAAACTTATAGCGGCCGCCTTGCTCTCTGGGGAAGAACTTACTTTTCATCTCACCCAGATGGCTCTCCCAGTAGGGGTTACCCGCTGCAGCACTGGGGGTTGTACAGCCACCCCCGGCGGCATCAAGGTAACTGCCACCAACATGCCAAACACCCTCTTTGGTCAGTACTGCTGCACGAATTGCGGTGCCCTGCTGGACTTTTATCCGTAAAGAGACACGAGGAATAATCTGCGGGTGGGGGTAATAGGTAAAGATATGCTGGATCGGGTTGAGATCTGCCCAGGCGACAATGCGCTGAATATTCCCTTTCAGCGCTTCGGCATCCACGGTCACAGGCACCTGCGTCGGATCTTCTGCAAACTCAGGCAGATTAACTTTGATCCGATCATCAAATCTGTATGGGTCCTGTCCAATAAACTGCTGGCGCATATAGTCCCACAACGGGGACTCCAATGGATCAGGCTCTGCAGCCAGGGCCAGCGTGGGAACTGCTGCGCTTAAAAACAGAGCAGCTATTGTGCGTTTCATCATCTCATCCCTCTTATTTTTATTGTGACGGATCAGGTTACTGTGGCGTCTAAGGCTGCTTTGCAACCTCCTGATAGAGTGCCGGTAGCTCATAACGTAGGCCATAACGCTGATAGATCGCTTCCATCTCGCCGGAACGAACCATACCGTCAACAACCTCCTCTATGGCGTAACCCAACTGGCGATAGGTGTGTTTGATCGCCATACCGATATCCCATTTCTGCTTACCCATCATCGGATAGCCGTTTTCACCGAGCTTATATTTACTTTCACTCTGTTGAGAGACCAGCCAGTCAACCTCTGCACGCATCGCCATCACAGCATCCACTTTTCCGGATTGCATCCCGCTGAACGCTTCTCGCGCATTGCTAAAGTGATGGGTTTTATCACGCATACGACCACCAAAGGCCGAGGTCAGATAGAACGCAGGCAGGCTATCGATCTCTACACCGATCGGGTGATACTGGAACACAGCAACTGTGGAGACGTTATCCAGTTTGGTGCTGTCATAAACCACCTGCCAGCTTTCACGCTGATAGGGGCCAAACATCACAACCATTTCGTTGATCACCGCACCGGTTGAATCCTGCATGTAGCTGTATTCACGGTCATAGGGCACGCGCATCATCACATCTGCAAGGTTCTTAAGCGCCAGAGGCTGCTCTTCATTCTTATCGAGATAGTGCCCTTTCCAGACATTATTTCTCAGATCATCATCAAGATTTTCATCCGGTGTAATCCAATGAGGTTTAAAGGTTACACCCAACCCCTTGGCGATCCGCTTCCCTACTTCCACATCAACCCCGGTAGGCTGACCATTTTCGATATAGGAATACGGCGGGAAATCTCGATAAAAACCCACTTTGATATAACCACTGTCGATCACGTCATCGTAATAACGCGCTTGCGCCAGGCTGCTAAGCAGGCTGGCGCAAGTGAAGACTGCAGTGCTAATTACAGTGAATTTATTCATCGGTATAACGTGTTTCCAGGTATGCACGAATAGCCCAAAGCGCTTCCTGGCTCAGGTGCTCTGCCATTTTAGGCATGTAGACACGGCCATCACGAACCGCACCGTTCACTACACGATACTGATACCACTCATCACCTTCGATTCCCGGCTCAAGGTAACGAAGATCTGGCGCGATACCTCCAGAGATTGCATCAAGACCGTGGCAGCGTGCACAGTTCTGTGTGTACGCAGAGGTACCGATCTGTACGGCAAGTTCACGGTTCTCATACTCTTCGTTATATGGATTCTGTTCCAACCACTCTTCGCCAAGTGGTGTCAGACCAGCGACATCAACGTTCTGTGGAGTAACATCACCATGCGCCATGATCTGGCCGGAAAGGACAGCAGTAAACATACCTGCCGCAGTTAAACCCAATAGCTTTTTATTGATAGACATCTTAATTTCACCACTTAGTTTTTATACTTTTCGCCACCCGAGAAAACGCTCTAATAACAGATCGGGTTTTTCGCTCTTAACGAAACAGGTGCGAATCTCGTTTCTAAAGCGGAAGCCACACACCTCCGCAGTGATGTCTATATGATATTGCGAGGGCAAAATGGCTCAGAATTGTACTTTGGGTTTCAAAAACTACTCCCTTGGTAGGAATTGCCACCCTTGAGGGCACTTTAGGTGTAGAAACGGGCCTCAAAAACAGTACCTAGGGTGTAGATCACCTTAGATGCAAACTTGCCGATATCCACTTAACGGAGAGATTGGGGAAAATTGCAGGACACAAAGAAACGGTGCCCTGCTGATAAATATCAGGGAGATGAGATACCAAACCTAATGCATAACTTACGCAGGTCTGGCGATATGTCTGATAAATTTGGTAATACGAATATGATCAAGTTTAACGTTCAGATAACCGATCAAAGCAAAACTGGCAATCACCCCAGCCGCGTAATCAAAGTTTCCGGAGAAGAAAAGAAACGCAAGGGGAACTCCAATGACCATTCCTGTGAGAGTAGATTTGGCTGGGGAGTTGTAGTCACCCACTACGTAGGTTTTCCCATCGATCTCCTGCACAAACCCTGTAAACTCACCATTCCCAGGCCAATTCCCTTTCGCGTGGAGCTTAATCTTGCTCTCATACACTTCCCCTTTCAGATGGGGAAACTGTTTTTTAACTCCGTTAAAGACCAAAATCTGTTTGGCCTTCTCGACAATATCGCATTTAGAAACGCACGTTCTGTATCTGAAATTCATGACAACAAATCCATTTTTAAGTCATTACTGCTGGTTTAACGATCACGCATTAAACTACATCAGCGACAACTAATAAAGGGTTGCTGTAGCTACAAAAAGAGAGGTCTGAAACCACTCATTTATTAAACAGATCAATTAGTGTTGGAGGGTCTCAGGCACTGCCTTGTTACAGCCAAACTTCAAAACTCCAGCCTGAATTGCATAGTGTACAAATTCAGCTGTTGAGCCGATATTAAGTTTGTTTTTCAGTATAGCCGTGTAATTGGAAACTGTCTTAGTACTGATATTTAAATTGCGTGCAATTTCATGGCTACTATCACCCTTCACAAGCGCAGCAAAAATGGCATATTCCCTTGTTGTCATTGAATCGATACGAGATTGCGCCTGCTCAGAGATAGAACCTGCTAATCGCTCCATCAACTCATCCTCAATGTAGGGTTCTCCAGCGGTTATTTTCTTGACCGCCTCGATCAACACCTCTGGCGGGGAACGCTTCGTGATATACCCTTTGACCCCCACAGCCAGTGACGCTTCCAGAATAGGCAGTTCATCATGCATGGAGAACATCAGTATTTTTGCGTCTGGCTGATCCTGTAACATCTCCCTGGCGATATCGACACCGTTAACCCCATGGATATTCATATCCAGTATGATGATATCAGGGCATTGCCTTCGATTAATTTTGATCGCCTCCTCAGCCGTACCCGCATCAGCAACCTCACAAGGCGCAAAAATGGTTGAAAGTAAGCTGGTATAGCCTCGCCGAACAACGGCATGATCATCTGCAATTAAAATTTTCACACGCACTCCTTTACGCATACTGGGAAACTTAGTTTCACGCTGCACCCTTCAGACTCAGTCGTCTTAATATCAAGCGCTCCATGCAGGAAATGCGCGCGCTCCTTCATTGAACGAATGCCAAGCCCTGACATTGCAGGACTACACATCCCCTGACCATCATCTTTAACCAGCACCGTACAGTTATCTGACCGGTCAAGCGCAACCCCCAGATAAACCGCCGTCGCACCGGCATGTTTTGCAATATTTGTCAGCGCTTCCTGCAAGATCCTGTAGACGTGGGTTTTACGCTCATCTTCCAGCTCTGGCAGGTGCATAGGAAGATCCAACTGTACGTGGATCTTATGGGTAGTCTGCCACTGTGAAACCAGCAACCTGATCGCTTCAAGCACACTCACTCGCTCAAGGGCTACGGGGTGTAAATTCTGAATCAGTTTGCGGAAGCTCGTCTGCATAGAGTCACAGTGTTGTGAGATCTGCTCACCCACGTGCCCTATCAGGGAGGGATTATCTTTGGATGCGGCTACCAGATAGGCTTGTGCACGTATCCCTGTCAGGTATTGGCCAAGGTCATCATGAAGCTCTCTGGCAAGATAGGCTCGCTCAGCCTCCTGTACGCGGATCAGTTCCTGCGTTAATGCCCGGTTCTCACCCTCTGCCTTTTCCAAAGAATGAGCCATCGCATTAAAATACCCTGATAACTCGTTGATTTCACGAATGGAATAACTTTCCATTCTGGCGCAATATTGCCCATTTTTGATAGCACCTAGAGCATTCACAAAGTCTGAAACAGGCTTGATCCCACGCTTAACACCCCAGGAGATCGCAAGATTGGAGATCACTGCACTCAGTAAAAACAGCAGTAAAACCAACTGCACCGACTCCCAGACCTCCTCTAACTCATCCTCGATATTGCCCCTGAGATGCAACACTCTCCCATCTGGCAGATAGCGGAAGTAATGCTTCTCCTCTAACTTTTGTAGACCGGGTATCAGATCCGTAAACCAAGCAGGTATATCACTGGGCTCTTTATGAGCATCCAGTAACTTTTGAGAGAGTGGAGAGATATTGCCATCAGACATTTTCAGAACAACATGACGAACGCTACCGCCATCAACCAGTTGCGCAAGCAGGATCTCATCATTGGCAGCAGCGCTCATCAGGCGATGGGTAAAACTGACACCTGCCGTCACTTCCCGGGAGATATCTTTGCTCGCCTGCAGCAATATTGCGTAAAGCGTAATCAGTGACGCGACCAGAAAGACCAAAGCCACCAGCAGGTTTAATCGAAATACAGCACCCATCTGCATACCTATCTAGTTTGATAGCTTTAGTATGCAAATGAGTACTGTCTTAGAAGAATGCCCCGAACGGGCTAAATACGTATGAACTTAAGTAGTAAATCCTACCCGGCAGATGTATTGAGCTACTCTGATGGTCCTGGCGCAAACTTAACAACGCCAGCCTCTACCGCCATATGAACGAGCTCCGCTGTCGATGAGAGACTGAGCTTACTTTTCAGTGTTGTGACGTAGTTAGACACGGTTTTGATACTGATGTTGAGGGTATCAGCGATATGCTGGTTGCTCTGGCCACGAGCCAGCATGACAAAAACTTCAAACTCACGCTGAGTCAGTTCTCTTAAGCGCTCGTCGGCAACATCCTGAGTGTTGAGGGCCAACTTCATCACCAGATCATATTCGATAAAGATCTCGCCACGATTGATCTTAGTTACGGCTTCTAGCAGCACCTTGGGTGAACCCGATTTGGTGATGTAGCCCATGGCACCAGCATCAAGCGCCTGTTTTACGATGGGAGCTTCGTCATACATGCTGAAAAATAGAATTTTAGCGTCAGGTTGATCTTTAAGGATCTGAGTTGCCGCTTCAATACCGCTCACACCCGGCAGGTTTACATCCATGATAAGGAGATCAGGTGAGTGGCTGGTAAACTTTTCGATCGCCTCTTCACCACTGGAAGCCTCAATGATTTCACAGGGCTCAATAACCGTCGGTAAAAGGCTAGCATAGCCCTGACGGACAACTGAGTGATCATCGGTAATTAAAATTTTCATGCCATCTCCACAACGCTATTCCCGGCCAATCCTACTTGAAAGGCAGGACTGTTAACAGCATAGGCGCTTATGAGTTGTTTATATAGGGAGATGTGAAAATTTCAGGAAGGAAATCAAGAGGTAAGGCTGATCAGGAAGGAAAGGATCTGACCAGCCCCAGAGGAACAGCTGGGTTTATTGAACGTTAAAAACGCCCTCCATCCCTTTGATCTCAAGCCCCTCAGAGTAGAACTCAAATTTACCGGGTTTTATCGGCACGAAATAGATCTCCGCTTCGCCTTCCTGCTCGAACTCAAGCTCTGTCAGGCCGACCGCTTTAATCTCCATATCACCCGCTTCTACTTTACGTAAGAAGATCGATGTAAAAAACTCAGGGGCCTGCAGCGCGTACTCAGTCTGACCGCTGGAGATGATCTTCAGTTTGTACGACTTACCCGTCTCCAGGTTGTACTCTTTTTCTGACAGGTAGTAACGGTTGTCTTCAGTCCCTAAAACAAGATCCGGAAGTTTTGTCGGACGGCGTGTAAGATCTCCCTTAGCAACCGCTACACTACTGGAAACAGCTATTGCAGCGGCCATACCTGTCACCATTATTGTTTTAATTAAGCGCATAGTTCTTATTCCTAATCGGGTTGTCTTAGATACTTGTGCTTTATGCTAAAGATCGTATTGGGTAAAAGAATGCTACTTCGGTACTAATTGATTTCTACTTTCTTCATATTCCGAGATCACGAATTCCCACTTATGCTGACTGTAATCATAATAACGACAGTGACTTACTATGCGTTTACGACAGTCATCTCTATCTGCAATCACGCTTACGGCTGCAATCAGTTTCGTACCACAGTGCCTTGCTAATCTGGAGATCAGTATCGGCTACCTTCATCAGGAGATTGATCAGGGCCCCGTTTTATCTAATATCCTGCCGGAGCCCGAAGATTCAGGTTTGAAGGGGACGGAGTTAGCTATTAACGATAGCAATACCACTGGCCGTTTTCTCAAACATCACTATCAGTTACAACCGGTCCGTGATGATGACCCTGATCGCCTGATCCAGAAAACAGATCAGCTCTACCAGAGCGGCGTTCGTTTTTTTGTTACCAATACCCCGGCAGATACCCTTCTCAAATTGCAATCACATCTGCCCGATGATGCAGTTCTGTTCAATGCCGGCAGCCCAGCTGATGCTTTGAGATCTGACCGCTGCATTGCTAACGTTCTCCATACCCTACCCAGTCGGGCGATGCTGACAGATGCGCTGGCCCAGTGGTTAAAGGCCAAACGCTTAAACAAAGTTCTGATCATCAGCGGAAATAACAGAGATGACAAAGCGTATACTGCTGCGTTTAAGCGGGCAGCCAAACGCTTCGGGATCAAAGTTGTGGCTGAGAAAGCGTGGTCTTTTGATAGCGATCTTCGTCGCACAGCACAACGGGAGATGCCACTGTTCACTCAGACGAAAGAGTACGATGTGGTCTTTGTAGCCGATGAACGAGGTGATTTCGGCGAATATGTACTCTTTAACACCTGGTACCCTCGGCCGGTGATCGGCACACAGGGGCTGACGCCGGTCGCCTGGCACCGGGTCGTCGAACAGTGGGGAGCCGCGCAGCTGCAAAGCCGGTTCGATAAACTCACGGGCCGCTGGATGACCAGCAAAGATTATGCAGCCTGGGCCGCTGTCCGCAGTATCGCGGAAGCAGTGACCCGGACCCGTTCCGATGACACCGGAATGATCTATAACTACATCCGTTCTGATCAATTTGAATTGGCTGGTTTTAAAGGTCGTAAACTCAATTATCGCGACTGGAATGGACAGCTGCGCCAACCGATCCCGCTGGTGCATCCACGTTCGCTGGTGTCTCAGTCACCTCAGGAAGGCTTCCTTCACCCGACTAATGAACTCGACACCCTTGGCTTCGACAGAGCTGAAGTTAACTGTAGTAACCCATCGTAGATACTGGAGCAACCATGAAACTTAAACATCTGTTAACCCCCTTAGCTTCAGCTATTTTGCTGGCGACCACCTGCGCACAGGCTGAACTTGCGTACGTATCTAACGAGAAAGATGACACTATCTCCATCATCGATCTAGAAACCATGGATGTCACTGAAACACTCGATGTCGGTGAACGCCCTCGCGGTATTCTGTTTTCGAAAGACTACAGCAAGCTTTATATCTGCGCTTCAGATTCCGACACTGTTCAGGTGATGGATCTGGCGACCAAAACGATCATTAAAGAGCTTCCATCCGGTGAAGACCCGGAGCAGTTTGCGCTGCACCCAAATGACAGACATCTCTACATCTCCAATGAAGATGATGCGCTGGTGACCATCGTTGATACAGAAACCAGTGAAGTGCTGGCCCAGATCGATGTGGGCGTAGAACCGGAAGGGATGGCGGTCAGCCCTGATGGTAAGATTGCGGTCAACACCAGTGAAACCACCAATATGGTTCACTGGATCGATACAACGACCTATCAGCTGGTCGATAACACATTGGTTGATCAGCGCCCTCGCCACGTTGAGTTCAGTAAAGATAGCAGTGTGCTATGGGCCAGCTCTGAGATTGGCGGCACCGTATCTGTCATTGATGTTGCCAGTCGCCAGATCATGAAAAAGATCAGTTTCGAGATCAAAGGTGTTCACCGCGATAAGATCCAGCCAGTTGGCGTGAAACTCTCTGACAACGGTAAATATGCGTTTGTTGCACTAGGCCCCGCCAACCATGTAGCGGTTATAGATGCTAAGACCCATGAGGTGGTCGACTATATTCTGGTTGGTCGGCGCGTTTGGCATATGGATTTCAATCATGATCAGAGTCTTCTACTCACCACCAACGGTATCAGTGGAGATGTATCGGTAATCGACATGGATAAGATGAAAGCCGTTAAGAGTATCAAGGTGGGGCGCTACCCATGGGGCGTAAAAGTTAAACCATAGCTCTCTCCCCTTTGCTGTTAACCGAATTTAACCGACGATGAGAACCTAATGAGTATTAGCGTAGATTCAATCAGCTTTCGCTACGGTCCAAGGCAGGCATTACAAGATATCAGCTTCACCCTCAACCGGGGTGGCTTTCACGGACTGCTAGGCCCTAACGGGGCGGGTAAATCTACGCTCTTTTCGCTGATCACACGTTTAAATGCCCTACAGCAAGGGGATATTCGGATCGATGACGCCAGTATCCGGCGACAACCTGCCAGCCTGATGCGCCGCATCGGCGTGGTTTTCCAGCAGAGTACGCTGGATCTTGATCTGACTGTTGCGCAGAACTTGCTCTACCACGCATCTCTCCACGGTATATCCAGTCGGGATGCTCGCCAGCGGATCGATACAGAACTACAACGAATGGAGATGTCCGACCGGGCGCATGACAAAGTCCGTGCGCTGAACGGGGGTCACAGGCGCCGTGTTGAAATTGCACGTGCCCTCCTGCATCGCCCCGAAATTCTCCTGCTGGATGAACCCACCGTCGGACTCGACCCGCAAACACGCCGCTCCCTGAATCATCACGTGCGTAAACTCTGTGAGGAGGAGAACCTGACCGTACTCTGGGCAACCCATCTGATGGAGGAGATCAACGAGGATGATTCGATCATTCTGCTCCATAAGGGCTGCTTGCTGGTTGATGATAGGGCAGCAACGCTACTCTCACTTTCAGGGCAAAATACGATCTCGGATGCATTCCACCACCTAACCACCCTTCCCCAACAGGAGTCAGTATGAACCTCATCAGTAGCTGGCACTGCTTTAAAGGGATTCTGGTCCGTGAGTTTCTGCGGTTTGTTCAGCAGCGATCCCGTTTTCTGAGCGCGCTGGTCAGGCCGTTATTATGGCTGGTTGTGTTTGCAGCGGGATTCAGGGCTGCGCTGGGTATCTCAATTATCCAGCCCTACGACACTTACATCACCTATGAAACCTATATCGCACCGGGTCTGTGCTGCATGATTTTACTGTTCAATGGGATGCAGAGTAGTCTTTCCATGGTGTATGACCGGGAGATGGGCAGTATGCGTGTGCTCCTGATGAGCCCGCTCCCCCGCCCCTATCTGCTGCTGTGCAAGATGACTGCCACCGCCCTGATCTCTCTGACTCAGGTCTATGCATTTCTCGCCATCGCACTCTTAGTCGAGGTGGAACCCCCGCTGCTGGGGTACCTGTATGTGTTACCAGCTCTGCTATTGGTTGCCCTGCTCCTCAGCTCGCTGGGACTTTTCCTCTCCACACGTATTAGGCAACTGGAAAATTTTGCCGGAGTGATGAACTTTGTGATCTTCCCGATGTTTTTCCTATCTTCAGCACTCTACCCGCTGTGGAAGATGCAGGAGGCCAGTGAATGGCTCTACTGGATCTGCATGATCAATCCCTTTACCCATGCGGTTGAACTGGTGCGCTATGCGCTCTATCTGAAACTGAATAGTGATGCGCTGATCATTACCGCTGGGACTACCCTGCTCTTTACCCTGCTTGCTGTAACAGGATTCAGGCCACAGAAAAATAGCAGGTAACCCCCCATGATCTCACTTACTGAGAGCAAGCATCCGTTCACGGTGGATGCTTAGTTCTTGGTTACTGCCAAGGTTCGCAGCCATGCCGATCTATATCTATGCTAAGGTTTAATACTTAGTATGTTTAATCTGGCAGGGAGGATGAATGCTTGAACAGCAAGATATATACAGTATTGAAAATACCGACTACGAAGTAGGTCAACACAATATTCAGAAATGGGGATTTGATATACATAACCCTGTTTTTGTAATCAGTACTGGGCTGATTCTTCTATTTTTGGTTGCTGTCTTAGTAACCGATCCAGCGATCTCTAAACCCGCACTTGACGGCCTTAAGTGGGACATCATCAAAAACTTTGATGTTCTGTTTATCTGGGCTGGAAATATCTTTGTACTGTTCTGTTTGGCACTGGTGATTTCACCTTTCGGTAAGATTCGATTGGGTGGAGCCGAGGCTGTGGCTGAACACTCGACCCTATCCTGGCTGGCGATGCTCTTCGCTGCAGGTATGGGTATCGGCCTGATGTTCTGGAGTGTTGCCGAACCGGTAGCCTACCTCACAGGCTGGTATGAAACGCCTTTAGGGGTTGAGGCGAATACGCCTGAAGCTGCCAGTATGGCCATGGGCGCTACCATGTACCACTGGGGATTACATCCGTGGGCGATCTATGCAGTTGTCGCACTCTCCCTTGCTTTTTTCACTTACAACAAGGGCCTTCCACTATCGATACGTTCAATTTTCTACCCGCTGCTTGGTGATCGTGCCTGGGGGTGGGCTGGACATCTCATCGATATTCTTGCGGTACTTGCAACACTCTTTGGCTTAGCGACTTCATTAGGTTTAGGCGCTCAACAGGCGGCATCCGGCCTTAAACATATCTTCGGCCTTGAAGGCGGGCTGGAGTTGCAGATCATGATTATCATCGGGGTGACTGCACTAGCGATCTTCTCCGTGATACGTGGCATAGAGGGCGGCGTTAAGCTATTGAGTAACATCAATATGATCATCGCATTCCTGCTCTTGATCGCAGTTGCGCTGATCGGTTTTTCTGTAGCGGTAGGCAACCTGGGTACAACCATCAGCGCTTATATACAGAATATTATCCCGCTCAGTAATCCTCATGGGCGCGAAGATGAAGCCTGGTTCCAGGGCTGGACTGTGTTCTACTGGGCCTGGTGGATCTCCTGGTCACCCTTTGTAGGAATGTTTATCGCACGTGTTTCTAAAGGGCGAACCATACGTGAGTTTATTATTGCGGTCTTACTGGTTCCGACCGCGGTCACGATTTTATGGATGTCTATCTATGGCGGTATTGCGATCGATCAGGTTATCAACTCGGTTGGAGCCCTGGGTAAAGATGGATTAACCGATGTCCCTCTTGCAATGTTCCAGATGTTTGATGAACTGCCCTGGGGTAATTTCCTATCGATCACTGCCATCATTCTGGTGCTGGTCTTCTTTATCACCTCATCCGACTCCGGCTCGCTCGTAATCGACAGTATTACAGCAGGTGGTAAGATCGATGCCCCGGTTCCTCAGCGAATTTTCTGGGCAACGATTGAAGGCGCTATTGCGGCGGCTCTCCTCTGGATCGGTGGCACTGAGGCGATTCAGGCGCTGCAAGCCGGAGCGATCTCAACAGGATTGCCTTTTACAATTGTACTGTTATTGATGTGCGTCAGTCTGGTCATGGGGTTGCGTACTGAAAGACATTAGTGACAAACGACAGCAACAAAAAACCGCCAAGAACTCAGGCGGTTTTTTTCTATCTCTAAACATGACGATCAACCGATTATGATTCAGCTTCACTCTTCTGCTCGTTAATCCCCGCCAAAACCTGAAATGCCTCATTGTCTTGCAGACTTTCAAAGAAGCGTTCGCCAACGAGCTCATCTTTGAGACTAGCAGACAATGACAGCGCCGTTTCTATATCTGTCAACGCATCCTCATGCTGCCCGAGCTTTGCGTTAGCACAAGCTCTCTGCCAGTACGCTAAGGCGTAGTTACTATCTAACTCAAGGGCCTGGTTAACCAGAGACATCGCCCAGGAATCCTCATCAATATCCAGCAGTGTATCCGCTTTATAGGTTAGGGCTTCAACATCATCTGAGTTGATCTCAAGGATCTGATCGTAAATTTTGATTTTTTCCTGATCACTTTTTTCCAGACCGGCTCTCATCCACAGAGAGTGAACCACATTACTATCCGCCAACACTTTCTGAGCTGTGACAATCTGGTTAGATCGCTCCTTCAAAGTGGACTCAAGCTTATTGAGTCGCTCCTCATACTCTGTGGTCAGCTCCTCTACTCGCTTGGTTGTGGTCGATTCCACACTGTTTTTAATATCGGTGATCGACTTCCATCCCAGTAGCACAAGAAGTGAGGCCGCAGCGGTGATGATGTAAAAGATATTATTTGTCGTATCGGCGGTATACCTGATCGCCCTGTCTGACGCGTCCAATCGGGCATGAGCGACTTTTTCACTGACCTCTGCCTTGGTTGCCTGAAGGTCTTGTCTTAATGATTTAAGTTCATCGAGAACATAGCGCTCGATAAAAGGGTTATACAGCGGCTTATTAAACTCGGAGTCTTCAGTCGGTGCTGCAGAACTTTCCTGAGCGTGCACAAAACCACTCACAAGCGTGAACAGTAGAAAAGTGGGTATAAAATTCAAGAGCCTACTCATATTGAAATGCCATCAAAAGATATGGGTTCACCGGATACGACAGTTAATGGCTAAAAGGCATTGCCTATAGCACTACTCAATATGAGACGCGTTCCCCATAAACGCAAGCAGAGCAGGTACCGTAAAGATAATAACCAATGTGTAAGTAAACGCTTTGTGTACACAAGAGCATATCGCTATAAACGCAAAAAAGCCGCGACTGCGGCTTTTTATCTGATCACTCTTTATGCTTCTGAAGAGGTGAGGATAGTGTCGCCTGAAGCCGGATCGGTTGGCGTTGAGGTGTCCACCGTAGCCTCTACAGCTTCGCCTTCAGATGGGTCAGTAGAAGACGGTGTGCCGCCGTTATCAACGCGGAACTTTTCCAGACCTTGCTGTACCAGCTCAAAGGTCAGATCGATATTGGAGGCGATATCACCCTCTAATACGTTAAGACCATCCAGAATGGTACGCGCTTCATTGAACCCCTGCTCTATTCCGCCACCAATAACATCGACAAACTGGTCGACCAGTGCAGCCCCCTCAAGATCTGGGTTGGCTGCCTGATAGGCTGAAAACATCGCAGTGGTCAGGGATACAATGCGATCGGCGGTTGCTTCAGGTGAAACATCAATCCCCGCTTCAACGCTCTCTTCAATTGTGCCCATCTCAGGGGGCAATTGCTCGTTGATATTGGCAATAACCGCATTCAACGTGAGTACCAAAGGCTCACTAGCGGCATTTGAACTACCCGCTTCAAAATTGGATTCGATTATTGCCTGATCCTGTTGTACATCAGCAGGGGCTTCTGTGATCTCAGTGGCACTTTCCGTTCGCTCAGTTTTTCGGATAGCGTTTTTTTCATGCGCAGCAGCAGACACCTGTTTACCAAATGGCTGATCTGCCTCTTTGTTGGGTTTCAATTCATTGTTTACGTAACCACCAAAGTTACTGTAATCACCGATTGCCATGGTATGAGTCCTGCTGTTTGTTGTCTGTATTAAAGACGTTATCGGCCGAATAGACAAAATACTGAGTATTTTTTATACACCTGTTTTAGGCGAGTGACAATCAACTAATTATTAACCAGCCGTATAGGTAATCTCAGAGCGCAGGAACCAACCTCTTCAACCGGATCAAGCTTATAGCCCCAAGTACAGGGCCAGGGAATAGCAGAACCATAATCCACTCGACGGGCAGGTGTTCCAGAAGCATTGCGGTGATCTGGACAGCAATGATCGTGATCGTGAATCCAATCGCATTGATCATGGTTAACGCGCTCCCGACCACTTTTTTCGGTGCTGTTTGCGCCGAAAGTGCCGAGAATTGCGGTGAATCAGTCACCACTGCGATCCCCCAGATACTCCAGAAAAGAAGCATCAACTCAAATGAAAGATCGATGATCATCGGGGAGAGCAGACAGCAACTTCCAGAAATAACCAGCATCCACAGCGCCACCCTCCGACTACCAACAAACCTCGATGCATACCCACCAGCAACACAACCTAATCCTCCAATGGCGATGATATAGAATGACCAGAAAGGAATGTTAATGTCACTGCCCGATAGCTCCTCCCAGGCTTTGAGCCAGTACGGCAGCAACGCCCAAACCGCATACAACTCCCACATGTGACCAAAATAACCACCCGCAGAGGCCTGTAGCGATTTAGAGCGTACCGCCTGCCAAAGGTCAGTGAGTTTTAACGCGCCCCCCTTATGCAGAGCAGGCCCATCGGGGACAAACAACAGGATGATTATTCCACCCAAGATGGCGCATCCACTGGAGAGGTAGATCACTGGCTCCCAACTCTCGAAGGAGAAAGATGAGAAGAAATGCGCAGATGAGGTCCCCACGGACAGCGCACCGACCAGATACCCTAATGCGACCCCGAGCCCTTCAGGATACCACCCGGTTGCGATTTTCATGCCGACTGGATACACACCCGCCAGCATCATACCGCCCATAAACCTCAACAAAAGCACCTGATTTAAATCATCAGCCCAGAACGCGATCAACAGGTTAAATACGGCGGTACCACAGGCACAGATAAAAAAGAGTATGCGAGGAGAGAGACGATCAGCGAGGGCCAGCACAGAAAAGAGTAATGCTCCCACGATAAAGCCAAACTGCACCGAGTTTGTCAGGGGAGCCACAGCTGAATCAGGTAAGCCCCACTGCTGTTGAAGGATTGGAAGGATTGCGTTACCAGCGAACCAGGTCGAAGAGCCCAGAAGCTGGGCCAGGACTATACAGGGTAATATATATAACGGCCTGGAAATCATATATCTCCAATAGTTTCAAATAGTTAAGAACAATATATGATTCCTATCTTAACATTGACTCAAGCATTGCCAAATCTAGCTCTTTCGCTTCACCATAAAAAAACAGGGACGCAGGCGAACCTTTTAATACGGCAATCTGATCTCCGATCGCCAACGCTTCATCCGGATCATGTGTCACATAGATCATACTGCGCCGGGGATCCTTCCCCACCAGATCACTGATCAATACCAACATCTCATGAGCTGTTTGCATATCCAGCGATGCAAGCGGCTCATCCATCAGCACGATATCTGGCTCACACAGTAAGCAGCGTGCTAGTGCAGCTCTTCGCGCCATACCTAATGAGATTTGGGAGGGATAATAATCGGCATACCGCTCCAGCTTAACACTCTTCAGTATCGACATAACCCTCTCCCCATCGGGATGCACAATCATAAGATTCTGCTTAAGGGTGCGCCAGGGAAGCAACCTTGGTTCCTGAAACAGATAACCAACCTCCGGCTGATTATTTTGCCAGGGAGCGGTGACACCTAATCCTGCAAGTTCATTGAGTATTGTGGTTTTACCGCAACCCGATGGTCCCAAAATACATAGTACCTCCCCTTCACACAATGACAGATTTAGCCGACTCAGGATCGCACGAGAGCCTAAAACAATCTCATCCAGCTGCATCTCATACATAACTATTTCCCCCTTTCCAGCAGGAAGCATGACGATCTAAAGGCTGCAAAATAAACCACTCAATCATCTGCACGATGAGGATAAATGCGAAGCTGTACGCCAGGATCGTAGCAACATCAAAGAGCTGAAAAGCGAGATGAAGCTGAAAACCAACACCATCCGAACGCCCCAGAAGCTCAACAACCAACACAATTTTCCAGATTAGTGCTAATCCTCCCCGCGTTGCCACCATGATGTAGGGGAATAGCTGAGGCCACCACAGCTCAGTAATTGTCTGGCGCATATTAAAACGGTAGAGCTTTGCCATCTGCTCTAACTTGGGATCAAACATACGCCCACCCTCACGTAAGGTAACCGCAACATTGGGTAGTTTGTTGATGATCACTGCCGCGACAGCGGCCACCTCTACCAGTCCAAACCAGACATAGAGAAGAATAATCACAACCAGTGCCGGTATGTTGAGAAGAATGATCAGCAGTGGGTCAAGTATTCGATTCATCCGCGGAATGCGTGCCATTAAGACACCAAGCACACCACCTATTAACATGGCAAAAAGAAAGCTGACCAATACTCGCTGGAGGGTGATCCACAAATGGTGAAGAAGTCGTCCCTGTTCATATTCAAGCATCATCTTAGCCACGACGATGCCTGGCTCAGGAAGCAGTGGATCCTGGAGATAATAAGCGATGCCCCACCAGCAGGCTATCAGGGCTGTTAGCGTTATCAGTTGATCACTTAATCTGGATTGCGAACTTTTCGCGTTCATAAAGGCAACCTGATGAACAGAGATTCATCCAAAGTGTGACCCGTTGGATAGGTCTTTAACTGATCAATCAATCTGTAGAAGCGCTGAGCATCTTCAATATGATGAGGGGTAAGAGGTGACGGTACACCCTGGCGATACCCTTTAACTAA
Source organism: uncultured Neptuniibacter sp. (assembly GCF_947498015.1). GTDB lineage: Bacteria > Pseudomonadota > Gammaproteobacteria > Pseudomonadales > Balneatricaceae > Neptuniibacter. Next base: position 301,638 of record NZ_CANMIR010000003.1, read on the forward strand.
TGCCTTGAACTCCTGGTCATTCGAAACACGCATCAACGGGCGCAGTTTTTTCCATGGACGATCACTCTCTTGTAACTGCTTCTTAGCCTCTGAAACTGCAATGGCAAAACCCCTGATCCGCTCTGGATCAGCATCAATAAATGGCTGTTTGAAAAGGTAACCTAACATCGGAAGATCACTTTTAAGCCCAAGTTTAGCCATTAAATCGGACAACCTTCCATAGCGTTCAAACCCTTCTGCCTCTAATTTGGCGCCAAAATGCCAGAAGGTAACTAACAGATCGATCTGTTTTTTTCTCAATCCCTGCGATAGTAATGGAGGCGCAGCAAACTGTACTGTAGCCTCTTTGTGCAGATCGATCCCTTCCGCCTTTGCACTGGCTTGCAACAGCACCCAACCTTTATTCATCGGTCCGCCTGCGACCCCTATACGCTTTCCTATCAGATCTTTAAAATCTGCGATTAAGCTGCCATCTGCTTTGATAAGCACCCCAATTTGACGGGAAAATGGCAAAAATCGAAGTCCCTCTCCCTGTCTGTTACGCTCATTCGCCCAGAGCCAGTCGGATACGATGGTATCAACCGTACCGCCAGCCAAAGCCAACCTCGAAGCCGACATGCTGGCTACTTGCGTTACAACCAATTCGAAACCATTTTTCCTATCGAGCTGCTGACCTTTTATGTATTGCAGCTCCCAATTCACTGTCCCATTTGCCAGGGCCGCTACTTTAATTTGTGGTAGTCCTGCAGGCTGGGCATAGCCACTTACCGATAAAAAACTTAGGAAAAACAGCAAGATAATTTTAAAAAACATAGTATTCTCACACTAAGGATTAGTGTTACATAGGCTCTTTTTCAAAATAAGCTGCACACCTGTGAGCCAAAATAGTACTTTCGTACCTGTTTTTTTGCTCGATGGTAGAATTTTGACTGGCACTTTCGCAGGGTGTAATAGAGGCATACAAAGCATCAAGAGTAATTAGCCATCTCAAACCTACTGCGTATCTTCGCCCTCTGCCTGATGCTGCTATGCTCAAGTGGATTTGCTCAGGAGCATTCGCCCCAGGTAGATTTGGATGACTTTGATCTGTTCACCCTGGATGGATACAGGCTCTATCGTTACCGGAGCCCCACCCCGCTAAGCAGTGAACATGCAGTAACGATCTCCACTGATGAAGTGGTCAGGATGCTTGAACAGGAGAGCAATATCATTCTACTGGATGTACAACCCGTACAATGGAATCGGGTTTTCATCCAGAAAGAACCCAGACTAAACATTCCTGGGAGTACATGGCTTCCCAATGTAGGTCTCGGTGAGCTTGATAATGAATGGATGAGGTATTACCGTTCGCACCTCTTACGCTTAACCTCGGGTGATAAAGAGGCGGCGATCATTATCTACTGTCGTGCAGACTGCTGGATGTCATGGAACGCACTTAAACGCGCCTCCGAATGGGGCTACAAAAAATTATTCTGGTACCGGGATGGCACTGATGGGTGGATCGAAAATGATCTTGAAACGACCCTTGCCGTTCCAGAACCTTTCCCAGGGAAAGAGTAAGTCTACGAATAAAGATTATACTCAAACATGATGCAGCTTAAGTACTCAGGATGAGTCACTAAAAATTACACTCAGGTGTATTGATAATAAATATAAAGATACTGGAGAGTTTGTTGTGTACAAAATCCTGATTGCAGATGATCATCCCCTTTTCCGCGAAGCGATCATCAATGTTATTGAGAACAGCTTCACTGGATGCCAGACCCTGGAAACGGAAGATCTGGAGAGTGCACTGGATATCGCTCAGAACGAGGATGATCTCGACCTGATTCTCCTTGATCTCAATATGCCAGGCATGAACGGGCTCAACGGCCTGATCACACTAAGAAATGACCTGCCTACTGTCCCGGTGGTGATTGTATCCGCTGAGGAGGATAAACAGATCGTGCTTCAGGCAATCACCTATGGAGCGGTAGGCTTTATTACTAAGTCCTCTCCGCGTGATCAGATGACTCAGGCACTTGAACAGATTCTTGCAGGGAACGTCTACCTGCCGTCTGACATCATCCGCTCAAGTCAGCCTGACAACCGACGCAACCATCGGAAAGATGACAATCAGATCCCTCCTGAACTGCTCTCCTCCCTCACGAGAAGACAGCTGCTGGTATTGGAAAGGATGTCAAAAGGTGAGTCTAACAAACAGATCGCTTACAACCTGAATATTGCAGAAACCACCGTAAAAGCACACGTCTCTGCAATATTACGCAAGCTGGGTGTACACAACCGAATTCAGGCAGTTCTTTCGGCAGGTAACATCGACTTTAACGAGTATCTGAAGCGCTAGTACTCAGGCTCAAACTGAAAAACCCAGCAGATGCTGGGTTTTCTATTTCTGAACTCCACGAAATGCCTGACAGGTAAGCGCGCTAAGCTTCCAGAGACAGACTCCCTTCAACAACAGATAAGCCTACTTAACAGGGCCCTCTTCAAACTGAGTCAGATCATCGTTGATCTCATTCCAAGGTGCTTTAGAGCCGGTAAAAATATGAAAGCTCGGTTTGTGAGATGGGGCATCATCAAGAATGCCCAGACGAATGTTATGTTTACCCGTTTTTAGCTTTCTCGAAAACAAACTCGATCCGCAACACTGACAAAACGCTAACTCTGTTTCAGCACTCTTGCTATACACGGTCACAAACTCTTCACCTGAAGTGTAACGAAACTTATCGGAACTTATTCCCCCAACAGATGAATAATCAGACCCAGTAAACTTTCTGCACTCGGAGCAATGGCAATTACCCATATACTCAAAATCATCAGGCACCTCTATCTGCACTCTCTTACAAAGGCACGAGCCAACTAGCTTTCTCATTATTCATCTCCGCTGTAGCAGTTCCCACCCAAAACAGATGAGGATATTTGGATTAACTATAGATGTCAGTCGTGTACTTATCTTGAATATTCTTGCTCTGTCATTAGCGCTTAAGTGAGTGCTCCAGACTTATTCATTGCCATTTAGGCCGCTTACATTTGGCTGTAAACCATCTTTATCAGTGACTAAAGCGCACCTCTGCTGACAATCCTGGCTAACAGATTTGGTACCAGCTCTTCACTACGTACCTCCTCTATACGCTGATCTTCTGAAGGAATCACCCTACCGTTGTCGATCTCTGCAACCTTAAATGTGAATACATAGAAAGGCTCTGCCCCCATCCGTAGGTCAGACAGCAGCAACTCCCTGTTCTGCTCTTTTACCTTAAGAAAACCTTTACTGAACCACTGCAATCTCTGAACAGGCCAGTGCTGTTCAATCTCACCAAGCTGACTGATCTGATTAGGGTACTCTTTAAAGTGGATCTGACGATCTGGATCGAGTAAGGAATAAAATCCCTCCTCATAGCTATGCTCCTTCATAACCAGCACTCGCCATAATAGAGTATTGAAAGGCGCAGCAGAGACCAGGACTTGGCTTTGGCTCTGCTTTTCAGCAAGGTTCTCTTTAGCGATCTCGGTCACCCAATTCTGAGCAATCACACCCCAGGCCAGATAGAGACAGCTTATCGCTATACCCAACTGATTCGCTCGCAGCCCCCATTTCGCTTGCCTTGCGCTCAACGCCAACAGCGTACCCAAAAGCAGAGGCAGGGTATAAAGTGGATCTATGATGAAGATACTGCCTATCCCTACAGGCTCTACAGAAAGTGGCCAGAATAGCTGCGTACCGTAGATAGTAAAGCTATCCAGTATCGGGTGTGTTACCAGCGCCAGCCACACCAGCATAAACCAGTGTTTAGATAACCCCTCATACTGACCGTGAAACCGATTGATTAACCAGGCTAATAAAGGTGCTAGCAGAGATAGGACAAACAGGGAGTGACTGAAACTACGATGATAAGTGAAATCTGCAACCGCGCCCCCCATTGAGATAAAAACGTCCAGGTCCGGAATTGTCGCAACAATACCTCCCCAAAGTGCGGCCCTGTAGCCAACCTTTTGACCAAGCACCGCCTGCCCTACGGCCGCTCCAAGTGCGATCTGAGTAACCGAATCCATAACCTCATCCCAACTGAACCATCAGCGCCTGATAGTATGCGGCAATCAGCAATAGAACAAATGGATTTACACAACGTTACAGTGGCAGATCCAGGCTGCAATGAAGAGGGTAGATCAGGCTGTCTCGATACAACTGTCCAGCATATGAATCAACGTTGTTTTTAGCTTCAGGGGCTTAACCGGTTTATTGATCAACATATAACCAAGATTACGCACCTCATGGTTAAGCTCTTTACTGTAATTAGCCGTGATCATCAGAACCGGTAGTGGCGCAGCGACACGAGCCGTCACCTCCCTAGCTGCATCAATGCCGGTCTCGCCATTATCCAGGTGATAATCTGCAATCAAGATATCAACAGGATCTTGCTCAAAATCGACTTTATTGCCAAGGTCATCATAGGACAATCCAGTCACCAGATTGCAGCCCCAGCCAGAGAGGAGCGTCTCCATCCCCTGGCAGATCGCCTCATCATTATCGATCAACCAGATATTTGCACCCGACAACCGATCTGTGAGAAGCGGCTGACTTGGTCCGGTCATCACATCGAGTACGGGCTGGCCTTTTGGCACCTTCACCGCAAAGAGCGAGCCTTTACCCTCAACAGAATCAACGCGTATCTGATGACCCAGTACGCGTGAGATCTTATCGACGATCGCCAATCCCAGCCCCAGCCCCTTTTCACACCCAGGACTGTCATGATCGAGACGTTTAAACTCTTCAAAAATCTCATGAAGCTTATTCGCAGGGATCCCTTTACCGGTATCAAGCACCTCAATCCAGAGATCATCGCCCTGATGCCGGCACCCAAGCAACAGTTTACCTCCCGAGGTATAGCGGATCGCATTGGTCAGGAAGTTTCGCAGTATTCTGGCAAGCAGTTGTGAGTCTGACCTCACTGTCGCACTGCTTTTTACATAGCGGAATCCCAACCCCTCAGCATCTGCAAGCTGACTGAACTCTGCAGCTAATGTGTCCAACAACCCCTGAATCCCAAAACTCACAATATCGGCGGTGACTACGCCGGCATCCAGTTTTGAGATATCAACCAGAGTGCGCAGTAGCGATTCCACATCATCCAGAGAGTTAGAGACTGAGTGTGCTAATGTACAGTTTTTCGGATCCTGGATCTGTTCAGACAATGCGCCTGAGAAGAGGCGTGCCGCATTCAAAGGCTGCAGCAGGTCATGACTGACAGCAGCGAGGAATTTTGTTTTGGATAGGTTGGCCTGCTCCGCCTCCATCTTGGCATCCAGAAGCCGTGATTCAACCTCAACACGCTCCTGTATCTCAGATCGAAGCTGTTCATTCACCTGAGTCAGCTCAGATGTACGCTCTTTAACACGCTGTTCAAGCAACTGGTGCGACAGCTCCAGTGCCTCAGCTGAACGACGGCGCTCAGTGATATCGCGGATCATGACAAAGAAACCATCGGGGTTGCCATGCTTATCGATATTAGCGACGTATGATTTCAGCATATAGCGATCTTCACCGCGCGCATTACGCTGCCAGGTTTCAAAGGTGACATTCTCGCCCGATAAGGCACGGTCTATATAGGGTTTCAGGTGGAGGTACTGTTCTTCGGTGTATACCTCAAAGATATTCTCACCGTTGAGTGCTCCATCCTCTTTACCAAACCATTGGTTATACACCTTATTGGCAAAACGGTAGTTAAGCTCCTGATCCAGATAGGCGATCAACGCCGGAACATTATCAGTAATCAACCTAATCCACTGCTCGCTCTGACGTAGCGATTCAGCATATTTATGACGTTCGGTAATATCCGTATAGGTATTAACAAACCCACCCTGTGGCATCGGATGGGTTCTGACCTCTATCACCTGCCCCTTGGACCCTCGCTGCTCGGAGGCTAACACCTCCCCTTGCTGAGCAGCCGTGAGTGCATGCTGCAGTATTGAATGGTTATCCAGCATTAGCGCAGCAAAGGGCGGGTATGACTCAACCTGCGAACCATCGACTCCTGTAAGATCAAGGAAACGATCATTCCACAGCTCAACACGCCCTTCTGGTGTGACCAGTACAACCCCTTGGGAAAGGTTATCAACCGTGTTCTGAAGGAGTTTCGTTTTCTGTGCCAGTGCATGTTCGCGATCAGCCGTTTCCCGCTCTTTCAGCGCAGTTATATCCGTGTACAGAATAACCAGACCACCGTCCTGAGTAGGACGCTCAGACATCTGTACCCAGCGACCATCATTGAGCCGGTAGACCTTACTTCCGGTATTGGTCGCGGGATACTCCTCATCAATTAAGCCACTCTCTTTGGCAAGGCGGCTTATATCCTGAATGGTGATGCCGGTTCTGATCTTTAACCCGGTTGAAGCCCATACCTGACAAAACTTGCTATTAAACAGGACAATTTTGCGCTGATCATCAAACAGCACAAATGCATCGGAGATACTCTCAATCGCATCAATCAGCCGCTGGTTTGCCAGAGCCGCTTCATTGTTAGCATCTTTCAGGGCGCGGTGGCTTATTTTCAGCTCTGACAACACTCGATTAAGCGCCTCAGTGCGTTCGCGCACCTGCTCCGCTAACACAACTGAATGCTCAAACGCCGAGTAGGGATTCGCCCCCTGACACCCTCCTGCTTCAACACGTTCAATCAGTACACTGTTGATCTTCCTTAACTTTCGGTTTTCTTCCTCAAGCTGTTCGATACGGACGTTTAGGGTCTGATCAACCATCTTGATGGCTCCCTATGGCGACTGCCGTAAAGGTCTGGTTGATATGCATCCCCTCCTTCTGTTCTCCGTAGGTGTTAAATCCGATCACATTATTCTTTCTCAATAGCTCAGATACAGAGTGAGAGTAACCCAGCCGCTCACACTCAAGTCGGCGTAAGAAGCAGTCACAGCCGATGATAAGTTGCGGCTTGCCAATCTCCTGCTGGATCATATCCAGCTTTTTGATCAGATCAGATGCCATATCACCCGGCTGCATCACTGTAAGGACAATGCCGTTTTCAACCGCGCAGTAGAATCGCAAACTCAGGTCTTCATTCACCTGCTGGATAGACCTGACAAAAAACTCATCACCCAGCTTTACCGCGATCGGATTGAGCGCAAATACTTCATGATTCAAACGCTCAACCGGCACACCTATGACGCGCGCATACTCTACCGCTGCGGGCTCTGCGTTTAGCTCATAAACAGTACGACTATCAGCATCGGCTGCTGTGACCACCAGCTTCTCATCTTTATTGCGCATATGATGGGTACTGAACACCTCAAACTCATAAAGGGTGTTTACCAACATGACAACAGCAGCCCCCGTATGGAACTCGCCGTTGTAATAGACATGTGTCTTTGCCAGATGGATATCATCACCAGCAGAGCCACCAAAACTGGGGATACTGCCCAGTGCGGAGTTCAGCGTAACCAGTACATTCTCCTCCTGGATCGAAAGCCCATCGAGCAAGGTCAACGCAAAAGTGTTTCCTTTGATGGGGGCGATCTCATGCTTACGGCATCCCGAGATCAATTGATCCACCAGCCTCTGCGCATCGGTCAGACTAAAATCATCAAGGCACTCAATAGAAGCCGCTTCTATAGCAAAACCTGAGCGCTCAAACCCGATCGCCGTTATACAGCCCTGCCCATAGCCCTGAGGGGTAATTTCACCTGCCGTTGTACAACCAACAACCTGAACATCTGGAAACGCCAAATTGATCGCGATCGCCAACTGGTCGAGCGGATATTCAGCAGAACAGAAAAAGATGATGAAGTTGATTTCAGACGAGGTTAACTGCTGCTGCAGTTCGTTTGCGGCTGCGTAAGGGTCTGCACTGAAAGACGCGGCTGTAGTAAAGGCGTTTTTTTGGCTCAAGGTAGAGTCCCCGGAACTTGGGTAGTTCAACCATTCTAGGCCCTGTGAGCCAATACCAAAATACTACTTGCGAACCTTTTTTAAAGCATAAAAAGAGGAATATAACCTATTAATATATATGAATATTTTAAACAAAAAATGGAAAAGCGGTACTAAAGAACTACACGATCTTATTCACGCCAGATGAGTCAGAAGCGCACGCAGCTTACCCGGTTTAACCGGTTTATTTAATACTGGAAAACCCAGCTGTCGAAACATCTGACGACACTCCGTACTTCTGTCAGCGGTCAGCATCACAGCGGGTATATCCAACCCGAATGATTCGCGTAAATTAAGCACCGCATCGGTCCCTAGTTTATCGTCATCGAGATGAAAATCGGCAAGAATGACTTCAGGTACAAACTTCTCATCCTGACAGAGCTCTCGCGCCTCAACTTCACTGAGCGCAGTGATCACCTGACATCCCCACTGCTCAAGCAGGGCCTGCATACTGACCAGAATGTTCTCTTCATTATCGATAACCAGAACGGCCAGACGATTCAACTGATCAGGGATCGGCTGATGAAACTTAGTGACGGTATGCACGCTCACTGGGTTTTTGACCAGAGGCACCTCCACCGAAAACATCGATCCTTTGCCCGGTATTGAGGAGACTTTTAACTGATGCCCCAGCATATTGGAGATCCGTTCAACAATGGCCAGCCCCAGACCTACACCCTGCCGCCCCTGAGATGCATGACAGTCCAGTTGCTGAAACTCTTTAAAGATCTCCTGCTGTTTATTCTCAGGAATTCCAGTGCCTGTATCCCACACCTGGATACTGAGTTTATCGCCCTTGCGACGACACCCCACCAGCACCTTGCCATCACCGGTATACCGGATCGCATTACTGATGAAGTTTCGGATAATACGGAGCAGAAGGCGGGAGTCACTCTTAACGACCGCAGAGCTGAAGCTTGCCTTGATATGTAAACCTTTGCTCTCAGCAACCGGTTGAAACTCTCCCACCATCGATGCCAGCAGTTGATAGACGCGAAATTCGCTAATATCGGGATTAACCGCTTTTTGATCAAGTTTGGAGATATCCAGCAAGTCTGTCAGCAGGTCTTCTGCATTTTCCAGTGCAAGGTGAACGCGCTCAATCAGATGTGCATCCTGCTCATGGAGCTCGCGCTCGCGCAAAGCAGCGATCAACAGTCGAGCTGCATTCATCGGTTGCAACAGATCATGACTTGCCGCAGCCAAATATTTATCTTTGCTCTTGTTCGCCTCCTCTGCGACCTCCTTGGCAACCTTGAGCTCTTTCTGAATCTGCTCCCTTTCAGAGATCTCTTTCCAAAGCTTGTCGTTCAGCGCAACCAATTCATGAGTACGGCTCTCAACACGACTCTCAAGATCCTCATTCAGCTGCTTCAGGCGCTCCTGTGTTTTCTTACGCTCAGTAATATCCTGAACAAACGCTTCAACAGTGGTTGCTTCGCCTTCAACTGTCTTCAGTAGCGCATTGATAGAGACATGAACACACTGACCATCAGCACGTCTGAACAGGGTTTCAAATCCAAATACCCGTCCATAGTCAATCAGGTTACGCCTGAAAACGCTGTAGGAGTCATGGCAACAGAAGAGCGAGGATTCAACAGTCTCAACCCTGTGACAGAAGTCATCGGAGGAGAGATAGCCACAGATCTTCACGATAGCGGGATTAGCTGTGGAAATCCCCCCATCTAAACTCGCCTGAAAAATTCCATGCTGAGCATTCTCGAAGAGCCATTTATAACGGTTCTTCTCCTGCTCCAGCTCATCCAGTTTGCTGACTAGCTCCGGATAGTAACTTTTCCTTGCGGAGTGATTACCCAGCCCGATCAGGCTGGTAACGGTTTGATCCTGATTATCAGAGCGCTTCTTCATAGACGGCTTCTACATCACGCTTATTAGATTTCCGTGGATTGGTCAGTATGCATGGATCCAGCAGAGCATGATCAGATAGCACGGGGATATCCGTGACATGTACACCGCTCTCGGCCAGTTTTTGTGTCAGGCCTACATCCTTTTTCAGATTGATAACCCGATTCATCAACTGTTTCTGAATCTGCACGGTGTTCAATCCACGCGTATCGATCCCCATCGTTTCCGCCACTACTTTGAAGCGCTCATTCGCTTCTTTGTAGTTGAAATCGATCACATGCTCCAACAACATCGCATTACATAAACCATGGGGCAGATCCAGATATCCACCCAGGCTATGAGACATCGCATGAACCGCACCCAGAATCGCATTTGAGAAGGCAAGTCCCGCTTTCATCGATCCGAGCATCACCTGTTCACGCTTATGAATATCGAGTGGATTCTCAACCAACTGAACAATATTCTCATTAATCAGTCGCATCGCATCGAGCGCATGCATATCGGTTAAAGGACCGGCCCCCGTTGATACAAACGCTTCGATCGCGTGCACCAAGGCATCAATCCCGGTACAGGCACTGAGAAATGGATCCATCGTCATGGTGGTTTCAGGGTCGATCAGCGCGACATCAGGTACTACCGCTTTACTGACAATCGATATCTTAATTTTCTCAACCGGATCAGAGATGATCGCAAATTGAGAAACATCCGCTGAGGTGCCTGCTGTGGTGGGGATGAACACAAGCGGTGGAATCGGCAGATCAATCGTATCGATCCCTTCGTAATCAAGTATGTGCCTGCCGTTAGCAGACACAATACCGATACCTTTTGCACAATCCATCGGGCTGCCACCACCGATGGCAACGATCACATTACAGTTGTGCTCCTGATAATAACGTGCACCTTCCATCACCTCTTCCGCTCTTGGATTGGCGGAGACGTTAGTAAAAGTGACGTGTTCAACTTGCTCTTCCGTGAGTAGATCAGAAATATCTTTTAGCCAGCCCGCGGCTTCAACACCCGGATCTGATACCACCAGAACTTTGCGAGCGCCAAAGGTCTTCGCATAATTAGCGACCGACTTCCGTGCCCCGACCCCGAAAATAATTTCGGGTGAGACGAACTTACGCAAATTAGAAATGTCATTACTGCTCATCGACTGTACTCACGAGGCGGCAGATCTTAAAATCAACGCCTTTATTATTGTTGTTATACAAACTTGTCCCGAAGTGTACCCTAAGCCATTAGGCTACCCAAGCGGGACGAAACGCTTTTGTCATATATAAGAAGCATAATTCACTTTTAAACAAATTGTGCGTCTGCGAAAGCTTTTAGTTCTTCGGTAGCAATCCCAGCACTACCTCCTTTGACGCAGCCTCTTATCAACTATTGCCCCTGTACAGTATTCATACAGTCGTACCGATCCCAAGGTTATAGAACAAACATTCCATTGCCCGATATGCCCCCCTTCATCAGTTTCCGATAATCGCTTCATCGTTAAACAAACTAATTTCCGTAATTCGGGGGCGACATGAAAAATAACAAGGCCAAGCTGTTAGCAGTAGCAGTTGCAATGGGAATCAGCGCACAGGCAAGCGCTGCGATTGAACTGTATAACCAGGATGGCACGACTTTCTCTGCTGATGGTCACTTCAACGCTTTCTACGTACAGACAGATGACGACGCTACTGGCGATCAGTCTCGTGTACGCATGGGCTTCCTTCCTAACTGGATTGGTTTCAACGTTTCTAAACAGATTGATGATCTGACTGTAGGCGGTCGCTCCTCTTTCTGGGTTACCATCAACGATGGTACTAACAGCGTTACAGACACTGCGATCGATGTTCGTCAGTTCTACGGTACTGTAGACGGTGAATTTGGTCAGGTTCTGTTCGGTAAAGATTTCGGCCTGTATGCACGCTCTAACATCTTCAACGATGAACTGTTGCTGGGTACTGGTCTACCAATGATCAACACAGGTGGCGTAACCTTCGGTAACATCTCTGTTGGCTACCCATACACGACTCCTAATGCTCAGATCACTTACCGCTCTCCAGTAACTAATGGTTTCCAGGTTGCTGTAGGCGTTATGGATCCAGACAGTGGTGAAGACGGTACTGGTGCTGGCGATGATGCTCGCTTTGAAGCAGAAGGTACTTTCAACACTGATTTTGACGGCGGCAAATTCTCTGCATGGCTGAGCGCTGCAACCGGCGAATCTAACGTTGATGGTGGCAGCGTTGAGGGTATCGCTTACGGTGCACGTATCGCAATGGGCGGCTTCCAGTTCACTGCATCTGGCTTCGATCAGGAAGGTATCAGCGTAGCTCTGGCTGACCGTACTGTTGCCAGCAATGTTGATTCTGATGGCTACCTGCTACAGGCTTCTTACGGTGCAAACGGCCACCGTATCGTACTCTCCCACGGCGAGTCAGAAGTTAGCGGTGCGGATTCTATGGAGCTGGATTCAATCGCCTACTTCTATGACATCAACAGCAACCTGAAACTGATTGCTGAATACGATATGGCTGAAGACGGTTCCGGTAACGAAACTGACCAGTTTGCAATCGGTGCTGCTCTAAGCTGGTAATCCCGGTTTTATAGCAAGAACCCTTGGCCGCGCCTCTGATCCCCCCTTCTCCAGAGCCGCGGCCTTCTTTCTTTACGTTGTACAACCCTAAACCTAAACGCTTTCTCAAATTCAAATTAACATATCTGAATAGCCATACCTGGACCCGTCACAGCAGATCACAACAAAGTAATTTACTGATCGATTTTGACTCTTAATAACGCCTCTACAATTGGATTGATAGCACCACTGTACCGGTAGATGGCATACAGCTCCTCTCTTACCTCGGGCACAGATCCTATGACATCGACTGAGTATTGATTACATATCTCTGACTGAATATAGGTGGGTGCTGAAAAGATACCAGCTCCTGATTCCCCTATAACCTTCAATAAAGCACTATCATCAATTTCAGCAAATATATTCACCTCTAGGCGGTGATCACGTAGCCAATCTCTTAATTTTTGTAGATAAGGTGTATTTCGGCCGTAACTTATAAAATTCTGATTTGAAAGGGATTGAGGGAAGTTTTCATCCAAGGCTCTCGCTCTACCCCCCTTACAAAAAAAAGACATAGATGTAGACCCCATACTTTCAACAACCAACCCTTCCTGCTCTAAGTCTGGTGGTATGTAGTCCGTAATTACAACATCGACCTTTTTCTGTTTGAGGTCCAGCAGCAGCTCACTTGCATGCGCAGTACGACAGACAAGGTGTATTTTTTGACTTAATTCAGTAGCTGGCCTGATCACTTTCCAAGCCAAAATTTTATGAACGGTTGACGCAATACCCACCGAGAAGTCAATGACACGATTTTTACCTGAGTTTTTGACCATCTCCTCAAGTTGTGATGTCACCTCAAAGATACGGTCTGCATAGGTAAACACCTCCTTCCCAGTAGGAGTGAGAACCAGACTGCGCCCTTCTCGCTTAAAGAGCATTAACTCTATATTTGACTCTAATGTAGATATCTGTGAACTAAGCGTCTGCGGGGTTAACCCTAAAATATCACACGCTTTAGTGATGGAGCCCTCTCTAGCTGTCAGCCAGAAATAATACAGATGCTTTAAATTGATCGAATTCATCCTGAAACCCCGCTCCGACACCCAGGTCAGTCAATGTGGGATGTCACTGGTAATTTGTGAATGAGCCAATAGCCAATACTCATACTTAGCGCAACAGCAGCAAGGCCATAGATATAACCCGGCGTAACTTCACCAAAATCAAGAACTATTACTTTACGTGCAATAGCCATGAGCGCAGTAGCCATTACTATTTTTACATGTATAACATCATCTCTCAGATAAATTGTAATATTTATAAGAATTTCTATCGCGATAAGAACCGCCATAAAAGCACCAAATGTAGCCAGCATGTCTGATATTGTTAAGATAAAAATCGGGGGCTTATTCATCTTTTCATAAATTGTCCAACCGACATCCACCACCCCCATGATAATCACGAACACCATCAAAATAGCAAGCAAGCGAACACTCAATCTGACTAATCGATATAGATGTGTAATTAATGGTTCATCAACATTAGGTTTCATAGATTCACCTCACAGAACTCAATTCTTTTGGGTGATTAAAGTACATAATCAGTCAATAACCACTAAGAAAAATCAACGTAAATAGTTTCTGTAACTTCCTTATAGATCGACCATGACTGGCGATTTAAAACCCTTTGGTTTTATTGCAACAACAGATGATGCAATAGACTGCAAAATATTTTCAGCCGTATTTCCTATGATGTAACCTGAAATACCCGTTCTTGCCACAGTACCCATCACTACAATATCGAAACCTACAGAATTAACGTAGCGAGGTATTTCTGTTTCTGCTTCACCTCTAACCAGTACACATTCAATATCTTCGCCATATTTATTTTTAAAACCTTCCATCAACTTTTGATATTTAATCTCTTTTTTATTAATTAAATCCAGATAGTTATCATCAGAATCTAGGAATGGATTTTTACTGAGTAAAGATTCACCGTAAAAAGACCAACAGCTAATCACATGGACTTTAACATTTAGAATTTTCGAAAATCTTCGTGCGGCGAACATAATCCTTCTGTTGAGCTCTTCCCCTTCATCATTTTCTTCAAGCTTCAAATCAATTGATATAACCATCCTACTATATCCACCACCATGCTGATGACGCATTATCCAGACAGGTAGTGTTGACTTCCTTAATAGATGAAAATCGGAACTACACAAAAAATCACGTTTGAAATCTTCTACCTTTGCAACCAGGTCGTAATTTCCCGAGTCAGCCTTTTTGATTATTTCTATAAAATCAATCCCGCAAACTACACAGACATCTATTTTTTCACCAATATCAAGTCCGTTAATCATATTAACCAACCTTATTCGATTGTACTCTATTGTTTTATTTTCAATATCCTTGAATTCAGCAGCACTACAAATATCCGGCTCAGGGAGTAATTCACTAGTGATCACTTTAAATACAGTGATTCTTCCCTTTGTCTCCCTAATAAAATCGAGGCATTTATTAAAGGCCGGATCATCAGTTAAAACTATTTCTTTATGAGCTATAAATAAAATATCATTAAACATAAGTAACTCCAGAAATGACGATAAAACAACCCTAACAACTATCGGGAACAACTAAAACTGAGCAAACCTGAATTAATATTCGATTTTTTCGAAGTATTTTTTTTCGTTTAATCTACATTTCGGACTTATATGCAAGTTTTAACTAGACGTAATTTGATTTACAGAGGCATAAACCGTTGCAATATTGGCAGCACATCCCATATAAAATACGGGACGTTCTCTGGTGACACATATAGGGACAAAACCTTCAGAGAAGAGAGGGCGCTTGGGACAAAAAAAAGCCTGCTATAAAGCAGGCGAAGTACGACGGTTAGAGCTCTTAGAAAGAAAACTCAAAGCCAGAGAGTGGATGTAAAGAACATGACAAAACTTAGTCATGCTTATTATCCATCTACAACACACATCTGGCTGTTCTGCATCGGAACGAATTCATCTAATACTTTGGTCCATCGCCATAAGACATAGCCAAGATGCACGTAATAGCTAGATAAGGTTAGAGCCAGATTACCTTAGCTTGAATGCAACAGGCACCTCGACCCACGCTGAAGCGTATCCTCCCCCCAAGACGGCCGGCTCAAACTCCCAGGCAACAACAGCTTTACGCGCCGCTTCATCTAACAGTTCATAGCCGCTACTCTTATAGATAATGATTTCACGATTTTCTCCAGTTGCACTCACCAGTACACGAACAATGACAGTCCCCTCCTGACGCTTCCTTTTAGCTTTCCCTGGGTACTTAGGTGCTGCAGGGGATTGCCTGAAACCGGGCTTTTTAATCACCTTCAGCAAAACCCCGTTTTGATCGAGTTGAGGTTTTGTTGCCTGGGGGAGCTGGGCCAACTCCGAAACCACAGGCTCTGGTTTAGGTTCTTGTTCAGGCTCTGGTTCAGGCTCTGGTTTGGACTCTGGTTTGGGCTCTGGTTTGGGCTCTGGTTTAGGCTCTGGTTTGGGCTCTGGTTTGGGCTCTGGTTTGGGCTCTGGTTTGGGCTCTGGTTTGGGCTCTGGTTTGTGTTCTGGTTTGGGCTGCAACCTAGCGACCATATTGATATGGACTGTGCTAATCGAATCTTGCGAAGCAGCTTCGGCCTGGCTAAAGAGCGTGATCGGTTCTTTTGATAAAAACCAAAGCAGTAAAACGACATGTGCCAGCAGTGAAAGAATCACTGCCGGCAACATATTAGAACGGTTGTTAGACCCGCTCATTTCGGGCTCCGCAAATCAGCCTTGCAGAGCCCACCGATACTATCTGCCCTGAGATGATTCATATTAGAATCGAGCTCGGATTCCGATCACTGCAGAGCGTGGTTTGCCCGGACCTACGAAGCGGTGGTCATCAATACCCTGATCTTCCAGTACCTCATCGGACTCGCCATAGACCCCAAAGGTTTCGTACTCCTTATCAAAGAGATTATCGATACGCCCAAACACCTCGATATTATTTTTCAACTTGTAGACACCGCGCAGATTGAGTAGCGCAAAGCCATCCACTTTCTCATTTTCGTTCGCTTCATCACCCCGGTAGTACTGGCTGCTCTGGTAGGAAACTTCCGCTCCCAGATCCAGTTTTGGTGTCACAGCCCAATCAGCAACCAGCTTTAGGTTGTGATTTGGCAATCCAGGGATTGAATCGCCCCTCTCTACTGAACGGGTATCACCCAGCGGATTGTTATTGCTGACTGAATCAAATGCTGTTTGGAATGTTGCATCCATATAGGTGTAGGACAGGCCAAGATTCAGGTTTTCATACCGTTTTGATGCAGCAAGCTCTATACCCTGACGACGTGTTTTGCCAACATTGTCAAAGTAGCCCTCTGAGGCCAGCCCCCCGGCATTCTGGAAGATGATGTCATCATGATTGGTTGTGTGAAAGACACCTGCTGACCACTGATAACCCGCTCGCTGACCTCGAACACCCGCTTCAAAGCTCTTTGCTACAACCTGTTCTAGCGGCGGATCAGATACAAAACCATTGGGTAGTTTGCATGGATCGTCCGGATCAGCACAGCTCAGCTCTGCAGGCGTCGGTGCGCGAGAGGACTCACTGTAGCTAGCGTAGACGTTTAGGTTATCCGTTGCCTGATATGCCAAACCAACAGCTGGATTAAAGCGCTTAAATGTATGCTTGCCGGTCAGATCTTCATTCTCTTCACCAATACCCAGCATATCGATTCGGGTGTAGTTGTAGCGCCCGGAAAGGGTCAGATCCAGCTTTTCATTCAATGCCAGCGTATCAGTAATGTAGAGGCCCACGTGTGTCACATCAGTTTCTAAGCGCACACTGGATTCATTATCAAACAGACCAATGCCGGATACACCGCGATCTTCGCCCTCTTCATTATTCAGCTCAGCGAACTGAGTATCTGATTGAAAGTCGATCTCTGCATACTCAAGGCTTCCGCCCACCGTCAATTGATTCTCTTTACCCTGTAGATCATCAAGGAAGGTAACCTGTGAGCCCAGACCAAAGCTTTCCATCTTCGTTTCAGAGGTATTTAACGTACCATCAAACAGCTCATCATCCGCCACCAGATCAGCAGCCAACGCTGGATCAATTGATGCTAATGAGTCCTCATCATCAAAGCCTCTAAACTCGACTGCTTCCAAACCATCTTCAGCTTCACATAGTGATGCATTTACACTGCCGCCTGCCGGTGCAGCCAGAGGGTTTTCATTATCGCCATCGACATAACATAAGCCGTAATCGCTGTCGTCTCCATTCAGAGTTTTAACCCTGTTTCGACGGTAGAACAGGTTACCCGCGAGCTGTGTATTATCATCGATCCAGGTATCACCATTCAGGGCAAACAGTGCCAGATTGGTTTCTGTCTGATCAGGTTGTGTGTAGATCGCTTCACGCCCTTCAAGCGCAAACAGATCAATCGGTGCCGCACCGTTACCGATCATCGTGTTGTTGTTTGCAGCGGCAGTCAGCTCGATGTTGTTATCACCATTTCTCCAGGTGAGGGTCGCTAATCCCTGCTGCACCTCAGTCGGGGAATGATCCCGCCAGCCATCCTCTTCGAAATAGTTACCGATCAGGTAATAACCGAATTCACCATCATTCCCTCCGGTCTGTACTTCAAAATTGAAGCGACCATCTTCACCGATTGAACTTTCAGTCTGTGAACCGGGGTTATCAAAGCCGTTCTTGAGTTTAATGGAGAGTGCACCACCCAGTGTGTTCTGACCAAATACAGGATTAGAACCGGCGAATAGATTTATCGATTCTATCGCCCCTTCAGGCAGCAGATCCCAATTGACGGTATCGCCAAAAGGCTCATTGAAGCGGATCCCGTTCACATAAACCGAAAGACCCTGTGGTAGACCCAGTAATGGGGATGCGGTAAAGCCGCGGTACTGCACATCAGGCTGATACGGGTTATTAACCGCTTCATTGATGGTCACACTACTGAAGTTATAACGTAGATGCTCAGCCACATTCAGCGCCTGAGACCTCTCAATCTCCTGACTATTTGCAGATTGAACCGCAGCGGCAATTCTGCTCTTTTCGATACCTACACCGTGAATCGGTGTGTTACCAATAACTGTTACACCCTGCAGCTGAGTAACATCTTCGGCGTGGACTACACCCGTTAAAGCGACCCCTGCAATCAAAGGAACCCAGCATCTCTCTTGTCGGCTCATTTTTAATGACTCTATTGTTATTAGATTGTTAATCTAATCTTCACACAGTCATAAAGTTGCAACATTTATGCAACGGAGGTATCAACCCAGTCAATTACGATTACTACTATTGACCCCCCAATTTCCCGAATCAGTGAAGTCCATCTTCCTTTGGGGTTAAAGCTGCGCTCGGTAGAAAGAAAGCTCTGATTTCAAGACAAGTTCAGCGTTACCCGCCTGCCTGAATCCATGCCCCTCATCACTGAAGTAATGGGCTTCCACCGATATACCTCGTACCTGGAGTTGTTTCACCATCATCCGGGTTTGATCGGGAAGCACGACTCGATCTTTTTCACCCTGAAAGAAGATCACCGGCGCTGTTATCTGATTAGCTTTATGGATCGGTGCATAGGCTCGATAACGATCACGATTCCTAACCGGATCACCGATCAACCAGTGCAGATAGTATGATTCAAATTTATGAGTGCACTGATCCAGCACCTCCGGATCTGTGACACCGTACAAACTTGCACCCGCAGCGAAACAATCAAGTTCACACAACGCATTCAGAGCTGTGTACCCTCCAGAACTATTCCCACGTATAAAGATTGCAGATGGATTGATTGTTCTGGAGGCTATCAGCTCTGTCACAGCCTGACGGATATCTTCGATCTCAACCTCACCCCATCGCCCTTTCAGTTGTGACCGGTAGTTTCGACCGTAGTTACTACTGCCACGGTAGTTGAGATCGAGAACTGAAAACCCACGTTGGGTCCAGTACTGGATTTTCAGGTTAAGAATGGGATAGGTGGCCGCAGTCGGCCCACCATGAAGGAAGATCACCAGTGGCGGGCGTTCATTCAGCCCAAGCTCATAGGCACAGTTCGCTGGCGGGTAGAGATACCCATAACACTGAGTTTCACCGGAACCGAACTGTTTTGCTTCAGGCTTGGAACAATCACGCTCTGCTAAGGGCGACTCCCCGCCGACGACAATACGAAAATTTTGTTGAAGCTCCTTAAATAAGACAGCGGGCAATCGGTCCGGTGAAGCGGCGACGAGCGCTAACTTATTTTTTCTTATCGCCAGTGATTTGAAGTGATTAAATCCGCTCTCTACAGCGGAGCAACCGATCATCAACTGAGCACCTTCATGTAGCAGGGAGATCACCACAAGTTGATCGTCCATAAACCCGTAATGGCGGATGCCGCACTGCCAGGGCGAAGGAATAAGATCGGTCCGGGTTGCAGAAACGGCTGTCAGTTGACCGCTTACCGCATCAACCTGATAGATATTCCAGTAATCATCGCGATCACTGACAACATATAACTCATCTTTCTCTGTATACAGTGGCTGAGATAGAGATTCCGGCTCTTGTTCACCTGCGACCACACTGGCGGATTCAACCTCTCCATCTTCTGTAAATCTGAGCGTTAACAGCTGCGTAGATGTCCAGGGTTGATGAGGATGGCTCCAGGCAATAAATGCCAACGAAGAGGCATCAGACGAGAGTGTCGGGTATGCGTAGAAATCATAGCCCTGATGCAGAACCACAATATCTTCATCCTTTAAGGAGATTGCAACCAGCCTATTTTCAACCCCATCAGGTCGGTGGATCTCCTCTACCGCAAGTACCCGATTGCGTAGCTGATCCCAGACCGGCTCAATATATCGTCGATCATTATGGGACGTTAAGGGAGTGATCTGTTCAGGATTATCAAGTGATTGCAGATAGAGCTGCTGATCATCAGCATTAACAAAAATGAGCTGCTCGCTTATTAAACACCAACTCATACCTCCATATTCATGGACTCGGCTCTGAACACTGTAATCTTCAGGCGTTAGTAATTCGACTGTTCCCGGCCGGTTAGCTGGTTCACGACAGATCAGGCTGCGCCCCTTTCTATCGGGGCTATATTCAACCCAGTAAAGTCCACCCTGATTGTGAATCTGCAGCTGACTAAACTCCCTGCCCGCTGCAACGGCTGAAGCCTCATCCAAAGCAGACTCCCAGAAACCAGGCTTTTGGGCAGATTCCGGCTCAGCCATTAACAAAACTACCCTTTTGCAAACACTCGGGAGTTACGCTCATTGCGGTACACAAACTCATCTGGACGATTCACAACCTCTTCCGCTCTGTTTCGGGCCGTGACTATCTTGTCATGATGGGGAGACTTTCCGCAAACTGGATCAGCATTGTGCATATCACCTGTCAGCATATACGCCTGACAGTGGCAGCCGCCAAAGTCCTTATCCTTCTCATCACAACTACGGCAAGGCTCCTTCATCCAGTCATCACCGCGGAAATAGTTGAAGCCAGGGCTCTGATCCCAGATCTGTTGAAGACTCATCTCTTTAACATTCGGAAATTCAATCGGTAACATCCGAGCGCTGTGACACGGAAGCGCTTTTCCATCAGGTGTCACCGTCAAAAACACCTGCCCCCAGCCATTCATGCAACCTTTCGGACGCTCTTCATAGTAGTCTGGCGTGACAAAGATCAGCTTGATCGGATTACCCTCAGCGGCTAATTTCTTCCGGTATTGATTAGTGACCGCCTCGGCATGTTCCAACTGCGCTCTTGTCGGTAGTAGTTGCTCTACATTCTCAAACGCCCAGCCGTAATACTGACAGGTGGCCAGTTCAACATAGTCAGCCTCAAGCTCAACACAGAGCTCAATGATACGGTCGATCCGATCGATATTATGACGATGAGTCACAAAGTTCAGCACCATCGGGTAACCCTGAGCCTTAACTTCACGGGCCATTTTCAGTTTTTGTTCGAACGCTTTTTTTGATCCTGCCAACATATTGTTAACGGACTCATCGCTCGCCTGAAAGCTGACCTGAATATGGTCGAGACCCGCCTTATGGAACTCAGCCATCTTGCGCTCATTCAACCCGACCCCCGAAGTGATCAGGTTAGTGTAGTACCCCATCTCATGGGCACCTCCGATCAACTCAATCAGATCCTGACGAACCAGCGGCTCGCCACCAGAGAAACCAAGCTGAACAGCTCCCAGTTCACGCCCCTGCTGGAACAGATCCAGCCACTGTTGCGTGGTCAGTTCACCACCAAAATCTGAAAAATCGAGCGGGTTAGAACAGTAGGGGCACTGCAGAGGACATTTGTAGGTTAATTCAGCCAACAGCCAGAGAGGCTGACCGTGAGCTTTGGGCGTTGAGCCTCCCAGATTTGGCTGGGAGGGTGAACCATTACAAGGGGAAGCACTCATAGCATCAATCATCATTTATTATTATGAATTGACTCTATAATCACTCCTTTGATGAGGGAAGTGCAGCCTAAGATAGTAGCAATGAACTACTACTGAAGTACCATCAGGCTACACAGATCAATTAAAGGCTAATCCACCCCTGAGTATTTGCTTCCTGCATAAATTCCAGCACATCGGAGTCAAGCTCACCTGCATCCGGGAATTTTTCCTGAAGCTCACCAATAATAAGATCCACCGTACGCTCGCCATCAACCAGCGCCAGGATCTCTCCGGCAGGTCCATTCAGCTGAATCATCCCTTCTGGATAGAGTAGAACATAAGAGTTCTGAGCCTTCTCCCACTGGAAACGAAACATCTTATTCAGAGCAGGTTTTGTCGCCCTATCGATCATTGCATCCTCACTCATTAAACAGACCCCGGTGATATACCTTCTTCTCAGTCACCGTATGATAAGGTGCCCGATCAAGCTCATACGCCATGGTCATAGCATCCAACATCGTCCAGAGCACATCCAGCTTAAACTGAAGAATCTCCAGCATCCGATCCTGCTGTTCACGGGTGGTGTAGTGATCCAGTGTAATTTCAAGACCATGCACGACATCACGACGCGCCTCTGTTAGGCGATTACGGAAATACTGATACCCGTCAGATTTTATCCATGGGTAGTGATCTGGCCAGGTATCTAATCGGTTCTGATGGATCGTTGGGGCAAATAACTCTGTCAGGGAGGAACTGGCTGCTTCCTGCCAGGTCGCACGTCGAGCAAAATTAATATACGCATCAACAGCAAAACGTACACCCGGCAATACATGCTCACCGGAAAGGATCTCTTCTCGCGTCAGACCTACGGCCTCACCCAGACGTAACCAGGCTTCAATGCCACCCTCTGCTCCCTCATAGCCATCGTGATCAAGCACACGCTGAACCCAGTGGCGGCGCACATCACGATCTGGACAGTTAGCCATTATCGCTGCATCTTTGACGGGTATACTGATCTGATAGTAGAACCGATTTGCAACCCAGCCCCGGATCTGTTCAGGCGTACTTTTACCCTCATACATCGCAATATGATAAGGATGTTTCGTATGGTACAGGTCACCTTTTGCCCGCAGCGCCTGCTCAAACTCTTCGCGGCTCATCGGCAGTTTATCGTTCGCTTTGCTGTTCATTATTGTTCTGGCCTCTACACTATTCTGGATCTTTACAACTCGATAGACATCCCATCATATGAGACTTCGATGTTGTGCGACTCAACCTCAGCCCGCTCAGGGGAGTCTTCATCCAGTATTGGGTTGGTATTATTGATATGAATAAGCACCTTGCGCGGTTTTTCCAACGTATCAAGGTATTCAATCATGCCACCCTCACCTGACTGCGGCAGATGCCCCATCGCAACCCCCAGTTTATCGCCAACGCCACTGACAATCAGTTCATCTTCCTGCCATATCGTGCCATCAACCAGAAGGACATCAGAGCCCTCCATCACTGGGCGTAAATGGGGTTCAATCTGGCCTAAGCCTGGTGCATAGAACAATTTTTTCCCGCTGCGTGTGTCTTCGATTTGGATACCGATATTATCACCTGGATGTGGATCATCCCGATGCGGGGAGTATGGTGGTGCACTGCTCAGTAGCGGTACAGCCGTCAGTTTTAACTCAGGAACCTGAGGGATGACGAAACTATTACCACCCTCTCCCACCGGAATACGGTTCACGTGGTTACCACCATTCCAGTGTTTCAGCATATTAAAGACAGGGAACCCACTGCTCAGGTCCTGTTCAACCATCTCTGTACACCAGATATTGTGAGGACAACCCTCACGTAACATCAGCAAGCCGGTAGTATGGTCGATCTGACTGTCCATGAAGACTATGGCTGAGATCCCAGTATCACGGATCGCACGATTAGGCTGCATTGGAGCAAAGTTAGCCAACTGCTCACGAATATCAGGCGATGTATTAAATAAGATCCAATGCTCACCATCCGCACTGACTGCGATAGATGACTGTGTGCGCGTTTTTGCATTGATCGTACCGGCACGAACACCAGCACAGTTTTTACAGTTACAGTTCCACTGTGGGAATCCACCCCCGGCGGCTGAACCTAGGACTTGTACTTTCATTGTTATTCTTCTGTCATTAACCGTCGTTTTTCCCGTCATACTTTGATTATGTATTGGGACGGAAATAAATTGATATGCGTGTTGCTGAATCCGCTATGGGATGAGGGTCCTTCCAAGATAAATTACCCCGACAAAGGCCGGGGTAATCACAGAACTCACAGATAGGAAACCTATTAGCGGTTCGCGAAGTACATGGTTACTTCGAATCCGATACGCAGATCAGTGTAAGCTGGCTTAGTCCACATTATGCTTATCCTCTGTTTTTTGTTATTGAAAGGTATGTACAGACTGATAATAGGAAGGCTGGCTGGTTGCAGATATGGTACTTTGGAACGAAAAAAGACCTCATTTCGGTCAAACGCCTCGACCAACATCATTCTCTATATTTCCTAACCCCCCCATTCTCTTTATATTTCAGATAGTTAATACGGGCCTGAAGTATTATCATTTAAGGCTCTCAGTTAACTTCTGACTCACCTGGTCTAATAATGAATACCATTCTGATCACAGGCTGCTCTTCAGGCATTGGCTATTATTGTGCTAAAGCACTCAAAGAAGAGGGCTACAAAGTCTTTGCGACTGCTAAGAAAGCAGAAGATGTTGCCAGACTGACAAATGAGGGCTTTTTAAGTACCCAGTTAGATCTGGATAGCAGCCGCTCAATTCATGCTGCGATTAACTGGGTGTTATCACAGACAGATGGACGCCTAGATGCACTCTTCAATAATGGTGCCTACGGGCAGCCCGGTGCGGTCGAAGATCTCAGCCGTGAGGTACTCACAAAGCAATTTGAAACTAACCTGTTCGGTACCCACGAGCTTACCTGTGAAGTCATCAAGATCATGCGTGCACAGGGCCATGGAAGAATTATCCAAAACAGCTCGGTACTCGGACTGATCACTTTAAAATACCGTGGTGCGTACAACGCTTCCAAATTTGCTTTAGAGGGCTTAACTGACACGCTGCGTCAGGAGCTAACTGGCAGTAACATCTTTGTCAGCCTGATAGAACCCGGCCCGATTGAAAGTGATTTTCGTAAAAATGCGTACAATGCTTTTCTCACCCATATCCCACAACAGGAAAGCTTCCACCGTCCGGTCTATGAAGCGGTCGAAAAGCGTTTAGCTAAACAGAGCGCTGAACGTAAAAATGATCCCTTTACCCTGGGACCCGAAGCCGTACTGAAACCGCTAAAGCATGCGTTGACCCACCCCCGCCCCAAGGCTCGCTACTATGTGACAACACCAACCTGGATCTTCGCCCTGCTTAGGCGGATTCTACCCACCTGTCTGTTAGATAAAATCTTGCTCAAAATTTCTGATGACGAGAATAAGTAGCCTCAACCAAAAATAAGGGTATTCACTTATATCGTAATAACCTGTAGTCTGACCCAAAAAGAATAAGAAGGTTAATTATGAGCGAAGCACTCCTGTTACGATCTGATAGCCAGGGTATCTGCACCCTGACACTTAATCGCAGCGATGCGTACAACGCCCTTTCAATGGAGTTGATGCAAGCCATCTCTACCGAACTTGATCAGATCAAAGATGATATCGAAGTTCGCACCGTCATTATCAAAGGAGGTGGTAAGGGGTTCTGTGCTGGACACGACCTCAAGCAGATGATGGATGCTGGCGAAGAAGCCTACTACCAATCCACATTTGAAACCTGCTCCGAGATGATGCAACGGATCATCAACCTTCCGATTCCCGTTATCGCCCAAGTACATGGTGTTGCGACTGCCGCGGGCTGCCAACTGGTTGCCAGTTGTGACATGGCGGTCTGTGCTGATAACGCTCGCTTTGCTACCCCCGGTGTGAATATTGGCCTGTTCTGCTCTACACCCATGGTTGCGCTGACCCGAGCCCTTGCTCCTAAGCATGCTATGGAACTGCTGTTGACGGGAGATCTGATGAGCGCTGAACGGGCCACCGAGATCGGACTGGTGAATTGGTCGGTTGCAGCTGCAAAACTGGATCAGTTAACTCTTGAACTTGCAGAAAAAATTGCCAGCAAATCGCGTAAAACCCTATCAATTGGTAAGCAGGCGTTCTATCAGCAGACTCAGCAACCCTTAAGCGATGCTTATCAATACTGCAGCAAAGTGATGACAGATAATATGATGGAGAATGATGCTCAGGAAGGCATCGATGCATTTATAGGTAAACGCAAACCGGTATGGTCGCACCGCTGAAATAGATCAAACAACTAGACAAAAGAAAACCGCCTCATTTGAGGCGGTTTTTTTATGGGTTAACCCAAAGCTTGAAAAAAAGGGCGACCCGAAGATCGCCTGCACAGAGCTAAGGGTAATACACCGTTTCTGAGCTCGTTATTCAGAGATCAGACCATTACGGGACATTACGTCCTCCATAACGGATAAACTTGTTGGATCATCGATAGTCGATGGTACGCTGTAATCCTGACCGTCAGCGATCTGACGCATCAGCTTACGCAGAATCTTACCGGAGCGAGTCTTCGGCAGACGATCGACAACGACCGCTTTCTTGAAGCATGCAACAGCACCAATCTCTTTACGTACCAGCGCTACCAGCTCAGATTCCAGCTGAGAATCTTCAATCTCGACACCGTTCTTCAACAGTACAAAACCAATCGGTTGCTGCCCCTTCAGAGGATCATTGATACCGATCACGGCACACTCTGCAACCGCATCATGTCCTGCAACAATCTCTTCCATCTCACCAGTGGAGAGACGGTGACCTGCTACGTTGATCACATCATCGGTACGGCCCATGATGAATACGTAACCGTCTTCATCTTTGTAACCACCGTCACCAGAGCAGTAGTAACCGGGGAAGTCAGACAGGTAACCCGTACGGAAGCGTTCGAAATCACCCCAGACTGTTGGTAGGCAGCTTGGAGGCAGTGGCAGCTTGATCGCAATAGAGCCCTGCTCACCAGCTGGCACTTCATTACCTTCAGGGTCCAGAATCTGAACATTGAAGCCAGAGATTGGAACTGTCGCAGAACCGGCTTTCGGCTCCAGAGTCTCGATACCAGTCATGTTACCGCAGATAGCCCAACCGGTTTCAGTCTGCCACCAGTGGTCGATAACTGGCTTGCCAGTCGTTTCCATAGTCCAGTGGTAAGTTGGGGGATCAAGGCGTTCACCCGCCATAAAGATCGCCTGCAGATTAGACAGGTCATAGTTCTTCAGCAGCTCGCCATTTGGATCTTCTTTCTTGATCGCACGGAACGCAGTTGGAGCAGAGAACAGCACTTTTGCATTGTACTCTTCACATACACGCCAGAACGCACCCGCATCAGGTGTGCGAACAGGCTTGCCTTCATAAACAATCGTAGTGCAGCCGGCCAGCAATGGTCCGTAAACAATATAGGAGTGGCCTACAACCCAACCTACATCAGAGGCTGCCCAGAAAACATCACCAGGCTTAACGTTGTATACAGACTTCATGGAGTATTTCATCGCAACAGCGTGACCGCCGTTATCACGAACAACACCCTTCGGCTTACCTGTCGTACCAGAAGTGTACAGAATATAAAGAGGATCAGTACCTTTAACAGGCACACAATCCGCAGGTTCCGCTGTCGCCATCGCTTCAACCCAATCGATATCACGACCGTCGATCATGCTCGCTTTTGCTTCAGGACGCTGGAAAACTACGCAAGCAGATGGTTTGTGCGCAGACTTTTCAATCGCCTGGTCAAGCATTGGCTTGTACTCAATCACTTTCGCAATCTCAATGCCGCAAGAAGCCGAAACAATCACTTTAGGCTCAGCATCATCAATACGTACAGCCAGCTCATGCGGTGCGAAACCACCAAATACAACAGAATGGATCGCCCCCAGACGAGCAACCGCCAACATAGCAACCAGAGCTTCAGGAATCATCGGCATGTAGATGACAACACGGTCGCCCTTTTCAACGCCCTGCGCTTTCAAAACACCTGCAAACTTTGCAACATCATCACGCAGTTCACGGTAGGTAATTTTACGCTTCTGGTTAGTAACAGGAGAGTCGTAGATGATGGCATCGTTATCTGCCAAACCATTTTCAACATGGTAATCGAGCGCCAGGTAAGCGGTGTTCAGCTCACCGTCAGCAAACCAACGATCAATCCCATTCTCATCTTTAGATAGGATATTTTCTGGCTTCTTGAACCACTGCAGATCTTGAGCTTTCTCACCCCAGAACTGTTCTGGTGTTTCAATCGATTTAGAATACTCTGCTTGATAGGACATGTGCTTAGGCCCTTTGCTTGTAAGTTAACGGTCGGTTGTCCCAAGGGAAAGTTTATTATTATTGTAGACACTTTCCTCAATGTGTTGACACACTCTAACCGACTTAAAAGCAGATTTATCTACTACAAAAGGTTTATATGCAACTGCAACAAGCCCTTAAGCATGATTAAAACCCTCTTTAAACTACTGTATTTACACGCCCTCCAGACAAGATTGTCGACAATCCTAAGGTTTTCTTATTAAACCAAAGAATAATTCAAAGCTGATTTAGATCATTATTTCAGAGAACATGAAGGGGTAAATAACTCGAAGGGAGGAGATGGCAACGCACAAAGCGCTGCCAAAAAGAGGGATGATAAAACGAAACCAATCAGCGATGAGGGTAGATGCGGGGCTCCATCTCTAAACTGACATTGAATTTTTCAGACACTGAAGCCTTGATGCGATCGGCTAGCGCTAACAGCTCAGTCGCACTCCCAGCACCAAAATGAACCAGTACCAGCGCCTGTTTTTCATACACACCTACAGCACCGTCACGATAACCTTTCCAACCAGCTTTATCGATCATCCAGCCCGCTGCAAGTTTAAAATGACCGGGTTTATCAGCGTATGCGACTAAATCAGGAAATGACGCCTTGAGCGCTTGGAACTGCGCTTCCGGCACCACTGGGTTTTCAAAAAAACTGCCTGCGTTCCCGAGCTCACTCGGTACTGGTAACTTCTGTTTCCTAACCTCACAGACCGCCGTATAGACCTGATGGGCTGTAGGGTGTTCTACGCCCTGATCTGACAGATAATCCGTCAGTCCCTTATAACTAAGGTTTGGTGTAAAAATGGAGCTCAAGTTAAACCGCACACGCCAGATGATATAACGACCCTTTTCAGAACTCTTAAATATGCTGTTACGGTAGCTAAACTGACACTGCTCGGCACTAATCTGGACCAACTCGCCTGTTTCGCGGTCATAGGCGGTCAGGCTATGGAAGCAATCAGCCAGCTCAACACCATAGGCACCAATATTCTGGACAGGTGCAGCGCCCACGGAGCCGGGAATCAACGCGAGATTTTCCAGTCCATGCAGCCCCATCTCCAGCAGATGACTCACAAACCCATGCCAATTCTCACCAGCTCCCACTTCAACAATCGCCTGATCTTCATCATCAGCCAGGACATTGATTCCGCTAGTAGCAACATTGATCACTGCACCAGGCAGTTCATCATGAAGCACCAAGTTGCTTCCACCACCAATAATAAGCAGAGGCCATTTATTCTCGACAACCTCATTTAGTGCATCATGTAGCTGACCAACCTCAGTCACCTGCAAGAAACGTTCTGCAGTCACTTTGAATCCGAGACTGTTATAGGCTGAAAGATCAGCATTTCTATTCCATGCAACCAATGCTAAAGCCCTTTTTTTATATGCTGGAGCAAGCCAAAAGATGCTGATTCGACCAGATCTAAAACATGCTCAAATCCTGCTGCCCCACCATAATAGGGATCAGGCACTTCATCTTCCTGCATCTCTGAAAAATCCAGAAACAGGCCTAGATGGCCCTGGTAACCAGCCGGTTGAATCGCTTTAAGATTTGAAAGATTTTCAAAGTCCATCGCCAGAATATAATCAAACTCTGAGAAATCAGCGATGATCGCCTGGCGTGCCCTGAGCACACTTAGATCATACTCCCGCTGCTTTGCCGCTTCGGTTGAACGACGATCCGGCGGATTGCCTACATGATAAGCAGCGGTGCCAGCCGAATCGACGACAATATGATCCTCCAACCCCTGCTGCTCAACCATTTTCTGAAACACGCCATGTGCGGTTGGAGAGCGACAGATGTTACCAAGACAGACAAACAGTACTTTTACCATCTGACTCAACTACCCTGCTCTAAAAATGCCCGCAGACGTTCAAGATCTTCTGGCGTATCAACACCTGCAGGCGGTTGTTCGTCAGCCTCAGCCACATGGATGCGAGCACCGTTCCACATCGCTCTTAACTGTTCAAGACATTCTGTTTCTTCAATCGGGGCGGGTGGCCATTTCACAAAATCGTTTAACAGTTTAACCCGGTATGCATAGATACCGATGTGCCGCTGCCAGCTATACCCTTCAGGCATCACAGACTGACCCTGCTCAGCTGAAAAACTATTTCGCGGCCATGGGATCGGAGCACGGCTGAAGTACAGTGCCATACCACGGGTATCATTAACCACTTTTACAACGTTAGGGTTGAGCAAGCTCTCGATATCATTAATAGGCTCACTGAGGGTCGAGATACTCGCTTCCGGTTCTGCGATCAGGTTATGCGCAACCTGATTGATAATCCTTGCCGGTACAAGGGGTTCATCACCTTGTACATTGACAACGATATCATCAGCATAATACCCTAGATCACTGACAACCTGCTGTAAACGGTCAGTTCCAGAGGGGTGGTCAGAGGAGGTCATGCAGACCTCTGCACCAAACTGCTGCGCTACCTCGGCGATCCGTTCATCATCAGTGGCGATCAACACTCGATCAGCCTCGCTTTCACAGGCTCGTTCATAAACATGCTGAACCATAGGCTTGCCCTGAAGGTCCGCCAACGGCTTACCCGGAAAACGTGTTGAAGCGTATCGCGCGGGGATAATGACAGAAAAACCCATAATAGCCTCTTACTTCTTCTCTCGTTCTTCAGCTGTCAGTTCTCGCGCTTCAGTTTCCAGAAGTACGGGAATATCATCACGGATCGGGTAGGCCAAGCCACTCGCTGTAGAGATAAGTTCATTGGTCTCTTCATTAAGCTCCAGCGGCGTTTTCGTCACAGGACACACCAGGATATCCAATAATTTCTTATCCATTTTGTTTCATACC
Organism: uncultured Neptuniibacter sp.; assembly: GCF_947498015.1. Classification (GTDB taxonomy): domain Bacteria; phylum Pseudomonadota; class Gammaproteobacteria; order Pseudomonadales; family Balneatricaceae; genus Neptuniibacter. Next base: position 332,647 of record NZ_CANMIR010000003.1, read on the forward strand.
TTTTTGTTTATATATATCCGCCAGCTTAGCTAAAAGCTGCCGTTCAAAATCTTCAGGAAGCTGTGCTTCAACTTCCAGATACCATGCATTCTTCAACGCGGGTTCTGTGATTTTAACAGCGTCTTTCTCTGTCATCAGTACCGGTAGGTTATCATCAAACCTAAAATCCTCTTCACTGTAGTGATAATGATCAGGTTTAGCGTGTTCAATCACCTTGATCGAAAATTGCATTTTCAGCAGATCGAAAAAACGCTGCGGATTGCCTATCCCGGCAACCGCATGAGCCGAGGTGTTGTTAAATGCGTTTAGCGATTTGGTCTCGGGACCGGTACAAGATTTAAATACAGAGGGCACTAACTGCATCACCGCCACCTCCTCCACCGGAAACGGAAGATTATATCCATCACCATTGACGACCACATAATCTACCTGAGCCAGTCGATCTGGCCCTTCACGCAGCGGTCCTGCAGGCATAATAGCCCCATTTCCCAGCCCTCGACGGGCATCGATCAGGCTGATTTCAATATCCCGCCCTAACCTATAATGCTGTAATCCATCATCGCTGATAATCAGATCACAATCATAATGTGACAGCAGATATTGCGCTGCAAAAACTCGATCTGATCCGATGATCACCGGACAGTGACAACGCTTATACAACAGGTAAGGTTCATCACCTGCTTCTATCGGACTCTCAGCTTTTGAGACATCAAAGGGATAATGTGGCGCCTGACTTTTATACCCTCTGCTGATAATTCCAGGCTTGTACCCTTGTGATATTAAAAGGGGGATCAGATAGGTGGTAAAAGGGGTTTTCCCTGTCCCTCCCACGCTGATATTACCAACGATAATGACGGGTACAGGAGCACACCACTGCTGTTTAAGGTCTTTCCTCTGCTTTCGTTGTGAGAGGAAACGGTAGAGCGCGGCGAGCGGTTTCAGATAACAGGGCGCAGGTCGATCAGCATACCAGCGCCGCTCAAGCCAGTTCATTCAGCATCCGGTTCCTGAGTGGTGATACTCAGCTTATCGAACCCCAACTTACCAGAAACATCCATAGCCGTTACAACCGCCTGATGAGGGGTTTTTGCATCAGCCGTGATAATCAATGGCAGATCTCGTTTTTCCCCTGCCAACTCTTTCAGAGCTCGACGTAAAGTTTCAGCCTGACTATTAACCAGAGGCTTACCGTTAACGCTGTAATTGCCCTCATCGGAGATGACAATTTCGAGAATAAGTTCATCTGTTACTGTAGTCGATCCTGACGCTTCCGGCAGATCGACCTCAAGATGCGTCTCTTTGGTAAACGTAGTCGATACCATGAAGAAGATAAGCAGCAAAAACACCACATCGATTAGTGGTGTCAGATTAACATTGACCTCTTCCTGACGCTGACGGGGAAAATTCACAATGAGACTCCGTTATTCAACGTCAATATCACGTTCGCCATGCATAACTTCGATCAACTTCACGGTTTCCTGCTCCATCGTCACGACCAAAGAATCGATGCGGCGCTGGAAGAAACGGTGAAAAATTAAAGCGGGGATCGCCACGGTCAGGCCAGCAGCCGTTGTTATCAGGGCTTCAGATATACCACCTGCCAACACGTTCGCGTTTCCAGTTCCCTGAATCATGATCTCATTAAACACTTTGATCATGCCGATCACAGTGCCCAGCAAACCCAGGAGTGGTGTGATCGCAGCGATTGTTCCCAGAGGATTAAGAAAACGTTCCAGATCATGAACCACCTGCCCTGCAGTTTCCTGAATACTCTCTTTCATGATCTCTCGACCATGCGATGCATTATTCAAACCTGCAACCAGGATCTGGCCCAGAGGGCTCCCTCTCTTTAGATCACTTAAGCGTTCAGCCGTAATGTTTCTCTGTTTGATCAGCGTCCACACTTCAGCTAATAAGCCCGGAGGCGCTATTCTGCTTGGGCGAAGCGTCCAAAGGCGCTCAAGACAGATCGCCATAACCAATACAGAACAAGCTACGATTGGAATCATTAACCAACCGCCGGATTGTAAAAGCTCAAACACAGTAATTTCTCCTTTAACTGCGCGGTACTCTATCACATAGAAATAAACGATCTCCAGAATCGTTTAACATCCTTTCGCATTGTTTTTGTAATACAACCGTTTTCTTTTGTAGCTTTCAAGATGATTGCCCCCTCATTTCCGGTATGAAAGATCTTTGCTCCGGTATTTCTAACCCTTTCAACGACTTCCGAGTGTGGGTGACCATAATGGTTGACATAACCCGAACTAAAAATCACAGCTGCAGGCCTAAATGCCTCTAAAAAATCTCCTGAGGTGGAACTTCGGCTACCATGATGAGAAGCAACCAACCAGTGGATCTGTTGCTCTGTATTCCGTGATATCTGCTTCTCTTTATAAGCACTGATATCACCAGGCAGTAATAACCGACAACCGTTAGCTTCAATCTGCAGGACACAGGAACGATCATTATCTTCACGTCCTATCGAACCGTCGAGCATACTGAAGTTTACGCCATGAACTTGCCAGGACTGCCCCGCTCTGCACCGGCGAGAAGCGATACCCTCCTCCCTGTAAGATGCATGAATATTACCAACATCCACTATCTTTCGGAGTGAATCAAAACCACCCACATGATCATTATCTGAGTGACTTAAAATGAGATCATCAACAAACTGAATATCCAGTGCTTGTAGATGTGGTTTCATACTGCGATCAAATGCACTGCTTCCGGATCTGTACTTTGGCCCAAGGTCATATATTAGTGTGTAATCCTGCACTTTAACGAGTACACCAAGGCCCTGCCCCACATCATATACCCAAGCTTCCATTACATCGGAGCTCGTTGAAATCACTCTGACACCTAAAATCACAGGAAGTATCAGTACTCCGACGAGGACAAAGGAGAAAGTCTTAATCCTCAGCACTACCAGCAACGACGCAACCCCCACACAAATAAGCCCCAACAGATCAGGCGATCTAACGCTGAGAAATACCCATTCGAGTTCAGAACAATAATTCACCAACCACCAGAAGAGATCCCCCATCCCTATCAAGACAGGCTGCAATAAAGAAATATCAAATTGGGATAACAGTAGCTGAAGGAAGATCAGTGGCACCATAATCGAAAAGAGAGGGATCACCAGTAAGTTGATCAGCGGTGCAACAAGGGAAATTCCTGAGAAAAAGAGCAGGTAAAGCGGCAGCATCCCTATCAATAACCACACCTGCAGTTTTACCAGACTCATCCAGCCCGAGTTATGCTCTGAAAGATAGATTAACAAAGCGACCGCCGTAAACGATAACCAGAAACCTGATTCAAAGATCGCCAAAGGAGAGATCAGCATCACTGCGACTATAGCCATCCACCAACGCGTCCATTTATCGACGAAGAAGGTTCGCCAACCTGACAACATCAGTACTGATATCATTATAAAAGCACGTTGTGCGGGCAGGTCTGCACCAGAGATAAACAGATAGCTACCCGAGAAGACTATGGAGAGCAGAAAAGGTAACTCATAACTAAACGGCTGGATTATCAATCCCATTATCCGCCCCAGCCACCAGCCCACCAGTGCAACAAAACCGATATGCAACCCGCTGATCACAGCCAGATGAATTGTTCCACTACGGCGCAGGCTTTCCCACTGCTGCTCTGTCAGCTGATCTTTATCACCCGTAATCACAGCATTAAATAACTGAGTATTCTTCTCATCTAAATGCCAGCTACTGATCGTTGCCCGACTACTATTTCTGACAGAAGAGACCAGTCCGGTACCGCGTTCCTGCTGGCCAATAAACCGGCGTATATACCCAGTGGCATCAACACCTTGATTGAGCAAGCGACGTTCATAATCAAATCCAGAGGGGTTCATCAGTCCATGCGGCGGCTTCAATCGGCTGACAGCAGTAATCCAGTCACCCTCTTTCAAGTGTAAGAGTTGAGCCGGATCCGGCTTATACCAGTTAAGAAGCAAACGGTTAACCTGTATAGAGCTGGACTTTGAGGGGGACAGAGGCTCTATTTCTTCAACAGCCAGTTGCAGACTGATATTTCCTGACGTTCTAACTGTTATTTTTTCAATCTGACCCTGTACTGTCCAATCCGTGCGCGCCAACTCGTGTGGCAGACGCTCAGACAGATTCCAGTGACCCCAGATGCTCAGATAGAGAAATCCGAAGGAGAAGCAGAAAAGCGAAGATAATCGCGTCAAACCCCATTTGATACTGCAAAGGGAGAGTATTACTGCAATCAAAGCGCAACCTGAGAGTGGTATAAGTGCAGGCAGCAATGAAGCAGAAACAATCCCGGCAGCAATATAGATCATCCTTGATCTCATGCTTAAGTTTCCTTGGCTTAGCCGTTGGCAGGGGGCATAATAAAACTCCACCCCGTTTGCTAGCCCATAATAAGTAAATTAGAAGATGCCACGCAAACTTATAAAGAAGTACATGCCGAATGAAGAGAAGCTCAAGCAAAATAAACACTTGAGTTGGCTGGGCAGTCATATACATGAGCCTAACCTCTGGCACCTGAACCGCAAATCTGTATCACGTGCATTTTTGGTGGGACTGTTTTGTGCGTTTCTCCCAATACCCCTACAGATGCTGGTTGCCGCAATTCTGGCGATTGTTATCCGAAGTAATTTACCGATATCCGTTGGGCTTGTCTGGATTACTAACCCGTTGACCATGCCTCCAATCTTTTACTTCACCTACGTCGTGGGTGACTTTCTGATCGGAGAACCGGGTCAGTCTATTGAGTTTGAGATGACTATGGAGTGGTTACAGAACAGCATCTCCACTATCTGGTGGCCTTTACTATTCGGTTCGATAATTTGCGGGATCTTCTTTGGTCTGCTGGGCTACTTTTCCGTGCAGGGGTTCTGGGCCTGGCATGTTGGTCGCAGCTGGAAGCAGCGTGGCGATAAGCGGGAACCCTAATTAAACAGGCTTAACGCTCCTGAAGCCGCCCGTCTAGTAGTTCAAGTACACGCCCGGTGCGTTGCGCAAGCTCAGGATCATGGGTAACCAGCGCAAAGGCAATACTGAACTCTTCATTCAGCTTATCGATCAGTGCCTGGATACTGGCAGCAGTATTCCGATCCAGATTTCCGGTTGGCTCATCCATCAACACCACCGCAGGTTTACCGATCAATGCTCTGGCGATGGCAACGCGCTGACGCTCACCTCCACTGAGTTGTGCTGGTTTGTGTGTCAATCTCTCACCGAGCCCTACCGCCTCAAGCACCAAGGCTGCTTCTCGCTTGACCTCAGCCAGAGGAAGGTTTCTCATCAACAGAGGCATCGCTGCATTCTCCAGTGCGCTGAACTCAGGAAGGAGGTGGTGAAACTGATACACAAAACCTAATGTTTCATTCCTCACCTTCGCACGTTGAGACTCACTCCCCGCATGCAGATCTCGCCCATTAATCTGAACAACACCAGAGCTGGGTTTATCCAGACCACCCAGAATATTCAATAAGGTACTCTTTCCCGAACCCGAAGAGCCTATGATTGCGAGTTGTTCACCACGATGCAGTTCAAAATCAAGACCCGATAACACCTCAACGGTGCTACCCGCATCACTATATTGCTTACTGACAGCACTCGCCTGAAGCACGATTGATTGCTCACTCATATCTTAATGCCTCAGCCGGGTCAGTTTTAGCGGCTCGCCATGCTGGATAGATTGTTGCCAGAAAGCTAATCCCCAATGCAGTCAATGTGATGATACCAACATCATGCCATTGCAGGTCTGATGGGAATTTGCTGATGAAGTATACATTAGGGTCGAGGAACTGAATCTGAAACGTAGATTCAACCCAGGCGATAATCTCAGCCACATTTAATGCCAGTAGCACGCCTAAAAGGGTTCCCATCAAGGTCCCCATCAGACCAATCACAGTCCCCTGCACCATAAAGATCCGCATGATGCGCCCCGGTGAGGCTCCCAGAGTTCTCAGGATTGCAACATCCGCTTTTTTATCTGTAACAACCATGACCAGCGTAGAGACAATATTAAATGCAGCAACCAGCACTATCAGAAACAGCAAGAGTCCTATCATACGTTTCTCCAGCTGAATCGCCTGGAATAGATTCCCATGGGTACGGGTCCAGTCACTGGCACTGTAGTAACCTTCCAGACTGGCAGCCAGTTCACGTACCTTTTTGGGTGCACTGAACAGGTCATCAAATTTCAACCGAATGCCGTCAACACCCTCACCCAGCCGCTTAATCGTGGCAGCATCCTTAAGGTTGATATAGGCCAGGTTAGCATCCAGTTCAGCACCGACTTCAAAAATACCCACCACGGTAAAACGTTTGAGTCGAGGAACCACACCGGCAACACTGACAGAAGCCTCTGGTAACACTAACGTGACCTTGTCACCGACACGGGCACCCAGATATCGCGCCAGCAGATCACCCAACACAATGCCAAAGCGCTGACTATTAAGATCAGAGAGCGTGCCAGATGTCATATGATTACCCAGAATGGAAACCTTTGACTCCGCATCGACATCGATGCCATTGATCAAGGCCCCTCTGACAACCCCACGATTGGTTAACATCGCCTGCGCTTGTATAAAGGGCGCAGCAGACAACACTTCAGGGTGGCTTTCCAACTGGCGGACCATCTCGGGCCAGTTTTCAAGAGGCTGGTTATAACCACTCACCGACGCATGAGGCACCATACCGAGAATCCGCTGCTTCAGTTCACGATCAAAACCGTTCATAACCGAAAGCACGACAATGAGCGCAGCAACACCCAGCATCAACCCCAGCATCGACGCCAGAGAGATAAATGAGATGAAGTGATTATTACGCTTTGCTGCGGTATAGCGTAATCCGATGAAGATCGACAAGGGCTTAAACATTGCGCGATTAAACCATAGAAACCTGACAGAGTAAAAACAGAGAAATGATTAAAAGATTAACTCCAGGAACCAGCTAACTGACTGATTCTGAAATATTACTCATCGTGCAAATCTCTTTACCTACGCTTAATTTATAGCTCTGACAGGGTGCTTTTCTTATTTAATCTTCATATACTCCGGTGAAGGATTACCAAGTCATTTATGAGGACTGAACATGCAGGAAGAAGACCGTCGCCAGTATTTCAGAATAGAGCAGCGTGTTTCCTTAGAACTGAAAGTTGTTTCCGATGATGAAATTAGCACTCATCCGACACCTACCCAGTTTGATGTATCACCCAACTTCCTGCTACTGAGTCAGTTGCAAGAGATGGATGCCGAAAGTAATCACCTCCTACGGAAAATTGCTGAAAAAGACAACAATACCGCCTCTTTCCTCAGAATCGTTCACGATAAAATTGAACGGATCGCACAGGCGATCGCTTCAAGTGAAATGACGATCAGCAACGCAGCCATTCAGGAAGTAAACATCTCTGAAGGCGGCCTGCAATTCCGTCACAGCGAAGAGTTTGAACAGGGTACCAATCTGTCAATTAAACTGATTTTCCCTGAATCCTGCATCGGACTTCTGCTCTATGCTCAGTGCTGCCGCAGTGATCTTATGGGGGATGGTAGCTATCTGACCGGTGTTGAATTTATAAAAATGCCTGAAAGCTGCCGTATGATTCTGGCCCGCCAGATTTTTGAAAGTCAGGCACGACAACGTCAGCGTGAAGCGGACGAAAACAGCACTGATAGCTAAATGAGCGTTACAGAACTACAGCTGGAGGAGGACTTTATGCAACTCCAGCAGGGGTTGGAACAGTTCAAATCGCTATTATCCTCACACACAACGCAGTTCTGGCTACTCGGTGAACCCGAACAGTCTATTCCCCTTCAATCCGCTTCAGAGCTGATCACCAACCTATGGCATCAGTCTGAAGGAGATGGCCGCAGAACCGACAACATCTATGGATTGATCGGGGTTTCATCCAGATTAATCCCTGTTATTCAGCAGTTAAACCAGATCAAACAGCGCTTCCAGTCCACCGTCAAAGCCTTTCGTGAGTCAGAAGGAAATCCGCTTGAAGTGCTCCACCATCGCTCAGAAGCCTTGAATAAAGCGTTACAGCAACAGGGGCTTGCACGCCTCCACCTAAAACAGTGCTATCGCCAGATTCCATTACTTGAACAAACACCGGATAAAGTCACTTTTAGCTGGTATAGCAGCGGCCGCAGCCTGAGGAAAATCACAATTGCCGAAGCCGAAAAAAGACTGCTGCAGATGGATCAGTCACAACTGCATATTCAGATGCAATTAAAAGCTCTGGGAAAACTCACACCAGAGGAAGCTCTGGTCCAGATTCAGCCGCAAGTCCCAGTGATGCGTGCAAATATTCGCTGGAAAAAGGGTGACAGCTACCAACGAAAAGCACGCAACTGCCCACTTCCGCTTTTTTTCCCACTGGATGCAGGCAAATCATTTCCAGAATATAATGTGCCTCCGCTTACACCACCGGAGACACGACAGCGACAATTACGCAGCGATCTGGTCATTGATAGTGAACCCTATCTGCCCAGTTTGAGAGTACATCGCTATACAGACCATGACTAACGATAAACGTACAAAACTTCTCCATCACTGTGCTGCAGGCGCAGGCTTTGCAGGCCTGATTCTCTGGTATTACGCTGGCTATAAGCTGGGGTTTCTTGATTGGATTATTCAGCAGGTACCGCCCCGTTTTGCCGGATCAGGCATGATGATTGGTGTTATGATCATGATGACTCCTGGTTTTTTTATATGGTCACGCTATAACCGCTGGGTAGAAAAAAAGCTCAAAGTAACCGGCATCTATTATGAAGATGAATTTTACAAAGAGAATGAAGCATTAAAAGATAATGCCCGCCAGAATAAAGGCAATTAACCGGTTTATACCAATTTGCATCTGCCAATTTGGGCAGATGCAACAAATCCTTCAGTTAAAGTTCATCAAGCTGCGTTACACTATCCTGTCAGGCGGTTAATTGAAAAAGCTTCACGATATGAAACTTGATCAATATGGTATTTGAGCCTGTACTTAAAAGACACACTGCATCAGACCAGAATCACGGATATGAGGGAGGTAACGATGCGTTTTAAAATAGCTCAGCCTCTGCTTTTCTGTCTGATCTTCTCGCCACTAAGTGCACAAGCACTAGAGTTGGCGACTGCAAGAGATATCCAGTCCCCTCTGGAATCAAATACTGTCACCGACATTACCCTCCCCCATGAAACAGCGCCAATCGCACCGTCCCTTCTGCAACAACAAGTATTAAGGATGCACGAAGAGCTGACCTACTATCTAAATCTGGCAGAAACCGCTCAGTGGGATAGGATTGGGCACGGCCCCCTGCTTAAAGAGGGAGACAAACACCCCCAGGTCATACAACTGAGAGAGCGGCTTTTGCAGTTGGGGGATCTGGATAATGGTCAGAACTGCCAAGTTAACCGAGATAGCACGTTTGATTCACACTTAACGCAGGCTCTACAACGCTTCCAACTACGTCATGGTGCAAAAATAGATGGTGTTCTTGGCCCCCAGACCCGGCGACTTCTAAACATACGGCCTGAAAAACGAGCGGAACAGATCGGTGTTAATCTATCGAGAATAGAAGCCTTTCAACCCAACACGGATCGCTACATTCTGGTAAATATACCTGAATATAAGTTGCGTCTATTTGAACAGGGCCGCTCTATACTCAAGATGAAGACGATTGTCGGACGGAAGAAGCGTAAAACCCCTGTGTTTGATACCCAGATCAATCGTATTGTCGTAAACCCCTCCTGGCATGTTCCGAAGAGTATTGCCTACAAAGATATCATTCCGGCGCTGAAAGAAGACCCTGATTACCTGAAGAAAACAAACCTTCAGATCGTGACAGGCTGGGGTAAAGGTAAAAAGTTTATCCCTACCGAAGAACTCGATTATGATAAATTCTATAAAGGCAGCAACTATCAGCGAATCTGGGGCCCACCAAGCAAAAGCAATGCCCTGGGCAGTGTTAAGTTCCTAACGGATGATCATCGCTCTATCTACCTACATGATACCAATGCAAAAGGCCTGTTCGAAAAAAATAACCGTGCTTTCAGTTCCGGTTGTATCCGTGTCGAACAACCCAGAAAACTGGCTGACGAACTGATGCGGATGACGCGTGGATGGGATGAACTTAAGCTGGATCCTATCTTCGAACGCTCAGAGACTCATCAGATCAACCTCCCGGATCCTATCCCCCTGCATGTAACCTACTGGACCGCTTTTGTTGATGAGGAGGGGTTCATGAATTTCCGAAATGACCCTTACCGCTTCGATAGCTATGAGCTATCCAAATTAAAACAGTAATTAACATAAGAAATATTCAAGCAGCCCACCTGTACAATTTATGTACAAAGCGAGAGAGTTTCGGCATAATCGAAACACCTGTTTTATATAGTATGTAGAGTTATAGATGATTGATCAGCTTGATTCACTGGAACGACCGATATGCTCAACCCGACGCAAACTTCTCAAAGCCATCGGTGGGTTTTCAGCCCTCGCAGCCCTACCCAATTCAAGCTTTGCCAAACTCCATGACCGTAAGGATCAATCACTCTCCCTTCTGAATCTTCATACCGGGGAGTCAATCAAGAGCACCTTTATCGCAAATGGTGATTTCCAGCGCTCCAGTCTCACAGAGCTTGATTACCTATTACGTGACCACCGCAATGATCAGATTCATCAGATGGACACCTCTCTATTGATGCTTCTGCATGAACTGCAAGATACCTTTGGTCAGCATAAACCGATCCATGTTATCTCTGCATACCGCTCTCCTGCGACCAATGCCATGCTGAGCCAGAAAAGCAACAAGGTTGCGAAGAAAAGCTACCATATGAAAGGTATGGCGATCGATATCCGTATTCCTGGTGTACCGCTTCGCGAGCTTCATAAAGCCTCGCTGGCAATGAAGTCAGGCGGAGTCGGACTATATACGCGAAGTAACTTCGTCCATCTGGATGTAGGACGTGTACGTCGCTGGGGCGCTTAACTCCCCACGCCACCTTTTGATTGATTGTATTTTTTCAGCTTTTTATTCAACGTCTGGGGCTTAGACCGATCTTTTGTCTTGCCCCCCTCCTGAATCGCCCTCTTATCAGCCCGCTCCTGCGCTTTCCGCGCTTTGATATCAGAGATACGCTCCTGCTTACTATAGCCATCAAGCCGATCCCGCCGACGGATCAGTTCATCAGATGTTTCATGTCGATCATGGCGTGCCTGACCAACTGTAGATGAGTCTTCCTCTGGTGCCACACGCTCATTCTTTAGCTCAACTTTAGCCCCTACTGAGACGGCACCAGGCTCCGGGTCAACACTTGTGGATGCTTTAGATTTTATAGGCTGCATACTGTTTATCTGATCAGGATGATAATCACCCTTGCGCACCAGCCCGTTCAGATCCGCCTTCTCGGCCTTAGTGGGAGGTTGATCACTGTAATGTTTGACGCCCCCTTTATCGACCCAGATATATACCCCCGCAGCGCTGGCACTCCCTACAATGCTGATAGCAACCAATAAAAAACCTAGTATATATCTCATCACAGACCCTCCTCTGGACTGAAATTTTAAAACAGCATACCTATGAGACCGACTAAGCGAGTCACAATTCCATGTCTGTTTAGATCAATGGATAACAGACATAAAAAAACACGCCCGAAAGCGTGTTTTTTTATGTCTCAAGATAGGATTAGATCTCAGTCTTGCCGCCCATATAAGGCTGCAACGCTTCGGGCACCTGAATTTTACCCTCTGCTGTCTGATAGTTCTCCATAACAGCCAACAGCGTTCGGCCCACTGCCAAACCAGAGCCATTCAATGTGTGCAACAATTCTGGCTTTCCTGTCTCAGGGTTTCTCCAACGCGCTTTCAGACGACGCGCCTGGAAGTCAGTCATATTAGAAACCGATGAGATCTCACGGTACTTGTCCTGTCCTGGCAACCAAACCTCGATGTCATAAGTTTTCGCTGAACTGAAGCCAAGATCACCACCGCACAGCGTCACAACGCGATACGGCAAGTTCAGTTTCTGCAGAATCGCCTCAGCATGACGAATCATCTCTTCCAGTGCATCCCAAGATTTAGATGGCTCAACGATCTGAACCATCTCAACCTTTTCAAATTGATGCTGACGGATCATACCGCGGGTATCACGCCCAGACGAACCCGCCTCAGAGCGGAAGCAAGGGGTATGTGCTGTATATTTAAGCGGCAGCTGAGCAGCATCGACAATCTCATCACGCACGATGTTAGTCACCGGTACTTCAGCGGTTGGGATCAGGTAGTACTGGCGATCACCAAACGGTACTTTAAACAGGTCTTCGCCAAATTTTGGTAGTTGGCCAGTTCCGCGCAGACTGTCTTCATTCACCATGTAAGGAACGTAGGTCTCGGTGTATCCATGCTCCTCAGTCTGAGTATCCAGCATAAACTGAATCAAGGCACGATGCAGGCGTGCCAACTTACCGGTCATAACAGAGAAACGGGAACCGGTCAGTTTCGAGGCAGTTTCAAAATCAAGCTCACCACTGGCTTCGCCTAGCGCTACATGATCCTGAGGCTCAAAATCAAAGTTGCGTGGTGTGCCCCAACGACGGATCTCGACGTTATCCTCTTCATCCGCACCTTCAGGCACTTCATCGCTCGGGATATTTGGAACGCCAGAAAGCAGGTCTTCCAAATTGTCCTGGATCGTGTTCAATTCTGCTTTGGCTGCATCCAGCTTGTTACCCAGATCAGCGACTTCAGCCAACAGCGGCTGAATATCTTCGCCAGCAGCTTTTGCTTTACCGATCCCTTTCGATCGTGTGTTTCGCTCGTTTTGCAGGGTTTCTGTATCCACCTGCAGCTGCTTACGCTGGTTTTCCAGTTCAACGAACTGATCAACCGGGAATTCAAAACCTTTTTTCTTCAGTAGCTGTGCAACTTCTTCCGGGTTAGCACGGACAATTTTTGCGTCAAGCATGAGCTTCTAAAACACCTTTTAAGAAAGATTAGAACAAGCGTGTGAACCAAAGACCGCCATAGAGTGCGATCAGACACAACAGAACGCTTAATGATATATAAATCGCTGCAGACATAACATGCCCTTCCTGCAGCATTGCGATAGTTTCCAGTGAAAAAGTGGAAAAAGTGGTAAACGCGCCCATAAACCCAACCATCAGCAGTGGTCGCATTTCGGGGCTTAAACGTGACTTTTCAAGAATCAGAACGAAACAGATACCCATTAGGAAAGAACCGAGTACATTACAGGTCAGAGTTCCATAGGGGATACGATGCTCTGCATTGTTAAGCAAACCACTGACCCAATAGCGGCCCAGTGCGCCTACGGCACCGCCTATAGCAATCGCGATGAGGTGCTGCATACTGCTGTTCCTCTCCTCTTATCCATCATCAGCATACCTTTTTTTAAGGCTCTGCTGATCCAGTGATTTAAGATGACGAAGCTTTCCACCGATCTTTACTTCCAATCCTCGTGCTTCAGGATAGTACCACTGTTGCTCTGCAATTTCCGGTGGCAGATAGTTTTCACCCGCAGCATAGGCATCGGGCTCATTATGTGCGTAACGATATTCATCACCATACCCCATATCCTTCATCAGACTGGTCGGGGCATTGCGCAGATGTATCGGCACCTCATAACTTGGCTGGGCTTTAACATCAGCCATACACTGATTGAACGCCTGATAGAGGGCATTGCTCTTGGGTGCACTGGCACAGTATACCGCTGCTTGCGCGATAGCTCGCTCACCTTCAGCGGGCCCGACCCGCTCAAACGCATCCCAGGCTGAAAGCGCTACCTGCATCGCGCGCGGATCCGCATTTCCAATATCTTCTGAGGCAATAGCGACCAACCGTCGGGCAACATAGAGCGGATCACAGCCACCATCAAGCATCCGACAATACCAGTAGAGGGCACCATCAGGAGATGAACCACGAACAGATTTATGAAACGCGGAGATCATGTCATAAAAGATATCGCCCTGTTTGTCATACCTTCTCCCGGTCGAGCGAAGTACCTCTTCAAGCACCTGCTCATTGATTAGCTCTGTTCCATCGGGTTGTCTCTCAGCCAGATCAACTGCAATTTCAAGCAGATTCAGGGCACGCCTTGCATCACCATCAGCGGCTTGCGCAAGACGATTGACCATCTCCTCGGAGATCTTAAGCTGATGCTGGCCAAGCCCTTTCTCTGAATCATTAATCGCCCTTTCAATAACATGGCGGATATCACTCTCCTCCAGAGAGCGCAGCAGATAGACTCGAGCGCGTGAGAGAAGAGCGTTATTCAATTCGAAGGAGGGATTTTCAGTTGTCGCTCCGACAAAAATCAGAGTGCCATCTTCAATATAAGGAAGAAAAGCATCCTGCTGGGATTTATTGAAGCGATGCACCTCATCCACAAATAGGATCGTCTTACGCCCGGTTTGAGCGCTCTGCTGTTTGGCCTGTTCTACCGCAATACGTATATCCTTAACCCCGGATAGCACCGCTGACAAAGTCAGAAAATAAGCATCAACATGATGTGCTATCAACTTGGCCAAGGTGGTTTTCCCTACCCCCGGCGGCCCCCAGAAGATCATTGAATGGGCCGAACCATGTTCTAACGCGGTTCTCAGCGGTTTGTCCGGGCCCAACAGATGCCCCTGCCCACAATATTCATCAAGGGATTGCGGGCGCATCTTTGCGGCTAATGGCTCGTAAGCGGGCTCCTGGGAGAACAGATCCATTTATTCCTCAATATCTACTATCACGTCAGTATCGGAAGGGATACGAAAGAAGAATGCATCCTCGCTTAACTCAGGATTCAATCGCTGCTCAGAGAACACGACAGAAGTTCGCTGGCCCAGTGAATCCTCCAGCATAAGCTCAGAGATCATCTCATTCGCAAACGCAAGACGGATTCTGCTGAAATTATGTTGCTCACTCAACGGAGTTAACTCGAAAAGCTGCTCACTGCCAGAATCGTCCATAAGGCGAATACTATAGGTCTGTTGAAGCGCTTCAATCTGTCCATTGAGAATCAATGCAGGGGCACTACTTTGCTGTGTGTCGGCAGAACGCTGTGTAACCTGTTCAAGATCAGGATCATAGATCCAGATATATTGACCATCGGAGACAATCTCCTGAGGGAAAGGGTGCTGAGTTTCCCACCTGAACAGATTCGGCTTTGCCAACAGAATCGTACCCTGTGTTTTTTGGGCTTTACGGCCATTTTCCGACAGGGTTACCTGCTCGAATGATGCTGAAAAACTCTGATAACCCTGAAGCAGCCCCCCTAACTTTTGAGCACCATCAATGGGAGCCGCGAAAGAGAGAGCCGATAGCAGCGTTAAACATGCAAATGTAACGAAGCGTATTACTGACAGAGATAGCGTATTAATTGAAAACATATAACAACCTTGTTCTATGACTTACATTTCGCCGTGCGGTGAAGGCGCGAGAACCTCTCGCTGACCATTACTCCCCGCCGGGCTGACAACACCCGCAGCTTCCATCGCCTCAACCATGCGTGCAGCCCGGTTATAACCGATCTTCAATTTACGCTGCACACTAGAGATAGACGCTTTACGGGTCTCCAACACAAATGCGACCGCCTCATCATAGAGAGGGTCCTGCTCATCATCGAACAACGAACCTGAACCATTCCCGTCTGAAACCGAATCTCCCTCGGTTATTTCAGTGATATAGTCCGGCTGGCCCAGTTTTTTCCACGCTTCCACAACACGATGAACCTCATCATCGCTGACAAATGCGCCATGCACTCGGTTTGGCAGGCTGGTGCCCGCAGGCAGATAAAGCATATCCCCCCACCCCAACAGGTGCTCAGCTCCTGATTGATCCAATATCGTGCGCGAATCGATTCGTGAAGAGACCTGGAATGCGATCCGGGTCGGGATATTGGCTTTAATCAAACCAGTAATGACATCCACAGATGGACGTTGGGTTGCTAGTATCAGATGGATACCTGCCGCACGTGCCTTCTGTGCAATACGTGCAATCAGCTCCTCAACCTTTTTGCCAACGATCATCATCATGTCGGCAAACTCATCAATAACAACCACAATATAAGGTAGTGTCTCTAACTCAGGCGCAGAGGTACCGAATGGTTCACCATGTTCCTCTGGGTTCCACAACGGATCACGGAGTGGATCACCCTTTTTGCGCGCCTCTTCTATCTTGTCATTGAATCCAGCCAGATTTCGCACACCCATTTTCGCCATCAAACGATAACGACGCTCCATCTCACCCACGCACCAGCGCAGACCGGAGGCAGCATCTTTCATATCGGTGATAACAGGTGTCAAGAGATGCGGCACACCCTCATAGATTGAGAGTTCGAGCATCTTCGGATCAACCAGGATCAAGCGGACCTCTTCCGGTGTTGCCTTAAACAACAACGACAGGAGCATCGCATTAACGCCAACAGATTTACCGGAACCCGTTGTACCAGCAACCAATAGGTGCGGCATTTTCGCTAAATTGGCAACCACCGGATTACCCGCGATATCGTTACCCAAACCGATAGTAATTTTGGACGCTGCAGATAGATAAGGTTTTGAGCTCAACACTTCACTCAAATGTACGGTCAGTCGGGTCTCATTAGGAATTTCGATACCCACGACCGACTTACCTGCAATCACCTCAACGACTCGAACGCTGCTGACAGCCATTGAACGGGCCAGATCTTTAGCGAGATTGGTAATTTTACTGGCCTTCACCCCTGGAGCAGGTTGAATCTCAAAGCGGGTGATCACCGGACCAGGGTTTACCTCCACCACTTCAGCGACGACACCAAAATCTTTCAGTTTACTTTCCAGCAGTCGAGACATCTGCTCCAGCTGATCAGGCGAATATCCGGTATCAGTATTTAATTCCGGTGGATCGAGAAGGTCCAGCGGAGGAATTTTCCGCGCTAGCTTGCGCTTAGCCGCAGGCTTCTCATCAAGACCGAGTTCATTATCCTGCATCGGCTTATGCGTTTCAGATAACGGAACAATACGTACTTGCGGTTTAACCTCTGTTTCCACAACAGGTTCAGTCACCACTCTGGCTTCGGGTTCTGAATCTAATTCAAATGGAGGTAAGTCAGGTTCAGAAAGCTCTGTTTCTTCAATCTGTCCCCGGGTATTTGGCTGATCGGTCTCAACCGGAGCCAATACCTGTGCAGCCGGCTCTGCATATACCTCTGCACGCTCAAAAACGGGTTCAATACGCTCACGAACAACAGGTGGTGCTTGCTGCTCATTGATCTCATCCTTAATTAAAGAGGTATTGAGCTTCACCTCGGCTCGATTCAGGGCGGCATCTGAGAGATCAAACCCGTCCTCTACATGTTCCTCATTGCTGTCACTGTTCTCAGTGTCCTTGCGCTTGATTTTACTGACCAATTTGGCGCCGAGATTTTCAAGAATAGCAGACCACCCCATCTCCAATAGCAGGGTTACACTGAACAGGAGGACTGTAAATAGAATGACGGAGCTACCCACCAGACTTAACCAGGATACGCTCCAGTCGGAGATCGCCTCTCCCAGAATACCTCCCGCTGTAAAAGGGTACTCCAGGCCACTGTTTGATATATGTGTCGCGCACAATGCGCTGAATGATGAAAGCATCAACAGGCAACCCGTAGTGCGCAGAATAAAGAATGGCACGGTATCCATCACACTACGCTCTTTCATCAACATAAAACGCACAGCAGGATAGACCAGTAGAAAAGGGACAAGGAAAGAACTCAGACCTAAACCGGAGATAAACAGGTCTGCCAACCATGCTCCAGCCGGACCAGTAAAATTACTGATCTCAGGCTGGTAGCCAAGGTGGGACCAACCCGAATCCTTTGGATCAAACCCCAATAGAGAAATTAATAAAAAGATACTGGCAGCAATGATGATAATCAGGCTGGATTCGCGACTAATTCTCGCGAGCAATTCAGTAAAACTTAAACGTTGTCCGTTATCGGTCGCGCTCAAGGGTGAAGCTCCATCACTTTGAACAAAATCAGTGAGCTACAATAACATAATTTAATGCGAGTCTAATGGTTGAAGCGCTCAAGTTTATGATTCATAGTTACCCAATTGTTTTGTAGCTCCTGGGTGACGGCGAGCGCTGATTAATTATCGATCACCACTGTGTATTTTGTGAACGACGAATTCCTCGTTCACCCATCAGTGACTCGATGGCTATGCAGCCCTCGACAAAAGATTGGGATAGTTTTTACTCTCCAATATGTAACCTGGGTTGAATTTTTGGGCTCCTCCCCCATCTTCTTATAATCGATTTTTCTTAACGGACTTAGTTTTATTACCATGAGCGAAGTACAACATCACGAGCTAATCATCCTGGGTAGCGGACCAGCTGGCTATACCGCTGCCGTTTATGCTGCACGCGCTAACTTAAACCCTGTTGTCATTACCGGTATGCAAGCGGGTGGTCAGTTAACCACCACAACAGAAGTTGATAACTGGCCTGGTGATGTTGATGGCGTTCAGGGTCCTGAACTAATGCAGCGGATGCAGCAGCACGCAGAGCGTTTCGATACTCAGATCATCTTTGATCATATTAACGAAACAGACCTTCAAAACCGCCCTTTCCGCCTCAAAGGCGACATGGGTGAATACACCTGCGATGCGCTGATCATTGCAACGGGTGCATCTGCACAATATCTGGGTCTACCCTCTGAAGAAACATTTGCAGGCAAAGGCGTATCGGCTTGTGCTACTTGCGATGGTTTCTTCTACCGTGGCCAAAAAGTTGCTGTTGTTGGCGGGGGTAACACCGCTGTTGAAGAAGCGCTATATCTTTCTAATATTGCCGAAGAGGTTACGTTGATTCATCGCCGTGATTCCCTTCGCTCCGAAAAGATCTTACAGGATAAGATCCTGGAACGTGCCGAGAACGGAAATATCAATATCATCTGGAACCATACTCTTGAAGAGGTGCTGGGTGACGATTCAGGTGTAACCGGCCTACGCCTGAAAGGAACTGAAAGTGGTGAAGAGCAGCAACTGGATGTTGCCGGTGTTTTCATTGCTATTGGTCATAAACCAAATACTGACATTTTCCAAGACCAACTAGATATGAAAGATGGCTACCTGACCATCAAATCAGGTCTTGAAGGAAATGCCACTCAAACCAGTGTCGAAGGTGTGTATGCAGCGGGCGACGTGTGCGACCATATCTATCGTCAGGCAATTACCTCAGCAGGTTTTGGTTGTATGGCTGCGCTGGATGCTGAGCGCTTCCTTGATAACCTGAAAAAATAGATCGATGGGCGGAACGGTTCATAACCGTTCCGCTAGTTTATGATCCCCTGGTTACACACCGCATCAGATCCTTTTCCTCCTGTAGAGCTGGCATTATCTGACCCCAACGGGTTACTGGCAGCTGGCGGCACCCTGTCTGAAGAACGTTTAGTGCAAGCTTACCGCCAAGGCATCTTCCCCTGGTACAGCCCGGGAGAACCAATTCTATGGTGGAGCCCCGATCCACGTTGCGTGCTATTTCCCGATCAATTACACATCTCAAGAAGTATGCGTAAGCGATTGAATAAAAAAGATTATAGTGTTTGTTTTGATCGTAATTTTTCTGCCGTAGTTGATGCTTGCGCTGCGCCTCGGAGAGATGCAGATGGCACCTGGATCACCGATGAGATTAAATCTTCCTATGCTCTACTTCATCAACATGGCATTGCTCACTCCGTGGAAGTCTATATTGAAGATAAGCTGGTCGGGGGGCTGTATGGCATTGCCATGGGAAAACTGTTTTTTGGGGAATCAATGTTTAGCCGCTCTAAAGACGCTTCAAAGATCGCATTCATCCACTTGGTCGAACAGTTGAAAAAATGGGACTATGCTTTAATTGATTGTCAGGTGAGCAACAATCATCTTTTTTCACTAGGGGCCACCGAGATTCAGAGGGCCGAGTTCAAGCAGCATCTGCATAAACACCTCGACACCCCTGTAAACCACATCTGGACATTTGATACAGAGATCGTAGTGAGGTCTGCGTGTGACTAACCTCAGAACGCTTCACTTCTATGCAACTCCTGAGCACGACTGCAGCTATCTTGATGGCAAGACGGCCAAGACCCTGTTTGTAGATCCCCACGCGGAAATTGATAAGGGTACATACAGCCAGCTGTCTGATCTTGGTTTTCGAAGAAGTGGCAAGCATATCTACCGTCCCCACTGCGATAACTGCAATGCCTGCATCTCAGTTCGCATCCCCCTTGCTGTTTTCAAAATGAAGAAAAGCCATCGTCGGATTTTCAATAAAAACAACGATCTAACTGTCTCTTGCTCACCGGCTAAATTTACCGAGGAGTACTACACCCTCTACTCACGCTATATCAACGAGCGGCACAAGGATGGTGATATGTACCCACCCAATTTGGAACAGTTCAACTCTTTTCTCGTTGAAAGTGATGACAATACCTTTTTTTATGAGTTCCGAGACCCGGCAAATAATCTTGTCGCTGTGAGTGTGGTCGACATGCTCCAGCAAGGCATGTCTGCGATCTATACATTCTATGACCCCTCCCTGCCAAAACGCAGTTTAGGCACCTACTGCATTCTCTGGCAGTTGCAGTATTGCGCTGATCACTATCTTAACTACCTCTATCTGGGTTACTGGGTAAAAGAGTGCCGAAAAATGAGCTATAAAACCTCATTTACCCCCTTTGAATTACTGCTTGACGGGCAGTGGGTGAATATCACACCGCGCTAATCACTGAACCAACCTTAAAACTCTTAAGATTCGCCCATTTCATCTATTTATCTTTGATAAAGATGTGATTTTAAGGCACAATACCGCGCAATTATTAGGTCCAGATCTCTGGAGACCCTCAACAAGGTAGAGAATTAATGGCTAAAGAAGATAGCATTGAAATGGAAGGCACCGTGGTTGATACGCTCCCGAACACTATGTTTCGTGTTGAGCTGGAAAACGGCCATGTTGTTACAGCACACATCTCAGGTAAGATGCGCAAAAACTACATCCGCATCCTGACAGGCGATAAAGTTAAAGTTGAACTGACTCCTTACGATCTGAGCAAGGGTCGCATCGTTTATCGCGCGCGTTAATCATTGCTTTCTTCCCTGTATACACAGGCAAGAATTTAAAAAAGAGGCAGCCAAATGGCTGCCTTTTTGTTGTCTGGATCTCAGGACTCAGACACAACTCATCGCCTCAACGATCAACTCCCCTGCCTCATCCACACTGATCGCAACCTCACCACCCTCATCGGCTAATTCACCAAAGAGAATCATCTCAGCAAGTGGCTTCTTCAATTTCTCCTGAATCAAACGCTGCATCGGCCGTGCACCCATCTGAGCATCGTAGCCTTTCTCTGCAAACCAGGTTCTGGCAGCGTCATCCAGATGCAGCACAACCCGTTTATCTTCCAGCTGTACCTGCAACTCTACAAAGAACTTATCCACGACCCCTTTGATAATATCGGTAGTCAGCGACCTGAACTGGATAATGCCATCCAGACGGTTACGAAACTCAGGTGTAAACATCTTCCGAATCGCCGCCATTCCATCAGTCGCATGATCCTGTTTAGTGAATCCGATCGAAGCACGACTCATATCTTCTGCGCCGGCATTGGTTGTCATCACCAGAATCACATTGCGGAAGTCCGCTTTGCGACCGTTGTTGTCTGTTAGCATACCGTTGTCCATCACCTGAAGCAGAAGGTTAAATACTTCTGGGTGCGCTTTCTCAATCTCATCGAGCAGCAGCACAGAGTGCGGCGATTTAGTAATCGCTTCGGTAAGCAAGCCTCCCTGGTCATAACCCACATACCCCGGAGGTGCACCGATCAGGCGAGATACTGTATGGCGCTCCATATATTCAGACATATCGAAGCGCACCAGCTCAATACCCATAATACGAGCAAGTTGCTGGGTAACCTCAGTTTTACCTACACCCGTTGGACCTGCAAAGAGGAAACAACCGACCGGTTTATTTGGCTCCTTCAGGCCAGCACGTGAGAGTTTGATCGCTGAAGAGAGTGTATCAATCGCTTCATCCTGCCCCAGCACGACCATTTTCAGGTTAGAGTCCAGTTTAGCCAGCTGATTTTTATCTGACGCAGAAATACTCTTAGGAGGTATACGGGCAATTTTGGCGACAATCGCCTCGATATCTTCAACCCCGATCTCAGTTTTGCGTAGCTCTTCTGGCAGCAACCGTTGGTATGCACCCGCTTCATCTATGACATCGATCGCCTTATCGGGCATATGCTTGTCATTGATATAACGACCTGCCAGTTCAGCCGCTGCTTTAAGGGCTTCCTCTTTGTAACTCAACTCATGATGCTCTTCAAACCGCTGCTTCAAACCTTTGAGAATCAGGAAGGTGTCATCCACACTAGGTTCAAGCACATCGATTTTCTGGAAACGTCTGGCAAGAGCACGGTCTTTCTCAAAAATCCCGCGAAACTCCTGAAATGTCGTCGAGCCTATACAGCGGATCTGACCAGAACTGAGTAAAGGCTTGAGCAGGTTTGACGCATCCATCGACCCCCCTGACGCTGCACCTGCTCCAATAATGGTGTGGATCTCATCGATGAAAAGGATCGCATGATCTTTTTTCTTAATCTCATTGAGCAGCCCTTTCAGACGCTTCTCAAAATCACCGCGATATTTGGTACCGGCCAATAACGCACCCAGATCTAGCGAATAAACCACCGATTCTTTAATAATGTCAGGAACCGCCCCTTCAAGAATCAGCTTTGCTAAACCTTCCGCGATGGCAGTTTTACCGACACCAGCCTCACCAACCAGCAGCGGGTTGTTTTTCCGGCGACGAGATAGAATTTGCACCACTCGTTCCACTTCGGAGTCACGGCCCACCAGCGGATCAATCCGGCCTTTCTCAGCCTCAGCGTTAAGATTAACCGCATACTTCACCAGAGGACTGTCGTCTTTTTCTTCGGTGGTCTCATTCTCAAGCGGCGTTTCAGTGTGCTCATGATCACTCTCAGGCATTTTTGAAATACCATGAGAGATAAAATTCACCGTATCAATTCTCTCGATACCGTGTTGTTGCAAAATGTAGACAGCCTGGCTCTCCTGTTCACTAAAGATCGCAACCAGCACATTGGCACCTGTCACCTCATTTTTACCAGAGGACTGGACGTGGAAAACCGCACGCTGCAGAACACGCTGGAATCCCAACGTCGGCTGGGTATCCAGATCCGGCAAAGTATCCGATAGCAGTGGCGTTGTCTCAGTAATAAAATCTGCAAGGTTTTTACGAATGCCATCAAAGTTTGCCCCACAGGCAGACAAAACTTCTCGGGCTTCATGATTATCCAGCAGCGCAAGCAGGAGATGTTCGACAGTAATAAACTCATGTCGTTTTTCCTTGGCACTCTGGAATGCTGCACTGAGCGTGTCTTCGAGTTCTCGGTTCAACATAACGCTTCCTCTTCAGACTTTCTCGACTTCACATAGCAACGGATGGCTATTGTCTCTAGCATATTGATTCACTATAGCCGCTTTAGTTTCAGCGACATCACGGGTAAATATTCCACAAACGCCTTTACCCTGAGTATGGACTGACAACATCACCTGTGTCGCTTTTTCCTGATCCATACTGAAAAACATCATCAGCACGGCCACCACAAAATCCATAGGCGTGTAGTCATCATTCAACAAGACTACACGGTACATAGGTGGCTTCTTTACTTGTGGTTTTGCCTCCTGAGTTACAACTTCATGATCTGCCTCATAGTCGTCATGATTATCCTCATTAGACATTTGAGGGATTTTTTGTTCAAAAACCATACACATTAATAATTCTTTTAAAATTTGCACTACAATTAACCATTGAACAGTGATTGAACACCTGTCACGCCCTAGACGTGGGGTGCTATAATCAGAATAGCAGGATAGGCGAACCCCCTGTAGTACCTGCAATTAAAAAGGAACCGCCTTTAGTGACTATTTTAGCAGTTAAAGGCTGTACGTTCAGGTTAGTAATCCAAATGCTGTATTGGATAGGGGAGTTACTTATGCAGACAGGGAAAGTAAAGTGGTTTAACAATTCGAAAGGGTATGGATTTATCCTATCGGACGAACATGAAGAAGACCTCTTTGCTCATTATTCTGCGATTGACGTAGATGGGTATAAAAGCCTTAAAGCAGGCCAAAAGGTGGAATTCGAGACTCAACCGGGTCCCAAAGGGACTCATGCGGTTCAAATCAAACCATTAGAAACTCAATAATAAAACGCTTACCACAGTTCTTAAATCGAAAAAAAACCAGCAATTGCTGGTTTTTTTTCGACCAAAGCTACATATTTTCGATAACGGCATCACCAAATTCCGAGGATGAGAGAAGCGTCGCGCCGCTCATAAGCCGTTCAAAATCATAGGTCACTGTCTTTGAAACAATAGCCCCATCCATCCCCTTGATTACCAGATCTGCTGCTTCAATCCACCCCATGTGGCGTAACATCATCTCTGCAGACAAAATGAGTGAACCGGGGTTTACCTTATCTTGCCCGGCGTATTTAGGTGCCGTGCCATGAGTGGCCTCAAAAATAGCGACACTGTCCGAGAGATTAGCCCCTGGGGCAATTCCTATTCCTCCCACCTCAGCTGCCAGTGCATCTGAAAGATAGTCTCCATTTAGATTGAGTGTCGCTACAACATCATATTCTGCAGGCCTCAGTAAAATCTGTTGCAACATTGCGTCTGCGATCACATCTTTCACTACAATCTCGTTCCCGGTTAATGGATTATTGAAGCTCATCCACGGCACGCCATTTAAGGGTTTAGCCCCAAACTCACTCTGAGCCAACTCGTAGCCCCAATCTTTAAAAGCCCCTTCTGTGAACTTCATGATATTGCCTTTGTGTACCAACGTCAGCGACGCCCTGTCATTATCGACACAGTACTGTAACGCTTTTCGGACTAACCGTTTGGTCCCTTCCTCTGATACCGGTTTCACACCGATACCGCACATCTGATCAAATCTTATTTTATTGACTCCCATCTCCTCTTTGAGAAATTGGATCACTTTCTCCGCCTCTGCTGAACCCGCCTTCCACTCAATACCGGCATAGATATCTTCAGAGTTTTCCCGATAGATCACCATATCTACTTCATCTGGATTTACGACAGGGCTTGGCACCCCTTTAAACCACCGTACCGGACGCTGACATACGTACAGATCCAGTTCCTGTCGTAAGGCAACATTAAGTGAACGGATCCCCCCGCCGACCGGGGTCGTTAACGGCCCTTTAATACCAACAACGAACTCTTTGAATGCCTTTAACGTTTCTTCTGGCAGCCATGTGTCCTGCTCATATATAGAAGTGGCTTTTTCACCTGCATATACTTCCATCCATGAAATTTTCCGGCTTGGCCCGTAGGCCTTGTTAACAGCCTCGTCTACCACTTTGATCATCGGTGGTGTCACATCAATTCCGATACCATCCCCCTCTATATAGGGAATAATCGGGTGATCGGGCACATTAAGTGAAAAATCTGAGTTAACCGTAATTTTTTCACCTTTAGGTACAACAATCTTTTGATATCCCATCTGCGACTCCATGTTTACCTATCACTGAGAGTGTTATCATTGGCTAAATGTATTGAGTCAGTATAGATCAGGACAAGCTCTCTGCTCGCTCATCCACTCTAAGATCAAGTACCTACACATGCCTCAGCTCCTACTTTTTAACAAGCCCTTTCAAGTACTTACGCAGTTTACAAGCCAAGATACTAAGCGAACGCTTGCTGATTTTATTCAACAGCCTAACTTCTATGCTGCAGGTAGGCTTGATTACGATTCAGAAGGTTTATTAATTTTGACCGACAATGGTCCGCTCCAAAATTATCTCGCCAGTCCGAAATTCAAGATGGAGAAAACCTATTGGGCTCAAGTTGAAGGAGCAATAACAGAGGAAGCTATTAACAGGCTCCGTGAGGGTGTAGATTTAAAAGATGGAGTGACACGTCCAGCTAAAGCACGCCGTATAGACGAACCCGCCCTGTGGGAACGCACCCCGCCCATACGTGAAAGAAGAGAGATTCCGACAAGCTGGATCGAACTCAAAATCACAGAGGGGAAAAACCGTCAGGTGCGACGCATGACAGCAGCAGTTGGATTTCCTACCCTCAGACTGGTTCGATACGCTATTGGAGAATGGACTGTAGCCGATTTATTACCAGGCGAGAGTCGATTGATCGAAGCCGAGTTTGATCTGCCAAAACCAAGAACTCGCCCTGGCATAAAAAGAGCCCAGGGCCGCAGTAACACGGGCAAATATTCAAAAAAAAGGGCTACTCGCCGGTAGCCCTCCTAATCTAACCTTTTTGCTTCGTAGCGACCAACCACACAGCGTGGATAATGCCTGGTAACCAGCCAAACAGACAAAGCACTAAATTAATAACGAAATGTTTCGTTAGGCCCACCTGCAGAAAAGCCCCTAATGGTGGCAATAAGATAGCTAAAATCAGATTAACAATGTTCATTTACGTTCCCCTGTGTCAACGATGACACAAGATAACTATATAAATATTAATCTGTTATGAATAGTCTCTTAATTTTCCCCAAAAGCACGTTATTTATTTCTGCATTATCTGATTGAACGACCTCTAACCCACCAGATACGTAAGGGTTTGAATTCCCCTGTATCTGGCGAATACGTCTGTCACGTTCGATCTCCCAGTGATCGACAGGATCAATGTTATTCCAGGCCTGAAAAAGCTGATTCTGTTTTTTACTGATCTTGATACCGTACTGGTCACGCATATAAAAATAGATACGGGCAATATCTCCCCTGACCTCCGCCCTTGGCTCAATTTTCCGCGCCTTGAAGTCCACTTCCACATCACACTGTCCGTAGGCTCTCTTCTCTCCAGTGAGCATAGCAAAACTGTAATTGGAGCGATCCCCATTAACTTCGCCCAGAGCCGGTACGAGATTGTGGAGATCCGATTCCATATCCACAAAAACGCGATCTTTACGGCAGGCTTTGCGGCCCCCGTTCTGCCAGCACTGGCGCTGATGCCCGAAAGCCCAGGCAGGCATGACATGCTCCCACTCTATTCTCTGAGCACGCTTTAAATTTTTACGGAACTGATATCCGCACGTTTCAAATTCAGATGTCAGCTTTTTACCCTGCCTTGTGTAGTTACAGCCACAATAAAAAGTCGTTTGGTTATCTGAATAGATCTCTTTAAGCAGCCTCTTGGCCTTACTGAATGATCCGACAGGCTCTGCACCTACCGATAGGGAGAGGCTAATTGTGATAAGCGCAAACAATATTCGCATTGGAATTCCTTATATGGACAGGCTTCCAATGCCAAAAATTTGCGTCCTGCAATGACTAAAGCGGGTAACATTAACGTATTGATAATAAACAGAAGCTTAAGTTAACCGCTTCCAACTAAGCGATACAATGAATCCATCCCAGAGATAAACTCTTTTTTGCCTCCATAGGAGGGGTGGCGAATATAGATGATCTCCTTTTCCGGGAAAGCACGCTGAATACTTTCAGCCCCCTTTCGCCCTAAACCCGCGATAAGATCGGGCTGATATAGATCACATAGCAGCCTCAAATAACCAATCCCCTCTTTAATCTCAGATACGTTCGGGGCCCTATTCTTCCTTTGCACCCGGGATGGATGAGGATGAAAGGGAAAGGAGTTCCAAAACAGCGGAACGAATGGTTTATCTTGAAGGTATCGCCATACTATTGAAGCTGTGTTTTCAGCCACAAGATCATTAGCTGATCGGTATATCAACGGCTTTAAAGATTCCAAAAATGGGTGGTCTACGTCATCATACAAACAACCACTGGAAAAAGGGATACCGGTCAACCGCCCTCCTCTGAATCCATACGCCTCACCCACCAACAGAATTCGAGGGCTCTCCTGCTTAAGAACCTGCTCTATATACACCCTGAGATTGTTAAGCAGCTGCTCATCCCGATATGGATTGAACACCGTATGAGAGTTCCGTCGTTTTGACAGCCCACTTAAAAGTGGCAGCAATTCATTCATGCTTATTTTTAGAGATAATATGAGTTAGAAACATGATCAATACGACTGCAGAGGCAAAAACATACAGCCCCCAGTGAATATCGATGGTCACAACAGCTCCCAGTTTTACGGTTACAATCAGGACTGCAACCACCATGACGTCCAGCATCGCCCAACGGCCGTAATCATGCATGAGAACCAATATCTTTTTCTGCCCTGTAAAGCTTCCCTGCAGTGTAGTGAGGTATAGAAGCGAAAGTTTTATCAGAGGAAGGACAATACTAAAGATCGCCACGATCAACGCGAGAAGAATTTGGCCATCTTGGAATAAGCTCCAGACACCACCCACCACTGAAAAGGAACTCTCAAAAAAGTAAAACTGACTCATTGTCAGCATCGGGCTGACAAGACCAATTAGAAGCAGGCCCGTAGTCAAGATGAGTGTCATTCGAATAAAAAGTTTGGATCTCAAAGCGGCGGTAGGCTCATTACTCATCGATATCAGGTTTATACAGTTAAAAGCCAATTGTACTTGAACAGATGAAAAAATCGCCAGTAACTCATACAACAAGTTACTGACGATTCAGATCAAACAACCATATCAACCTGTTGCAGCGTACCAACCTGCCCATCTTCAGTCAGATAGACTCCACTGGAACGTATACGCCCATTTTCCTGATTACCCTCTCCTTTAATATCAAACGGGGTTTCAGTAGAACCCAGATAGATAGCACCTATTCCCCTATCTTGCAGAGATTCCAGGCTTTCTCCATCTGCTGTTTTTGTCCAAATTTTTAATTGGTCGAAGATCGTATCAGCCTCATCAATGTAATTGTTACCATCATCATCGTAGCCACTCAAATCAGCAAAACCATTGCCGCTAAGAGCACCAAACAGTTCTGAACCGTTGTTGATAGTTCCATCGCTATTCTTATCAAGAGCCAACATTGCACTGTTACCCTGCAGGTAACTGATTAGCTCTTTATTGCCATCAGCATCCAGATCAAATTCAAATTTTTCATTTGAAAGATCAGCATGATGACCATCAAAATTAACAATCAGTGGATCGGTAAAAACCACCTCTTGGGTAACTTCATAGCTGCGACTTGCAGCATAGCTACGCTCCATTTTCAGGTCGAGATCAAATTCAATCGTCTGTCCATCCGCAGTTGTCACCTTTCCACAGCTTGAAAACTCTGAACACTCATACTCCTCAACAGACTCGCTCATTTTGAATGTCATCTCCATCGTCAAGGGTGATAGCTGAACCGCTGCACCCTTTCCTGTTTCTGTTATCTGTGGAGATTCTTCGGGCAACTGAATCTGATCTTTAGTGACCACCGGTTTTTTATCCGGTTGTATCGCATTGAGCAGGGCCTGCCATAACTTTGCTTTGGTCACCTGCTGCTCATCACTATAAGAATTGGCCCGCTCGCGCGTCCTGAACTGAAGGCCTTCATCGGTCATGACCAGAATTGAGGAAAAATTGCTGGCTGGTTGCAGGCTCTCTGAACGTCCATCAGCAGAAAGGCCATTTATAAAGCCAATGTTTGCTTGCCCCATCCGCCCCTTAGCCGACTGAAGTTGAGAGGTAAAGCCGTTACTAAACGCATCCAGATCAAGTTTTTTTGTAACCTCAGTAAATTCTGACTTTTGATGCTCAGCACTCATATAGATACTACTTGTCTCTATGATCATCCTAAATCTCCTTTTATTGCCCAAACTGATTCCTTCCGCAGGTCTAGATACGAGCGGTGGTCTAATTTTCAGGCAACAGATCACCTGCTCTTGTTTCAAAACAAAAGAAGGATCTAGCTGAATTGTCAGTATTGCGGAAGCTGACTGCCGCTATTCAAACCGGATAGGCAATATCAAACCCACCTAACTCAAATCGGTTAGGGTGCGCAGCCATCGCAAAGACTGTTTTTTGTCTGTGTTATGCATGAAATGGAATATCTACTGAATATAACCTCCCCCATATAAAGCGCTGCAGCCCCTGTGGTTATTAGCCAGTAGCCCAATTGAACTTATCAGTTGGATCAACTCAACTGTTCATTCTGGCAACATCGCGACAAAAGGCTCACAGGTTGATACGAATATGTAAAACGGGGAAGTGCAAAATACAGGCCTAAAAAAAGCCGCATTGCGCGGCTTTTTTTAGTGTTCGAAGACTATTCCTCGAAGTGATAAAACTCTTCGTTCATATACACAGAGACATCAGCCACCTCATCAGGGAACCAACCGACATCCAGATTCGTGTTGCAGCCCTCTATAAAGGCCTCCAATTTAGCATAAGAGGTAACCTTACGATCTTCACGGGAATAGAATTGAGGAGCATGGCAGGTTTCACAATTGGCATCCGTGTACTCTATTCCCCGAATAGTACGCTCCAACTCGACTTCATGGTAAAGCGTCTTACCATTTTCAGCGTCAGCAGCCAGAGCATGAGACACTCCAAAAGAAACTACTGAAGTTAGAAGCAGTGCAAGGGATCGGGCTGTAAAAGATCGAGAAAGATGTTCGTTAGAAATCATTACTGCCTCCACTGGCGATTACAGTCTTTATTATTTTTTTCACTGCAAATTAATCCAGCTATCAACGCCAACACATTCAAAGCCAGATCTAATTTAGATATCGCTTATATGATTAACAAACTCTTTAGGATCGACAACCCCTATTAAAGTCTTATGTGGCAGAAGCTCACCCGACGAATTATAGAAGATCACAGCAGGAGGCCCGATTAAACTGTATCGCTTATTCAACGCTTTCGCTTCAGCATCATTTGAAGTCACGTCAACTTTGATCACTCGATAGTGAGATAACGCCTGTTGAACGGATGAATCAGAAAATGTAAACAGATCCAACTCGATACAGGAAACGCACCAATCAGCATAGAAATCCAGCATCACCGGTTTAGAAGCCAACTCAGCCTCCTTCAGCTGAGCCTCAAGCTGATCAGGGGTCGTCACTTTAACAAATGGAAGGGGCTGGGAGGATGCGGCCTGCGTACCGGATATTCCTTTCAATGGGTAGAGGATACTATTACCACCTGCTAGTGCTCCTACCATCAAGAGCACCCCATATAGCAGCACCACAAGGCCTATTCCTTTAGCTAAGTGAGTTTTCCCGGAAGTATTTTTTTTATTTGTGGAGAGGGCACCCATATAAACAGAGGAGACGATGAGTACAATCGAGGTTAGCCACATAGTGACAATGGTAGGTACAATCCGATCCAACATCCAGATGGCAAGCAGAATCAGAAGAACACCAAAAACGGCCTTAACTTTATCCATCCACAGCCCAGCATGAGGGAGCAGTTTTCCGGCAGAAGTACCGACAAGTAGCAGTGGCACGCCCATTCCTAAACTCATGCTGAACAAAGCGCTCCCACCCAGAACGGGATCACCTGTTTGTCCAATGTAGATCAGCGCTCCAGCCAATGGTGCCGCCATACAAGGCCCAACAATCAGTGCAGAAAGAAAGCCCATGATTGCGACACCCGTAATAGTGCCTCCCTGTTGACTGTTACTCAGCTGGCTCAACTTTGATTGCAGGCTGTTTGGCAGCTGTAACTCATAGAAACCGAACATTGAAAGAGAGAGCAAAACAAAAATTGTGCTGAACGTTACTATGATCCAAGTACTTTGAAACAGTGCTTGTAAATTCTCGCCAAACAAACCGGCAAAGATACCGGCCAGGGTATAGGTTACCGAAACCGATAATACATACACCAATGAAAGGAAAAAGCCTTTTCCTGCCGTTACATGACGCCCCTGCCCTGCAATAATGCTGGAAAGAATTGGAATCATCGGAAAAACACAGGGAGTAAATGAGAGAGCCAAACCGGCGATAAAGAATGCGCCTAAGGTCACGAAGAGATTTCCATTTTTGAGCATGGCAGCAAACTGATCCTGCTCACTCAAACGCACTGTAGATTGAATATCAGATATTACGACTGATGCACTCTCGTCTGTGCGCTTGAAGTCAGATTGCTTCAGGTCAGTGATCCCTGAAACCTTGACCATTTTTGTCACAGGAGGATAACAGATCCCTCCCTCCCAACATCCCTGATAGGTGACCTGCAGTGTTCCCGAAGCATCTTCAGCTGATACGCTGCTTAATGAAAACTTCACCTCTGCACGATTGTGGTAGACCCAGACCTTCCCAAAAAGAGGGTCATCTTTCTGCTCAGCCTGAGCATTTACCCGGTTTACGATCTTTATTGAATCAGATTCTTTAAGCTCAATCCTGTCACGGTAGAGATAATAATCATCGGGTATATCCCAATAGAGCGTTAGCTCATTACCCTCCTGAAAATAACCAAAAACAAAGGCTGTCTCTACATCAACAGGCCCACCCTCGGAGAATGGATTTTTATCAAAAAGCCCAGCCTGTACAGGTGTCGATAAGATCAACACAAACAAGAAGGTCTTTACCAGGGCCAGATATTTGCAGCTAGGGAGCACAATCATTCCTATGAAATCAATTCCAGACGCTCAGTTGACAGTTTGTCCGTTTAACAGTTCTATCACTGCAGCATTTTTTTAATTTTATAGTTTAACACGCCTTATTTTATGGATACGAACCGATAAAACATTAAGATTTAGTCGATCGCACTTTAAATCCATGATTTTGCGCAGATTACCCCTTCTGCACACTTATAACCATCATGGCTTTATGGTAAAACAGGCGTCACATTGAAAAAGAGCCTAGGAAACCCGCGCTTAGAATCTGAAATTGACAACGTCTGCCAGGTTTCCGAATGCAGGATAAGTAATAATGACCGATACACGCGTAGAAGATTTAAACATAGAATCAAACACTGTCCTGGTTTCTCCAGATGCACTGAAAGCTGAGATGCCAATTTCTGAGAAAGCAGCGGCTGCCGTGATGCAGGGCCGCTCTGTTGTTCGCGATATTCTGGATCGTAAAGATCCACGTCTTTTTGTTGTGGTGGGCCCATGCTCTATTCACGATACAGAAGCGGCACTGGAATATGGTAAGAAACTGGTCGAACTTCAGGAGAAGGTAAAAGACTCTCTATACCTTGTTATGCGCGTATATTTTGAAAAGCCACGTACCACAGTGGGATGGAAAGGACTGATTAACGACCCTCACTTAAATGACTCATTTGAGATTGAAGAGGGCCTACATATTTCACGTAAACTGCTGCTCGACCTTTCTGAGATGGGACTACCCCTGGCCACAGAAGCTCTGGACCCTATCTCACCACAGTATATGCAAGATCTGATCTCCTGGTCAGCAATTGGCGCTAGAACTACAGAGTCCCAAACTCACCGTGAAATGTCCTCTGGACTCTCCTGCGCTGTTGGCTTTAAAAACGGCACAGATGGCGGCCTTGATGTCGCAACCAATGCACTTAAATCCGTAAGTGCTCCTCACCGCTTCCTGGGAATTAACGCCGAAGGTCAGGTTTCCATTGTGCATACAAAAGGCAATCAGTACGGTCATGTGGTTCTGCGTGGTGGTGGTGGCAAACCAAACTATGACTCCGTCAGCGTAGCTCTGTGTGAACAGGCACTGGATAAAGCAGGACTGGCAAACAATA
This sequence comes from uncultured Neptuniibacter sp., assembly GCF_947498015.1. Classification (GTDB taxonomy): domain Bacteria; phylum Pseudomonadota; class Gammaproteobacteria; order Pseudomonadales; family Balneatricaceae; genus Neptuniibacter. The sequence continues at coordinate 366,204 of NZ_CANMIR010000003.1, forward strand.
TTATGATTGATTGCAGCCACGCTAACTCCAACAAAGATCCCGCTCTTCAGCCACTAGTTGCTGAAAACGCTGCCAATCAGATTCTGGAAGGCAACAAGTCGATTGTAGGTCTGATGATCGAAAGTAATCTGGGCTGGGGAAATCAGTCTATTCCAGAGAAGCTGGAAGATCTTGAATATGGTGTATCCGTAACTGATGCCTGCATCGACTGGGATGCAACAGAGAAGTGCCTGGTAGGGATGAACGAAAAGCTAAAAAACGTGCTTCCTAGACGCTAAAATTTCAGACGTCACTGCTGTTGCGCATGGTCACCCATGCGCAACTCTTTCTATACCAATCTTGGTATTCTTTCCCGCTACACCAAATCTACAATACCAAACTCAGAATATCGGTATGAGCCAGACTACTCAGTGCTCTCACCTGTATAGGATCGAACCGATAACCACTTTCACTATTGATACGACTGATCGTTTTAGCGACTGCGATTTTGTCGCTATTGGTCTTGTGTAGTTTATGGTATTGCTGCTGATAGAACCTGAGGAGAGAAAGTAACATCCCCCCACAATCGATCTCTGTAGCCTTAAGTCCTAGCAAGCCACGGCCATCATAACGCTCCTGGCTCTGCTCGATCATAATGGCAGCACTCTGCCACTCCCCACCCAGCTTTAAAAAACCTGCTGATAGCTCCAGTAATTCCTGCGCCTTTTTCCTCTCCCAGGCCTGCGATTCCAGCGTGATATCAAACACTGGAGATGCAACAAATTTACTGCCAACGGTTTGAAAATGAAAAGCTGCCTTGAACTGCTCTCTCTCCACTGCCTGGTTAATCAGCGCAATGATCCTCACACCTACCTCTAGTAGCTTATGCTGATCCCCTTTGGACTGTATCGACTTTGACTGCACAATCTCGGCAATCCGCGCCATAAACTCCAAGCCATCGAAGTCATTGATACGCTGCTGCCGCTCCAGTTTATCGAGTACTTTATCACTAACATTTACAGCCGAAGAGAGAATGCCTGAAAAACTCCCTAAGGTTGCCTGAATAACCTGATCTCTCTGTTGAGGCGTAGCCTCGTAGACCTGAGTTACACCCTTTTCAAGCACATCAATATCAGCTTTCTGGTAGTGCTCACCTTTTAGCACACCAACAACCAGTTGCTCTAAGCGTGTGAAAACAAATGTGATGAACTCCCCCATTAGAGGCGTGTAATCACACTCATTTTTTCTGTATTGAGAGACTATATCCTCAACCCGATGGCACACATCGGCAATCCCATCAAGGAACACCAGATGACTGTTTCCTTTAACCGTGTGGACCGCACGAAACATCTCATGAACAACATCTTCATGGTATTTGTAATTCAATGTTTCAAAACAGCCTTCAAGCTCCTCTAACGCCTCTTTAAAGCTACTATGATATTCAGCTTTAAGATCACCACTGAGTTCATGAAAAGCAGAAAAATTATCTTTAAGCATTGAACACCACTTCCGTCAGTTCACGTTAGAAAAAAAAAGGATAGCAGAGCTATCCTTTTATTAAAGAGTCTTTTGCAGCAATCAGTCTTCTGGAGCTGCTTTTGCCTGTTCAGTGTTTTCGTAAATCAGGATCGGATCATTCTCTCCATTGATCACACCTTCATCGATAACTACTTTGCTGACATTCTCCATAGAGGGTAACTGATACATAATATCTAACAGTGTTGCTTCCATAATAGAACGCAGTCCACGAGCACCTGTTTTACGCTCCAGAGCCTTCTGCGCTACTGCATGAAGGGCAGTTTCACGGAAATCAACCTCTGCACCTTCCATATCAAACAGAGCCTTATACTGCTTAGTCAGGCTGTTCTTGGGCTCAGTAAGAATCTGAATTAGCGCTTCTTCATCCAGCTCAGCCAGTGTGGCAATCATTGGTAATCGGCCAACGAACTCTGGAATCAGACCGTATTTAACCAGATCCTCAGCTTCCATCTCCTGCAAACTGTCAGATACAGTCTTCTCTTCGTCTTTACTCTTAACGACAGCACTGAAACCTATTGAGCTCTTCTCAGAGCGATCACGAATGACCTGCTCGAGTCCAGCAAAGGCACCACCACAAATAAACAGGATATTTGAGGTATCAACCTGCAGGAACTCCTGCTGCGGGTGTTTACGTCCACCCTGCGGAGGTACAGATGCGACTGTCCCTTCAATCAGTTTTAGCAGTGCCTGCTGAACACCTTCACCCGATACATCACGTGTAATTGAAGGGTTGTCAGACTTACGAGAGATCTTATCTATCTCATCAATATAAACGATGCCAAGCTGCGCTTTTTCAACATCATAGTCACATTTCTGCAACAGCTTCTGAATAATATTCTCGACATCTTCGCCTACATACCCTGCTTCCGTCAGGGTTGTAGCATCTGCGATAGTAAAAGGTACATTAAGCAGGCGCGCAAGGGTCTGAGCAAGCAGCGTTTTACCGCTACCTGTCGGACCGATCAGCAGGATATTACTTTTACCCAACTCGACTTCAGAGTTGCTGTTTTTCTGGAAGCGCAGACGCTTATAGTGGTTATATACCGCTACAGCGAGCACCTTCTTCGCACGCTCCTGCCCGATCACATATTCATCAAGGGCAGCACTCAACTCAGATGGTGTAGGAAGGTGATCACCCTCCTCCTGAGGCTCAGCATCCTGAATCTCTTCACGAATAATATCGTTACACAGGTCAACACATTCATCACAGATAAAAACTGAAGGCCCAGCGATCAGCTTACGTACTTCATCCTGACTTTTCCCGCAGAATGAGCAGTAAAGCAACTTGCCGCTGTCATCACCGTCTTTTCCGTTGATTTCGTCGGTCATTCGACTTCCTCGTATATCTACTCAGGGCATATACCCTATATTGCTACCAAGAAGCGCCTTTTCAACTCCACTTTGGAGTAACAAGGCTGACTCTTATGATTATAGTAACAATTCAAATTCTATCTTATTCAGCGTTACGACGATCTAACACTTCGTCGATCAAACCGTAATCTCTCGCGGCATATGGATCCATGAAATTATCACGGTCAGTATCTCGCGAGATAGTTTCCAGATCCTGCCCGGTGTGCTCTGACAATAGGGTGTTTAGCTTATTACGGATACTGAGGATCTCTTTAGTATGGATCTCAATATCTGTCGCCTGCCCTTGATATCCGCCCAGTGGCTGATGAATCATCACGCGTGAATTCGGCAACGCAAAACGTTTACCCTTCGCACCACCTGCCAGCAGAAACGCGCCCATACTAGCCGCCTGCCCCAGACACATGGTGCTGACATCAGGTTTAATAAACTGCATGGTGTCATAGATAGACATACCTGCAGTGACAGACCCACCTGGAGAATTAATATACAGGTGGATATCTTTATCAGGGTTTTCCGCTTCCAAGAACAATAGCTGGGCTACAACCAAATTTGCCATATGATCTTCAACTGGACCTACCAGAAAGATCACACGCTCTTTTAACAGACGGGAGTAAATATCGTAAGCCCGCTCACCACGTGCTGACTGCTCAACTACCATAGGTACCAGACTACTCAGAATATCTGAGCCACCTTTACCAAAATCCGCCATGCATCACTCCTTAAAACGGAAATTTTAACTCGAGCATTCGATCATACTATGTTGGCGGTGCCAAGCAAGCGCTAGAGGGTTATCTACCCTCGAGATCGAAGCTTTTAAAAGAAAAAACGACAGCCAGCATTAGCTAACTGTCGTTTCGTCAGATTTAATCAGGTATGAAACAGCGCTTATTCAGCGGCAGCTTCTTCCTCTTCAGCTACTGGTGCAGCTTCAGGCTTGATTGCATCTTCATAGCTAACTTCAACTTCAGTAACTTTGGCAGAAGAAAGCAACAGATCAACAACCTGCTCTTCCAGAACCAGACCTTTAATCTGGTTCAGCATCTCTTCGTTGCCCATGTACCAGTCAATAACCTGCTGTGGATCCTGGTACGTTTCAGCCATCTCTTCCAGAGTGCTGCGTACACGATCTTCATCAGCTTCCAGCTCGTTTACTTTGATCACTTCCTGCATCAACAGACCGATCTTCACACGACGGTCAGCCTGATCAGTGAACATCTCTTTTGGAAGTGTGTTTGGATCCATATCTGAATCTGGACCAGCAAACTGCATTACCGCCTGACGACGCAGGTTGTCAATTTCACCATCGATCAGTGCAGCAGGAACTTCAATTGGATTCACTTCAAGCAGCTCAGAGAACACCTTGTCTTTGAGCTTCATCTTAAGTGCCTGCTTAAGTTCACGCTCCATGTTTTTACGTACTTCAGCGCGGAAAGCTTCTTCAGTTTTCTCTTCCAGACCAAACTTCTCAAAGAACTCTTCGTTCAGTTCAGCAGAAACCTGCTCAGAAACAGTGTTCACCTTAACTTTGAATACCGCATCTTTACCTTTCAGGTTTTCTGCCTGGTAATCTTCAGGGAAAGTAACATTCAGCTCAACCTCAGCACCGGCTTTAGCTCCAACCAGACCAGATTCAAAACCTGGAATCATTGTGTTAGAGCCCAGCACCAGATCCATGCCTTCACCTTTACCGCCATCAAACGCTTCACCATCGATGAAACCTTCAAAATCGATACGAACACGATCATTATCAGCAGCTTCACGCTCAACATCAGCCCAATCAGCCTGTTGTTTGCGCAGAGTCTCGATCATCTGATCAAGATCTTCCTCTTTCACTTCAGCATTTTTCTTTTCAAGCTCAACTGCAGAGTAATCTGCCAGTTCTACCACTGGGTACACTTCAAATTTCGCAGTGTATTCCAGGTTTTCACCTTCAGAATCTTTAGTGAATTCGATTGCAGGAGTGCCTGCAGGGTTGATCTCTTCCTGCTGCAAAGCCTGGTAGAAAGTTTCCTGAACTACCTGACCTAAAACCTCTTCACGAATACCTTTACCGTAGCGCTGCTTAACTACTTTAACGGGTACTTTACCTGGACGGAAACCATCGATACGTACTGTACGTGCAGTCTGCTGGATGCGCTTGTTTACATCCTGATCGATGCGCTCTGCTGGTACGGAAACCGTCATCAGTCGCTCTAGGCCAGAAGTCGTTTCAACGGAAACTTGCATGTAATGCCTCACAAATAAAATGCTTGAATCAATAATCTTCAACAGACCGGCGATGATGAGGACGCCGCTTAATCTGCACAGTTACCCGGCAATTCCGAGCAAAATCAAAGCGCGAAATTTTCCGGCAACCAGCCTGATTAGTCAAGTTCAGGGAGCAAAATAAAGCAGATGTTTTAAAAAATTCATCAATATAAGATCGAAATGGACCGCACCGCCCAGAGCACAAACACGCACTAGGTTTGAATCAGGCACGATCTGGAAGTTTGTACGCAAAAAGCAGAGATATAATATGGGAGATATCTTACGAGGTTATTCTCGACGAATGGTGCGGACGGAGAGACTCGAACTCTCACACATTGCTGCACCAGAACCTAAATCTGGCGTGTCTACCAATTCCA